>JBNJIL010000010.1:0-141321 GCA_051749325.1 Pseudomonadota bacterium | reverse complement strand
GTTGGCAAGAATATGGTTGAGCAGGGTGGTCTTGCCGGCGCCCAGAAAGCCGGAGAGCACGGTCACCGGCAGGGTCTGTTGCAGGGATGTCATCAGCCTTCACCTCGGATCTTGCGGTAGTGGTTCTCGCGCTTCTCCTGGCGCTCCTTGGCCTCCAGGCACAGCCGGGCGGTGGGACGCAGCAGTAGCCGCGGCAATCCGATCGACTCGCCGGTCTCCTCGCAGTAGCCGTAGTCGCCCGACTCGATGCGGCGCAGGGCCGCGTCGATATTGGCCAGCAGGCGAGTTTCACGGTCGGCCTGGCGCAGCTGCAGGCGCAGCTCCTCCTCGAAGGCCGCCTGGTCCAGCTCGTCGCTGTCGCGCTCGTGAGAGGCCATGGCGGCACGAATGTCGCCCAGATGCTCCTCGATGCGGGCCTTGTCGGCGAGCAGCCGACGGCGGAAGAAAGCCAGCTGCTCATCGTTCATGTAGGCCGCATCCGGCATCGACAGCAGGCTGGTCTCTTCAATAGATGGCATCGCGCTATCCTCCAGCGACTGACACACGAGTCACGGCGTTCATCGCCAACGCCGTGCCTTGCGTTAATGGGCATGCCCGGCGTGGTGGCCAAAGGTGGCGTTGAACTGCAGCATGGCCACCCAGCTGTCGTCCTGACCGGCAACGTCTTCGTGGCTGGCCTGTGCCCGCAGGAAGACGTCGTCACGCAGGTGCCAGGTGACCTGGCCACTCTGACGCCAGGACGTCCCTTCCGACACGATCTCAGTGGGGTGCGACGCCACCACCTCGTTGGTCAGTCCCAAGGCCTCGCTGCGCAGCCCGACTTCCCAGCGCGGCGCGATGCCGTAGATGGCCTCCACGTAGGCACCATCCTGACGTTCCATATACTGGTCACGGGCGTGCCACTGGTCGTGATGCTGCACATGCTCCTGCAGATCACGCTCGGTGTAGAAATATTCGGCCCCCAGCTGCCAGTCGCCATGTCCCGCCTTGCGACCGGCGTCATGGTGGAAGCGGACATCGAGCCCGGCGAACCAGTTATCCCCTTCGACGCTATGCGCATGCTGGCCGTGATCATCGACGCGCACATACTGCTCGTTCATACCCGCCGACGCCCCGAGCGCGAGGTGCTGAGCCTCCCCCAGATCCGGGCGATACGTGATGAACAGGGTGCCGAGCCGCGGCCCGCTATCGCGGGCCTCGCGGCCGGCCTCGTCGAACCGGGTCAGTCCCGCGCCTTCGCCCTGGAAGAGCTCGCCCCCGACGACGACCCGGTCACCGGGTGCCCAGGTCAGCTGCACGCCGGTCTCCTGCAGGCCGTGATCGCCGAAAAGGAACGCGTTCACCAGCGGACGTTCGATGAAGTCCCAGGCATGGGGATGACGACGGTTGACGTAGCCGATATCCGAGAGGAACTTGCCCGCCTTGATGCGCAGATCATGCGGCAGCGCGCGAGTCGCCAGGAAGGCCTCCTCGAGGCTGATATCGTCCTCGGTGAGCGATACGATGGCCTGGCCCTCGAACAGCGAGGCCTCTCCCTGCAGCATCACTTCCGAGTGACCGAGATTGAAGCCCTCATCGAGGCCATGATCATGGCCGTGGTCGTCATGGCCATGATCGTGACCGCCACCATGACCGAAGCCGGCGGGCGTGCCCTCGTCACCCGAGAAACGGTTGTGATAGATCCCTTCCACGGTCAAGGCGGCGGAGAGGCCCAGCCCGGCAAGGCCCGATTCCGCACCCTCTTGGCCATGGTCGTGCTGATGAGCATCGTGATCATGCTGATGGGCACCGTGATCGTGCTCATGGGCGTCATGGTCGTGCTGATGGGTGTCCTGCCCATGCGCCGTGGTCCCCAGGAACATGGCTCCTGCCAGCGGTGCAAGCAGACGAAGAGGAAAGCGCGTCATGGTATCTCCCGGTCGGATGAGATGGGGGTCTTGAATCACGGCCAATAAGATACGTTATAACATAACTAAAATACAACCAGCGGAAACTGCTCCGCTGCTTGACCATGGTCGAACAACCGGGGGTAACAACCGAGGGTCAGGAGCGGCAGCGCTCCCGTTCGAGGGTGAAGTGACGCATCACGTCCAGGGTTTCCTGGCTGACGTGATGCTCCATGCCCTCTGCATCGATTCTGGCGGTGCTGTCGCTGACGCCGAGCGCGCGCAGGAACTGCAGCACGATGGCGTGACGCTGGCGCGCCATATCGGCCATGGCCTCGCCACTCTCGGTCAGAAACAGCGCCCGATAGGGCTGGCTCGATACCAGACCGAGCGCCTTGAGCCGCGCCACGGTCTTCGACACCGTGGCCTGGCTGACACCCATGCGCGCCGCGACGTCCGCCGAGCGTGCTTCGCCCTGATGCTTGAGGAGGTCCCCGATCAGCTCAACATAGTCCTCGAGCAGTTCGGTTTCGTGAGCATTGCGCACCGCGGCGTACTGCTGCGCGTGCTGATCGCTGGGCGGGAGCGCATCTGACTTGTTCAGGCGGTGGGACATCACTCGATCGGCGTGGGGGAATGTCGAGCCAATATAGCCAATGCCCGGTTAAGGCGACAACATCGCGCCGATAGAAATTTCCTACTACCCTACAAGTTAACCTTGGCTAAGATAGTCGTAGTACATTGATTCTAGCGGCCACCCGGCCGACTTTCCTCCAGCCCCGAAGGAACCGATCTCGATGCTGCCCTCCATGCCGTCCCTGTCGCTTGCCGCCGGCCTGCTGCTGGCACTCTCCCCGGTGGCACAGGCCGATCAGCCACCACTGCGCGTCACGGCCACCTTCTCGGTCATCGGTGACCTGGTCCGGCAGGTTGCCGGTGACGACGCCGAGATCGACGTGCTGACCCCGGTGGATGCCGAGGTGCATGAGTGGGAGCTGGTGCCGAGCAACTTCATCGCACTGGAGAACGCCGAAGTGGTGTTCTACAACGGCTACGATCTGGAGCAATGGGTCGGCCAGATTCGCGCCACCATCGGCGACGACGTCCCCCTGGTCGCCCTGGCCAAGGCAAGCGGCTATCCCACCCGGCCCATCGTGACCGGTAGTCTGGCAGGTGAGCCCGACCCGCACCTGTGGATGGATCCGCGCGCCGCCGCCGAATACGCAGGCGTCATCGCCGCGGAGCTCGGCGAGGCTCGCCCCGAGGCAGCAGAGGATTTCGCCGCACGCGGCGAGGCGCTGAGCGAGGCACTGCACGACCTCCATGCCGAGCTGCGGGAGCAGATGTCGAGCATTCCCGACGAGCGGCGGCTGCTGATCACCAGCGAAGCCGCCTTCTCCTATTTCGCCGATGCCTTCGACTTCGACCATGACGGCATCTGGGGCACCAACTCCGAAAGTGATGGCACGCCTGACCAGCTGATGCGGATCGTGGACCTCATCAATCAGCGCCGTCCCGAGGCCATCTTCTGGGAGAGCACCATTTCCGACCGCCACGTGCGCAGCGTGGCCGACGAGACCGACGTCGACATCGCCGGGCCGCTTTACGTGGACTCGCTCAGTGAACCGGACGGCGAGGCGTCCGACTATGCCAGCCTGCTGCGCCACAATGCCCGCCTGCTGACCGAGACACTGGGAGAATCCGATGGAGAATCGCGCCACTGACGCCACACCGGCACTCGAGGTCAGCGGACTGTATGCCGCCTATGGCCAGGAGCCAGTGCTCGAGAATATCTCGCTGTCGCTGCCCCAGGGCCAGTGGACGGCCATCGTGGGGCCCAACGGGGGGGGCAAGTCGAGCCTGCTGAGCGTGGTGGTCGGCAGCCTTTCCCCCCTGCGCGGCGAGCTCAGGATTCTTGGCCGACCGTCACTGGTCCAGCGCCAGGCCGGCCGCATTGCCTACATGGCTCAGCAGGAGCGCATGGAGTGGGACTTCCCCATCTCGGTCAAGGATACGGTCATGACCGGGCGCTTCGGGCTGATGCGCCATGACCCCCTGTGGCAGCGCCTGCTGCCTCAGCGCTGGGCCAATCCCCGCCATCGCCGGGCGGTCGAGGCGGCGCTGGACGCCGTTGACATGACTGACCTGGGCACTCGGCCGATCGGCGAGCTGTCCGGCGGACAGAAGAAGCGCGTGATGCTGGCGCGCGCACTGGCGCAGGAGGCGTCCATTCTTCTCCTGGACGAGCCCCTGGCTGGTGTCGACCCACCCAGCGAAGCATTGATCATGGCCACCCTCGAGCGCCAGCGCCGTGCCGGGCGAACCATCATCATGGTGACGCACGACCTGTCCGGTGCCCGGCAACATGCCGATCAGGTACTGCTGATCAATCGCACCATGTTTGGCCTCGGCCCCCCGGAGACGATGCTCAGCGACAGCATGCTGGCGCGGCTGGCCACCGGCACGCCGGTCGCGCCCTCGGGAGGTATCCATGCTGCCGCTTGACGCACTGGCCACGGGACTGGTCGAGACCCTGACGGGGCTGCTGATGCTGGTGGTGAACCTGCTGCCCGATGACCTGGCCGCGCCCTTCGAATACCGCTTCATGCAGCGCGCGCTGCTGACCTCGGTACTGGTGGGGGCCGCCTGCGGGCTGCTCTCCTGCATCGTCGTGCTCAAGCGCTGGTCGCTGCTGGGCGACGCCATTTCCCATGCGGTACTGCCCGGCGTGGCAATCGCCTATCTGCTGGGCTGGCCCTTCTTTGTCGGTGCCTTCATGACCGGCGCACTGACCTCGCTGGGGATCGGTGCCATCGAGCGCCACACGCGAATCAAGTCGGATGCCGCCATGGGCCTGATGTTCACCGCCGCCTTTGCCCTGGGCATCGTGATCATCAGCAAGATCGCCACCAGCACACACCTGATGCATATTCTCTTCGGCAATGTCCTGGGCGTGCAGACATCGGCACTGATGCTGACCCTGCTGGCCAGTCTTGTCGCCGCACTGACGATCTGGCTGGCCTACCGCCCGTTGCTGCTCTATACCTTCGACCCTCAGCAGGCCCAGGCACTGGGCTTCAACGTCAGTGCCATCCACTATGGCCTGATCATGCTGCTGACCCTGACCATCGTGGCCAGCCTGGAAACCGTGGGCATCATCCTGGTGGTGGCGATGCTGGTTACACCCGGGGCCACCGCCCACCTGCTGACCGACCGCTTCGGTACCATGCTGGCGCTCTCGGTAGGCGTCGGGGTGCTGTCCGCGGTCGCCGGATTGGCACTCTCGGTCAGGCTGGACATCGCCTCGGGGGGCGCCATCGTGCTGGTGGCCTCGGCGCTGTTCCTGATGGCGCTGGTGGCGGCACCGCGCCACGGGCTGGTCGCTCGCCATTGGCGGCGCTGGCACTTTCAAGACCCGGCGTCATGAGGTCGGCCGGCGCTTCAGGGTGGTGCGTCGTTCGTGGTAGGCGATCGCCAGGCCACTGCCGATGATCAGCGCACTGCCGATGAAGACCCAGATATCCGGCATCTCGCCCCAGAACCACCAGCCCAGCAGCACTGCCCAGAGCATGGCCGTGTAGTCGAAGGGCGCGGCGATGGCCGCCGGCGCATGGCGGAAGGCCATGGTGATGGAGGCCGTGGCCCCCACCCCGAAGAGCCCCGAGCCCAAAAAGCCCAGCCAGTGCCAGGGGTGGGGCGTCTGCCACACCCAGGGCAGTGCCAGGGCGGTCACCGCAAAGGGCACCAGGGTCATGTAGAAGACCATGGCCCAGAGGTGCTCGGTGCTGCCCCAGCGGCGTGCGGTGATCATCATCAGCGCATAGAAGACCGCCGCCCCGATCAGTGCCAGCGCGCCGGGATCGAAGGCCTCGCCCCCGGGACGCACCACGATCAGTACGCCGACAAACCCCACCAGCGAGGCCGCCAGCACCGGCCCCTCGATGCGCTCGCCCAGCAGCGGCACCGAGAGCAGGGTAACGAACAGCGGGGCCACGAAGGCGATGGCGGTAGCCTCGGCCAGTGGCAGCAGGGTCAGGCCCAGCACGAAGCAGAACATGGTGCCGGTGTAGATCAGCCCGCGCAGCAGGTGGATCCCGGGACGACGGGTCCGCAGCTTGCGCAGGCCGCCGCCGAACACGGCCAGCAACGCGATCAGCGGCAGCGAGACCAGGGTGCGGAAGAAGATGATCTGCAGCGGCGAGTGCACCTCGCCCAGCCACTTGGAGATGGCGTCACCGATGGCCAGGCAGAGCACCCCCAGACACATGAAACCGATGCCCTTGAGTGACGATGACATGGCGATGCCCTCCCTGACCGAACCCCAAAAATGCCACCCCGCCGACCTGAGGCCGGCGGGGTGGGTAGAAGTCACTACGCTAGTCGGTGACGTGACGCAGGGCAAGCCCCGGACAGGGCTATCGCAAGACCTCCCCTGCGACCTGCCCGCGGCGCCTCTCGCTTCGGGTAACTGCGATAGCCCTGACGCCTCAGAGGCTGGCCTGAACCACCATGCACTCCATGCCCTGGGCCACCAGGCGCCGACACGCGGTCTGGGCCTGGCTCTCGTCCATGTCCACCAGGCGGGCACGATAGACCCCGGCCCCCCCGGCATCGGCCACGGCGATTCGGGCATCGGCCAGCTCGCTGGCCAGCTGGCTGGCGGCGCGGGAGGCCAGCGTGCGCGCATGGCCGGCATCGCTGAAGGCGCCGATCTGCACACCCCAGCCCCCCTCTTCCGTTGCGGTTGTCTCCGCGGCACGGGTGTCGGCGATCAGCTCGCGGATGGGGTCGTCGGCCGAGCCCTGCTCCTGACCCGCCGCGGCGGTGGAGGCGGGCGCCTCGATGCTGGCAACCCGTGATGCCGCCGACTGCCCCGGAGGATCCCCTGCTGCCGAGGGCGCTGCCGCTGTCGCCGCCGGGGCCTCGGCCGATGCGCCGAGGCTGGCCAGACGCCGCCGGTCGCCGACAGGCTGGCCCGGCATCAGACGGCCACCGGAGATGTCCGCGCTGGCCAGCCAGCCGCGGCCATCGGCCAGCGAGGCGCGCAGGAAGCTTCGATCCAGCAGATCAGCGGTATGGGCATCCCGCGAGGCGGCGCTGAAACCGCCCATGACGACGGTGAGCAGGCGACGGCCGTCGCGCACCGCCGAGGTGGCGACGTTGAACCCCGAGGCGCGAATGAAGCCCGTCTTCATGCCATCGGCACCGGGGTAGTTGTCCAGCAGGCGATTGTGGCCGGTAATGGTCTTGCCCTGCCAGGTGAAGCGCGTCCGCGAGAAATAGGAGTAGTACTGAGGGAAATCTCGCATCAGGCTGCGAGCGAGCACTGCCATGTCACGTGCCGTGGTGACCTGGCCGGCATCGGGCAGGCCGTTGGGATTGCGAAAGACGGTATCCGGCATGCCCAGGTCGCGCGCCTTGTCGGTCATCATGCGGGCAAAGTGCGTCTCGCTGCCGCCCAGGGCTTCAGCCACCACGACAGCCACGTCGTTGGCCGACTTGATCACCAGCGCCTGGATGGCCGTCTCCACGGGAATGGTGGAACCGGCCTTCACATAGAGCTTGGAAGCCGGCTCGGAGGCGGCATGGGCAGAGACCGGCAGGGGCTGGGCCAGGCTCAGCCTTTCCTCCTCCAGGGCCTCGAACAGCAGGTAAAGCGTCATCATCTTGGTCAGCGAGGCCGGATAGCGCAGCTTGTCGGCATTCTCGGCGTAGAGGATCTCCTGGCTGTCGGCATCGATGACGATACCGGCATAGCGGGGATTGGCCTGGACGGCCGTGGCAGTCAGCAGCAGACCGACCAGCAGCACGAGGATGCCCCCTTCCCGGCGCCGTTTTCTGATTGTGATGGGCACCATGTCACTTTCCCTCGAGAAGTTATCAGCGATACACGTGGTCATTATGGCCGCCTGCCGCACGCTGTACAGGCCGAGGATCAAACTTTTCGTGCGACGCTCAGAGACCCTGAGCATTGGTTCCCTGCGGCTCTGCCCAGGTCAGGCGTCATCCTCCGGCCAACATCAGCCGCTGCCCGCCGAGCCACAGCAGGCGCAGCGCAAGCAGTGTCAGCGCCCACCTGAAGAGAGTGTCGAAACGGCGCTCCGAGAGACGATGCAGGAGGCGCAGGCCCAGCCAGGTGCCGAGAAAGCCCGCCGCCACCATCGAGAGCATCAGCGCCAGCCAGTCGCGAAAGACGAAGCCGGCAACGCCGAACACGAAGGCCTTGGTCAGGTGCTGAAGCAGCATGCAGGCGGAGAAGGTCGCCACCTTGGCCAGGCGACCGGCCTGGCTCTGCTTGATGAAGGCCGCCACCATGGGGCCGCTGGCACCCACCAGGCTGGAGAGCAGGGTGGTGACGGCGCCGGCAACCAGCACGCCACCCCGCCCCAGGGCCCGCTTCGGCAGCCCCGGCCCCCAGCAGGTGTAGAGCACGAAGGCCGCGATGCTCAGTTCCAGCACCCCGGCCGGCAGCCGCACCAGCAGCCAGGCGGCGGCCAGCGCGCCCAGCACCACGCCCGGCAGGAAGACGGCGAGCACGCCGCGGTCAACATGGCGCCAGGTCAGCGCCGTGCGGCCGACATTGGAGCCGAACTGCACCATGCCGTGGACCGGGATCAATGCCGCTGCCGGCATCACCTGGGCCAGTGCCATGATCATCAGCACCCCGCCGCCGACACCCACGGCGGCAGTGAGGGCCGAGGTGAGCACCGAGAGCAGCACCAGCAGCAGGTTGATGCCTCCCGACAATGGCGAAAGGCTCTCCAGCAGCATCGTTCTCCCCAGGGTCTCGCGAAGCCACTACTGTACCATGCGGCCTTTCCCGCGCCTGGCCCTGGCTGCCGGCATCACGCGCTCAATCGTCGCTGAGCATGACATCACGCAGCTTCTGTTCGTCGAGCACCACCAGTCGCTGGCGGTCGATGTTGATGACCCCCTCCTCGCGCAGCCTGGCCAGCAGCCGGGAGAGGGTCTCCGGGGTCATGGCCAGCTGGGCGGCCAGCCAGCGCTTGGGAATGGTCAGCCGTACCACCCGAGGCCCCCTGGCGCGGCCCGCCGGCAGCTGGCGCAAAATGTAGCTGACCAGGCGCGCCATGGCGTCGGCCTGGGTCAGCAGCGCCATGTCCTCGAGGCGCTCGGTGAGCTCCAGGGCCAGACGGCTCATGAACTCCGCCCGGCAGGCCGGCTGGCGGTCCATGATCCCGCGGCAGCGCGCCGCCGGTATGGCCAGCACATGGGTGCGGCGCAGGGCCTCGGCAGAGTAGAGATAGACGCCGGCGCTGGACACCATGCTCAGCTCGCCCAGGGTGCCACCACGCTCCGCGCAGCGGATGGTCGCCTGCCGGCCATCACCGGCGCTGCGCACCAGGCGCACCGCCCCGCTGATCACCACGTAGAGCCACCTGGCCGGCGCATCCTGGCGGAACAGCCACTCGCGGGTCTTGAGGGTGCGTATCTCGCTGTCCTCCAGCAGGGCCTCGAGCTGGTCCTCGTCGAGGTCGCCCAACCAGGGCACGCCACGCACCAGCTCACGCAGCTGTCGGGGGCGGAACAGCAGCTCAGTCGAGGAACTGGGTACCGGGGCAGTATCCGTAGACATGACCTTCCTCCACGTGGGTATCGGCATCGATGATCAGGTAGCCATGGGCCTGACTGGCGGCCCCGAGCATGTGGGAGCCCTGCCCGCCCGCCAGGCGTGCCACGGGGGCGCCGCCGGTCCAGTCCAGCACCACCCTGAGCAGCTCGCGCCGGCCCCTCGGCGCCTGCCGGGAGAAGCCGGCGGTAACCGGAAAGCGCTGCAGCGCCGGCGGGGTGCGCCCCTGACGCCCCTGCACCAAGGGCAGCGCCAGCCACTGCCAGCCCACCAGCGAGGCCACCGGGTTGCCGGGCAGGCCGATCAGCGGGGTACCGTCGCGCAGCGAGGGGCCGAGCCAGCCGAGAACGAAGGGCTTGCCGGGCTTGATCGCCACGCCGTGGAAGGCGATGCCGCCCAGGCGCTCCAGCACCGGACGCACATGGTCCTCCTCCCCCACCGAGACCCCGCCCGTGCACACGATCAGATCGGCCTGTTCGCCTGCCCGGGCAAGGCATTGACCCAGGTCAGCGGCGGTGTCGGCAACCACACCCAGGTCGAGGAGCTCGCAGCCCTGCTGGGCGAGCAGGGCACGCAACATGGCGCCGTTGCTGTTGTAGACCTGGCCGGGCACCCGGGCCTGGCCGGGCTCGATCAGCTCGTCACCGGTGCTCACCAGGGCCACGCGGACCCGTCGGCGCACCGTCACGGCAGCGATGCCCTGGCTGGCCAGCAGGGCGATGGCCGCGGCGTTCAGCCGGGCACCCGCGACCAGCACCACGTCACCGGCACGGCTCTCCTCGCCGCGGCGGCGGATATTGGCGCCCTCGGCCAGCTCCCCCGCGACCTGTACCCGCCCCGCGGCGTCCAGGCTCACCCTCTCCTGGGGCACCACGGCATCCGCGCCCAGTGGCACCGGGGCGCCGGTGAAGATACGCGCGCAGCCTCCTTCGGGCAGCCTGAGCACCCCGGCACCGGCCGGCACGCGCAGCGTCACCGGCAGGCCATCCTGCCTCGCGGCAAGCTCGCCGCGACGCAGGGCATAGCCGTCCATGGCGCTGTTGTCGACGCCGGGCAGATCGAGACTGGCCCGGGCATCCTCAGCCAGCACCCGGCCGGCGGCCTCGGCCAGGGCGACCCGCTCGTGGCCGGCCACCGCCACGCCGGCCGCCATCATCAGGGCACGGGCGTCGTGGAGGTCCAGCAGGCCGGGCGTGACGACCGCCGCGCAGCCGCAGTTCATGCCCCGACTCCTTCCACCAGGCCCTCGTCGACGCTCGCCTGTCGGGAAGCGCAGTGCCGCGCCTCGGGCAGCACCATGGCGACGAAGTTGCAGGGTCGGGTGCGGGCGTCGAGCTGGGCTTTGATGATGCCGTCCCAGGCGGTGGCGCAGGCCTTCGGTGACCCCGGCATGGCGAATACCAGGGTACGGTCGATCAGCCCGGCCACGGCGCGTGACTGGATGGTGGAGGTGCCGATGGTCGCCTGCGAGAGCTGACGGAACAGCTCGCCGTAGCCATCGACCGCCTTGTCGAACAACGGCCCAAGCGCTTCGGGCGTGGTGTCTCGGGGGGTGAAGCCGGTGCCGCCGTTGACCAGGATCCCCTGGATGTCCTCGCGCACCACCCAGGCCGAGACCACCGCGCGGATGCGGTAGACGTCGTCGGGCACGATGCGCCGCTCCACCAGGGCGTGGCCGGCCTCGGTGAGGCGCTCGGCGAGCAGGTCGCCGCTGCCATCCTCGTCGAAGCCGCGGGTGTCGGAGACGGTGAGCACGGCGAGGCCGAGCGCGGTGAAAGGCGTATCGACAGAAACATGAGCCATGGGAGCCTCCTCGTCGCCCGCGGTGCGGGCGACGTCGTGGAAAGAAGAGCCGCTAACGCTTGGCGAGCCAGAGGCCCAGGCCTACTGCATCAGGGCACTGGCACTTTCATCGTCGAGGCTGATCCCCTCGACCCCGATCTCGGCCTCCAGCGCCAGCAGGTAGTGGCGCAGGGCCCGGCGGGTGGCCTGCTCGCGCAGGCTGTGGCGGACATGCTCGGCCACCTGCTCATAGGGCAGCTCGCGTCCCTCGAGGCGCTCGTCGATGGTGACGACGTGCCAGCCGTAGCGCGAGGCCAGTGGGCGATCGTGGAGCCCCTCGGGCAGGTGCTGCAGGGCGCGGTCCAGCTCGGCCACGGTCTGGCCGGGGGCCAGCCAGCCCAGGTCGCCCCCCGCCTCCTTCGAGGGGCAGGCGGAGTGACGCTGGGCAAACTCGGTGAAGCGCTCGGGTACGGCCTGCAGCTCGCGGATCAGCTTTTCGCCCAGGCGATAGCCGGCATCGCGGGCCGGAGCGTCGTCCGGCGCCGCAGCCAGCAGCAGGTGGCGCACCTTGAGGCGAGTGGCTTCGCTGAAGCGTTCGGGGTGGGCGGCATGGAAGCGGCGGCAGTCGGCCTCGTCGGGCTCGGGCACCTCCAGCTCCCGCTCCAGCAGCTCGGCGATCGCGGTATCGTCCTCGTCGATTGCCTCGCCGGCGGCTTCGGCCATGCCCAGTGCGGCCGCCCGCTGGCGCAGCAGCTCGCGCACCACCAGGGCACGGGCCGCCTTGAGCTGGGCCGTGCCGGCGCTGTCCGCCGGGTGGTACTGCATCTCCTCGGCGATGGCGGCCTCCTCGAGGGTGGTCTCGCCGACCCGGATCGGCGGGGGAGCGGCGCCCCCCGGGATCATTTCGATATCGATCTTCTGCATGACTAAATCCTATGAGCACATCTTGATCGGCCTGGTCGGAGGGCTTTGCCGGCGGCAGGTCTACGAGGAGGCGCTGTAAACCCTTCCCTGGGCGCTACCGACGCCATCCCTGGCGTAGGACCTCCTCTTCGACCTGCCCCCGACGCCCCCGCCAGCAGCATGGGTAGGACTATGTTCAGCCCCGCTTGCGAACAACCTGATAGCGACGCGTGATGTAGCCGAAGGGCACGCTCCACACGTGAACCAGGCGCGAGAAGGGGAACAGCAGGATGATGGTCATGCCGACGAAGATGTGCACCTTGTAGATCCAGGAGACCTCGGTCATGTAGTCGGCCGCCCCGCCGCTGAAGAAGATGATCGACTGCGCCCAGCTGGAGAGCGTCAGCATCATGGCCCCGTCGAGATGGCCCAGCGAGAAGACCACGGTGACCAGCCCCAGGGCAGCCTGGGAGACGATCAGCGCCAGGATCAGCGTGTCCATCGGACTGGAGGAGGCTCGCACGCGTGGGTTGAAGATACGGCGATATAGCAGCATGGCGCCGCCCGCCAGGCAGGCAACACCCGCCGCGCCGCCGACGATGATGGCGATCAGCTGCTTGGTGCCCGCGTGCAGGAAGGGCGCATAGACCCAGTGCGGCGTCAGCATGCCGAACAGGTGGCCGAAGAAGATCACGATGATGCCGATATGGAAGAGGTTGCTGCCCAGGCGCATGTTCCTCGAGGAGAGCATCTGGCTCGAGCCGGTCTTCCAGGTGTACTGGCCATGGTCGTAGCGGAGCAGGCTGCCGACCAGAAACACCGTGCCGGCCAGGTACGGGTAGTAGCCATAGATCAGGTGTTGCAGGTATTCGCTAAACATGACGGTTCTCCTTTAGCGATCGGTCGGGCCGCGATCGGTCGGGCCGCAGTCGGTCGAGGCGCTGCTGGGCATGATCCTGACGGGGTCGCTGGCCACGGCCTGCTTGCGCTCGGCCAGCCGCCGCCCCTCGGCGGACTGCAGGGCGCAGTCCTCGTCGGAGGCGGCACTGAAACGCACCGCCTCCTCCTCCCAGACCTCGTCCAGCGCCTCGGGGGTGTCATCGGGGGCTTCGTCCTTCACGGTCTCGCGGTGGGCATCGACGTCCCCTTCGGCGCCGATCAGCGCCAGCAGCCCCAGCGGTACCAGGGCGTGATCGGCATCACGCTCCTCCAGCCGAGCGGCAATCAGCGCCAGGATATGGCGAATCTCGCCCAGCCAGCGGCCGATATCGGCCTCCGGCCGGGTCGAGAGATACTCCAGGAACAGCGGCAGGTAGTCGGGCAGTTCACGCGCATCGAGCTCGAAGCCCGCGGCGCTGTACTCGGCCATCAGGTCGACCATCGCCTGACCGCGTTCACGAGACTCGCCGTGGACGTGCTCGAAGAGCAGCAGCGAGGTGCTGCGCCCCTTGTCGAATAGCGCCACGTACTCGGCCTGCAGCTCCATCAGGTCGGCCTCCAGCAGACGCCGGCACCAGTCCATCAGCCGAGCGCGCAGCGTCGCCTCCCAGCGGCGTTCGGCATCGAGGATCTCGATCATCTCCGGCGCGGCCGCCTGCAGCGCCGCGGTAGGGTAGTCGAGCAGTCGGGCCAGCACGCGCAGACTCAGCATGTCGGGCTCCGCCACAGGGGTCTGGATTGCTGCCTCAGCCATGACGGACCTCCTCGGCATGCGGGTCATAGGTTTCCACTGGCTGAACCAGGGTGGTGGTTGTCTTGCGCCCGCCAAAGAGGCTCTCGCTGCTGTCGCCATGGCAGCCGTCGCCGAAGCTGAAGCCGCAGCCGCCGCGCTCCGGGAAGGCCTCGGTGGCCATCTCGCGGTGGCTGGTGGGGATGACGAAGCGATCCTCGTAGTTGGCGATGGCCAGGTAGCGGTACATGGCCTCCACCTGGGCCACGGTCAGCCCCACGCTCTCCAGTACCTCGGTCTCGGCCTTGCCCTCGACGTGCTTGCCGCGCATGTAGAGGCGCATGGCCATGAGGCGCTTGAGCGCCAGCACAACGGGCTCCTCCTCACCGGCGGTGAGCATGTTGGCCAGGTACTTCACCGGGATGCGCAGCGACTCGATCCTGGGCATCACGCCGTCGAACTCGACGTTGCCGGCCTCGGCGGCGGACTGGATCGGCGACAGCGGCGGCACGTACCAGACCATCGGCAGGGTGCGATACTCGGGGTGCAGCGGCAGCGCCAGGCCCCAGTCCATGGCCAGCTTGTAGACGGGCGAGGCCTGGGCGGCGGCGATCACGTTATCGGTGATGCCGTCCTTCTTCGCCTGGGCGATCACCTCCGGGTCGTTGGGATCCAGGAAGATCTCGCACTGGCGATGGTAGAGATCACGCTCGTCCGGCGAGCTGGCCACCTCCTCGATGCGGTCGGCGTCATAGAGCAGCACGCCGAGGTAGCGGATGCGGCCCACGCAGGTCTCGGAGCAGACGGTCGGCTGGCCGGCCTCGATGCGCGGGTAGCAGAAGATGCACTTCTCGGACTTGCCGGTCTTCCAGTTGTAGTAGATCTTCTTGTAGGGGCAGCCGGAGATGCACATCCGCCAGCCGCGGCACTTGTCCTGGTCGATCAGGACGATGCCGTCCTCCTCGCGCTTGTAGATCGCGCCACTCGGGCACGACGCCACGCAGGTCGGGTTGAGGCAGTGCTCGCACAGCCGCGGCAGGTACATCATGAAGGTGTTCTCGAACTGGCCGTAGATGTCGGCCTGGATCTTCTCGAAGTTGGCATCCTTGCGCCGCTTGGCGAACTCGGTGCCGAGAATCTCCTCCCAGTTCGGGCCCCATTCGATCTTGTTCATGCGCTCGCCGGAGATCAGCGAACGGGGGCGCGCCACCGGCTGATGCTTGCCGAGCTTGGCGGTATGCAGATGCTGGTAATCGAAGGTGAACGGCTCGTAGTAGTCGTCGATCTCCGGCAGATCGGGGTTGGCGAAGATGTTCGCCAATACCCGCCACTTGCCGCCGATGCGCGGCTCGATCCTGCCATCCTGACGACGCAGCCAGCCGCCCTTCCACTTGTGCTGGTTCTCCCACTCCTTGGGATAGCCGATGCCGGGCTTGGTCTCGACGTTGTTGAACCAGGCATACTCGACGCCTTCACGACTGGTCCAGACGTTCTTGCAGGTCACCGAGCAGGTGTGGCAACCGATGCACTTGTCGAGGTTGAGGACCATGCCTACCTGGGAACGAATCTTCATTTTACGGTCTCCTGCACGGTGTCATTGCCCTCTTCGTCCAGCCAGTCGACGTTCTTCATCTTGCGGACAAGCACGAATTCGTCGCGGTTGGAGCCGACGGTGCCGTAGTAGTTGAAGCTGTAGGAGAGCTGCGCGTAGCCGCCGATCATGTGGGTCGGCTTGGGGCAGACGCGGGTCACGGAGTTGTGGATACCGCCCCGGGTGCCGGTAATCTCGGAGCCGGGCACGTTCACGTTGCGCTCCTGGGCGTGGTACATCATCACCATGCCGTCCTTGACCCGCTGGCTGACGACCGCCCGCGCCGCAATGGCGCCGTTGGCGTTGTAGACCTCGATCCAGTCGTTGTCCTCGATACCGATCGAGGCCGCATCGGTCTCGGAGAGCCAGACCACCGGGCCACCGCGATTGAGCGTCAGCATCATCAGGTTGTCGCTGTAGGTGGAGTGGATCCCCCACTTCTGGTGCGGCGTGATGAAGTTCAGCGCCTTGCTCGGGTTGCCGTTGTCCTCGGGCAGCTTGAAGTCCTTGGCCGCCTTGGTGTCGATGGGCGGACGATAGACCAGCAGGCTCTCGCCGAAGGCGCGCATCCAGGGATGATCCTGGTAGAACTGCTGGCGACCGCTGACGGTGCGCCACGGGATCAGCTCGTGGACATTGGTGTAGCCGGCGTTGTAGGAGACATGCTCGTCCTCGAGGCCGGACCAGGTCGGGCTGGAGATGATCTTGCGCGGCTGGGCGACGATGTCGCGGAAGCGGATCTTCTCCTCCTCCTTGGGATGCGCCAGGTGGGTGTGATCCCGCCCGGTGATCCTGGAGAGCGCGTCCCAGGCCTTCACCGACACCTGGCCGTTGGTCTCCGGCGCCAGCGTCAGCACCATCTCGGCGGCGTCAACGGCACTCTCGATCTGTGGACGCCCCTTCGAGGAGCCCTCCCGCTTGCGATGGTTGAGCTTGCCGAGCAGCTCCACCTCGGATTCGGTATTCCAGCTGATGCCCTTGCCACCGTTGCCGATGCTCTCCAGCAGCGGGCCCACGGAAGTGAAGCGCTCGTATGTCTCGGGGTAGTTGCGCTTGACCTCGATCAGGTTGGGCATGGTCTTGCCCGGGATCGCCTCACACTCGCCCTTCTTCCAGTCCTTCACCTCGACCTGGGCCAGCTCCGCGGGGGAGTCGTGCTGGTGCGGCAGGGTGACCAGATCGGTTTCCTCGCCGAGGTGCCCCACGCAGACCCTGGAGAAGGCCTTGGCGATACCCTTGTAGATCTCCCAGTCGCTGCGCGACTCCCACGCCGGGTCGGTGGCCGCGGTCAGCGGATGGATGAAGGGATGCATGTCGGACGTATTGAGGTCGTCCTTCTCGTACCAGGTCGCCGTGGGCAGCACGATGTCCGAATAGAGGCAGGTGGTGGACATGCGAAAGTCCAGGGTCACCAGCAGGTCGAGCTTGCCTTCCGGCGCCTCGTCATGCCACTTCACCTCCTCGGGCTTCTGGCCACCGAAATCGCCCAGGTCCTTGCCCTGGATGCCGTGGCGTGTCCCCAGCAGATACTTGAGCATGTACTCGTGACCCTTGCCGGAGCTGCCCAGCAGGTTGGAGCGCCAGATGAACATGTTGCGCGGAAAGTTCTCCGGGGCATCCGGATCTTCCGAGGCAAAGGAGAGCGCGCCGCTCTTGAGCTGCTCGACGGCGTAGTCCCTGGTGGACATCCCGGCGTCCTCGGCCCTCTTCGCCAGGTGCAGCGGGTTGGTACCCAGCTGCGGGGCGGAGGGCAGCCAGCCCATGCGCTCGGAACGCACGTTGAAGTCGATCAGGCTGCCGGGGTAGTCCTCGGCCCTGGCCAGCGGCGAGAGGATCTCCTTGATCTCCAGCTTCTCGTAGCGCCACTGGGACGAGTGGCTGTAGAAGAAGGAAGTGGAGTTCATGTGGCGTGGCGGACGCTGCCAGTCGAGACCAAAGGCCAGCGGCAGCCAGCCGGTCTGCGGGCGCAGCTTCTCCTGACCCACGTAGTGGGCCCAGCCGCCGCCGCTCTGGCCGATGCAGCCGCACATCACCAGCATGTTGATCAGCCCACGGTAGTTCATGTCCATGTGGTACCAGTGGTTCATGCCGGCCCCCACGATGATCATGCTGCGCCCCTGGGTCTTGTGGGCGTTGTCGGCGAACTCGCGGGCGATGCGGGTGGCCTGCTCGGCGGACACCCCGGTGATCTTCTCCTGCCAGGCCGGCGTATAGGGACGCACCTGGTCGTAGGACGTCGCCCCGTCGTCTTCGCCATCCCCCTTGAAGCCACGGTCGATACCGTAGTTGGCACACATCAGGTCGAACACGGTGACCGCCAGCATCTCGCTGCTGTCGGCCTTCGTCAGGCGCTTGGCCGGCAGGTTGTGGAACAGCAGGTCATCCGCGGCGCCCAGGCCTTCGCCCTTCACATGCTCGAAGTGCTCATGCTCGATGCCGCCGAAGTAGGGAAACGCTACGCTGGCCACGCTATCGTGGTGCTCGGCCAGGGTCAGCAGCGGCGTGATCTCGGTCCCTTCGGCATCCAGCGGCTCGAGGTTCCACTTGCCGACCTCATCGCCGGTCTCGCCCCAGCGGAAGCCGATCGAGCCGCGCGGCACCACCAGCTGGTCGCGGGCCTCGTCCCAGGCGACGGTCTTCCACTCGGGATTGTTCTCCTGCCCCAGGCTGGCGTCGAAGTCGCTGGCGCGCAGCTGGCGGCCCGGCGCGTAGCTGCCGTCCTCACGGGCCTCGAGCTCGACCAGGAAGGGCATGTCGGTGTAGCGCCGCACATAGTCAGTGAAGTAGGCGCTGGGGCTGTCGAGGTGGAACTCCTTGAGGATCACGTGCCCCATGGCCATGGCGAGGGCGGCATCGGTGCCCTGCTTGGCGGAGAGCCACTCGTCGGTGAGCTTGGAGACCTCGGCATAGTCCGGGGTGATGGAGACGGTCTTGGTGCCCTTGTAGCGCACCTCGGTAAAGAAATGGGCATCCGGCGTACGGGTCTGAGGCACGTTGGAACCCCAGGCGATGATGTAGCCGGCGTTGTACCAGTCGGCCGACTCGGGCACGTCGGTCTGCTCGCCCCAGGTCATCGGCGAGGCCGGCGGCAGGTCGCAGTACCAGTCATAGAAGCTCATGCACACGCCGCCGATCAGCGACAGGTAGCGACTGCCCGCGGCATAGCTGACCATGGACATGGCAGGAATCGGCGAGAAGCCGATGATCCGGTCCGGTCCGAACTGCTTGGCGGTATAGACGTTGGAGGCGGCGATCAGCTCATTGAGCTCGTTCCAGTCGGCACGCACGAAGCCGCCCATGCCCCGGGCACGCTTGTACTCCTTGGTCCTGGCCGGATCCTCGACGATGGAGGCCCAGGCATCCACCGGGTCACCCTTCGCCTCGAGGGCCTCACGCCACAACTTGAGCAGCGGCTTTCTGACCAGCGGGTACTTGAGGCGGTTGGCGCTGTACATGTACCAGGAGTAGCTGGCGCCACGCGGACAGCCACGGGGTTCATGGTTGGGCAGGTCGGGCCGGGTGCGCGGGTAGTCGGTCTGCTGGGTCTCCCAGGTGACCAGGCCATTCTTGACGTAGATCTTCCAGCTGCACGAACCGGTGCAGTTCACCCCGTGGGTGGACCGCACCACCTTGTCGTGCTGCCAGCGCTGCCGGTAGCCATTCTCCCACTCGCGGGACTCCTGGCGGACCTCGCCATGCTCGTTGGCGAAGGGTTCGCGGGCCTTGCGGAAGAAGTTCAGCCGATCGATGAAGTGACTCATGGTCGCTCTCCAGGCTCCTGATAAGATGCGTGGCCACCCCGGGCCACTCGGACTGCCACTCCCTCGCAGGGCTCAGGCAGCTTCCATGGAGCGAATTCTGGAGGATTGAAAAGCGGAATACTGCCAGGTTACCTCCATATACATGCCCCCTACCTCCAAGGGGATAGGCGCCGGTGGAGGAAGGGTTAGATGGCGCATTCAGAGGGCGCGCCGGGGGCCCAGGAGCCTGTCGGATTTGACCGATCGTGACGAGAGATTCGGATCTCGCAGTAGATCAGCGTTAAGTCCGACAGGCTCCTCTCGCATGGTCAGCCAGCATCACCAGCATGCACGCCACCAGGGCGGCATAGAGGAACATGAAGCCTGCGGTTCGCACCCCGAGCCACTCGCTGCCCAGCACGAAGACCGGCGGCAGCAGAGCGGCAAAGAGCCCGCCCAGGGTCAACGCCAGCCCGCCCACCAGCGCCATGTCGCCGCCATGATCGCGATGGATCAGCCGCATCAGACTGCCCTGCCCCATGCCCATGGCGATGCCCATGACCACCAGCAGCCCCAGAAAGCCCCATAGCGGGGCCGCATAGTGCAGCGTCAATTCGCCATGCACGCCCTCGATGCGCATCGAGAAGGGGGGATAGGAGAGCAGGAAGAGACAGACCAGCACGAAGGCACTGACCCACCAGCGCAGGCTGCGAAAGTCCTGCCAATCAGCCAGGGCACCGCCGATCACCTGGCCCGCCCCGACGGCGAGCGTGAAGGGCAGGGCCCAGAGGGCCGCGGCCTGCAGCGAGAGGCCGTAGCGGGCCGCCAGGTGGCCGGGCAGCCATAGCGCCAGGGCAACGAAGGCGCCGAAGAAGAAGCTGTAGGTGATCGCCAGCCGCCACAGCTGCCAGTCGGCAAGGCGTGACACCCGGTGCACGGCTCGACTCCCGGGCGCAGCACGCGCCGGCGACACGCCATCCTCCTGCGTCTCGCCGGCGGGCGCATCGGCGTCATCGGCGAACAGCCACAGCAGGGCCGCCACCAGCAGCACCGGCACCAGGTAGAGCAGCGGTGCCATGCGCCAGCCATAGGCCTGGCTGACCAGCGGCAGCAGCAGATAGCTCAGTCCTGCCCCCATCATGCCCGCCCCGTAGAGACCCAGCGCCAGGCCGGCATGGCGCGGCGGCCCCAGTTCCGCCACATAGACCAGGCCGGCGGCCAGGGCGCCGGCACCCAGCCCCAGCCCCAGGCCGGCCAGCAGGAACTCCAGGTAGTGATGGGCCTGACTGACCCACCACAGGAACGGGCAGATCAGCAGCAGGCAGCCAAGCATCACCCGACGCCCGCCGAGACGACGGGCCAGCAGCGCCATGGGCAGGCTGGCCAGGGCACCGGCGAGCATCGGCATGGCCAGCAGCACCGCGAAGCCGATGCTGCCCAGGGCCAGGTCCCGGCGCAGCTCCACCCCGAGCACGGCGAACAGGGTCCAGCAGGCGAAGACCAGGGCGAAGGCCAGCGGCGAGAGCACGACCACCACCAGCGAGCGATAGCCGGGAGGCGCCGATTCGCCATCGACTGTCGCATCACGAGGCGGGTTCGGGAGAGAATCGGGGTCGCGGGTCATGGCGCCGGAGCTCGAGAGGGTTGGCTGGATTCTCGGGAGCCCCGGGGGCAGGGTCAAAAGGGCAAGGGAGGTACACCTTTGAGGGAGCATCGAGTACCCACTAGGGTATAGTGGCACCCACAACTCCTACTCCAGCGCCGCGTGCGGAGGACGATCCCGTCGATGAAACTGCTGCAACGCTCCCTGGTGGCGCGCATCGTCGCCTCGCTGCTGGCGATCAGCGCCCTGGCACTGGTCAGCATCGTGGTGACCATGGTGGTGGCCAATGGCACTCGCGGCGATGCCGCCGCCATCAACGTCGCCGGCTCGCTGCGCATGAACACCTACCAGATCGTCGCGGCCCTGCAGCGCTATGAGCGCCAGCCCGAGGCGGCGCAGCGCGAGCGGGTCGAGATGCTGGCCGAGCGCTTCCGCGAGCGACTCGACAGTCCCCGACTGACCCGGGCCCTGCCCGAGGCCGAGGACCATCCCCTGCGTGAGCGTTACCGGCGGCTCCATACGCGCTGGAACGAGGCGCTGGCCCCCGAGGTGAGCCGTGCCATTGCCGGTGGTGAGCTGGAGGTCGACGCGCTGCGCCAGACCCTGGACGGCCTGGTGGGTGACATCGACCAGATGGTCAGCCGGCTGGAGCAGAACAGCGAGGCGAAGATCCGCCTGCTCAGCGTGCTGCAGATCCTCTTCCTGGTGCTCACGGCCGTGGTGGTGGCGATCGCCCTCTACGACATCCGCCACAACCTGGTGGCCCCGCTGCACCAGCTGGTGGTGCTGGCCCGGGAGACCGGCCGTCGCAACTTCCACTATCGCACCCGGCTCAAGGGCAGCGACGAGCTGGCCCTGCTGGGGCGAACCCTGGACACCATGTCCGGCGAGCTCGCCGCCAGCTACGCCGAGCTGGAGGCGCGCGTCTCGCGCAAGAAGCAGGAGCTCGAGCGCAGCAACCGGGTCATGCAGGTGCTCCACGACGGCAGCCGGGCCCTCTATGGCGGCGGCAACGACCTCTGCGCCAGCGCCGCGCCGATGCTGCGCCGCATCGAGGAGCTGCTCGAGATCGGCCCGATCCGGCTCTCGCTGCACGACCCCTTCGACGACCGCGAGGTGCCGATTCTCGCCACCCACTCACGCAGCCGGCCGACCTACTGTCGCGACCATGACTGCCACGCCTGCCTGCTCGACCCCGAGCCCATGACGCTCTCCGAGGACGGCGCGGCGGAGTGTCTGCTGCTGCCGGTGAGCGTCGGCGCGACCCTGCTCGGCACCCTGGAGATCTGGTATCCCGAGGACCGCGAACTCACCGACAGCACCCGCCGGCTGCTCAACGCCCTGACCGACCAGCTGGCCACGGCAGTCTACCTGCAGCGGCGCATCGAGGAGCAGCAGCAGGTGACACTGATGAACGAGCGCACCATCATCGCCCGGGAGCTCCATGACTCCCTGGCCCAGTCGCTCTCCTACCTCAAGATGCAGGTCGCCCGGCTCGAGCGCATGCAGGCCAGGGAGATGCCGCGCGAGGCCCAGACGGCCGTCTTCGGCGAGCTGCGCACCGGGCTCGACAGCGCCTACCGTCAGCTGCGCGAGCTGCTCACCACCTTCCGCCTCAAGCTCGAGGGACCCGGCCTCTCGAGCGCCCTGCGCCAGACCACCGAGGAGTTCGCCGAGCGACTGGGCTTCCCGGTGGAACTGTTCTTCGACGTGCCGCCGCACCTGCTCAACCCCAACGAGGAGATCCATGTGCTGCAGGTGGTCCGCGAAGCCCTGGCCAATATCCACAAGCATGCCCGGGCCCACTGGGCAGCAGTCACGGTGCGCTTCCAGCAGGCCCGGCTGCATGTCATGGTCGAGGACGACGGCATCGGCCTGCCGGCGGACGGCTCGCCGCCCATGCACTACGGGCTGGTGATCATGCGCGACCGCGCCGATACCCTGGGCGGCGAGTTCGCGGTACGCAACCGCCAGGCCGGCGGCACCCTGGTCGAGCTCGCCTTCTCGCCCCAGACCACGCGACTGATCGCCCAGCAGCCGGCCAGCGGGCCCGAGACCACTGCTCTTCACCACGGACACAGGGAGTAGCCCAGGATGACCCGGACCGATCACGACACCCCTGCCACGATACTGCTCATCGACGACCACCCGCTGCTGCGCCGCGGCGTGGCACAGCTGCTCGAGCTGGAAGACGACCTGGACCTGGCCGGCGAGGCAGGGGAGCCGGAGGTCGGTCTCCGACTCGCCGACGAGCTCGACCCCGACATGATCCTGCTCGATCTCAACATGCCCGGCATGGACGGCATTGCCACCCTGAAGGCGCTGCGCGAGCAGGGCTATGCGGGACGCATCGTGATGTTCACCGTCTCGGATCACGAGGAGGACGTGGTCAACGCCCTGCGCAGCGGCGCCGACGGCTACCTGCTCAAGGACATGGACCCCGACGAGATGGTTCGCCAGCTCCGCCAGGCGGCCCTGGGCCGCATGGTGATCAGCGAGAGCCTCACCGCCCTGCTGGCCGAGGCCCTGCGCAGCCAGCGCAACCAGCCGTCAGCCCCGGATATCCACAGCCTGACCCAGCGCGAGCGCGAGATCCTGCGCCAGCTGGCCGCCGGGCTCTCCAACAAGCTGATTGCCCGCAAGCTCGACATCACCGAGGGCACGGTGAAGGTGCACGTCAAGCACCTGCTCAAGAAGCTCAACCTGCGCTCGCGGGTGGAAGCGGCGGTCTGGGCCGTCCAGGAGGGTGTGGACAAGTAGGTTCTGTGTGGATACCTCCAAAGACTCCTCGACTGCCCGCCGCTTCCTCCGCGGCCGCGCCTTCCCTGAAAAGTTCTTTTTTTATCAATGATATAGAATCGCATGCCTCCTACCACCCTGGAGGTATCCCGAGGATTTACCGGCCGTTACCCCCCGTTTCGCTGCCCCCCGACCCGGCGTATCTTTCGCGGCAAAGCCCCAGGCCTTGATATCGGTCAACCGTGACCGCGGGCCGGGGCCCCACGCAAGCGCTCTGAGGGGGAAAGGCCATGACCAGAAAGAATGCCGACATCGAACACTGGGATGTCGAGAACGGGGAGTTCTGGGAGCAGGAGGGCAAGAAGGTTGCCAACCGCAACCTCTGGATCTCCATTCCCAGCCTGCTGATGGGCTTCGCCGTCTGGCTGATGTGGGGGATGATCACCACCCAGATGCAGAACCTGGGCTTCCCGTTCACGGTAAATGAACTCTTCACCCTGACCGCGCTGGCCGGCCTCTCGGGCGCCACCCTGCGTATCCCGGCCTCCTTCATGATCCGGATCGCCGGCGGGCGCAACACTGTCTTTCTGACCACCGCCCTGCTGATGATCCCGGCAGCCGGCACCGGCATCGCGCTGATGAACCCCGGGACCCCGCTGTGGATCTTCCAGGCCCTGGCGCTGCTCTCGGGGATCGGCGGCGGCAACTTCGCCTGCTCGATGAGCAACATCTCCAGCTTCTTTCCCAAGAAGCAGCAGGGCTACGCCCTGGGCATGAACGCGGGCCTGGGCAACTTCGGCGTCACCACCATGCAGATCCTGATCCCGCTGGTGATGACCGTGGGTATCTTCGGTGCCATCGCCGGCGGCCCCATGGCGCTGGAGAGTGCCAGCGGCACCCTGATCGGCCGCATCGAGGCGGGCACCGACACCTGGATACAGAACGCCGGCTTCATCTGGCTGGTCTTCCTGATTCCGCTGGCCTTTGCCGGCTGGTTCGGCATGAACAACCTGCGCACCATCACCCCCAACCCGGGTAGCCCCGCCCAGGCCTTCGGCAAGATCCTGGGTCTCTACGCCGTGGGTGCCGTCACCAGCATCATCGGCATGTTCGCCCTCAACCTGGTCGGCATGTGGGTCGCCCTGCCGCTGACCATCGTGCTGACCGTGGTGCTGCTGCGCCTGATCCCCGGCGACATCAAGCCGAACATCAGAAAGCAGTTCGAGATCTTCTCCAACAAGCACACCTGGTCGATGACGGTGCTCTACATCCTCACCTTCGGCTCCTTCATCGGCTTCTCCGCGGCCCTGCCGCTCTCCATCAACGTCATCTTCGGCAACATGATGGAGGTGGCCGCCGACGGCAGCGTGACCCGGGTCTCCAACCCCGATGCCCCCAGTGCCCTCACCTGGGCCTGGATCGGTCCCTTCGTCGGCGCCCTGATCCGTCCGGTCGGCGGCTGGATCTCCGACAAGGTGGGCGGCGCCATCGTCACCCAGCTCATCTCGGTGGTCATGGTCATCGCCTCCGCCGTGACCGGCTACGTGATGATGCTGGCCTACAACGCCACCGACCCGAACAGCTATTTCGCGATCTTCATGATCATGTTCGTGATCCTGTTCGCCGCCAGCGGCATCGGCAACGGCTCCACCTTCCGCAGCATCGGTGTGATCTTCAATGCCCAGCAGAAGGGCCCGGTGCTGGGCTGGACCTCCGCCGTGGCCGCCTACGGCGCCTTCATCGCCCCGCGGGTGATGGGCGAGCAGATCCAGGCCGGCACGCCGGAGCTTGCCATGTACGGCTTCGCGGTCTTCTACGCCGTCTGCCTGGTGATCAACTGGTGGTTCTACCTGCGCCCCGGCGCCTATGTGAAGAACCCCTGACCCTCAAGCCGGCAGCGCCCGGGAGCTACCCGGGCGCTTCACCCACCCGATATGTCGAGAAACACCATGAAGATCATGCTTGCTTACGATGGGTCGCGAAACGCCAGGCTGGCCCTGGACCAGACCATGCAGATGTTCCACCACAACGCGCCCACCCTGATGCTGGTCGGCGTCGTCGAGAACCCGCGGGATAGCACTGACGCCAACGAGGAGCTCTTCGAGGAGGAGTACGCGGAGCTCAAGGGCCACCTGAAAGCGGGGGTCGAGGTGGCCGTGAAGGGGGGCTTCGAGGCCGAGTTCCTGATCGCCGAGGGCGATGCCCGCAAGCTTCTGCTGCAGGCCACGCACAGGGAAAAGCCCGATCTGCTGGTGATCGCGCGGCACAGCCACGAGCCCGACCCGAGCTTCATCGCCAAGTCGCTCAACGCCATCTTCGATGAGTTCGACTACATGACCTTCGGCAGCGTCAGCTCCTTTCTGACCCGCCGCGCCGAGTGTCCGCTTCTGATTCTGCCCACTGGCGACACCGGAAACGAGGAATAGACGATCATGAAAGCCTCCGCCGTCTTCAAGGTGAAGAACCCGGAGATCCGGGCCCTGCACCTGACCTGGATCGCCTTCTTCATCACCTTCTATGTCTGGTTCAACATGGCGCCGCTCGCCTCGAGCATGCTCAAGAGCGTCGACTGGCTGACCCAGGACGATATCAAGCTGTTCGCCATCTGCAACGTGGCGCTGACCATTCCGGCCCGCATCATCGTCGGCATGGCGCTGGACCGCTTCGGCCCGCGCCGGGTGTTCTCGATCCTGATGGTATCGATGTCGGTCCCCGCTCTGGTATTTGCCTTCGGCAATACCATGACCCAGTTGCTGGTCTCGCGCCTGGTGCTCAGCTCCATCGGCGCCAGCTTCGTGGTCGGCATCCACATGACCGCGCTGTGGTTCAAGCCTCGGGACATCGGCTTTGCCGAGGGGTTCTATGCCGGCTGGGGCAACTTCGGCTCCGCCGCCGCCGCCATGACGCTGCCCACCATCGCCATCACCATGTACGGCGGCGAGGACGGCTGGCGCTGGGCCATCGCCCAGAGCGCCATCGTCATGGCCGCCTACGGCGTCTACTACTGGTTCGGCATCACCGACGGTCCCGATCCCAAGTCACACCGCAAGCCGCGCAAGGCCGCCGCCATGGAGGTCAGCAGCTGGGCCGACATGATCAAGCTGATCCTCTGGACCATCCCGCTGGTCGGCGTGCTCGGCATCCTGGTATGGCGCATCCAGAACCTGGGCTACCTCTCCACCACCGGCGCCGTCATCGCCTACCTGGCGATCGTTGCCGTGGTCGTCTATCAGATCATCCAGATCCTGCGCGTCAACGTGCCGATCCTCAAGGAGGGGGTCCCCGAGGACGACAAGTACCCCTTCAGCAGCGTGGCGGCGCTCAACAGCACCTACTTCGCCAACTTCGGTGCCGAGCTGGCGGTCGTCTCGATGCTGCCGATGTTCTTCGAGCAGACCTGGGGACTCAGTGCCTCCATGGCCGGCCTGATCGCCGCCTCCTTCGCCTTCGTCAACCTGGTGGCACGCCCCATGGGCGGCATGGTCTCGGATCGCATGGGCAACCGCCGCTTCGTGATGCTCAGCTACATGTTCGGCATCGGCATCGGCTTCGTGCTGATGGCCATGCTCAACTCGAGCTGGCCGCTGATCGTGGCCGTGGCCATCACCGTCTTCACCTCCTTCTTCGTCCAGGGGGCGGAAGGGGCGACCTTCGGCATCATTCCGTCGATCAAGCGTCGCATCACCGGCCAGATCTCCGGCATGGCCGGCGCCTACGGCAACGTGGGGGCGGTGGTCTACCTGACCATCTTCACCTTCGTCACGCCGACCCAGTTCTTCTACATCATCGCCACCGGCGCCTTCCTCAGCTGGCTGATCTGCCTCATCTGGCTGAAGGAGCCCGAGGGCGCCTTCGACGAGGAGTATCACGTCTCCTCGGTGGATCGCATGATCGAGGAGCAGGCGGCGCTCAAGGCCAGCCAGGCCGCTCGCTAGCTTCTCCCGGCGACCTTGCTCCTGCCGGCCTCCCCCACCGCTCGCCCCCACCTGGGGGCGAGCGCGTCTCGAGCATTATGCCTGCCGCCTGCGCCGACGGGCAGCGCCGCGCTCCATGTCGCCGGCGAGCGCAGGCGGCACGCGTGAGGCTCCCTTGATCCAGGCCAGGAAAAGTCGCCGCGCCTCGCGCTATAGTGGCATGTGAAATATATCAATTTGCCGACCCTTCCGAAGCGGACCCGGCCGACTGCCGGATGCGAGGTATCTCCCATGTCCCACCCCCTGGCCCACCAAGGTTTCGCCAATCCCGACAAGACCGCCCCCGGCCGCGGCGCGGCCATCGTCGTCTACATGCTCTTCCTGGGCAGCGTGCTCGCCGTGGTCACCGCCCCCGTCGGCGTGCTGATCGCCCACGTCAAGCGCCACCGCGCCGCCCCCTGGGTGCGGAGTCACCTGGAGTTCCAGATCCGCACCTTCTGGCTGGGCATGCTGGGCGGGGGCCTCTTCGTCGCCTCCTGGCAGCTGCTGGGAATGCTCGGGGCCCCTGCCATGGCGCCCTGGGCGCTGGGCTACATCTACTTCACCGCCTGCCTGATCTGGATGGTGGCGCGCTGCGGCGTGGGCATAAGACGCCTGACCGCGAACCAGCCGGTGGCCCATCCGCGCAGCCTGACCTTCGGCGGCGCCCGGGTGACCCTGGCGGACGGATGAACGAGCGGGCACTTCCCAACCCCGGGTGGGGGCCACTCTCGGCGCTACCCGGCAACCCGCTGATGTGGGTGCTGATCCTCAGCGAGATGCTGGTCTTCAGCGCCTTCTTCGCCCTTTACGTCGTGGAGCGGGTAGCGGCGACAACACTCTTCAACGCCTCCCAGCGTGAGCTCGACCCGCTGACGGGCGGGCTCAACACGCTGGTGCTGCTGACCAGCGGGCTCTGCGTGGCCCTGGCGGTGGAGGCCGTGAGCGCCGGACAGATCCGTCGAGCCCGCCAGTGGCTGGGCGCTGCGATGGGGCTGGGCGTGCTGTTCGGTATCGTCAAGGGGATCGAGTATGTCGGCAAGTTCGCCGCCGGCATCACCCCGGAGACCAACGCCTTCTTCGGCTTCTACTACGGCCTGACCGCCTTCCATTTCGCCCATGTGCTGTTCGGCCTGGCGCTGCTGGCGCTGGTGACCTGGCGCACCTCCCTCGAGAACGTGGAGACCGCCGCCGCCTTCTGGCACATGGTCGACCTGATCTGGATCCTGCTCTATCCCCTGCTCTACCTCTTGCGCTGAAGGCTCGTCAATGCGCGGAAGGCTCCACTGCCCTGAACCGGAGGCCGAATGACAACGCTGCCCGGCACCCGCCGCCTGCTGTTCACCTGGGCCATGCTGATGGCCCTGACCCTGCTCTCGATGATCTCGGCGCGGCTGGACCAGGGCAGCTGGCAGGCGCTGCCGCTGTGGTCGGCGGGCCTGGTGGTCGCCGCCACCGGCTTCAAGGCCCAGCGCCTGCTGATGGTCTACCTCAACCTTCGCGCCGCCACCCCGGCCTGGAAGGGCGCCTTCGTGGGCCTGGTGGTGCTGACGCTGACGCTGATCGCCGGCGGCTACCTCGCGGCTCGCCTGACCGGCTGACGCCCACTCCGGCCCCCTGTGGTGACTCCCGACCCGCAAGAACGTGCCCCGCGCCGGGATGCCTGTTATAAGTGAAGATGCAGGCGGCACGCTTGATGCTGCTACAAGTGACTTACGCGAACGTGGCTTCTGCGTTGGCTCAAGAGCGTCGCTGGGCGACGAACAGGTGATGGTTTCCCAATACCCCGTGACATCCGGCTGCATGGTGGCCATCGGCGGCGCCGAGGACAGGACCTCCGACCTCGAGATCCTGCGGCAGGTCTTTGCCCTGGCCCCCGAGGGCGAGGTCGAGGTCGCCGTCATCGCCACCGCGAGCGGCATTCCCGACGAGGTGCTGCCCGACTACGCGGCGGCCTTCTCTCGCCTGGGCGCCAGCCGCGTCCACTCCCTGGCCATTCGCGACCGCCAGCAGGCGGCCGAGGATGACACCGTGCGCCTGATCGAGCAGAGCGGCGTCATCTTCTTCACCGGCGGTGACCAGCTGCGCCTGACCAATGTGCTGGGGGGATCCCCGGTTCTGACTGCCATCCGCGAGCGCCTTGAAGAGGGCGCGGTGGTCGCGGGTACCAGTGCCGGCGCAGCGGCCATGCCGGGCACCATGATCTACAACGGCGCCGCCGCCGATGCCCTGCGCAAGGGCGCCGTCAACATGACCTTCGGCCTGGGGCTGGTCGATGGCCTCATCATCGACAGCCACTTTCTCGAGCGCGGGCGCTTCACGCGCCTGATGGAGGTCGGGGCGAGCAACCCCGAATACCTCGGGGTGGGCCTGGGCGAGGATGCCGGCGTGATCATCCGTCCACAGGGCATCCTCGAGGCCATCGGCCCGGGACACGTCATCCTCATCGACAGCCGGGACCTGGCGAGTTCGAACATCGCCGACCTCTCCATGGGCGAGCCGGTGGCCGTCGAGCACATGATCCTCCATGCGATGGTCAGCGGCCACGGGTTCGACGTCGAGGCGAGGCGCTATCTCGTTCCCCACGAACTCGGCGCCATTCTCGCGGAGCACCGATGAACATTCTCGAGCACCGGGCCCTGCGCGGCCCGAACTACTACAGTCGCTACCCGTCGGTCTTCATGCGACTGGACATCGGTGCACTCGAGGAGACGCCAAGCGATCTCGTCCCCGACATTGTCGAGCGGCTTACCGCCCTGCTGCCGACCCTGCAGGAGCATCGCTGCTCGGTCGGCCGGCCCGGCGGCTTCCTGGAGCGACTGGCGCGCGGCACCTGGGCCGGCCATGTCGTCGAACATGTGGCGATCGAGTTGCAGAACCTGATCGGCTTCTCGGTAGGCTACGGCAAGACCATCGATAGCTACGAGCCCGGCATCTACAACGTCGTCTATCGCTATCGTGACGAGGCCTGCGGCCTGGCCGCCGGCGTCGAGGCCGTCCACCTCGTCGAGCGGCTTTTCGCCAGCGAGGCGATCGACATGCCGGCGATCATCGACCGCCTCAAGCAGGTGCGCGATGCCCACATGCTGGGGCCCTCAACTGCTGCCATCGTCGATGCCGCCAACCAGCGCGGCATTCCCCACACCCGGTTGAGCGAGGAGAGCAGTTACATCCAGTTCGGCCATGGCCATCGTCAGCAGCGCATCCAGGCAACGGTGACGGGTCACACGGCACTGATCGGTCATGGCATCGCCGACGACAAGAAGTGGACCAAGCAGGTGCTCGCCGATGCCGGCATTCCGGTCCCCGGGGGGCGGGTATGCAGCGCCTTCGATGAGGCGCTCGACACCGTCCGAGACATCGGCTATCCCGTCGTGGTCAAGCCGGTCATCGGTAACCATGGCCGCGGCGTGAGCACCAACATCGAGGATGACCAGGCGCTGCATGACGCCTTCGAGATCGCGGCCCGTCACAACCCCGCGGTGATCGTCGAGCAGTACATCCGGGGCGAGGACCATCGCCTGCTGGTCATCAACGGCAAGCTCGTGGCCGCGGCCCGACGCCGCCCGGCCCATGTGGTCGGCGATGGCGTCGCTACCCTGCAGGCCCTGGTCGACGCGGAGAACCGGGACCCGCGTCGCGGCGTCGGCCACGAGAACCTGCTGACCCAGATCCAGCTGGACGAGCAGTCGCTGCGGCTGATCGGCCAGCAGAATCTGACCCTGCAGAGCGTCATCCCGGCCGGCGAGATGGTCCTCCTCAAGCCCACGGCAAACCTGAGCACAGGGGGCACGGCCACGGACGTGACCGACGATGTCCATCCGGAAGTGCGCTATGTGGCGGAGCGGGTCGCGCGGCTGGTGGGGCTCGACATCATCGGCATCGACCTGCTGGCCGAGACCCTCACCCGCCCCCTGGAGGAGCAGTCCGCCGCCGTGGTCGAGGTCAATGCCGGGCCCGGCTTTCGCATGCACCTGTCGCCCACCCACGGGGAGGGCCGCGCTGTCGGTCGCCCGGTGATCGACATGCTGTTCCCCGACAGCGAGGACACGGGACGCATCCCCATTGCGGCGGTCACCGGCACCAATGGCAAGACCACCACGGTGCGCCTGCTCTCGCACCTGCTGCGCCAGGCGGGACGCCATGTCGGCATGGCCTGTACCGGGACCATCGAGGTCGACAATCATGTCATCATGCGCGGTGACTACAGCGGCCCCCAGGCGGCCGCGATCGTGCTGCGCGAGCCCACCGTCGAGTGCGCCGTCCTCGAGGTCGCCCGGGGCGGCATCATGCGCCGCGGCCTGGGATTCGACGAGTGCGACGTGGGCGTATTGCTCAATATCGCCAGCGACCACCTGGGCGAGCATGACATCCATACCCTTGACGAGCTGGCGCGCTGCAAGACCGTGGTGATCGATGCCGTTCGCCAGGGTGGAACGGCCGTGCTCAATGCCGACGACCCCAGGGTGCTGGCCGGCCAGGAGTGGGCCCGGGGCGATATCATCTTCTTCACGCTGGACCCCGACTCGCGCCCCGTCCGTCGACATGTCCGCGACCAGGGGGTCGCCTTTACCGTCCATGACGAACGCCTCGTGATGCGCCAGGGCCATGTCGAGGCCGAGGTAATCCCGGTGGTGGACGTGCCGATCACCTTCGAGGGCCATGCCCGCTTCAATGTCGCCAATGCCCTGGCCGCCAGCGCGGCCGCCTACGCCCTGGGCCTCTCCATCGCCGACATCCAGCGGGGCCTGCAGACCTTCCACCCCAGCCCGGGGCAGAACCCCGGCCGCACCAACCTCATCGACGCCAACGGCATGAAAGTGCTGATCGACTACGGCCACAATGTGCCGGCGCTCGAGGCATTGAGCGAACTGGTCGGCTGCATTCCCGCCCGGCGACGCCTCAGCGTGGCCAGCGCCCCGGGGAATCGCCGTGACGAGGATCTGTTCACGCTGGGCACCCTGCTCGCCCGGATGCACGACGTCGTCTTCATCTACGAGACCGATGCCCGCGGGCGCGCTCCCGGTGACGCCGCCCGCCTGTTGCGCGACGGCGCCGAATCAGTGCCGGGTGCCTGCCGGGTGGAGGTCATCATGGAGGAGTCCCGGGCCGTCGACAGGGCCTTCGATGAGGCAGGCGAAGGCGACCTGCTGGTGCTGCTGATCGATGATGTCGAGGGCGCCATCGAGCGCCTGAAGGGCCGCCGTTTCTCGCCGCCGGTGGCGACTGACCCCAGCGGTGAATCAGCATGATGCCCCATGCCGATCGGGCCCCCCCCTGCTGACCCTGCTGCGTGTCGGGCACATCTTCGCGCCCGAACCGCTCGAGGCCACCGAGATCCTGATTGCCGATGGCCGGATCGCGGCCCTGGGGCGCGACATCGCCGTGCCGGATGGGTGGCCGGTGCGCCTGGTGGAGGCTCGCCACCTCACCGCGGTGCCCGCCTTCATCGACCAGCATGTGCACGTGACCGGCGGTGGCGGCGAAGGGGGCTGCGGCACCCGCTGCCCGGAGATCACGGCCCACGCGATTGCGTCCATGGGCATCGGCACCGTGGTCGGGGTGCTGGGCACCGACGGCATCAGCCGCTCACCGGCGGACCTGCTGGCCAAGGTGCGAGGATTGCGCGCCGAGGGCATCGCGGCCTACATGTACACGGGGTCCTACCGGGTGCCACCGCCGACGCTCACCGGCGACCTGCAGCGTGACCTGGCCTGGATCCCCGAGGTCATCGGCCTGGGCGAGCTGGCGCTCTCGGATCATCGCTCCAGCCAGCCGCGACAGGACGAGATCGAGCGACTGGTCAGCGAGGTGCGCGTCGGTGCCATGCTGGCCGGCAAGCTTGGCATCTGTCACTTCCACATCGGCGACGGCAGGCGCGGACTGACGCCGCTGCGCCGCCTGCTCACCGAGACCGAGATACCGCCCGAGCAGGTGATCCCGACCCACGTGAACCGCCATCGTGAGCTGCTCGAGGAGGCGGCCGACTACGCGCTGACCTTCGACGCCAACGTGGATGTGACCGCCTTTGATGACGCCGACGAGGATGACCTGAGCGGCTTCGGCGCGGTGTCACGGCTGCTCCAGCGCGGCGTTGCCGTCGAGCGCATCACCCTGAGTTCCGACTGCAACGGCAGTCTGCCCGAGTTCGACGCTCAGGGCAGATATATCGGCATGCGGGTGGCGGGCAACCGCACCCTGATTGCGGACTGGCAGCGCCTGGTGCGCGAGGAGGTGCTGCCGCTGGAGCAGGCCCTGGGCCTGATCTCGGGCAACGTGGCGCGGGTACTCGGGCTCGATGACCGGAAAGGGCGACTGGCCGTGGGGCATGACGCCGACCTGACCCTGCTTGACGACGACCTCCAGCCGCAGCAGACCTTCGTGGCGGGGAAGTGCATCTATGTCAGGGACGGCTCGCCGTAGGGGCGTGAGCGTCCCACCTTCGCGCGCCCTACCCCTTCGGTGGTGCCGTCGTTCGGGCCCAGTCTTCCAGGGCACGCCCCAGGCGCATGAGACCGTAGACCACCAGCGGCGTCAGCAGCATCAGGCCGACCCCCCAGTCACGGCTGTTGATCAGCCACGCCAGCGGCAGCACCACCGCCACGGCAACCAGGCACCAGAGCGCCACGGCGAGGTTCAGTCGGGCTCGGATGGACATGGCGCATCTCCTCGACGATGGGGCCACGAGCACAGCGCTCAGGTGGCGATGATCTGGCGATAGATCCCCGGCAATGCCTGGGAGAGGTGTTCGGGGCGCTGCACGATGGCATAGCCGCCGCGGCCGAATAGCCGGGGAATATACTGCCCCGCCTCGCCATCGATGGTCACGCCGAACACCCGCACCTCCTGACGCCGCGCCTCGCGTACCGCCTTGCGGGTGTCCTCGATGCCGTAGCGCCCCTCGTAGTAGTCGTTGTCGTTGGGCTTGCCGTCGGTGAGCATCAGCAGCAGCCGGTGACGATTGGGTCGCTCGCTCAACTGCCTGGTCAGGTGCCGAATGGCCGGCCCCATGCGGGTATAGGAGCCCGGCTTGAGGGCGGCGATCCGCCGCGATACCCGGTCGCCCATGGGGTCGTCGAACGCCTTCAGGGTGTTGACCCATATCCTGTGACGCCGCTGGGAGGTGAAGCTGTGGATCGAATAGTCGTCGCCGCAGCCCGCCAGGCCGTGGCCCAGCACCAGCAGCGCCTCCTTGGCCACGTCGAGCACCCGGCGGTCCTGCAGCCAGGCCTCGGTGGAGAGCGAGACATCCACCAGGATCGAGACCGCCAGGTCACGGGCCTGGGTGCGGCTGGCCAGGTAGAGCCGATCACTGGACTCACCCGTGGCGGCCAGATCGCAGCGCGAGCGGATCAACGCGTCCATGTCGAGCTCGCTGCCGTCGAGCTGGCCGCGCAGGATCTCGCGCCGCGGGCGCAGCGCCTCGAACTCGCGACGCACCCGGCGGATGCGCCGCCGGGTCGCCTCGTCGGGCGCCCAGTCCTCGCCCTCCTCGCTCTGCACGTCGCTAAGCACCACGCAGTGATCGGGCAGGTAGGCCTGCCGGCGGTGATTCCACTCGGGATAGGTATGGCGACCCTTGAGCCGCCCCCCGGCGACCTCGTCGGGGGCCAGGTCGAGGTCGAGCTTGAGCCGCGAGGCCGCCTTCTGGCGGTTGGGGGACAGCACGATCTCGTCCATCTGGTCGGCTGCCTGGCGGGCATCCTCGTCCTCCTCGTCGTCCACGTGGCGGTTGAGGTTCACCATCTCGGCCCAGGAGAGCATCTTCTCCATGTTGTTGAGCATCAGCGGATCGTCGCGGTCGGCCTGGTCCTGCTCGCGGCGGTCGGCCTTGCGCTTGCCCTGGTCATCCTCCTGGGACTCCCCGGCACTGGCCGGCGCCTCGTCGTCGTCAACGCTCTCCTCGCGAGCAGCGTCACGGGTGCCCAGGGTGACCGCCTGTCCCCACAGCGGCACTGGCAGCGGCGGGCGGTAGCCGCGCGGCGCGTGGAACGCCTCCAGCGGGAGGTCCGGCTCACGGATGGCACGCTGCATGGCCGCGGCCCAGGCCTCGTCGGGATCGGGGGCTCCCAGCTCGGCCCGCACGGCGGCCTCCAGGGCCGCCTCGCGGGGCGGCAGGCGCCTGCGCTGTGGGCGGATGGCGAGCAGCTCGCCGCACAGCCGCACGTAGCGATCCGTCAGTCCCGGGAAGCGGGTCAGGGCGGCCCGCGTGATGCGGCGTGCCTCGCGCAGGCGCTGCAGGTCGGCCTGCAGCGGGTCGGCGGGCAGGGTCAGCGGTCGCGCCTCGGCCAGGAAGGCCGTGAGCCAGAGGTAGAGGTCGCGGTTGAGGGCCGCCTCGGGGAAGAGCGCCAGGCGCGGCGGCAGCAGCAGGTTCCCCTCGTCACGACGGGCCTGGTCGAGGGCCTCCTCGTCGAGTCCCAGGCGCTGACGCAGGCTCAGCCGATGCGCCGAGGCACGCCGGGCGATGGCGGCCACCTCGATGCCCTGCTCGCCGCCGCCGGCGCGAAAGAAGACGCCCAGCATGGGACGCAGGCTCTCGAGGCAGACCGCCGCCTCGGGATGGTCCGGATAGCTCGCCGCGCCGGAGGCCCAGCGGTGCCAGAAGCGGCCGACGGTCTCCTCGACCTCAAGAAAGTCCAGCATGCATGACCTCCTGGCGAATGTGTCGATCTGGATGGACGGGATACAGATAATCCAATGGGGCTTTGCCGGGAACAGGTCTGCGAGGAGGCGCTGTGAACCCTTCCCTGGGCGCTACATTTGCCCTCCATGGCAAATGACCTCCTCTTCGACCTGTACCCGGCGCCCCTTCACTCAGCATCCTTGCCCCCATGAAAGGTGCCATTAACCGAAGGTGGCCTGGATGGCCTCCATCAGCCCCTCCTGGACGTCGGCGTCGTCGGAGAGCGGCTCCACCAGGGTGGCGCGAGCCGCCTCCCGGATCGGCATGCCGGCGGCGATCAGGGTGGCGCAGTAGACCAGCAGCCGGGTGGAGACGCCCTCCTCCAGGTCCTGACCCTTCATGTCGCGCAGGCTGGCCGCCAGGTTGACCAGCGCCGCGCAGCGCTCCGGCGCAAGGCCGCTCTCGCGGGCCACGATGTCGCGCTCCATCTGGGGGGGCGGAAAGCCGAAGGACATCGCCACGAAGCGCTGACGGGTGCTCGGTTTCAGGGACTTGAGGATGTGCTGGTAGCCGGGGTTGTAGGAGACCACCAGCATGAAGTCGTCGGGCGCCTCGAGCAGCTCGCCGGTGCGCTCCAGGGGCAGCAGCCGACGGTCATCGGTGAGCGGGTGCATCACCACGGTGACGTCCTTGCGGGCTTCCACCACCTCGTCGAGGTAGCAGATGCCGCCTTCGCGGACAGCACGAGTCAGGGGGCCATCGACCCAGCGGGTCTCGCCGCCCTGCAGCAGATAGCGGCCAGTGAGGTCGGCAGCCGTCAGGTCATCGTGGCAGGAGACGGTGAACAGCGGCTTGCCGAGCCTGGCCGCCATATGGCTGACGAAGCGGGTCTTGCCGCAGCCGGTCGGCCCCTTGAGCAGCAGCGGCAATCGCTGCCGGAACGCCTGCTCGAACATGGTGCACTCGTTGCCCACGCTCTCGTAGTAGGGAATCTCCTGGTCGGCCGGCTGGACGGCCACGGTGGATAGGGACATGGGGAGTCTCCCGTCAGGGTCAATCGAAGAGGGCCCCGTGCGGGGCCCTCGGGGTCAGGTGCGCTCGGGGCCAGCGGTCAACTGGGTGCCGCCCGCGGGGACCTGTTCACGGGCCGGGCCGAAGAAGGCGTAGAGCAGCATCACTGCCCCGATGGCCACGGCGATACCGGCGCCCAGGCGCATCATGTAGAACAGGCCGAGCTGGTCCTGTACTTCCATGTAGTTCATGCCCAGTACGCGCTGCAGGTGGGTCTGGACGACACCGGCGAAGGTCAGCGTGAAGGTCATGAAGCACATGGCGCCGGTCATGATCCAGAAGCCCCACATGTTCAGCACCTGGTTGTAGGGCTGGATGCGGCGCAGATGCGGCATGGCGAAGGTGATGATGCCGAGAATCAGCATCACGTAGGCCCCGTAGAAGGCCAGGTGGCCATGGGCGGCGGTGACCTGGGTACCGTGGCTGTAGTAGTTGACCCAGTGCAGGGTATGCATGAAGCCCCACACGCCGGCGCCGAAGAAGGCCACGGTCGGGCACCCCAGGGCCCACAGCATGGCGGCCTTGTTGGGGTGGTTACGGCTGCCCTTCCAGAACATGGTGAAGGCGAACACCACCATGGCGAAGAAGGGGATCACCTCCAGGGTGGAGAAGATGCTGCCGATAGGCTGCCAGTAGCTCGGCGCACCGATCCAGTAGTAGTGGTGGCCGGTACCCAGCAGGCCGGAGAACAGCGACAGGCCGACGATGATGTAGAGCCACTTCTCGATCACTTCACGGTCGACGCCGGTCATCTTGATCAGCAGGTAACCCAGCAGCGCCGCCATGATCAGCTCCCAGACCCCCTCGACCCAGAGGTGCACCACCCACCACCAGTAGAGCTTGTCCACGGCGAGATTGGTGGGGTTGTAGAAGGCGAACAGCCAGAACACCGCCGCCAGCCACAGGCCCAGCATCAGCACCAGGTTGATGGCGGTCCGGCGGCCCTTGAGCAGGGTCATGCTGGTGTTGAACAGGAACATCAGGAAGGAAATGGTGATCAGCACCTTGACCCAGAACGGCTGCTCCAGGAATTCACGCCCCTCGTGGATGCCGAACTGGTAGCCGACCAGGGCGGCGGCGCCGGCGAAGGCGAAGATCGCCAGCTGGATATAGGCGAGGGTGGGGCTGTGGATCTCGCGCTCGGCCTCTTCCGGCATCAGGTAGTAGGTGGAGCCCATGAAGCCGATCAGCAGCCACACGATCAGCAGGTTGGTATGGCTGACGCGCATGATGTGAAAGGGCATGACCTCGGCCATGAAGTTGGGCCAGGCATAGACGGTGGCGGCCAGCAGCCCGAAGACGACCTGCAGCGCGAAGAGTGCCATGGCCACCATGAAGAAGGGCAGTGCCACCTTCTGGGTTTCGTATTTCATCGGTATCGTTCTCCTTGATTGATCCCGGTCCGGCAGTCCGGCATTCAGACGGCTCAGCCGGCGGGGTGCGGCGGCCAGTCCTGGTCGTCGATACCGTCGGTCCACTCGAGGAAGTCGATCAGCCCCTGCATGTCCTCATCGCTGAAGTCGTAGGCCGGCATCTGGCGGCGCCCCTGGGTGCCCAGTGGCTGGGCCCGGATCCAGGCCTCGAGGCCTGCCCGGGCCGCATCCGGATTCTCGTGCCCGCCGTAGCGCTCCCAGACATTGCCCAGCTCCGGTGCGAAGTAGGCGCCCTCGCCCATGATGCTGTGGCAGTTGATGCACATGTTCTCTTCCCACACTTCCTTGCCGTGCTCGACGGACTCGGTGAGCCCCTCGCTGTCGGTGGACGTGTTGACCATGTACCAGTGGCTGTGGGCCGTCAGTGCGGCAAACAGCAGAAAGAAGAACAGCGACCCGCCGTAGAAGATGTTGCGGGCCGCCGACTTGGTGAGACCGTCGGCCATGGACCATACCCCCTTGCTCGTGTGGCAGCGCCGTTGCCTCATGAGGCAGGCGGCTCTGCACCTCTTTTAAGATGCATAAAAAATGCATGTTAAGGATAGCAGGTGAGCACGGGCCGGGGCTTTGATATCGATCAATTTCCGCGAAGGGAAGGCGGGCGGCACTCCATCAGCGTACCGCCCGGGAAGGACTCAGTGGCCGAGGATCTGGCTGAGGAACAGCTGAGTACGCTCCGACTCGGGATGGTTGAAGAAGGTCTCGGGGGGCGCCTGCTCGATGATTTGCCCCTGATCCATGAAGATGACCCGGTCGGCCACGGTCTTGGCGAATCCCATCTCGTGGGTCACACAGAGCATCGTCATGCCGTCGCGGGCCAGCTCGATCATGACATCGAGCACCTCCTTGATCATCTCGGGGTCCAGCGCCGAGGTCGGTTCGTCGAAGAGCATCACCTCCGGCTGCATGCACAGCGCCCGGGCAATGGCCACCCGCTGCTGCTGGCCACCGGAGAGCTGGCCCGGGTACTTTCGAGCCTGATCGGCGATCTGTACTCGCTCGAGAATCTCCATCGCCGTGCGTTCGGCATCGGCGCGCGGCTTCTTCTGTACCCAGGTCTGGGAGATGCAGCAGTTGTCCAGCACGCTCAGGTGAGGAAAGAGGTTGAAGTGCTGGAAGACCATGCCGACGTTGCGGCGGATCTGCTCGATCCGCTTCACATCACGGGTCATGGGCACGCCGTTGACCACGATGCGCCCTTCCTGGTGCTCTTCCAGGTGGTTGATGCAGCGGATCAGGGTCGACTTGCCCGAGCCGGAGGGGCCACAGATGACGATACGCTCGCCCCGCGCGACCGTCAGGTCGATGTCGCGCAGTACGTGGAAATCGCCATACCACTTGTTGAGCCCGGAGATCTCGATCATGGGCGAGTCGGCCCGGGCGGCATTTGCCTGGTTCATGAGAAAGTCCCGTTCGTTATTGTCAGTTGCGGTGGCCGGTATGCAGGCGGCGTTCGATGTACTGGCTGTAGCGCGACATGCTGAAGCAGAACACCCAGAACACCAGGGCCGCGAAGACATAGCCCTCGGTGGCAAACCCCAGCCAGTTGCTGTCGGTCAGCCCAGCGCGGATGATCGCCAGCAGGTCGAAGAGGCCGATGATCAGCACCAGCGAGGTGTCCTTGAACAGCGCGATGAAGGTGTTGACGATGCCGGGAATGACCAGCTTGAGGGCCTGGGGCAGCACGATCAGCCCCATGCGCTGCCAGTAGCCCATGCCCATTGCCTTGGCGGCCTCCTCCTGCCCGCTGGGGATCGCCTGCAGCCCACCGCGCACCACCTCGGCCATGTAGGCGCTCCAGAAGAGCATGATGCCCACCAGGGCGCGCAGCAGCTTGTCGAACTCCACCTGGGTCGGCACGAACAGCGGCAGCATCACCGAGGCCATGAACAGCACGGTGATCAGCGGCACGCCGCGCCAGAACTCGATGAACACCACGCAGAACCCGCGCACCAGCGGCAACTGCGAACGTCGCCCCAGCGCCAGCACCACCCCGATGGGCAGCGAGCCGACGATCCCCACGGTGGCAATGGTCAGGGTCAGCATCACCCCGCCCCAGTTCCGGGTGGGCACGAACTCGAGACCGAAGCTGCCGCCCACCAGCAGGAAGAAGGCCACCAGGGGAAAGCCCACCAGGGCGAAGACGCCCACCCAGCGCTTGGCGGGCAGGCGCGGGATGGCCAGCCAGGCCACCAGCACCACCATCAGCAGGAAGACCAGGTTCACCCGCCAGCGTTCGGCTTCCGGATAGAAGCCATAGATGATCGACTCGAAGCGGGCGCTGATGAAGACCCAGCAGGCCCCCTCGCCGCTGCACGCCTCCCGGGAATCACCGATCCAGTCAGCCTGGAACACCGCCCACTCCAGGGCAGGCCACAGCAGCCAGGCCAGCAGAGCGGTGGTGATCAGGGTCACCGCGCCATTGAGCGGGGTATTGAAGAGGTTGGCATGGAACCAGCCAAGCAGGCCGCGACGCAGGTCGGGCGGCCGGCGCTCGGTGATCATCTCGGTCACGGTCGGGGTATCTGCCATCTCAGCGCTCCTTGAGCAGCGTGCGCGCGTTATAGAAGTTCATCAGCGCGGACACCACCAGGTTGATCAGCAGGTAGACGGCCATGGTCATGGCGACGATCTCGATGGCCTGCCCCGTCTGGTTAAGCGCCGTGCCGGAGAACACCGCTACCAGATCGGGGTAACCGATCGCCGTGGCCAGCGAGGAGTTCTTGATGAGGTTGAGGTGCTGGCTGGTCAGCTGCGGCACGATCACCCGCATCGCCTGGGGGATCACCACCTTGCGCAGGATGATGCCGCCGGGCAGGCTCAGTGCCTTGGCCGCCTCAACCTGCCCCTGGGGCACCGACTGAATGCCCGAGCGCACGATCTCGGCGATGAAGGAGGCGGTGTAGATCGAGAGTGCCAGCCAGAGAGCGACCAGCTCAGGCAGTACCCTCACGCCGCCCCGGAAGTTGAAGCCCGTGAGCTCCGGGACCGACCACGCCAGCGGCATGCCCGTGACGACGAACACCAGCGCCGGCAGTCCGATCAGCAGCAGGGCGCCCAGCTTGAATACCGGCAGCGCTCGGCCGGTTTCTGCCAGACGCCGCTTGGCGAAGCGCACCAGCCACCAGGTCGCGACCACCGCGGCCAGCAGCGCCCAGGGAGTGGCCGCGAAACCCGCCAACGGCTGGGGTTCGGGCAACACCACGCCACGCACGTTGAGGAAGGCAATCTCGAACAGCGAGTGGCTGTCGCGCGGGCTGGGCAGGGCCTGCAGCACGGCAAAGTACCAGAACAGGATCTGCACCAGCAGCGGGATGTTGCGGAAGATCTCCACATAGGCACTGGCCAGCCGGGCCAGCAGCCAGTTCGGCGACAGCCGGGCAATGCCCACGGCGAAGCCGATCAGGGTTGCCGCCACGATGCCCATGGCGGAGACCAGCAGGGTATTGAGCAGCCCCACCACGAAGGTGCGGGCATAGGTGCTGTCGCCGGTGTAGTCGATCAACGTCTGGGGAATGGAGAAGCCGGCCCGCTCCCCCAGGAAACCGAAGCCGGTGGTGATGCCCCTGGCTTCCAGGTTGGCCAGGGTGTTGGACACCACCATGACAATGAATGCCCCCAGCGCCAGCAGCAGGATGCCCTGCACCAGCAGGGCGCGGAAGGTGGGGTCACGCCACAGCGGCCCCCGCTCCCGTGAGGAAGAACGCAGCATAACGAGCCTCGCAGACGAACCCGAAACGGCACCACGCATGTTGCCATGCGTGGTGCCCGATCATTGGACGTTCAGGATGGGTCAGCGGACCGGCGGTGCGTAGAGAATGCCGCCCTCGTTCCACAGCGCATTCACGCCGCGGCTGATCTTCATGGGGGAGTCCTCGCCGACGGTGCTGGCGAACACTTCACCGTAGTTGCCGACCTGGCTGATCAGCTGATAGGCCCAGTCGTTCTCGAGGCCCAGCTGCTCGCCGTAGTCGCCATCCACGCCCAGCAGGCGAGCCACCTGTGGATTGGGCGGATCGGCCTTCATGTCGTCGACATTGTCGCGGTTCACCCCGAGCTCCTCGGCATTGACCATGGCAAAGATCGACCACTGGACGATATCCAGCCACTGGTCATCGCCCTGGCGCACCACGGGACCGAGCGGCTCCTTGGAGATCAGCGTCTCGAGGATCTCGACACTGTCCGGCTCCGGCAGCTGCAGGCGCAGGGCACTGAGCTGGGAGGTGTCGGACGTCAGGATGTCACAGCGGCCGCTGGCGAAGCCCTGGGCGGTCTGGTCGGGGGTATCGAAGGTGACGGTCTGGATCTCGATGCCGCGGGAGGGGAAGTAGTCGGCCAGGTTGAGCTCGTGGGTGGTGCCGGACTGGATGCAGATCGAGGCGCCGTCGAACTCGTCCGGGCTCTCGATGCCCAGCTCCTTGTCCACCATGAAGCCCTGACCGTCGTAGAAGGTAGTGGCGGTAAAGTTCAGGCCCAGGGAGTTGTCGCGGGTCGCGGTCCAGGTGGTGTTGCGCGAGAGCACGTCGATCTCGCCGGACTGCAGGGCAGTGAAACGCTCCTTGGCGGTCAGCGGCGTGAAGGAGACCGCCTCGGGATCATCGAAGATGGCAGCGGCGATGCCGCGGCAGGTTTCCACGTCCAGCCCCTGCCAGGTGCCATCCTCGTCGGGCGAGGAGAAGCCCGAGAGCCCCACGTTGACGCCACAGCGCAGCTCACCCCGCTCCTGCACGTCTTCCAGGGTGGCCGCCGAGGCGGATGAGACCATGCCGACGCAGAGGGCGACGGCAGAGAGAGGCAGCAGTGTCTTGTTGTTGTACCGCATGGAGAGACTCCAGGTCTGTTATGTCGGATAGTGCTGAAACAGCAGTTTCGAAGCTAGCAGATCCTGGGGCTGCGGCGCCAGGCGGCGATTAAACGCTTGTCCCAGCTGCCTGGGGCAGGCAGCAATCGCTCAGGATTCGGTGATGTCCTCGATCCAGGTCAGGGCGGCAACACCGCCGGGCAGGCCCAGGGTGGGGATGGCCAGCATGGCCACCTGCTTGAGGGCGTCGGCGGATTCGCCCTCCTCCAGGCCGCGACGCGCATGGGAGTGCACGGCCCCCTCGGAGCGAGCCCCCACGGCCAGGGCCAGCTTGACCAGGCGGCGCGTGCGCGCATCCAGCGGCCCGGACTCGGCACAGGCCCGGCCCAGCTCGGCATAGGCCTCCCAGACCTCGGGATACTGTTCGGCCACCTGGCCGGCACCGGCGGGAAGTTCCTCTTGCGACATGCTGTGCTCCTCGTAGGTGGTGAGTGGTGACAGTATAGGCAAGCCGCCCGGCCTCTTGTCACGCCAGCCAGGAGAGCGGGCTATGACGGATCGCCGTGCCCAGCATATAGAGGAAGGTGGCCACCGCCGCCAGGGCGGCAATGGCTCTCGCCCGAGGCGTGCTGCCGCGCTTGATGGCTACCGTCCCCAGGCCGATATAGACCAGCAGGGCGACCAGCTTGGCCGCCAGCCAGGGATGCTGGTGGGGCCACATCGAGAGCATCACCATCAGAACCACGCCCAGCAGCAGGAGGGTGGTATCGATGACATGAGGCACCACCCTGACCCAGCGGGCCTGCAGTACCGCCGCCTCGCGCACCGACCACCAGGCCCGCAGCATGAAGAAGAGGAGGCTCAGGCTGGCGGCGGTGATATGCAGGTGCTTGATCAGGACGTAGTGTTCGATCATGTTGCGCTCTCCAGGCCGCGGCTAGCCATCCTTGCCGTCGGCACGGGCCGACAGCAGCGGCCCCGTATAGTGGAACAGGAAGACACCGTAGGCCAGGCACCAGAAGATGATGCCCAGGTTGTAGGTCCAGTGGGTGATCTGCGGGAAGAGCGCCAGCACCGGCGAGCGCAGCAGGGCCGCGGCCACCATCAGGCCGAGGGCCACCCCGATGCCCGGCAGGGTACGGATGGGGCGCGCCGTGTGCCCCAGCGAGACCCGCGACATCATCGCCAGCATCATGGTGCCCATTCCGCCGATCGTCAGGGCGTGAACGGCGGCATCCGCACGGCTGCCGGCGAGCAGCGCCAGGGCCCACATGGCCAGGCCCACCGGGATGAAGGCGTAGCTCAGGTGCAGACCCCACAGCAGCGGTTCACGCCAGCTGTGCTGGCCGCCCCAGCGCGCCAGGCGCACGGCGTTGGCCAGCGCCGCCAGCCCCATCAGGCCCGCCAGAAGCGCGGCAGGCAGCGCCACGCCCAGGGCGACGAGCAGCTGGCCCAGCACCACCGCCATCACGCTCCCCAGGCTCGCGACCTCGAGGGCCGGAATCGGCGGCCTGCGGGTCAGTCCCAGGCGATTGGCGGTGAACATGGCGATCACCCGGCCGCCCACCACCACCATCAGCAGGGTAACCAGCAGCACCGCCAGATAGGCGGCCTGGCGAATGAGTTCGGCATCCCCGCGCATCACCCCCAGGTGCATGGCCAGATTGGCGAGGGCCAGCAGCCCCAGGGCCGGCAGGAAGACCAGGTTGCGCCAGCGCTTCGCGGCGATCACCAGCCGGGCCATGATCCCCGCCACCACCGGCAGGAACACCAGGTCGACCAGCACCGGCAGCCAGGCCGGCAGTCCCATGGGAAAGGCCATCAGCACGCGCCCGGCCAGCCACAGTCCGACCAGGGCCAGTAGCGGGCCGCCCTTGAGGCTGGGCAGGCCGGTCCAGTTCTGTACGGCCGTGAGCAGGAAGCCCGCCACTACCGCCGCGGCGAAGCCGAACAGCATCTCGTGCTGATGCCAGTACATCAGCCCGCCGAACGGGCGCAGCAGGATATCGCCATGCCAGAAGGCGAACCACACTCCTAGGGAGAGCACGCTGAACAGCGCGGCGAGCAGGAAGAAGGGGCGGAAGGCCAGGCGGGTCACGGCCAACTGGGTCGGCACGCTGGCGGCCTGGCGGGTGCGGGAGGCGGTCATGTCGCGATACCCCTGTGAGACGCTTGGATGGCGCCATTGTGCGCCGGCGGACTCGCGACTTCCATGACAGGTATCAAGAATACTTCTTATTGCCCCTCAGTGGCTGGTGCCCTCCTCGTACCGCGTCTTGTTCCAGACATTGTACTTGCCGGAAGGCTTGCTCATGGGGATGCGCTGCTCCTCCTCCAGGGTATCGCCGTCATAGACGATCACCGTGCCATCGTCTTCCCACAGGCTGAGCAGCAGCTTGTCGCCGTGGCGGTCGAACTCCACGTGGGCGGCGGTCTTGCCGGGCTCGGGAATCAGCGTCTCGACGATCTCGAGACGCTGCTTGTCGATGACATGCACACGATCGCGGTTGGGGCCGAAGAAGACGTCCGCCCACACATAGGGCGAATTGGCGTGGCTGCGCATGAAGAAGCCGGGACCATCGGTCTCGAGGGTCTTGATCACCGTCCAGTCGGTCATGTCGATGATCGACACCGCCGCCTGGGTAAGATGCGGGGTCGCCATCACGCGGCGCCCCTCGTGCTCCCAGGTGATGCCCGATCCCAGGTGGGGCATCCCCTCCAGGGGCAGGTCGGCGACCTTCTCGCCGCTGTCCAGGTTCACCACCATGCCGCCCTGGCCGTCACTCTCCCCACCGCGGGAGGCGCCGATGACGTGCTCGTAGTCGAGGTCGAAGAAGAAATCGTCCAGGTAGTCGGGCACCGGGATGCGCCGCACCTGGAAACTGGGCGTGTCATGCCCGCGGTGCTGCTCGAGCGGCGTGACCATATGGCCGGTGGCGACCACCGGCTCGGTGGGCAGCGGCCAGGGGATCTCCCAGACCTCCTCGATGTCCTTGAGGGCGGCGATGAAGCTGCCCCGCGGCGGCGCCGCATAGACGGCGCTGACCCGGGAGCTCTTGCCGTCTTCACCCACCGCCGGATAGATCTTCATCAGATCGAGGTTGTGGGCATCGAACAGCACCAGGCTGTGGGGCAGGTAGTTGGCGGCCATCACGTAGCGGCCGTCGGCGGAGACGGCGATGTTGCGCATGTTGATGCCGGCGCGCACCTCGGCCACCACCGCCATGTTGTAGAGGTCGTACTTGGTGATCCAGCCGTCGCGGGAGCCGAAGAAGACATGGCGCCCGTCGGGGGTGTACTTGGGTCCGCCGTGCAGGGCGTAGCGGGTTTCGAAGCGGTGGATGCGTTCGAAGGTATCGCCGTCGAGGAGGCTGGCGTGGTGGTCGCCGGTCTCCACCACGATGAAGAGGTTGAGCGGGTCGGCGTCGAAGCGCGGGACATCCGGCAGCGATCCCTCCGGATGGATGACCTCGTGGCTGGCGAGGATCTCGTCGCGCCCCCAGCGGGGCTCCTCCTCGGGCTCGCGGTAGAGCCACTTGGCCAGGGAGTGGACCTGTTCGTCGTCGAGCTGCTCGCCGAAGGCCGGCATCTGGCTGGCCGGCCGCCCGTCGCGGATCACCGCCTCGGCGGCGGCCGGCTTGAGCCGCGAGAGGTTGCTGGGCAGCAGCGCGGGGCCGATACCGCCCAGGCGCTCCTCGCCGTGACAGGCGGCACACTGGGCCTGATAGAGATCGCGAGTCGCATCGCCGCCGGCCGTTGCCATGGCCGTGCCCAGCAACGCGGCGGTCAGGACCAGCAGGGAGTGTCGAAGTGACATGACGCCTTTCACAGGGCAATCCGCTCCCGTACCAGTTCCAGGGTCTCGCCCTCGGCGAAGCTCGCCGCCGCCGGGGCCGGCTGGGCCAGGGTGTCGGCCAGGCGCACCACCTCGCCCGCCACGATCAGGGTGGGCGGCCTGAGTCCCTCCCGGGCAATGGTCGCGACCAGCTCGCCCAGGCAGGTGATCACCCGGCGCTGCTCGGGGGTGGTGCCCCGCTCCACCAGGGCCACCGGATGGTCCGCGGGCAGGCCGTGTTCCTGCAACTGCCGGCTGATCAGTTCGGCGTTGGCCAGCCCCATGTAGAAGACCACCGTGTGATGGGGCACCGCCAGGGAGGCCCAGTCCAGGGCCAGGTCGCCATCACCCTTGCAGTGGCCGGTGACGAAGGAGACGCTCTGGGCATGGTCACGATGGGTCAATGGGAAGCCACCATAGGCGGCACAGCCCTGGGCGGAGGTGATCCCCGGCACCACCCGGAAACGGATGCCGTGCCCGATCAGCACCTCGGCCTCCTCGCCCCCCCGGCCGAAGATGTAGGGGTCGCCCCCCTTGAGCCGCACGACCCGCTTGCCCTCCCCGGCCAGGCGCACCAGCAGGGCGTTGGTCTCCTCCTGGCTCAGGGCATGGCAGCGCGAGGCCTTGCCCACATAGAAGTGGCGAGCCTCGGGACTCGCCAGGGCCAGCACCTCCCGGGAGACCAGGCGATCGAAGACCAGGCAGTCGGCCTGCTCGAGCAGCGACAGGGCGCGCAGGGTCAGAAGCCCCGGGTCGCCGGGTCCGGCACCGACGATGGCCACCTCGCCGTGGGCCAGGGGGAGCTCGGCGAGATCATGGGAAACGCGACGTGACGGCATGGCGGAATTCCTCGCAAGCCTACTGGATTTCGACGGCCTGGATGGCCGCGTAGGGGGCGGAGACACGGCGCTCGCCCGCGTCGGCGACCCCGATCTCGCCATGGCTCAGGTAGCAGCCGGGATCCTCCTCCCAGGGGTCGCCGGAGACCTTCCAGGCGCGCACCCGGGTGTTGCCGTTGCAGATCGGCAGGTAGCGGCACTCGCCGCAGCGCCCCTTGAGAGGCCGCGGGCGCCGGCGGAAGCCGACCATCAGCGGGTCCTGTGTATCGTGCCAGATCGCCGAGAAGGGCCGCTCGCGGACACTGCCCAGGTCGTGGTCCCACCAGAAGGTGTCCGGGTGGACGTGGCCCAGGTTGTCGATGTTGGCGATATGCTCACCGGAGGCGTTGCCCCCCCAGTTCAGCAGGCGCTGCTCCAGGGCCTCGGCCTGCTCGGGAAAGTGCTCGCGGGCCCACATCAGCAGGAAGGGGCCGTCGGCGTCATTGTTGCCGGTGACGTACTCGCGCTCCACGCCGCGCTCGAGCTCGTCGCGGCAGTGGTCGAAGAGCCGGGTCATGGCGTCACGGGTCATCTGGTGCCAGGCGTCCTGCTTGCTGTGGCGACGACCCCGGCCGCCGTAGTTGAGGTGCGAGAGGTAGAACTTGTCGACGTCGTGCTCGTCGAGCAGCGCCAGGATGTCATCGAGCTGCTCGACGTTCTCGCGGGTCAGGGTGAAGCGCAGCCCCACCTTGATGCCGCGGGCCTTGCACAGCCTTACCGCGTGCATGGACTCGCGGAAGGCGCCCTGGCGCTGGCGGATGACGTCGTGCGTCGCCTCCAGGCCGTCGATGCTGATGCCCACGTAGTCGTAGCCCACCTCGGCGATGCGGTCGATGTTCGCCTCGGTGATCAGGGTGCCGTTGGTGGAGAGCCCGGTGTAGATGCCCAGCGCCCGTGAGCGATGCGAGAGCTCGAAGATGTCCGGGCGCATCAGCGGCTCGCCGCCCGAGAGGATCAGTGCCGGCACCCGGAAGGCGGCGAGGTCGTCGAGGACCGCGTGAGCCTCGGCGGTGGAGAGCTCGCCGGCGAAGTCGATGTCCGCCGAGGTGGTGTAGCAGTGCTTGCAGGTCAGGTTGCAGCGGCGGATCAGGTTCCAGATCACCACCGGGCCGGGGGGCTTGCGGGCCGGCCCTATGGTTTCATGACCCGGGGGGGCCGGTTCCATCAGGCTCTTGATATAGCGGGTGACGCGGAACATGGCGTTCTCCTGCCTTGGTTACGCTTGCCCGGCGCGGCGCGACAGGCGCAGCCCGGTCTTCTTGAGGATGCGCGAGCTGTAGAGGATGCGATGGTCGCGGCACGCCTCGCCCAGGCGCTCGCGCAGCACCGCCGCCTGGCGCTCGACCTCCTCCCGGCTGTGGCCGTGGAGCATGGCGAACAGGTTGTAGGGCCAGTGGGGCAGGTGGCGCGGCCGGCGATAGCAGTGGCTGACGCCCTCGATGGCGGCCACCTCGCGGCCCAGGCGCTCGATCTGGGCGTCGTCCACGTCCCACACCGTCATGCCGTTAGCCACGTAGCCGAGGCGGTAGTGGTTGGGCACCGCGGCGACCCGGCGGATCACCCCGCGCTCCTGCATCGCCCGCATGCGCTCGAGCACCGCCTCGCCGCTCATGCCCACCTCGCGGCCCACCGCGCCCCAGGGGTCGGGGACCAGCGGCAGGCCGGCCTGGGTGGCCAGCACGATGGCGCGGTCGGCGGCGTCGAGTCCCCGGGCGTCGCGCTCCGGCAACTCGCCATCCGGGGCCGGCCTAGACGGGCAGGTGGAGACGGACATGGAACTCCTCCTCCTTGGGCATGTTGTAGACCGGCAGGCCGGTGGCCGCCTCGATGCCGGCGATGGCCGCGTCGATGGCCTCGGGCGTCTCGGTGGCCAGCACGAACCACATGTTGAGTGCATGCTCGCGGCGATAGTTGTGGGCCACCTCGGGGAAGGCGTTGACCGCCTGGGTGACCCGCTCGTAGTCGGCCTCGGGCACCGCCAGCGCCGCCAGGGTCAGGCCGCCGCCCAGGCGTTCGGCGTGGTACATGGGGCCGAAGCGGCTCAGCACCCCGCCCTCGCGCAGGCGCTCCAGGCGATAGAGCAGGTCACCCTCGGCGATGCCCAGCGTCTCGGCCACCGCCGCATAGGGGCGCGCCACTAGGGGCAGGCCCTCCTGCAGGCGGTTGATCAGGCGACGATCGACGGCGTCGAGATCCTCCAGGGTCATGTCGCCCCCTCCCGCACGTAGCGGCCGCCGCACTGGCGGTAGGCGTGGGTGCTGAACAGCACGCGGTGCTCCAGCTCGCCCAGGTCCAGGCGCTCGACGATGGCGGCGAGCTCCCCCAGCACCCGCTCGCGGCGGGCACCGTGGATCATGCAGAAGAGGTTGTAGGGCCAGTCGGGCAGGCGGCGCGGGCGGCGGTAGCAGAGCGTCACCGCGGTCTCCCGGGCGAGCCGACGGCCCACCAGGGCAACCCGCTCATCCGGCACGTCCCACACCACCATGGCATTGGCCTGGATCCCCAGGCGGCGATGGCGCACCACCAGGCCGAGGCGCTTGATCAGCCCCTCGGCCTGCCAGCGACGGACGCAGGCCATCACCTCGTCCTCGGCGAGGCCGGCCTGCTCGGCCAGGGCCTGCCAGGGCCGCGGGGTGAGCGGCAACCCCTGCTCCAGCAGGGCGCGCAGGCGGCGGTGGGCATCCGGCTCGCCGGGCGCGCGAGCAGTATCGAGGGACAGCGGGGTCGCGGTGCTCATGTGCGCTCCAGTTCGGCCCAGGGAATGGGGAAGGAGAGATCGATATGGAAGCCCTCCAGCATCGGCAGGCGCAGGAGCGGCACGCCGAGGCGCGCCTCCAGGCCGTCGAGGCGCGCCTCGAGCTCGGGCTCGTCCGCTGCGGTCATCACGAACCAGAGGTTGTAGTCGTGTTCACGGGCATAGTTGTGGTTGACGCCGGGGGCGGCGTTGATGAGCTCTGCAAAGGCATCGCGCTCGGCCTCGGGCACGGCCACGGCGGCGAGCAGGCTGGCGCCGGCCCGGGCGTGGTCGAAGACCGGCCCCACCCGGCTCAGCACGCCCCGGGCCTGCAGGCGCTCGAGGCGCGCGATCACCTCGGCCTCGGAGCTGCCCAGGCGCTCGGCCACGGCGTGGAAGGGACGGTTGCAGACCGGCAGACCCCGCTGATAGCTGTCGATCAGGCGGCGATCCAGGGTATCGAGATCTTGAACTTGGCAATGCATCGGCACAGCTCACTCGCGTCGGGGCTGGCGACGGGCAAGGCCCGCCGCCGATTCCCGCTCAGTAGATGTCTTTCTGGGTATTGATCACGTTGAACTTGCCGGTCGGCGTGACCAGTCGCTCGTCCTTGATGACGTGCTTCAGCTCGCGGGTCTCGTCATCCACGATAACCAGGGCGGAAGTCTGGTCCATGGTGTTCCAGACGGAGAACCACACCTCGTCACCGGCCTGGTTGTACTCCGGCTGAACGACGCGCTTGACGCCCTCGCCCACGTCGGCCCACTCGGCGATCGGCAGGACCTCGTAGCCGGCCTCGAGGTCGTTGATATCGAAGACCGCCACGCTCTGGCTGGGTCCTTCGCCCGGGTTGAGCGCGGTATCGACGTAGAGGTTGTCGGATTCCGGATGGGTCTTGATGAACAGCGAGCCGCCGCCCTGACCCTCCAGGGTGCGCACCACCTGCCAGGCGTTATCGGGGTGGCCTTCCGGATCCGTGCCGATCAGCTGGATGGTGGCATCACCCAGATGGCTGGTGGCCCACACCGGACCATGCTCAGCGTCGACGAAGTTGGCGCCGCGGCCCGGGTGAGGAATCTTGCCCACGTCGACGATGGCCTCGAGCTCACGCTCCTGGGCATCGATGACCACGATCTGGTTGGACTCGTTGGCCGCGGTGAGGAAGTAGCGACCCGAGGCGTCCCAGCCGCCGTCGTGCAGGTAGCGGGAAGTGTCGATCTCGACGGTGGAGAGGGCGTCCAGGTTCTCGTAGTTCACCAGGCGAACCTTGCCGGTCTCCTTGATGTTGACGATGAACTCCGGGTGCTGGTGAGACCCCACGATGGCCGCCACGCGGGTCTCCGGGTGGTACTCCTGGGTGTCGACGGTCATGCCGCGAGTGCCGACGATCCGCTTGGGCTCCAGGGTCTGACCGTCCATGATCACGTACTGGGGCGGCCAGTAGGCACCGGCGATGGCCAGATCGTCCTCGTAGCCCTCGAACTTGGAGGTCTCGACGGAGCGCGCTTCCATGCCGATCTTTAGGGTGGCGACGATCTCCGGCTCCTCCATCCACAGGTCGATCATGTCGACCTTGGCGTCGCGTCCGATGACGAAGATGTAGCGGCCGGACGCGGACATGCGCGAGATGTGGACCGCATAGCCGGTATCGAGGACCTTCACGATCTCTTTGCTGCCGCCGTCGATCAGCGCGATCTGGCCGGCGTCACGCAGGGTGACCGAGAACAGGTTCTCGATGTCGAGATCGTTCAGCTGCTCGGTGGGGCGATCCTCGGGGGCAACCCGCACCTCCCAGGTATCCATCATCTCGGCCATGCCGAACTCCGGCGGCACCGGCGGCTCGTGCATGATGTACTTGGCCATCAGCTCGACTTCGTCGTCGGTGAAGTCGCCCGAGGTGCCCCAGTTGGGCATGCCGGCCGCGGAGCCATAGTTGATGAAGGCCTTGAGGTACTCCAGGCCGCGCTCCTGGGTGATGTCGGTGGTCAGCGGCTTGCCGGTGGCCCCCTTGCGCAGCACCCCGTGGCAGCCGGCGCAGCGCTGGAAGTAGATCTCCTTGGCCTTCTCGAACTCGGCGTCGGTCAGATCGGGGGCGCCGGGGGTACGCACCACCCTGGCCGAGCCAGGGTCCACGGCGGACTCGGTGCCCTGATAAGCCGTCTGGGACTCGTCGACGTCCTTGTGGCTATCCTGAGCCTGGGCCGCACTGATCCCCAGGGCGATGGTGGTCACCGCCACCGCCAGGGGCTTGAGATACCAGTCTTTCTTCATCATCGTTCCACCTCTGTCATGATCCTTGAGTGCGCTGTCGCCAGGTCATGAGCGCGTCGTTGTTGTCGTTCGCCGGACGGCCACCCGGAGCTCCAGGGTCGATGACCTTCCTGCGCCAGAGATTGGCCCATTAAGGCGTATAATTCATGCATCTTTAACGGGACCCATGCCGCTTTCCGCGCCCGGGTTGACCTGTGTCAAAGGGGCTCCGGCCTACCCCGAAAGAGACATTGTGAGCCCGCGACGATCATGCTTCATGGACCCTGCGGAGAGATTCTTTGACGACTGTCAAGGCACGCCCGGCGGGCAGCAGGGAGACTGCCACCAGCGACAACAACGGCTCCGCCTCGAGGAGATGCCATGCCCCTTTCCGTCCCTCGCCGTCTGCTGCTGGCGCTCTGCTGGCTGCCGGTGGCCGCCCTGGCCGAGGCGCCGCTCTCCGCCGAACGCGAGGCCGCGCTCGAGACCCTGCTCTATCAGGACTGCGGCTCCTGTCACGGCATGACCCTGCGCGGTGGCCTCGGCCCGGCACTGCCCGAATCGCGCATGAACGCCTACAGCCGGGACGGCCTGGCCGCGCTGATCCTCAACGGCGTCGCCGGTACCGCCATGCCCGGCTGGGCCGGTCTGCTGACCGGGCAGGAGGCGCGCTGGCTCGCCGACCACCTGCAGAACGACAACCCCCTGAATGAGTGACCTCTTCATGCCCACGACACCTCTTGCACTTCGCAAGCCTCTCGCTGCCGTCGCGCTGCTCGCCCTGCTGACCGGCTGCCAGGCGACCCCGACGGCCGACCTGCGCGGCACCGGCGACCTGGGCGTGGTGGTGGAGCGCGCCACCGGCAGCCTGGCGCTGGTGGATACCAGCGAACGCCGCATCCTCGAACGGGTGGAGGGGCTGGGGGATCTCTCCCACGCCTCGGTGAAGTTTTCCCGCGATGCCCGCTACGCCTTCGTGTTCGGCCGCGACGGCGGGCTCAGCCGGGTCGACCTGCTCAGCGGCGAGATCACCCACCGGGTGATGCAGTCCGGCAACAGCATCGGCGGCGCCATCTCCCAGGACGGTGCCCTGGTGGCGGTGGCCAACTACGAGCCGGGCGGCGTGAAGCTCTTCGACAGCGATACCCTGGAGAAGGTGGCCGAGATCCCCGCCGCCTACCGGGACGAGAACGACGAGGCGCAGCGCTCCAAGGTGGTGGGGCTGGTGGACGCCCCCGGCAACCGCTTCGTCTACAGCCTGTTCGAGGCCGGCGAGATCCACCTGGTCGACATGAACGGCGACACCCCGGAGGTGACGCGCTTCACCGATGTCGGCGAGGCGCCCTACGACGCCCTGATCGGCCCCAACGGGCGCTACTACATCGCCGGGCTGTTCGGCGAGGATGGTCTGGCACTGCTCGATCTCTGGCATCCGGAGCAGGGGGTGCAGCGCATCCTGCCCGACTACGGCCGCGGCGAGGAGCGCCTGCCGGTCTACAAGATGCCCCACCTGGAGGGCTGGGCGATGGCCGGCGACGAGGCCTGGCTGCCGGCGGTGGGCCGTCACGAGGTGCTGATCGCCGATGCCGACGACTGGTCGCTGAAGGAGCGCATCCCGGTCCACGGCCAGCCGATCTTCGTGATGCGCCGCCCCGACGAGCGCCAGGTGTGGGTCAACTTCGCCCACCCGGACAATGACATGGTGCAGGTGATCGACACCGAGTCCCGCGAGGTCGTCGCCACCCTGACGCCCGGCGAGGCGGTGCTGCACATGGAGTTCACCCCCAAGGGCGAACACGCCTGGGTCTCGGCCCGTGACAGCGACCGGGTGGTGGTCTACGACACCCACACCCTGGAGGAGATCGCCCGGCTCGACAGCGAGTCGCCCAGCGGCATCTTCTTCACCGACCGGGCGCACCGCATCGGGCTCTGAGTGAGGGGGCTCGGCCCCCTCTACGATCTTTCACTGCCCCCTCGCTGATGCGAGTCCTTGGCGACTAGCGCCGCACGTGCAGTGGCACCTCGGAATAGCCGCCGGCGGGGTAGCGGGCGCGCACCGCGGGACGGCCCGGCAGCGGGGCGATGTCGGCGGTGGCGTCGAGCAGGGCGTCCATGAAGTCCCTGAGTTCCATGCGCGCCAGGGGTGCCCCCGGGCAGACGTGGATGCCGGCCCCGTAGAGCAGGTTGTCCTTCGGGTCGCGTTCCGGGCGCACCGCGTCGGGGTCGCCGAATACCGCCTCGTCGCGGTTGGCCGAGCCCCACAGGAGCGTCAGCCGTTCGCCCGCCTCGAGGTGCCGGCCGCCGATCTCCACCGGGCGGGTCACGATGCGCCGGTTGGACATCAGCGGGGCATCGAGGCGCAGGATCTCGTCGATGGCCGCCGGCAGCAGGCCGCGATCCGCGCGCAGGCGGGCCTGGAGCTCGGGGTCGGCGGCCAGGTGGCGCATCAGGATGCCGATGCTCGCCGAGATGGTGCCGAGCTCCCCCACCGTCCAGTTGCGCAGGATGCTGACGATCTGCTCGTCGGCGAGCGCGCGCCCCTCCACCCTCTCGTTCATGACCCGGGTGGTGACGTCGTCCGGGGCGGGGTCGCCGGGCGCGCGGCGGATTTCCAGCTGCTCGCGGATCACCCCATCGAACTCCAGCGCCAGCTCGCCCAGCGCCTCGCGGTCCTGGGCCAGGGTGGCGGCCTGCTGGCACTTCACCCAGGCGCGCAGCGGCTCGTGCAGCGCGGCGGGCCAGCCCATGAAGGCGCACTGGATCTCCAGGGCGAAGTCCTGGCCCATCTCGGTCATCGCCTCCACCTCGCCATCGGCGGGCAGGCGGCCGACCACGGACTCGGCGATGGCGCGGCAGCGCGGGGCGAACTCGGCCATGGCCTCGGGGCCGAAGTAGGGCTCGATGATCCGCCGGAAGCGGGTGTGCTCGGGCGGATCCATGGCGTTGGGCACCGACAGGTGGCGACTCGCCGCGTTGCTGAAGGTCTCGTGATCCTCCAGCACGCGCATCACGTCCGCATGGCGGAAGAGCGACCACTGCAGGTAGTCGCTGAAGGCGACCGGACAGCGGTGGCGCATCTCGTCGTAGGCGGCGATCTGGTCGTCGAGCACCTCATCGGCGCGCGGGTCCCAGTCCTGCTGGCGCGTGTCGCTCATGTCGTCTCCTCGCATGGGGTGAGAAAGGCGGCAAGGAGACCACGAAGACGCCCCGCCGCGCATTGACTCAGGTCAGCGGGCTCCCTTCACCGCTCAGGGCAGGTCGGGCCAGCCCGGCAGGCGGAACTCCTCCTGCAGGTGGCGAAGCTCCGGCTGGTGCAGCTCGGCGATGCGCCGGGCCAGGTCGGCGCCGCGCGCCAGCAGATGCACCTCGATGCGCCGGCGATCGCCGCGGCTCGGGCGACGCTCCACCAGGCCCAGCTGCTCGCAGCGATCCACCAGCGCCACGATGCCGTGGTGCTTGGCCTGGAGCCGCTGGGCCAGCTCGCCGATCGACGCCCACTCGCGCCCCTCGAAGCCCAGCAGGTGCAGCAGCAGCTGGTACTGCAGCGGCGTCAGGCCGTGGTCGCGGCAGATGTCCTCGCTCTGGCGCAGGAAGACACGCAGCTGGTAGCGGAAGTGGGAGAGGCGCTGGAAGTCCTCCTTGGTGAGGGCGTCATCGCTCATGAGGCGCTATCCGAAGGTGCATGGGCAGCCGCAATCGCTCCTTGACAGCCAAGGAAGCGAAGCCTAAAGATTAAACAATAATATCACGACATGATACAACAATCCCGACCAGGAAGGAGCGTCACCATGTCCCCTCTGACCGTCATCAAGCTGCCCTTCACCCGCCAGACGGGCTGGAAGACCCTGCAGCAGCGCAAGCCGTCGATCCCGACCCTGGCCTGGTGCCTGGTGCTGCCCATGTCGCTGCTGCCCCCGGTGCTGCTCTACTATGCCGGCTCCCACTACGGCGACGACTTCGCCATGGGCTTCGCCGAGCGGGAGTGGCGCTTCATCACCACCATCCTCTTCCTGGCGGAGCTGCTCACCTTCTTCGTGATGGGCTGGCTGATCCACGCCGTGGTCAACGCCATCCGGGAGCTCTCGATCGACTACCACGACGCCTACCTGCTGGCGGCCCTGGCCCCCCTGCCGTTGTGGTCCTCGTCCATCGTGCTGCTGATCCCTAGCCTTGCACTCAATGCTCTGGCGGTGCTGCTGGCGCTGGGCATCTCCTGCAGCCTGGTCTACCACGGCCTCCAGGCGCTCTGCGCGCGCAGCGACAACGACGTCACCACCATGTCGGCCACCTATACCATCATGGCCGCCGGGGTGCTGGCCTGGGGCCTGCTGATGGCGATCGTCTGGGCCTACTGAGCCGGGGGGGCCTGGATGCGGTGCAATGTCGCGGGACTGTCTGCGGCAGATATAAAAATGTATTTTATATACACCTTACAAACATCCCGATGCGGAGCCCCTCCATGCTGACGCAGGACCAGGAAGCACTCATCGCCGCCACCGCCCCGGTGGTGGCCGACCATCTCGATGCCATCACCCAGCGCTTCTACCCGCTGCTGTTCGAGCGCTACCCGCAGGTGAAGCCGCTGTTCAACCAGGCCCACCAGCAGGACGGCGGCCAGCCACGGGCCCTGGCGGCCGCCGTGCTGGCCTATGTGCAGCTGCGCCATGACCGCGAGAAGGTACGCGAAACGCTGGCCACGGTGGTCGACAAGCATGTCTCCCTGGACATTCAGCCCGAGCACTACCCCCTGGTCGGCGAGTGCCTGATGGCCGCCATCGGCGAGGTGCTGGGCGACGCCGTGACCCCGGAGATCGCCGCGGCCTGGGAGGGCGTCTACGAGGAGCTCGCCGGCCTGCTCATCGAGCTGGAGGCGCACCGCTACCGCGAGTTCGAGAGCCGACCCGGCGGCTGGCGCGGCACGCGCCGCTTCCGCATCGCCGACACCCGCCAGGAGAGCGCGGTGATCCGCTCCTTCGTGCTGGAACCCGAGGACGGCGGTCCGGTGGCCGACCATGCGCCCGGCCAGTACATCGGCGTCAGGCTGACCATCGACGGCGAGCCGGTCTATCGGCACTACAGCCTCTCGGATGTGCCGAACGGCGGACACTACCGGATCTCGGTGAAGCGCGAGCCGGAGGGCCGCGCCAGCCGTCACCTGCATGACGCCCTGGATGTGGGCGACACCCTGGAGCTGCTGCCACCCGCCGGCGACCTGACCCTGGAAGAGGGTGACGAGCCCCTGCTGCTGGCCAGCGGTGGCGTCGGCCAGACCCCGATGCTGCCCATGGCCCGCCAGGCGCTGGCCCAGGGTCGCCGGGTGGTCTACCTGCACGCCGCCCTGGACGCCGAGCATCACGCCTTCCGCGACGAGGTGGCGGCCCTGGCCGCCGAGCACCCTCAGCGGCTTCGGGCGGTGAGCGTGCACGAGCGCGGCGATGCCGCCGACCATATCGGCCGGATCGACCGCGAGCTGCTGGCCCGCCTGGTTCCCGAAGGGGCCCGCTGCTACTTCGTGGGCCCCCAGGGCTTCATGACCGCCGTTGACCGGGCGCTGGCCGAGCTGGGCGTGCCGGGCGAGCGTCGCCACTACGAGCACTTCGGCCCCTCGCGTCCCCTAGACGCCGCCTGAGTCTCGCTCCCCGCACAGCGCGACACCCGTCTCCGCCAGCGAAAAATCGCCTCAGGATGACGTCGGTCAACGAGCTGTGGAAAGGCTCGGCGCCCGGTCGTCAGCCCCGGCCATCAACCAGCCTGTACAAGTTGCTGGGGTCCAGTAACAGGCGCCAGGCCAGCTCCACCTCGTCATCGAACTGCCCGTCGACCTCCCGGCTCAGCACTCGCACGTACTGGCATCGAACAGGCGTTCAATGTCCATGGCTACCCCCACCCGATGAGCAGGCCTGCCCCAAGACTAGGCCAGACGCTCGCGCAAGGCCTCGCCGGATGTTGTCCGCTTGGCCCCGGCATGACCTGTATCACGCCCAGTGCGAATGCCGCCTCGCCATGACGCCAGTCAAGGGCCCGTCAGGGAGGGTCGACTAGCATGGCCGGGTTTTCATCGAGAGGAGTCTCGCCATGGAGCTCGTCTGCCCCGCCGGCAACCTGCCCGCCCTGAAACGTGCCGTGGATGAGGGAGCCGATGCCGTCTACTTCGGCTTCCAGAACACCACCAACGCCCGCCAGTTCGCCGGCCTCAACTTCACCGACAGGCGCGCCCGGGAGGGCATCGACTACGCCCATGCCCGCGGCAAGCGGGTGTTCTGCGCCATCAACACCTACCCGCAGCCGGATGGCTGGGCGATGTGGACCCGCGCCGTGGACCAGGCCGCGGATCTCGGCGTCGACGCCCTGATCATGGCCGACATGGGGCTGCTCGACTACGCCGCCCGCCGCCATCCGGACCTCGCCCGTCACCTCTCGGTGCAGGGCTCGGCGACGAGCCACGAGGCGCTGCGCTTCTACCACGAGCAGTTCGGCATCCGGCGCGCCGTGCTGCCCCGCGTGCTCTCCATTACCCAGGTGCGCGACCTGGCGAAGCAGAGCCCGGTGGAACTCGAGGTGTTCGCCTTCGGCAGCCTGTGCATCATGGCCGAGGGGCGCTGCTATCTCTCCTCCTACCTGACCGGCGAATCCCCCAACACCCGCGGCGTCTGCTCGCCGGCGGCCCATGTGCGCTGGGAGGAGACCCCACGGGGCCTGGAGTCACGCCTCAATGGCGTGCTGATCGACCGCTACGCCGAGGGCGAGCGCGCCGGCTACCCGACCCTGTGCAAGGGTCGCTTCGAGGTGGGGGGCGAGACCTACCACGCCATCGAGGAGCCCACCAGCCTCAATACCCTGGAGCTGCTCCCGGAGCTTCGCGAGCTGGGCATCAGCGCGGTGAAGATCGAGGGCCGCCAGCGAAGCCCCGCCTACGTATCGAAGGTCGCCGGCATCTGGCGCCAGGCACTGGATCGTGTCGATCGGGCCCCCGGGCACTTCCATCCGGACCCTGCCTGGATGGCCGGCCTCGGCGAGCTCTCCGAGGGCGCCACCACCACCCTGGGTGCCTACGAGCGCCGCTGGAAATAGCGCCACCTCACAGGAGCCACCATGCCGACTTCCTCCTCTCCCTCTCCCTCGTCTTCCCTGCAGCTCGCCCTGGGCCCGGTACTCTTCTACTGGACCCGCGAGCACTATGCCGACTTCTACCGCGAGGCCGCCGACTGGCCCGTGGAGACCATCACCCTGGGCGAGACGGTCTGTTCCCGGCGTCGCGACATGAAGCTGGACGACTGGCTGGGGCTGGGCCGCGAACTGGCCCAGAGCGGCAAGCGGGTCGTGCTGGCCAGCCAGGCCCTGATCGAATCCGAGGCCGACCTGCGCGACCTGCGCAAGCTGTGCGACAACGGCGAGTTCACCGTCGAGGCCAATGACCAGAGTGCGGTGCAGCGCCTCTCGGCGGCCGGCCTGCCCTTCGTCGCCGGCGCGGCGCTGAACCTCTACAACCCCGCGACCCTGGCGGTGCTGGCCCGCGCCGGCATGCAGGGCTGGCAGGCCCCGGTGGAGATGTCGCGGAGTGACCTAGCCCGGCTGCTGGCCGACTGCCGCGAACAGGGGCTCGAGCAGCCCTGCGAGGTGTTCGCCTATGGCCACCTGCCGCTGGCCTGGTCGTCGCGCTGCTTCACCGCGCGCCGCCACCAGAAGCCCAAGGACCGCTGCCGGTTCGTCTGCCAGAAGTATCCCCAGGGCCTGGCACTGCGCTCCCAGGAGTCGAGGGAGGTCTTCACCCTCAACGGCATCCAGACCCTCTCCGGCGCCTGCCAGGACCTGCGCCACGAGGTGGGCGACATGGCCGAAATGGGCGTCGGGATCGCCCGGCTGAGCCCGCGCCCCGAGGGCATGGCCGAGGTGGTCACCGCCTTCGATGCGGCCCGGCGCGGCGAGCTTCCCGCCCCCGACCCACTGGCGCTGGTGGACGCCGAGGTCTGCGACGGCTACTGGCACGGGCGGCCCGGCATGGACAACACCCGCGGGGTGGCCGCGCCATGATCGGGCCGCTCCTGCGCCTGGAGCCGGCGGAGGCAACCGACATCCGCCTGCCGGTGGCGAGACTGACCGCATCGAGCACGACGGACTTCCCCGGCCGGCGTGCCGCCGTGATCCATCTGCAGGGCTGTCCCCTGCAGTGCGGCTACTGCGAGGTGGGCGAGATGGCCAGCCCCCGCCGCGGCGAGCCCGGCGAGTGGGAGGCGATGCACGCCATCCTGGAAGCCCGACCCGACGGGCTGGATGCGGTGGTGTTCAGCGGCGGCGAGCCCAGCCTGCATGCCGACCTCCCCCGCGCCCTCGAACAGGCGCGCGAGATGGGACTGGCCGTGGGCCTGCATACCGCCGGCCCCTACCCGGAGCGCCTGGCCGCCCTGCTGCCGCAATTGGACTGGGTGGCCCTGGACGTCAAGGCCCGCGGGCGGGACTTCGACCGAGTCTGCGGTCGCCGCGGCATCTGGCAGCAGCATGCCCGCAGCCTCTCGCTGCTGCTGGAGGGCGACACCCCCTTCGAGTGTCGCACCACGGTGCACTGGCGGGACTTCGCCCTGGATGACCTCGAGCGCCTGGCCATGACGCTCGCCGACTGCGGCGTGCCGCGCTATGCCTTACAGGTGGCCCGCATGGAGCGCTGCCGCGATCCCGACTATTGCCTGCCGGTGGCCGGCGCACCGCCCCGGGAGGCCCTGGAGACCATCGTCAGACGATTACAGAAGCACTTCAAGAGCGTCGAACTGCGCCACTGACGCCCAATGAAGATGCCCCGAGGCGCCTTTGCGTCTCGGGGCATCTGCGTGGCCATGATGGCGGTTCAGCTCGGCCGTCTCGCGTTATCCACAGCGCCTTGCGAGAGCCTGCTTATCCACACTTGGACCAGCCGCAGCCGGCGTAGCAGGTGGGGCAGCCGTCCATCATGATCAGCTCGCCGTTGCACTCGGGGCAGTGGCCCACCACGGTCGGACCATCGCCCTTGGCATGGGCAGCCTCTTCCGCCTTGCGCTCGGCCTGCTCGACCTCCTCGGGGGTGGGCGGCTGCCAGGGCTGGCCGCTGGCCAGGCGCTGGGCATAGCGGCTCACCAGCTCCTCCACCGGCACCTGGTTGCCGTCCTGGTCGAGGAAGCCGCGGCGGTAGAGGATCTGCTGGATCGACCAGGCGATGGCGGCGACCTCGGAGTCATGGAACATCGGCTTGCCCCAGCGATTCATGCCGCAGCGCACCAGGCCCTTGTCCCAGGCCACCTTGCGCAGGTCGGCCACCGCCTGGGTGACGTAGCCGCCGCGGGCGGCCAGCGACAGGCTGCGCATGGTGGCGGTGATCCACTGGTGCTCGCTGGAGAGCTGGCCGGAGGGGAAGAAGAACTCCACCGGGCGCTCGATCACCACCCGCTTGCCGTTGAGCACGCCCTCCACGGGCATGAAGGAGACCAGCAGGTAGACCTTCTTGCGCCCCTCGGCGCCGACGTAGGAGATCTTCTCCGACACGGCCTCCAGGGTGCCCTCGGGACGCGAGGGGATGCGCACCGTGAGCGGGTTCTCCTCGGCGAGCGGCGGCTCTTCCACCGCCTTCTTGACGCTGTAGGACACGATCTTGGAATTGATCTCGACGGCCATCAGGAGGCTCCTCCGGAAAGTTGTTGGGTGGCACTGGGCATCCATCGCTCGGGACTGATCCGGCAAGTGCCGTTGTTACCACTTGCCATAGGTGCCTTCCTTCAGCGCATCGTAGAGGTTCGCCGCGTTGTGCTCCTCGCCGTCGTAGATGACCTTCTCGTCGCCGGCCAGCTCCACACTCTCGCCGTTCTCCAGCTCGAAGACGTAGGTGGTGTTCTTGAGGTCATCCTCGCGCACCAGCACGCCCTGGAAGGCCTCCGGATTGAAGCGGAAGGTGGTGCAGCCCTTGAGCTGGCTCTGGTAGGCGTCGAGATAGAGGTCCTTGAACTCCTCGAAGGGGAACTCGGTCGGCACGTTCACCGTCTTGGAGATCGCCGAGTCGACCCATACCTGGGCCGCCGCCTGCACCGCCACGTGCTGTCTGGGGCTCACCGCCTCGGCAGTGATGAAGTAGTCCGGCAGGTCACTCTCCACGGCGTCGGCGGCGATGAAGTGGCGATAGGCCGCCAGCTCGAAGGAGACCACCTCGACCTGCTCCTTGGTCTTCTTGCCCGACTGGATGACGTTGCGGAAGTAACGGTGCGAGAACGAAGGCTCGATGCCGTTGGAGGCGTTGTTGCCCAGCGACAGCGAGATGGTCCCGGTGGGCGCGATCGAGCTGTGGTGGGTGAAGCGCGCGCCATGTTCGGCAAGCTGCGCCACCAGCTCCGGCGCCACCTCGGCGACCTTCTGCATGTAGCGGCTGTAGCGGGCGTGCAGGATGCGCCCGGGCACCTTGTCACCCACCTCGTAGCCGTCCTGCTTGAGCTCGGGGCGCTCGCGCATCATCCGCGGGGTGATCTCGTGACCCTCGGCCAGGACCGGCGCCATGCCCTTCTCGCGGGAGAGCTCGAGCGCCTGTTTCCAGCCCTCCAGGGCCAGGTTGCGGCTCACCTCCTCGGTGAAGGCCAGCGACTCCGGCGAGCCGTAGGGGATCTTGAGCATGGTCAGGGTGGAGCCCAGCCCCAGAAAGCCCATGCCGTGGCGGCGCTTGGCCTCGATCTCGCGGCGCTGGCCCTCCAGCGGCAGGCCGCTGATCTCCACCACGTTGTCGAGCATGCGGGTGAAGATCGCCACCACCTGGCGGTAACGCTCCCAGTCGAAGCGCGGCTGCTTCCCGAAGGGGTCGATGACGAAGCGGGTCAGGTTCACCGAACCGAGCAGGCAGGCGCCCTCCGGCGGTAATGGCTGTTCACCGCATTGCCCCGTGACCAACCCATTGAAAATTACCGTATTTTTATCGACTTGAGTGGTGTCGTAGACGGCTTCACGACCCACATGCTGTATGGCTTGCACCGTGGCCATGAAGGATTGAGTCTTGCGCAGCAGCTTGCCCTGCACCCACTCCTGATACCTTTCGTTCTTGTAATCGAGCAGGAAGCCAACTTCCTTCATGAAGTACTCACGTGATTCGCCGTCGATGATCAACTCATGATCGGCTTGGCAGGCATACTCCCGAGTTCCGCCCCTGCCATCCGGCATCACTCGAGTGCCGGCTTCACGCCGCTTGTGGATACGACAGAAAATCCCCAGGTTGGCAAGCAGCGTCTGGACATCCTTGAGTAAGCTGACTTCGCTCGAAGCGAGACGGATCGAGCAACTCTGGCTATTGCTGGACACATTGACGGTACCATCTGCTTGAAACAGCCCGCGCAGATAGCCCTTGACGCACGCCTCGGTGCCCCGCCAGACCACCTCGGGCACCTGAAGCTTGGTATCCCGGGTAAAACCGTAGTGTTCCAAGAGACGGGCCAAGATCACCGAGCGAACAAAGACATGATGGCGTTCGGCCACCGCTACAGGCGTTACAGCATATTGACGCACCGTTTTTGCCGCACCAGCAATCAACTCATTGACATACTCGGCCGTGATATCGGCCAGTTGACGGTCCTCTCCCCAGAAGTTGATGAGCACGGCCTCATGGCCGTTACCACGGTGCGTGAAATGCCCATCGCCGGCAATCAAACCTAGCAGGGTACCCAGCCGCTCATCCCCCTGGTCACCGAACTGGCCCTTCCCCGACTGTACCCATACGCTATCGCCTACCTGCAGTTCCTTGAGAGGAATCTTGCCTCGCTGGGTATAGAAATCATGCCATGCAGTCGCCTTGATCTCGTAGCCTTCGCGCGTGGTGACCCGATAAACATCGGCTTGTCTGGCTGTCATGAAGGCAGGCACAGCCGAGCGGGTTTCAACCCCCCTGCCATCCAGTTCAAGTGCACGCTTGTCGACCGTCACATCAAGAGCAGGGCCCTTTTGGTAAAGCTCGCCGATGGGTACCTGACCGAGCTGGGTATGCAACCGGGTATCCGCTGTCACGCAGGGGTTGGTGGCGCGGATCTCCTCGCAGAACCAGTTGTTGTTCATGCGGTTAACCTGGTCGATCAGGATGAAGCCCGGCTCGGCGAAGTCGTAGGTGGAACGCATGATGGTGTCCCACAGTTCGCGGGCCTTGATCACCTCGACGATGCGGCAGGCCACGCGCCCCTCGTCATCGACGGTGTAGCCCTCCTCGATCACCGGCCAGTCGCGGTAGATCAGCTCCTCCTCGCCCACGTCGTCCCGCTCGCCCTCATGGAGCGGGAAGGCCAGCGGCCAGTCGGCGTCGTTTCTGACCGCCTCGACGAACTCGTCGGTGATCAGCAGGCTGAGGTTGAACTGGCGCAGGCGGCCCGCCTCGCGCTTGGCCTCGATGAACTCTCGCACGTCGGGGTGACCGACGTCGAAGGTGCCCATCTGGGCGCCACGACGCCCGCCCGCCGAGGCCACCGTGAAGCACATCTTGTCGTAGATATCCATGAACGCCAGCGGGCCGTTGGTGCCGGCCCCAGCGCCGAACACGAAGGCCCCCTTGTGGCGCAGGGTAGAGAACTCGTAGCCGATACCGCAGCCCGCCTTCAGGGTCATGCCGGCATCCACGACCGAGTCGAGGATGTCGTGCATGGAGTCGCGGATGGTGCGTGACACGGTGCAGTTGATCAGGCTTACCGCCGGCTTGTAGGCCTCGGCGCCGGCATTGGACATGATCCGCCCGGCGGGAATGGCCCCGTTCTCCAGCGCCCAGCGGAACTTCGGCAACCACGCCTCGGCCTGGTCGCCTTCCACCGCGGCGAGTGCCCGGGCCACACGTTCCCAGGTGGCAGCGACGTCCTTGTCCACGGGGCGGTCATGACGGTCCTTGAGGCGATACTTGGCATCCCAGATGTCTCGGGACGGTACCTGCAGCGGCACCTCATTGGATGACTTCACTGCCTTGGTGGAAGTGCTCATGCGGAAGGCTCCGGAAAAAAACATTGAACGAAAAAAGGTCAGCTCGTGGGTCGTGCCTGCCGCTCCAGGCAGACCAGCAGCGCCCCCAGAGGTCCCTGGGCCAGGCCCTCCTCACGACCATCGAGGAGATTCTTGACCATCAGGCCCAGCTCGGTGTCGCCCTCGATCAGCAGGCGACGCTGAAAGAACAGGCTGTCGGGATCCTCGCGTCGAGTCGCCAGGCAGAGGAACTCGCGCCAGCCGCCGCGGATGGTGGCCTCACCCGGCGCATGGCAGAGCACCAGGCGCTGCGCCTCGAGGCTCAGTGTCAGCATCACGCCGAGATCCTCGATGGCAAGGCAGATCCGACGCCCCGCCAGGGCATCGAACTCGCCCTCTGACAGCGGCTCGACGAAGGCACGGTTGAGCATCGGCTCAACCAGTCGCCGCTTGACGGCCAGCGGCACGCGGGAATCCAGAAGGCGGATCACGCGGCTCGGAGCGGGCGCCTGGGGGAGCGAGAGTGACGGAAGCGGCAGGGACATGAAGGGACTCCTGATGACGTCGACGCGGCTGAGCCGCCGGAGCGCTCATGCTAGGGATCATCGAAACCGGCTGCACTGATCTTCGTCAAGCCGTCTCCACCTCCGGCTCCCGATGGCCCAGTACCATATATAGACCATTGGACAGACTCAAGCACAAGATGTGCAAAATTCCTCACGACCACCCCGGCGTCCCGTCGCACCGCTCAGTGCGCTCGCCCGGCCCCTTGAGGAACGCCGGCATGGCGGGCCGGCTCGCCCGGGAGAGAGGGGGTGCTCGCCTCCAGGCCGGAGCCCCTTCGTTGAAACACCATTTTTGAAAGGAATCTAATGCATCAAACTGGTGCACAACTTTTCTCGATTTTGAAGGGATTTGGGCTCAATACTATGTCTAATCCCCGCATGGCCCATGCATTTGCTGCATAATGGTGCATTGCCTTATAGTGCGATCGATCCGTTTCGACCGTACAGGAATTCCTCCATGCCCTATGTTCACGACACCCTCGAGGCCCTGCGCAAGAGCAGCCCCGCCCAGACCGAGTTCTACCAGGCCGCCGAGGAGGTGCTGGAGTGCTTGCGCCCGCTCTTCGAGCACAGCCCCCACTACCTCGAGCACAGCATCATCGAGCGCATCGTCGAGCCGGAGCGCCAGGTCATGTTCCGCGTGTGCTGGACCGACGATAGCGGCAAGGTACAGGTCAACAAGGGCTACCGCGTCCAGTTCAACTCCGCTCTCGGCCCCTACAAGGGGGGGCTGCGCTTCCACCCCAGCGTCACCTCGGGGACCATCAAGTTCCTGGGCTTCGAGCAGATCTTCAAGAACGCCCTGACCGGGCTGCCCATCGGCGGCGGCAAGGGCGGGTCGGACTTCGATCCCAAGGGCCGCTCGGACGGCGAGATCATGCGGTTCTGCCAGGCCTTCATGAGCGAGCTCTATCGCCATATCGGCCCGACCACCGACGTGCCGGCCGGCGACATCGGCGTGGGGGCCCGCGAGATCGGCTTCCTGTATGGTCAGTACAAGCGACTGACCGGCCGCTACGAGGGGGTACTGACCGGCAAGAGCCTCAACTGGGGCGGCTCCATCGGCCGCAAGGAAGCCACCGGCTACGGCGCCGTCTACTTTGCGGAGAACATGCTCGAGGCCCGCGGCGAGACGCTGGAAGGCAAGACCTGCCTGGTCTCCGGTGCCGGCAACGTGGCCATCTACACCATCGAGAAGCTCCATGAACTCGGCGCGATCCCCGTCAGCTGCTCGGACTCCCGGGGCACCCTGCATGACGCCCGCGGCATCGACCTGGACCTGCTCAAGGAGCTCAAGGAGGTCAAGCGCGTCTCGCTGGAGGCCTACCTGGAGACGCATCCCGAGGCCCGTTACATTCCGGCAGGCGACTACCCCGCCGACGGCCATGCCGTCTGGCGCCTGGCGGGTGACGTGGCCTTCCCCTGTGCGACGCAGAACGAACTGACCGAGGCCGATGCCGAGACCCTGCTGGGCAACGGCGTGACCTGCATCAGCGAGGGAGCCAACATGCCCTCCACCGCTGCGGCCGTGGATCGCTTCCTGGCCGCGAGGGTCGCCTACGGCCCCGGCAAGGCGGCCAATGCCGGCGGCGTCGCCACCAGCCAGCTGGAGATGGCCCAGAACAGCAGCATGGAGCAGTGGCCGCTGGAGAAGGTCGATGCCAAGCTCAAGGAGATCATGGCCAACATCCACCGCCAGTGTGCCAATACCGCCGCCGAGTTCGACGCCCCCGCCAACCTGGTGCTGGGCGCCAACATCGCCGGCTTCCGCAAGGTGGCCGATGCCATGATCGAGCAGGGCGTCGTCTGAGCCCGCCCCCTGCAACGCGCCACGGCGCCCCTCGGGGCGCCGTGGCGTATCGGTTGGCAGGCGGAGCTCAGACGGTGCGCGAGTAGCGCCCCGGGCCGTGGCTGAGATAGGCATCGAAGGCCATGGCGGCATTGCGCATCATCAATCGTCCGGCGGGAAGCACCTCGATGGACCCGTCGTCGATGGCCAGCAGGCCGTCGTCCGCCATCTCCTCAAGCTCGGCGAGCGCGTCGGCGAAATAGTCGCGAAACTCGATGTCGTGGTCCGCCTCGATGGCGGCGAAGTCGATGCGTCCATGACACATCAGGGCGTTGATCACATCGCGACGCAGCAGGTCATCGGCGTTCAGGCGGTAACCGCGCATCACCGGCAGCCGCCCTGCCTCGAGACGCGCCTGATACTGGGCCGTCTCCTTGACGTTCTGGCTGTAGCTGTCGCCCACCTTGCCGATGGCGGTGTTGCCCAGGCCCACCAGGTCGCAGTCGGCGTGGGTCGAGTACCCCTGGAAGTTGCGCTGCAGGGTGCCGTTTTCCTTCGCCAGGGAGAGCTCGTCCTCGGGCAGGGCGAAATGGTCCATGCCGATATAGACATAGCCGGCCTCGGTGAGGCGGCGGATGGTCAGCTCCAGCAATTCGATCTTGCGCTCCGGCGGCGGCATGTCCTCGGGGCGGATCAGTCGCTGGGCCTTGAACAGCTCCGGCAGGTGAGCGTAGCTGTAGGCGGCGATGCGGTCCGGCCGCAGGGCGATGATCTTGTCCAGGGTGGCATCGAAGCTCGCCACGGTCTGCAGCGGCAGGCCGTAGATCAGGTCGACGCTCACCGACTGGAAGCCGGCCTCGCGGGCCGCGGCCACCAGCTCCACCACCTGGGCCTCGCTCTGGATGCGGTTGACCGCCTCCTGGACCCGAGTGTCGAAGTCCTGCACCCCGAAGCTCAGGCGGTTGAACCCCAGGGCATGAAGCGCGTGGATCTGCTCGGGCGTCACGGTGCGCGGATCCACCTCCAGGGAGAACTCCCGCGCCTCGGGCTCGGCGAAGTGGAAGGCCGCATCCAGCGCGGCCATCAGCTCGCCGAGCTGATCGTTGCTCAGGTAGGTGGGGGTGCCTCCTCCCAGATGCAGCTGGGTCATGCGCCGCGCGTCGTCGAACAGTTCCCCCTGAAGCGCGATCTCCTGCTTGAGCCAGGCAAGGTACTCCGCAGCCCGCTCGCGGTTGTGGGTGATGATCTTGTTGCAGGCGCAGTAGTAGCAGAGGCTCTCGCAGAAGGGGATATGCACATAGGCCGACAGCGGCTTGGGGGTCGCGACCCGGTTGCTGCGCTCGGCGGCGGCACGATAGTCATCCTCGGCGAAGGCCGCCTGGAACTGCGGCGCCGTGGGGTAGGAGGTATAGCGCGGCCCCGGACGGTCGTACTTCTCGACCAGGGGGCGGATGAACGGCAGGGTGTCTTGCATGATCGAATCGAGCCTCTGGAACCGGAAGGTGACGGCCGGGGCCGCTACCGCATGGATGAATTATGCCAGCCATGCTCGGAGGCGTCGGTACCCTTCAAGGGGTAGCTGACCCAGATCAATTCGCGGCCGAAGGGGGGCGCGGCACGAGGTGTGCTACCGGCGTGGCCTGGAACACGGGCAATGGCCAATAATATTCATATAAACAGCATCTTGAGGCCTGCCATGCCCAGAGCATCACCACGCGACCGAATGCCACAGTCACGAATCAAAACTAACCGGCATGATGTTAGGGTAATGTTTTTGACCACAACGCCTTGTGAGGCGTCTGACGCGCCGGGACACCCATGCACCTGACCCAGTTCACCGACTATTCAATGCGCGTACTGATCTATCTGGCTGCCAAGGGGGAGCAGCGCTCGACCATCACCGAGATCGCCGAGCGCTTCGAGATTTCCCGCAACCATCTGATGAAGGTGGTTCAGGACCTTAGCCACAAGGGGTATATCACCGCCATCCGCGGCAAGAATGGCGGCCTGCTGCTGAAGCGCGCCCCGGAGACGATCCCCCTGGGCGAACTGGTCCGCGACACCGAGCGTGACCTGAACCTGGTGGAGTGCTTCGGCGACGACAACGAGTGCATCATCGCCCCGGCCTGTCGGCTCAAGCCGATTCTGGCCGAAGCGCTTGCCGCCTTTCTTGCCGTGCTCGACCACTACACCCTGGCCGACCTGCTCGGCCCGCAGCGCCCCGGACTGATTCGGCTGCTGCAGCTCGACGACACCTCGCCCGGCGCCTGAGCCGCGCGGTCCATGCATGCATATCCTCTTTCAATGCTTCCCGTCTCCGAGGCCGGGTTAACCATGACGCACGTCAAGCCGTCGTACCGGCGACAGCTGGCATCATGACCATGACCGCCCGACGGGCCCCAGCCCGAACCGGGCCTTTTCAAGCATCTTAAGATGCATAATGGAGACCTGTTATGAAGCCACTGCTCCTTGCCGTCCTGCTGGGCGGCGCCTTCCTGGCCATGGACGCTCAAGCCGCCGGTGACCCGGAAGCGGGGAAAGACAAGATCGGCACCTGCGTGGCCTGCCATGGCACCGACGGCATGGGCACCGCGCCGATCTATCCCAACCTGGCCGGTCAGTCCGCTACCTACCTGGAGAGTGCCATGAAGGCGTACCGCGACGGCCAGCGCGGTGGCGGCATGGCCGCACTGATGACTCCCCAGGCCCAGGGCCTCTCCGACGAGGACATTGCCGACATGTCCGCCTACTACGCCAGTCTCGAACCCTGACATTCGGCTGGCCGTCACGTCTCGATGGGAGGCAAGCGATCAGGGTGGCAATCGCACCCACCGGGCGCGGACAGCACTGACAGGACAGACCCTGGCCGTCGTGCTAGCCTCGCCGCATCGTCGGCCGAGGAAGCATCACGTCATGTCCCGCATCTCCCGCCTTGCCACACTCCTGCTGCTGACGCTCTGCCTGGCCGGGACAGCGTCGGCGGCCGGCTACAACACCAGCGACATCGAGGCCCATGGTGGCTGGCACTCCCTGATCCTGTCGCTGGGGCAGGAGCGTCACTTCCGCGCCATCGACCAGCAGAGCTACAGCGATGCCATCTTCAGCGTCAATGCCAGCGCCGGGGCCTGCGACCTGCCGTGGCTGGAGCTGCGGGTCGAACTCGCCGAAAGCCAGGCCGAGAGCGCCACGGTCAATCGCGTGCCCGCCGACCTGCGTGTCGATCAGGCCACCATCCACAGCGGCAGTGCCGACTTCGTCACCGAGCGTGGCGATACGGGGTTCTATGTGCACTTCGCCCTGCCGGAGCAGGACCTGCTGCTCGAGGAGATGGCCGAGGGCGAGCTGCTGCGCCTGCGCATGATGCGTGGCGAGGATGACCCCTGGTTCATGGTCTTCGGCCTGGCCGGTGCCGGCGAGGCGATCGATCGTGCACGCCGGCTATGCAGCACGGCCGGCCGAGAGGCCACGAAACCCGGGAGGAGGTAGCGGCATGGCCGTATTGCTGTTCCATCTGCGCAACGTGCCCGAGGAGGAAGCCGAGGAGGTGCGACGGCTGCTCGACGAGCACGGCATCGATACCTTCGAGACCCGGGCGGGCTTCTGGGGGCTGGGTGTGGCCGCGATCTGGCTGCGTGACCGACGGGAACTGACGCGCGCCCGCGAGCTGATCGACGCCTATCAGCAGGCCCTCGGCGAGCGGGTACGACGCGAGCATGACGCCCTGGCCGAGCGCGGCGACGCGCCCACGCTGTGGCGACGCCTGGGACGCCAGCCGACCCGTACCCTGCTGCTTGGCCTGCTCGTCGTCGCCGTTCTTGCGCTATCGCTGCTGCCCTTCCTGTGGCTGGCCGATTGACGCTCTCTCATGCAGCGCACCGCCCCTGCCGCGGCACAAGGATCCTGGCACCAACACGCCGCCCCCGCCGGTAAACCCGGCGGGGGCGGCGCAGGCATGCGTCCGGGCGTCGTCGACGCCCGGAAGGCGGCTCAGTGGCGAATGATGTAGTCGAAGGCGCCGAGCGCCGCCCTGGAGCCCTCGCCCATGGCGATGACGATCTGCTTGTAGGGCACGGTGGTCACGTCGCCGGCGGCAAAGATCCCGGGCACCGAGGTCATGCCGTGGGCGTCGACCACGATCTCGCCGCGCTCGGAGAGCTCGATGGGCGAATCCTGGAGCCATTCGGTGTTGGGCACCAGGCCGATCTGCACGAAGACGCCCTCGAGCTCGACCCGACGGATCTCGCCACTGGCGCGCTCCTCATAGGTGAGGCCATTGACCCGGGTGCCGTCACCGTTCACTTCGGTGGTGCGGGCGCCGAGGATGATCTCCACGTTGGGCAGGCTGCGCAGCTTCTTCTGCAGCACCGCGTCGGCACGCATCTCGTCCATGAACTCGATCAGGGTGACGTGGCCGACGATGCCGGCCAGGTCGATGGCCGCCTCGACGCCGGAGTTGCCGCCACCGATCACCGCCACGCGCTTGCCCTTGAACAGCGGTCCGTCACAGTGGGGGCAGTAGGCCACGCCCTTGTTGCGGTACTCGGCCTCACCGGGCACCCCCATCTCGCGCCAGCGGGCACCGGTGGCCAACACCAGGGTCTTGCTCTTCAGGCTGGCACCGGAGTCGAACTGCACCTCGTGCTCCTCGCCGGGCCGGCCGGGCACCAGCCTGACCGCCCGCTGCAGGTTCATGATGTCGACCTCGTACTCCTTGACGTGCTCTTCCAGCGCCGCGGCCAGCTTGGGGCCCTCGGTATGGGGCACGGAGATGAGATTCTCGATGCCCATGGTATCGAGTACCTGGCCACCGAAGCGCTCGGCGACGACGCCGGTGCGTATTCCCTTGCGCGCGGCATAGACCGCCGCCGCGGCACCGGCCGGGCCGCCGCCGATCATCAGGGTATCGAAGCTCGGCTTCTCGCTGAGCCTGGCGGCCTCACGCTCGGCGGCCCCGGTGTCCACCTTGGCCAGGATCTGCTCCAGGCTCATGCGCCCCTGATCGAAGGGCTCACCGTTGAGGTAGATGCTGGGCACCGACATGATCTGGCGCTCGTCCACCTCGTCCTTGAACAGCGCGCCGTCGATGGCCACGTGGTGAACGCCCGGGTTGAGGATCGCCATCAGGTTCAGCGCCTGGACCACGTCCGGGCAGTTCTGACAGGAGAGCGAGAAGTAGGTCTCGAAGCGCAGCTCGCCCTCGAGCCCCTTGATCTGCTCGACCACCTCGTCGGAGGCCTTGGGCGGATGACCGCCCACCTGCAGCAGGGCCAGCACCAGGGAGGTGAACTCATGTCCCATGGGCAGGCCGGCAAAGACCACGCCGGTCTCTTCGCCGGGGCGATTGAGCGCGAAGGAGGGACGGCGCGCGTCCTGGCCATCGAGCTTCAGGGTGATCTTGTCGGTCAGGCCGACGATGTCGGTCAGCAGACCGTGGAGCTCCTTCGACTTGGCGCCGTCATCGAGGGACGCAACGATCTCGAAGGGCTGAGTGACCTTGGCCAGGTAGGCCTTGAGCTGAGTTTTCAGGTTGTCGTCCAACATGACAGCGCATTCCTTCATGTTCGGTGTTCGGGGATGGAGACACGAGGTATCGGGGGCATCCCGCGCCGGGAGGCCCGGATCACTCATGCATCCGGAAATCAGGGCCCGGGCAGGGGATGCCCGGGCGAAGACAGGCAAGGCCGCGACGGACCTTGCCGGCAGGGGCAGATCGCTTAGATCTTGCCGACCAGGTCCAGAGACGGAGAGAGGGTCTCTTCGCCTTCTTCCCACTTGGCCGGGCAGACTTCGTTGGGGTTGGCGCGCACGTACTGGGCAGCCTTGACCTTGCGCAGCAGTTCCTCGGCGTTACGGCCGATGTTGCCGGCATTCAGCTCGATGATCTGGATCTTGCCGTCGGGGTCGACCACGAAGGTACCGCGCTCGGCGACACCATCTTCCTCGATCAGCACCTCGAAGTTGCGCGAGACGGCATGCGTCGGGTCGGCCAGCATCGGATACTGCAGCTTGTTGATGGTCTCGGAGCTGTCGTGCCACGCCTTGTGGGTGAAGTGAGTGTCGGTGGAGACGCTATAGATCTCGACGCCCAGCTTCTTGAACGCCTCGTAGTTGTCTGCCAGGTCACCCAGCTCGGTGGGGCAGACAAAGGTGAAGTCGGCCGGATAGAAGAAGAAGATGCTCCACTGGCCCTTCAGGCTCTCCTCGGTAACGTCGATGAACTCGCCATTGTGGTAGGCGGTGGCCTTGAACGGCTTGACTTCGGTGTTCAGCAGCGACATTCGGTAGTGCTCCTTTCGACTTTCGTTGAATGAATAACGGCAATACGGGACGCATGGTAGCCCGCATCTCCCGATAGCGTAAATTGAATGGCGCCATGAACGTGATAATTCAACCCTATGGTCCATGACCGTCGGCATCAGCCGATGCTCACCGCCTCGCCCTGACGGTCGAAGGCCAGGAACTGCGAGATGTTACCCATCTTCAGCGACTCCACCATGTGGTTGAGGTGCTGTTCGGCCTGGGCCTGGGCATCCTCGCCGGCCAGGGCCGCCACGAAGACGATGTCCCAGTCGACCCCGGTCTCCCGGGATTGGGCCACCAGCGATGCCATGTCGGTGAGCTCCTCGGGGGCCTTGTCGACGCAGACCACCGGCGTCAGCACACCACCCTCGCCCTGCTCGAAGCGACGCCGCTGCTCCTCGCTGGGCTGGTCCGGCAGCTCGGCACGGGTAAAGACGAACAGCAGGCGCTGCGGTTCTGGCTGGGCGCGCGCCTCGTCAAGCAGGTCGGCATAACGGGAAATGGCCACGGGCTCTCCTCCAGATCGAGATAGTATCGAGGCAGGCAGCGTAACGGCCAGGCGGCGCGTCGGAAAGGAGTATTCGCGCTCCATGCGACCCAGGTCAGGTTTCACAACCTCGATGCGCCTCCCTGCCCGGATGCCGACTCCCTGTGATGGCGGTGTGACACCCCGGGTTCTGTCGCCAGGGCTTACCGGTCGAAGACCACGGTGCGCCTGGCGTGCAGGAAGACCCGGCGCTCCACGTGCAGGGCGACGGCCCGAGCCAGGGTCAGGCACTCGATGTCGCGCCCCTTGGCCACCAGGTCCTCCGGATAGTCGGCATGACTCACCGGCTCCACGCCCTGGGTGATGATCGGGCCCTCGTCCAGGTCGTCGTTGATGTAGTGGGCGGTGGCACCGACCAGCTTGACGCCCTTCTCATAGGCCTGATGATAGGGGCGCGCGCCCTTGAAGCCCGGCAGCAGCGAGTGGTGGATATTGATCGCGCGACCGCTGAGCTTCTCGCACATGTCGCTCGAGAGCACCTGCATGTAGCGCGCCAGGATCACCAGCTCGGCGCCGGTCGCCTCGATCACCGTCCAGACCCGCGCCTCCTGTTCGGCCCTGGTCTCGGGCGTGATCGGGAAGTGGTGGTAGGGAATGCCGTGCCACTCCGCTAGGCCTTCGAGGTCCGGATGGTTGGAGACGATGGCGCGGATCTCGATGGGCAGCTGCCCGGTACGGTAGCGATAGAGCAGGTCGTTGAGGCAGTGGTCGGCCCTGGAGACCATGATCACCACCGGCATCCGCGTCCCCGGGGCGGTGAGCTCGAAGCTCATCTCGAACTCGGCGGCGCGCTCGGCGAAGCCGGCCGCGAAGGCCTCGGCGTCGAAGCCCCCGGCCTCGGGCCGGAACTCCGTGCGGATGAAGAAGCGTCCGCTCTGCCGATCGTCAAAGGAGTGCTGCTCGGTGATGTAGCCGCGCTGCTCCCTGAGAAAGCGCGTCACCACGTCCACGGTGCCCAGGCGGCTGGGGCACTGGGCGGCCAGGATCCAGCGGTTGTTGTTGTCTTGCATGTCGTGTCTCTCCCGGACGGGGCCGGCGGATCCCGGCCCTCTCGCTTCTATCAGGCGACAGCCGTCACCCTTCCACGCCGATGGCATACTCGGCGCCGGCGTCCAGAAGCCAGCGATAGAGGTAGTCGGCGAAGCTGCGCCGCACTACCAGCTCCCAGCACGTCTCGTTGGGACGGCGCAGGACCACCGAGGCCTTGGCGAACACCGTGGTCACGCCCTTGCCCACCGGGAAGGCGTCGGGGTGGACGTCATAGGGGGTCGACTTCATCAGCAGCTCCCGGGCCTTCTCGCCCTCGAGCTCGAGCAGCGTCTGGCCGCCGCTGACGTTGACGATGGCAGGGTGCTTCCCAGCGGTATCGCGGGCATCGCCCAGGGCCTCGCGCAGCCTGGCCTCCAGGGCGAATTCCTCGCCGCCGGGCACGATCAGCAGCCACTCGTCGGGCGAGAGCCACTGGATCGAGCGCTCGCCGCTCGCGTCCGGGGTCAGGCCGTTGGGGCGCGCCGGCAGGCCCACCCCGAACACCTGGCGCACCGCCTCGTCGAGCACGATGGCGCCGCCGCGCAGGATCAGGTGACCCAGCATGGCCCGCTCGCGCAGCACCACGCGGCTCCTGGCGCTGACGCCGGGGCGGCCGCTGTGGTGGCAGGACCAGGCCAGCGGGGACTCTGCCGACACCGCCGCCTCCGGCCGGGCCTCGAAGGTCCTGACGTTGTGGTCAATCGAATCAGACATGCTGGCGCTCCCCCTCGGGGTCGTAGAAGACACTGCTGACGATCTCGGCCTCGTGCACCTGGCCATCGACCATGGGCAGGTAGACCCTTTCCCCCATCCGCTTATGCCCGCCCTTGACCACCGCCAGGGCGATACCGTGCCCCAGGATGGGGCTGTAGTAGCTGGAGGTCACATGACCCACCATGGGCATGGGGATGGCGTGGTCCGGATCGAGGACGATCTGCGCGCCCTCCTCCAGCACCACCTTGGGATCCCGGGGCTTGAGGCCCACCAGCTGCTTGCGATCGGTGCGCCGGGTGTCGCTGCGCGACAGGGCACGCTTGCCGATCCAGGGAAACGGCTTGTCGTAGCCGACGGCCCACTGCATGCCCAGGTCCTCCGGGGTCACCGAGCCGTCGGTGTCCTGGCCGGCGATGATCAGGCCCTTCTCGGCCCGCAGCACGTGCATGGTCTCGGTGCCGTAGGGGGTCAGGTCATACTTCTCGCCGTGCGCGAACAGGGTCTTCCAGACATGCATGGCGTAGTTGGCCTGGACGTTGATCTCGTAGGCGAGCTCGCCGGTGAAGGAGATGCGGAACACCCGGGCCGGCACCTCGGCCACCCGGCCCTCGCGCCAGTCCATGAAGGTGAAGCTGTCGCGGTCGAGGTCGATATCGGTCACTTCCGCAAGCAGCTTGCGCGCCTCCGGGCCGGTGACGGTGATCGTCGCCCAGTGATCGGTTACCGAGGTGAAGGTGACGTCCAGCTCCGGCCACTCGGTCTGGTGCCACAGCTCCAGCCACTCCAGGACGCCGGCAGCGCCGCCGGTGGTGGTGGTCATCAGGAAGTGGTTCTCGCCCAGGCAGCTGGTGGTGCCGTCGTCCATCAGCATGCCGTCGTCCTTGCACATCAGGCCGTAGCGCACGCGCCCGGGCGCCAGCCTGGCCCACTTGTTGGTGTAGACACGCCCCAGGAACTCCCGGGCGTCCGGCCCCTGGATATCGATCTTGCCCAGGGTCGAGGCGTCCAGGATACCCACGCCCTGGCGCACGGCCAGGCACTCTCGCGCCACCGCTTCCGCCATGCTCTCGCGTTCGCCGTTGACGGCGTCGGGACGTTCTTGTGGAAAGTACCAGGGTCGCCTCCACTGGCCGACGTCCTCGAACTCGGCGCCGTGCGCCACGTGCCACGGGTGCAGGGCGGTATGGCGCTCGGGGTCGAACAGCTCGCGGCAGTGGCGGCCGGCGATGGCGCCGAAGGTGACCGGGGTGTAGTTGGGCCGGAACACCGTGGTGCCCACCTCGGGGATCGACTTGCCCAGGCAGCGGGCGGCGATCGCCATGCCGTTGATGTTGCCGAGCTTGCCCTGGTCGGTGCCGAAGCCCATGGCGGTGTAGCGCTTGACGTGCTCGATGGACTCGAAGCCCTCGCGGGTGGCCAGCTCGATGGCCGCCGCCGTGACGTCGTTCTGCAGGTCGACGAACTGCTTGGGCCCGCGCAGGGTCGGCTTCTCGTGGGGGACCTGGTAGAGCGCGCAGGCGGCACCTTCGCGACGGGCATCGACCCGAGGCAGCTCGAAGGGCCCGGCGGCGAGGTCCAGCGCGGCCAGCGCCCGGGCGGCCGCGGCGCTGCCATCGGCCAGCCCCTCGGCCAGGTCATGGATGCCGCGGGCGCTGCCGGCGGCATGCACGCCCGCCACCAGGCCGGGCACGAAGCCGCGGATGGCGTCGTTCCAGGTCGGCCGGGCGCCGCTGTGGGAGGCCAGGTGGATCACCGGGCTGTAGCCGCCGGAGCTGGCGATGGTGTCGCAGGCCAGGGTCTCGGCCTGGCCGGTGACCGTGAAGGCCTCGGCATCGATGGTGGCCACACGGGCGCCGCTGACGCGCTTGTCGCCCCTGGCCTCGAGCACGGCACTGCCGGTGATGATGCGGATGCCGCGGTTGCGGGCCTGCGCCACCAGCTCGCCGTCCGGCGCCTGGCGAGCATCGACGATGGCCACCACCTCGCGACCGGATGCCTTTCCCAGGTCATGCCAGTCCAGGGCGGCGCGGTAGGCGTGATCGTTGCTGGTGGAGAGCACCAGCCGGTTGCCCGGCACCACCCCGTAGCGGCGGATATAGGTGGAGACGGCGCCGGCGACCAGGTTGCCCGGCACGTCGTTGCCCGCATAGACCAGCGGCCGCTCGTGGGCGCCGGTGGCCAGCAGCACCTGGCCGGCGCGCACGCGATGCATGCGCGAGCGAGCGGGATGGACGCCGTCGACCAGCGGCGCGGTCTCGCCGAGGTGCTCGGTACGCCGCTCGTGCAGGGTGACGAAGTGGTGATCGTGGTAGCCGTTGGCGGTGGTGCGCGGCAGGAGGGTGACGTTGTCACACTCGGCCAGCTCGGCGACCGCCTGCTCCGCCCACCGGACGGCGGGCCGGTCGTCGAGCCGTTCACGGCTGTCGAGCAGCGAGCCCCCCATCTCCTCCTGCTCGTCGCAGAGGATCACCCGGGCCCCGCCCCGCGCCGCGGTCAGCGCCGCGGCCAGGCCGGCGGGGCCCGCGCCGACCACCAGCAGGTCGCAGTGCTGGTGCAGATGGTCGTAGTGGTCGGGATCGCGCGCCGTGGGGCTGCGTCCCAGACCCGCGCCCTTGCGGATGACCTTTTCATACGTCATCCACATGGAGGCCGGGGCCATGAAGGTCTTGTAGTAGAAGCCGGGGGGCATGAAGCGCCCGCCCAGCTTGCCCACCAGGCTCATCACATCGCGCTGGACGTTGGGCCAGCCATTGGTGCTCTGCGCGGTGAGGCCGTCGAACAGCGCCTGCTGGGTGGCGCGCACGTTGGGCACCTGGGCCGCTTCGCTCGCGCCCAGCTGGACCAGGGCATTGGGCTCCTCGGCGCCGGCGGCGACGATGCCCCGCGGCCGCGAGTACTTGAAGCTGCGGTTGACGATGTCCACCCCGTTGGCCAGCAGCGCCGAGGCCAGGGTGTCGCCGGCATGGCCCTGGTAGCGCGTGCCGTTGAAGGTGAAGGCGAGGGTGTGGGCGCGATCGACGCGCCCGCCCTCGCGGAGACGATTCGGCTGGCTCGACGACTGGCTCATGCCTTGACTCCTTCCTGACGCGACACCGCTTCCCACTCGGCGGCCACTTCCTCGGCAGGCTTGCCGTCGGGGTGCTCGGCGGTGAAGCGGGGCGGCTCGCCCATCCTGTAGGTCTCGAGGATCGCGTAGCTCACGGTGTTGCGGGTGATGTTGAAGAACTTGCGACAGCCGACAGCGTGCACCCACAGCTCATGGTGGATGCCGCGCGGATTGTCGCGGAAGAACAGGTAGTCGCCCCACGCCTCATCCGAGCAGGCCTCGGGGTCCGCCGGCCGGGCGATATGCGCCTGGCCCTTGGGGTGGAACTCCTCTTCCTCGCGGTGCTCCTCGCAGTAGGGGCAGTAGATGAGAAACATGGTGATGCCTCCTTAGTGCGCCACGCCGGCGGCGCCGTGCTCGTCGACCAGTGCCCCGGTGTGGAAACGGTCGATGGAGAAGGGAGCCGCCAGGGGATGGGTCTGGCCCTTGGCCAGGGTCCAGGCGAACACATGGCCCGAGCCGGGGGTGGCCTTGAAGCCGCCGGTACCCCAGCCGCAGTTGAAGAAGAGCCCCTTCACTGGCGTCTTGGAGAGGATCGGGCAGGCGTCCGGACAGGTGTCGACGATGCCGCCCCACTGGCGATTCATGCGCACCCGCGAGAAGACCGGGAACATCTCGACGATGGCCTGCAGGGTGTGCTCCACGGTCGGGTAGCTGCCACGCTGGCCGTAGCCGTTGTAGCCGTCGATGCCGGCGCCGATCACCAGGTCGCCCTTGTCGGTCTGGCTGATGTAGCCGTGCACATGGTTGGACATCACCACGGTATCCAGCACCGGCTTGAGCGGCTCGGAGACCAGCGCCTGCAGCGGATGGGACTCCAGCGGCAGCCGGAAGCCGGCCATCCTGGCCAGCACCCCGGAGTTGCCCGCCGCCACGCAGCCCACGGTCTTCGCCTCGATGTCGCCGCGGTTGGTATGGACGCCGTGGATGCGGCCATCGCGGATCTTGAAGCCGGTGACCTCGGTGTTCTGCAGCAGGTCGACGCCCAGGGCATCGGCGGCCCGGGCATAGCCCCAGGCCACGGCGTCGTGGCGCGCCACGCCGGCCCGCGGCTGCCAGGAGGCGCCCATGATCGGGTAGCGGGCACTCTTCGAGCAGTCCATGACCGGCACGATCTCCTGGATCCGCGCGGGGGTGATCACCTCGCTGTCGATGCCGTTGAGCCGGTTGGCGTTGACCCGGCGCTGGACGTCGCGCATGTCCTGCAGGGTGTGGGCGAGGTTCATCACCCCGCGCTGGGAGAACATGACGTTGTAGTTGAGGTCCTGGGAGAGCCCCTCCCACAGCTTCATGGCGTGCTCGTAGAGCGCGGCGGACTCGTCCCATAGGTAGTTGGAGCGCACGATGGTGGTGTTGCGCGCCGTGTTGCCGCCGCCCAGCCAGCCCTTCTCCACCACCGCCACGTTGGTGATGCCGTGCTCCTTGGCCAGGTAGTAGGCGGTGGCCAGGCCGTGACCGCCGCCGCCGACGATGATGACGTCGTACTGCTTGCTGGGCGTGGGATTGCGCCACTGGCGTTCCCAGTTCTCGTGGTGGCTGAGCGCGTGCCTGGCCAGCCCGAAGCCTGAATAGCGTTGCATGGGGTTCTCCTCGAGGGTCCCGCCGGAACCACCGGCGGCAACGGGCTCACGCGATGGACGGGGCCGATTCGGCGTGCGAGTTGAGCGCGCCATAGACGGGATGGCGGCTGCACAGCTCGGCCACCCTGGTGCGCACCTCGCCCTCGATCGCGGCGCTATCGACCTGCTCGGCCAGCACATCGAGGATGTCGCAGATCCAGCCGGCCAGGGCCTCGCAGTCCGCCTCATCGAAGCCACGGGTGGTGACCGCCGGCGTGCCGATGCGCAGCCCCGACGTCACGAAGGGGCTGTGGGGATCATTGGGCACGGCGTTCTTGTTGACGGTGACATGCGCGCGGCCGAGTGCCGCATCGGCATCCTTGCCGGTGACGCCCTGCTTGATCAGCGAGACCAGGAAGAGGTGGTCATCGGTGCCGCCGGAGACCACGTCATAGCCGCGTGCCAGGAAGACCCCGGCCATGGCCCGGGCGTTGTCGATCACCTGTTGCTGGTAACGCACGAATGCCTGGCTCATGGCCTCGCGAAACGCCACTGCCTTGGCGGCGATGACATGCATCAGCGGTCCTCCCTGCTGGCCCGGGAAGACCGCACCGTTGAGCTTCCTGTAGAGCGCCTCGTTGCCGTGAGCGGAGAGGATCAGCCCGCCGCGAGGTCCTCGCAGGGTCTTGTGGGTGGTGGTCGTGACCACGTGGGCATGGGGCAACGGACTCGGATAGTGGCCGGCGGCGACCAGACCGGCGACATGGGCCATGTCCACCAGCAGCCAGGCGCCCACGGCATCGGCGATATCGCGAAAACGCCGCCAGTTGACGACCCGGGAGTAGGCCGAGAAGCCGGCGATGATCAGCCTTGGCTGATGTTCGTGGGCGAGCCGCTCGACCTCGGCATAGTCGATCTCGCCGGTCTCCGGATTCAGGCCATACTGCACGGCATGGTAGTGCTTGCCGGAGAAGTTGGGTGCAGCACCGTGGGTCAGGTGGCCGCCGTGAGCCAGGCTCATGCCCAGCACGGTGTCGCCCGGCGAGACCAGCGCCATGAAGGCCGCCGCATTGGCCTGGGCACCGGAGTGGGGCTGGACATTGGCGTAGTCGGCGCCGAAGAGGGCGCAGGCGCGGTCGATGGCCAGCTGCTCTGCCACGTCGACGTGCTCGCAACCGCCGTAGTAGCGCTTGCCGGGATAGCCTTCGGCGTACTTGTTGGTCAGCTGGGTGCCCTGGGCCGCCATGACCTGGGGGCTCGCATAGTTCTCGGAGGCGATCAGCTCGACATGGGCCTCCTGGCGAGCCACCTCGTCGGCGATGGCGGCGGCGATCTGCGGATCGGCTGTTGCGAGGTTACTGGTGTTCATGGCATCACCCTGGTGGTTGGCCTGGTTACGTTAAGAGAAAGCGAGGCACGAGGTATTCTGGAAACGACACCGCCGTCATTGCGCAAGACAGCTGCCCCGGAGACGGGCAGGAGAACCCGTGCGGGTGGACTGACAGGGCGCGTTCCGGTCAGTAGTCCACCACCACGTCGCCCAGCGGCTTGCTGCAGCAGGAGAGGATGTAGCCCTCGGCCACGTCCTCGTCGGTGATGCCGCCGTTGTGCTCCATGTCGACCTGACCGGCGGCCAGGGGCACGCGACAGGTTCCGCAGATGCCCATGCCGCAGGCCTTGGGGATATGCAGGCCCAGCTTGGCTGCCGCGGTGTGCACCGTGTCACCCGGCTGGATACGCACGCTCTTGCCGGACTGGCGAAACTCGACATAGCGCATGTCGGCGACATCCAGCTCCTCGGCTTCGGCCTCGGCCTGCTCGACGTGCTCGATCACCTCCTCCTGGACCGCCAGCGGCGTGGCGCCGAACGACTCCTCGTGGTAGTGAGCCATGTCGAAGCCCTTGGCCCGCAGCAACTGCTTGATGGCTTCCATGTAGGGCGTGGGGCCACAGCAGAAGATCTCGCGCTCCATGAAATCCGGCGCCATCAGCTCGAGCATCGGCAGGCCGAGGTAGCCGCGAAACCCCGCCCAGGCATCCCCCAGCTCGTCACTGCGCTCGCACACGATATGCAGCCCGAACTCGGGAATCCGCGAGAAGATGTGCTCGAGTTCACGATGGAAGATGATGTCGCGTGGCGTTCGCGCGCTGTGCACGAACTGCAGGTCCACCGCGGCGTTGGTGTCGAAGAACCAGCGCGCCATCGACATGAGGGGCGTGATCCCCACGCCGCCGGAGAGCATCAGCATCTTGTCGGCGGGGTAGTCGATGGCGTTGAAGTTGCCCGCCGGGCCATGCACCGCCAGCTCGTCGTTGACCCCGAAATGGTCATGCAGCCAGTTGGAGACCAGCCCACCGGGTAGGCGCTTGACGGTGATCGAGAAGCTGTAGGGCACCGAGGGCGAACTGGAGATGGTGTAGGAGCGCATCACCTGCTGGCCGTCGATCTCCAGTTCCAGGGTCACGAACTGCCCCGGCTTGAAGAAGAACATCACGGGCTGTTCGGCCATGAAGCAGAAGGTGCGCGTATCCCAGGTTTCCTGGATCACCTTGACGCAGCGCACCAGGTGACGGCCGTTGGTCCAGGTCTGGGTCGTGACGGGATTGAGAAAGCTCGTTGTCATTGTCGTATCGCCAGGGCTGCAGCATGAGGGGCTCCGACCGCGGTTCCTCCGCCTGCCGTTGAGCGCATTCTGCGCAGCCTGGGATATCGCGGCTTGCCTGCCAGCGACATGGACATGCCCGTGGCCTCCCGATGTGTCGGTCATCACGGTCTGCCCGGTCGTTGCTGCATCATCAGACGTCGTGGCCAGACAACCGTGCGTCATGCCGCTGATACACACTCGCGGTCATCCGCCACTCCCTTGCGCGTGCGCGGCCATGACACCGGCCCGGCTTTCCAGACCGGGTTGCTACCTGACCACCGCCGAGACCGCCCGAGCGGCCCAGCAAGAGGATGTATCGCCATGGACCCCATGTCTCCCGCCGGTCTGGATGACCCCCTGGCATCGGCGCGCGAAGCGACCGCCGAGATGCTGCTCCACCGCCGGCGGCACTTCTCGTTGCCCCAGCCCTTCTACAACGATGCCCGGCTGTTCGCCCTGGACATGCAGGAGATCTTCGAGAAGGAGTGGCTGTTCGCCGGGATGACCTGCGAGATTCCCGCCAAGGGCAATGTCATGACGCTGGATGTGGGTGACAACCCGGTGGTCATCGTGCGAGGCGATAACGGCAAGATTCACGCCTTCCACAACGTCTGCCGGCATCGCGGCTCCCGACTCTGCGTCAGCGACAAGGGCAAGGTGGCCAAGCTGGTCTGTCCCTACCACCAGTGGACCTACGAGCTGGACGGCCGACTGCTGTTTGCCGGCAGCGACATGGGCACGGACTTCGACCTCGGCGCCTACGGACTCAAGCCGGTCAACGTGCGCAGCGCCGGCGGCTACCTCTTCATCAGCCTGGCCACGGAACCCCCGCCCATCGACGACTTCCTCGAGAGCCTGGCGCACTACCTCTCGCCCTACGACATGGACAACGTCAAGGTGGCGGTGGAGTCCAGCATCGTCGAGCAGGCCAACTGGAAGCTGGTGATCGAGAACAACCGCGAGTGCTACCACTGCAACGGCGCCCACCCGGAGCTGCTCAACTCGCTGCAGGAATTCGACGACAGCGACGACCCGCGTGCCACCCCGGCTTACAAGGCCCTGGTGGCGCGCAAGCAGCAGCAGTGGGAAGAAATGGGCGTGCCGTGGCAGCTCAGGCGCCTGGGCAAGCGCAACCGCCTGACCCGCACGCCGCTGCTGGAGGGCACGGTCTCGATGACCCTCGATGGCCAGCCAGGGTGTCGCAAGCTGATGGGGCGCCTGCCCAGCGCCGACCTTGGTGCCCTGCGCATCCTGCACCTGCCCAACTCCTGGAATCACTTCATGGGCGACCATGCCGTGGTGTTCCGGGTCATGCCGCTGGGCCCCCAGCAGACGGTGGTCACCACCAAGTGGCTGGTCCACAAGGACGCCGTGGAGGGCGTCGATTACGACCCGACCCAGCTGCGCCGCGTGTGGGACGCCACCAACGGGCAGGACCGCCGCCTGGCGGAGGAGAACCAGCGCGGCATCAACTCGCGGGGCTACGAGCCCGGCCCCTACTCGGAGACCTACGAGTTCGGGGTGATCGATTTCATCGACTGGTACAGCGAGAGCCTGCTGGAGAACCTCGGCCATACCGCCCCACACCTCAGGGTGGTGGAGGGATAGGGCACGCCTCGCGGTGCGCTCTGCCAGGTCTCCCCTCACACGGCCCCCGGCGGGATGAACCGTCCGGCAACGCCCCTGATCGTGCGATCAGCGAAACAGGGGCAGCAGATGGGTCTCCAGGGCCCGGCGAACCGAGGGCAGCAGGACCTCGCGCTTGCTCTCGAGCTCGCCGACAAGTTCGGCGAGCCCGGACACCCTCCCCTCGAGTGCACAGCGCCGAGCCAGCCTGGCGCAGCTCTCGGGACAGGCATCTTGCGGGATGTGAACCCCCAGTGCCATCAGGCGCTCGCGGAAGTCATCGCCATCGATCAGCTCGACGATCATCATGGGCCACCCTCCTCAGTCGTGCTCCGCCAGCGCCGCCTCGGCACGGCCCAGACGGCAGGCGGCATACTTGAACTCGGGGATCTTGCCGTCGGGGTCGAGTGCCGGATTGGTCAGCAGGTTGGCCGCCGCCTCCACGAAGCAGAAGGGCACGAAGACCATCCCCTCCGACATCTGGGGGTCGACCCGCGTCTTCAGGGTGATGTCCCCGCGCCGGGTAGTGATGGTAATCGGCTCGCCCGGGGCCATGCGCAGGCGTACCAGCTCGGCCGGCGCGAGGCTTGCCACTGCCTCGGGCTCGAGGTCGTCGAGCACCCGGCTGCGACGGGTCATGGCGCCGGTGTGCCAGTGCTCCAGCTGGCGCCCGGTGATCAGTACCGTGGGGTAGTCGCCGTCGATGGGCTCGTCCGGCGGCAGCGGCCGTGTCGGGGTGAACATGGCCCGACCGCCCTCACGCGGGAAGGTCTCCGAGAACACCACGTCGGCACCGGGCGCGTCATCGGCGGGACAGGGATAGGTCACCGAGCTCTCGTGCTCCAGCCGCTCCCAGGTAATGTGGTCGAGCGAGGCCATGCCCTGCTTCATCTCGGCGAACACCTCGCGGGGATGCGTATAGTCCCAGCCCAGACCCAGCCGATTGGCGATCTGCTGGATGATCCACCAGTCCGGTTTCGCCTCGCCGGGCAGCGGCACCGCGGCACGCCCCAGCTGCACCTGGCGGTTGGTGTTGGTGACGCTGCCATCCTTTTCCGGCCAGCTTGATGCCGGCAGGATGACGTCGGCGAACTGGGCGGTCTCGGTAACGAACAGATCCTGAACCACCAGGTGCTCGAGCCGGGCCAGGGCCGCCCGGGCATGCTCGAGGTCCGGATCGGACATCGCCGGATTCTCGCCCTGAATGTACATGCCGCGGATCTGGCCGGCATGGATGGCATCCATGATCTCCACCACGGTGAGCCCCGGCGTCGCGTCTAGCGGGGTGTTCCACAACTCCTCGAAGGCGGCACGTACCTGGGCGTCGCTCACCGGCTGGTAGTCGGGCAGCACCATGGGAATCAGGCCGGCGTCGGAGGCGCCCTGGACATTGTTCTGGCCGCGCAGCGGGTGCAGGCCGGTGCCGGGGCGGCCGGTGTGGCCGCAGGCCAGCGCCAGCGAGATCAGGCAGCGGGCGTTGTCGGTGCCGTGGACGTGCTGGGAGATACCCATGCCCCAGAAGATCATCGCCTTGTCGGCCGTGGCGTAGAGCCGCGCGAGCTCGCGGATCTGCTCGGGGGCGACACCACACGCCGGTGACATCGCCTCGGGGGTCAGGTCGTGCACATGGGCCTTGAGCGCCTCGAAGCCCTCGGTGTGGGCATCGATGTAGGCCTGGTCAAAGAGCCCCTCGCTGACGATGACGTTGAGCATGGCGTTGTAGAGCGAGACGTCGCCGCCGGGGGTGAAGCGCACGCTGCGGTAGGCATAGGCGTCCAGCGCCTGGCCGCGGGGGTCGAGGATGATCAGCCTGGTGCCATTGCGCGCCGCCTGCTTGAAGTAGGTGGCCGCCACCGGGTGGTTGATCGCCGGGTTGCAGCCCGTGAGGATCACCACCTCGGCCTCGAGCGCCTGCATGAACGACGCGGTCACCGCCCCCGAGCCGATGCACTCCATCAGCGCCGCCACGGAGCTGGCGTGACACAGCCGGGTGCAGTGGTCGACATGGTTGGAGCCGAAGCCGGTACGCACCAGCTTCTGGAACAGCCAGGCCTCCTCGTTGGAGCACTTGGCGCTGCCGAAACCGGCCAGGCCGTCGGGGCCCTGGGCCGCCTTGATGGCCTTCAGGCCGTCGGCGGCGACATCCAGCGCCTTCTCCCAGCTCGCTTCAACGAAATGGGTCAGCGGATTGGCCGGATCGAAGTCGGGGTCGAGTCCCTTGGGCACGCCCGGCCGGCGGATCAGCGGCCGGGTTAGGCGCGCGGGGTGGTAGGGATAGTCGAAGCCGAAGCGTCCCTTGACGCACAGCCGGTTCTGATTGGAGGGCCCATCGCGCCCCTCGACGAAGAGGATCCGCTCGTCCTTGACATGGTAGGTGAGCTGACAGCCCACCCCGCAGTAGGGACAGACCGAGTCCACGCTGCGATCGGCCGCCTGCGAGTCGCCGCGCCCCGCGGCGTCGATCAGGGTCGCCGGCATCAGTGCCCCGGTGGGACACGCCTGCACGCACTCGCCGCAGGCCACGCAGGTGCTTTCTCCCATGGGGTCGTCGAAGTCGAAGACGACCTTCGCGGCGGCGCCACGATGGGCCAGGCCGATGACGTCGTTGCCCTGCACCTCGCGGCAGGCGCGCACGCAGAGGTTGCACTCGATGCAGGCATCGAGGTTGACGTTCATCGCCGAATGGGTGGCGTCATGGCCGTGGGCATGGGGGAGCGCAGTCGAGCGTTCGGCGACATGATGCACCGTGGGGGTGGCGCGCTCGGCGCGCGCCGGCAGCCATTCGCGCACCGCACTGGCGTCGACGGCCAGTTGATCGGCCATGGCCCAGAAGTGGCTCGAGCGGTCGGGGCCGTCGTCGCGCTCGGGCTGGTCGGCGACCAGCAGTTCCATCACGCCCTCGCGGGACACCCGGGCCCGCTCGGAGGTAGCGCTCCTGACCACCATGCCGGGGGTTGCCTGGCGCAGGCAGCTCGCTGCCAGCACGCGCTCGCCCTCGATCTCCACCATGCAGGCGCGGCAGTTGCCGTCGCTGCGGTAGCCGGGGGCATCCTTGAAGCACAGATGGGGTATGGTCTCGCCGGCACGCCTGGCCACCTGCCACAGGGTCTCGCCGGGAAAGGCGCTGACCTCGGCGCCATCCAGGGTCAGGGTAAAGGTCTCTTGTGCCATGGTCTGCCTCCCTACCCTTTCACGATCACGTTCTGGCCGGCGAGCTGATTGCGGAAGTCCCGCAGCAGCCCCAGCACCGGATTGGGCGCCGCCTGGCCCAGGCCACAGATGGAGGCGTCCATCATCACCTGCGACAGGCGCTCGAGTTCCTCGACGCGCCATTCGTCGCGCTCGAGCAGGGTCAGCATCTTCTCGGTGCCGACCCGGCACGGCGTGCACTGGCCGCAGGACTCGTCGGCGAAGAAGGCCAGCAGGTTGGTGGCCACCGCCTTCAGGTCGTCCTGGTCGGAGAGCACGATGATGGCGGCCGAGCCGATAAAGCAGCCCGCCTCCTGCAGGGTATCGAAGTCCAGCGGGATATCCGCCTTGCTCGCCGGCAGTATCCCCCCGGAGGCGCCACCCGGCAGGTAGCCGGCCAGGCGATGCCCCTCGGCCATGCCGCCGCCATACTCCTCGACCAGTTCCGCGAGGGTGATCCCGGCGGGCGCCAGGTGGACCCCGGGGCGCCGCACCCGCCCCGAGAGCGAGAAACTCCTCAGCCCCTGGCGGCCGTGGCGGCCATGCCCGGCGAACCAGTCGGCGCCCTTCTCGTGGATCAGCGGGATCCAGTAGACGGTCTCGACGTTGTTGACGAGGGTCGGCTGGCCGAACAGCCCCTTCTGGGCGACCAGGGGTGGGCGATGGCGCGGCTTGCCGGGCTTGCCCTCCAGCGACTCGATCATCGCCGACTCCTCGCCGCAGATGTAGGCCCCGGCCCCCCGGCGCAGCACGATATAGCCCGGTGGCGCCAGGCCTTCGGCCTCGAGCTCGGCGATGGCCGCATGCAGCACCCGGTGCAGGCCGGGGTACTCGTCACGCAGGTAGATGTAGAGCGTGCAGGCCTCCACCGCCCAGGCGCTGACCAGCGCCCCCTCGAGGAAGCGGTGCGGCGAGCGCTCCAGGTAGACGCGATCCTTGAAGGTGCCGGGCTCACCCTCGTCGGCGTTGATGGCGCAGTAGCGCGGCCCCGCTTCCTGGCGCACGGAACGCCACTTCCTGAAGGTGGGGAAACCGGCGCCGCCCAGGCCGCGCAGGTTGGCCCGCTCGAGCGTCTCCATCAGCGCCTCGACGGTGACGCGTCCCGCGCGGCAGTCGGCGAGCAGCCGGTAGCCGCCCGCGGCGCGATAGTCCGCCAGGCGCTGCCAGACGATCGCCTCGGGATGGAAGTGACCGGTATCCACCACCGCCTCCACGCCCTCGGCGGTGGCGAAGCGCACATGGTGGTGCCCCACCTCGACGACCGGCGCGGTCTCGCAGCGGCCCATGCAGGGCGCCCGCACCACCCGAACCGCGCGCGGGTCGACGTCGGCCTCCAGTCGGGCCTTGAGTGCCGCGGCACCGGCCAGCTGGCAGGAGAGCGAATCGCAGACCCGCACCGTCACCTCGGGAGGCGGTGCCTGGTCGTCGTGCACCACGTCGAAGTGGGCGTAGAAGGTGGCCGTCTCGTAGATGGCCGCCATGGGCAGATTCATGTAGGCGGCCAGCGCCCGCAGCGCCACCAGCGACAGGTGGCCATGGGCATCCTGGATGGCATGCAGGTGCTCGATCAGCAGGTCACGACGCCGCAGCCCCGGATCGCTGCGCTCGTCGCCGAGCAGCTGGCGCAGCGAGGCCAGGGCGACAGGGGGCAGGTCACGGCCACGGGGCCTGCCGCGGAAACGGCGCTGGGGGGTAACGGTCTCGACGGTCATGGCGTGCTCGTTGTTATCGGTGGGCGCTGGCCCGGGAACGCTCTGTCTGGTGGCGCCATCCGCCAGGAACTGCGGCACCCGATATCGACCGGCCAGTCCTGCAGGAGGCGCCTGATATCAGGTTGGCACCGGTGTCGGGGTGGGGCAATGTCAATGTCAAAGGATGCCCTGGCTCGCTCGGGTGGCGTCCCAGGCCGCCACGCTGCCGTGGGGGTCGATACCCCGAAATAGCTTGCCGCACCGCCTCCTGGTAACAACCCTTGGCTCGCTCGGGTGGCGTCCTAGGCCGCCACGCTGCCGTGGGGGTCGATCACGAATTTCTTTGCCGCCCCGCCGTCGAAATCGGCGTAGCCCCTGGGCGCCTGGTCCAGCGTGATCATCTGGACATTGACCGCATCGGCGATATTCACCTTGCCGAACAGGATCGCCTGCATCAGCGGCCGGTGGTACTTCATCACCGGGCACTGGCCGGTGTGGAAGCTGTGCGACTTGGCCCACCCCAGGCCGAAGCGCATGCTCAGGGCCCCCTGTTTGGCCGCATCATCGGCCGCACCCGGGTCTTCGGTCACGTAGAGACCGGGGATACCGATCTGGCCGCCGGCGCGGGTAAGTGACATGGCGGAGTTGAGAACGGTGGCGGGCGCCTCCTTGCCGTGGTTGCACCCACAGGCATGGGCCTCGAAGCCGACACAGTCGACGAAGGCATCGACTTCACGCTCGCCGAGAATCGCCTCGATCCGGTCGGCCATGTCACCCTCCCGGGTCAGGTCGAGGGTCTCGCAGCCGAAGCTGCGGGCCTGGGCCAGGCGTTCCTCGATCATGTCGCCGACGATCACGCAGGCCGCCCCCAGCAGCTGGGCGGAGACCGCCGCGGCCAGGCCCACCGGGCCGGCGCCCGCAATATAGACGGTGCTGCCCGGCCCGACGCCGGCGGTGACACAGCCATGGAAGCCGGTGGGGAAGATATCGGAGAGCAGGGTCAGGTCACGAATCTTCTCCATGGCCTGGTCGGCATCCGGGAACTTCAGCAGGTTGAAGTCGGCGTAGGGCACCATGACGTACTCCGTCTGGCCGCCGACCCAGCCGCCCATGTCGACGTAGCCATAGGCCGCACCGGGGCGCGCCGGATTGACATTGAGGCAGATGCCGGTCCGGCCCTCCTTGCAGTTGCGGCAACGCCCGCAGGCGATATTGAAGGGCACGGACACCATGTCACCCGGCTTGATGAATTCGACATCGCGACCGCACTCGACGACCTGGCCGGTGATCTCGTGGCCCAGTACCAGGCCGGCAGGTGCGGTGGTTCGCCCACGTACCATGTGCTGATCACTGCCGCAGATATTGGTGGTGACCACCTTGAGGATGACGCCGTGCTCGCACTTGCGCCTGCCCAGTGCCAGTTCGGGAAAGGGAATCGGCTGGACCTCGACCTGACCGGGCCCCATGTAGACGACCCCGCGGTTGGCATGGCTCATGGCTGGCTCCTTGATGTTGTTGTCGTGAAAGCGTGGTAATGGCGGAGGCTTCCGCTGCTCAAGCCTAAGCCCTCCATCACGATCCACTTGCCCCATAGAGGCACTCGCATGTCTGTTCGAGACATCGCCTCTCGGGGAGCCTCTCCTACGGGCGCCCTCCACCACGCAATGGGGTCGACCTTGCGACGCCAAACAGGCATGGTTGAGCTATCTCTTCGGAAGTCTTGCACTCGGGGGGCGCCGAGGCACCAGGCGCCGCCCTGACGACGCCGAAGAAGACCGAGGATCTACCAACAGACCGAGCGTTCATGGCCCCCGGGGCCAAGGAGGAGCAACCGATGTCGAACCGTCTCGCAAGACGCCTGTGCATGGCCGCCATGCTGTCGCTGCTGGCCCTGGCCTCCCATGCCGTCGCCCAGCAGGCCTCACCGGAGGCCGATGCCGAAACCGAGCAGTTCCAGGACTGGGAGGTGATCTGCCCGACCGAGCGCAGCCAGGGGGCCTGCACCATGAGTCAGTTGATCACCAACCCGAACAGCAACGACCCCCTGATGCGGGTCATCGTGGGCTATCCCCCGGAACTCGACGGGCAACCGGCAATGACCTTCCTGCTGCCGCTGGGCGTGCGTCTCGCCCCGGGCCTGCAGCTGAGCGTGGGCGAGGGTGAGCCGGCCCAGTTCCCCTACCAGGTCTGCCTGGAGCAGAGCTGCCGCGCCGATCTGCCACTCGAACCGTCACAGCTGCAGGCGCTGCGCAGCGGCAGCAGTGCAACCCTGAGCCTCATCGGGCCGCGCGGCGATCGCATGGACCTGGATATCTCCCTGATGGGCTTCACCGACGCCAGCTCGCGCATCGCGCCCTGATGAACGCATCGCCCCGTGCAAGCACGACCGTCCCGGATCGTGCCGGGGCTGTCGCGGGTGACGGCCAGCCACCTCAGCGGCGCAAGACGCCCTCCTCACGCAGCAGCGTGAGGATCGCCTCGGCCCCCTGTTCGGGGGTGACATCGGCGAGCACCTGGCCACCCGCGCCCTCGCCCTTCGCCGCGGCGGCCTTGAAGCGGTCCCTCGCCGATGCCGCCTTGACGACCTTCAACCGCCTGGGCCGCTTGCGGGCGGGCTGAACCCGCCAGCTGGCCCATTCCCCATCGTCACATCCCGCGCCTTCGTGCCGCTCGAGCTGGCCACGACGCGCCGGACCATAGGCACTCTGCCGGGGCAACGGCGCGGCGCCATCCACAGTGACGATGGCCGGCAGGCGCACCCTGAGACGACGACGCTGACCACGGGGTAAGGCCTGCAGCAGGGTAGCGACACCGTGCTCGACCCCTTCCACCGCCGCCAGGCCATTGACCAGGGGCCAGCCGAGCCGCTCCGCCAGCAGATAGGGCAGCAGGCCGGAACCCTCGCCCTGCTCGGCCCGCTCCCCGGTCATCACCAGCTGGGGTTGGCTCACCTCGAGACGTTCGCCCAGCGCCGGCAGCACATCGGCACCCAGCGGCTGCTCGATCAGCGTCAGCGCCTCGAAGCCCATGCCGAGATAACCGCGCAAAGCCCCCTCGCTGGCCTCGTCGAACACGCCGGCGTGGAGCAGGCTGACCTCCGCATCCGGCAGCATCCGGGCCAGCTCCACAGCACGGGCATCCCGGTCGGCACGCTGACGGCGCCCGGTCAACGGATGGCGGCCCACGGAAACCAGCACGGTCACCGCCAGTCGCGATGCCTTCTCTCTGTCAGGCTGCATCACGCCTCTCCTCTCTGGATGCTTCCACCAGGGCCACCAGCGCATCGAGCACCTGGGCCGAATCCGCGATCACCGCCAGGTCGGCGCGCTTGATCATGTCGCAGCCGGGATCACTGTTGATGGTCACCACCTTGTCGCAGCGCTGAATGCCCTGCAGATGCTGAACGGCCCCGCTGATGCCCACGGCCAGATAGACCCGGGCGCTGACCCAGGTGCCGGTCGCGCCGACCTGGCGGTCGCGGGCCATATGACCATCATCCACCGCGACCCGGGAGGCCCCTTCGGTGGCTCCCAGCACCCGCGCAGCATGGTGGAAGCCCGCCCAGTCCGTGACGCCATTGCCGCCCGACAGGATGAACTCGGCCTCGGCCAGGGCCACCCCGGCGGGGTCCATCGCCACCTGGCCCAGGTCCTCGATCCGTGAGAAGGCCGCGGGGATCGTCTCCACCAGGCTCACCGGCTCGGCGGCATGACGGGACTCGTCCACCGGCTCGGCACACTCGGCCAGCGCCAGGGCAACGCGCGGCAGGGGGCGCTGGATATCCAGGCTCCCCGCCGCACCGCGGGCGGTGCAGTGCCAGCCCAGCGCCGTCTCGGCGTCGGCCTCGAGCTGCCAGACCCCGGTGGCGGGGCGCGCACCCAGGCGTGTCGCCAGACGCCGCCCCAGGTCGGCCCCGCCCAGGGGCGAGTCGGGCAGCAGCCAGTGGCGCGGCGCCAGCTGCCGCTCCACGGCGGAGAGTGCTGCCAGACGCGCCTCGGGGGCGAAGCCGGCATAGGCGTCATCCTCCAGATGCAGCAGGCGATCAATGCCCGCTTCGCCGAAGGCGTCTTCCTTGTGCCCGCCGAACACCACGGCCAGCACGGCACCGGGATGCTCGGGGTCGGCATCGGCCAGGCGCCGGGCCAGGCCCAGCAGGTCCTTGTCATGGCCGGAGAGGCGACCGCCGGAGAGCTCCGGCACCACCGCCACCAGGAAGGCCGGTTCGGGAATGTCCACCTGGCGGCGACTGTCCTGGGCCGCCTGGCGGACACCGCCCGCCGCCTGGCCGCCCTGCCGGGCACCGCTGCGGTCGATGCGCTTGACGCCATTGGGGCCGATGAAGCCGATGGCGCGCGGGTTCTTGCGCACCACCCCATGGGGGCCCAACCACTCACTGGCGACGCCCTCTCCCTGCTCGCGGAGAACACTCGCGTGCTCGGGATGCCGGCGATTCCGGACGATCCACTCGCGACGCGGATCACGACGCTGGATCTCGCTCATCACGCCACCTCCACGGCCCGAGGCCGTTGTCTCTCAGCAACAGGGGCTTCCAGCAGGGCATCGGCAACCAGTTCGGCGATATCGCGCACCTCGGCACTGGCGTCCACTACCCCCTCCAGCATGGCGGTGCACCCAGGACAACCCACCGCCACCAGCTCGGCGCCACTCTCCTCGACATCGTTCATGCGCATGTCGGGAATCCGCCGGTCGCCGGGAATATCGGTGATCGTCGCACCGCCGCCGCCGCCGCAGCAGCGCGAGCGAAAGCCGGAGCGTCCCATCTCCTTGACCTCGATGCCCAGCGCCTTGAGCACGCTGCGCGGTGCCTCGTATTCGCCGTTATAGCGACCCAGATAGCAGGGGTCGTGGTAGGTGACACTGCCGCCCTTCCAGGACGCCAACGCCAGCCGGCCTGCCGCATGGAGCCCGGCGATGTAGGTGCTGTGGTGCTGGACGGCATAGTGCCCGCCCAGCTCGCCATACTCGTTGTTGAGGACATGGAAGCTGTGCGGGTCGCAGGTGACGATATGCTGGAAGCGGTACTTGGCCAGGGTGGCGATATTGCGCCTGGCCAGCGACTGGAAGGTCGCCTCGTCACCCAGGCGCCGGGCCACGTCACCGCTGTCGCGCTCCTCGTTGCCGAGCACGGCGAAGTCGACCCTTGCCGCACGCAGCACCTTGACCAGTGCCCGCAGCGTGCGCTGGTTGCGCATGTCGAAGGCGCCGTCGCCCAGCCACAACAGCACGTCGACCTGTTGCAGGTCGGCGATCAGCGGGAGGTCGAGGTCGGCCGCCCAGTGCATGCGCGCGCCGGGAGCGAAGCCGCCGGGATTGTCGGTGGCGATCAGGTTGTCAAGTACCTCGGGGGCCTTGTTGGGGGTCTCACCGCGCTCCAGGGTCAGGAAGCGGCGCATGTCGACGATGGCATCCACGTGCTCGATCATCATCGGGCACTCCTCCACGCAGGCGCGGCAGGTGGTGCAGGACCAGAGAGTGTCAGCATCCACCAGCGCCTTGCCGCCGCGGGCCACGATGGGGCCATGGGGAGAGCCATGATGTTCGCCGATCGGCTTGCCGGGGTGTGGAGAACCCGCATAGGCGGCGTCGCTGCCCCCGGCCATGCCCACCACCATGTCCTGGATCAGCTTCTTGGGATTGAGCGGCTGGCCGGCGGCGAAGGCCGGACACACCGCCTCGCAGCGCCCGCACTGCACGCAGGCGTCGAAGCCGAGCAGCTGGTTCCAGGTGAAGTCGGCGGGCGTCTCGACGCCCAGCTTGGCGTCGGCATCGTCCAGATCCAGCGCCTTGAGCCCGGTGGAACGCCTCTCGCCCCCCGTCCCGGTAGAGAAGCGCTCCGGACGGCGATGGAAGGCCAGGTGCAGGGCGCCCGCGAAGGCGTGCTTCATGGGCCCGCCCCAGGTCATGCCGACGACCATCTCGCCCAGCCCCCAGGTCACTACCGCTGCCAGGACCAGCGCCAGGATCCAGCCCCCTGTGCCAGCAAGCAGGCCTTCGGGCAGCACGCCCAGCGTCGGCAGGGTGATGGCGAAGACGCCCAGGGAGAAGGCCGCAAGGCTCCCGGGCAGGCGCGTCCAGGGACCCCGGGAGAGCCGCGCAGGCGAGTGGCGTCGGCGCCGGGCCACGAACAGGCTGCCCGCAAACATGGCGGCGCTGGCTGCCAGCAGCAGCCAGCCCAGAATGCCCTGCGCCAGACCCAGGCCATGCACCAGGATCATCAGCACCGCGGCGGCCACGAAGCCGCCCGCCGTGGCCACATGGGTGTTGGCCATCACCCTGTCGCGCGCCACCACATGATGCAGGTCCACCAGGTAGCGGCGCGGCAGGGCCGCCAGGCCCTTGAGCAGCCCCACGGCGGAGGGCCGCCCCTGGCGCCACAGGCGAACACGCCGCCAGGCGCCAATCACCGCCAGGCCCAGGGCGGCGAAGATCAGAATCGGCAAGAGCGTCTCGAGCATCTCGGCTTCCTCGATGAGGAGCCGTAAGCCTTAAGCTTTAAGCGGAAAGTTCCCCCCCACTTACAGCTTCCGGCTTACAGCTTACAGCTGGGTTTAAAAGTCCTTGCAGATCCGCAGGGCGTCGTAGATCGCCGCATGGGTGTTACGCGGCGCGGTGCAGTCGCCCAGGCGGAACAGCAGGAAGCCGTCACCCGCCTCGCCTCTCTCTTCCGCGAGGCAGGGCTGGGGCTGAATGGCGTAGAGCGCCTCCAGGTCCAGCTGGCCCCTGTTGCGGGACTGCGCCTTGAGGGCGTAGAAGAGATCCTCGTCGGGACGCACGCCGTTCTCCACCACCACCTGGTCGACCACTCGCTCCTCCTGGACGCCGGTGTACTCGTTCTCGAGCACCGCCACCAGGGCCTCGCCCTCGCGGTAGACCCGGTGCAGCGCGAGGTCGGAGGTCATGATCACCTCCTTCTCGTAGAGGCTGCGGTAGTAGGTCGGGAAGGTGGTGCCACCCACCGCCGCGCCCGGCTTGATGTCGTCGGTGACGATCTCCACCTTGGCGCCCTTGTCGGCCAGGTAGTCCGCTGCCGAGACGCCGGAAAACTCGCAGATGGCGTCATAGATCAGCACGTTCCTGCCCGGGGCGACCTTGCCGCTGAGCACGTCCCAGGTGCTGACCACCAGGCTCTCCGCGGGAGTCTCCGCGTAGCCCCACTCGGGCACCTGGCTGAGGAAGGGCTGGCCGCCGGTAGCCAGCACCACGATGTCCGGGCGCAGGTCGAGCAGGGTCGCCGCGTCGGCGCGCGTACCCAGACGCAGGTCGACCTTGAGCCGCGCCAGTTCCAGCTGGTACCAGCGGGTGATTCCGGCGATCTGGTCGCGCTGCGGGGCCCGGGCGGCGATGGTGATCTGCCCGCCCAGCGCCTCGGCGGCCTCGAACAGGGTGACGTCATGGCCACGCTCGGCGGCCACGCGAGCGGCCTCCATGCCGCCGGGGCCGCCGCCCACCACCACAACCTTTCGCCGGACACCGTCGGTCTTCTCGATGATATGCGGCAGGCCCAGGTACTCTCGCGACGTGGCAGCGTTCTGGATGCACAGCACGTCCAGGCCCTGGTACTGGCGGTCGATGCAGTAGTTGGCGCCCACGCACTGCTTGATCTGGTCCACCTGGCCCATCCTGATCTTGGCGATCAGGTGCGGGTCGGCGATGTGCGCCCGGGTCATGCCCACCAGGTCCACGTAACCGCCCTCGAGGATGCGGCTTGCCTGGTTGGGATCCTTGATGTTCTGGGCGTGGATCACCGGCACGCCGACCACGTCCTTGATGCCCGCCGCCAGGTGCAGGAAGGGCTCCGGCGGGTAGGACATGTTGGGAATGACGTTGGCCAGGGAGTTGTGGGTATCGCAGCCGGAGCCGATCACGCCGAAGAAGTCCACCTGCCCGGTGGCGTCGTAGTAGGCGGCGATCTGCTTCATGTCGTCGTGGGAGAGGCCGTCCGGGTGGAACTCGTCACCGCAGATGCGCATGCCCACCACGAAGTCGTCGCCCACCTCGGCACGCACCGCCTTGAGCACCTCCATCCCGAAGCGCATGCGGTTCTCGAAGCTGCCGCCCCACCGGTCCTCGCGCTTGTTGACCCGTGGGCTCCAGAACTGGTCGATCAGGTGCTGGTGCACGGCGGAGAGCTCGACACCGTCGAGGCCACCCTCCTTGGCCCGGCGCGCGGCCTGGGCAAAGTCGCCGACGATGCGCCAGATCTCTTCCTCCTCGATGGTCTTGCAGGTGGAGCGGTGCACCGGCTCGCGGATGCCGGAGGGCGACACCAGGGTCGGCCAGTCGAAGCCGTCCCAGCGCGACCGGCGCCCCATGTGGGTGATCTGGATCATGATCTTGCCGCCTTGCCCGTGCACGGCATCGGCGAGGTTCTGGAAGTGCGGAATGATGCGGTCGGTGGCGAGGTTCACCGAACTCCACCAGCCCTGGGGGCTGTCGATGGAGACCACCGAGGAGCCGCCGCAGATGGAAAGCCCCACGCCGCCCTTGGCCTTCTCCTCGTAGTACCTGACGTAGCGCTCGGTGGTCATGCCGCCGTCGGTGGCATGCACCTCGGCGTGGGCGGTGCTGACCACCCGGTTGCGGATGGTGAGCTTGCCGATCCGGATCGGCTCGAAGAGTGCGTCGAATGCCATGGTTCTCTCTCCTCGTCCCCGGCCTTAGCGGGCGGCGCCGGTCAGCGGCTGGGTCTCGAAAACGCCCACCTCGCAGCCCTCTTCGGCGGCGCTCTGGGTCTGCTCGGCGACGGTGCGCAGGTCACTGCCGCGGGCGGCGAGGATCTGGTCCATGGCCCCGGCGAACCAGCCGGTGAACATGTACTCCACCCTGCGCCCCACCTTGCCCAGCTGGTAGACGAAGGCGCTGTGCTCGAGGCGCACCCGGCAGGTGCCGGCGTCGAGGTCGATGGCCTCGACGATGAAGCGCCCCCAGCCGCGCTGGGAGAGACGCGTCATGTAGTGCTCGAACACCGCCTCTCCCGCGAGGCCACGGCACTCGGCCGCCTTCTCGCACCAGTGCCAGGCGCTCTTGTAGCCGGCGTGGTAGAGGATCTCGGCGTACGTCTCGGCGCCCAGCGCCTCCTCCACGGCCAGATGGTTGTTGATGAAGAAGTGCCGCGGCACGTAGAGCATCGGCAGGGCGTCGGTGGTCCACACGCCGGTCTCGGCGTCCACCTCGATGGGCAGCTCGGGAGCCATCTGAGTCACGGTCTTGTTCCTCGAAAATCGTTGTTCGGTGTAAAGCTTGGGCTGCGGGCTGTAGTCTCGCTCGCAGCCCGTGGCCCGTCGCTGGCCGTCAGGCCCCCCAGACGTCGCGGAGGACGCGTACCCAGTTCTCGCCCATGATCTTGCGCACCTGGGGCTCGCTGAAGCCGCGGCGCAGCAGCGCCTCGGTCAGGTTGGGAAATTCGCCGATGGTGCGGATGCCCTCGGGGTTGATGATCTCGCCGAAGCGGGTCAGGCGGCGGGCGTAGCCCTTGTCGTGGGTCAGCCACTCGAAGAAGTCCTGGCCATGGCCCTGGGTGAAGTCGGTACCGATGCCGATGGCGTCCTCGCCGACGATGTTCATCACGTACTCGATGGCCTCGACGTAATCCTCGACGGTGGCGTCGACGCCGGCGCGCAGGAAGGGGGTGAACATGGTCACGCCGACGAAGCCGCCACGCTCGGCGATGAACGTCAGCTCGGCGTCGGACTTGTTGCGCGGGTGCGCCTTGAGACCGGACGGCAGGCAGTGGGAGTAGCAGACCGGCTTCTCGGAGGCCTCGATGACCTCCCGGGAGGTGGTCCCGCCGACGTGGGAGAGGTCGCACATGATGCCGACGCGATTCATCTCGGCGACGATCTCGCGACCGAAGCCGGAGAGGCCGCCGTCACGCTCGTAGCAGCCGGTGCCCACCAGGTTCTGGGTGTTGTAGCACATCTGCACGATGCCCACGCCGAGCTGCTTGAAGACCTCCACGTAGCCGACCTGGTCCTCGAAGGCGTGGGCATTCTGGAAGCCGTAGAGAATGCCGGTCTTGCCCTCTTCCTTGGCCCGGGTGATGTCGGCGGCGGTGCGCACGGGACGCACCAGGTCGCTGCACTCGGCCATCAGCGCACTGGACCGGACGATGTTGTCGACGGTGGCCTGGAAGCCCTCCCAGACCGAAACCGTGCAGTTGGCCGCCGTCAGTCCGCCGCGCCGCATGTCCTCGAACAGCTCGCGGTTCCACTTGGCGATGATCAGGCCATCGATGACGATGGCGTCGTCGTGCAGCTCTGCTGGGGTCATGGGTGCCGCTCCGGGGATGTATTCGACTCGACGGCAGCATAGCGCTGGCCCACCCCGGCTCGACGCCTGGAAGCGACGACGAGGATTCCAAAAGCGTCACGCCTGGCAACGTGACGCCCCATGACGGCAGCATGCCGGCCCCTTGCGGGGACCGGCATGGCGACCGAATCAGCTGTAGCGTGGCGGAAGACGCGGCTCAGGAGGGCAGCAGGACGCTGGCGTAGGTCGGCTCGCCGCGCGCCTGATCGAGGGCCATGATGGCGGAAGAGACCGGCTCGGTCGGATAGGCCTCGAAGGAGAGCAGTTCCAGGTTGACGCCCGCCTGCTCGCAGGGCGGTGATACCGGCATCCTGACCGGTGTCGTCCCCATTCGCTCGTTCCGGGGGGGCTGGCCGAAGAACTCCCGATAGCACTTGGAGAAGTGTGGCGTGGAGACGAAGCCGCAGGCGGAGGCCACCTCGATGATCGAGATCGAGGTCTGCCTGAGCAGCTGTCGGGCGCGATTCAGCCGCAGCTTGAGGTAATAGCGGGAGGGCGAGCACAGCAGGTATTTCTGAAAGAGCCGCTCGAGCTGACGACGCGACACGTCGACATAGGCCGCCAGCTCCTCGAGTCCGATCGGCTCCTCCAGATTGGCCTCCATGAGCGCCACGATCTCCAGCAGCTTGGGCTGGGTCGTGCCGAGGATATGCTTGAGCGGCACACGCTGCTGGTCCTGTTCCCCGCGGACCCGATCGCAGATGAACATCTCGGAGATGCCCGCCGCGAGCTCGCGGCCATGATCCCGCCCGATCAGGGTCAGCATCATGTCCAGCGGGGCCGTCCCCCCCGAGGCGGTGGCCCGTTCACGGTCGATCGAGAACAGCCGGGTGGTGAGCATCGCCCGGGGAAAGGACTCCTGCATGGCAGCCAGGCACTCCCAGTGGACGCTGGTCTCGTAGCCGTCCAGCAGCCCCGCCTTGGCCAGCGCCCAGCTGCCGGTGCAGATTCCCCCCAGCCGACGGGAGAGGCGTGCCTGGCCCTGAAGCCAGACGACATGCTCGCGCTGCACCGCACGCGCCGGTCCCACTCCACCACAGACCACCACCATGTCCAGCGCCAGCGGCACGGTGATCGCCGCATCCGGCGTGACCTTGAGACCATCGCTGGCGGAGATCGGCTCGCCATCGATGCTGAGGGTGAACCAGCGATAGAGCTCCCGGCCGGCCAGCTGATTGGCCATGCGCAGCGGCTCGATGGCCGAGGCCAGGGAGAAGAGCGTGAAATTCTCCAGCAGCAGGAAGCCGATGGCCTGTGAGGCAGCCGGCTTTTGCGGCGCCTGGGAGGGGGTCGTCATGGGGAGACTCCTGTACGGGGTCGTGAACAGGTTGTTGTTATGTCCGTCTCGGGGCGCCCGCCGGTGTCCGACTGTCGCAATCAGGCAAGTCCATCCTGAACGGTACCGCAAGGCGTCGTGATCTGGCATGTCACCATTGCCTATCAGGCAGCGGGCCGCCAGTGGTTGACGACAATGATGTCGCGTTCAGGAAGGAAAGGCGTCGCTCAGGGGCATGGCGGTTATCCCGCTCTTGCTGCTGGGGTCGCGTCTGCCCTCCTCGAAACACCTTGACCTGGGGGTAACCCTTGGGTTGTAAGCTCAAGAATGACACTTGTCTCGCCCCCCCTAACGGGGGCGGTGACGCTCTACCATCCGCAGGAAGGGGAAAACACCATGGTCAAGCAGAAGCCATTTCTCGCTATCGTCCTGGCTGCCAGCATGTCAGTCGCCGTCAGCGGCACCGCCGCTGCTCAAGGTATGCAGCATGGCAACCAAGGGTCCGGCACCATGATGGACGGCCAGGGCGGCATGAGGCCCGGCACCATGATGATGGGCGGCCAGGGCGGCATGGGGCCCGGCATGATGATGGGCGGCCAGGGCGGCATGGGGCCCGGCATGATGATGGGCGGCCAGGGCGACATGGGGCCCGGCATGATGATGGGTGGCCAGGGCGGCATGGGGCCCGGCATGATGATGGGCGGCATGGCCGACCTGCTCGACGAGGAGCAGTTGAACGATCTGCGCGAGATGCGCAAGGAGCACCGTTCCGCCCACTTCGAGGACATGGCCAGGATGCTTAACCTGCGTGACGACATGATGCTGTTGATGCAGGCAGAGCGCCCGGATCCCGAGGAGGTGCAGGCACTCCATGGGCAGATGGCCACGCTCCATGGCGAGATGATGGCCGACAAGGTGCGCATGCGTAATCAAGTGCAGGATCTGCTGACCGATCAGCAGCGCGAACAATTGAAGCAGCGCGCCTCTTCTCGCAACACTCCGCAATGAAACCGTCGCCTGCTTGCCGATGGGCAGCACTCGGCCAACCCGGCCTATCCCTTGCGCCGGGTCAATGTCGCGACTCGCTCATCTGGCGCAGAATGACGGGACGTTGACGGGAGCATCGCCATGGAAGTCGCACAGTCGCATCTCACCCGTTCAGGACGCCTGCTGGCGTTGCTGCTCGTGCTGGTGCTGTCGGTGGGCAGCCTGACCGGCCAGGCGGCCACTGACAGCTGCGCCGCCGACGGCAGCGGCACGGCTGAGGTCGAGATGCTCGATCACGCCGACCCCGGATGCGCTGGTTGCGCGGCCATGACGGCAGCGCCCCTCGTCATCGCTGCCATCCCGGACACTCTGGCCGACAGCAACGCACCGGTCGCAGTGGAATTCATCGCCTCGCCTCCCGGCGAACCTCCCAGACCCTGACTGTGCATCTATCGCCTCGGTGACGCTGGCCATCCGCCTGCCACCGCATTTCACCTGTGCACGTTCTTTCGTCAGGAGTCTCGACATGATGCGTACCGACTGCTTCGCCCTCATGGGCTCGATGGGCTGGCTCGGCTGGCTGATGCCGCTGGCCTTCATGCTGCTGCTGGGCCTGGCCATCGCCGCCCTGACCAAACATGTGTTCACATCCCGCCGTCCCCGGGAGGAGCGTTCATGAACCGCTTCGTTCCTACCCTCTGCTTCTCCGCCGTCCTGCTGGCCGGGGCCACCACCGCCCAGGCCGCACTGCCGGCCAAGGCCACGCTCTACAAGAATCCCCAGTGCAGCTGCTGCGATGACTATGCCAGGCACCTCGAGGAGGCAGGCATCGCAGTCACCGTCATCGACGACCGGGACCTCGGCCAGATCAAGGCAGCCGCGGGACTACCCTATGGACTCGGCTCCTGTCACACCATCGAGATGGGCGACTACGTCATCGAGGGGCATGTGCCGCTGGCAGCCGTGGAGACGCTGTTCGAGGAACAGCCGGACATCGATGGCATCGGCCTCGCCGGGATGCCCATCGGCACACCCGGCATGCCCGGCCCCCAGCAGGCCCCCTACGAGATTTACCAGTTCACCCGACGACAGGAGACTGCCTTCATGACGCTCTGAGGGCCCATCCCGATCATCCATCCCGGTCCTTGCAGGGCAGGCGCGCGAGGGCATCAGGCCTCGGCGGCAATCCTGCGCTGACGACGGGCACGCAGGATCATGCGGTAGCGCGAGCGGATCTCGTCGCGCTCCATGTAGCAGCCCTGCAGCCAGCGATGGCCGCTGGCGCCCTCGAAGGCATCACGGGCATGCAGCAGCCGACGGTTGTCGAAGATCACCAGGTCGCCAGGGTGGTAGGTGAAGCGGATGGCGAACTCGGGCTCATGCAGCATGCGCTGCAGCGTCATCAGCGCCTCATAGGCCGGCTCCACGTCCTCGAAGGCGGTCTGCAGCGGGCCACGCAGGAAGTCGGCGATGCGCACTTCGAGCAGCTCGCCACGCTCGTCGAGACGGATCATCGGCGAATACCACACGTAGTCGGTGGTCTTCGCCGTGTTGGCGTAGCACCAGCGTATCCGGGTCAGCGCCGCCCAGGCGTCGGGATGGCGGTCGCGCAACGCCTCGGCCACGGCGAAGCCGTCCAGCATCACCGCCTCGCCACCTTCGACGCTGTTTTCCAGGCAGTGCAGCATCTGCAGGCCGGGATGGTACTCGCGGGTCGGCAGATCGACGTGGGGCGGCAGGGCAATGGAAGTGTAGGCGTTGGAGTCCGGGTCCGGCTTGGCCTTGACGTCGAACAGCTGCCCGAAGTTGGTCGGGCGTACTGGCCCGATGCGCCGGGCGATGGCCGCCAGCGAGCCGGGCTCGGTGGGCAGGCCGCGCAGCCGCACCAGCCCCTTGCCCAGTACGCTTTCCAGGGCCGGGGTGAGGATGGCTTCCTCGGCCTCCTCGCCCGGGGGAGTGTCGAGCAGCCCCGTGGCATCGAAGCTGTCCGGCCCCACTCCGGCGCCACCCTGCCAGATGGTCACCGGCACCAGCGGCGCCTCGGGATCGCCGGCGTTGTCATAGTCGTGGGCACGCAGCCAGCCGGGGTGGAAGCGCAGGCGGCGATCCTCGGGGGCGAAGTCCACGCACAGCGCGCCGGCAGCGTCGATCTCGGCGCCTTCGATCTCCGGCCAGGCGGGCAGCGAGGAGAGATCCAGGATCCGCTCCCGGGTTGCCGGATTGACGGTGGTGTCGTCGGCGGCGTTCTCGCGCAGCCAGACGCCGTGATAGCGGCTTTCTCGCCCGTCGCTCCAGCGTACCGTCACCAGGCGTGGCGAGGCGGCTACCGTCTCGAGGTCAGCCTCGATGGGCCAGGTGTCGTAGTCGGGTGTCGGGGGAAGTTCAATCGTCATGGTGGCCTCCTGAACATGTCGCAACGCCGTCTAGCGTGCCAGTGCCACGGCCGCGACTCGCGACAGGATTCGACGCCAACTATGCACAATTCGACAGCCGTATCAGCACCATGAGCATGCAGCCGCTTCATTCCGGCAGATACTTGGCGGACCAGCGGTCAGCTGCTTGGCCCTTGGTCATCATGGTGTCAACCTCGTCCCTGGAGATACCGGCCCGGGCCAGAACCGCACGCGTGTGGGTGCCGGGCTTGGGCGCCGGGCCTGGCAGGGTGATAGTGGCATGCTCGGGACGCACCGCGTTCGGGGCAACCAGGTCGACCCAACGGCCCATTGGATGGCGGTCATGACGGATAGCTCGATAGGTCGCCTGAGAGAGGTCGATATCGTCGGTGCTCTCGCGCTGCAAGCCGGCCTCACGGTTGCTTGCCAACGAGCCCAGTGGCACCACGGCCGTTGATCCGCCGATCAGCCGCGCCGCCCAGTGGGCGATGGTTTCGCGGGCAAGACGTTCCGCCAGCGCGGGGACCAGATCCTCGTCAGCTAGTGTGGACAGGTCAGCCAGTTCCGGCACTCGGGCTAGCGCCGCACCACGATCGACTGGGGCGGCCAGGAACATCCAGCCATCGGCCGCACGGTAGCAACGGTAATAGGGCCCCCAGCCACGCGCTTCGCGCCCCGCGGGCTCATCGAACGGCGGGCGTCCCGCGAAGTCATGCATGAACTGCGCCTGGATCATGGCACCACAAGCGGCCAGTGCGGACCGTGCCACGCCCCCTTCGCCGGTCACTCTCTTCCGCTCTAGTGCGGCGCCCAACGCAACGCAGGCGGTATATCCCGTCAGCGCATCGATGGTACCAAAGTGGGCGTGCTCCTCGGGCGTATCCGGGCCGCCCCCGAAACGGACCATGACGCCCGTGGCGGCCTGAGCTAAGTCATCATAGCCGAGGTGATCGGACTTCGGCCCCCTCCGCGGCCCGCTCCAGGCGTCGAGTTGGACAAGGATTGCCCCCGGACTCAGCTCTTCCAGCCGCTCGGGGGAAAGCCCCAGCGTATCCCGCTGCTGGTCGGTCCCGTTCATGGTCACCACGTCAGCCTCGGCGATGAGTCGCTCGAGTGCCTCGCTCCCCTCGCGACTGGCAAGGTTCAACAGCACACTCTCCTTGCCGCGATGGGCCTGCAGGCCAAAGACCACGGCATTCCAGGGATCGACCGAAGGACTGACGGGTTGGACGGATGTCACGTCTGCCCCGAACCGGGCCAGCGTTGCACCGATCGTGGGACCGGCAATAACATTGGTCAGGTCGACCACCCTGAGCCCGTCGAGCCAGCCGCTATTGCCCTTGAAGGTCGGAGCAGAGCGCGGTGCTTCAGCCAGCAGTCGTTCAAGTTCGGGCCGCAACTCGTCGAGGACGGGGGCAGGATGGCTGTCCAGGGCCCCAACATCACCCTCGAGCCAAGCCAGCTTGCCCATCTGTCGCATCTCGCCGTGCTGTGGGTCATTCACTGTCTGTACCAGTCCCGAGGCAAGCGCGTGGGGATCCGCTAGCCATTCACGACTGCTGCGCTGCGCGGTTGCAGGGGCCTTGGCGTCCCCGAAAAGCGCTTCCCACTCCCAGGAAGGCCGCGTCAGGAAGGCCTGCTGCATCGCCCGGGTGATCCGTGCTCGATCACGATCCCCGACCGGATAGTTGCGTAGCGCCCACTCATCGGGCCAGTCTGCCTGATCCTGCCAGGCGTCAAAATCCGGCAGACTCGCCGCCAGCTCATCTAGACCCAGGACCTCCAGCACCCGACGGGGATGGGTCGCAATGGAGCAGGCGACCACATAGAACCCGCGTCCATCCGCGCAACGGTAGGTACGATAGAAGGGGTCGAGAAAGGTGTCGAGTTCGTCGTAGCTCAGGTTCAGCGGCAAGCCGGCAGCACGACGCCGGTTCAGTTCCGTCTCTCGGGGGCACTGGTAACGTGTCGGATAGTCTTCGATCTGCTCGCTGTTATAGGCCAGCCCCTCGAACAGGGCCGAGGCCAACGGCACCTCGATGTGCTCGCCGCCGTTGCGATCCCGTGCACCCAGCGCAAAGAGGACGGACAAGGCGCCGAAGGCTGCGCCATAAGCCGAAGCGAGGCCCAGGGGCGTGAACGAGGGATTGATACCCATGAGCTGCCGGTTCAGTCCCATGTCGGTGAACTGTCCGGTGCGCGCTGCAATCACGGCTTCCCAGGCGGCAACGCCTGCCAGTTCCGAGTCGGTCGAGGCAAAGCCGGGCAATGCCAGCGAGACGATCCCCGGATTAACGGCCCGCAGGGCGTCAGGCCCCAGGCCAAGGCGCTCCATCACACCGGGGCGGAAATTCTCGATGACCACGTCTGAGCGGGCAGCCAGGCCGAGAGCGGCTTGCTTGCCGGCATCGGTCTTGAGGTCCAGCACCAGGGAACGCTTGCCCCGCGACAGCATGTTGAAGGCCGGGTCATGCCAGCGGGGACCACCCGGTGGGTCGATGCGGATCACTTCCGCCCCCAGGTCGGCCAGCATCATGCCAACCAGCGGGCCGGCCAGGTAATGGCCGAAATCGAGGACGCGTAAATGGGCAAGAGGGCGGTCGGTCATGTCGATAAGCTCTCGGGAATAGTGAGTTCGCATGGAGCTTAACGCTGACAAAAGCTGTCGGGGCGACATAAACTGACACCAATGAAACCTTTTCTGCCACCTTCGTTACCTCCGCTACGTCTCAATATCCTGCTGTTCGATACCTTCTCGAACATGCTGCTGGCCTGTCTTCTGGAGCCGCTGCGCGTGGTTCGCGACAATGCCGGCATCGATATCGAGTGGACGATCCTGACACATGGTGACACCCCCCTCAGGTCATCCAGCGGCCTGTCCATCGCACCGGACAGGCCCATGGCGCAGGCAGCGCCCTGCCACCTGCTGCTGCTGATTGGCGGTGATCGTTTCCGTCTCGATGCCGACGACCCATCACTACGCCGCAGCCTGAGACTCACCCTCCGAGCAGAAACGGTGATTGCTGCCGATACCGCCCCCTGGCTACTGGCCGCCCTGGGGTATCTGAGTGGTCGCGAGGTCACGCTTCATTGGCAGCTTCTGGCCGAATTTTCCGATACCTTTCCCGACGTGGTGGCAAGAGCGGATCGATACGTGCGTGATGGCCGCTGGCTGACCTGTGGCAGTGCCGCGAGTGCCCTTGACCTGATCCTAGAGGAGATCGGCATACGCTTTGGCCCTTCCGCGCGCTTCGATGCTGCAGGCATGTTCCTCAACGACACATCACGGAGCCGGACGAAGACGTCCCTGGGCGATGGCATGACACATTCGCACCCCGGCGTGCGCCGGGTCGTGAATCTCATGAGTGCCAATATCGAGACGCCCTTGACGCTGGCGCAGCTGGCGGAGTCCGCCCAGACGACCCCGCGCACCCTGGCCCGCTTGTTCGAAGTGGAGATGGGCATGCCGCCCGGTCGCTATTACCAGCACCTGCGCCTCGCTCAAGCGCGCGACCTGGCCATCCAGACCCGGCTGACGCTGGATCAGATCGCGCTGCGCTGCGGCTTTTCCTGCGGATCGGCCCTGTCGCGGGCCTTCACACGCGCCAACGGCTTTGGATTACGTGAACGCCCTCGACATGACCACAGGGATGCGTGAGCTCAGGGATTACGGCGCAGCCGACTGGGCGTCATGCCATGGCGACGCCGGAAGGCGCGGGAGAAGCTGGAGGCGGAGGCGAAACCACAGGCCAGGGCGATCTCCATGACGCTGTGGGGTGTCTCGCGCAGCAGCCGATAGGCGTGATCCAGACGCCGGGCCAGGTAGGCCTGCTGAGGGGAGGTGGCCAGGTGGCGAGCGAAGAGCCGGTCGAGGCGGCGCCAGGAGATGTCGAGTTCACCGGCCAGCTCGCCGATGCCCAGCGGCACCTCCAGATTGGCCTCCATCAGGGTGATGGCCCGCTGCAGCAGCGGCTCCCGGGGAATCACCGGGTCGCGCTGGCGGCTGGCGGGTCGTCGCCCCTGGTCGTGGATCAGCTGGTCACGCACCCGGGCAGCCAGGGCGTCGCCGTGGCGGCGGCGGATCAGGTCGAGGCTCATGTCGATGGCGGCGCTGCCGCCGGCACAGGAGAAACTGTCGGCCGTCACCTCATAGACCGACTCCACGGCATCGACCCGGGGAAACCGGGCTCGGAAGTCGGGCAGGCACTCCCAGTGCAGGGTCACCGTCCGGTCATCGAGCAGCCCGGCGGCGGCCAGCGCATAGCAGCCGGTATCCATGCCGCCCAGCACGCAGCCAGCCGCGGCACGTTCGCGCAGCCAGGCGGTCAGCTCGTCATCGATGCCGTGCTCGGGCTCGAAGCTGGCGCAGACCGCCAGGCTCGGCGTCACCGGCGCCTCGGCCAGGCCACAGGTGGCCGCCAGGGTCATCCCGTTGGAGGCCACCACCGGCTCGCCATCGCGGCTGATCAGCTCCCACTCGAACAGCGGCCGACCGCCGATGCGATTGGCGATGCGCAGCGGCTCGATGGCCGAGAAGAAGGCCACCATGGCAAAGCGCGGCAGCAGCAGAAAGCCGATGCGCTCGGGAGAGGTGTCGGGAGGCTGGAGTCGCATGATGGGGGCAGGATACACCAAGAGCCGCTCACAAGGAGCGGCTCTTGGTAGCCCGATTCAGGCCCGCTGTTGCTGACGCTGACGCGTCTCGCGGAACAGCGAGAGCAGCACCCCGGCGGTCATCACCAGGATGACGACACTCAGCGGCAGGGCAGCGGCGATCAGCGCCGTCTGCAGTGCCGTGAGCCCGCCGGCGACCAGCAGCACCCCGGCTACCAGGCCGATGACCGCGCCCCAGAAGACCCGAAAGCGGCGCGGCGGCTCCTCGTTGCCCAGCGACAGGATGGTAGTCAGTACCAGGGTGCCGGAATCGGAGGATGTCACGAACCAGCTCATCAGCAGGAAGACCATCAGCGCCGAGAGCAGCCAGCCGAAGGTACCGTCACCGACAATGCCGTCGGCGGTGGCGAACAGCGCCGCCGGTAGTTTCCAGGCATTGACCAGCTCGATGATACCGGCACTACCTGGCCCACCACTGGCATTGAGCTCCTGATACATGGCATTGCCACCGAAGATGATCAGCCACACGAAGATGATCAGGGTCGGTACCAGCAGCACGCCGAGGACGAACTCGCGTAGGGTGCGTCCCCTGGAGATACGTGCGATGAACAGCCCGACAAAGGGCGCCCAGGCCAGCCACCAGCCCCAGTAGAAGATGGTCCAGCCCTGCTGCCACTCCACGGTCGCCGGATCGTCGGCAAACCACAGGCCCATGGGAATGAAGTGGATGGCGTAATCGAGCAGGGTCTCACCGAAGGCGCTGATCAGCCACAGGGTGGGGCCGCCGATCAGGAAGACACCGATCACGAACAGCGAGATCCAGATATTGAGCTCGGAGATGAGACGGATGCCTCGGCGTACCCCGGTGACGGCCGATAGAATCGAGATCGACGAGATCACGGCGATCAGGATCAGCTGGGTATTCAGGCCGGAACCGATCCCCACCAGGCGTTCCAGACCAACGGCCATCTGGCTGACGCCGAGGCCCAGCGATGTGGCAACACCGAACACGCAGCCCAGCACACCGAGGATGTCGACGAGATGGCCCAGCGGACCAAAGATGCGCTCGCCGATGAAGGGGTAGAGGGCCGACCTTAGCGCCAGCGGAAGTCCATTGCGGTAGGCGAAGTAGGCCAGGGACATGCCGACAATGACGTAGATCGCCCAGCCATGCAGCCCCCAGTGGAAGACGGTAACGCGCAGGGCATCGATGGCCCGCTCGTAGCCGATGGCAGCGGCACCGGCCATGTCGGCATGAGGATTGTTGGGATAACCGAAGGCCCCGCTGTCGTCCAGATAGAAGGTAGGTTCGGCAACACCGAAGAACAGGATGCCGATGCCGATGCCGGCGGAGAACAGCATCGAGAACCAGGCAAAGTTGCTGAAATCCGGTCGGCTGTCGTCACTGCCCAGGCGCACGCTGCCGTAGCGACTGAACACGATGAAGGCACACACCGCCAGCAGCAGCATGACCGTGACCAGGTAGTAGCCGCTGAAGGTGCTCTCGATCCAGGCGCGGGCGGTACCGAAGACACTCCCGGCGGTATCGGAGCCGAGCCCGGTGAAGAGCACGAAGGCCAGCACCAGGGCACTGGCGGTGAGGGTCATGCCCTTGTGCATGCCCTGGAAGAAGCCGCCCTGGGAGAGCTCCGTCACCATGTAGTCAGTGCTGAGCTCCGCCTGTGGCGATGAACCTCCCGACGGAGACGAGGGACGAGAAGGGGGCGTTGGGATAGCGATAGTCTTGTCCTCCTGGGTCGGACGACGGGCAACAACCCCGTCGCGCCGCCCGCAGGACGGGCGGCGAACTCACTTGGGGATCCGAGTCTGATGGCTCGCTCAGCGGCGGATGCCGATGGTGCGCCCGGTGAGCATGGGCCAGGCACTGCGCTCGACATGGGGCAGCCCGGCGATGGCCACGTCCACGTCATCCGGGAAGGGGGCCGGGCGGCCGGCCACGCTGTCGATACCCATCAGCATCTGCTCGCTGGTCGCCAGCAGGGTTCCGTCGAGATCGTGCATCGCAAAGAAGACATGCAGCCGCTTGGCATCGCGATCCAGCAAGCTCAGCGTCACCTGGAGACCTTGGTCCTCGTGGGCCTCGCGGCGGTAGCAGAGGTGGGTTTCCAGGGTGAAGATGGTATAGCCGTGCTGCGCGCGGCCGGCCTCATCCAGGCCGAGCCGATCCATCAACGCTTCCACCGCCAGGGAAAACACCCGGGCGTATTCGGCATCGTTCATGTGGCCGTTGTAGTCGACCCATTCGGGGGCGACACGACTCTCCAGAATCACCATCAGATGCGCCCCTCCAGGCCTTCTGCCTCGGGCCAGTACTTCTGTACCAGATCGAGCAGTTCGACCAGGAAGTCATCACGGCGGCGGTCGAGCTCGGCCACGCTGCGGCCGGCGGCCTGGTGCTCGCAGCCCTCGACCACGCGGTCGATCAGCTCGTCGGTGAGTTCCGGGGCCTCGAGCTTGGTCCAGGGCAGCTTCAGTGCCGGGCCGAACTGCTCGAGCATATGGCGCATGCCCTGCTCGCCGCCGGCCAGGTGGAAGGTCAGGAAGGTGCCCATCAGTGACCAGCGCAGGCCACAGCCGTAGACCACGGCGGCATCGATCTCCTCGGTGGTGGCCACGCCGTCGTTGACCAGGTGCAGCGCCTCGCGCCACAGTGCCTCCATCAGGCGGTCGGCGACATGCCCTTCGATCTCCCGACGGACCACCAGCGGGCGCATGGCCAGCGCCTGGTAGAGGGCCTGGGCGCGTTCGGTGTGCTCGGCCCCGGTCGCGTCGCCACCCACCAGCTCCACCAGCGGCAGCAGGTAGACCGGGTTGAAGGGGTGGGCGACGATCACCCGCCCCGGCGCCCGGCTGCAGTCCTGCTGCAGGTCGCTGGGCTTAAAGCCGGACGTCGACGAGCCAATAATGGCCTCAGGTGTCGCCGCGGCGTCGATGGCGGCAAGGATCTCCTGCTTGAGCGGCAGGCGCTCCGGCACGTTTTCCTGGATCAGGTCGGCACCCTGGACGGCCTCCTCGAGGCTGTTCACGAAGCGCAGCCGCTCGGGGCTGGCCTCCTCGGCCAGGCCCAGCCGCTCGAGCGAGGCCCAGGCGTTGTCGATGAAGGCGCGAGTGCGCGCGGGGGCCTCGGGGTCGGGGTCGAAGGCCACCACGTCCCAGCCGCGGGCCAGGGCGCGGGCGATCCAGCCGTTGCCGATCACCCCGGTACCGATCACGCTCAGCTGGCGGCTCATGCGTCACCTCCGGCGGCGGCGTCGACGGTCAGGCCGGTATTCGGATCGCGCAGGGCAAGATGCGCACGGGTCTGGGCCGGTGTCATGACGCGGGCGCCGAGGTTCTCGAAGAGGCCCGCGGCCTTCTCCACCAGCTGCGCATTGGTGGCCAGCACGCCTTTCTCGAGATAGAGGTTGTCCTCCAGGCCGACCCGGGCATGACCGCCCAGCAGCACCGCCTGGGCCGCCATGGGCAGCTGGTGGCGGCCGATGCCGAAGGCGGCCCACTGGGCGGTTTCCGGCAGCTTGTTGCGCATGGTCAGCATGGTCTCGGTATCCGCCTCGGCACCCCAGGGGATGCCCAGGCAGAGCTGGTAGAGCGGGTCGCCATCGATCAGGCCTTCCTGCTGCAGCTGACGGGCAAACCAGACGTGGCCCAGGTCGAAGCACTCCAGCTCCGGCTTGACGCCTGCCTGCTGCACCAGCCTGGCATGCTCGCGCAGCCAGCCGGCGGTGTTCATGTAGACCATGTCGCCGAAGTTGAGGCTGCCGCAGTCCAGGGTGCAGAGCTCCGGCAGCAGCTCGCCCACCGGCGCGTGACGCTCGCTCGGGGTCTGGATGTCGGTCCCCGGGCCACCGCGGGCGGGATCCTCGACGTCGGGAATCCAGTCGCCGCCGCCGCCGGCGGTGATGTTCATGACGATATCGGTATCCGCTTCGCGGACGCGCTCCATGACCTCGCGGAAGTGATCCAGGGAGTGGCTGACACCCCCGGTCTCGGGGTCGCGCACGTGGATATGCGCCACGCTGGCCCCCGCCCGGGCAGCAGCGATGCAGTCATCGGCGATCTGCTTGGGCGTGACGGGCACATTGGGGTTCTTGCCGGTAGTGTCGCCGGCGCCGGTGACGGCGCAGGTCAGGATGACGTTGCGGTTCACGTTCGGCCTCCTATGGCTCAACGAGGATGTGCCGACAGTGTGAGGTCACCAGGCGGCCATTATTTGGCCTTATGCGACAAAAAATCCCCATAGAACGACATTCTTGCCCACCGGATGCGTCCTCTTGTTGCCCGACAGCCAGCTCAAGCAGACTGCCCCTTGTCGGGCCCGATGAGATGCTTGACCTGGAGGTACGCGGCCAAGCCCCAGGGACCCAGCTCACGGCCGATGCCGCTGATGCCGAAGCCGCCCCAGCTGGCTTGCGGCATCACCACCTGATCGCTGTTGACCCAGATGCTGCCCGCCCGCAGCGTCTGGCCAACCTGCCTGGCGCGCGCGACATCACCGGCGACCACCGTGGCGGCCAGGCCGAAGGGGCTGGCATTGGCGAGGGCGATGGCCTCGGCATCGCTGGAGACGCTTCGCCCGCAGAGCACCGGTCCGAAGATCTCCTCCTGCCACAGGCGGCTCTCGACGGGCACGTCACGGTAGAGCGTCGGCGCGACGAACTCGCCACGCTCGGGCAGCTGGCGATGACGGCCATCGCGCACCGCCACCAGCCCTTCCTGCCGCGCCACGGCCAGGTAGTGCTCGACCGCTGCGCGCTGGCGGGCACTGGTCATGGGGCCCATGTCGGTATCCTCGGCCAGGGGGTCGCCCAGACGAATGGCGTCCATGCGCTTGGCCAGCGCCGCATAGAGCGCCTCGGCGAGGGCATCATGGACGATCAGCCGCGACGTGGCGGAACAGACCTGACCGGAGTTGAAGTAGATGCCCGCCATCACCCAGTCCGCGGCCTGCTCGACCTCGGCATCGTCCAGCACCAGGATCGGGGACTTGCCGCCCAGTTCCAGCGAGACGTCACGTATGCCCTCGGCCGCCGCACGCATCACCTTCTCGCCCACGGCATTGCTGCCGGTGAAGGAGAGCTTGTCGACGTCGGGATGGGCAGTGAGGGGTGCCCCGATGCCTTCGCCGTCGCCGTGCACCAGATTGAGTACGCCGGCGGGCAGGCCGATGGCCTCGGCGACCTCGGCCAGCGCCTGTTCGGGCAGCGGAGTGACCTCGGAGGGCTTGAACACCAGGGTGCAGCCGGCTGCCAGCGCCGGGGCAATCTTCCAGGCGCTGGTCACCAGCGGAAAGTTCCAGGGGGTGATCAGCCCCACCACGCCAACGGGGTCTTCGTAGCTCTGGGCCCGGATGCCGTCGAGACCATGCTCGATGATGCGCCCCTGGCGCGCCTCCAGCTCGGCTGCCTGACCGGCGTAGTAGCGGTAACAGGCGATGGCATCATCGAGGTCGATGCCCGCCTCGGCCAGGGCCTTGCCGTTGTTGCACGAGGACAGGCGCATCAGCGCATCCCGGCGCATCTCCAGGGCGTCGGCGATGGCCGCTAGCCAGTCGCCGCGCCGTTCACCGCCGAGCGCCTGCCAGGCCGGCAGGGCACGGCGGGCGGCGGCCACGGCGGCGTCGACATCGGTGGCATCGCCGGCGGTGACCTCGGCGATGGTCTGCTGGCGGTAGGGGTCGGTGACGGGCAGGCGACGCTGGCCTGCGCTCTCGACCCAGCGATTGGCGATGAACTGGCGTGTCAGCTGTTGCATGGGGGCCTCTCTCGCAGTGGGATTCCGGTTCGGTGAGATGCTATTCCTGCACCGCGGCATTCCAGGCCAGCGCGTCGATCTCGATCAGCACTGGCCCCTGCCGCGGGCGTCCGCGGATCGCCGCGGCCAGGGCCTGCGGATCGCCGACACGCCGCGCCGCGCAGCCGAATCCGGCAGCCAGCATCTGGAAATCCGGCGCCTGGATATCCACCCCCAGTCGCGCGACATCCGCGCCATCCATGAAGCGGCGGATCTCTTCATAGCCCTGGTTGTGCCACAGCAGCACCACCACCGGCAGACCCTCCTCCACCGCGCAGGCCAGCTCGGTCAGCGTGAACATGATGCCGCCGTCGCCCACCAGCGCCACGACCGGCAACCCGGGCTGTCCGAGACTGGCGCCCATGGCGGCGGGCAGGCCGTAGCCGAGCGTGCCGTAGCCGGTCGAGGCGTTGAAGAAGCGCCGCGGCGCCGGCTGGGCCACCAGGTGGTTGGCGGCATAGGTGGTGGCACAGGAGTCACCGACCAGGATGGCCTCCGGCAGGGTTTCACGGAGGGTGTCGAACAGCGGCACATAGGGGGCAAAGGCCGGGGCCTTCGCCAACCCCAGCGCCTCCCGCGTCGCCCGGGCCCGGTCCACGCCGCCGCGCTGCAGGGGAGATTCGGCGAAGCGCGCAGCCAGCGCCTTGAGGGTCGCCCCGGCATCCGCCACCAGTGCCAGGTCAGCCGACTGGTTTCTGGCCAGCTGCTCGGGGTCGATGTCCACGCGAATCAGCCGTCCCGAGAGGGAGAAGCCGTCATCGAAGACGACGTCGTAATCGGTCTCGCCCAGCTCGGTGCCGATCGCCAGCACCACGTCGGCCTCTCTTGCCAGCTCACGCACGGCGGCCAGGGAGGCATTGGCGCCCAGGTCCAGGGGGTGGTCGATGCCGAGCAGCCCCTTGGCATTGATGGTGGTGACCGTCGGGGCGTCCAGGGCGGCCACCAGCGTCCTTGCCGCCTCCGGCGCCCTGACGCAGCCGCCTCCCAGCAGCACCAGCGGGCGGCTGGCCTGTGCCAGCCAGTCAGCGGCCTGCTCCAGGGCATCGGGGTCCGGCGCCGCACCGGCCAGCGCCGTGCGTCGCCCGCTGGCCGGCTCCGCTACCGGGGTCTCGAAAAGGTCGATGGGAATCTCGATATGCACCGGCCCCGGCCGTCCCCCTTCGAACACCGCAAAGGCCCTGGCCAGGACCTCGGGCAATCCGTCGGGGTCGAGCAGGGTGTGGCTGAAGCGGGACAGGCCCGCCATCAGCTGCTGCTGGCTGGGCAGCTCGTGCAGGCGTCCCTGACCACGCCCCAGCGTGTCGCGGCGGCTGACGCTGGAGATCACCAGCATGGGGACGGAGTCGCCCAGCGCCTGGCCCATGGCCGTGGCGATGTTGGTCATGCCGGGGCCGGTGATGATGAAGCACACTCCCGGCCGGCCAGTGGCGCGGGCATAGCCGTCGGCCATGAAGCCCGCGCCCTGTTCGTGGCGCGGGGTCACATGCCGGATGCCGCCGGCTGGCTCTCCGCCGTCCAGTCCACGATACAGCTCGACGGTATGCACGCCGGGGATGCCGAAGACGGTATCGACGCCATAGGTGTCGCGCAGCAGTCGAATGAGCAGTTCTGCACAGGTCATCTGGAGCTCCCTCATCCCACCAGCCAGTGGGCCATGACGACGATGATCGGCAGGGTGATGGCGGTACGGATCAGGAAGATGGCCACCAGCTCCCACAGCTTGAGGGGAATCTTCGACTTCAGCAGCAAGGCGCCGATCTCGGACATGTAGACCAGCTGGGTCAGCGACAGGCAGGCGATAACGAAGCGCGTCAACTCGCTCTCGATGTTGCTGCCCAGTACCGCCGGCAGGAACATGTCGGCGAAGCCCACCAGGGTAGCAGGGGCTGCAGCACGGGCCTCCGGCAGGCCCATCCACTCCAGCACCGGCACCATGGGCATCGACAGCCAGGTGAACAGCGGCGTGAACTCGGCCAGGATCAGCGCCACGGTGCCGATGGCGATGACCAGCGGCAGCAGGCCGAAGAAGATATCGGCGACGTTGAACAGCGCGATGCGCACCAGCTGACGCGGCCCCGGCGCCTTCTCTGCGCGGGCGACGGCCATGCCCAGGCTGTAGCGCCACAGTCCCTGATCCCCGGTGCGCTCCTCCTGCAGCTGGCAGCCCACCGGCTCGTAGTAGCTGTTGGGCTTGCGCGACAGCGGCGGCAGACGCGGCACGATCACCGCGGCCACCAGCCCGGCCACCACCACCGTCAGGTAGAAGGGCACGAAGAGGTGATTGATGCCGATGAAGCTGGTCACCAGGATCGCGAAGGCAATGGAAACGATGGAGAAGTTGGTGGCGATGGCCGCCGCCTCGCGGCAGTTGTAGAAGCCCTTCTCGTACTGTTGGGTCGTGATCAGGACGCCGACGGTGCCGGAGCCCATCCAGGAGGCGGTGGCATCGATGGCGCTGCGGCCGGGCAGGCCGAAGATCCAGCGAAAGGGCGTTCGCAGCAGGCTGCCGATGAACTCCATGAAGCCGAAGTCGACCAGGAACGGCAGCAGGATGGCGGCAAAGAAGAAGAAGGTCAGCAGGACCGGCGCCAGATCGTTGAGCATCACGCCACCGGTGAAGGCAGCAGTGACGAACGCCGGCCCCACCTGGAAGTAGGTCATCAGCGCGAACAGCGCCCCGAGCCCGCGCATGACCGTCCACAGCGGGGCCACGTCGAACAGCCCCCCCATCGCGCTACCCTTCGCCCAGGAAGGTCTGGCGACCTTCACGTAGAGGGTCAGCACTACCGACAGACAGAGTACCAGGGTGGCGATGGCGGGCAGCGCCTCACCCAGCAGGGCCTGAAGACCATCGGCGGCGAATCCCATGCCGATGTTGATGGTATCGCCCGCCGAGAAGGGCACCAGGAACAGCAGCACGCCGATCAGCGACGGCACCAGAAACTTGACCAGACCGTGCCGCGTGAGGGGAGCGCCCTCGAGCGCAATGTTGTCGGAACTATCGAGAGAGGATGACATGGAGTACCTCGGTTTGCGTTGTCATTGTCCGAATCTATGGCAGGCCTGCCTCCAGGCCGAAGGCTTCAATCGCGGCGCTTCACGCCCGGCAGCACGCAGAGCATCTCGTAGAGCAGAGTGGCGCCCATCAGGGCGGTATTGCCGCTCGGGTCATAGGGGGGCGCCACCTCGACCAGGTCGCCGCCCACCACGTTGAGCCCCGCTGCACCGCGCACGATCTCCAGCCCCTGCTGCGCCGTGAGCCCCCCCATCTCGACGGTGCCGGTGCCCGGCGCGACGGAGGGATCGAGGGCATCGATATCGAAGGAGATATAGACCGGCCCGCTGCCCATCTGCTCGCGCACTTCGGCCATCAGCGGCGCGAGCGACCGGTACCAGCACGCCTCGGCCTGCACGACACGAAAGCCCTGCTCGCGGCACCAGTCGAAATCCTCCGCGGCATAACCGGTACCGCGCAGGCCGATCTGGATCACTCGCTGGCTGTCCAGCAGCCCCTCCTCCTGGGCGCGGCGGAACGGGCAGCCATGGGCCACCTCCTCGCCGAACATCTGGTCATTGATGTCGGCGTGGGCATCGACGTGGATCAGGCCCACCGGGCCGTGCTTCCTGGCGATGGCGCGCAGCACCGGCCAGGTCAGGGTGTGATCGCCGCCCAGCGTGAGGGGCACGCAGCCGTGGGCCAGCACCCGGTCATAGAAGCCGGAGATGATGTCCAGGTTCTTGGGCAGGTTGAAGGTATTGATCGGCACATCGCCGATATCCGCGACCTGGAAGCTGTCGAAGGGGGCGGCCCGGGTCGCCATGTTGTAGGGACGCAGCATCCGCGACTCGTCACGAATCTGGCGAGGCCCCAGGCGGGTCCCGGGACGGTTGGAGGTGCCGATGTCCATGGGAATGCCGATGAAGGCGGCATCCAGCCCTTCGGCCATCGTCTGGGTCGGCAGGCGCATCATGGTCGCCGGCCCCCCGAAGCGTGGCATCTCGTTGCCCCCAAGGGGCTGGTTGAACTCGCTCATGTGAACGACCTCCGGTTTTGTGGTCAGTGATCCAGGCGCAAGCGCTCTGCGCATGGGCTGCATAAACCATGCCAACTGGCTTTCTGAGCCATGCCGGGGCCGATCACGGGACACTGATCCAGAACTGGATCGCTATCGGCCCGGAGGCGATGCAATAATGAATCACTGATACATCAATGAATCACAGGCAGTCACATGAGCACCATCGATAGCCTTATCCTCAGGACCATCGTCGACACCGCCCATGACCACTTCTTCGTGGTCGATGCCGACGGCCAGGTTCGCTATGTGAGCCCCAGTGCTGCCGCGGTCTACGGCATGTCCTGCGAGAGCCTGCGTGCCAGCACCGTGCAGCGCCTCGAAGCCGAGGGGGTGCTGAACCCGTCGATCAGCCTGGAAGTGATGCGCACCGGCCAGCCCGCTCAAATCGCACAGCGCACCGGCACGGGCCGTCGGGTGATCGCCCAGGCACATCCGGTCTTCGAGGAGGGCAAGCTGGTTGCCGTGGTCAGCCGCTCCATGGACCTCACCGACCTGCAGCTGCTGCAGCAGGAATACACCCTGCTGCAGCAACGCTTCAGCGACCACCTGAAGCGCAGTCAGTCAGTCGAGAAGGAGGATGCGGCTCTGGAGAGCGAGCTCGACGAGCTGGAGGTGAAGAGCCCGCTGATGCGGGAGGTGGCACTGCTGCTCCGCCGGGTGGCCCCCACGGATGCGACCGTGATGATGCTCGGCGAATCCGGCGTCGGCAAGACGGCCTTCGCCCGCCAGCTGCATCTCTGGAGCTCTCGCCACGATGGCCCCTTCATCGACGTCAACTGCGCCGCCATACCCGAGAGCCTGTTCGAGGCGGAAATGTTCGGCTACCGCGCCGGGGCCTTCAGTGGCGCCGCACCCGGAGGGCGCGTCGGGCTGATCGAACAGGCCGCAGGCGGCACCCTCTTTCTCGACGAGATCGGCGAACTGCCCCTGGGGGTACAGACGAAACTGCTCAAGGCCATTCAGGATGGGTGCATCTCCCGGCTGGGCGATAATCAGTCGCGCCGTGTCGACTTCCGCCTGGTGGTCGCCACCAACCAGGACCTCAGCCGGCGCGTGGAGGAAGGAGCCTTCCGCCTGGACCTCTATTACCGGCTGAACGTGATCCCGGTCACCCTGCCACCGCTGCGTGAGCGCCCCGAGGACATCCCCGGCCTGGTAGAGCGCCAGCTGACGCGGCTCAATCACCGCTATGGCCAGGAGAAACTGCTCGCGCGGAGCAGCTGGCAGTCGTTGATGCGCCAGGAGTGGCCCGGCAATGTGCGCGAGCTGGAGAACTGGCTGGAGCGGGCCTGGCTCGCCAGCGATGACGTCATCCATGCCGACACCCCTGGCCCGACCCAGCCTGCCTTGACGACCCAGTGCAGCGACGCCGCTGACGATGACCTTTCAGGCGTCGTCTCCTTCTCGGCACTCCACGAGGAAGAGGGCCTCAAGGACGCCCTGAGCCGCACCGAGTGTGCCATCCTGGCCGAGCTCTGTGTCTCGCTCCCCTCGACCTATGCCATCGCCGCACGGCTTGGCATCAGCCAGCCCAGCGTGGTGAGGAAGCTCAAGCGTCATGGGCTGAGCATCACCACGTGATGTCGTGATGGCCCCGGGCGCGTCCGTTGATTGAGTGTCCACAGGCGGTGGACGCAATGCCGGCCATGCCACCTACGCTTGTGGAATGTCTTGCACCTCGACGACGGCCCCCAGGCCCTGGCATGGGGGAGCCGGCGCGAGTCCCCGGGAGGAATCCAGCATGAACGACGCCAATCATCATCCGCAGGGTGCCGTCAGCGAGCTGCGGGCGCGAATCCGCGAGCACTATGCGGCCGACGAGGCCACGGTGCTGCAAGGGCTGGTCGCGCGCATCACGCTCTCCGAAGATGGCCGCCGCCAGGTGGCAGACGTCGGCGCTGGATACGTGGAGCGTGTGCGCAAGGAGCGCTCCCCCTCGATGATGGAAGCGTTCCTCGCCGAGTACGGGCTCTCGACCGCCGAGGGGGTCGGCCTGATGTGCCTGGCCGAAGCGCTGCTGCGCGTACCCGACGCGGAGACCATCGACGATCTGATCCACGACAAGATCGAGCCCTCCGACTGGGGCGCGCACCTGGGCAAGTCATCGTCGTCGCTGGTCAACGCCTCGACCTGGGCGCTGATGCTGACCGGCAAGGTGCTGGAGGACGACCCCAAGGGGCCAGCGCGGGCACTGCGCGGCCTGGTCCGACGGATGGGCGAACCGGTGGTGCGCAAGGCGGTCGGACAGTCAATGCGCATCCTCGGCCGCCAGTTCGTCCTCGGCCAGACCATCGAGGAGGGCATGAAGAATGCCCGCGAGCTCGAGAAGCAGGGCTACACCTACTCCTACGACATGCTCGGCGAGGCGGCGCGGACCGACGAGGATGCCCGGCGCTATCACCAGGCCTACGCCAAGGCGATCACCGCCATCGCCAGGCAGGCCAAGGGCGACGTGCGCGGCAGCCCCGGCATCTCGGTGAAGCTCTCGGCGCTGCATCCGCGCTATGAAACCACCCACCGCGACACGGTGATGGCCGAGCTCCTGCCCCGTGCGCGGGAACTGGTGCAACAGGCCGCCAGGGCCAATATCGGCTTCAATATCGACGCCGAGGAGCAGGACCGCCTTGACCTCTCCCTCGACGTGATCGAGGCGCTGATGGCCGATCCCGGCCTCGATGGCTGGGACGGCTTCGGGGTGGTGGTACAGGCCTACGGCCGCCGCGCCGCGCCGGTGATCGAGGCCCTCCACGAGCTGGCCGTGCGGTTCGACCGCCGCATCATGGTGCGGCTGGTCAAGGGCGCCTACTGGGACACCGAGATCAAGCTGGCCCAGGAGATGGGCGTCGAGACCTTTCCGGTGTTCACTCGCAAGGTCAACACCGATGTCAGCTACATGGCCTGCGCGCAGCTGCTGCTCGACCGACGCGACCGCATCTACCCGCAGTTCGCCACCCACAACGCCCATACCTGCGCTGCCATCGTTGCCCTGGCCGGCGACGACAAGGACAGCTACGAGTTCCAGCGCCTGCACGGCATGGGCGAATCGCTCCACCATATCGTCAAGCAGTCGGAGGGCACACACTGCCGCATCTATGCCCCCGTCGGTGCGCACCGAGACCTGCTGGCCTACCTGGTCCGCCGCCTGCTGGAGAACGGCGCCAACTCCTCCTTCGTCAACCAGGTGGTGGACGAGTCGATTCCCCCCAGCGAGGTCTCGAAGGATCCGGTCGCCGGAATGCAGCGGCTCGGCGACGCCATTGCCAGTCCCATGATCCGCCAGCCCGGCGAGCTGTTCGCTCCCGAGCGGAAGAACTCCCGGGGCTACCGGATCAACGAGCCCGCCTCGATCCTGCCGCTGCTGAAGGCCCGCGAGGCCTTCGCCGACGCCACCTGGACCGCCGGCCCCATGCTGGCCGGGAACCCGGCTCCCCGGGGCCCGGCTCATGATGTCGTCTCCCCCGCCGACACCTCGCGGGTGGTCGGCCAGGTGCACGAGGCAACCCCGGAGGAGGTCGCGGCCGCCCTCGACACCGCCGAGACGGGCTTCCGCGACTGGTCGGCCCGCCCGGTGACCGAGCGGGCCGAGGTGTTGCGCCGCACCGCCGACCTCTACGAGCAGCACATCGCCGAACTGACCGTGATCGCCACCCGCGAGGCCGGCAAGATGATGTTCGACGGCATCGCCGAGGTACGCGAGGCGGTGGACTTCCTGCGCTACTACGCCAACGAGGGCGAGCGGCTGGAGGCAGAGCAGCCCGGCAGCGCCCGCGGCATCTTCGTCTGCATCAGCCCCTGGAACTTCCCGCTGGCCATCTTCACCGGCCAGATTGCTGCGGCGCTGGCGGCCGGCAATGCGGTGCTCGCCAAGCCCGCCGAGCAGACGCCGCTGATCGCTGCCAGGGCCGTCGAACTGATGCGCGAGGCCGGCCTGCCCGAGGCGGCGCTGCAGCTGCTGCCTGGCGATGGGCCCACGGTGGGCGGGCCGCTGACCGGCGACCCGCGCATCGCGGGTGTCTGCTTCACCGGCTCGACGCCAGTGGCGCAGATCATCCACAAGGCACTCGCCCAGAATGCCGGCCCGGATGCCGTGCTGATCGCCGAGACCGGCGGACTCAACGCCATGATCGTGGACTCCACGGCACTGACCGAGCAGGCGGTGCGCGACATCCTGATCTCCTCCTTCCAGTCGGCCGGCCAGCGCTGCTCGGCGCTGAGGATGCTCTACGTACAGGAGGAGGCGCGGGATCGGCTGCTGACGATGCTCGATGGCGCCATGGACGCGCTGACCATCGGCGACCCCTGGAACACCGACACCGACGTCTCGCCGGTGATCGACGCCGAGGCCCAGGCCGATATCAGTGCCTATGTGGCGGAGAAGGAAAAGGCCGGCAAGGTGCTGAAGACGCTGCCCGCCCCGGAGGGCGGCACCTTCGTCACTCCGGCCGTGGTCGAGGTCGGGGGCATCGAGGATCTCGAGCGCGAGATCTTCGGTCCGGTCCTGCACGTGGCCACCTTCAAGGCACGCGACATCGACAAGGTGGTCGACGCGATCAATGAGCGGGGATACGGCCTGACCTTCGGCCTGCACACCCGCATCGACGACCGCGTTCAGCAGGTCGTCGAGCGCATCCATGTCGGCAACATCTACGTCAACCGCAACCAGATCGGCGCCATCGTCGGCTCCCAGCCCTTCGGCGGCGAAGGCCTCTCGGGTACCGGGCCCAAGGCCGGGGGCCCGCTCTACGTCAATCGTTTCCGTCGAATTGCTGCAGAAGAACGGCATGACGCCCCGGCGGGCAGGGCCGTGACCACCGAGGACCTTGAGGCGACCCTCGACAGGATGGACCCGCGCCACTGGGCGGCGCGGCGCGACCGGGTCGAGGTGCTGCGCAAGGCGCTCTCCGGCAAGGGCGGCGTGGTCCGCAAGGCGCTCGCCGAGACCGCCGCCCTGGACATGACGCCCCAGACGTTGCCGGGGCCGACAGGTGAAAGCAACCGGCTGGCGATGTATCCGAAGGGCCCGGCCCTCTGCCTCGGGCCGACGCTCGATATTGCCGTCGCCCAGGCGGTCCAGGCGCTGGGCGCGGGCTCGCCGGCAGTCGTCGTTGCCCCCGGCGCGGCGCAGGCCATTCAGCCGCTGGTCGATGCCGGGGCCCCTGTCGCTGGATTCGACGGCAGCATCGACGCCAACACCCTGACCGCCCTCCGGGGGATCGCGACCGTCGCAGCGGCCGGTGCCAGCGACTGGACCCGCGAGCTGCGCATTGCGCTCGCCGAGCGCGACGGCGCCATCGTCTCGCTCGAGACCCGGACCATCGCGCCGGAGCGCTACGTGGTGGAGCGCCACCTGTGCATCGATACCACCGCGGCGGGGGGCAACGCTAGCCTGCTGGCCACGGCCGAATAGCTGCTGGACTCGCTCGCCCCCTGCAACCGGGGCGAGGCCTTTCCAGCCTGGACGCCGGGGCCTTGAGCGCCGACGATCACGCGGGCCAGCGCCACCGGAATCCTCGCTGGATCACCGGGGGTGGACATCACGTCCTGTCGGCGAGCGCGCCACTCTCACCCCGCCTCCACCGCCTCCAGGAATGCGCGGGCATTGCGCTGAAAGTCAGGCAGATGACGCTGAAGCCGCTCGTGAGACCAGTCCCACCAGGCAAGCGCGTCCAGACGCTCGGCAATCTCCGGGTCCTCGAAGCGCAGTCTGAGGACACGCGCCGGGTTGCCCACCACGACCGTGTAGGCCGGCACGTCTCGCGTGACCACGCTCCCCGCACCGATGATCGCACCGTTGCCGACCGTCACGCCCGGCAGGATGATGACCCCATGGCCGATCCATACGTCATGGCCCACTACCACACGATCGGCCTCGCGCCACGCGAACACCTCGTCATCCACGGCCTGTTCGTCCGACGTGAAGCCGAACTTGCCGGACCGGTAGGTAAAGTGGTGCAGCGCGGGACGCCACCAGGGATGGTTGCTGGGATTGACTCTCACGCTCGAGGCGATCGACGTGAAACGCCCGATCCGGGCAAACATCAGGTCACCGTCACGCTCGATGTAGCTGTAGTCTCCCATGTCGACGTGATTGAGCACACAGCGCTCACCTACCTCCGTCCAGCTGCCCAAGCGGGTGGCATTCAAGCGCGCCGTCTCGTGTACAGAGGGCGCGATGGAAAGTGCCTTCATCCTCGGCTGACTCATCCTGTGTCTCCTATCCTGCCGTGGTCCATGAATCGGGGTGTCATCGACCCCACGCAGAGCTCTTCGCCATCCCGGGGTACCCGCACATTGGCGGGCAGGAAGTTCGGCGACTCGGCCAGCTCCCGATCCAGCTCGTGTCCGATATGGGTCAGATACGCCGCCGATATGTCGAAACGCTCGATGATCTGCAGTGCCATCGGCAGGGAATTATGATTGGTCGGGTTGCCGGCGCTGCTCGGGTGGCCGGTGTCGAGGACCAGCGCATCCGGCTGCCATTCACGCAGGAAACGCTCCGTTGCCCCGGGCAGGCCGCAGGTATCGGTGAGGTAGGCCAGTCGCCCGCCGCCATCATCGAGGCAATATCCCAGGGTCGGCTTGCTGTGGTGAAGCGGCACGGGCGTCACCGTCAGCGAGGGCAGCAACAGCGGCCGGAACGGCTTGAGGGCCGCCCTGAAGTCCAGTACCCCGGGATGGCGGAAGAGGTCGGCAAAGCCATTTGCATCCTTGGGCCCGAAAACCGGCAACGGTGCTCCCTTCCCCCAGCGAAGATGCAGCAGCCCCTGCACATGATCGGCGTGATAGTGCGTCAACAGGATCGCCGAGGGCCGCTCGCGCTCGCAGCTCTCTGCCAGATCCATGCGCCCGGCATCGATCAGATAGCGATGGCCATCGACATGCACCTCGGCACTGCACGGTCCCCGTCGATGGCTGGACAGCACGCGAGCACGGGCGCAGACGTCGCAGTCGCAGCCAAAACAGGGCACCTGAGCACTGTCGCCGGTCCCCACGAAGCGAAACTTCACGCGGGAACCTCCGTCTCGAGCAGACGCTCCAGCGCTGCCATGCTGGCATCCAGGGGCCCGCCGTTATCGATACGCGCCACCTCCGGCAGGGCATCGCGCAATTCCCGATGGCGTTGCAGGCGCGCCTCGATCTGGCCCTCGCTCTCGCGACCGCGACGCCGCAGCCGCCCGCGCAGTACCTCTTCCGATGCCGTGATGACCACGGGCAGCAGGGCCTCGCCGAAGCGCTCCCGGGCCTGGCCGAGCGTGCGTCGACTGCCGTTGACCAGCACCACCTTGTCGCAGGCCAGCCAGGCCTCCAGCTCGATACCCAGACCGTACCGGACCCCGTGGGCCTGCCAGGCGAGGGCGAACAGGCCCGCGCACTCGCGGGCGGCAAACTCCTCGCCGGTCAGCGCCACGCTGTTCTCGGTCGCGCCACTGTCGCGGGTGACGTAGCGATGGGCGACCATCCATTCGGGGTGGCGCCGGCGGAGCGCCTCCAGCAGCGTATCCTTGCCCACTCCACTGGCGCCCATCAGATACACCAGGCGGCCCATCAGTGCACCTGCCTGCCGGCGCACCATACCCGCTGGACCAGCGGGTGGTCGTCGACCACGCGTACCCGCAGCAGGTCGGCCCGCAGGCCCGCGACCAACCGCCCGCGGTCCGCCAATCCTACCGCCTGCGCCGGCCGGCGGGTCGCCGTGGCCACGGCCCGGGGCAGCGAGTAGCCCGCCTCCATGCCGGCTACGCGGAACACCGCATCCAGCAGCGCCGCCGGGTAGTAGTCCGATGACAGCACATCGAGCACGCCCAGCGACACCAGCTCCGCCGCGGCGATATTGCCCGAATGGGAACCACCGCGAACCACGTTGGGTGCCCCCATCATCACCGCCAGGCCGTGGCGGTGGGACGCCTCGGCCGCCTCGCGGGTAGTGGGAAACTCGGCAACGCGGGTGCCGTACTCGACGCTCTCGGCCACATGCTCGATAGTGGCGTCGTCATGGCTGGCCAGGGCCAGGCCGCGCTGCTGGCACGCCGCGGCGATGGCCTGGCGGTTGGCGCTGCTGTAGCGCTCGCTGTTGGCCCGCTGCCTTGCGATGAACGCCTCCAGAGCCTCGTCGCTCAGCCCGTGCTTGCCCTGGTAATAGGTCCGATAGGCATCGAGACTCACGAACTGGCGCTGGCCCGGGGCATGATCCATCAACGACACCAGGCCCAGCAGCGGCGAATCGGCCAGCGCTTCGAAGCGCTTCAGGGTCGCCGGCTGGCAGACCTCGCAGCGCAGGTGCAGGCGATGATCGATCCGCGCCATGTCGTCGGTCATGATGGCCTGCAGCGAGGCGACCATCTGCTTGAGCGCGCCTTCGCGCATGCTCTGCTCGTCCACGTCACCGATCGACAGCGCATCGAACACCGTGGTGATGCCGCTGGCAGCCATCTGGGCATCATGGGCCAGCGCCGCCGGACGCCCGGGCCAGGCCACCTTGGGGCGCGGCTGAAAGTACTTCTCCATGTTGTCGGTGTGCAGCTCGACCATGCCCGGCATCAGGTAGTCGCCATCGCAGTCCACCGCACCCGCCACGGCGGTCGAGCCGGTATCCACGGCCGCGATGCGCCCGTCGCGAATCACCAGGGAGCCTCGGCACACCTCCTCGTCCAGAACCAGGCGGGCATTGGCGAGAATCTGTTCGGTCGCATTCATCAGCGGATCTCCTCGGACGGGGTATCGGCCGCTTCCAGCACGGCGCCCATGTGAGCCTCCAGCGGCAACAGGCGATCCGCGACCCGCTCTCGTACATCCTCGTCGTGGAAGATGCCCAGCAGTGCAGCGCCACGCGCCTTGGCCTCCTCGATCAGCCCCACCACCACGTCGCGGTTGGCGGCATCCAGCGAGGCGGTCGGTTCATCCAGCAGCAGCAGGGGGTGCTCGGCGATGAAGCCCCGGGCAATGTTCACACGCTGCTGTTCACCGCCGGAAAAGGTGCCCGGCGGCAGTGACCACAGCCGCGGCGGCAGGTTGAGTCGGGCAAGCATCGTCTCGGCGCGCTCACGCGCCTCGTCAGGCGCGACGCCTCGCGCCAGCAGTGGCTCCATCACCACCTCGACCGCCGGTACGCGGGGCACCACCCGCAGGAACTGACTGACGTAGCCGACCACGTCGCGTCGCAGGGAGTGCCAGGCGTGAGCCGGCAGGTCGGCAAGCTCGAGCTCGCCATCCTCGAAGTGCAGGCGCAGGCGTCCAGCGGTGACGCGATAGCTGCCGTGGAGCATCTTGAGCAGCGTGCTCTTGCCGATACCGCTGGGCCCGGACAGCACCAGGCACTCGCCGGGAGACAGGGAGAGCGACAGGTCGCGCATCACCTCGAGGGTCATGCCGCCCTGGCCGTGCAGCACGAAAGACTTGCGCAGGGCGTCGACGGTCAGGAAGGGTTGCGTCAGGGATGTCATGAGTGACGGCTCCTCAGGGCGTGAGTACCGACGACACCAGCAGCTGCGTATAGGCATGCTGCGGATCGTCCAGAATCTGATCGGTCAGACCGCTCTCGACCACCTGGCCGCGCCGCATCACCATCAGGCGGTGGGCCAGCAGGCGGGCGACCGCCAGGTCATGGGTCACCAGGATCACCGAGAGGCCCAGCTCGCGGACCAGAGTGCGCAGCATGTCGAGCAGGCGGGCCTGTACCGACACGTCCAGCCCACCGGTCGGCTCGTCCATGAACACCAGGTTGGGACGGGTGACCAGGGTGCGGGCGATCTGCAGGCGCTGCTGCATGCCGCCCGAGAAGGCCCTGGGCGCGTCATCGATGCGCTGCGGGTCGAGCTCCACCCGGCCCATCCAGTCCTGACCGGCCGCGCGCAGCTGGCCGTAGTGGCGCTCGCCCAGGGCCATCAGTCGCTCACCGATATTGGCGCCGGCCGAGACCCCCAGGCGCAGCCCGTCACGCGGATTCTGGTGCACCAGCCCCCACTCCATGCGCAGCAAGGCCCGTCGACGCGCCTCGCCAAGGGCATACAGGTCGAGCTCTCCTTCATGCCCGTGGTAGGCCACCTGACCGGTATCCGGGCGCTCCAGGCCCGACAGCACACGCAGCAGCGTCGACTTGCCGGAGCCGGACTCGCCGACGATGCCGAGCACCTCACCGCGATGCAGGGTGAAATCGATCGCCTCGCAGCCCTTGCCGGGGCCGTAGAGGCGCGAGATAGCGCGTGCCTCCAGCAGCGCGGGGCGTTGCAGATCGGGACGCTTCATGCCACCTCCTCACGACGTGACTGGCAGTAGTCGGTATCCGAGCAGACGAACATCCGTCCGCCCCGGTCATCGGTAATCACCTCATCGAGGAAGCTGTCGCGTGCCCCGCACAGCGCGCAGGGCGCCTCCCACTGCTGGACCTCGAACGGATGGTCCTCGAAGTCCAGACTCTCCACCCGCGTATAGGGCGGGATGGCGTAGAGCCGTTTCTCGCGCCCGGCACCGAACAGCATCAGGGCGTCGGCCATGTGCAGCTTGGGATTGTCGAACTTGGGAATCGGCGAGGGGTCGGTGACGTAGCGCCCGTCCACCTTGACGGGATAGGCATAGGTCGTGGCGATGTGCCCGTGACGCGCGATGTCCTCGTAGAGCTTGACATGCATGACCCCGTACTCTTCCAGGGCGTGCATCAGCCGCGTCTCCTCCTCGCTGGGCTCGATGAAGCGCAGCGGCTCGGGGATGGGCACCTGGAAGACCAGGATCTGGCCCTGGCGCAGGGGCGTCTCGGGGATGCGGTGACGCGTCTGGATCACGTCGGCTTCGCCGGTCGCCGTGGTCGTGGCGACACCGGCCACGCGCTCGAAGAAGGCCCGGATGCTGACCGCATTGGTGGTGTCGTCAGCGCCCTGGTCAATCACCTTGAGCACATCGTCCTGGCCCAGCACGCTGGCCGTCAGCTGCATGCCGCCGGTGCCCCACCCGTAGGGCATCGGCATCTCGCGCCCGCCGAAGGGCACCTGATAGCCGGGAATGGCCACGGCCTTGAGCAGGCCGCGACGGATCATGCGCTTGGTCTGTTCGTCGAGATAGGCAAAGTTGTAGCCAGCCGTGGCATCGCGATCGTCGGTCATGCCTGCTGCGCCTCCGTCGTTCGGGTGGGTTGCTCGTCGGGCTCTGATCGGCCTGCGGCATGCTCACGGCGCAAGCGGCGCAGCAGCTCCAGTTCCGACTGGAAGTCCACGTAGTGCGGCAGCTTGAGGTGGGAAACGAAACCTGCCGCCTCGACACTGTCGGCATGGGCCAGCACGAATTCTGCCTGCTGGGCGGGGCCGGCCGGGGTCTCGCCCAGCTCCTCGGCGCGCAGGGCGCGATCGACCAGGGCCATGGCCATGGTCTTGCGCTCGTTGTGGCCGAAGGCCAGTCCGTAGCCACGGGTAAACTGTGGTGCCACCTCGCGCGAGCCGCCGAACTGGTTGATCATCTGGCACTCGCTGATCTCGATCTCGCCGATGCACACGGGCGACTCGCACTCCTCGACCTCGATCTCGACCTCCAGTTGCCCCAGGCGAATCTCCCCGGCAAAGGGGTGGTTGCGCCCGTAGCCACGCTGGGTGGAGTAGCCGAGCGCCAGCAGGTAGCCCTCATCTCCGCGCGCCAGCATCTGCAGCCGGGTGGCACGGTCCACCGGGAAGTCGGGAGGGTCACGGGTGATGTCATCAGGCTCGCTGCCGTCATCCTCCTCGCGCTCGACCAGCCCCTCGTCATCGAGCAGCTCCAGGATCTGCGGACAGGCCGCCAGCGCCTCCTCGGCCTCGGCCGGCGTGGGAGTATCTCCCTTGGCGAGCTGCAGGAAGTCCAGCAGGCGGTGGGTGTAATCGTAGGTCGGGCCCAGCACCTGGCCACCCGGGATGTCCTTGTAGGTGGCACTGATGCGTCGCTCGATGCGCATCGCCGCGGTATCCAGCGGCACCGTTTCCGCCAGCCGCGGCAGCGTGGTGCGGTAGGCGCGCAGCAGGAAGACCGCCTCGACCGTGTCACCGCTGGCCTGCTTGATGGCCAGGGCAGCGAGTTCCGGATCATACAGCGAGGCTTCCGCCATCACTCGGGCCACGGCCAGGCGCAGCTGCCCCTCCACCTGGGCGACCTCCAGTTCAGGAACCTCGCGCTTGCCACGGCGGCGATCGGCCAGCCAGCGATGGGCGTTGGCGATCGCCTTCTCCCCGCCCTTCACTGCGACATACATGGCTCAGCCTCCTCTCCTCGAGATGCTGTGATGCGGGTGCTGCGCGGTATCGCCGCCAGCCGGGTCCCACAGGTCAGGATGGCGTCCAGCCCGCGCGGAAAGCGGGACCGGTTGGCCGCCAGCCGGTGCATGAGGGCATCGCTCGCCCCGACGCCCAGGTGCCGTGATTCGGGGATCCCCGGCCCCTGGAGGCGCCAGGGCCCCTCGGCATCCAGCCGCTCGAGCACCACCAGCAGCGTGGTGCTGCGATCGGGATAGGCGTCGCTGCCCTCGCAGAAGCCCGGCGTGGAGGCGGCCAGGGTCGCCGGGGTCACCAGCGCGAAGTCCGCCTCGGCGGGCATATCGGTCAGGCGACTGCCGGTGTGGAACCGCAACCCCTCGGCCAGGCCGGCTGATGCCAGCTCGGGTGCCAGCCATACCCGGGTGTCGAGGTCGCACAGCGTCAGCAGCGTCGACCAGCAGGCCGAACCAATGGCGGCGTCCTCGGGCATGCGAGGCAACGCCTGCGTGTCCGCGAACCTCCCCGGCTCCGCCATGGCCGACAGCAGCTGGCGATAGACGCGCTGGGTCTCGTGAACGGGATCGTCGAAAGCGGACCAGCGCATGCTCACTCCCCTCGAACCATGGTGAAGAAATCGACGCGCGTCGCCGCCGCGCGACTGTCGTGTGCTGCTCTTTCTGCGTCCAGTGCGGCCTCCAGCGGCGTCAGCAGTTCAGCATCGATGCGCTGCCTCCAGTCGTCGCGCCGTGCGCAGGCATCGGCCAGGGCGATCAGTTCCGCGTGCCGGGCATCGCGGCCCTTGACCCAGCCGTGGCCCAGCGGACCGCCGCCCGGCGTGCCGTCGTCAAGCATCACGCTTGCCCGGGTCAGGGTCATCTCGCCGAGATTGAAGGCCCTGCCGCTGCCGCCGATGCGGCCACGTACCATGGCCATGCCGGTTTCGGGGCCGCGAACACGGCGGTACTCGGGCGCGAGGCCCAGCCGAGTCCAGTGCTCGGCCAGTCGCTCGCGGGGGGTCAGCGCGAGGATGCGCTGGCGTCTTGCAGACGTCATGAGGTCACCTCGTCAGAGAGTGGGTCATTGAAGTCGATGTGATAGGAGAGACGGTCGGCCCGGGCGCGACTGATCGAGACCTCGACCAGTGAGCCGTCGGCATCGACGTTGTCACTGGTCAGCTGCAGCAGTGGGGCCTGATGAGGGCACTGCAGCAGGCGCTGGTCCTCGCGATCGGCGATGCCGGCCTCGATCCGGACGCGGCGACGCGCCAGTCGCAGCCCGTAGTGCTGATCGAGCAGGGCGCGCGTTGAGCCCCCGCGGTATCGCTCCAGCCAGCCGGGTACCCGCTCCGGATCGAACCAATGGCGCAAGCGCATCAGTGGCGCCTCGTCCACCCAGCGCAGCGTGTCGACGCACAGCAGGGTGCTGCCCGAGGGTCGAGAGAAGTGGGTGGCAATGGCGTCTGGTGCCACGACCAGTGACTGCTGCAGGCATTCGGTCGTGGTGGTGATGCCCAGCTCCGCCAGGTTGTGGGTAACCTTGCTGCCAGCGCTCACGGCATAGTCCAGCCGCCGGTCGACCACCAGCGTGCCCAGTCCCTGATGTCGGGTCACCAGGCCGCCTGCGACCAGTTCGTCGAGGGCGCGGCGCACGGTATGGCGGTTGACACCGAAGCGCCGGGCCAGCCGGGATTCGCTCGGCAACCATTGCCCCGGTGAAAAGAGGGTCCGTACCTCTTCGGCGAGGTCGCCGGCCAGGGTGAGGTAGCGGGGCTCGCGAAGGACTTGTCTAGACATCTCGCCTCCTGAAAGAAAGCGCTTCAGATGAAGCGCTTGCGAACCTGCTGGGAGGCCATGTCGAGCAGCGTCACCGCCACGATGATCACCAGCATGATGGTCGCCGTCTCGGTATACTGGAAACCGCGCATGGTCTCCCACAGCGCCACGCCGATACCGCCGCCGCCTACCATGCCGAGTACCGTGGCCGAGCGAATGTTGGACTCGAAGCGATACAGGCTGACCGAGATCCACAGCGGCAGAACCTGGGGGATCAGGCCGAAGATGATCTCCTCGATACGGCCGGCACCGGTCACGCGCACACCTTCCATGGGGCCCGAATCGCTCGCTTCCACGGCCTCGGAGAACAGCTTGGCGAGCACCCCGGTGGTGTGGACGAACAGCGCCAGGGTCCCGGCGAAGGGTCCCAGTCCCACGGCCACCACGAAGATCATGGCGAACACCAGCTCGTTGATCGCACGGCAGGCATCCATCAGCCGGCGCATGGGCTGGTGCACCCACCATGGCGCCAGGTTCTCGGAGGACAGCAGACTGCAGGGAATGGCACATAGCACCGCCAGCAAGGTGCCCCAGATGGCGATCTGGATGGTGACCAGCATCTGGTCGATGTAGTGCTCCAGATTGCCCAGCGACGGCGGGAAGAAGTCCCCGGCCAGTTCGGCCATGTTGTCGGTATTGGCGAGCAGCAGCCCGGGCTGCATTTCCGCGCCCTGCCAGGCCCAGCCGAGGACCGCCAGGGTGGCCCCCCAGCCGAACAATGTGCTCCAGCGGCGTCTCGGCATCTGGGCATCCAGGGTGGCATCTTGCATGTTCATGAAGACTCCCGATAAGGGGCCGTCACGGCCCCTCTTGATGGCGCAAAGCGGTCAGGGTTATTGGCTGGCCATGGCGGTGGTCGGTTCTTCACCGGTGCTGGCCTGAAGCTCGTCCATGCGCTGGTTGAGGGCATCGAGCTGCTCATCCAGCTCCGCCAGCTGGGCATCCCGCTCCTCGGTGGAAAGGCTGTCGTCCTTGGCCACCCGGTCGCGCTCCTTGAACAGCTCCAGCTGACGAATCGGCAGCAGCTGATCGTTGTCGGATTCGTCGAAGCGTGCCCACTGCAGCGGCTCGAGGATCTCGCGCTGAGTCTCGGTCTCGCCGTAGGCGTAGAAGAACTCACGCAGCTCTGCCTTGGTCGCCTCGGGCAGGTTCTTGCGCCACACCAGGGGATCGGAGGGGATCAGCGGCGACTTCCAGATGACCTTGAGCTGCTCGGCCTTCTCGGGATGGTTGATTTCGAGACGCTCCATGCTCTCGGTATTGAACGTGGCCACGTCGACCTGGCCGTTGGCCACGGAGAGCGCATTGGTTTCATGATTGGAGTTCAGCGTGCGCTTGAAGGCCGATGCGGCATCCACGCCGTTCTTGGCAAAGATGTAGTACCCCGGCACCAGGAAACCGGACGTGGAGTTGGGGTCCCCATTACCGAAGATCAGCTCGTCCGCACGGCCCAGCACGTCCTCGACGCTTTCGAAGTCGCTGTCACGATGAGTGATCAGCAGGCTCCAGTACCCCGGTGCGCCATCGGCAGCCACGGTCTGGGCAAAGATCTCGCCGCCGGCTCGGTCGACGGCTTCCATGGCGGACTTGTTGCCATACCAGGCCAGGTCGACCTTGTCGAAGCGCATGCCCTGGATGACGGCCGCATAGTCGGTGGCAAAGAAGGGCTTCACCTCACGTCCCAGTTCACGGGACATGTCATCCAGGAACGGCTGCCACTGATCCGCCTGATTCTGGCTCGACTCGGTGGAGATGATGCCGAAATTCAGGGCGTCGGCGGCGAGAACCAGCTGGCTGGCAAGCAGGCCGGCACCGGCAACCAGCGGCAAGGCAATACGATGCAGCGTAGAACGGGACATGGTCAGGACTCCTTCATGGATCGTGGTCGGGGATGGGGTTCAACAACGCGCGTCAGCCCAGCGCGCCCACGGGGCTGGCCAGGTCGACGGAAGTCGAACGGGAGTGAAGCTCGTCGAGCCCAGCGTTCTCGTACAGCGACTCGAGGCGGGCATCGGTGAGGTGACGGGTGGGGCCATCGAAGTACAGGCGCCCCTCCTTGAGGGCAATGGCACGCGGGCAGAAACGCCGTGCAACGTCCACCTGATGGAGGGTGACCAATACGGTACGGCCGTCTTCGGCATTGATGCGTGCCAGGGTTTCCATGACCTCGCGGGCGCTGCGCGGGTCCAGCGAGGCAATGGGTTCATCGGCCAGGATGATGTCGGCGTCCTGCATCAGCACTCGGGCGATGGCAACGCGCTGCATCTGTCCACCGGACAGGGTATTGGCACGCTGGTCGGCCAGGGCCTCGATCCCCACCCGAGCCAGGGCATGACGCGCTCGCTGCTTCTCCTCCTCGTTGAAGCGACCCAGCAGGGCGCGTCCACGGGGCATGCTGCCCAGCTGACCGATCAGCACGTTGGTCAGAACGCTCAGCCGGCCGACAAGGTTGAACTGCTGGAAGATGTAGCCGGTGCGGCAGCGGTCGGCGCGGGAACGGCGGCTCAGGCGACCACCGCTCTGGATATCGTGGCCAAGCACCCGCACGCGACTGTTGCCATCGCGGTTGGCTTGCGTGAGACCCGCGAGGTGACGCAGCAGGGTGGACTTGCCGGAGCCCGACGGCCCGATCAGCGCCACCATTTCACCGGGCTTGACCGAGAATCCGACGTCGCGAAGCACGGGATGCTGACCGAAGCTCTTGCTTAGCTGATCAACCAGAATGCTGGGAATCGACATGACACCTCTCCTCGTTGGGATGGCGTCAGTGTCGTGGATTCCGGTTAACGTCAGTTGTCTAGACAATGATCATCTCGTGACACGGGCGCGAGTCACTCAGGTCACGAGACAGGTCACGGAATAGCTGCCCTTATATATATCAAAAGGTTACAAACGGCAGTCATCTGCCTGTCATCCGGCTGACTCCCGCTCGTCATTCAAAGGGCCCTGACTTGCCCGCCCGGGGATGCCTGAACGACGACCCGCTGGCCCGGCGTGATCATGACATCGAGCACCAGGCCTTTCCCGGCCTGGCTTGATGGGGTGCAGCGGTTCCAGCACCCGAGGGGGGCTCGAGACGGGTCGAGCATTCACGGCCGGGAGCGGCATGGACTCATGCCGGCTTGACATCACGAGATTAGCGCCCCGGGATGCCGTCCAGCGAGGACGCTACGGCGGCGAGACCATAGCCGACAGGCTATCGGGCAGCGTCAGGAGCGCTTCCAGGGGCATGGGCCTGGCGAAGAGGAACCCCTGCAGCAGGTCGCAGTCGCGACGGATCAGATCCTGCTGCTGCTCTGCCTCCTCGATACCTTCGGCGACCACCAATAGATCCATGTGGTGGGCCATGGTGATGATGCCCTGAACGATGGCGGCGTTGCGGCGGCTGCTGAGGATGTCCTGAATGAAGGCGCGATCCAGCTTGACCTTGTGGATGGGCAGGTCGCGCAGATAGCTGAGGCTGGAAAAGCCGGTACCGAAGTCATCGATGGTGACCGTGATGCGCATGTCACGCAGTATCCCGATCATCTCGATGGCCTGTTCCGCACCATCCAGCAGGATGCTCTCGGTCATCTCCAGTTCGAGCAGTTCCGGCGGCAGGCCCGTCTCGTCAAGGATCGCCTGCACCTCATCAAGGAAGCCGTCGCGGCGAAACTGCAGCGACGAGATGTTGATCGCGACCGGGAACCCTCGCTCGCCCTTGGCGCGCAGGTCAGCCAGGGCCTGGCAGGCCTGTCGCAGCACCCAGCGGCCCAGCGGGATGATCTGGCCGGTCTGCTCGGCAATGGGGATGAAGAGGCCGGGTGAGACCAGCCCCTTGGTCGGATGGTGCCAGCGGATCAGCGCCTCGACACTGCGAATGCGGCCACTGACGGCCTCGACGACCGGCTGGTAGTAGAGCTCGAACTGTCGATCTCGCAACGCGTTATGGAGGTCATGGCGCATCGACACGTGCTCGCTGGTGTCCTCCGTTCCCTTCCCCTGGTACCACTGCCAGGTATTGCGCCCCTGCCGTTTCGCCCTTTCCAGGGCCAGATCAGCATGCTGCAGCAATTCGCGGGCCTGCTGAATCCCCCCGTCACTGCAGGCAGCTCCGATGCTGGTACTGATATGCAACGCACGGCCGTCGATCTCGAAGGCGCACTCGAAGATATCAAGGATGCGTTCGGCCGCACGAGCCACCTCGCTGCGGGTCGTGACCTCCGGCATCAGGAAGACGAACTCGTCGCCGGTGAGGCGGGCCAGGGTGTCGCGAGGACCGAGCAGCGGATGCAGGCGATCGGCGATGGCGACCAGCAACCGATTGCCGACGCTGTGCCCCAGCCCGTCGTTGATCGCCTTGAAGCCATCCAGGTCGAGGTACATCACCACCAGCAGGCAGTGATTCTGTCGGCTCAGCCGAAAATCATGCTCGAGACGCTCATCGAGGGCCACCCGGTTGGGCAGGCCGGTCAGCAGATCATGGCTGGCCTGATAGACGATCTGGGCTTCCTGGTCGCGCTCGCGGGTGATGTCTTGCTGGATACCAATGAAGTGGGTACAGCAACCGGCCTCGTCAACGACCGGGCTGACCGACAGGCGATTCCAGAACGGCGTGCCGTCCTTGCGGTAATTGAGCAAGGTAACCTGCACCTCCGTCCGCATCGCCAGGGCCCGGCGAAGGGTATCGATGGCTGCCGGGTCGGTGTCCGGGCCTTGCAGGAAGCGACAGTTTCGCGCCAGCGCTTCCTCCTTGGTATACCCCGTCAGCCGATAGAAGGCTTCGTTGGCATAGACCAGCGGCATGTCGTGCCGAGAGGCATCGCACATGCTGATTCCGTTGGGGCTGGCCTCGATACCCCGCTGCAGCAGGCGCAGCTCGGCCTCCTGACGCTTGCGATGGGTGATGTCGTGACAGATGCCGTAGACGCCGACAATCTCGCCCTCGACGGTCACCGGGAAGTTGGTGATCTCCAGGTGGTAGGCATGACCGTCGGCGTGGGTGCCCTGGGTCTCGTACTGGCGTGAGGCCCCGGTTCTGGCGGCATCGAAGGCGGACTGGGTCAGTTCGCGATAGCCGGGTACGATGAATTCGTTGAAATGGCAACCGACGAGATCCTGCATCGAGTAGCCGGTGATCCGCTCCAGGGCGGCATTGCCCCGCTGGAATCGGCCCTCGAGGTCGAATTCGTAGACCCCGTCGGGGTGATTCGCGAACAGCGAACGGTGCCACTCGGCCAGCGTGCGATGGCGACGGCTGTCACGGTCCCGGATGAGCGCCAGGGCGATCAGGGCGGCGGCCTGGCGCAGCCGTCGCTTGCTTACCTCGCTGGGCGCGGTGGGCTGGCGATAATAGGTGCCGAAGGTCCCCAGGAGTTCGCCCTGGGCGGTGATCACCGGGCTCGACCAGCAGGCATGAAGTCCTTCGGCAAGAGCCGCGCCACGAAACGCCTCCCAGCGCGAATCCGTCTGGATGTCTTCGGTGATGACCTGGCGGCGCAGGTAGGCGGCCGCCCCGAAAGAGGCCACCGCCACGCCGACGGGAACATCCTGAAGCTGCTCGACGTAGCCTCGGGAGAAGCGCTGGCTGGTGACCAGGCTGAGGGTGCAGCGTGCCGGGTCGAAGCACATGAAGGCCACGATGGCACCCGGGAGCTGAAGACCGATCCAGTGGGCAATCGCCTCCAGCACCTTGTCGAGCGGCGCCTGCTGGGCAATCAATTGGTGAATATCCTGCTGGGCTTCCAGCAGGATGAGATCATCGGTCAAGTACGGGCCCCTTCTGGTCCCCCTCCCGGATGTGTCAGGCAGCTGATGAAGTCAGCCAATAGCAGGAAGAGTTCTCCCACCCTATGCCGGCTATCTGTCAGCCACAAGAGGTAAGACCAATATTCTTGATGCATCATGTTTCATCATGCCGACATCACCCTATCCATGACCCGGCAAGCCCCGGCATCAGCATCCAGCGAACCATTCGACAACACACGAAGGACGCAACCGCATCCGAGTGGATAGCAGGAAGGCCGCCCATGAGGCGGCCTTCCTTGACGTAAGCAATGGGAGGTAGGCAATGGCCGGCGTCATGCCCGCCATGTCACGTCCGTCACAGCAGCTCGTTGTCCTCCAGGAAGGACTCGGCCACGTCCTCGATGGTCTCGCGCTCCACGTCGACGCGCGCGTTGAGCTCGGCCATGGTCGCGTCATCGAGCAGCGCGGAGAGGGCATTCATCTGCTCTGCCAACTCGGGGGCGGTCTCGAGAGTTTCCTCGCGCACCACCGGGGTCAGCGCATAGGCGGGGAAAAAGCCTCGAACATCCTCAAGGATCCGTAAATCGAAGGCCGGGACACGACCGTCGGTAGAAAAGACAACTGCGACATCGACATCGCCATCGCGCAGGGCCGAATACATGAGGCCGGTGTCCATGCGCACGATCTCACTACGCGGAACCCTGAAGTCGTAGGTCTCCTGGAGCGGTCGCCAGCCGTCATCGCGCGAGTAGAACTCGGTGTCGAGGGCGAAGGAGAGCTCGACATCGCCGTTGACCGCATTGGCGAGATCGTCAAGCGTCTCGATCCCGCGCTCCTCGGCATCGTCCTCACGCATGGCCAGGGCATAGGTGTTGTTGGCGTCGGAGGGCTCCAGCCACACCAGGCCCTTCTCGCCGTCCAGCTTCTTGACCCGCTCATAGGTCGCCTCTCGGGACAGTGATTCACTGATCTCGTTGTAGACCATGAGAGAAGTGCCGGTGTACTCCCAGTAGAGGTCGATCTGGCCGTTCTCCTGGGCCTGGCGCAGCACGGCCGAGCCCATGCCATCACGCCGTTCGACGTCGTAACCCAGGGTATCGAGATACTGTTCGGTCATGCTGGAAAGAATCAGCTGCTCGGTGTAGTTCTTGCCCCCGACGGTGATCTCGGCGGCGCCGGCAGTGGTCATGGTGCCGGCCAGGGCCAGGCTGGACAGGGTGGTCATCAGGCGTTTCATGGAGGTATCTCCTTGTCATGCTAGGGGTGGGGATGGTGTGGCACGAACGGTCAGGCCCGTGAT
>JBNJIL010000009.1:0-149427 GCA_051749325.1 Pseudomonadota bacterium | reverse complement strand
TGACCGAGACACCTTCTAGAGCTTGCTGGCGTTTGTAGGCTTCCAAGACGCTAGAAATGACAGGTTTGGGGGCCTGTAGAGGTGTGACAGGGGCTTTTTCAGAACCCTGCCCAGCAAGGATGCCCATAGCTTCTGTGAGAGCTTCTGCACAGCGCATGACAGCTTCACGCTTGGAACGGGTACGTAAGGAACGTCTAAATTCGATCTTACCGATGGAGGAACGTTGCGAAGGAGGGATCACCAGACGAAAGTAGTAGATGCCGTGTCTGGATCGGATCAGGTAGGGAGAGTTAGAGGGCATTTGGTTCACCATTTTGGATGCCTTGACGGAACCAATGGTGAAAAACCCTTCAAAATCAATTAGATGACAGAAGATGGAGGCGGCCCCGACAGCCACATCCCGGCACACGCGGCCACCACTACCGTTGCTCCCTTCCGGGCCTGGCGGGGTTTGCGGTTTAGCGTTGCGGGAGGACCGACGGGGCCACCACAGCAGGATGCCAGGGGCATCGCTCGCTCGACATCGGTTCACGCCGTCATCGAGCGGGCTGCACTATACCAATGCCGGGCGCCGGCCACAAGGGCCGAGGCACAAGCCCTGCCCTGCCGGTGACGCAGAGGTGAGGAACCGGTTCTCCTCGTGTATGGTGACTGGACCACTGACGTCCAATGTTCACTAGGGAGGCGCACCATGAACAAGGATCCGAACAAGGGCTACATTGCCCTGCTGGGCTGGAGCCTGAATGCCATCGAAGCCGCCGAGAACTTCGATCGACGCTATGTCGTGGTCGCCCCCGACTGGGCCGAGGAGTACTGCCAGAAGCACGACATCCCCCATGTGCCCTGGAACTTCGAGCGCCTCAACGACCGTTCGATGGAGATTGCCGAGACCCTCAGGGACATGGGCGTCAACGTGGCGATACCGCTGTTCGAGGAGACCGTGGAGTGGGCCGGCGCCATCAACTCGGTGCTGCTCGACAATCCGCGCCTCTATGGCCAGTCGCTGCTGCTGCGTGACAAGGCACTGATGAAGCGCCGCGCGCAGCTCGGCGGCATCCGGGTGGGCATCTTCGAGGAGGCCCACGACAAGGAAGACGTGGTGCGTTTCCTCAAGCGGGTCAACCAGACCCTGCTCAAGCTCGACGGCGACCCCAACGACCCCATCCACCTCAAGGCCTTCGACAAGGCCGGCTGCCTGGGGCACCGGGTGATCCGCACCCCCGACGAGGTCGATACCATCCCCGAGGAGGAGTTCCCGGTGCTGATGGAGTCTCACCTCGATGGCTGGGAATTCGCCGTGGAGGCCTGGATCCACAACGGCAGGATCGTCTTCCTGAACATCTCCGAGTACGTGACCCTGGGCTACTCGGTGTTCGTGCCGGCCTCGCCGGAGCTCGAGAAGTACCGCCCCCAGATCACCGCCCAGATCGAGAAGCTGATCAAGGCCTTCGATATCGAGTTTGGCCTGATCCATCCGGAGTACTTCGTCACCAACGACGGCGAGATGTACTTCGGCGAGGTCGCCTACCGTCCACCGGGTTTCAAGGTCTTCGAGCTGCTCGAGCGGGTCTACGGGTTCAATGCCTACCAGGCCTCCATGCTGGTGTTCGATCCCAAGGCCAGCGAGGAGGAAGTCACGGCCTTCTTCCCGAAGGAAGTGGTGGATGCCGACGGCTATGCCGGCTGCTTCGGGGTCTATCCGCGCCGCCGTGTGGTCAGCAAGCTGGAGATTCCCGAGGAGGTCGAGGACGACCCCTACTTCGAGTCCCACGAGCTGACACCGCCCATGGAGGAAACCGTCACCAAGCGGACCGCCTTCGGGACTCACTGGGGCCTTGTCTACTTCAAGGGCGACGAGGCCGCACGCATGAAGGAACTGCTCAAGCACATGGAAGAGCTTGATTTCTATGTCTGATACAGGCGTCATGGACAGTGTGACAGCCTGACGACAAGGAGTCGGCGTGACCACGCCTCGACCTATGCAAGACGCCAGTACGCCGCCCCCGGCCAGCGACAAGCTCGCTGGCCTGCTCAAGAAGCTCGACGAGTCCATCACCCTGCTCGCCGAGGCACGCGCGTTCGCCAAGCCCAGCAGGCTACCGCGAGTCCTCGATACCGCCCGGCGCGTCATGCTGCAGGAGGGTGGCTGCGACGCCATCGAGCGGCGGGCCCGGGTACTCGAGGAGGCGGGGGTCTTCCTCGGCTCCGACTGGGAAACCCCCCAATACCTGGTGCCGTCGCTGACCACGCATGCGCTGAAGAGCGCCGACCCCAATGTCGTGGTGATCGAGGCGATCAGCGAACTGCGCATCCTCGCCGTGGCCAAGGGAGACTACCTCCACCCCCTGCTCTCCGAGGAGCAGGCCCACCACTACCTGACCCAGGTGATGGCGCTCAATCTCTGGCTGCTGTTCGGCACGCCCACCGAGGCCGAACGGGAGACCCAGGGGCGCCTGGCACAGATTCCTCGCCACCTGTTCCACCATCTGGCCGAGCGCATCGGCTACGAACATGTGATCGACCGGCTGATCGCCGAGATCTGGCGAATCCTGCAGCAGCGGCCGATCCAGGTGGACACCATCAAGCAGATGATCACCCAGATCGCCATCTGCCAGGCCAATCCGGAGATCGACCTGGGCACCAGTGGCCAGGGCGCCGACCGCCTGGTCAGTTCCCTGTTCGGCCCCACGCATGCGTGTCGCGAGGATCCCGGCGTCGATACCTATCGTGAGCGCCTGTCGAGCATGGACGGCGGTGCCCTGCAGTACGAGGCCACCGGCTTCGCCAGGGCCATGCACGATACCGGCCTGGTATCGCCCTACCATGCCGTGCTGATGCGTTACCTGCTCGAGCATAGCGACCACCTGCTCGCCGAGGCTCTGGGGCTGTCGTCCACCGGACGCGACTGCCTGCTCTGCTACCGCGAGCTGGTCCATGCGCTGATCCGCGGCGCGGTGTATCCGACCACGCCCCAGGCGGTCTATGGCCTGGCGCTGATGCTCGAGCGCGGGATCCTCTATCAGCCACCGGTGGCGCCGGCCATGTGGCGCCAGCTGGGGCTGCGGCTGTCGGACTGGTCCGAGGCGCGTCTCGACATGGCCTATGGCGACAGCGCCTCGCCGCGCGCCCGGCTGCTGGAGGGCGTACTGTGCATGCTCGGCCTGCCACTGGGCGTGGGGCAAGGCAACAACCCCACCTGCCAGTCCGCCCGGGCGCTGTCCATGTGGGCCTACAACGACCCGGACTACCTGCTGCAGATGGTCACCTGGGCGGCGCGTGACGACGAGATCATCATGCACTTCGAGGGCATGCCTCTCTCCTCCATGGCCAGCCTCTCCGGGGTGGCCAAGGAGCTGCCGATGGACCTGGACCCGGTCTCGCTGCTGGTCGTGCCCCACCTGGACCGCATCTATGCCGAGATGGGTCGGCGCTGCATCGGACGCGAGGGCGACCCGCACCGCTGGGTCAATCCGGAGTTCCACGGCTGGTGGTCGGGCCGCGGCTTTCGCATCAATGTGGACGTGACCACCGGCAAGCTGCACGAACTGGACGACTTCCTGCGTCACTTCTATGCCAGCTATCACCCCTACTACAACGGCAACCAGCCGCTGATTCACCCCCAGCCAGCCGGCATTGCCGTCACCGACAGCGCGGCCCGCTTCATCGGCTGGCACGCCATCACGCTGCTGCGCGTCACCCTCGATCCCAGCGATACCATGCGGGTCTACTTCTACAACCCCAACAACGACAGTGGCCAGGACTGGGGCGACGGCATCGAGGTCAGTACTTCCGGCAGCGGCGAGCGCTTCGGCGAGTCCTCGCTGCCCTTCGAGCAGTTCGCTTCGCGCCTCTACATCTTCCACTACGACCCCCTCGAACGCGGCGAGCTGGCCAGAATCAGCCAGGAGGAGCTCGACCGGGTGACCCGCTACATCCACCGCAGCTGGGGCGCCGACCGGATCCCCCCGACCGAGCTGCAGGCCGACAAGGGGCCATGAGGCCCCGTTGTTGCCCCATGCCACGTCTCGATCAGCTGCTCGTCTCCCAGGGGCTGGCCCGTTCCCGTACCCGCGCCCAGCGGCTGATCCGCCATGGCCGGGTACGTCTGGCAGACGGCACGCCACTCAGCAAGCCCGGCGAGAAACTGTCCGACGATACCCGGCTGAGCGTCGAGGAGGACCCCGAGGAGCGCTATGTCTCCCGGGCGGGGCTCAAGCTGGAGGCACTGATCGCGGCGCTGGGCCTGGACCTCACCGGCAAGCTGGTGCTCGATGTCGGCCAGTCCACCGGCGGCTTCACCGACTGCGCCCTGCTTTCCGGTGCCCGCCATGTGATCGGTGTGGAGGTCGGCCATGATCAGCTCGCCCCCGCGCTGCGCGACGATGGCCGGGTGACCTGCCTGGAGGGGCTCAATGCGCGCGCCATGGCCGGTGAGCCGCGACTGAGGGCGGCCTTCGACGCCCTGGCAGCGGCGGGCCCCGACCTGGCCGTGATGGATGTCGCCTTCATCTCCCAGACGCTGATCCTGCCCGAGCTCGCCGCCCTGTTGCCGGCTGGTGGCGAGCTGCTGAGCCTGGCCAAGCCGCAGTTCGAGCTGGGGCCGGGCGGCGTCAACCCCCGCGGGCTGGTCACCGACCCCGCCCGCTATGCCGAGGTAGAGACACGACTGCGCGACTGCTGCGCCGAGCTCGGCTTCGAGGTCCTCCACTGGCAACCCAGCCCGCTCCTGGGCGGTGATGGCAACCGGGAGTTCCTGCTCCATGCCGTAAGGCGCTGACGGCAGCGTACAGCTCCGCGCAGCGCCGTGACAGGCAGCTTAACGTCCGGCATCGCCACCACCGCCATCGAAATCGCCCGGATCGCCACTGGCACCGGGGGGCGGGTGTTCGGGGGGAATCAGCGGGCCGGCCGAGGCGCGCTCTACCCGGGCCGCCTCGCCGCCGGGGCGATGCAGCCAGACATCGAGCTGGTTGAAGGCGATATCGACACCGTGCTCGGCGAACAGCTCACCGACCCGGCAGTTGATCTCGTCGGTGGCGAAGAGCCGGTCACCCAGGCTGTTGACGAAGATGCGCAGCTCGAAGTCCAGGGTGCTCTCGCCGTAGCTCATGAAGAAGACCTGGGGCTCGGGGTCCGCCAGCACACGCGGATTCTCGTCGGCGGCCTCGCGCAGCAGGCGATGCACCAGGCGATGATCCGAACCGTAGGCGACCCCGTAGCTGAGCACGACCCGCGTGACCGTGTCCGATAGCGACCAGTTGATCAGCTGGTCGGTGATGAAGGTCTTGTTGGGGATGATGATCTCCTTGCGGTCGAAATCGGTCACCGTGGTGGCCCGGATGCGGATCTTGCTCACCGTGCCGGTGAGATTGCCCAGGGTGATGGTGTCGCCGATGCGTACCGGCCGCTCGAAGAGGATGATCAGCCCCGAGACGAAGTTGGCGAAGATCTCCTGCAGACCGAAGCCCAGGCCCACCCCCAGCGCTGCCACCAGCCATTGCAGCTTGCTCCACGAGACGCCCAGGGTCCCCAGGGCGGACACCACCCCCACGCCGACGATGGTATAGGCCAGCAGCGAGCTGATGGCGTAGGCACTCCCCTGCTTGAGCTCCAGGCGGGAGAGCACGCTGACCTCGAGCAATCCCGGCAGGTTGCGCGCCATCATCAGGGTCAGCACCACCACCAGCAGGGCGGTGATGATATCGGCCACCGAGACCATGCTCGCCACCGCCTCGGCTGCCTGCCCCTCGCCCGGGGCGATGAGGGTGACCTGCTCCAGGTAACTGAAGACGGAGAGCAGGTCGGACCACACCAGGTAGAGCACCAGGATGAAGCCGACCAGCAGGATCAGCTTGGAGAGGCGCAGTGACTGCTGATTGACCTGCTCCATGTCCAGAGGCGGCTCCTCGACCACCTCCAGGCCCCCCTCGGCACCCTCCTGGGCCTGGGCACGACGCCGCGCCAGGGCACGACGATAGGCCAGGCGCCGGGCCGCCACGGCCAGGCCACGAATCACCGTGGCTTCCACCAGGACCCAGAGCCCCAGCAGATAGAGGGTAATCACGAAGCGCCCCAGCAGGCTGAGTGCGGTGTATTCGAAGCCATAGACGATCAGTCCGGCCAGCACCAGCGGCACCAGCGCGATGACCAGGCCGAGCATCAGTCGGAACAGCTTGACCCCGAAGAAGGGCACATGCGCCAGGATCAACTTGACCAGCACCACGCTCATGGCCAGCAGGCCGCTCAACAGCAGCCCCAGGGCCAGCGGCCGCTGGTTCAGGTCGACCCCTGCATCCCGGGCCAGGGGGCCGACCAGCAGCACCGGCACCAGGGCCACGCCCAGCCACCGCAGCCAACGGCGCAGGACGACCGCATAGCCGGGTGGCCAGTAGAAGTGACGGGTGGCCACCCCGCCCTGGAACAGCAGGTTGCGTGCCCAGCCAAGCACGGCCCAGGCCAGGGCCAGGTGGAGCAACGCATGACCGGTGCCACGCGCCACCCCTTCACTGCCCGTCAGCAGCGCCAGGCCGGCAGCCAGCACGCACAGCGGGCCGACCAGGGCCAGCAGCGCATTGAGGACCACCGCCTGGGGGGTGTGTCCCTGGGAATCCTGCTTGAGATGACCGACTTGCTGGTGCAGGCGGGCCAGATGCTCGCGGATCCGCCGTCGCGCAGCAAACAGCCCCACCGCGACCAGCAGCACCGGCAGGCCGATCACGGCTCGAGCATCCGGTAGCCGCCAGTTCACCGGCAGTGCCGCGCGCCACTCCCCTTCGTGCCACTCCCTGGCCAGGTTCTCCGGCAGGTTGCCCAGCCAGCTCAGGCCCAGGGGGCGGCTGTTGGCGATCCAGAATAGCTGCTTGTCGATGGTGGCACGCAGCTCATGACTGGTCGCCAACAGCTGCTGCTGATTGAGCTGCAGGTCGATGGCGCCGCTGAGCATCTCGCCGTAGGCCTGTTCCAGCTGGTCGACCAGATCACGACGCGCCTGGTAGAGCGGCAGCAGCGACTCGACCAGCGCAGGAGACGCCTCGGCGTCGGCCTCCTCGATCCGTTGACGCGCCAGCTGCTCGCCCTCGCGCAGCTGGTCACGCTGCCGGCCGAGCTCGAACTGCTTGAGTCGCAGATCAGCGATCTCGTCCTGCAGGCCACGCCGCACTTCCACCCGGGGCAGTGTCTGGCGCTGCTCGCGCAGGATTCGCGCCAGCAGTATGCTGCCGCGAATGGCATCGATCTGCTCGTTGAGGCTGCGCTGGAGCTGACGCACCCGGTCGAGCTGGCGGCGCACCTCGAGGCCCTCGCGGACCAGGCGGTTGGTCCGGTCGGTAACCCGCAGCAGCTCCAGGCTCATGGTGCGGTTGATCTCCCGGGCCTGGCGCACCACGGGATGCCCCATGACCTCCTCGTCGTCACTGACTGCCTTGACGATGGCCTGCTCGGACGCCTGACGACGACGCCGATCGATGACCCCCTGGAGCATGGCCAGCCGGGCCTCCTGACTGGCCAGCTGGCGCTCGAGAAGATCACGATGCTGCTGGTCCAGTTCCCGCAGGCGGGTGTTGGTGGCCAGCTGACGCTGGTGCAGCTGCAGGGTCTGCTCGGCCAGCTCATGCTCGATGCGCAGCTGCCAGCGACGCGGATCATCCTCGGCGACCTGGTCGTCGCCCAACTCTTCCAGCCGACGTCGACGCTCTTCGGCCTGCTGCATGGCCTCGCCGATGGCCTGCTGGGCTCGATCCGGCAGGGTCTGGGCACTCAACAGCCTCGTGGAGATCTCGGCAAGCCGGTCCTGAACGCCCGACAGTGCCTCCTCGGCCTCGCCACGGCGCGCCTCCAGGGCTTCGAGAGAGAGGGCCTCCAGCTCCTCGAAGCTCGCGTCCTGGTCTGACGGCTCCATCTCCCGCAGCTTCCGCTGAAGGCGCTCGAGCTCCTGGGGTGCCTCCTCTACGCGGGTCTCGAGGCGGGACAGCTCCTCCCTGACCGCCTCGAGGCGCTGGATGCTCTCGAGGGCCGCCTTGAGCGCCGCGATATCACGCTGCGCATCCTCGCTTGCCGTCTCGCCCTCGGCAGGCTGGCGCGCTTCGAGCCGGGTTTCGATCTCTTCGCGCGAAGGCAATTCCCGGGATGATGCCTCCCGGGATGCGACCTCCTGAGCCGGCAGCGACATGGCGATCACCAGCCACCCCAGACCAATCAGCACGAGCCTCCGGATGCACCGGGAGGCAGCACTGAAGCAGGGAACATGTTCACAGGCACTCAAGGAGGGGCAGCCTCGATTATCATGGACTCGTCCACGATTCTCGGCCCACCGGGCCAGCATGGCAATGCCGTCCTGTCGCCTGGGTGATACAGTTGACTTGCCGCACTGGCGTGATAGAAACGCCCTTTCTTAGCCGCTTCCAGGTGCCTGACCATGACGTCTGCCCGATTCTCCCTTCTCGCCATCGCCTTGCTGATGAGTGGCCCGAACACGGCCGCCCTGGCCGCCGAGCCGTTGAGCGAGGCCGAGCGCGAGGCCATCGAGGCGCGGATTTCGGCACTGCAGAAGGAGATGAGAGAATTGCGTCGACAACTGGCCGGCACCGATGGCCAGAGCCTCGATGGCGCGCCCCCCCTCGAACAGGACGCTGCCCGGGAGCTGGAGGAGTCGGTGAGCAAGCGTCGACAGCTGGAACGGGAATCGGCACGCAACCCCTTCGCCATCACCACCCATCGTCGCAACTACTGGTTCCCGCTGAGCTACAACGCCAACCCGAACGACGATGCCTTCCGCGACATCAGCGACCGCAACTCGCCCGACCGGGCGGAGATGAAGTTCCAGTTCAGTGCCAAGTTCAACCTGGTGGACGACCTGTTCGGCGACTACGGCGGCGACCTGAACTTTGCCTACACCCAGCGCAGCTGGTGGCAGGCCTTCAATACGGATGCCTCCTCGCCCTTCCGCGAGACCAACTACGAGCCGGAAGTCTTTCTCGACTTCGACAACCGCGGCTCGCTGCTGGGCTGGACGAACATCAACAACCGCCTGGGCGTCAACCACCAGTCCAACGGCCGCTCCGATCCGCTGTCACGCAGCTGGAACCGCCTGATTCTGGAGTCCACTTTCGTCAACGACGACTGGGCCCTGATCCTGGCACCTCACTGGCGCATTCCGGAAGCCGAGGAAGACGATGACAACCCCGACATCCACAAGTATCTCGGCTACGGCGATATCACCCTGGCCCGCCGCCTCAATGGCGACAACGAGTTCAGCATGATGCTGAGGGGCAACCCCAAAGAAGGTAACCTGGGGACCGAGGTGGACTACTCCTGGCCGCTGTTCGGCAGCATCCGCGGTCATGTGCAGTACTATTACGGTTACGGGGAAAGCCTGATCGACTACGACCAGCGCAGCCATCGCCTGAGCCTGGGGTTCAGTCTCAACCCGCTGTTTTCCGCCGGTAGCCTGGAATCCCGGCCCTGACCCAGGGCAGGGTCAAATGCATTGAAGTCACCCCGGCGACTGCTATGCTGAGCAGGTCATTCACCGTCACAGGAAGACCCCGATGGCCCAACATGCGCCCCGTACCAGCGAGTCCACGCAGCAGTTGAAGGAAGACCTGCATCACCTGACCCAGACCGTCGAGGAGCTCGTCAACGCGACTGCCGATGACTCGCGCAGCAACATCAAGGAGCTGCGCGACCGCGCCGAAAAGCGCCTGAAGGATACTCGCGAGCGCCTCGAGGCCCGTGGAGAACGCGTCTACGGTGAGGCCCGCGACAGCGTCACCGAGCAGGCCGACGCCTGCGACCGCTATGTCCACGACAACCCCTGGACCAGCATCGGCATCAGTGCCGCCGTCGGGGTCGTTGTCGGCATGCTCATCGGGCGGCGCTGATGTCGGCGAGCCAGGGACCGGCTCAACGCCTGTTCAGGGCCGGTAAGCGTCTGCTCGGCAGTCTGCTCGCCATCGGCGAGACGCGTCTGCGCCTCGCCGTACTCGAGCTCGAGGAAGAGCGCGCCCGCCTAATGGGCCTGCTGCTGCTGGCCGGCCTTAGCCTCATCCTTCTGCTACTGGGCATTGGCGTGCTCACCACGCTGGTCATCGTCGCCTTCTGGGAGACCCACCGCCTGGCCGCCATCGCAGTGAGCGCCCTGGTGCTGCTGGGCAGCGGGAGTCTGCTCGCCCTGAGGGTGATGCAGCTGGCACGGCGCCGTACGCTGCTGGCCGGCACGCTACGCCACCTGGCCAGCGACCGCGAACTGGTGGAAGCATCACGTGAATCGCGCTGAACGCAGGGCTCGCAAGGCCGAGCTCGAACACCTGATCGAGCAGCAGCGCGTGGACTTGCTGGTGGCCGCCAGCCGCTGGCAGTCGGCAAGCCGATCGCTTGACCGCGGCTGGAAAATTCTGTCCCGCTACCGAACCCCGGCGCTGGCATTGGGCGGGTTACTGCTCTACCGTGGCGCGCGACGCCCGGGGGGCATCGTGCGCCTGGCAGGCCGACTGACGACCGGGGCACTGCTTCTCAAGAGAGCCCGACGGCTGCTGCGCTGACCTGCTGGCACCGTACCCCCCCACCGACGATGCAGCAACGCTGTGCAAATGCCTGGCCCCTAACAAATGCCTGGCCCCTAAGGAGCCCCGCCATGGCCCTCGCGATTACCCTGCATGTCCTGGCTGCCGTGATCTGGGTCGGCGGCATGTTCTTTGCCTGGATGATCCTGCGGCCGGTCGCCGCCGAGCTGCTGGAACCTCCCCAGCGCCTGACCCTCTGGTATCGTGTCTTCCAGCGCTTCTTCCCCTGGGTCTGGGCGACCGTGGTCCTGCTGCTGACCACGGGGCTATGGATGCTGTTCGGGGTGTTCGGCGGCATGGGCAGCGTCGGCGTGCATGTCCACCTGATGCTGGTATCGGGGCTGGCGATGATGGCGATCTTCCTGCACATCTGGTTTGCGCCCTACCCGCGGCTGGGCAAGGCCGTGTCCGCCGAGGACTGGGCGGCGGGCGGCCGGCAGCTGGGCCAGATCCGTCGCTTGATCGGCATCAACCTGATCCTCGGCCTGGCCACGGTTGCCATCGCCGCCGGTGGGCGCTTTCTCTGATCGTGGCCGGCGCGGCGGACACAACCGTCCCGACTAGAGGGAATGGCCGCAGGCCACGCCTGACGCCCAGGCCCACTGGAAGTTGTGGCCACCCAGCTCGCCGGTGACATCCAGCACCTCGCCGATAAAGCGCAGCTGGGGTAGCGTCCCGACGGCAAAGGTCTTGGACGAGACGGCCCGGGTGTCGACGCCCCCCATGGTCACCTCGGCGGTACGCCAGCCCTCGGTGCCCGCCGGTTTGACCTGCCAGGCCCCGAGGGCCTCGGCCCAGGCCTGCAGGCGGGCGTTGCCGTACTCGGCGAGTACCCCATCGTCGTCGTGCCACTCGACCAGCGCCTGGGCAAGGCGCTTCGGCAGATGCTCCCCCAGCCAGGTGGAAAGTCGCCGCCTGGGCGTCTCGCGCCGGGCGCGGCACAGGGCCTCGAACGCATCGCGCCCCGGCAGCAGGTCGAGGGAGAGGGTGTCCCCGGGCTGCCAGACGCTGGAGATCTGCAGCATGGCGGGCCCCGAGAGACCGCGATGGGTAAAGAGCATCGGCTCGCGATAACGCTTCCCGCGGCAAGTTGCTTCCACCTCGCAACTGACCCCGGCCAGCGCCTCGACGTGCGCCTTCCACTGCGAGGTCAGGGTAAAGGGGACCAGGGCGGCACGGGTCTCGGTGACCGCCAGCCCGAACTGGCGGGCGATGTCGTAGCCGAAGCCACTGGCCCCCATGGTGGGGATCGACAGCCCCCCGGACGCCACCACCAGGGCACCGGTATCGATGGGCCCCAGCGAGGTGGCCAGCCGCATGCCCTCTCCGCACCGCTCGACACCCTCGACGACGGTCTTGAGGCGCAGTTCCACCCCCGCCCAGTCGCATTCGGTGAGCAAGACCCTGAGGATCTCCTTCGCGGAATCGGCGCAGAACAGTTGTCCCGGGGTCTTTTCCACGTACTCCACGCCGTGGCGCTCCACCAGTTCGACGAAATGCTCCGGGCGATAGCGCTTGAGCGCCGAGATGCAGAAGGAAGGGTTCTGCGAGTAGAAGTTCCCCGGCCCCGAGGCCAGATGGGTGAAATTGCAGCGCCCCCCGCCGGACATCAGGATCTTCTTGCCCGCCTTGTTGGCATGATCGATCACCAGCACCCGCCGTCCGGCGTAGCCGGCGGTCAGCGCGCACATCAGTCCGGCAGCACCGGCGCCGATCACCACTACATCGTATGTCACGACCTTGCTCCCCCGCCCCGAACCGATCCAGGCCGCGCATTCTAGCAGCCCCTCGCCGTGGCGCCGACCGTTGTGATGGCAGCGCTGGACACCTTGCCGACTTCCCATATCTGTACACACCTTGTACATTTAATGCACCCTGGAACGCTTGTGCATTGTTGTCACACTTTTCCACTGCCAGACGTATAGGCTTCAGGGGAGCGACCCATGGACTGGGCGCTGACTCATTGCTCACCGACAAGAACGACCACTCCATGATCCCATCGCGACCTCACCTGCTCCTGCTGTTCGGCCTGGCGGCCATGCTTCTCTCCCCGCTGCTGGCCGCCCAGCAGCCCACCGCGGTGATTGCCGCCCGCGCCAGCCTGGCTGACTGGTCCGACCCTATCGAGGCACTGGGTACCCTGCGCGCCGACGAGAGCGTGACGCTCTCGGCCACCGTCACCGACACCATCCGCGAGCTCAACTTCCGCGATGGCGATACCGTCGAGGCCGGCCGGCTGCTGGTGCGCCTGGCCGATGACGAAGCCCAGGCCGACCTGCGGGCCGCCCAGGCACGACGCGACGAGCACCGCAATGCGGTGAACCGGCTTGACCAGCTGCAGAGCCGCAACCTGGCGCCGCGGGCCGACGTGGAGGACGCTCGAGCGCGACTTCGCCAGGCCGAGGCGGAGATCCAGGCCCTGGAGGCCCGGCTGGCCGACTACCGTATCCAGGCCCCCTTCGACGGCGTGGTGGGCTTTCGCAACGTCAGCGTCGGGGCCCTCGTCTCGCCGGGCACGGAGCTGGTCACCCTGGACAGGCTGGACGTCATGAAACTCGACTTCACCCTCCCCGAGCTTGCCCTGGGGCAGATAGCGCCCGGGCTACCGTTGACCGCCGTCAGCGGCGCCTTTCCCGATGAGACCTTTGCGGGCGAAGTTGCCACCATTGGAGCACGCGTCGACCCGGTCAGCCGCAGCGTCACGGTACGCGCCACGCTGGAAAACCCCGAGCACCGACTGCGACCCGGCATGCTGATGCGCGTGGTGGTCGAGCGCGCTCCCCGCGAGACCCTGGTGATTCCGGAGTCGGCGTTGCTGCCCCAGGGCGAACGTCAGTTCGTGCTGGTACTGGATGAGGAAGACCAGTACCGCGTCGAGCGTCGCCAGGTGGTCATCGGTGCCCGCCGTGAAGGCGACGTCGAGGTCCTCGACGGATTGGACGAAGGCCAGCTGGTGGTGGCCCACGGCACCGAGCGAGTCCGCGACGGCCAGCCGACCCGCCTGCTGGGGGTCCTCGATGAGGACACCAGCATCCCCGAGCTGCTGCGACGCGGTCGTGACGATGCGGAGGCGAGCGGCTGATGCGACTCTCCGACGTTTCCGTCCAGCGTCCGGTGCTGGCGGTGGTACTGGCGGCCCTGATCGTGGCCTTCGGCCTGCTGGCCCTGGAGCGACTGCCGCTACAGGAGTACCCCTCCATCGACCCGCCGGTGGTCGGCATCGACACTCGCTACCCCGGCGCCTCGGCCAGCGTGGTCGAGACACGCATCACCCAGGTGCTGGAGGACCGCATCTCCGGCGTCTCGGGCATCCAGGTCATCTCCTCGTCCAGCGAGGACGGCCGCTCCAGCATCAGCGTGGAATTCGGCCTCGATCAGGACATCGATGCCGCCGCCAACGATATCCGCGACCGCATCTCCGGCTCTCTGGACAACCTGCCCGAGGAGGCCGACCCGCCGGAGGTGCAGAAGGCCGATTCCAGCTCCGACGTGGTGATCTGGCTGTCGCTGTCCGGCGAGGGCTTCTCCATGGCCGAGCTCACCGATTACGCCAACCGCTTCCTGGTCGATCGCTTCTCGGTACTGCCCGGGGTCTCGCAGGTCAGGGTCGGTGGCGGGCGGGAATACGCCATGCGGGTGTGGCTGGATGCCGATGCCCTGGCGGCCAGGGAACTCACCGCTGGCGACGTGGAGGATGCCCTGCGCGCCGAAAACGTCGAACTGCCCGGTGGCGCCATCGTGTCCCAAGAGCGCCAGTTCATCGTGCGCCTGCCGCGCAATTTCGCGACGCCCGCCGACTTCCGCGGCCTGGTGCTCGACCAGGGCAGTGACGGCTATCTGGTACGTCTGGAGGATGTCGCACGGGTGGAGATCGGGGCCGTGGAAGAGCGCACCATCTTCCGCGGCAACGGCACCCCGATGGTGGGGCTGGGCATGATGAAGCAGTCCACCGCGAACGTGCTGGAGATTTCCGAGGGGGTCCAGTCCGAGATGGAGCGGGTGCAGGACAGCCTCCCCGAGGGCATGTCACTGTCGTTGAACTTCGACTCCTCGGTATTCGTCTCCGGGGCCATCTCCCAGGTGGTGCAGACCCTGTTCATTGCCATGGGGCTCGTCGTGGTGGCGATCTTCCTGTTCCTCGGCAACCTGCGTACGACCCTGATCCCTGCGGTCACGGTGCCCATCGCGCTGATCGGCACCTTCGCCGCCCTGGCGGCGATGGGCTTCACCATCAACCTGCTGACCCTTCTCGCGCTGGTGCTGGCCATCGGGCTGATCGTCGACGACGCCATCGTGGTGCTCGAGAACATCCACCGGCGCATGCACGACCATGGCGAGACACCCCTCGTGGCCGCCTTCCGTGGTACCCGACAGATCGCCTTCGCAGTGATTGCCACCACCCTGGTGCTGATCGCGGTCTTCGTGCCGTTGAGCTTCCTGCAGGGCGACATCGGCCGGCTCTTCTCGGAGTTCGCCCTGACACTGGCCGCGGCCGTGGCCCTCTCCAGCCTGCTGGCGCTGACCCTGACGCCGATGATGGCCTCCAAGATCCTCAAGGCCGACATGCAGGAGGGCCGCCTGGCACGTGGCGTACAGTGGGGGCTGGAACACTCGCGCTGTGTCTATCGCCGCCTGCTGGAGCGGATGCTCAAGCTGCGACTGCTGGTCCTGGCGCTGTTCCTCGGTGTCATCGGCGGCATGCTGTGGCTCAATGGCGAGCTGCCCAACGAGTACACTCCCCAGGAGGACCGCGGCAACTTCTTCGTGCTGGTCAACGGCCCGCCCGGGGCCACCTACGACTACATGCTCGACTACATGGACGAGATCGAGGCACGGCTGATGCCCATGGTGGACAACGGCGAGGTTGAGCGTGTCGTGGTGCGAGCACCACGCGGCTGGGGCAACATCGAGAACTTCAACGGCGGTTTCGTGATCGTCAACCTGGCCGACTGGGGCAGCCGGCGCGATGCCTGGGCCATCATGGACGAGGTACGCGACAAGGTCGCCGACCTGCCCGGTGTCCGAGCCTTCCCGGTGATGCGCCAGGGCTTCGGCTCAAGCGTCGAGAAACCCGTGCAGTTCGTGCTGGGGGGTGGCACCTATGAGCAGCTGGCCGAGTGGCGCGATACCCTGCTCGCTCACATCCGCGAGGACAACCCCCGCCTCACCGGCCTCGAGAGCGACTATGAGGAGAGCCAGCCCCAGCTGCGCGTGGACATCGACTACACCCGTGCCGCCGACCTGGGCGTCACCGTCACCGAGATCGGTCGCACCCTGGAGACGCTGCTGGGCGGACGCAGCGTGACGCGCTACGTGGACGACGGCCAGGAGTACGATGTCATCCTCGAGGGCGAGCCAGGCTCCCGGCCCAGCCCCTCCGCCCTGGAGACCATACGGGTACGCTCCGAGCGCAGCGACGAGCTGATTCCGCTGGGCAACCTGGTGACTCTCGAGGACTTCGCCGGCCCCAGCACCCTTAACCGCTTCAACCGCATCCGTGCCATTACGCTCCAGGCCGACCTGGAGAGTGGCTACCCGCTCGGCGAGGCGCTGGCCTACCTGGAGGCCACGGTAGACGAGATCCTTCCGCCCGAGGCCCAGACCGACCTCAAGGGGGCCTCCCGGGACTACCAGGAGGCCAGCGGTGCCACCGGCTTCCTGCTGGGGCTCGGCATCCTGGTGGTCTTCCTGGTGCTGGCCGGGCAGTTCGAAAGCTTCGTGCATCCTTTCGTGATCATGCTCACCGTGCCCCTGGCGATCTGTGGTGCCCTGCTGGGGCTCTACTTCACCGGTCAGTCGCTGAACATCTACAGCCAGGTGGGGCTGGTCATGCTGGTCGGACTGGCAGCCAAGAACGGCATCCTGATCGTGGAATTCGCCAACCAGCTGCGCGACCAGGGTGTGGGCTTCCACGAGGCTCTGGTCGAGGCGGCCGTGACACGGTTGCGCCCCATCGTCATGACCGCCGTGACCACCATGGCTGGCGCCGTACCACTGATCATCTCCAGTGGCGCCGGTGCCGAGACCCGACTGGTGATCGGCACCGTGATCCTCTGCGGCCTGGCTGCCGCCACCGTCTTCACCCTCTTCGTGGTGCCGGTGGCGTACGACCTGCTGGCACGGCGCACCGGATCCCCGGGCGACGTCGCCCGCCGCCTGGAACGGGAGATGGGCGACACACCCGCCGGCTACTGACCCGGCTAGCCTTCAGAGGAAAAAGGCCACCCCTCGGGGTGGCCTTCCTGCTGGCGCCGGAGTGACGGCTCAGCACTCCCCGATGCGCTGCCCTTCCATGACGGTCGTCATGTTGATCTCACCCGCGGCCGAGTCGACCAGGATATCGACGTTACCCTCGACACGCTCCCCGAGGAAGTCCATGCGGCCGGCGATGTTGGCCTCACCGCCCTCGGCGCGACAGACCATGCGATAGTCCAGTCCATCGACCGTGACCTCGTGTTCAAGCAGCTCGCACCCCTCTTCCTCCTCGATGAAGCTGAACTCCTCGTCGTCGATATCGCCCTGGGCGATGCACTCCTGATGGGTCTCGGTCTGGTCGGGAATCGGCATGTCACCCTGCACGGACGTCGTGCTGGTGAACTCCCACTGGCCAGGCTCGATATTGGGGGACTCGGCAACGGCGGTAAGCGGCAGCGCCAGCAGCAGACTGATGATAAGGGGACGGAACGACATGAAGGGGCTCTCCCGGTTATTGGACGGTATGCCGCGCCCTGGGCACGAAACCCAGCATAGCCCAATCGGCTCCTGCTCCCAATCCCGGCTTTGGCATTTGCCACGCGACAAGGTCGCGGATGCTGGAGCCGGTAACATAAGGATCATCGCATTTTGGCGTGAAAGAGGTGAAGGATCCTGTGGGAGCGCAGATTTCTGCGCGAATGGCGCCGACAGGCGCCCTGAGCTGAGTGGTCATAGCCGGGAAGGCCTCCGGCCTTCTTTCGCGATCTGAAGATCGCTCCCACAGCGGGGCGGTCTACGCCCTTTGCTGCCGAACAACATCATGCCAGTCTGCGATGAACCTAACATAATGCCCCGTTGGATCGGCCCGCGATAGCGTGATGAGCGCACAAGGGTCGATGACGAACACCTGAGGGCGAAGACGAATCATGATAAAAAACCCGCGCTTGAGTGAACTCATGCGACAGGCAGGAGTCCACGCCTCGTCCCATGATGAGTGGTACGTGGCATGCGGCAGCCGAGCAGCACCCATTACCCGGCGTCGGCGTGCCCCTGCCAGGACCGGAATCAATCGGGTACGGATTCACAATGAACGCTCAGGAGTTCTCATGACAGCAGCGAAGCCTCTCGCAGTTTCCCTTCTGGCGCTGGCCATGGCCGCGCCGGCTCTGGCACAGCAACAGATGCCCCAAGGCCAAGGCCAGGGCCAGGCGCCGACCGCGGCCGATCAGGTCAGCCAGCTAGACGACCTGGTCGATCTCGACGACGGCCAGGAGCAGGAGCTCGAAACCCTGCTCAACGACTCCCAGGACCGGATCAAGGAACTGCAGGAAGATGCCCGAGAGGTTCAGGCCCAACTGGAGGGGAGCATTGGTGCCGACTTCGATGAAGCCAGCATCCGACAGGATGCAGAGCGTCTCGGTCAGCTGACCGGCGACATGATGGCCGAGAGTGTGCTGATGCAGTCGCGTATTGAAGCCACGCTGACTCAGGAGCAGCGTGACGAGCTCGAGCGCCAGATGCAGGAGCAGCAGAAGCAGATGGAACAGATGCAGCGCCAGATGCAGGAGCAGCAGATGCAACAGCAGCCATCAGAGTGATCGCTGACACTTGACGCTGCGGGATCGACGACGCGCCTGGTGTCGTCGATCCCGGTCCCTGCCAGGACAACAGCCGCGGACAGCAGAGCCCGGCCAAGCGGGAAGAGGGGTCGGGTCGGTGTCCGCGACCGACAACAAGCCATCGACACGTCCTTCCTGAGGTCAGGCCCCCAGCCCCCCCAGCATCACTGCGCCCAGCACCACGGCCAGTAGAAGCACAGTCTCTGCAGCCATCAGGATCACCGGCTTCCACCCCACGACAGCCAGCTTCTGGAACGACGTCTTGATGCCCAGCGCCGCGATGGCGGTGACAAGGCACCACCGGGAAAGGGTCGACATCCCCTCGTTCAGCGCCTCGGGAATGAGCCCCAGACTGTTGATCACGACCAGAACCACAAATCCCACCAGGAATCCTGGCAGCATCGGTACCCGGCTTGCCGTGCCCTCCGCCTGGCGCGACGCGCGAAACAGCCACATGAAGGCCATGACAGCCGGCACCAGCATGGCCACCCGCACCAGCTTGACCAGCGTCGAGATGTCGCCGGTCTGCTCGGAGATCATGTAGCCGGCCCCGACCACCTGGGCCACGTCATGGATGGTGCCGCCGAGGAAGATCCCCGCCTGGGCGTTGGCGAGTTCCAGAGCCCCGGCGATCAGCGGATAGGTCACCATCGCCATGGTCGAGAGCGTGGTCACCCCAACCACGGTAAGAATGGTGTTACGCTCGCTGGTCTGATCGCGAGGCATCACCGCCGATAGGGCCAGGGCCGCCGATGCACCGCATATAGCGACGGCACCGCCGGTCAAGAGCCCGAGGTCGCGTGTCAGCCCCAGCAGTCTGGCCAGGACGGCGCCCAAGACGATGACCAGCGCCACAGATCCCACCACGGTGAGCACGGGACCGAGGCCTAGCTCGCTCACCTGCTCGAGGGTCATCCGCGCCCCCAGCAACGCAACCCCCAGGCGCAGGATGGTGCGAGCGGCAAACTCGATGCCCTCACGACAACGCCCCTCCTCGCTCAGGAAGTGCAATGACATGCCGAACAACAGGGCGTAGAGCAGCGTCGGCCCACCATAATGATCGGCGATGAAGGTGGTGGCCAGGGCGATGGTGACGCACACCAGCAGGCCACGACCGATAGGCCGGGCCCTGCCGAACCGTTCGGCGAGTGGCGTCTCGAAGAGCGTGGTTTTCATGTCGCGGGTCTCCTGGAGCCGCCTGACGGACGCGCGTTCCCAGCCCCCACCGCACTGAGCGGGGACGACACGGCCCGACGAGGCGGGAAAACAGGGTCCGAAAGTCGCTCGGACCAAATCGGCTGGGACGGCTGAGCCATGACGGCTCAGACGCGAAGATCAGGGCGTGACAGCCTCGCCTCCCTCGGCGGCAGCCACCACCTGCTCGGCCAGCACGCGGACGCTATCCACGACCGGCAGCGAGCCGTCGAGGGCGTCGTCGATGACCGAGAGCTCGGTGCAGGCCAGCACCAGCACGTCCGCCCCGCGCGCCTTGAGGTTATCGGCGGCACGTGCAAGGAGAGCAAGCGTATCTGGGTCACGCCCCTCCCCGCGCTTGACGGCGCGGATCACCTCGAGCACCGCTTCCTCGTCATCGGGATACACCAGAGAGAGGCCACGTGCTTCAGCGACCCCCTCGTAGAGGCCGATCCTGCGCAAGGCTGGCGAACAGAGCATGCCGACTCTGGCACCGGGAATCCGACAGGCGATGGTATCCAGCGTCAACTCGACGATGTGCCAGACCGGAATAGCGACGGCATCCTGGGCGTACTGCCAATAGTGGTGAGCGGTATTGCACGGCATCACCAGGAAAGCGGCGCCGGCCTGCTCGAGGCGACGCGCCATGTCGGCGATGGCAGGCCCCGGGTTCTCGCCGTCACCGTCGATCAACGCCTTGATCCGTGACGGTACCTTGGGGTTGTTATCGACCAGCAGGTGGACATGATCGACATCATCCTCGGCGGGCGTAGCGTCAATGACCCGCTGCATGAAGGCGACGGTAGCATCGGGCCCCATTCCCCCCAGCACGCCGACCATGGTATGCCGGTTAGCAGCTGAAGCTTCAGGATCGCGGTCAGGAATCATCATCGGTTACCCATCCATTCATTATCAATAGCCAAGCACTGTGGGCAGCCACAGGGTGATCTGGGGGAAGAACGCCAACAGAAGGTCAATCGCCACCATCGAACCGACCAGCGGAATGGCACGGACCGAGATACGCTCGATGGACACGTTGGCGATGCTGGAGCTGATGAACATGTTCTCCCCCAATGGTGGTGTAGAAAACCCGATGCCGAGACTGACCACCAGAACGATACCGAAATGGATCGGGTCCACACCCAGTTCCACCATCACGGGGAGCAATACGGGAGTAACGATCATGATGGTGGCAAGAATCTCGATGAACATACCCACGATCAGCAGGAAGCCGATCACCAGCACCCAGACCAGCCAAAGGCTATCGGTGATCTGAAGGATGCCCTGGGCAATCATGGCTGGAATGTGATTCTCCACCAGGATGCGACCGAAGGCGGTGGCAGTAAACATGATGATGAGCACCCGTCCCGTAAGCCAGGTTGTGCTCTGGAAGGCCTCATTGAGTCCGCGCAGCGACGACTCCTTGTGGATGAAGACTCCGACGAAAAGCGCATAGAAAATGGAGACTACCGCCGCTTCCGTAGGTGTAAACAAGCCAGAATAGATCCCACCCAGAATGACCACTGGCGCCATGATCGACCAGAACCCATCCTTGAGTACCTTGACGATACGCCTCCTGTCGTATTTCGTTCCTTCTGTCTGATAGCCGTTTCGTTTTGCGGTGATATAGTTAGCAACTATCAACCCCATTCCCAGCATGACCCCGGGTATCACTCCAGCCATGAAAAGCGCAGATATGGACTCATTGGCGGTAACACCATAGATGACAAGTGGCATGCTGGGAGGAATCACGACGCCTAGACCACCAGCCGTGGCCGTGATCGCTGCAGGGTAGCTTTTGCCGTATCCCCGCTCGATCATCGCCGGAATCACCAACATCCCGACTGCGGCCGTGGTTGCGGGTCCAGAGCCAGATATGGCACCGAAGAACATGCAGGCCATCACCGCCGCCGCGCCCAGCCCGCCGGCAGCCGGCCCGGCCAGCTCTTCCGCAATGTAGATCAAGCGGCGGGCAATCCCGGCATCTCCCATCAGGGCACCGGCCAGGATGAATGAGGGTAGTGCCATGAGAGGGAATGAGTTGATGGCGGAAAAGGCCAGCTCGATCAGCGAGCTGATATCCTCTCCATTTAGGACATAGACCGCCATGGAGGCGACCCCGAGGGCCACCACGATGGGTGCGCCGAGAAACAACAGCGCCCCGAACATCGAAAACAGTACAGTTGCGGCCATGGTACTTACCCCTTGCCTTTGGAGGAGGAATTCCCGGTGGCATTGGAATCCCCGTCGGTGATCTTGCTGACTTCCTTCTGCTCCACGTCACCAGGTTCGACACCCTTGACCAGCTTCAGGTACTGAACCTGCAGGACGCGAAAGGCCATCAGCACGAAGGCAATGGGAAAGACGAAATAAACATAGGCCAGGGACCAGCCCAGGGCCGGTGAGTGATACGGAAACTCCAGCAACAGAGCGATCAAGTCCAGGCTCTTCCATGCCAGAACCAGACAGAAGCCTACCCAGATCAGGTCAACCAGCAGCAGCAGGGTGTTGGCGATACGCTTCGGCATCATCTTGATGTGTGTCTGCAAGCGGTTGTGCGCACTGAGGTGCGCCGCATGGGCAGCGCCCAGAAAGACGAACCAGATGAAGGCATAGCGAGCAAGTTCCTCGATCCATGCCATGCCGATGCCGAGCGTCACACGCATGACCACCTGGACGAACAGCAGTACTACGAATACACCGAGCAGGAAGCGACAGACGTAGTCTTCGATATGATTGAGCTTTGCTAACACGAAAGCCTCCTTCCCCTGTAGGAGTGCGAGGAGGGAGCCAGGCCAGGCGGCTCGCCGTCGCCTGGCCCAGCCTCACTCAGTGGCCCAATGCCTTTTGCATTTTCTCGAAGGCTTCCTGGCCACCGATCTCGTCATAGAACTCGGGCCACACCTCTTCCTTGGCAATCCGAATCCATTCATCCTCATCTTCCAGGGTCGACACCTCGACGCCTTCAGCCTCCATGCCGGCACGCGCCTTGGAGGCTTCGGTCAGCTGAAACTGCAGTGCATGCAACTGAGCTTCGATCCCTGCCCGATCGATGATCGCACGCTCTTCGTCGCTGAGCTTCTCGTAGGTCCTGACACCCATCACGATAGGCTGTAGCGAGTACTGGTAGTGGACCTCGGTGAGGTAATCCTGCACCTCGTGGAACTTCATCGTGTAGTTGACGATGTAGGGATTGTCCTGGCCATCGATCACGCCCTGCTGCAGGCCAGTGAACACCTCGGGCCAGGACATGCTGATCGGGCTGGCGCCCCAGGCTTCATAAGTGGCCAGCATCAGCTCATTCTGGGGGACCCGCACCTTGAGCCCTTCTATATCCTCCAGCGTGGTCACGGGCCGCTCGGAGTTGGTGAGGTAGCGGAAGTTGGAATACAGCCAGCTGACGATATGCACGCCGGCCTCCTCTTCGGCGATCGCATTCCAGCGGTCGGCCAATGGCCCCGTGGTGGCCTTGACCGCATCGGCGTGGCTGCGGATCGCGTAGGGCATGGTCAGGGCACCAAGCCGCGGCGCGTAGGGCGTCAAGTTGCCCACGCCGATCAGGGCAAAGTCGAGCTTGCCGATACGGGTATCTTGAATCATGCCCGTCTCGGAGCCGAGTTGCCCACCGGGGAACAGCTCGATCTGCATCTCGCCCTCGGAGAGTTCTTCGACCAGCTCCTCGAAACGCTGTGCCAGCGCCCCCTGGTCAGAATCCATCGGATCACCCATGCCGACCTTGAAGGTGGTTTCAGCCTGGGCGGAAGGCGCGGCCAGGGTGGCAAGAACAGCGGAGGCCAAGAGAGTCTTCTTGAACATTGTTGTCACTCCAATCTTCATCGGGTTGGTACTACTCGGGGGTAGTCTTGTCGGTTGCCTGATCCATGGCGTCGCCCATCAGCTGGACGATGTCGTCACAGTCCCCTTCATCAAAGGTCAGCGGAAGCCTGAGGTCACATAGCGTGGCCAGTATGCGATCGGCATTCGGCAGGGAACGGGGTGCAGCGAGATAGCCCCAACTGTCGTATCGGCTGGTGTAATCTTCCGGTAGCGCCTTGCCATACCACTTGAGTGGAATGCCACGTGCCTCGCAGCCTGAGACAAAGCGTGCGATCTCCTGGTGGGCAAGGAACGGCAGCGTGAACTGGATGGAACTGCCGACAAAGCCCTCCTTCTCGCCGCGAGGAATGATCTGGACCGGCGCCATGTCGTCAAGGCCCGATTCCAGGCGGCGATAGAGCCTATTCCAGCGCTGCCTGCGCGACTCGAGCTCGGCCAGCTGCGGGCGCAGGATCGCCGCCCGCAGGTTATCCATTCGCCCGCTCATGTTCGGCGTCACCATTCGCGTCTCGCTGAAGGTCTCGGCATCCGGCGCCGCGAGGTGACGTTCGTAGAGCATGTAGGATCCTGACATGATCACGGCGCGCCGCATCACCTCGGCATCCTCCGTGCTGAGCAGGCCGCCCTCCCCCGCGTTGAGATGCTTGTAGGTCTGGGTGCTGAAGCAGCCCACCTTGCCAAAGGTACCGCTCGGGTTGCCGTCGAAGGTGGCCCCCATCGTATGGGCACAGTCCTCGATAAGGGTGATCCCATGGGCCTCGCATACGGCCATGATGGCGTCCATATCGCCAATATGGCCGCGCATATGCGAGAGCATGAAAAAGCGGGCGCCAGTTTCCTTGGCTGCGGCGTCGAGGTCATCGGGGTCGACGGTGGTATCCTCGCAGATATCCACCAGGACGGCCTCGCCACCCGCCGCATGGATGCTGCCCGGCACCGGTGACAGCGTGAAGGCGTTGCATAGCACTGCCTCCCCGTGCTGGAGGCCACAGGCACGCAGTGCTAGCTGGAGGGCATAGCCCCCGGAGGCACAGGCCAGGGCATAGGGAACGCCCAGGTGATCGGCAAACGCCTTCTCCAGCAGGGCGGTTTCTCCCTTCTCCCCTTCGACCAGGTTATAGCGATGCAGTCGGCCGGTGCGCATCACCGTCACCGCGGCGTCGATCGCGGCCTCGGAGATCGGCTCCTGCTGGGTAAAGGATTTCGAGAAACGGCGCATGTGACCTGCCTCAGTAACGCTGCTGGTGGTGGACGGGGAATTCCCACTGCTCGTCGGGGAAGTACTTGGTCAGGCGCCAGTCGCAGGCGCGTGCATGACCTTCCATCCCCTCGACACGGGAAATGCGTGACCCCACGGCACTGAAGGTGCGGTTGGCTTCCTCGCTCAGCTGCTGGGTGGTCAGCACCTTCATGAACTTGTGCACGTTCAGCCCACCGCTGTAACGACCGGCGCGCTTGGTCGGCAGGATGTGGTTCGTGCCTGAGCACTTGTCGCCATGGGTCACGGTGCTGCCTTCACCGAGAAACAGCGAGCCGTAGTTGCTCAGGTGCTCCTTCCACCAGTCGAGGTCCTCGCACAGCACCTGCAGGTGCTCGCAGGCGTAACGATCACTGACCTCGACAATCTCCTCGCGACTGTCCCCGAGGATCACCTCGCCATGATCGCGCCAGGCAGCATGGATCATGTCCGCATTGGGCATGTCGTCGGCCACCCTGGGCACCAGTTCGATGACCTTGCGTCCCAGGGCCTCGCTGGTAGTGAACAACCACACCGGTGAATTGCTGCCATGCTCGGCCTGGGAAACCAGATCGACGGCAATGGACATGGGGTCTGCCGTGTCGTCGGCGATGACGGCGGATTCGGTCGGACCGGCAAAGACATCGATGCCGACCTGCCCGAAGAGCAGACGCTTCGCCTCGGCCACGTAGGCATTCCCCGGGCCGACAAGGATATCGGCTTCACGCCCACCGAACAGGCCGAAGGCCATGCTCGCCATGGCGTGGACACCGCCCATCTCGAGGATCGTGTCGGCGCCGGCCACATGCAGGGCATACACCACGGCCGGGTTGATGCTCTCGCCCCGGGGCGGTGAACAGGCCACCACGTGAAGCACCCCGGCTGCCTTGGCCGTTGCCACACTCATCAGCGCCGAGGCCGCATGCGCATAGCGCCCGCCCGGGATGTAGCAGCCGGCACAGCCGACCGGCAGCACCCGCTGCCCGAGCAACACGCCGGGCTCGGTCTCGATCTCGAAGGAGGTCAGGCTGTCGCGCTGCGCCTCGGCGAACCGGCGGATCTGGCGGTGGGCGAAGTCGATGTCGTCCCTGACCGACTGGGGAACGCTGTCGATGAGACGCTGGCGCTTGCTGTCACTCAGCACGAAATCGTCCGTCCAGCCGTCGAACTTCTCGGCGTATTCATGCACGGCCTGCTCGCCTCGCTCGCGAATATCATCGAGCATCTGACGCACCGCGCTAGTGACCCGTTGATCCTCGGCTGCGACGCCTTCAGCGCCCTCGGCAGACTTGAGATGTCGAATTGTCATCATGTTCTCCACAGCGGAGCTAACGGCTTGTTGTACTGGTTGAATTCCCGGGGTACGGCCCCGGGAAGTGGTGCCTTGTGGCGGCATGGGCCGGACATCATGCCTGGTAGTCGGGGAGTCCAAAGGCATCGGGATAGCCGAACAGCGCGACACTGCCCCCGGTGTGGAGGAACACCACGTTCTCGCCTTCCTTGAACTGGCCCTTGCGGATCAGATCGATCAGGCCCGCCATGCCCTTGCCGGAGTAGACCGGGTCGAGCAGGATGCCCTCGTGACGGGCCAGCAGCGTGACGGCCTCGACCATGCTCTCCGTGGGGATGCCGTAGCCCTCACCGACGTAGTCGCAGTTGGCTACCACCTGCTCGCGGGACACCACACCGCTCAAGCCAAGCTTGGCTTCCGTCTTCTGGGCCAGCGCAAAGACGTTGGTCTCCTGCTTGTCCCTGGGCGCGCGGACGCCAACGCCGAGCACCGGGATGCCGGAGTTGCAGGCGGCCAGGCCGGTCACGAGGCCGGCCTGGGTGCCGGCGCTGCCGGTCGCGTGCACCAGGTGGTCGATCTGCAGGCCCGTGTCATTGGCCTGAGCCAGCAGCTCCAGGGCCGCATTGACATAGCCCAGAGCGCCGATCTCGTTGGAGCCACCACCGGGAATGATGTAAGGAGTCTTGCCCTCACCCTTCAGCCGTTCGGCCAGGGTTTCCATCTCGGCCGCCATGTCGGCGCCGCCAGGGCGCTTCTCGACATTGGCCCCGTGCAACTGGTCAAGGAAGACGTTGCCGTTGTAGTTGTAGGCGGGGTCGTGGCTCCCGGTGCGATCCTCGAGCAGGATGTGGCACCCCAGACCCAGCTTGCAGGCTGCCGCTACGGTCTGACGGGCATGGTTCGACTGGGTCGCACCTTGAGTGATGATCGTGTCAGCGCCTTTCTCGAGGGCATCGGCCATCAGGAACTCGAGCTTGCGAGTCTTGTTGCCGCCGGTGGAGAGCCCAGTGCAGTCGTCGCGCTTGACCCAGAGGCGCGGCCCGCCCAGAAGGCGGCTCAGGTTGTCCATGGGCTCAAGTGGAGTCGGCATGTGGCCGAGTCGGACACGGGGAAAGCGGGAAAGGTGCATACGAGCCTCCAGGCGAGTAATTTGTTGCATAAGCGTGCTCTCGGAATGACCGCCGTCGCCAGTCTGGCGAACTCCCGTCCGCCTCTGACCGGTCTGGCTCAACACTAGTACGGGGCGTCTGGCACGAACCAATGCCAAGATACTCAGCAGCGATTAAATTATTGCATAAACAGAAGATACCACTTTCAATGAGTCAGGCTTCAGAATATACAGATGAAAATTGAGTGGATTGAAGATTTTCTTGCGCTGATTGAGGCAGGCACGTTTTCTCAGGCCGCCGAGCTGCGGCATGTCACCCAGCCAGCTTTCTCCCGTCGAATCCGGCAGTTGGAAGAGTGGCTGGGCGTTGAGCTCATCGATCGCCACTCGGCACGACTGTCGCTCACGGCCCATGCACAAGCCTATGAGGCGTCCATGCGCGATTGGCTGGCGAGTCTCTACGCCATGCGCAGCCGTATCCGAGCGGATGCCATGCATGGTCCCCGCGCGATACTCACCACACAGCACACGCTCACTGTCAGCTATCTCCCTCGGCTATTGCGCTATTTCCGACAGCGCGCCCCAGAAGCGCGTCTGCAGGTCCGTTCATCGGATCGCAGTGACTGTATCCGCAACTTCCGGCGTGCCGAGGCTGACCTGATGTTGTGCAGTGAGCTGGAAGGGGCTCAGCTGTTCCTTGATCGTGAGGAGGTCGAGCGCGTGCCACTGGGGACAGAACAGCTGATTCCCGTCTGTGCCACCGATCGGCTGGGGCGCCCCCTGTTCGATCTCGAGAACAGGACACACCTGCCGCTGATCGGGTACGACGCGGACAGCTTCCTGGGTAGCGTCCTGGCGAACCCTTATCTGCACGACCTCCAACGCCGTTACGATACCGAGCTGGTCTGCGAGACCTCCTTCACGATTGGCATTCGCGAGCTGACCCTGGCGGGTCTGGGTATCGGCTGGCTGCCAAACGGTCTCATCGAGGAGGACCTGATAGCGGGCAAGCTGATCTCACTGCTGGACATGCTGGGAGGCCCCAGGCTGGTTGTCGCCTGTTACCGGCAGCCCGATGTCGATACGGCATCTGTGGATACGCTATGGAAGCTGATACATGATCGACCACCGATGGTATGACCGAGAACATCTCGCGGATGGTTCCGACCAACGAAGGCCGTCGGCACGGGTTGCCTCGTGCGCTAAGCTGGATCCCGTCAATCACTACTGATACCCCTGCACGGAGCGCTGCTGCCGTGCCTACGGAGGAAGCAACATGAGTCATGGTATCCGTCGCATCCTATGCTGCGTGGGACTGAGAACCGACAGCGATAAGGTGCTGGCACACGCCGTGGGACTCGCCGTCGCCACCGGGGCCAAGCTCGACGTCCTGCATGCGGTCAAGTCGCTGTCCGATGATGTCGTGAACACCCTCAGGGATAACATTCCGGACAGGGGAATACTCGAGAGCCTGAGGGAACGGCGCCTCAAGGAGGCCGGCGAGGTACTTGATGATCAGATCGAGACCTTCTGGTCACGACATCCTGACCTGCGTGAGGCATTCGGGGAGGGGGAAATGACACGCAGCGTGCTGGAAGGCTATCCCGCTTCAGTGATCACGGATTTCGCCACGGACGCCCGAAGTGACATGATCGTGCTCGCGGCCAACAAGCGAAACTTTTCGGCCACCTATGCCGGCAAGATTACCAAGGGCGTGATCAAGCGTTCTCGAGTCCCGGTAGTCGTGGTGCCACCCTGCCATGAGTGACACTTTCCAACGGGTCTCGACCCCGCCACGGCACAGATGCTGGAGCAAACCCTGAGAATCCGAGGACAGAGAGCATCAGGATCACTGGCGAGCTTCGCCCGCCACCTTCGGGCTGGCGGGCAGTGACGAGAACCAGCCGGACTCGTTCGTGAAGGACGATGAACAGGCTCAAGGTCTGAACGATACATGACAGAGCCTGAAAAAAGAAAAAGCCACTTCTGAAAGAAGTGGCTTAATCGGAATTCTTGGCGGAGGGGGAGGGATTCGAACCCTCGAAGCCTTTCGACTTACGCGCTTTCCAGGCGCGCTCCTTCGACCACTCGGACACCCCTCCGCATTGTGGTTCTCTTGCCAGGGCACCTGCCCTTTTGCTCAAGAACGGCGCATATGCTAACGACTTAGCTGCCCGGATGCAAGCCGGTTTTTGCGTTTCAGCCGGCCGGCAGCACGGCATAGTCGCCGCGGGCTTCCAGGCAGAGAGTATCGCCGCACCAGAGCCGCTGAACCAGGGCGATGCGCCCCTTGCCGCGTTGCGCCAGCCGTTCGGCCAGGATCGAGGGTCCATCACCGGCCTCGGGCTCGCAGGTCAGGCGGTAGTCGCCGGTCACCGGGGCCAGGAAACGCTGGGTGGCCTCGGCCACCACCACGTCCCGGGCGAGTCCGCGGCGGCGTAGCCAGAGGGTGGTCCAGCACCAGCCCAGCAGGGTCGTCTGGGCGGCGAGCGCCCCGCCGAAGCCGGTCCCCTTGTCATTCAGGCTGGGCGCGAGCGTGAGCGACCAGGCCAGGCAGTCGCCATCACGCGTCATCTCGCGGATCCCCAGCGAGGAGACCATGGGGATCGCCTCGCCCAGCCAGGCGAGGAAGTCCGCCATGTCGTCCTCCCCGCCAGCAGCGGGCAGCGGCGGGCGGGGGTGGGGAACGCCGACCTGTCTCATCTCAGTCCCAGCGCTCCAGGAAGCCATCGATGTCGTGCTCGGGGGTCGGCCTGTGGCGCCCGCCCGGCGTCCCGAGATAGATGAAGGCCACCACCTCGTCCTCCTCGCCTAGCCCCAGGCCCTTGCGCACCGTGGGATCGAAGGCGTACTTGCCGCTGCGCCACATGGCCCCGAGCCCTTGGGCGTGGGCGGCGAGCAGGATGCCATGGGCCGCGCAGCCGGCCGAGATGACCTGCTCGATTCTCGGCACCTTGGGGATATCGGGCGTGACCTTGGCGATCACCGCGATGATCATCGGCGCACGCCGCGGCTTCTTGCGCGCGGCATCGAGGGCCGCATCGCCCACATGGGGGTCCTCACGGAACTCCGCCTCGGCGAACAGCTCGCCGAGGCGCGAGAGACCCTCGCCGGAGAACTCGATGAAGCGCCAGGGGCGCAGCTCCTTGTGATCCGGGGCCCGCAGGGCCGCCCGATAGATCGCCTCCAGCTGCTCGGGGCTCGGCGGCGGCCCCATCAGTTTGCCCATGGAGCTGCGTTCGTGCAGCAGCGTCAGCGCGTCCATTGAATCTCTCCCTCGGGTTCGTCAGACGAGAATCTTTCTCGATACTCTATCAGCTGCCCACGCGACTGTCGCGCCGGGCCGGCCGCCTCGACGTTCACTGGCGCGCCAGCCGCAGCGGCTCGGGCGGTCGCTCGCCGGGGGTGGCCCGCCAGGGGCTGATGTCCAGCCCGCCGCGGCGCACGTAGCGCGCCTGCACCAGCAGGTGCTCCGGGCGAGCCCGGGCCACCAGGTCGGTGAAGATGTGCTCCACACAGTGCTCGTGGAAGTCCTGATGCTGACGATAGCCGATCAGGTAGCGCAAGAGCCCCTCTCGATCGAGCCGCGGGCCCCGATAGCGGATCAGCACGCTGCCCCAGTCGGGCTGGCCGGTGACCGGACAGTTCGACTTGAGCAGATGGGAGTGCAGGGTCTCCTCGACGACCTCGTCCCCCACCGCCAGATGCTCCGCGCTGGGCGTATAATCGGTCACCTCGATGTCCAGGTCGTCCAGGCACTCGCCGGGCAGGCGCGTCACCGCCAGCGCCGCATCGTCCACGTCGAACAGCGCGACGGAGACCGGCGCACCGGCGGCGGCGGACAGGTCATGTTCCAGGGTATCGATGACCGCCTGGCGACTCTCGAGGCGCGTCTGGTTGAAGCTATTGAGGTAGAGCTTCCACGACTTCGACTCGATCAGGTTTGGCGAGTCCGCCGGCAGGCGAAAGCGCGCCACGGCAACGATGGGCTTGCCACGGGCGTTGAGCCAGGAGACCTCGAAGGCGTGCCACTCATCCTCGCCGACGAAGGGCAAGGCGCCCTCCTTGAGGCCCAGCGGCGCCCGGTTGGCGGCACGAGGGATGGCAAAGAGCAGCCCGGCATCGTAATGCACCGGATAGGCGGCCTCGCGTCCCAGGGGCGCGTGCGCGAGGGTCTCGGGTCGTTGGTGCGCCATGTCAGCTCCTGATGCCCTTGCCGCGCTCCAGCATCCACAGGGCCACCCCGAAGAGCACGCTGATGAAGGCCAGGATGGCGGCCAGCGCCCAGCCCACGGGGATGTCGGAGACGCCGAGGAAGCCGTAGCGGAAGACATTGACCATGTAGAGGATGGGGTTGAGCATCGACACACCCTGCCAGAAGGCCGGCAGCAGCGAGATGGAGTAGAAGACCCCACCAAGATAGGTCAGCGGCGTGAGCACGAAGGTCGGCACGATGGAGATGTCGTCGAACTTCTTGCCCAGCAGGGCGTTGATGAAGCCGCCGATGGCGAACAGCGCCGCGGTGAGCACCACCACGAAAACCGTCAGCAGCGGATGCGCCACCTCGATGCGGGTGAAGAACAGCGACACCCCGGTGACGATCAGCCCCACGCCGAGGCCGCGAGCCATGCCACCCAGCACGAAGCCGGTGAGGATCACCCAGTTGGGCATCGGCGAGACCATCATCTCCTCGATGGAGCGCTGGAACTTGTTCGAGAAGAAGGATGATGCCACGTTGGAGTAGCTGTTGGTGATCACCGCCATCATGATCAGCCCGGGGACGATGAAGTCCATGTAGCTGTAGCCGTCCATCTCGCCGATCCGCGAACCGATCAGGTTGCCGAAGATGATGAAGTACATGGTCATGGTGATCGACGGCGGCAGCAGGGTCTGCGGCCAGATCCGCGTGAAGCGCTTGACCTCCTTGTGCACCAGGGTCCAGAGGGCGATGGCGATCTGGGTCGGGCTCATGCGCGTGCCTCCGCTGCCTCGGCCGCCGCCCTGTCGCTGTTGCCCTGCTCCACCATGGAGACGAACATCTCCTCGAGCCGGTTGGCGCGGTTGCGCATCGACATCACCTCCAGCCCCCGGGCGCTGAGGGCCTCGAAGACATCATTGAGGCGCTGGCCGCGGTGCACCACCACCGCCAGCTGGGCGGTATCGACCCGGCTCACCTCGAAGCCCGCCACCTCGGGCGCGGCCTCGACCGGGTGTGCCAGGTCGAGCAGGAAGGTCTCGGTATCCAACTCGGCGAGCAGGTCACGCACGCTGGTGTTGCGGATGATCTCGCCGTGGTTGATGATCCCCACGTTGCGACACAGGCTCTCGGCCTCTTCCAGGTAGTGAGTGGTGAGGATGATGGTGGTGCCCTCGTCGCGATTGATGCGGCGCATGTACTCCCACATGCTGCGGCGCAGCTCGATATCCACGCCGGCGGTGGGCTCGTCGAGGATCAGCAGCCGGGGCCGGTGCATCAGCGCTCGGGCGATCATCAGGCGACGCTTCATGCCGCCGGAGAGCATCCGCGCGCTGCCATTGCGCTTGTCCCACAGCCCCAGATCACGCAGCAGCTCCTCGGCCCGAGGCAGCGCCTCGCGGCGCGACATGCCGTAGTAGCCGGCCTGGGCCAGCACGATGTCGACGACCTTCTCGAACTGGTTGAAGTTGAACTCCTGGGGCACCACACCGAGATGGTACTTGGCACGAGCGAAGTCGCGGTCGATGTCGATGCCGAAGATCGAGACCCGACCCGCGCTCTTCTGGACCAGCGAGCAGACCACGCCCAGGGTGGTCGACTTGCCGGCGCCGTTGGGCCCCAGCAGGGCATAGAAGTCGCCCTCGGCGACGTCGAGGTCGATGCCCTTCAGGGCCTGGAAGCCATTACCGTACACCTTGGTCAGGCCACGGATGGACAGTGCCGGTTCGGCCATGAGCGATCCCGTCAAAGAAAAATGGAAGTCATCAAGAGAACCCGAGAGATGGGGATGACCGAGGAAACTTCAAGGTCGGCCAGGCGCACCGGCAAGCCACGCGGTGACCTATCGAGCACACGCCTCGCCAAGAAGAGGCGATGGTCACATGGCGCGAACGAGGGCGGGGGGAAAGGTTGAGGTACCACGAAGTGGCGTCCCATAGGGGGTTCGAACCCCTGTTACCGCCGTGAAAGGGCGGTGTCCTAGGCCACTAGACGAATGGGACGCAATGGGGACTTCTTGATGGAGCGGGAAACGAGATTCGACGGGGCTGCCACCAGCTGGGCCGACACATCGGATCGTGACCCGAGCCTTGGCTCGATACCGCTTGTTCAAGCTTGGAGCGGGAAACGAGATTCGACTGGGCCGACACATCGGATCGTGACCCGAGCCTTGGCTCGATACCGCTTGTTCAAGCTTGGAGCGGGAAACGAGATTCGAACTCGCGACCCTCGCCTTGGCAAGGCGATGCTCTACCACTGAGCTATTCCCGCAGGTCTCGAACTGTCAACACCGGAAGTGGCGTCCCATAGGGGGTTCGAACCCCTGTTACCGCCGTGAAAGGGCGGTGTCCTGGACCACTAGACGAATGGGACGCATGGAACGGGAAACGAGATTCGACCGGGCTGGCGATCCAGCTCGTGAGCCGAGCCTTGGCCTGATCAATTACGCTACCCAAACCTAATGGAGCGGGAAACGAGATTCGAACTCGCGACCCTCGCCTTGGCAAGGCGATGCTCTACCACTGAGCTATTCCCGCACTCCGGTACCTGATGAGTCGAGTGGCGTCCCATAGGGGGTTCGAACCCCTGTTACCGCCGTGAAAGGGCGGTGTCCTGGACCACTAGACGAATGGGACGCAATGGCTCGTCTCGTCGAGGTGCGGCGAATATTACCCAGTCCCCGGAAAGCTGTCAAGCGTATCCTGCCTGGCGTTGATATCCCGTGACCGACATGGCCCGGCGACTGGAAACGCCCGCCCATGTTGATGTCAGAATGGAGGTGGTACGTACCGGGCCCGCCCCCGGCACCATGACAAGGAGAAGAGCCCATGCGCAGCAAGATCCAGAAGAGCGATGCCGAATGGCAGCAGCAGCTGACGCCCGAGCAGTACCGCGTGACCCGCGAAAGAGGCACCGAGCCGCCCTTCAGCGGCCACTACCACGTGAGTGACGAGCACGGCATCTACCACTGCATCTGCTGCAACGCCCCGCTGTTCGAGAACGAGCACAAGTTCGACGCCGGCTGCGGCTGGCCCAGCTTCGATCGCCCCTTCACGCCGAGCTGCGTGGTGGAGCAGACCGACACCAGCCACGGCATGCAGCGCACCGAGGTGGCCTGTGCCCGCTGCGACGCCCACCTGGGCCATGTATTCCCGGATGGCCCACGGGAGACCACCGGGCTGCGTTACTGCATCAATTCGGTGGCGATCCAGTTCCACGCCGGGGAATAGTTCGGGCCCGTTCCCCTCCCCTGAGACGGCCGCCCATCTGCTATGATAGGCGGCCATTTTCATTCAGCGCATTCAGGAGAGGCTCGATGCTCGGCTGGTACCCGGGACACATGAACAAGGCGCGCCGGCAGATCCTCGAGACGCTGCCGGAAGTCGACGTGGTGATCGAGGTGCTCGACGCCCGCCTGCCCTACTCCAGCGCCAATCCCATGCTGGCCGAGCTGACCCGCCACAAGCCGGTCTTGAAGGTCCTGTCGCGGGCCGATCTCGCCGACCCCGAGCGCACCCGCGAATGGGTCAGTTTCTTCGACGCCCAAGCCGACATGCGCGCCCTGGCAGTGACCACCACCCAGGCCCGAGAACTCAAGCGCATCCCCAGGCTATGCCACGAGCTGGCCGGTCAGGTGCGCGCCGACCGCGACGTCAGGGTGATGGTCATGGGCATTCCCAACGTCGGAAAGTCGACCCTGATCAACGGCCTGGCCGGGCGTGCCATCGCCAAGACCGGCAACGAGCCGGCGGTCACCAAGCGCCAGCAGAAGGTGCGCATCGGCGGTCGCGTGGCACTGATCGATACCCCGGGGGTGCTGTGGCCCAAGATCGACGACCAGGCCAGCGCCCACCGCCTGGCGGCGAGCGGTGCCATCCGCGACACTGCGATCGACTACGTGGACGTTGCCGTGGTCACCGTGGCCGAGCTGGCCAAGCGCTATCCCGAGGCCCTCAAGGCGCGCTACAAGCTCAAGTGCCTCCCCGAGTACGAGCCCCACCCCGAAGCCGATCGGGTCGAAGCCGATGGCCCCACGCGCATCGACCTGCTTGCACTGGCCGGCTTCGACGGCCATGCACTGCTCACCGAGATCGCCGCCAAGCGCGGCGGACTGCGTGCCGGCGGTGAAGTCGATCGGCATCGCGGCGCCGAAGTGCTCCTCCACGAACTGCGCGACGGCAAGCTGGGACGCCTTACCCTGGAAACACCGGCGGACATCCCGGCCGAGCACGAAGCGGACGCCACCGACGCGGTTGGTGGCCACGGTGCCGAGCCGGCATAAGCACCGCCGCCACCTCGAGACAACGACCGCCCCGGCAGCGGCGGCACACCGACATCACTGGATCTCAGCCCCCATGGACACTCCCCCGATCAGGAAATCGCACAAGCTCGAGAACGTCTGCTACGACATCCGCGGCCCGGTGCTCGAGCATGCCAAGCGGCTGGAAGAGGAAGGCCAGCGCGTCCTCAAGCTGAACATCGGCAACCCCGCCCCCTTCGGCTTCGAGGCACCGGAAGAGATCCTCCAGGACGTGATGCGCAACCTGCCTACCGCCCAGGGGTACTGCGACTCCAAGGGGCTCTACTCGGCACGCAAGGCGATCATGCAGGAGTGCCAGCGCAAGGAGATTCCCGGCGTCGGCATCGAGGATATCTACATCGGCAACGGCGTCTCCGAGCTGATCGTGATGGCCATGCAGGCGCTGCTCAACGACGGCGACGAGGTGCTGATCCCGGCACCCGACTACCCGCTGTGGACCGCAGCCGCCAATCTCTCGGGCGGGCATGCCGTGCACTACCTGTGCGACGAGCAGGCCGACTGGGCGCCTGACATGGCCGACATCCGCGCCAAGGTCACCGCCCACACCCGGGCGATCGTCATCATCAATCCCAACAACCCGACCGGTGCCGTCTACCCACCGGCCGTGGTGCGCGAGCTGCTGGAGATCGCCCGGGAACACAACCTGGTGGTGTTCTCCGACGAGATCTACGACAAGATCCTCTACGACGGGGTCGAGCATGTCTCCACCGGGGCACTGGCCGGTGAGGACCAGCTGATAGTGACCATGAACGGCCTCTCCAAGAGCTACCGCTGCGCCGGCTTCCGCTCCGGCTGGATGATTCTCTCGGGCCATATCGCCAAGCAGCGCGCGGACGATTTCATCCAGGGTCTGACCATGCTGGCCTCGATGCGCCTGTGCGCCAATGTGCCGGCCCAGCACGCCATCCAGACCGCCCTGGGCGGCTACCAGTCGATCAATGATCTGGTTCTGCCCGGCGGGCGCCTGCTCGCTCAGCGCGACATCACCGTCGAGAAGCTCAACGCCATCCCCGGCGTCAGCTGCACCCGGCCCAAGGGCGCTCTCTACGCCTTCCCACGGCTCGACCCCAAGGTGTTCAACATCCGGGACGACCAGCAGCTGGTGCTCGACCTGCTTCTTCAGGAGAAGATCCTGCTGGTGCAGGGCACGGCCTTCAACTGGCCCGACCCCGACCATGTGCGCATCGTCACCCTGCCCTGGGCCGACCAGCTAGAGGATGCCCTGGACCGCTTTGCCCGTTTCCTGTCGCGCTACCGCCAGTAGGCCGTGGCATGTCTTTGTGCCCGCCACTTGAAACCCGGCGGGCAAATGCATATCTAAGCAACAGCTTGTGCAGGCCGCCGAGCGCGGCGCCCCCTTCTCGACGACTGGAGATTTCCGGCAATGATGCGAATCCTGCTCTTCCTGGGCACCAACCTGGCCGTGATCGTGGTGGCCAGTATCACCCTGCGCCTGCTGGGCCTGGAGTCCTACCTGCAGTCCCACGGCATGAACATGACCGGACTGCTGATCTTCTGCTTCATCTTCGGCATGGCCGGCTCGATGATCTCGCTGTTCATCTCGAAATGGATGGCCAAGCGCAGCACCGGTACCGTGATCATCGAGTCGCCCTCCAACGCCACCGAGAAGTGGCTGGTGGACACCGTTACGGAGCTGGCCCGGGAGGCCGGCATCAAGACGCCCGAGGTGGGCATCTTCCCGGCCCAGCAGTCCAACGCCTTCGCCACCGGCTGGAACAGGGACGACGCCCTGGTGGCGGTCTCCGCCGGCCTGCTCAACCGCATGCGTCCGGAGGAGGTGCGCGCGGTGCTGGCGCACGAGATCGGCCACGTAGCCAATGGCGACATGGTCACCCTGGCGCTGATCCAGGGCGTGCTCAACACCTTCGTGATGTTCTTTGCCCGTGTGGTGGCCCAGCTCGTGGATAGCTTCCTGCGGCGCGATGGCGAAGGGGGCCTCGGCTTCATGGGCTACTTCGCGGTCGTGATCGTCGCCGAGATCGTCTTCGGATTGATCGCCTCGGCCATCGTCGCCTGGTTCTCGCGCTTCCGGGAGTACCGCGCGGACAGCGCCGGCGCACACCTCGCCGGCAGCGGGGCCATGATCAACGCCCTGGCCCGCCTCAAGGCCGAGACCGAGATGCCGGACCAGATGCCGGACACCCTGCGCGCCATGGCCATCACCAAGGGCCAGACGCGCTCGCTGATGGAGCGGCTCTTCGCCAGCCACCCGCCGCTGGATGATCGCATCCGTGCGTTGAAGGAAGCAGCCTACCGGCAGTAAGCGGCCAAGCGGCCACAACGCCAAATCCTGACTCAGCAAGCGCAACCCCGAAGGTCACAGCCTTCGGGGTTGCTTGCCGCTCCGCGCTCATAGCTCGCCTTTCACTCCATCGCCCACCCGGAAGCCAGCGGCTTTCAGCAGCGGCGCGAGGTCGCGGCTGCCCTGGCGAAGCTCGATACCCAGAGTCGCGAACTCCCGACGCAGCGGATAGGCCGCCCGGCAGGCATCGAAGCCCTTGGCCATGCCCTGGCGACGGGCTTCGCGGTGCAGGCTGTCATGGTCGCGTCGCGGGTCATGGACGGCGCGCAGGCAAAGGCGCAGCGCCTCCTCGGACGAGAGGCCACCGTCCAGGACGAGGCGCGCCACGGGAGGCGGCGGCGCCAGGTCATCCAGTGACAGGCGGGCCGTCAGGCCGACATGCCGGGCCAGGGCACGGTAGACCTGATGGGTGCCCCGCAGCTTGCCATCGAGGCTGTAGCCGGCGACATGCGGCGTGGCAATGGCGGCGAGATCCGCCAGGGCGGCATCGATGGCGGGCTCGTGCTCCCAGACATCGAGCACCGCTGTGATATCGCCCTGCCCCGCCAGCCGCTGTCGCAGCGCCTGGCCATCCACGCAGTCGCCGCGTCCGGCGTTGAGCAGCACCGTGCCCGGCGCCAGGGCCGCGATGCGCTGGGCATCGAGCAGGTGGTGCGTCGGATAGGCCCCCTCGCTCACCAGCGGCGTGTGCAGGCAGAGCACGTCGCACTGGTCGATCAGGGTGTCCAGCTCCACGAAGCCGGCCAGCCCCTCGGCGCCTTCCGCCGCCACGCGGGGCGGATCACAGGCCAGGCAGTCGATGCCCATCGCCATGAGACGCTCGAGCAGCCGCCCGCCCACGTTGCCCACGCCGACGATGCCGACGCGCCGCTCGGCCAGCCGCCACCCCTGGCGCTCGGCCAGGGTCGCCAGGCTGCCCAGTACGTAGTCCACCACCGCCTCGGCGTTGCAGCCCGGGGCACTGGCAAAGGCGACGCCTCGCTCGGCCAGAACCCGTTCATCCACGTGGTCGGTGCCGATGGTGCAGGTCCCGACGAAGTTCAGTCGCTCGGCACGGGACAGCAGGGCCTCGTCGACGCGAGTGATGGAGCGCACCACCAGGGCGTCGGCCTCCTTCAGCGAGTCGGCATCGATCTCACGCCCCGGCAGGCGGAGCACCTCGCCCAGTGCCCCGAAGCAGGTATCCGCGGCGGGGACGTTGGCGTCGACGACGATTCTCATGGCTGGCTCCCGTCCTGATGGTGAAACGACTTGTTCAGTGTGCCCAAGCCCTTACAATACCGCCATTGCCACTCTCGCGTCGCAGGCCTGCGACGCCCGCCACCTCGGGAGCTGCCGTGATCGTCCGCTGGGAAACCGACCATGACTATGTGCTGGTGCATGTCCATCAGGACATGTTCGGCGACTGGATCTTCAGCCGCGCCTGGGGGCAGATCGGCACCCAGTTCGGCGGCCTGAAGCACCGCCTGGCCGATGACCACGACCAGGCGATGATGTGGCTGGCCGACGAGACCACCATCCTGTCCTCACGGGGCTTTCGCAAGGTGCTTGAGGTCGAGGACGAGACCGCCGAGGGACGCGACGCCGTCAGCCAGCTCTCGCTCCTCGAGCCGTAAGCTGGAAGCTGCCACCCAACCAGGTGTCAAGATTTTTCTTCAAGCTTCCAGCTTATGGCTTCAAGCTCCCGGCCCAGCTCCGGGCGTAGCCCGGGTCATCCCAGATAGCGCCGCCCACCGCGCACCTCGGCGCCCTTCACCACCTCGGACGACGTCTCGCCACTCAGCTGCGCCTGCAGCTGATGCCAGGCGGACTCGTCCAGCCAGCCCCTTGCGGCCAGCCAGCCGGCCAGGCGCTCGGGTTCCATGCCGCGGTCCAGTTCCTGTCCCGCCTCGTCCACCAGCACCGGGATGCGGACCCCGTAGCGCGTGACCAGCCCCTCGTCCTCGCTGATCTCGACCCGCTCCAGCCGGTAGTGCTCGGCACACAGGGTCGCCAGCAGCGCCTCCAGCTGCTCGCAGAGATGACAGCCCAGGGTGGTGTAGAGCCTCAGGCGAATCATGCACCCTCCCGATGGCGGACCAGGAACACATGGTGCAGGTCGGGGTTCCTCGAGAAATCAGGGTCGAAGGTCCGCGCCGAGATATCCTCCACCCGGAACTGCTCGGCGAGGTCCGCATCCAGCGTGAAGCGCCGCTGGTTGTTGGAGAACACCAGGGTCCCCCCCGGCGCCAGGCGCGCCATGGCCAGGCGCACCAGCCGGCCGTGGTCGCGCTGGACGTCCAGGGTATCGGCCATCTTCTTGGAGTTGGAGAAGGTGGGCGGGTCCAGGAAGATCAGGTCGAACTCGCCGCCTGCACTCGCAAGCCAGCGCAGGCAGTCGTCACGCACCACCCGATGACGCCCCGGGTCCAGCCGGTTGAGGGCGAAGTTGTCGCGGGCCCACTCCAGGTAGGTGTTGGAAAGGTCGACGCTGACGCTCTCGCTGGCCCCACCGGCCGACTGGGTGCCCTCGCTCTGGGGTCCCAGGGCGGCCTGGACCGTGGCGGCACCGGTATAGCAGAAGAGGTTGAGGAATCGCTTGCCGGGAGCCATCTCGCCGAGCAGGCGTCGCACCGGGCGATGATCGAGGAACAGGCCGGTGTCCAGGTAGTCGCGCAGGTTGACCCATAGCCGGGCCCGGCCCTCGCGCACCTCGAAGCGCTCACCGCTGGCCGCCTGCTTGCGGTACTGGGCCTTGCCACTCTGCCGCTCGCGACGCTTGACGACGATTTTCCCGGCGTCGACGCCCAGCACGTCGGGAATCACGCTCAGCGCCTCGTGAAGCCGCTTCTGGGCCTGGTCGGCATCGACGGACCTGGGCGGTGCATACTCCTGGACGTGCACCCGGTCGCCGTAGAGGTCGATGGCCAAAGCGTACTCGGGCATGTCGGCATCATAGAGCCGGTAGCAGCTCTCGCCGCTCTTCTTGAGCCACTTCTTAAGCCGCCGGCGGTTCTTCTCCAGACGGTTGGCGAACATCTGCGCCCCCTCGGAGCGCGAGGGGCCGCCCTCCCCGGACGGTGACGCCTCCGCCTCGGGAATGGCCATCAGCAGCAGCTTGGCCTCCAGGGGGCCATTGCGCAGCGAGTACTGCTTGCGGGCGCGCAGCCCGATGCGATGCCCCAGGTCAGGATTGGCGGTGAAGACTGCCAGCTGCCAACCGGGGAAGGCCGCCTTGACCCGTTCGCCGAGCTGGGCGTAGAGGCGTACCAGCTCGGGAAGCTCGCCGAGGCGCTCGCCGTAGGGCGGGTTGGTCATCACCAGCCCGCGGGGCGTGTCGGGCAGCCCCTCGGGGCGCGCGAGCCCGGCCAGCGAGGCCCCCTCGAGCTCGATCAGCGCCGGCACGCCGGCGCGCATGGCGTTGGCCTTTGCCGCGGCCAGCGCCGGGGGGCTCTCGTCGAAGCCGTAAAGCCGCGAGCGGCAGCGCTTGCGCCCGATGCTGGCCCGTGCCTCGGCCTCGCGCTTGAGCTCCCGCCAGCAGCGCTCGTCGTGGCCGGCCCAGCCGTGAAAGCCGAAGCGCTCCCTGGCCAGGCCCGGGGCGATATCGGCGGCCATCAGGGCGGCCTCGATCAGCAGGGTGCCGGCACCGCACAGCGGGTCGACCAGCGGTGCGCCCTCCCGGGCCAGCGCCGGCCAGCCGGCACGCACCAGCAGGGCGGCGGCCAGGTTCTCCTTGAGCGGCGCATGGCCCACGTCGCGGCGGTAGCCACGACGATGAAGGCTGTCGCCCGAGAGGTCCACGCCCAGGGTCAGCCGCCCCCGGTGCAGGTGGGCATAGAGGCGAAGGTCCGGCTGCCGGGTATCGACATCGGGCCGCGGCCGGCCCTCGGCGTGGAGGCGGTCGACCACCCCGTCCTTGACGGTCTGGGCACCGAAGCGGGTGTGGCGGATCGCCTCGGCGCGGCCATGGAAGTCCACCGCCAGGGTCGCGCCCGGTGCGAGGTGGTCCCGCCAGTCGATGGCTGCGGCGGCGGTACGCAGCGCCTCGGGGGTCTCGACCCCCTCCTCCTGCGCCAGGCAGAGCACCAGCCGGTTGGCCAGCCGCGACCAGAGACAGATGCGGTAGGCGCACTCGAGGCTCGCGCGCAGGTGAACCCCGGCCACCGTGGTCTTGCCAGGGACGGCCCCCAGGGCGGCCAGCTCGTCGGCCAGCAGCAGCTCGATACCCCGCGGGCAGGTGGCCAGAAGATCCAGAGAATCGGGCGAATACAGTTCAGTCATGAAATATCCAACGGCAAGCCGGCTGGCTGGCGTAGCGGTGTGACGGGCAGGTGAACGCCTTGTTACAAATCATCAGTCGACAATTGTCATCATTCTGGGCTATCAATGAGTGAGTAGCTACTGAATGACGCATGCGTTCTGTCAGCGGGCCTCGAGTTGTCTTGCGGCATGGAGTTGCCGAAGAGACCGATGTCGCCCGGGCAACATGAATCCGGTCTCGAGGCTGGATTCGTCGGTACCTTCATCAAGAGGTAGTCCAATGAAACGACAGAAACGTGATCGCTTCCAGCGTGCCTATGTCCATGGGTACAAGGCGGGTCTCTCAGGTCGTTCCCGCGATGACTGTCCAAGTCAGGATATCAATCTACGCGAGTACTGGATGAGCGGTTGGCGTGAAGGTCGTGGGGATCAATGGTCCGGCATGACGGGAGTCTCCGGCATTCACAAGAACCCCATGGTGATGTGACCCTCGCATTCACCGGGCCGTTTGCCCATCGTCAGAAGTGTTGACGAACATATCAAGCCCATGGCGATGCCGTGGGCTTTTTAGTATCTCTGCCCACTGCCTTCACAACCCGACGGAACGGGCCTGAAGCGCCCGGGCACACTCCCCCACCAGCGCCGGTCCGCGATAGATGAAGCCCGAGTAGAGCTGTACCAGGTCAGCACCGGCCGCCACCTTGGCCACCGCTGCCTCGCCGCTGTCGATGCCGCCCACGCCGATGATCGGCATGCCGGGAAGCCGGCAGCGCAGTTCGCGGATGACCCTGTTCGACGGTTCGAATACCGGCCGACCCGAGAGCCCCCCCTGCTCGTCGGCATGCGCAAGCCCCGCCACCGCCTCGCGGGAGACGGTCGTATTGGTGGCAATCACCGCATCGATGGCATTGGCCTCGAGGGTGCGGGCCACCAGCTCCACTTCCTCGGCACTCATGTCCGGGGCGATCTTCACCGCCAGTGGCACAGAGCGAGCACTATCCTGGTCAAGCCGGCTCTGCTCCTCGCGCAAGGCACCGAGCAGCGCATCCAGGTGCTCGCCGAACTGCAGGTTGCGAAGCCCCGGGGTGTTGGGCGAGGAGATGTTCACCGTGATGTAGTGTGCATGGCCATGCACCTTGCGCAGGCAGGTCAGATAGTCATCCACTGCCTGCTCCACCGGGGTGGTGAGGTTCTTGCCGATATTGATGCCGATCACCCCATCGTAGCGGCTGGCCTTCACCCGGGCGACCAGGTGATCCACCCCGGCATTGTTGAAGCCCATGCGATTGATGATGGCGCCGGCCTCTGGCAGACGGAACATCCGCGGACGCGGGTTGCCGTCCTGGGGACGAGGCGTCACGGTGCCCACCTCGACGAAGCCGAAGCCCAACGCGCCCAGCGCATCCAGGTGGTCGGCGTTCTTGTCCAGTCCGGCGGCCAGGCCGACCCGGTTGGGAAAGCGCAGCCCCATCAGCTCCACCGGATCCTTGACCCGCTCGCCGCCGAGGCGCCCCGCCATGCCCAGACGACCGAGAAGATCGAGCCCCTTCAGGGCAACGCCGTGGGCGGTCTCGGCGTCCAGGCGAAACAGCAGCGAACGGGCGAGCGAATACATGGCGACTCCGGAAAGGCTGACGAACGGGCGCAACAGTATAGCAGCGCCGCGATCCGGAAACGACGCCAGCGCGGCGTATCGCGACCCTCGGCACAGCAGCCACGGCGACAGCCAGGGGGCATTCTATGGTCTACTGTGGGCAACGCTGCAGCGACCACGGCCGGGTGGGCCGTGCAAGCCACGTCAGGGAGACCCGTATGGCCGATATCACCGAAACCCTCGAGGGCCGCCTGTCGCGCATTCACCGGGCGCTGGGCGACGAGCGGCTCGATGCCGTGGACGACGTGCTGGCCGACCTGGAGCCCGCGGAGATCGCCCTGCTGCTCGAGTCGCTGCCACCGGCGGCCCGCATCAGGCTGTGGGAACGCGTGCCGGGTGAGGTCGACGGCGAGGTCCTGCTCCATGTGCATGACGAGGTGCGCAGCACCTTGCTGGATGACATGGACCATGCCGAGATCGTGGCCGCTGCCGCCGGCCTCGACACCACGGACCTCGCCGAGATCTTCGAGGACCTGCCCCAGCAGGTGGCCGAGGACATGCTGCGTTCGATGGACGAACTGCAGCGCAGTCGGCTGCAGGAGACCCTCTCCTTCGAGGAGGACAGCGCCGGGCGGCTAATGCGCACCGACACCATTACGGTACGTGCCGACGTCAGCCTGGAAACGGTCAAGCGCTTCCTGCGCTGGAAGGAGACGGTGCCCGACAACACGCACTCGCTGATGGTCGTCGACCGCAACGGCCTCTTCCTGGGGGTACTGCCGCTGGCCCGGCTGGTGTCCAACGACCCCGAAATGGCCGTCGCCGCTCTGATGGACCAGGAAGTGGACAGCATCCAGGTGACCATGCATTCCGGTGAAGTGGCCACCCTCTTCCAGACCCACGACCTGGCGTCCGCGCCGGTGGTCGACGAGGCCGGCCTGCTGCTCGGGCGCATCATCATCGACGACATCGTCGACGTGATCCGCGAGAACTCCGAGCAGGCCCTGATGAACATGGCCGGCCTGGACGAGGAGGAGGATCTCTTCGCGCCGGTCATGCCCAGCGCCAAGCGCCGCGCCGTGTGGCTCGGCATCAACCTGCTCACGGCCTTTCTGGCCGCCTGGGTGATCGGCCGCTTCGAGGATGCCCTCGACAAGATCGTGGCACTGGCTGTGCTGATGCCCATCGTCGCCAGCATGGGCGGCATCGCCGGCAGCCAGACCCTGACCCTGGCGATCCGCGGCCTGGCGCTGGGCCAGATCAGCCGCACCAACAGCCGCTGGCTGCTGCGCAAGGAGATCGGCATCGCCGCGCTCAACGGCGTGCTCTGGTCGCTGGTGGTGGCGGTGCTCGCGGTGCTGTGGTTCGGCAGCATCGCCATCGGCGTCATCATCGCCGCCGCCCTGGTGATCAACATGCTGGTCGCGGGCATCGCCGGCATCGTCATCCCGCTGATGCTCAAGCGCTCGGGCATCGACCCCGCCCTCTCGGGGTCGGTGATCCTGACCACGGTGACCGACGTGGTAGGCTTCATGGCCTTCCTGGGCCTGGCCACGCTCTTCCTGCTGTGACCGCTGTCTCGCCCGCTCCCCCCGCAAACACGAACCCCCGCCGATGGCGGGGGTCGTGTTTGCGGCCATGTGCACGGTAGATCGGTCAGGTCTCGCGATTGCTCTCGGCCAGATCGACCAGCTCCCGAACGGCTACCGCAAAGAGCGGGAAGCCGCCATGGCTGCCGCTGCGCACCTCCTCGAGCAAGCGACACCAGCGCCCGTGCATGCCCTGATGGAGGGAAAGCCACTGCTCCACCCGCTCGGAGGCATCCCGCGGGCCATCTTCCATGCCCAGCACGCTGGTGGTCAACGCCAGCTGCTGGCGGTCGATATCATCGCGGAAGGTTTCGCGAGCCTGTGCCTGCCAGCTGTCGCGCACCCTGAGATTGGTGATCTGCTGGATCATCCACGGCAGCTCGAGGCGATCGCCGATCTCGTAGTACACCTCGGCGACACGCTGGGGCTTCTCGTTGGTCTGGCGGGCGGCCTGGATGATGCCGAGTGCCGCATAGAGGCTCCCGGCGGCGGCGACGGTGGCAGCCAGGGCTTCGGGCACGCCGGCTTCCATGAGCTCATTGCGGCGGGCTTCCCAGGCCGCATGCTCCTCCCCGCGCAGACGCTTGCCGATATTTTCCTGCAGCTGTGCCAGGCGCGGGGCGAAGAAGTCGATGGCATCCCGGGTGCTCATGCCGGTACGGTTACGCAGGAACCAGCGGGTGGCACGCCGCAGCATGCGCATGACGTCGAGCATCATGGCGTACTGCACCGCGCTCGGCACCTGGTTGTCCAGCGCCTCGATCTGCTCCCAGAGGCGCGGTAGCTGGAAGCTGTCACGCGCGACCACGTATGAGCGGGCGATGGTGGCACGGTCGGCACCAGTCGAGTCGATCAGTCGGCGCACGAAGACGATGCCCATGTGATCGACCAGGTCGTTGGCCACCTGGGTGGCGACGATCTCGCGCTTCAGGCGATGGTCGTACATCTCCTCCTTGTAGCGCTCGACCAGTGCCCCGGGGAAGATACGTTCAACGAACTTGACGATGGTCGGGTCGTCAGGAACGTCCGAGGCGATCAGGTCGCCCTTGAGCACACTCTTGGCGTAGGAGATCAGTACCGAGAGCTCGGGCAGCAGCATCCCCTGCTCGTTGGCGGCACGCTCCTTGAGCACCTCGTCGTCGGGCAGGAACTCCAGCTCGCGGTCGATCTGGCCGGCGGCCTCCAGTTCGCTGATGAAGCGCCGGAAGGGCCCGATGCCCTGCCGGGAGAGAAGCTCGGCGAGATCCAGCGCCTGGGTCTGACGATAGTTGTCCAGCAGCACCAGATCCGAGACCTCGCCGGTCATGTCGGCGAGCAGCTGGTTGCGCTGCTTCTCGGTCATGTCCCCGCGCTTGACCACCTCGTCGATGAGGATCTTGATGTTGACCTCATGGTCGGAACAGTTGACCCCGCCGGCATTGTCGATGAAGTCGGTGGTCACACGGACGCCACGGGCGGCCGCCTCCATGCGCCCGCGCTGGGTGAAGCCGAGGTTGCCCCCTTCGCCGATGACACGGCACTGCAGCTCGCGGCCATCGATACGCAGGCCATCGTTGGCCTTGTCCCCCACCTGGGCGTCGGTCTCCTCGCTACCCTTGACATAGGTGCCGATACCGCCGTTCCAGAGCAGGTCGACCCGCGACTTGAGCATGGCCCGGATCAGCTCGTTGGGGGCGAGCTTGTCCTCCTTGATACCGAACAGCGTCTTCATCTGCCTGGAGATGGGGATGGTCTTGGCAGAGCGCTTGAACACGCCGCCGCCCTCGGAGATCAGCTCGGTGTTGTAGTCCTCCCAGCTGGAGCGCGGCATCTCGAACAGGCGCTTGCGCTCGGCGAAGCCTGATGCCGGGTCGGGGTCAGGATCGACGAAGATATGCAGGTGGTTGAAGGCCCCCACCAGGCGAATCCTGTCGGAAAGCAGCATGCCGTTGCCGAAGACGTCGCCCCCCATGTCACCGATACCGACCACCGTGAACTCGTCCTGCTGGGTGTTCAGTCCCAGGCCACGGAAATGGCGCTTGACCGACTCCCAGGCGCCCTTGGCGGTGATGCCCATCTTCTTGTGGTCGTAGCCGTTGGCGCCCCCCGAGGCGAAGGCATCGCCCAGCCAGTGGCCGTACTCGGCGGAAATCTCGTTGGCGATGTCGGAAAAGGTCGCAGTGCCCTTGTCGGCCGCGACCACCAGGTAAGCATCGTCATCGTCGTGACGCACCACCTCCGGTGGCGGCACGATCTCGCCCCCCACGCGATTGTCGGTAACGTCGAGCAGGGCACGGATGAAGGTCTTGTAGCACGCGATGCCCTCCTTCTGGAGGGCATCGCGGTCTCCTCCTTCGGGAAGACGCTTGCAGACGAAACCGCCCTTGGCGCCCACCGGCACGATCACCGCATTCTTGACCTGCTGTGCCTTGACCAGGCCGAGCACCTCGGTGCGGTAATCCTCGAAGCGGTCGGACCAGCGCAACCCGCCCCGGGCGACCTTGCCACCGCGCAGGTGTACCCCCTCCACCCGCGGCGAGCAGACGAAGATCTCGTGAGCAGGCCGCGGCTTGGGCATTCCGGTCACCCGTGAAGGCTCCATCTTGAAGGACATGTAGTCCTTGTGGCGGCCATCGGCGCCTGCCTGGTAGTAGTTGGTGCGCTGGGTCGCCTGGATCAGCTCCATGTAGCGGCGCAGCAGCTGGTCATCATTGAGGCTGGCGACATCGTCGAGCAGCCGGGTGATGCGTGACATGCAGGCATCCACTTCGCCCTCCGGGGGACGCTCGGCCGGGTCGAAGCGCAGTTCGAAGAGGGTCACCAGCTCGCGAGTGATCGCCGGATGGTTCGCCAGCGTGGTGGCCATGTAATCCTGGGAGACACCGAAACGGATCTGCTTCAGGTAACGGGCGTAGCCACGCAGCATGGCCACCTCGCGCCAGTCCAGGTTGGCACCGATGATCAGCCGGTTGAAGGGATCGTTGTCGGCCTCTCCCTTCCAGATGCGCAGGAAGGCCTCGATGAAGGGCTCACGCATCTCCTGCAGATTGACTTCGGTACTGGTGTGGTGCTCCAGATCGAAATCATGGATCCAGTAGATACCATCGCGCGCCTGCAGCTCATAGGGACGTTCGCCGATCACCCTGAGCCCCAGGTTCTCCATCATCGGCAGCACGTCGGAGAGCGGAATCGGCTGGTCACGGTGGAAGAGCTTGAGGTTGACGCCGCTGCCCTCCTCCTCGACCAGCCGATAGAGGGAGAGCGCCAGCGGGGAGCCGTCATCCAGTTCGCTGATGTGCTGCAGGTCATAGACGGCAGTGCGGGCCGAGAAGTCGTCGCGATAGCTGGCCGGGAAGGCATCGCGAAAGCGATCCATCAGCAGGTTGGCCTGCTCCTCGCCGAACCCTTCGATGGCGGCGCCCTGGAGGTCGTCGCGCCAGTTGCGGGCGAGTTGCGCCAGCTTGGCTTCGAGACGGCGCAGGTCGTAGTCTGCCGGCTGGTCCCCCTTGAAGCGCAGGATGAACTGAATGCGGGCCAGCACCGACTCCGAGAGGTAGGTATTGAAATCGCCGAAGGTAGCGTCGAGCTCCTCGCAGAGCATGTTCTGGGTCCGCAACCGCAGCTCGGTGGAGAACACGTCCCGCGGCACGAAGGCCAGGCAGGAGTAGAACTTGCCGGAGCGGTCCTCGCGGATGAACAGGCGTACACGCCGCCGTTCGCGCATGTCGAGGATACCCAGGGCCGTCCGGGTCAGCTCGTCGGTATCGATCTGGAAGAGGTCGTCGCGGGGATAGACCTCGAGGATGTGCAGCAGGTGCTTGCCGTTGTGTCCCTTGGGGTTGAAGCCGGACTTCTCCATCACCGTCTCGAGCTTGCGGCGCAGGATCGGTACATTGCGCGGCGACTCGTTATAGACGGTGGCCGTAAAGAGACCCAGGAAACGGCGCTCCCCGATCACGCGTCCCTGGTCGTCGTAGCGGTCGACCGAGATGTAGTCGGGATAGGTGGGGCGGTGGATCCGGGCATGGTGGGCACTCTTGGCGAACGACAGCAGCTGGGGCACCAGCACGTAGCGCTCCCCCTCGATGCCCTGATCGGTGCGGATACGCTCCTGGTAGCGGGGCTGGTCGAGACGGAAAACGCCCAGCTTGCTCTCTTCGACGACGTCGAGCCGCTGGCGCCCCTCGACGTCGTCGACGACAAATTCGTCATAGCCGAGGAAGGTGAAGTTGTCATGCAGTAGCCATTCGAGAAAGTCGATGGCCTCCTGGTGGTCGTCGGCATCGATCTGCGTCGGGCGCGAGGCCTTGAGCTCGTCGACCGCCGCCCGAGCTTTCTCGCGCATCGGCTCGAAATCGGCCACGGCGGTACGCACATCGCGCAGTACCTCCTGCAGGCTTGTCTCGATCTCCTCGAGCAGTGCCGGGTCCGAGTGGCGATCGACCTCGATGGCAATCAGCGACTCGCGGCCTTGCGGCGCGTCGGCCTGCCGGGACGGAGCCACCCGCTGGAGTCGCTGCTGGCTGTCACGCTGCGTTGCAAGCACGGCGTTGTGGATGGCATGGACCGTCATGCCGCGCCGGTTGAGCTCGATGCGCACCGAGTCGACCAGGAAGGGCATGTCCTGATGGAGCACGGCGATGAAGGTGTGGGTGGACTGCCAGCCATGCTGCTCGAAGTCGGGATTGAAGACCCGCACCTTGGGCTCGGCAGGATCGAACTGTTGCAGGAAGTGCCACACGGAGAGGGTAGCGCCATAGATATCATCCAGGCGACGGTCGGCCAGGTCGTCGAGCGGCACCGTGGCATAGAAGTGGCGGGCGAAGTCACTGACCTGGGCGGCCTTGTCTTCGTCCAGACGGCCTTGCAGCCGTTCCTCGAGTTGCTTGAGCAGATCCTGACGTGTCTCCTCATACGCGACGTGTTGCATCCATCACCTCGGCTGCCTGCGGCCACCGGTAGCGGCCGTGAGAACTTGACGTGGCGGCCTCCTGGCCGCATCGCCCTCCAGCTTACGTCACTTCCCGAGCTCGCCCCAGCCAAATGCCCCTTCACTCATGGAGCATGTCAGTTACGCATCGCCGCTTGACATCCTGCCGACTGCGCCGGCCGTTGACGCCTCAATCGCGCCGCTCCAGCAGGACCCCACACTCACAGTGGTGGGTCCAGGGAAACTGGTCGAAGAGCGCGAATCGCCGAATCCGGTGCGTGCGGGTCAGCGTCTCGAGATTCTCGGCCAGGGTCTCGGGATTGCATGAAATATAGACGATACGCGGATACTCGCTGAGCTGGCGACAACTCTGCTCATCGAGTCCGGCCCGGGGCGGGTCGACCAGCACCGTGGAGAAGGCGTAGTCATCGAGCGCCATCTCGGCCACCCGGCGCCCGCCCTTCTCGCCCTTGAGGGCCTGGGAGAACGCCTCGGCGGACATGCGGCCTACCTGGGCGTTGCCGATACCATTGGCCTCCAGGTTGAGTCGGGCACTGGCCACCGACGTCCGGGAGATCTCGGTCGCCAGCACTCGCCGGAAATGGTCAGCCAACGCTACGGTGAAGTTGCCGTTGCCGCAGTAGAGCTCCACAAGGTCAGCGTCCTGGCTGCCCCGGGTGACGTCACGGGCCCAGGACAGCATCGCACGACAGATCTCGGCATTGGGCTGGGTGAAACTGTTTTCCACCTGTTGGTAGACGAACTCCCGATCATCGACCTTCAGGCGTTCCCAGACATGATCCCGCGTCAGCACCAGACGCTGCTTGCGGGCACGACCGATGACCATGATGCCCAGCGACCGTTCGAGACCACGGGCCTCTGCCTCCCAGGCCTCATCGAGCTGCCGGTGATAGATCAGGGTGACCAGCACCTCGCCGGCGAGAGTGGTGAGAAACTCTACCTGGAACAGTCGACGACGCAGCAGGTCATTGTCGCGGAGGGCATCGAGCAGCCGCGGCATGAGGGCATTGATCTGCCTGCTGGCTACCGGGTAGCTGTCCAGGCGGACGACCGTCTTGCGTTTCGGGTCTTCGGGATCCACCTCGAACATGGCATAGAAGAGATCATCGCCCTCGTGCCAGAGGCGGAACTCGCAGCGCTGCCGGTAGTGGCTCGGTGGCGAGGCAAAGACCTCGAGAGCGGGTGGCGAAAAGCGCGCGAAGTCACGGGTAATGCGCTCGCGCTTGGCCGTGAGCTGCTGATCATAACGGGCGGGGTCGACGACGGGGATGGCCACGGCGGCTCCTGGGATGACGATCATGAAGAAGGAAAAAGAGGATGCTCGGGACCGGCTCAGGCAGGGTGCAACAGCCTTGGCGGGCTGAAGCCGAAGGAAACCAGCCCCCTGCCCAGGCGCTCGTCGCGCGCGGTAACGAAACTCGGCGAGTTGCCCCGGCGAGAGGGACCAAGCGGCGCCACCTGGGCCACCCGGCGGGCGATGGCCTCACCGGAGTCGATCCAGGCCACGGGCCACGGTGCCGCATCAACCAGCCACGCGCCCAGCAACGGGAAATGGGTACAGCCCAGCACCACGGCATCCAGCTGGGGGTCGTCCCATAGTGGGGCAAGGGCCTTGCGGACGATTGCCTGGTCGGGCAACTCTCCGGCCACCAGGCGTTCCGCCTCGGTGACCAGGGCATCCGCGGCGACCCGCGTTACCCGGCAGTCGGCGGCGAAATCCTGGATCAGTTGCAGGGTATAGGCGCCCGAGACGGTCGCGCTGGTCGCCAGCAGGCCAATATGGCGCGTCCGGCTCACCCGTGCCGCCGGCTTTATCGCCGGCACGGTGCCGACCACGGGAATCGCCAGGCACCCACGCAAGACATCCAGCGCCAGGGTGCTGGCGGTATTGCAGGCCACGACCAGAGCGCTGCAGCCGCTGGCCGCCACGGCAGTCTCGCAGACCGCACGGATGCGCTGTACCAGCCAGGCCTGATCTCGCTGGCCATAGGGCAGCATGGCATTATCACAGGCATAGGCAAGGGAAGCGTCGGGCAGACGCCTGCGCAGCGCCTGAACCACCGAAAGCCCGCCGACGCCGGAGTCGAATACCAGGATCGGTCCCGCCATCAGCCCTGCCCACCCTGTCGCGGGGTCGGCGGACACAAGGGGTGTGATGGCGAGACGGCGAAGGTGAGGTTGCGCATGACGGGGAGATGACCGCTGAAAAATGCCGATCATTCTACCCCAGGAGCCTGTCGATTTTGACCAGCACCCTGCGAGAGATCCGGGGTTCGACGACAGGCTTGTTGGTCTGCAGGCACGAAATGCCCGCCCCGGTCCTGAACCGTGATGGGATCAGGTCACCGGCTCGGGGGCATCGCGCAGCTCGGCATAAAGCTCCGGGTACGCCTCCTGCAGGCGCTCGAGCTGAGCCTGGGCGCCTTCAGGCAACGCCGCCGCGAGGGCGTCGAGATCCTGGTCGTTGAAATGTTCACGGATCAGCGGGAACAGCAGCTCTCGCTCGTCCCGCAGGTAGGCACGATGGCTTTCCAGGTAGGCCTTGAGGTCCTCGGCGAAGCGATCCATGGGTACCACGGCATCCATCAGGATCATGTCGAGGTCATTGGAGAGCCGCTGGAGCCGGGATTGCAACGCCCGATAGTCTCGAGACAGGCGCTCGGTGACCTCGACACTCGACGGGTCCAGTTCCTGGAGCCGCTCGGTGCAGACCTTCTCCAACGGCTGGGTGAAACCTTCCTGATAGTCGAGGATATAATCGACAACCTCCCTGACCAATTGGAAATTGGGACGCTCGCCGCACGCCAGGGACTTCTGCTTGAGCTGCAGGACGTGCAACATGCGGGCCATGTTGGCATGATCCTGGCGCAACTGATTCAGCATGGGCATGTCAGGGATCTCCTCTGAAGCGGTGTCGGACGGAAGGCTGTCTACCTTGGATACTCCGCGGCAGGAGGGGTTCACTGCCTTGCCACTCTCCGTATGGCGGACCTGCCTCTAACACGCCTGCCGGGAGGAATTCCGCCTGTCGCCCGAGGTCATATTGCCAGCCACAACATACCCACTCTAGCAGTCGCACGTCCAGGAGTCAGAAATGGATCTCTTCCAGCGCAACGTGTCCGATGATGCCGCGCCACTCGCCTTTCGCATGCGCCCGCGCCGGCTCGAGGACTATGTGGGACAGCAGGCGCTGGTCGGCCCTGGCAAGCCTCTCGCGCGCATGGCCGAGAGTGGCGTAGTGCGCTCGATGATCCTTTGGGGTCCTCCTGGTACCGGCAAGACGACACTGGCCGAGATTCTCGCCGAGGTCTCCGGCGCTCATCTGGAGCACCTCTCGGCGGTGATGGCCGGTGTCAAGGAGATCCGAGCCGCCGTCGATCGTGCCCGGGACATGCAGGCGCGCGAACGCCCCACCCTGCTGTTTCTCGACGAGATCCATCGCCTCAACAAGAGCCAGCAGGACGCCCTGCTGCCCCACGTGGAGTCGGGGCTGCTGACGCTGATCGGTGCCACCACGGAGAATCCTTCCTTCGAGGTCAACTCGGCACTGCTCTCCCGTGCCCGGGTACACGTGTTGAAGTCGCTCAGCGAGGAGGAGCTGGTGGAGGTAATGCAGCGGGCACTGGCCGACGAGGTGCGCGGTCTGGGCACCCGGCGGATCCGCGTGGACGACGGGGTGCTGGCGCTGGTGGCGCGGGCTGCCGCCGGCGATGCCCGCCGCGCCCTGGGCCTGCTCGAGACCGCCTGCGACTTCACCGTGGCCGAGGGCGACGCTGAACGCCTGCCTCGCGAGGCGCTGGAAGACGTCATCGGCCACCAGGCCAGCGCCTTCGACAAGCAGGGCGATCACTTCTACGATCTGCTATCGGCGATCCACAAGTCGGTGCGCTCCTCGCGACAGGACGCCGCCCTGCTCTATATTGCCCGCTTCCTGCAGGGTGGTGGCGACCCGCTGGACGTGATCCGCCGCCTGGCAGCCATTGCCTCGGAAGACGTGGGCAACGCCGACCCGCGGGCCCTGCCCCTGGTGATGGCCGCCTGGGATGCCTACCTGAGATTGGGCGACTACGAAGGCCAGCGCGCCATCGCTCACGCCGCCATCCACCTGGCGGTAGCCCCCAAGAGCAACGCCATCGACCAGGCCTGGAAGGCCGCCAAGAGCTTCGTGGCACAGCAGCCACAGCTGGAGGTGCCCACCTACCTGCGCAACGCGCCGACCAGGCTGATGGAATCCCTGGGGCACGGCCAGGGCTATCGCTATGCCCACAGCGAGCCCCACGGCTACCCGGCCGGCAGCAGCCATGACTGCTGGCCAGACGGCGTCCCGCACCAGCGCTTCTACCAGCCCTCGGCGCATGGCCAGGAGAAGCGCTATGGCCAGCTGATGGCCTGGCGGGAAGCGCTGGATGCCGAGGCGGATGACGGCGCGTAGCGCCGTAAGCTGGAAGGCATCATGTTGCCACCCAATCAGGTGTCAAGGTTTTTCTTCCAGCTTACAGCTTATGGCTTCCAGCTCCCGGCGAAGCCGGGTCATTGCGTATCGCGGATCACGTCGGTCCCCTCGGGGATCTCGAAGGTGAATCGGCTGTCATCCAGCGACTCGTTCATTTGCACATTGTCGAACTCGATAGCGGTACGCTGCCCGGTACTGTCGGTCATCTGCAACATGTCGAGCGCCTCGCCACGAAAGGTCATCTGCAGTTCCTCGAACAGGGTGTCGTTGTCCCTGGGCACCAGGGTGAAGGTCTCGCTGCCCCCCTGCTGCTCACGAGTGACGTCATAGCTGCCGGTCAGCTCATCGGCACTGCCGGAGAGCAGCAAGGCCGGGGTATGCGTCACCCGCTGATCCAGCGCCTGCACCGTGGCCTGCTCCAGGTCCGGGTCGTAGAGGATGACCTCCTCGCCCGCGGAGACCACCAGCTGCTCGTAGGGGGCATCCACTTCCCAGCGGAACTTGCCGGGACGCGACAGCCACATGCGACCGCGTGCCTCCTGCAGGCGCTGTCCGCTGCCGTCGAGGATCTGCTGTTCGAAGTCCGCCGCATAGGTCTCGAGAGGCTCAAGAATGTTCGCCAGGCGCTCTGCGCCCTCGCTGGCCAGGGCCGACATCGGCATGGCGAGCGTCACGGTCAGCGCGGCGAGGGTCTTCTTCACTGTCATCGTTTCTGTCTCCCTGGACGGGTCCTTCATGGCATCCTGTCACTCGGACCCGGATCGCCCCGGCAGGTTGCACGCTCGCCGGGGCTTCCATCATTGCTGCAAGGTTGGGGAAGGTCAGTCGCCTGCCGGCGGCGGGGCCAGCACCTCACGCGCCCCGTTGGTGCCCATGGTGGACACCACGCCGGCCATCTCCATGGACTCGACCAGGCGCGCGGCCCGGTTGTAGCCGATCTTGAAGCGGCGCTGCACCGCCGAGATGGAGGCCCGACGGCTCTCGGTGACGAAGGCCACCGCCTCGTCGTAGAGGGCATCCTGCTCGGCACCATCATCATTGCCGCCCTCGGCCTCCAGACCCGTGAGAGCCTCGGCAGAGACACCACCGGCAAGAATCTCGTCGATATACTCCGGCTCGCCGCGCCGCTTCCAGTCCTCGACCACGCGATGCACCTCGTCGTCGTCGACGAAGGCACCATGAACTCGGGTCGGCATGCCTGAGCCGGCCGGCAGATAGAGCATGTCGCCGTGGCCGAGCAGGTTCTCCGCCCCGCCCTGGTCAAGGATGGTGCGCGAATCGACCCGGGAAGAGACCTGGAACGCCATGCGCGTCGGGATATTGGCCTTTATCAGGCCTGTCACCACATCCACCGAGGGGCGCTGTGTCGCCAGGATCAGATGGATACCGGCCGCCCGGGCCTTCTGGGCCAGGCGCGCGATCAGCTCCTCGACCTTCTTGCCGACAATCATGAACATGTCGGCAAACTCGTCGATCACCACCACGATATAGGGCAGCTTTTCCAGCACCGGCGGCGCCTGATGCATCTCCCACGGCTGAGGCTCCCATAGCGGGTCGGCCACCTGGGCACCGGCCCGCTCGGCCTCGTCGAGCTTGCCATTGAAGCCGGCGATGTTGCGTACCCCCATGGACGCCATCAACTTGTAGCGACGCTCCATCTCCGCGACACACCAGCGCAGCGCATTGGCGGCCTCCTTCATGTCGGTCACCACCGGCGCCAGCAGGTGCGGGATGCCGTCATAGACCGACAGCTCAAGCATCTTGGGATCGACCATGATCATGCGCAACTCCTCGGGCGTGGCCTTGAGCAGCATGGAGATCAGCATGGCGTTGACGCCCACTGACTTGCCGGAGCCGGTGGTGCCGGCCACCAGCAGGTGGGGCATCTTGCCGAGGTTCGACACCACCGGACCGCCGCCGATGTCCTGCCCCAGCGCCAGGGTCAAGGCCGAGGCCTCCTGCTGGTAACGGTCGGAGTCGATCACCTCGCGCAGGCGAATCATGGCACGATGCGGATTGGGAATCTCGATACCCACGGTGGGCCGGCCGGGAATCACCTCGACCACACGCACGCTCTTGACCATCAGCGACCGCGCCAGGTCCTTCGCCAGGTTGCTGATCTTGGAGACCTTCACCCCTGCCGCCGGCTTTATCTCGAAGCGCGTGATCACCGGCCCGGGCCAGGTATCCACGACCTCAGCCTTGACCCCGTACTCGCGAAGCCGCACCTCGAGCAGCTCGGCCATCTCGGTCAGCTGAGCATCCGTGTAATTGGGCTGATGGGCCTGGGGTGGCGTCAGCAGGCGCAGGCTGGGCAAGTCACCATCGGGCTCCGGCAACTCGTCGAGCACCGGTCGCTGATTCTGCAGATGCTCCACGGTCCACAGCGCTGGCCCCTCCGTCTCGTCAGCGGCTTCGCGCGCCTGCTCGGCGGTTGCTACCTGCGGCGCAGCCTCCGCGGCTGGCTCGGGTGTCGGCTCCGGCGGGGCAACCCCCGGATCTCGCCGACCGGTGGACGCCTCTCCCTCCTTCTTGGCCCCTTCGCTCGCCGCCGCCCAGGCCAGCTGCGGTTCGTCCGCATCCTCGGGCGCTTCCCGGTCGGCGTCCCGACAATCGGCCAGCCCCGCTTCACGATGCTCCCGCTCGCGGGCCGTCGAGTCCGGCGCGGCACCCGAGGCGGCCCGGGCAGGGGGCGGTGCATCGGCCCGTTCCCCGGGCTCGGCGCTGCCGAAAGAGGCGTCGACGCCTGCATCGAACCCCTCCTCGTCACGCCCTGCCCGCAGCACGGGGCCCTGCCAGGCCGGCAGCACCTCGTCATCATCGGGCAGCACCGGATCGGGCACCGCTTCCGGGACCCGGCGTGGGCTCTCCTCGTCGCGGGGCTCCGGCCGGCTACGCGGCATCTCGCCGGACGCGCAGGGGGCGTCATGACCGGCACCCGACACCGGTTCGCGTGAGCGCGGGGGCGTGGTCGAGTCAGCGGGCCTGGCCCCGGCGAGGGGCGAGGACGTCGCCGTCCGCGGCTCCGCCGGCGGGGTGATCGTCACCCGTGGCTCCACGGCCTGGCGGGAGGCCCGGGCAGAATAGGCTGCCTCGGGCTGCTTGGCGGAGGGCGTGCGCTCGGGCACTTCCCAGGGAATGTCGGTCTCGCCGTCATTGCCGAAACCGGGCTCGCGACGCGAGCCCTTCTCGGCGACCTGTACCGGTTCGGCTTCGTGACGACGCCCCCTTCCCAGACGCTGCCACCAGCGCGGGCGCTGCTGCGCCGCACGAGAGGCCTCACCGGCCTCTCGTTCATCGTTCTCGGCGACCGGGGACTCCCGTTCCTCGCGGGCCAGGTCGCGCCGCTCGGCACGTCGCTCGCGCACCAGGCCGAAACGGTCTGCTACCCAGCGCCACAGCACCAGACTGCGGTGGCCCAGCTCGTCCATCACCGCCAGCCAGGAGAGCCCGGTGAAGAGGGGAACGCCGCACAGCATGGCGGCCAAGGCCAGCAGGCCGGTGCCACCCGCCCCCACCAGCGGCAGCAGGGCACCGACCAGCCCCTCGCCGAGAATGCCCCCCGTGGAATAGGGCAAGGGACCATCGGGGCGGTAGAAGTGCAGCGCCCCCAGGGTCGTGGAGCCCAGCAGCAGCAGCACCAGCCCCCCGCAGCGCACCGCCAGGGCGGTCGCATCCCACTCGAAGCGCACCTGACGCGAACGAATCAGCCACCAGGCAGCGAACCCCAGCATGCCGGGCCACCAGAGGGCACTCACGCCAAACAGCGAGTAGAGCACATCGGCGAGCCAGGCGCCGAGGGCCCCCATCCAGTTGGCGACGTCGGTCTCGGGACCGCTGCGCGACCAGCCGGGATCCTGGGCGCTGAAGCTGTAGAGTGCCAGCAGCAGGAATACACAGGCGGCCAGCAGCAGTATCACCACGCCCTCCCGCGCGGCGCCCTGCAGCCGCAGGCCAAAGCGCTTGGCCGTCTCCCTGGCATTCGCCGCCGTCACCCGACGTGACGAAGTCCTCTTATTGACACTCAAGCGGCCATCCCCCCTTGCGCCAAGATGGCGTCTTCCGAATTTCATCGTGCTCAATCATACCGAGCAAGCGCTCACCATCACAGGGGCCTGCATGCCTTGAGCCCCCTTCCGCGACGCGTCAGACTGAACGGGCCGACGACAAGGAAGACGCCGCCATGCTCCCCTGGCTCCCTGACCACCCCGTGGGCTTCCCGCCCGTGGACTCTGCCCTGCGCGACCCCGATGGCCTGCTGGCCGCCGGTGGCGCCTTGACCCCGGAATGGCTGCTGGCCGCCTACCGGCGCGGCATCTTTCCCTGGTTCAGCGATGATCAACCGCTACTGTGGTGGAGTCCGGACCCGCGCATGGTGCTGTTCCCGGACGAGATCCGGGTGCGGCGCAGCCTTGCCAAGCGACTGCGCAATGCGGGCTTCCAGGTTACCGCCGATACCGCTTTCGACCGCGTGATCAGGGCCTGTGCGGCACCCCGTGACGCCCAGCCCGACACCTGGATCACCGCCGAGATGCAGGATGCCTATGGACGCCTGCATCGCCTGGGCGCGGCCCACTCGGTGGAGGTCTGGCGCGCCGGCGAGCTCGTGGGCGGTCTGTACGGGGTCGCCATGGGGCCCATCTTCTTCGGCGAGTCGATGTTCTCGCGGGAGGCGGATGCCTCCAAGGTGGCTCTGGTGCAGCTGGCTCGGGTCATGGCCGCCGGTGGTGGCCGGCTGATCGACTGTCAGATGCATACCGGGCACCTGGCCAGCCTGGGAGCCCGGGACATCGCCCGAACCACGTTCATCAGCTATCTTGAAGGGTGGCTGGGAGATGCCGATGATGGCCGCCGGGAGGCGGTCGATGGCGTGCCCGCCCCCACCTGGACATTCGATGCGATCGACGCCCTTGCGGGCCATTGATTCAGAGGAGATGGCAACCTTGAGCAGCAATGCCCCCCGGCAGCCGGTCAGGGATCTGCGCTTCTTCCTGACCGTGCCCCACGCCTGCAGCTACCTGGAAGGCCGCGAAGCGACCACGCTGTTCCTCGACCCTCAGGAGTCACCGGGCCAGGGCGTGTACGACGCCCTGGCCCCGTTCGGCTTTCGGCGCAGCGGCCGCCACCTGTACCGTCCCCACTGCGATGCCTGCAACGCCTGCATCTCGGTGCGCATCCCGGTGGCCGACTTCGCGCCCGGCCGTACCCAGCGCAAGCTGCTCCACCGCAATGCCGATCTGACCCTGCATGTACGTCCCGCCGTCTTCGATGCCGAACACTATGCACTCTACGCCCATTATGTCCGTACCCGTCACGCCGATGGTGACATGTACCCACCGAGTCACGAGCAGTATCGCACCTTCCTGACCCTGGACCAGGCCTACGCCCGACTGCTGGAGTTCCGGCTCGACGGCCGGCTGGTGGCGGTCTCGGCCTTCGATCAGCTCGAGCACGGCCTCTCGGCCATCTACACCTTCTTCGACCCGTCACCGGCGCTGGAGCGGCGCTCGCTGGGCACCTTCGCTGTGCTCAGCCTGGTACAGCGTGCCCGGGACCAGGGGCTACCCCATGTCTATCTGGGCTACTGGATCCGCGAGTGTCGCAAGATGAACTACAAGCAGTCCTTCCGTCCCCTGGAGATGCTCGATGGTCGCCACTGGCGACGCATGATTGCCCTGTGAGGAGAAGCGATGAGCGGCTTCCTTTGCCTTGACGAGCGGCTTGCGGCACAATATCTCGCTATCCTGTGAGCACGGGCGGCAACGCCGTGAGACCGTGCCGCCCTCTTTTGTCACCATCAGCGAGGAACCGCCTATATGGCACGTGAAGACCATATCGAAATGGAAGGCGTCGTCGTCGATACCCTTCCCAATACCATGTTCCGCGTCGAGCTGGAAAATGGCCACGTGGTTACTGCCCATATCTCGGGCAAGATGCGCAAGCACTACATCCGCATCCTCACCGGCGACAAGGTCAAGGTCGAGCTGACCCCTTACGACCTGTCCAAGGGACGCATCGTCTACCGCGCTCGCTGAGTCCTCGGCAGGTCATGCCGCACGCTGGCTGAACCATCCATCTGCCGCCACCCCGCTGCTGCCGGGCCTGAACGAACAACGCCCCATCCGCAGACAGGGCGCTGTACGATGATGCCCACCTGACCACGTCAGGGTGCGTCGGCCAGCTCGGACTCCGTGGAGAGGTGAAGCTCTCCCTCCTCCACACTGACATGCACCACCCCGCCGTGCTCGGCCAGCTCGCCGAACAGGATCAGCTCGGCCAACGGCTTCTTGAGCTTCTCCTGGATCAGGCGAGCCATCGGGCGCGCCCCCATGTCGGGATCGTAGCCCTTCTCTGCCAGCCAGTCCCGGGCAGCCTCGTCCACATCGAGCTGGACCCGCTTCTCGTCGAGCTGCGCCTGCAGTTCGACGAGGAACTTGTCCACCACGTTGCGCACCACCGCCGTGGGCAGGGCATGGAACTGGATGATGCCGTCCAGACGGTTGCGAAACTCCGGCGAGAAGGTCTTGCGGATCACCTCCATGGCATCCGTCGAATGATCCTGCGTCTGGAAGCCGATGGAGCGCCGCGTGGCCTGCTCGACCCCGGCATTCGAGGTCATGATCAGGATCACATGGCGGAAATCCGCCTCGCGGCCGTTGTTGTCGGTCAGGCGTCCATGATCCATGACCTGCAGCAGCAGGTTGAAGACCTCGGGGTGCGCCTTCTCGATCTCGTCGAGCAGCAGCACGCAGTGGGGCTGCTTGGTGATCGCCTCGGTCAGCAGGCCGCCCTGGTCGTAGCCGACATATCCCGGCGGGGCCCCGATCAGCCGCGACACGGTATGGCGTTCCATGTACTCAGACATGTCGAAGCGCACCAGCTCGATACCCATGATATGGGAGAGCTGTCGAGCCACCTCGGTCTTGCCGACCCCGGTGGGGCCAGCGAACAGGAAGCTCCCCACCGGCTTGTCCGGCGCCTTGAGGCCGGCGCGCGACAGCTTGATCGCCGCGGCAAGGCTGTCGATGGCCTCGTCCTGCCCGAAGACCAGCATCTTCAGGTCGCGATCGATATTGGCCAACAGCTTGCGGTCGGAGCTGGAGACGCTCTTCGGCGGAATCCGTGCGATGGAGGCCACCACCGCCTCGACCTGGTCCACGTCGATGGTGTCCACGCGCACCTCCGGTGGCAATAGACGCTGGTGGGCGCCAGCCTCGTCGATCACGTCGATGGCCTTGTCGGGCAGGTGGCGATCGTTGATGTAGCGGTCCGACAGTCGAGCGGCACTCTCAAGGGCTGCATCGGTGTACTTCAGCTGGTGGTGCTCCTCGAAGCGCGAGCGCAGCCCCTTGAGGATGCGGGTGGTATCCTCTACCGAGGGCGCCATGACGTCGACCTTCTGGAAGCGGCGCGCCAGCGCGCGATCCTTCTCGAATATACCGCGGTACTCCTGGAAGGTGGTGGAGCCGATGCAGCGCAGCTCGCCCGAGGAGAGCAGCGGCTTGAGCAGGTTGGACGCATCCATCACGCCGCCGGAAGCAGCGCCTGCCCCGATCACGGTATGGATCTCGTCGATGAACAGGATGGCATTGGGCTGCTTGCGCAGTTCGGCAAGCAGGTTCTTGAGGCGCTTCTCGAAATCGCCGCGATACTTGGTGCCCGCCAGCAGGGCCCCCATGTCCAGGGAGTAGACCACCGCATCACTGATGACGTCGGGCACGTCTTCCTCGACGACACGCTTGGCCAGCCCTTCGGCGATAGCGGTCTTGCCCACGCCGGCCTCGCCAACCAGCAGGGGGTTGTTCTTGCGACGGCGCGCCAGAATCTGCACCACCCGCTCAAGCTCGTGATCACGACCGATCAGCGGGTCGATCTTGCCCAGCCGCGCCTGCTCATTGAGGTTGGAGGCATAGCTGGTGAGCGGATTGGAGCCGGTCTCGGCGCCACCCTCCTCGGCCTCTTCAGCCTCTGGCGAGGGCGATGACGGGTTCTGCCCATGCCCGGCCACCTTGGAGATGCCGTGGGCGATATAGTTGACGGCATCGACCCTTGCCACGTTCTGCTGCTTGAGGAAGTAGACCGCCTGGCTCTCCTGCTCGGAGAAGATCGCCACCAGCACGTTGGCGCCGGTGACTTCACTCTTGCCCGAGGACTGCACGTGAAAGACGGCGCGCTGAAGCACCCGCTGGAACCCCAGGGTCGGCTGTGTCTCGCGGTCCGTCTGATCCTCAGGAATCAGCGGCGTGGTGGAATTGATGAAATCCTGCAGGTCGGACCGCAGCTTGTCGAGGTTGGCCCCGCAAGCACGCAGTACATCTGCCGCCGAGGCGTTGTCCAGCAGCGCCAGAAGCAGGTGCTCCACGGTCATGAACTCGTGGCGCTTGGAGCGGGCCACGGTAAAGGCCGTGTTCAGGGTCAGTTCAAGTTCTTTACTCAGCATGGCAGTCCCCTTCTCGCCGCCCAGGGCTTTGCGTCGGATCATTCATGGTCCGGCATCATCAACATCGGGTACAAACGGCGCCGTTGCAAGTCTCTCTTCAACACGGGCCCGCTGATGCCCCTCTTCGACCATGTCGCTCAGTCCGCCGCCTCGATGTCGCACAGCAACGGATGCTGACACTCTCTTGCATATTGATTGACCTGATGGCTTTTGGTTTCCGCGATATCTCGAGTGAAGACGCCACAGGTGGCCTTTCCCCGGGTGTGGACAGTCAGCATGACCTGAACTGCGGTCTCGCTGTCCATGTGGAAGAAGGTCTGCAACACCTCCACCACGAACTCCATGGGAGTGAAGTCATCGTTGTGAAGCACCACCTTGTAAAGGGGAGGCTGTGCCACTTCCGGATCGGCAGACTGCACCGCCAGGTCACCATCGTCCTCCTCGGGACCCGGTGGCCGGGTCATGCCGCCTAGCGTGGACGCCCTCACCTTGCGCGGCGCCACAACATCATCATCTCTACTGAACATAAGGGCCACTATCCATCTCGACAAGCCGGACGCCGCCTATCATCTCAACCGTGATTGGACGCCACTGCGCCGGCAGGGTTCAACGTCTCGGCTCGATACCAGGACGCTTCAACGCAAAAGGCCCCCATCCGCCAGATGGCGGACGGGGGCCCGGGTCAGAATCGCGACCTACATGTTGTCGGCGACGGCCTGACCGAATTCGGAGCACTTGAGAAGCTTGGCATTGTCCATCTGACGATGGAAGTCATAGGTGACCTCACCCTTGGAGATCGCCTTCTCCATGCCCTTGAGCACCAGATCGGCCGCCTCGACCCAGCCCATGTGGCGAAGCATCATCTCGGCGGAGAGAATCAGCGAGCCCGGGTTGACCTTGTCCTGTCCGGCATACTTCGGCGCGGTCCCGTGGGTCGCCTCGAACATCGCCACGGCGTCGGACAGGTTGGCCCCCGGCGCGATGCCGATGCCACCCACCTCGGCTGCCAGGGCGTCGGAGAGATAGTCACCGTTGAGGTTGAGGGTGGCAATGACGTCGTACTCGGCCGGGCGCAGCAGGATCTGCTGCAGCATGGCGTCGGCAATGACGTCCTTGATGACGATCTCCTTGCCGGTCTTGGGATTCTTCATGGTCATCCAGGGGCCACCGTCGAGCAGTTCGGCACCAAACTCCTCCTTGGCGAGCTCATACCCCCAGTCCTTGAAGGACCCCTCGGTGAACTTCATGATGTTTCCCTTGTGCACCAGGGTCAGCGACTCGCGGTCGTTGTCGATGGTGTACTGCAGGGCCTGGCGCACCAGTCGCTTGGTGCCCTCGACGGAGACCGGCTTGACACCGATGCCGCAGTTCTCGGGGAAGCGGATGTTCTGGACGCCCATCTCCTCGCGCAGGAACTTGATGACCTTGTCGGCCTCAGGGGTGCCGGCCTTCCACTCGATGCCGGCGTAGATGTCCTCGGAGTTCTCGCGGAAGATGACCATGTCCACATCGCCGGGGTGCTTGACCGGGCTCGGCACACCCTCGAACCAGCGTACCGGGCGCTGGCAGACATAGAGGTCGAGCTTCTGGCGCAGGGCAACGTTCAGGGAGCGGATCCCCCCGCCCACCGGCGTGGTCAACGGGCCCTTGATGGAAACGACATAGTCCTTGACCGCCTCCAGGGTCTCTTCAGGCAGCCAGGTATCCGCGTCATAGACCTGGGTAGCCTTCTCACCGGCATAGACTTCCATCCAGTGGATCTTGCGCTCGCCGTTGTAGGCCTTCTGGACGGCGGAATCGATGGCGATCATCATGGCCGGTGTCACGTCGACACCGATACCGTCGCCCTCGATATACGGGATGACCGGCTCGTTGGGCACGTTCAGGCTGTCATCGGCATTGACGGTGATCTTCTGGCCGCCCTCGGGCAGGACGATTTTCTGGAACCCCATTGAGAACTCCCCTGTCTGGTCTGTTCAGTGGAGGCCGAAGTATAGCATTCACCCGCCGGAACGGAGTAGGCTTGAAACCAGATTTGTCGACAATCCATGGTAGCAAGACCTTGGTCGAATGAGCGCTCTTTACCTGTTGCACAAGCCCTACCGCATGCTCTCTCAGTTCACCGACCGGAAGGCCCCGGACGGGGAGCGCCGCGCGACCCTGGCCGACGTCATCGACGTGCCCGGCATCTATCCGGCGGGCCGGCTCGACCATGACTCCGAGGGACTGCTGCTGCTGAGCGACGATGGCGAGCTGATCCACCGCATCAGCGACCCCCGACACAAGCAGCCCAAGACCTACCGCGTGCAGGTGGAGGGGGCGCCCGATGACACTGCCCTGCAGGCATTGCGCGACGGCATCACCCTCAAGGACGGAAGAACCCGCCCCGCGAAGGTGCAGCGCCTGACATCGTGCGACCTACCCGAACGCGACCCGCCCCTGGACACGATCCGCCACCCTCGCACCACCTGGCTGGAACTGACCATCACCGAAGGGCGCAATCGCCAGGTCCGCCGCATGACGGCCCATGTCGGCCATCCCACCCTGAGGCTCGTCCGGGTGGCCATCGGCCCCTGGCGCCTGGATGGCCTGCCCCCCGGACAGTGGCGACGGGAGACCCTTCACGCTCCGCGCAGACCGCCGTCAGGCGCTCGCCGGGGTCGAGCAAGAGGAAAGCGCCGATGAGCCGCTGGCAGCCCTATATCAGCGTAGCTACCGTGGTGGAGCGAGCCGGGCGCTTCCTGATGGTCGAGGAGGACCGTGGTGGAACAGAGACGCTCTTCAACCAGCCCGCGGGCCACCTGGAGCCCGGCGAGCGCATCCAGGAGGCCGCCCTGCGCGAGCTGCGCGAGGAGACCGCCTGGCAGGTGGGCATCACCGACTACCTGGGCATGTACGTCCATCACACGCCGGATGGCCTCACCTTTCACAGTCACGGCTTCTTCGGCATGGCGCTTGCCCATCTGGGCAATGAGCTGGACCCGGCCATCCTCGCCGTGCACTGGCTGACCCTCGACGAGCTCGAAACACTGAGCAGGGAAGGTCGTCTGCGCAGCCCGCTGGTGCTGCGGCGCGTCCGCGATGCCCTGGCAAGCCGCTTCTACCCCATGGACGTGATTCACGAGCGCTAGCCGCGCTTCGCGCGGAGCTGGAAGCTGGAAGGCTGCGTGAAACCTCCACCGCTTGGGTCAAGGCTTTTCTTCCAGCTTCCAGCCGCGAAGCGGCGCTCTTCGAGCTTCCGGCTCGAGTCGTGTATAATCCCCGCCCATTTACGCCATACCCGATGCGAGAGCGCCCATGACCGCCACCACAGGCAAGGTGATCGTCGGCATGTCCGGCGGCGTCGACTCTTCCGTCTCCGCCCTGCTGCTGCTGGAGCAGGGGTTCGACGTCGAAGGCCTGTTCATGAAGAACTGGGACGAGGACGACGGCACCGAGTACTGCACCGCCAGGGCCGACCTGGCAGACGCCTCGGCGGTTTGCGAGAAACTCGGCATCAGGTTGCATACCGCCAACTTCGCCGCCGAGTACTGGGACAACGTCTTCGAGCACTTCCTGGCCGAATACCAGGCGGGTCGCACGCCGAACCCGGACATCCTCTGCAACCGCGAGATCAAGTTCAAGGTGTTCCTGGAGTATGCCGAGATGCTGGGGGCCGAGAAGATCGCCACCGGCCACTATGTGCGCGGCGGCATCCGCGACGGCCGCCCGCGACTGCTCAAGGGAGTCGATACCAACAAGGACCAGAGCTATTTCCTGCATGCCGTCCCGGAGGCCGCCATCGCCCGTACTCTCTTCCCGGTAGGCGAGCTGGAGAAGCCCGAGGTGCGTGCCATCGCCGAGCGCCATGACCTGGTGACCGCCAGGAAGAAGGATTCCACCGGCATCTGCTTCATCGGCGAGCGGCGCTTCCGCGACTTCCTCAAGCAGTACCTGCCTGCCCAGCCCGGTGTGATCGAGACCCCCGAGGGGGAGGTCATCGGCGAGCACATGGGGTTGATGTACTACACCCTGGGCCAGCGCCAGGGGCTCGGCATCGGCGGCCTTGCCCACCATCCGGACGCGCCCTGGTACGTCGCCGCCAAGGATCTCCAGCGCAACGTGCTCGTCGCCGTGCAGGGCAAGCATCACCCACTTCTCTACACCGACTCGCTGGCCACCGAGCCCGTGGACTGGGTGGCCGGCACGCCACCGGCCGCCGAGGGCCGCTTCACCGCCAAGACCCGTTACCGGCAGGCCGATGTGCCTTGCCGAATGAACGTGAGCGACGACGGCGGGGTCGAGGTCCGCTTCGATGCGCCCCAGCGCGCCGTCACCCCCGGTCAGTCACTGGTCCTCTACGATGGCGAGATCTGCCTCGGTGGCGGAGTGATCCGCGAGACCTGGAACGCCACGGAGCCTGTCACATGACCGCCTCGACCCCGATTCACCGCGCCCCGGACACCCCGACGGCCCGCCAGGCCCTGGCACTCGCCGGGGTCTTCCAGGCCGCCAGCCTGGTCGATGAACTCGCTCGCACCGGCCAGGTCGATCCGCGCGCCTGGGAGACACTGATCCATGCCACGCTGGACACCAATCCCGAGAGCTTCGAGGCAATCTACGGCGGCCACCCCAACAACCTGCGGCGTGGCCTGGAAGTGCTCGAGGGCGTGGTAGGACGGCAGCAGGCCAACCCGGTGGTGCTGCGCTACGGCTTCACGCTGCTGATGCTGATGAACAAGCTCCGCGGCAACGAGGCCATGCTGGATGCGCTAGGCACGCGCCTGACCCGTATCCAGGGCCAGGCCGAGCACTTCGGCGAGACCCACGAGAACGTCATCGCCAGCCTCGGCGAGGCCTATCAGGAAACCCTCTCGACCCTCAAGACCCGCATCGTCGTCCAGGGCGACCCCTCGCTGCTGCAGAGCCGCATGATGCCCGAGCGTGTCCGCGCCATCCTGCTCGCCGGCATCCGTTTTGCCCTGCTCTGGCACCAGCAGGGCGGCCGGCGCTGGAAGCTGATCTTCCAGCGGGGCGCTCTCAAGAAGACCCTGGACCAGCTGGCCTGATCCCCCTCCACTTCCCTTGACCGGAACCCGACCATGCACGCCGTCTCCCTGCCCCTCTCCGCCCTGACCGCCCTCTCTCCCGTGGATGGCCGCTACGCCAGCAAGGCCGAGGCCCTGCGCGAGCACTTCAGCGAATTCGGCCTGATCCGCGCGCGGGTCATCGTCGAGATCCGCTGGCTCCAGCGTCTCGCCGAGCACCCGCACATCACCGAGGTGCCCAGGCTCTCGGCCGAGGCCACCGCCTTCCTCGAGGCCCTGCTGCGCGACTTCTCTCTGGAGGACGCCGCCCGTATCAAGGAGATCGAGCGCACCACCAACCACGACGTCAAGGCAGTGGAGTACTTCATCAAGGAGAAGATCGCCGGCCAGCCGGAGCTGCACGCCGTCACCGAGTTCGTGCACTTCGCCTGCACCAGCGAGGACATCAACAACCTCTCCCACGGCGTGATGCTGACCGACGGTCTGAAGAGCCTGCTGCCGGTGATGCAGCGGGTGGCCGACGGGATCGCCCGGCTCGCCTTTGATCACGCCGCCCAGCCGATGCTCTCGCGCACCCACGGCCAGACGGCGAGCCCCACCACCCTGGGCAAGGAGATGGCCAACGTCGCCTATCGCCTGCGCCGCCAGCTCACACAGATCGAGAACGTCGAGATCCTGGGCAAGATCAACGGCGCGGTCGGCAACTACAATGCGCATCTCGCTACCTACCCGGAAGTGGACTGGGAGGCCAACGCCCGCACCTTCGTCGAGGGCCTGGGGCTGACCTTCAACCCCTTTACCACCCAGATCGAGCCCCACGACTATATCGCCGAGCTGTTCGATGCGGTGTGCCGCTTCAACACCATCCTCATCGACTTCGATCGCGACGTCTGGGGCTACATCTCGCTGGGCTACTTCAAGCAGAAGACCGTGGAGGGCGAGATCGGCTCCTCGACCATGCCCCACAAGGTCAACCCCATCGACTTCGAGAACTCCGAGGGCAACCTCGGGCTTGCCAACGCCATCCTCGGCCACCTCGCCCAGAAGCTGCCGATCTCGCGCTGGCAACGCGACCTCACCGACTCGACGGTGCTGCGCAACCTGGGCGTCGGTCTGGCCTACGGCCTGATCGCCTATGAGGCCTCGCTCAAGGGCATCGGCAAGCTCGAGGCCAACCCGACGCGCATCGCCGAGGACCTCGATGCCAGCTGGGAGGTACTGGCTGAGCCGATCCAGACGGTCATGCGTCGCTACGGCATCGAGAAGCCCTACGAGAAGCTCAAGGAGCTGACCCGTGGCAAGCGCATCGACCAGACCGGCTTCGCCGCCTTTATCGATACCCTGGAACTGCCTGCCGAGGTGAAGGCCGAGCTCAAGGCCCTGACGCCGGCGACCTATATCGGCAACGCCAGCGAGCAAGCTCGCAAGCTTTAAGCTGGAAGCTGGAAGCTGGAAGCTGGAAGCTGGAAGCTGGAAGCTGGAAGCTGGAAGGCAACGTGAAACCTCCACCGCTTCAGTCAAGGCTTTTCTTCCAGCTTCCAGCCGCGAAGCGGCGCTCTTCTAGCTTCACACTACAGGTCAGGTCGCTCCCCCCCATTCGAGTCTCAGGATCCTTATGTCAACCGATAGCCCGCTTACCATGCTCGGCGGCCTGACCGCTGCCGAGTTCCTGCGCGATGTCTGGCAGCAGAAGCCGCTGCTGATCCGCGGCGCCTTCCCCGACTTTCAGTGCCCGCTGGACCCGGACGAGCTGGCGGGGCTCGCCTGCGAGGAGGGCGTCGAGGCCCGCCTCGTGGAGGAGCAGGGCGCCGAGGGCCCCTGGCAGGTCCGCCACGGCCCCTTCGACGAGGCCACCTTCGCTACCCTGCCCGAGCGCGACTGGACCCTGCTGGTCCAGGCCGTGGACCACTACGTGCCCGAGGTCGCCGAGCTGCTCGAGCAGTTCAGCTTCCTGCCGCGCTGGCGGCTCGACGACATCATGATCAGCTATGCTCCGCCTGGCGGCAGCGTCGGTCCCCACGTCGACCAGTACGATGTCTTCCTGCTACAGGGCAGTGGCCAGCGCCGCTGGCAGCTGGGAGGGAAGGTCGACGACGATGCGCCCATCCTGGACGGCATCGACCTGCGCATCCTAGAACGCTTCGAGGTCGCCCCGGGCGATGACTGGGTGCTCGAGCCGGGCGACATGCTCTACCTGCCTCCGGCCTGGGCCCACCATGGTGTCAGCCAGTCCGACGACTGCCTGACCCTCTCGGTGGGCTTTCGCGCCCCTTCCGCCGATGAGGCGATCACCTCCTTTGCCGACTATCTTGGCGAACAGCTGCCAGCATCCAGACGCTACGCCGATGCCGGCATGGCGCCCCCCCAGGACCCCACTGAACTCGATGACGCCGCCGTGGCGCGCATGCGTCGGCTGATCCTGGAGACCCTGGACGACCCGGCCCAGCTGGCCCAGTGGTTCGGCCGCGTGATGACCCAGCCCAAGTACGTCGACCAGCTGGTCCCTGCCGAGACCCCGACCGACATCGAGGAGCTGGTCGCCATCCTGCAGGAGGGCGAGACGCTGGTACGTAGCCCCGGTTCGCGCTTCGCCTGGCGCGCCCTGGACGACGACCGCGCGACCCTCTTCGTCGATGGCGACGGGCTGAACTGTGCCCTGCCCCTGGCCCGGCATGTGGCCTCCGACGCCCCGCTGGACGCGGAGACCCTGGCCCTGGCCGGGGCCGACGCGCTGCTCGCCCGCCTGCTGGACATCGGCAGCCTCGGCTGGGCCGGGGACTTCGTGGATGAGTGAGCCCATGGACACCACCATCGAGATACACGAAGGTACCTGGGGGGCACTGGGCGAGACCGCCTCGGAGATCCGGCGGGTGGTCTTCATCGAGGAGCAGCAGGTACCGCAGGAGGAGGAGTGGGATGGCCGCGACCCCGAATGCCGCCACTTCCTGGCCCTGCACGACACCCTACCGCTGGGCACCGCCCGGCTGCTACCCGATGCCCATATCGGCCGGGTGGCAGTGCTGCCCCAGGCCCGCGGCCTGGGGATCGGGGCCGCCCTGATGCGGGCCGCCATCGAGGCTGCCCGCCGTGACGGCCATGCCAGCGTGGCGCTCGCCGCCCAGACCCACGCCCAGGCATTCTACGAACACCTGGGGTTCGTGGCCTTCGGGGACGAGTTCCTCGATGCCGGCATTCCGCACCGCAATATGCGCCTGTCCCTCAAGGGATGAGGCGCGATCACGCCGCTCTCCCGCGAAACTCGACTACAGAAAAGACGCTGCCCTGTCCCGCCCTGTAGTCGGGTTACAACGCTTCCTTCCCCCAAGTGTCAATTGTTGACGCCCGTCCTCAAGGGCCATAGTGGCCTGCATGGCGAGGGTAAAACGGGTGTTTACCCGCAGGCCCTGGCGGTCAGGTCCTGCAGCTGACATGCCCTCACCCCGGGTTCGACCAAGGCCTAAGAGACAAGCCTCGGCATCTGGTCGACCCTGACAGGACTTCGCAGATGCAGCATAAGGCATTGCCGAATGATGCAGCAGGCGATTCCAGCGGCCGCGAGACCGGAAATTCCGATATCGCGAACACGAGATTCCACTCCTGACACGAAGGATGGCCCCATGACCACATTCAAAGATGAACTCAAGGCTCTGGCTCAACTGCGCGAAGCCCAGCAAGGAAAGTGGGACAACATCAATCCCGAACATGCTGCTCGCATGCGCCTCCAGAACCGTTTTCAGACCGGCCTGGACATTGCTCGCTACACTGCGAAGATCATGCGCGAGGACATGGCCGCCTACGATGCGGATACCTCGCAGTACACCCAGTCGCTGGGCTGCTGGCACGGCTTCATCGGTCAGCAGAAGATGCTCTCCATCAAGAAGCACTTCGGCACCACCAAGCGCTCCTACCTCTACCTCTCAGGCTGGATGGTCGCCGCCCTGCGCTCCGAGTTCGGCCCCCTGCCCGACCAGTCCATGCACGAGAAGACCACCGTGCCGAGCCTGATCGAGGAACTCTACACCTTCCTGCGCCAGGCCGACGCCTGGGAGCTCAACCACCTCTTCCGCGACCTGGACGAGGCCAAGAAGGCCGGCGACCAGGCGAAGGCCGACGAGGCGATGGCGAAGATCGACGGCTTCGAGACGCATGTCGTGCCGATCATTGCCGACATCGATGCGGGGTTCGGCAACGCCGAGGCCACCTACCTGCTGGCCAAGAAGATGATCGAGGCCGGCGCCTGCTGCATCCAGATCGAGAACCAGGTCTCCGACGAGAAGCAGTGCGGCCACCAGGCCGGCAAGGTCACGGTGCCCCACGAGGACTTCATCGCCAAGATCAATGCCGTGCGCTACGCCTTTCTGGAGCTCGGTGTGGAAGACGGCGTGATCGTCGCCCGGACCGACTCCCTGGGCGCCGGCCTGACCCAGAAGATCGCGGTGACCAACGAGCCGGGCGACCTGGGCGACCAGTACAACAGCTTCCTCGATGGCGACGAGATCGCCTCCGCCTCCGACATCAACAACGGCGACGTGGTGATCAAGCAGAATGGCAAGCTGGTCAAGGTCAAGCGCCTGGCTTCCGGTCTCTACGAGTTCAAGCCGGGCACCGGTGAGGACCGGGTGGTGCTGGACTGCATCACCAGCCTGCAGAACGGCGCCGATCTGCTGTGGATCGAGACCGAGAAGCCCCACGTCGGACAGATTGCCGGCATGGTCAACCGTATCCGCGAGGTCTGCCCGGACGCCAAACTGGTCTACAACAACAGCCCGTCCTTCAACTGGACCCTGAACTTCCGCCAGCAAGTGTTTGACGCCTGGAAGCAGGAGGGCAAGGACGTCTCTGCCTACGACCGCGACGACCTGATGAATGCCCGGTACGACGACAGCGAGCTGGCCGCCCTGGCCGACGAGTGGACGCGCAACTTCCAGCGCGACGCTGCCCGCGAGGCCGGCATCTTCCACCACCTCATCACCCTGCCGACCTATCACACGGCAGCCCTCTCCACCGACAACCTGGCCAAGGGCTACTTCGGCGACGAGGGCATGCTGGCCTATGTCGCCGGGGTGCAGCGCAAGGAGATCCGCGAAGGCATCGCCACCGTCAAGCACCAGGACATGGCCGGCTCCAACATCGGTGACGACCACAAGGAGTTCTTCCACGGCGATGCCGCCCTCAAGGCCGGCGGCAAGGACAACACCATGAACCAGTTCGGCTAACGCCGCTGGCGATAGCCACGGAACCACCCGGGGAGGCCGATTGGCCTCCCTTTTTGCATAATGTTGCCGGCACGACGACGCAACCCGATTGTCCAAGACAACGGGTGAACTGGCCAAGTCAGGATGGACTCGCTAGACTCATTCAAGAACACTGTCCAATAACCTTTGGTCACCCGTCGGGGACGGAGTGCTCATCACGGACAACCAGGAGATCCTGCATGAAACGCCTTCTTCCCGTTCTGGCCATCGGCATGCTGACCCTCGCCGGTTGCGCCAACACGGCTCCCTACTCGGGCAACGTCTACAGCGGCAACCAGGCCAAATCAGCCCAGAGCGTCACCTTCGGCACCATCACGGCCCTGCGCCAGGTCCAGATCCAGGCCGAAAGTCGGGCGGGAGGACTGCTCGGTTCCGGCGGTGGCGCAATCATTGGCGGTCTGCTCGGTAACCAGGTGGGTGGCGGCAGTGGACGCCAGCTGGCCACGGTGGCGGGCGCCATCGGTGGCTCCGTGGCTGGCACCAAGGCCGAGGAGGCGACCAACCGCATCACCGCCTGGGAGATGGAGATCCGCCAGGACAACGGACAGAACGTGGTCGTGGTGCAGAAGGCAGACCAGAACTTCGAGGTCGGCCAGCGTGTCCGCCTGATCGGCAGTGGCAGCAGCGTCAGCGTGGCGCCGTATTGAGGCCCATGACCGGACATGTTTCGGCTGTGTAGAAGCGGCCGTCAACCACAAGGGCCCGCGGAGCATATTCCGCGGGCCCTTGTCATGTCGGCCTTGAGCGGTAAAGACCGGGTGTTGCTCAGTGCAAGTCGACCTTGTTCATGGCCCAGCCGGCCAGCTTCGCGCCGATCAGGGTCACCAGGCCGATGACGATCAGGGTCATCAGCATGTCCACGGGTCGCACGATGAAGGTGGCACCGAGCACCGCCATAGCCGGGCACCATATCCAGCGATCATCCTCGCTGCGCAGAACACCGGGCAGCAGCGCGTCCAGGATGCCACTGACGGAGGCTTCCCAGCGCTTGAGGAAGAGATAGAGAAGCACGGCGAAGGCGATCAGCCAGATCAGGGTCAAGGTCATGGCACTCTCCATGAAGGGGGCAATCGAAGAAAGTCAGGTAATCGAACCTGGCAAGGGTATCCCCGCCCGGTGGGCCACGCAACCGTCCAGGGGTTCCTCGCTCACTTGCAATGCATGAGCGTGAATGGGACTCAGGCTCATTCATGACATCCTGAATTTCCTCCATGCCCCTGACAGCGGCTTGACTGCCGCGTTACCATGACGCGCTACATGCACTCACCGAAAGGTTCATCAATGCAGATTGCGCAGAATTCCGTTGTCGCGTTCCACTACACCCTGACCAACGATGCAGGTGAAGTGCTGGACAGCTCGGAAGGCCGTGAGCCGCTGACCTATCTCCACGGCGCCGGCAACATCATTCCGGGCCTCGAGAAGCAGCTTGAAGGTCGCACCACCGGCGACAAACTCCAGGCCAAGGTTGCCCCGGAAGAGGGCTACGGCGAGGTCCAACCCCAACTGGTGCAGGAAGTGCCGCGTGATGCCTTCCAGGGCGTCGACAACGTCGAGCCGGGCATGCAGTTCCAGGCCCAGACCCAGGGCGGCCCGCTGATGGTCACCGTGACCCAGATCGATGGCGACACCGTCACCGTGGACGGCAACCATCCCCTCGCCGGCCAGTCCCTGAACTTCGACGTGGAGATCGCCGAGGTTCGCGAGGCCAGCGAGGAAGAAGTCGAGCACGGCCACGTGCACGGCGAGGGCGGCCACGAGCACTGAGCACTCGACCGACCGCCGCGGCCGTGTGGCCGGGTTCACGAGGGGGCAGCCAGGGGCTGCCCCCTCGTCGTTCAGGGGGTGGAAGTCTCCCGTCGCTTGTGCTCGACGTCCCGCAGGGTGCAATAACCGCCCCAGAGCCGGGTGGCGGTGGTCACCATGCAGGCCGCGCCGAAGCCCCACGCCAGGAGCGGAAAGTGCTCGGGAAACAGGCAGAAGAGCACGAAGGCCAGCACCGTCTCGGTGCCCTCGGTCAGGCCATGCAGATAGTAGAAGGCCTTCTGCTGGAAACGTGGCCGCTCCAGACCATGGCGCGTAGCCATGATGGCAAAGGCCAGGAAGGAGGTCGCGGTGCCGATGAAGGTGAACAGCAGGAAGGCTGCCGCCAGGGCATTGGTCTGCGGTTCGGCCAGGGCGAAGCCCAGTACCACTGCCGCGTAGAAGACAAAATCCAGGCCGATGTCGAGAAACCCCCCGGCATCGCTCGCCTCCCGTATCAGCCTGGCCAGGGCGCCATCCAGCCCGTCGCCCAGGCGATTGAGCAGGATGACCGCCAGCGCCGGCAGGGTCCACCCCAGGGCCAGCAGCGGCAGAGCCAGCATGCCCACCAGGAAAGCGGCGACCGTCACCTGGTCGGGACGTACCCGGCACCTGGCGAGGCCACGAGCCAGCACGGTCAGCGGCCCCTGGGTCAGGGGCATGGTCCAGCGATCGAGCATGCTACCCTCTCCTCTCCTCGGCTCCGTTGCCACCCCGTCGCCAGGCGAAATAGCGCGCCAGCCAGGCCAGCAGGCGCTCCGGCTTGTGGGCATTCTTCCACACACCGGCCGTGGCCTTGACCGCCTCGCTGTGTGTGGGATAGGGATGGATGGTACCCAGCAGCTTGTTGAGACCGATGCCACGGGTCATCGCCAGGGTGAACTCGGCAAGCATCTCACCCGCCCCCTGGCCGACGATGGTGGCCCCGAGGATCCGGTCACGACCGGGCACGGTCAGTACCTTCACGAAGCCGCGGGTGCTGCCCTCGGCGATGGCGCGATCCAGGTCGCTCAGCGCATAGCGCGTGACCTCCACCTCGACGCCCGCCGCGAGTGCCTCCCGCTCGTTGAGACCGACCCGCGCCACCTCGGGGTCGGTGAAGGTGACCGCTGGCAGGGCACGATAGCTGACCCGGAAGCGCTTGAGCTCGCCGAACAGGGCATTCACCGTGGCATGCCAGGCCTGGTGGGCGCTGGCATGGGTCAGCTGATAGGGGCCCGCCACGTCGCCGCAGGCCCAGACATTGGGCAGCACGCTCTGCAGGGACTCGTCCACGGCCAGGGTGCCGTCGGGCCGGGTCTCGACACCGAGAGCCTCGAGCCCCAAGCCCTCGACATTGGCCTGGCGCCCCACAGCCACCAGCAGATGGGTGAAGGGCAGCCGCTCGGTCAGCGCCTCGCCCCGGCCGTCACGCCGCTCAACCTCCAGGGCATGGCCACCGCCCTCCTCGGCCACTACCCGCAGCGCCCGGGTGGCAAGGTGCAGTTCCAGGTCCTCCTCCCCTAGCCGGGCCTCGACCTCGCTGGCCACTTCCCTGTCCTCCCGAGGAAGCAGCTGGTCCCCCATCTCCACCAGCGCTACCCGGCTGCCTAGACGGGCGAAGCTCTGGCCCAGCTCGCAGCCGATGGGCCCGCCGCCCAGCACCACCAGGCGCTCGGGCAGCGTCTCGAGCCGCCAGAGGTTGTCGGAGGTGAGCACCTCGATCTCCTCCAAGCCGGGCAGCGGCGGTACGCGCGGACGCGCACCGCTGGCGATGATCACATGGCGCGCGGTCAGCACCCGCTCACCCGCGGCCTCGCGGATATGCACCCGCCAGGGATCTGCAAGGAAAGCCTCCCCGGCGATCACCTCCACACCGAGTCCCTCGTAGCGCTCACGACTGTCATGCGGCTCCACTTCGCGGATGGCGCGGTGGACATGCCCCATCACGGCGGTGAAGTCCACCCGAGGGGCCCCGGCGCTGACCCCATAGCGCGGGGCATCGCGGATCTCGCTGGCAACACGCGCAGCCCGGATCAGCGCCTTCGACGGCACGCAACCGGTATTGAGGCAGTCACCTCCCAGCTTGTCGCGCTCCACGAGCGCCACCCGGGCCTTCACCGCCGAGGCGATGTAGCTCGCCACCAGCCCGGCCGATCCGCCACCGATGACCACGATGTCCTGATCGAAGTGGCGCGGGCGATCGAAGCGGCGGGCCAGCTGGCGACGCTTGCCGACGGCCACCACGGCACGCGCCAGCCAGGGAAAGAGGCCGATCAGCACGAAGGAGCCGACCAGCCCCGGAGAGAGAACCCCAGTGAGCGATTCCAGGTTGCCCAGCTCGCGTCCCGCGTTCACGAAGACCGCCGTGCCCGGTAGCATGCCGACCTGGCTGACCCAGTAGAAGGTGCGCAGCCGCATGCGGGTCAGCCCCATCACCAGGTTGATGACGAAGAAGGGGAAGAGTGGAATCAGTCGCAGGGTGAAGAGGTAGAAGGCTCCCTCACGCTCGATACCGGCATTGATGCGGGCGAGTTGCGTGGCAAAGCGGCGCTCCAGGGGCGCACGCGCCAGGGTGCGTGCGATCAGCGCCGCCAGCGTGGCCCCGAGGGCGCTGGCAAAGGAGATCAGCAGCAGCCCCCAGCCGAAACCGAACAGTGCCCCGCCAAGCAGGGTCAGCAGCGTCGCCCCCGGCAAGGAAACCGCCGTGATGACCACATAGATCAGGAAGAAGCCGCCGGCGACGGTCAGCGGTTCTGCGGCCAGCCAGGCCTGGAACTGCGCCTGCTCGGCCTGAAGATTGTCGAGGGTCAGGACCCGATCGGCCCCGCTGAGGTAGTAGGTCGCGATCAGCAGGACGATCACGACCAGGAGTATCAGGCGTCGTCGTGTCAAGGGTGGACTCCCGTCGATAAATGAACCAGGTTACCGCATTCGCGGACGTTGAAGACGCCCCTATGTCGAGGTGGAAGAGGGTAACTTACGCACCGGCCGACGCAATGTGTTGAAAGGAAAGCGGGCGCAATGGAACCCAATGGCGTGCCATCTCTCCAAGCTATTACCGCAGCCCCATGGAGCCCCACGATGAGAGCGTTGCCCATTCCCGCCTTGTGTCGGATGACCCTGCTGACCCTGCCGACCGCGCTTGCCATCGCCGGTACCGCCCAGGCCGATGAAGAGACCGCCAGTGCCGTCTTCGCCGGTGGCTGCTTCTGGTGCATGGAAGAAGCCTACGACAAGGTCGAAGGGGTACGGGCCACCACGTCCGGCTACAGCGGCGGCCACACCGAGGACCCGACCTATGAGCAGGTTACGGCCGGTGGCACCGGCCATGCCGAGGTGGTCAGGGTTGACTACGACCCGGACGAGGTGGACTACGAAACCCTGCTCCACGTCTTCTGGCGCAACATCGACCCCTTCGCCGAGGACCGCCAGTTCTGCGACCAGGGGGCCTCCTACCGCAGCGCCATATTCCCCATGGACGCGGACCAGCGCGCGCTGGCCGAGGCCAGCCGGGAGGCCGTCGCCGAGCGCTTCGACCAGCCGATTGCCACCGAGATAAATGACTTCGACGCCTTCTATCCGGCCGAGGCCTACCATCAGGACTACTATCTCGAGAACCCGGTGCGCTACCGCTTCTACAAGTCGGCCTGTAGTCGCGCCGAACGGCTCGAGGAGGTCTGGGGCGACGAGGCCGGCGCCAGTGCGGCCTCCTGAGCCTCGCGCCGCCATAGCCAGGCGGCCAGCCCCAGAGTCACTGCCAGCATCAGCCAGGAAGCCAGCACCACGCCCGGCCAGCCGGCAGCCCGCCAGAACGGCTCCAGCCAGAAGCCGCCCAGGCTGGCGCCGCTGTAGTAGAACACCAGATAAAGAGCCGAAGCGCTGCCCCGTGCCACGCGGGCCCGGCGACCCACCCAGCTCGAGGCCATGGAGTGGGCCAGGAAGAAGCCGAACGCGTTGACGGTCAACCCGGCAAGGATCCACCAGAGCGACCCGACCAGGGTCATGGCCGTGCCGGCAAACAGGATCAGGATCCCCAGCATCATGCAGACCGGCTGCGACCAGCGCGCGGCCAGCCGCCCGGAGAGCGACGACCCGAGGGTGCCGCCCAGGTAGGTCAGAAAGATCAGTCCGAGCATCCGAGTGCCCAGGCCGAAGGGGGCATCGGCCAGCCGGAAGGTGATGTAGCTGTACTGGTTGATGAAGATCAGGAAGTTGAGGCCCCCGAGCAGGTAGGCACCCAGCAGGAGCGGGTTGCGCAGGTGACCGCCGAGGTCGGCCAGGGCGCCCCTCAGCTCGAAGCGTCGCGGCGTGAAGGCGCGGGCGGCGGGCAGCAGCTTCCAGAACAGGACCAGCCCCACCAGCGTCATCGCCCCCACCGCCAGGAAGCTGGCCGGTGCCCCGCCGACCTCGGCCACGGCGCCGCCCACCACCCGGCCGCTGATGCCCCCCAGGGAGTTGGCGCCGATATAGAGCCCCACCGCCGAGAGCAGGGCCGGGCGCTCGAACTCGTCGCCCATCCAGGCGATCGCCACCGCCGGCAGCCCGCCCAGCACGAAACCCTGCAGGGCGCGCATCGCCAGCAGCGCCTCGAAGTTCGGCGCAAACGCCAGCCCCAGTGAAAGCAGGCCGGCCGCCAGCAGGGTCAGGCGCATGATGGCCCCCCGGCCGATGGCATCCGAGAGCGGGCCGAACACCAGCAGCGAGGCGGCCAGTGCCAGGGTGGCAACCGACATTACCAGGCTGATGCCCAGGGTCGAGACCTCGAAGGTCTCGCGCAGTGCCGGCAGCAGCGGCTGAGGCACATAGAGGTTGATGAAGACCAGAAAGGAGCCCAGGCACAGGGCCAGGGTCGTGCGCCACCAGGCGCGAGTGCGTGCGGCAATCATGATGTCCTCCGGCTTGGCAGGCCATGATCCACCGGCGAAAATGATAAGCCAAACAGAATATCGAGATCATCACCATCTGCTTTGCTTATGACAGACGCCGGAACAACGATGAGCCTGCCCTTTGACCTGCGCACCCTCAGGGTCTTCCTGGCCGTGGCCGACCAGGGGGGCTTCACGGCTGCCGCAAGGCGACTTCACGTGGCGCAGTCGGCGATCAGCCAGACCATCGCCGGTCTCGAGAGGGGCCTGGAGCTGCCACTCTTCCACCGTCACGAGCGACGCATCGCCCTGACCCCGGAGGGCGAGGCCCTGGTTCCCCATGCCCGGGCGCTGCTCGAACGCGCCGATGCCGCGCACCTCGCCATGCGCGAGCTGCACGGCCTGGTCAAGGGCGAGGTGCGCATCGGCATCCCCTCGATGCTCGGCTCCTACTACTTTCCGCCGCTGCTGATGGGCTTCAAGGCGCGTCATCCGGGCATCCGGCTGACGGTGGTGGAGGCCGGTGCACGACGCCTGCAGGGAATGATCGCCGACGGTGAGCTGGATCTGGGCGTGGTGATCGACGACGAGCGCAGCCATCACCTGGAACGGCGGCACCTGGTACGCGAGGAGATGGTGGTCTGCGTGCCCCGAGAGCACCCCTTCGCCCAGCGCAAGAGCGTCTCCGCCGACGCCTTCTTCGGTGAACCCCTGGTGCTGTTCCAGGATGGTTACTTCCACCGCGAGTTCGTCGATGCCCTGGCGCGCGAGACCGGCACCACGGCCGATATCGCCTTCCAGTCGAACCTGATACCGCTGACCAAGGCCATCGTCCGCCAGGGGTTCGGCATCACCACCTTCCTGCGCCGGGTGGTGGAGGAGCCGGAGCTTCAGCCAGTCTCCTTCGACCCGCCCGCCTGGCTGGACCTGTCGCTGGCCTGGGGGCGCGGTGCCTACCTGTCGCGGGCCGAGCAGGCCTTCCTGGATTTCGTGATGGCCCACCACGACGTGCTCTAGCAGGCTCGGCCCGACCTCAGCCCTCGCCGGTCTCGCCCAGGCGTCGGGCCAGCAGGGTCGGCTCCAGGGTTCGTCTGGCCTGCCAGAAGTGCCGCTGCCAGTAGCGGTTGTCAAGCTCGGAGATCATCACGCCACGTGATGTCGAGGCATGCAGGAAACGCCCCTCGCCGACATAGATGCCCACATGGCGATAGACCCCGGGCGGCTGAAAGAACACCAGGTCACCGGGACGCAGGGCGTCAAGCTCGACTTCGGCGCCGGTACGCACCTGCTGCTCGGTGGTTCGCGGCAGATCGAAGCGGAAGGTGTCACTGAAGACATTCTGCACCAGTGCCGAACAGTCGATCCCGCGAAACGAGCTGCCCCCCAGGCGATAGGGCGTGCCGGCCCAGCGCTCGTGCTGGGCCAGCAGCGCCCGACGAATCAGCGTCGGAGGCGGGTTGTGCAGACCACGAGCCTCCAGGATGGGATTGTCCACGGGCGACATCATCGGGTCGGCATTCATGCCCGGCAGATCCCGGTCAAAATAGCCGCCAACGGCCGGCGTCTCGACGCCACTCGACGACGCACAGCCTCCCAGCAGCGCCAGGGAAGCCCCCATGGCGGCGATACGATACCTGCATTTGACCCGCATCCTGCGACGACCTCGTTTTCCGAGCCGCACCCGTGGCGTCGACGCCCTGCGTCTCTCGGCCCGGGAGGTTGTCGCTGTGGCAGTGCCGCCGGATAGGTCCCGGTATCACTGCCAGAGCGGCCTGTCGACGGCTCGCTGCCTGTTGGAGACTCCCGACAGAGGAGTCCAGTCATCAATGCCGATGACTATAGACCATACTTTGCTGCCAAGGCGACGCCTCAATGGAGGGTGCGGCTGTCGCCCGGCAGGGTATCGATGTGCATGGGCGCCCAGTGGTGAGGCCGCCCCCCGGGAAAGCCGAGGCTGGCCCAGGCCCCCGCCAATGGCGGTGCGCCGGCGAGCCAGGCCACCAGCGCCTGGCGGAAGCCGGCCAGGAAACTCTCGCGCTCCGGGGTCTCGCCCATGAAGAACGAGAAACCGGCATACAGGCCGCGCGCATACTCCTCCCAGCCCGCGTAGTGCTTGCTGGCCAGTCCGTGGGCGCGTTCGAGCCACATCAGGAAGGCGCCCTCGTCGAGCCACCCCAGCTGGCGGCCGGCGATGGCCAGATCAACCGCCTGGGCGATATCCCAGGCTGCCAGGTCGACCTCGTTGCAGCCATTCTCGTTGTCCCTGACGCGCTGCAGCCGCAGCAGGTGAGCGCCCTCCTCCTCGCTGCACTCGCCACTGCTCAGGGTAGCGATCTCGGAGGCCAGCCGCCCGTGGTTGAGGGTGTAGGGCGCATAATTGATCTGGTACTCCTGGCGATCGCCGGCCTCGATCAGGTACTCGAGAAACTCGCCCAGCTCCGCCTCCCCGCAAAGGGCATAATGCCCGTCGACCCACTCACGAATCGCCGCACACTCGCGCGCGCTCTCGGGCTGCGGCAGGCTCCAGGCCGGGCTGTTGAGCGGCCCGACCAGCGCCATGGCGGTAAAGTGAGCCAGTGTCGGTCGCGGTCCGGGCTCGCGCCAGGCGCCGTTACGCCAGTCGAGCCAGTGGAAGAGGCTGCCGGGATCCTCCAGGTGCCAGCGGATCTCGGCGATCATCGGTGACTGGTCGGGCTCGGGTAACAGGCGCTCCCAGTGGACCCAGGCCTGCAGCAGGCGGCGCGCATCGGCATAGAAGCGGCACAGCGAGCCCTGCAGGGCCTCGGCCAGTCCCGCCAGTCGGGTCGCATCGAAGTCTCCGCTGTCCATGGCCATCTGCAGGTGGAAGGCAAACTTCTCGGCCATGTGGATGGTCGCGGCATGACGGCTCGCCTGCCGAAGGGCATCGCGACTCGCCAGCTCGTCCGGAAGCGGGTGACCGAAGGGAGTCTCGGCCGGCGGCAGGGCACCGTGCGCGGCATCCGCCGCCAGCTGGTTGAGGTGGTGCGCCTGGGCCGGCAGCCAGTAACGCGAGAGCGCCTCGACACCCTCGTCGGCATGCAGGTCGAGAGTCTCGACCAGGTAGCGGCGCGCTTCCTCGCGGCGCGTGGCCGGCAGCTCAAGCCATGGCCCCTGGCGAGCGGCAAACTCGGGCTCGCGCACCGCGGCCAGCGCCAGCGTCCAGTGTCGGGGACCGCTGCGCCAGGCCCGCACGGCATCGCGCGAGGCCTCGATGAAGGTCTCCGGGATCAGCCCCTGCAGGGCCGGGCGCCAGGGACTCACCGGCGAGTGCAGAAGCAGCCCCCAGTCCGCCTGGAGGGAAGGCAGCAGGTTGCGCCCCTCGAACAGGCTGCGCCCGCGCTGGTAGGCCCGGGCCAGGGCCGCCCAGTCGCTGTAGCGGCGCAGCACCAGATCGGCTCCGTGATGGGCGAACTCGTGGGCCTCCCGGGCCTCGAGCCACCCCAGGCAGGCACCTGCCCAGGCCAGATCGATCAGTCGCAACCAGTCCCAGGCGGCCCACTCCAGTGGTTCGCCCTGATCGAGAAAGCCCAGCAGCACCCGGCCATAGTCACGCTCGCCCCCGGCCAGGGCTGCTGCCCACTGCCGTCGGGTCGCGGCATCCGCCTCGAGCAGCCGCCCGGCATCCAGGTCCCAGCTCTGGCGGTCCCCCTGGGAGGCCAGCCACAGCAGGCCGCGCACCAGGTCATCCCGGTTGCGAATCTGCCAGGCCTCCTCGAGCCAGGCCTCCACTTCCTGCCAGTCATGGGGCCCGGCGGGCAGCTCGACAACGGGCGAAAAGGCAGCGCGCAACCGCCAGACCTGGGCCTCGGGAGCCGTCGGCCAGAGCTCAAGCGGCGTGGCATGGGTGGCCAGCCACTCCTGCAGCATGCGCCAGGTCACGCCCTCCCCGTCGTGTTCCAGGGCCGAGAGGGCCTCGCAGGCCTCGACAAAACCGTCGTCGCCCCGCGCCCAGCCCTCGGCGCTGCGAGCATGCCGCAGCGCCTCCAGCCAGGCATCGAGACTCGCATGATGGGCGCTGATCTCCTCGGCCATCCGCTGGGCCCAGGCCCGGGCGTGGGCTTCGCCGAGCCAGCCGGCGGCGCCACCCAGGGCAATGACCTCCAGACCGGCCAACAGCCTGTCCGGTTCGACGCCGGCGCCGCCGGTACCCAGGGTCTCCAGCAGACACCAGCCCAGTTCGCCACGGTCGGCCACCCCGAGGGCAGCGAGCCGCTCGATGGCCGCCTCGACCTCTACCGTCAGGGGATCGGGCGTGAAGGCCCAGTCACATAGCACCAGCTGCTGGGCCCACCAGGCATTCAGGGGATCGACCAAGGCTCACCTCGCCAAAAATCCGGGATCGGGAACATGCCATGCCGCACGGCGCGACAAGTCGGCGCATAGTGTAGCGGAAAGCGTTGCCGACGCCGATGCCCGGACAGCAACGGAGCAGGCGAATCGGAGCGGACCGGGGCTTGGCGAGTTGTTTTAAATAATGCACACTCGTCCAACAAGATGATCAACTCCGACGAGGAATGCCCATGTCCGCGGAACCCCAGCTGCTGATCGACAAGGCCTACATGGCCGGCCAGTGGCGTGATGGCGCGCGCCGCTTTGCCGTGACCAACCCTGCTACCGGAGAGACCCTGGCCGAGGTCCCCGACCTCGATGCCGAGGCGGCTCGCGAGGCCGTGACCGCGGCGTCAGAGGCCTGGCCGTCCTGGCGGCGCCGTACCGCCAAGGAACGCGCCGTGCTGCTGCGTGCCTGGTTCGATGCCATCATGGCCAACCAGGAAGCCCTGGCCCGCTTGATGACCCTGGAACAGGGCAAGCCGCTGGCCGAGTCGCGTGGCGAGGTGGCCTATGGGGCCTCCTTCGTGGAGTATTATGCCGAGGAGGCCAAGCGCGTCGCAGGCGAAACCCTGCCCAGCCATGGCGTGGACAAGCGCATTCTGGTGTTCCGCGAACCGATCGGCGTCGTGGCCGCCATCACGCCCTGGAACTTCCCGCTGGCGATGATCACCCGCAAGTGCGCCCCGGCCCTGGCCGCCGGCTGCCCGGTCGTGATCAAGCCCGCCGAGGCGACCCCGCTCACCGCCCTGGCACTCGTGAAGCTGGCCGAGGAGGTCGGCTTCCCGGCCGGCGTCATCAACGTGGTCACGGCCTCGCGTCCGGCCGAGATCGGCGAGGTACTGACCACCGATCCACGCGTGCGCAAGATCTCCTTCACCGGCTCTACCCCGGTGGGCAAGCACCTGCTGGCCCAGTGCGCCGGCACCGTCAAGAAGGCCTCCATGGAGCTGGGGGGCAACGCGCCCTTCATCGTCTTCGATGACGCCGACCTGGATGCCGCTGTCGAGGGGGCCGTGGCCTCCAAGTACCGCAACTCCGGCCAGACCTGTGTCTGCACCAACCGCCTGCTGGTCCAGGCCGGGGTCTACGACGCCTTCCTGGAGAAGCTGGCCAGGCGCGTCGCCCAGCTCGAGGTCGGCAACGGTCTCGAGGAGGGCGTGGTACAAGGCCCGCTGATCAACGCCGCCGCCGTCGACAAGGTCCAAGGCCATGTACGCGACGCCCTGGACAAGGGCGGCCGGCTGGTCTGCGGTGGCGAGCCGCACGCGCTGGGCGGCACCTTCTTCCAGCCGACCATCATCGCCGACGTGACCGATGAAATGAAGGTGGCCACCGAGGAGACCTTCGGCCCCCTGGCACCGGTGTTCCGCTTCGAGACCACCGAGGAGGCCATCGAGATGGCCAACGCTACCGAATTCGGCCTTGCCGCCTACTTCTACGCCCGCGACTATCGCCGTATCTGGCATGTCATGGAAGGGCTGGAATATGGCATGGTGGCAGTGAACGAAGGCATTCTCTCCACCGAGCTGGCGCCCTTCGGTGGGGTCAAGGAGTCAGGGCTGGGACGCGAGGGGTCGCGGCACGGCCTGGAGGAGTACACTGAACTAAAATACGTCTGTGTCGGCGGCCTCTGATCGCCCGCAACGTCTTACCAAGGAGGCAGGATCCATGAACAACGCAGAACTCAACGAACTCAAGCAGCGCTACGTGGCCAGCGGCGCAGCCAGCCCGGCCACCCAGTTTGCCGACCGTGCCGAGAACGCCCTGGTGTGGGATGCCGACGGCAACCGCATCATCGATTTCGCCGGCGGCATCGGCGTGCTCAACATCGGTCATCGCCACCCCAAGGTGGTCCAGGCGGTCAAGGACCAGCTCGACAAGGTCATGCACACCTGCCAGACCGTCATGCCCTATGAGGGCTACGTGAAGGTTGCCGAGAAGCTCAGCCAGCTCACCCCGGTGCGCGGTCATGCCAAGGTGATGCTGGCCAACTCCGGGGCCGAGGCGCTGGAGAACGCCGTCAAGGTCGCGCGTGCCGCCACCGGCAAGAACAACGTGATCTGCTTCGACGGCGGTTACCACGGCCGTACCTTCATGACCATGGCCATGAACGGCAAGGTCGCGCCCTACGCCACCGACTTCGGCTCCATGCCGGGCAACGTCTTCCGTGCCCCCTACCCCGTGCCCTACCACGGGGTCAGCGAGGAGGAGGCGCTGCGCGGCCTGAAGATGGCACTCAAGACCGACGCCAATCCGCGCGACACCGCGGCCATCGTGCTGGAGCCGGTGCTCGGCGAGGGCGGCTTCTATCCGGCGCCGACGAGCTTCCTCAAGGCCATCCGCGAGATCTGTGACGAGCACGGCATGCTGATGATCATCGACGAGGTGCAGTCCGGCTTCGGACGTACCGGCAAGCTGTTCGCCATCGAACACAGCGGAGTCGAGCCCGACATCATCACCATGGCCAAGAGCATGGCCGATGGCATGCCGATCTCCGCGGTGGTCGGTACCGACAAGCACATGGATGCGTCCGGCGCCAACTCCCTGGGCGGCACCTATACCGGCAGCCCGGTTTCCTGCGCCGCCACCCTGGCCGTGCTGGAGGTCTTCGAGCAGGAGAACATCCTCGAGAAGAGCCAGGCACTCGGCGACAAGCTGGCCAAGCGCTTCGCCCAGTGGCAGCAGGATTTTGACTGCGTCGACAACGGTCGCAACATGGGCGCCATGGCAGCCCTCGACCTCGTCTCCGACAAGGCCAACCACACCCCGGACGCCGACCTGGCCGGCGCGCTGTGCAAGAAGGCTCGCGAGAAGGGGCTGATCCTGCTCTCCTGCGGCCTCTACGGCAACACCATCCGCTTCCTGATGCCGGTCACCATCGAGGATGAGGTGCTCGAGGAGGGCCTCGCCATCGTCGAGGAGTCCCTCAAGGAGCTGGTGGGCAGCAAGAGCGCCGCGACTGCCTGAACCGACGGGATCGGAAAGCGCTGACCAACCGCCCGGCTGGAGACAGCCGGGCGGTTTGCGTTGGCACCCCGGGGCGTTGACGCCATGAGGTCCAAAGCCTGCTATGGTCGCAACGTCTCTCTCCCTCGCTCTCCCGCTCGCATATCGGAATGGCGCCATGATCCTTCGCACGCTCTCGCTGCTGCGCTCCCTGCAGGGCGCTCATCACACGGTCACCGATGCCCAGGCCCGCATCCAGCAGGCCTGCGACTACCGCTGGCTACGGCGACAGCTGAGCCACGGGGTGGTCGCTGCCCGACAGGCCACGCTGGCCGACGGCACCCCCGCCATTTCGGTGGTACTGTCCTTCGTGGCCACCCCGTCCCGGCGCCGTGGGGGCCACTGGCCCCAGGACCCCGACGAACGGGAGCGCTGCTTCGTTGAGGGGGCGCACGCCTGTCGCGCCGCCGGGGCACCTGGCTACCGCAAGCTGGAGAGTCTCTCCCAGGGGCTGGCCCATGGCGGCATGGCCATCTTGAAGGACGCGGCACGCTTCCAGTACCTGCTCGACCAGCGGGCCCTGCGGCTCACCTGGCGGCGCCCGGACAGCCTGTCGCCCGACCTCGCCCGGCAACTCGGCCAGCGCCTGACCGATGGCGATGCGGCGTGTCACGGCCTCTTCCTGCTGACCCTCAAGGTGCCCGCCCCGGCCCTCGAGAGTGCGCCGACCGGTGCCTGGCTGGACGGCTGCCTGGACCGTTACCGACGCATCCTGCCCACCCCCGCAGGCGGATAACTCACGCGAAACCGCCCGACTGTCCCCAGCCAGGCGGTCATCTTGCGAGCAAGGCCGGACCCGCTGCCTCAGGCCTTCCTGACCTTGGCGATCACCCACAGCAGCAGCACCGCCCCGACGATGGCGGTGACCAGCGAGCCGATGAAGCCCCCCGCCTGAAGCCCCAGCAGGTTGAACAGACCACCGCCAACGACGGCTCCCACCACGCCGACGCCGATATTGCCGAGGATGCCGAAGCCACCGCCGCGCATGATATGACCGGCGATCCAGCCGGCCAGGCCACCGATGATCAGCCAGGCGATAATACCCATGCTAAATACTCCTTTTCATTGGTGTGAAAGTCAGGATATCGAGTTGACCTCCCGATGGTGCCTTGCCAGGCGCCGGGAGACCAGGCGCAGACAGAAAAGCCTCAGAACGCGGTGCCGGGCTGCGCGAGAAAGGCTCGCTCCTCGCGAGTAGAGTCCCGTCCGAGTGCCGCATTACGCTGGGGATAGCGTCCGAAGCGCTCGAGCACCTCGCGATGGCGGTGTTCGTGGCGCAGATTCTCCTCGAGCCCCGGCTGGGCGAACAGGCGTTGCGCCTCGTCGTGGATCGCCAGTGACTCGCTGTGCATGTAGGGCATGAAGAGGAAGGCCCGCCAGGAGACGTCCAGCAGCCGGTCCGCACGCTGGGCGACCGCCTCCTGGGCCAGCACCAGGGCTACCGGGTCCCAGGCGTAGGCGAGAGACGTGCCCCGATGGATGTTGCGCGGGAACTGGTCGAGCACGATCACCTCGGCCAGACGGCCGCGGGCGGACGCCCGCCACTGCCAGAACTCGCCACGCCCCGCCGCCGCGAGCCAGTCACCGAAGCGGCGGGCGACCTCGGCATCCAGGGCCGGATCCTTGCGGAACCACTGGGCCGGCGTGAGCTCCTTGAACCAGAAATCGATCACGACGTCCGGACGACGCGCTTCCATGACCACCTCCTCATCGCTCCGGCATGGAGCTGATACCATGACAGGCTAGCCGTGCTAGCCCAAGCTCACCAACCAAGGACACCTCATGACCCCCTACGAACTGCTGCAGATGCTGGGTTACGCCTTGAATATCCTCGGCCTGCTGGTCTGCATCGGCGGCCTGACCCTGGCCCGCCGCCCGGAGCGTCGTGTGCTGGGCGGCAGCCTGGCGGCACTGGGATTTTTGATCGCCGCGTCCCCGGTGCTGGTGCAGCTCCTCGGACTGGTCGACCCCGTGCCGGTCAATGCCCTGCCGTCACGATAGGCTGCTGCGCGCGACACCGCGATGTCGTTTCCCATGCCTTGTCAGGCGCATCCCCGACCCGCACATTAGATCTGCCTACGCCCCTGCAAGGACGCCCCATGCGCACTCCGTTGACCCGAGAACTCCATGACCTGCTCGAGCGCGGCCGCGATCGCCAGCTGCGCCTGGCGGTGACCGGCCTATCGCGCTCGGGCAAGACGGCCTTCCTCACCTCGCTGGTCAACCAGCTTCGCCATGCCGGCCTCGAGGCGCGTCTCGACCTGCTGCCCGCTGCCCGCGAGGGACGGCTGCTCGGCGCCCGCCGGGTCCAGCAGCAGGACCTGGGCGTGCCGCGCTTCCCCTACGACCAGGCCATGGCGGCGCTGGACGCCCAGCCGCCGCGCTGGCCCGAGCCGACCCGCGGCATCAGCGAGCTGCGCCTGACCCTCCGCTATCGCCCCACGCGCAGCGGCCTGCTGGGCGGCGAGATGCGCCAGCTGACCCTGGACCTGTTCGACTATCCCGGCGAGTGGCTGCTCGACCTGCCGCTGCTGGGCCACGACTACCTGAGCTGGAGCGAGACCCAGCGCCACGACGGCGGCAGCGAGCGCGCCGCCCTGTTCGCCGACTGGCACCGGAGCGTGGCCGACCTCGATCCGGCCGAAGCTGTCGACGAGGCACGCCTGGCCGAGATCGCCGAGCTGTATGCCCGGGGACTGCGGGCCGCCCGGGAGGCCGGCTTCGCCGACCTGCAGCCGGGACGCTTCCTGCTGCCCGGCGAGCTCGAGGGGGCACCGGTGCTGCAGTTCTTTCCCCTGCCGAGTCTCGCGGGTGCCGACCGTGCCGACCTTGCCGCCCTGCCGGACGAAAGCCTCTATGCCACGCTCGATCGGCGCTTCCGGTACTACCAGCAACATATTGTCAGACCCTTCTACCGCGAGCACTTTCGCCGCTTCGACCGCCAGATCGTGCTGGTCGACGTGCTAGGTGCCCTCAACGCCGGCCCGGAGCGCTTCGAGGACCTCTCCCGCGCCCTGTCGAACCTCATGCAGAGCTTCGACTACGGAAAGCGCAGCCTGCTGACACGACTGTTCGCCCCGCGCATCGACCGCCTGGCCATCGCCGCCACCAAGGCCGACCATGTCACCCCCGAACAACACGGCCGCCTGGTCGCCCTGCTCGAGGCTCTGCTCGCCGACCCGCTGAAGGATCTGCGCTTCGCCGACGTGCCGGTTCGTGCCCTGTCGCTGGCGGCGATTCGCGCCACCGAGAGTCGTGAGGTCGACCAGCAGGGGCGCCGTACCCCCGCGCTGCGCGGCACCACCCTGGGTGGCGAGTCGCTGCTGCTGTTTCCCGGCGAGGTCCCCGGCCAGCTTCCGGCAGCGGACTTCTGGTCTCGCCAGGGGTTCAGCTTCATGGCCTTTCGCCCCCTGCCCCGCGACAAGGGGGCGCCGCTGCCGCACATTCGCATGGACGCAGCCCTGGACTGGCTGATCGGAGACAAGCTGTCATGACCCCTTCCCGCGAACAGGACCCGCGCCCGGGCGTGCGCTTCACCCCCGATGATGACCCCGATCCGGACACCGACGCCCGGGACCCGCAACCCGGACAGCATTTCGATGCCGGGCTGACGAGCCAGCCCCTGGCCGCCCCCCAGGCCGATGCGGCACCCGGAGAAGAAGCACTGGAAAAGGGACTGATGCGCCCGCGCCGACGTCGCTGGGGACTGCTCGCCCTGCTTGGTGGCAGCCTCGGCCTGGGGACCCTGGAGGCCGGCCGGACCCTGCATGCCGCCAGTCTCGGTGGGGACTGGCTGGCCGGGGGCTGGAGTCTGCTGCTGCTGCTGGCCCTGGGGCTTGGCGGCTCGGCCATCCTGCGTGAGCTGTGGCGACTGAGGCGTCTGGCCCGCCACGCTCGTCTGCGCGAGCGCCTCGCCGTCCTGCCCGAGGCCACCCCGGCGCAGGCCCGGACCCTGGCCGGACAGCTGCGCCGCGACCTCGACCTGGACGATGACCACCCCCACTGGCAGGCCTTCCTGGCCGCCCGCGAGCCCCACCATGACGGGCGCGACACCCGGGCGCTGCTCACCCATCACCTGCTCGCTCCCCGTGACCGGGAGGCCCGCCGGCTGATCTCGCGAATGTCCGGCGAGACGGCGGCGATGGTGGCGGTCAGCCCCCTGACCCTGGTCGACATGGCGCTGGTGGCCTGGCGCCACCTGGCCATGGTCGACCGCCTGTGTCGACTCTACGGACTGGAGCTGGGCTACGCGGCACGCCTGCGACTCCTGCGCAGCGTGCTCTACCAGATGGCCTTTGCCGGCGCCAGCGAAATGGCCAGCGACGCGAGCATGCAGATGCTGTCCATGGACCTGGCCGGCAAGCTCTCCACACGTGCCGCCCAGGGCCTGGGCATCGGACTGCTCGGAGCGCGGCTGGGGCTGCGCACCCAGCGCCTGGCCAGGCCGCTGGACTTTACCGCGAACGAAGCGCCGCGCATGGCCGACCTGCGCCGCGACCTCTGGCAGCAACTGCGTCGCCTGGAGGCCCGCGAGGAGAGGGCAACGGCACGCCGCCCTTGACCCGGATCATGACAGTCGGCCCGCGAGTGACTAGTCTCCTCGGTAGGTTCCACCGTCACCCTATAGAAAGGAGACGCATCATGTTCCATTCCATTCTGGTTCCCGTCGACGGCTCAGAACACGCCAGGAAGGCCCTTTCCGTGGCCTGCCAGCTGGCCCGCCAGCAGGGCGCCGCCTTGCACCTGCTGCACATTCCCGAGGAACTTGCCCATGAGACCACCCTGGTCTGGGGGATCGGCGCCATCGCCGTCGAGGCCTCGCGGGAGGAGCGTAATGCGGCCGGCAAGCAGGTCATCGATCGGGCCACTGAAGCAGCACGCGAGCTCGGCGCCACCAACATCGAGACGGCCATCGAACAGGGGGATCCGGCACGCACCATCCTCAGTGAGGCGCGCCGTCGCGGCGTCGATGCGATAGTCATGGGCAGCCGCGGCCTGAGCAACCTCAAGGGGCTGGTGGTCGGCAGCGTCTCCCACAAGGTCAGCCACGCCGCCGACTGCACCGTGATAACGGTGCGCTGACAGCAAGCCCTTGCATCGACGGCGCCTGCCGATCCCGCCCAGGGGTCACAACGGGTGTCATCCAGGCCACAGACGACCGGTCGAGAGGGCATGGGGGGTTGCATGTAGCGACTGATTCCTCATGATGGCCCGGCACAGTGTTTGGCGCCGGGGTCGCGAATCCGTATAGTTATCCCCCTACTCGCCAACCGATCGAGACCATGCTGCAGAACAACTCGGCGCTTGCCCAGCTCAAGCAACAGATCCGTTCCAACACCCCTCGCGTCGAGGGCGTGATCAAGGCCACCGAGAGAGGCTTCGGTTTCCTCGAGACCGACGACGGCGACTCCTATTTCGTGCCGCCTCCCGCCATGAAGGTGGTGCTGCATGGTGACCGCGTCGAGGCCGTTGTCCACGAAGAGGGTGACAAGACCTCGGTCGAGCCTGACACCCTGATCGAGACCGGCATGCAGCGCTTCATCGCCCGAGTGCAGAAGCGCGAAGGGCGACTGGCCGTGGTGCCCGACCACCCCTCGATCAAGACTGCCCTCAAGGCGCGCATCAAGCGCAGCCTCGACGAGGCGAGCATCGCCGATGGCGACTGGGTGGTGGCCCGCCTGGTGCGCCATCCCCTTAAGCCCGATGATCGGGCCTTCTTCACCCAGATCGACGAGCTGGTGGCCAAGAGCGACGACCCGGCCGTGCCGTGGCGCGTGACCCTGGCCCGCCATGCCCTGGAGCAGGAGTGTCCGGACGCCGGCGACGACTGGCCGCTGCGCGACGAGGGCCTCGAGCGCGAGGACCTGACCGCCGAGCCCTTCTTCACCATCGACGGCGAGAAGACCCGCGACATGGATGACGCCCTGCGCATCCGTCCCCGCGAGGATGGTGGCTGGTCGCTTACCGTGGCCATCGCCGACCCCACCGCCTACGTGGCGGAGGGGCATGCCGCCGACCTGGAGGCCCGCACCCGCGCCTTTACCGTCTACCTGCCGGGCCAGAACGTCACCATGCTGCCCGAGCAGCTGGCCGACGACCTGTGCTCGCTGTGGGAGGGCAAGGATCGCCCGGTGCTGGCTTGTACCCTGGAGGTCGGGGCCGACGGCAGCCTCGGCGACTACCGCTTCTTCGCCGCCACCGCGCGCTCCCACGCCAAGCTCGCCTACGACCGGGTCTCCGACTGGCTCGAGGGTCAGGGCGATTGGGCACCAGCGGGAGAGATCGGCGAACAGCTCAAGGCCCTCGAGGCCATGACCGAGGCGCGCAGCGCCTGGCGAGCGGCCCATGCCCTGGTGTTCAAGGACCGGCCCGACTTCGTCTTCGACCTGGACGAGGCCGGCAACGTGCTGGACATCCGCACCGAGCATCGACGCATCGCCAACCGCATGATCGAGGAATCGATGATCGCCGCCAACGCCTGCTGCGCGCATCTGCTCGCCGAGCACGTCGGCCACGGCATCTTCAACGTCCACCGCGCCTTCGAGCCGGAAAAGGCCGAGGCCGCCCAGGAGTTCCTGGCCAGCCAGGAGATCCAGGTAGAGCGCGAACAGCTCACCGAACTGCCCCGCTACACCGAGCTCAAGCGCGAGCTCGAGGGCCGTGACGACGCCTGGCTGGATGCCCGCCTGCGCCGCTTCCAGGGTTTCACCAGCATGTCAGCCCAGCCGGGGCCGCATTTCGGCCTTGGCCTGGCGGCCTATGCCACCTGGACGTCGCCGATTCGCAAGTACGGCGACATGGTCAATCATCGCCTGATCAAGCGCGTCCTCAAGGGCGAGCAGGCACCGTCCGAGGCCAGCCAGCAGCTCACCGAGCAGCTCACCGAGCGTCGCCGCCTCAACCGGATGGCCGAGCGTGACGTCAAGGACTGGCTCTACGTGCGCTACCTGACCCCGGCCGCCGAGGCCCAGGAAACCTTCGAGGCCGAGATCGTCGCCATCAACCGCGGCGGCATGCGAGTCCGCCTGACCGCCAACGGTGCCACCGCCTTCGTTCCCGCCCCGCTGATGCACAGCGACCGCAACAAGGTGGCGATCGATGACAAGGAGGGGCGCGTCCAGGTCGAGGGCGAGGAGCGCTTCAAGCTCGGCGACGTGATTCGCGTGGCGCTGACCGAGGCGCGCGAGGAGACCCGTTCGCTCGTGGGTCGCCCCGCGGACTGATCCCCCGACCATGTCCGGCGACACGAGACGGCGACCCGAGGGTCGCCGTCTCGCGTTGTCGTTGTCGTTGTCGTTGTCGCTGTCGCTGTCGCTGTCGCTGTCGCTAAACTGTCGTATTACCGCCCTAGGCTGGCAGGAAACATCGACGCCAAGAGGGCGACTTGCATATTGTCGACGTCACCATGTTCCACGCCCCTGCCAGCGGCGGGGTGCGCACCTACCTAGAGGCCAAGCATCGCGTGCTGGCCACCCGGCCGGGCCTGCGCACGAGCCTGCTGGTGCCCGGCGCTGAGCACGGCTCGTTCGGCGGGGTCCATACCCTCCCCGCTCCGCGGATCCCGCTGGGCCAGGGCTATCGCTTTCCGTTGCGACGTCGGCCGTGGCGCGATGCCCTGATGACGATGGCTCCCGACTTGATCGAGGCCGGCGACCCTTATGTCACGGCCTGGGCCACCGCGGAGGCCGGCCAGGTCTTGGGGGTCCCCACGGTGGGTTTCTTCCACTCGGACCTGCCTCGACTGATGGGGGGTCGCTTCGGTACCACCGTCCGCCACCGTCCGCCACCGTCCGCCACCGTCCGCCACCGTCCGCCACCGTCCGCCACCGTCTACAACGCTATGTCGGCGACCTCTATGGCCGCTTCGATAGCGTGCTAGCGCCCTGCAGTGCCATGGCCGCGCGACTGGCCGACTGGGGCGTGGAGAAGGTGCGCGTGCAGCCGCTGGGAGCCGACCTCGAGGTCTTCCACCCACGGCATCGTGACCCTGGACTACGCCTACGCCTGGGACTGGGCGACCACCAGCGCCTGCTGGTCTTCGCCGGCCGCCACTCCCCGGAGAAGCATGTCGATGTGCTGCTGGCGACCATGGCCCGCCTGGGCCCCGCGTATCACCTGCTGCTGATGGGCCCCGGCATGCCTTGCCGGGTCGGCGACAATTTCAGCGTGTTACCCCGCTACTGCCCGCCCACCGAGGTCGCCACTGCCCTGGCCAGCGCCGATGCCATGCTACATGCTGGCACCCGCGAGACCTTCGGCCTGGTGGCCCAGGAGGGCATGGCCTGCGGACTGCCTGTTGTAGCGGCGAGGGCTGGCGCCCTGAAGGAGTATGTCCCGCTGGGTGCCGGCGTGCTGTGTCGCCCACGGGATGCCGGCGCCATGGCCCGCGCCGTGCAGGAGCTGTTTCTCTACGACCCGATGGCCATGGGCCGGCACGTGGAGCGTCACTTCGGCTGGGAGCGGGTCGTCGATGACCTGCTGGGCCACTATCGGCAACTGCGTCACGGCCGCGAGCGCCATGCCATCCACCGCAACGGCTGATCCTCTCCGGCGATTGCCGCGCTGGCGGCCGCTGCACGGCCTGCTGATCGTGCTGGCACTCGTGGCACCGCTCCTGGTCACCACCGGGCTGGGCGGGCCCGACGCCCTGGCGGCAGTCACGCGTTTTCCGCTCGCCCTATTGGTCCTTATGCTGCTGATGGCATTCGCCTGCTGGAACCTCAATGCGGCCCGGCTGCGCTTGATGCTGGATGGCCACGCTGGCCGGCTGGGACAGCGCGGCGCACTGAGCATCGAACTGGCGTCCAAGTTCGCCCTGTGTGCCACGCCCGGGGGCAGCGGGGGCCCGGCGCTGCGCTGTACCGCAGCGCCGGGCGCACGCTGGCTGAGCAGTACGCGGCGCCGCTGGCTGGTTCGCCGCCTGCTGACGTGTTGATAGGCATTGCGAGCCACGTTGCGGCTCCCCCTTGCAACGCTGCTGGCGATGCTGGGACTCACCGCGGTGCATTGGCTACTGCGTTACAGCCTGCTCTACCTGGCGGCACTGGGTGCCGGGGGATATGCCGACTGGTTGTTATGGACCTTCCTGACCCAGATGCTGGCCATGGCCGCCAGCCAGTTCAGCTTTCTGCCCGGTGGCGCCGGTGCGGCCGAACTGGGGGTCGGCGGGCTGCTGCTGCCACTGATGGAGCGCGAGCAGGCGGCCGCGGCGGTATTGGTCTCCTATCAGCTTTACCTGGCCGCGGGTGCCCCGCTGTTTCTGCTCTCGGCCTACCGGCTGGTGAGGCGCACCCCCCTGACGCCTGAGGGCCCGACTCGTCGTCGAGGCGACGCTGCTTCTCCGCCGCCCAGTCGGGCCGCGCATGACGTGCCCGCCCCGGCCTGTGACGAAAAGCAGAAAGGGCACCCGTAGGTGCCCTGTCTGTGTATCGTGTTGCGTGAAGAGAAGCGCTCGGCCTACCAGCCGGTCGCTGCCTTCAGCGCATCGCCGATCTCGGCCAAAGAACGCACGGTCTTTACGCCAGCCGCTTCCAGGGCGCCGAACTTCTCCTCCGCGGTGCCCTTGCCGCCGGCGATGATGGCACCGGCATGCCCCATGCGCTTGCCGGGAGGCGCGGTGACGCCGGCGATATAGGAGACGACCGGCTTGGAGACGTTATCCTTGATGTAGGCTGCTGCCTCTTCCTCGGCGGTGCCGCCGATCTCGCCGATCATCACGATCGCCTCGGTCGCCGGATCCTTCTCGAACTGCTCGAGGATGTCGATGAAGTTGGAGCCCGGGATCGGGTCGCCGCCGATGCCCACGCAGGTGGACTGGCCGAAGCCGTGGTCGGTGGTCTGCTTGACGGCTTCATAGGTCAGGGTGCCGGAGCGCGACACGATACCGACCTTGCCCGGCTGGTGGATGTGCCCCGGCATGATGCCGATCTTACACTCGCCCGGGGTGATCACGCCGGGGCAGTTCGGACCGATCAGACGCACGCCCAGCTCGTCGCACTTCACCTTGACGTCGAGCATGTCCAGGGTCGGGATGCCCTCGGTGATGCAGACGATCAGCTTGATGCCGGCGTTGGCGGCCTCGAGGATGGAGTCCTTGCAGAACGGCGCCGGCACGTAGATCACGCTGGCCTCGGCGCCGGTCTCGGCCACGGCTTCCTTGACGGTGTTGAACACCGGCAGGCCAAGGTGCTCCTGGCCACCCTTGCCCGGGGTCACGCCGCCGACCATCCGGGTACCGTAGGCGATCGCCTGCTCGGAGTGGAAGGTCCCCTGTCCGCCGGTGAAGCCCTGGCAGATGACCTTGGTGTTCTTGTCGATCAGGATGCTCATTACTTGCCCTCCGCTGCCTTGACCACCTGCTGAGCCGCATCGGTCAGGCTGGTAGCAGCGATGATGTTCAGACCGCTGGACGCCAGCTTCTCGGCACCCAGCTCGGCGTTGTTCCCTTCCAGACGCACCACGACCGGTACATTGACACCGACCTGCTCGACGGCACCGATGATGCCCTCGGCAATCATGTCGCAACGCACGATGCCGCCGAAGATGTTGACCAGCACGGCCTTCACGGAATCATCGGAGAGGATGAGCTTGAAGGCCTCGGCCACGCGTTCCTTGGTGGCACCGCCCCCCACGTCGAGGAAGTTGGCCGGCTGACCGCCGTTGAGCTTGATGATGTCCATGGTGCCCATGGCCAGGCCGGCGCCGTTGACCATGCAGCCGATGTTGCCTTCCAGGGCCACATAGTTGAGTTCCCAGGCGGCCGCCTCGGCTTCACGCTCGTCTTCCTGCGACGGATCACGCATCGCCTGAAGGTCCGGATGGCGGTACAGGGCGTTTCCATCCAGGTTGATCTTGGCGTCGAGGCAGTGGAGGTTGCCCTCCTCGGTCACCACCAGCGGGTTGATCTCGAGCAGCGCCAGATCCTTGTCGTGGAACAGCTTGGAAAGGCCGAGGAAGATCTTGGTGAACTGCTTGACCTGGTTGCCGGAGAGGCCCAGCGCGAAGGCCAGCTCGCGCGCCTGGTACGGCTGCGCGCCGACCAGCGGATCGATCTCGGCCTTGAGGATCTTCTCGGGGGTCTCTTCCGCAACCTTTTCGATCTCCACGCCACCCTCGGTAGAGGCCATGAAGACCACGCGACGGGTGCCGCGATCGACGACCGCCCCCAGATAGAGCTCATCGGCGATGTCGGTGAGGGTCTCGACCAGGATCTTGGTGACCGGCTGACCGTTCTCGTCAGTCTGGAAGGTCACCAGGTTCTTGCCCAGCCAGGATTCGGCGAAGGCCTGGGCCTCCTCCGGGCTCTCGATCAGCTTGACGCCTCCGGCCTTGCCGCGCCCGCCGGCGTGGACCTGGGCCTTGACCACCCACTTGTCACCACCGATCTTCTTGCAGGCTTCTGCAGCCTCTTCCGGGGTGTCGACGGCGAAGCCCTTGGAGACCGGCAGCCCGTAGTCGGCAAACAGCTGCTTGCTCTGATACTCGTGAAGGTTCATCGATTCATGCCATTGGTTGCATGTGACTCGAACGATGACACGGCTCGCCGCCTCTGGGCGACGGTCGCCGTGTCACCACCGTTCGCTTCCGATTCATGGCCGGAAGCGATGCGCCACCTCCCGGTGGCGCTTGTTGTCCTTACTTCTTCCTGCGATTGACCATGTGGACAGCGTGACCTTCCACGGCCAGCGCCGCTTCGTGTACTGCCTCCGACATGGTCGGGTGGGCATAGCAGGTCAGTGCCAGATCCTCGGCACTGGAGCCGAACTCCAGGGCGATCACGCCCTGGGCAATCATCTCGCCGGCATGCTGGCCGACGATATGCATGCCCAGCACGCGGTCTGTCTCGGCATCGGCGATGACCTTGGCCTGCCCCTCGGTCGCATTGTTGGCCATGGCACGTCCACTGGCCGCGAACGGGAAGGAGCCCGTCTTCACCTTGATGCCCTTCTCCTTGGCCTCCTTCTCGGTCAGGCCCACCCAGGCCACTTCCGGGAAGGTGTAGATGACGTTGGGAATAGCGTCGTAGTTCATCTCGGCCTTGTGACCGGCAATGATGTCGGCGACCATGACGCCCTCTTCCGACGCCTTGTGGGCCAGCATCGGGCCGCGCACGCAATCCCCGATGGCATAGACGCTCGGCACGCTGGTGCGGCATTGATCGTCGACGTGGATAAAGCCGCGCTCGTCGGTCTCGACACCCACGCCCTCGGCGATCACGCCCTCGGTGTAGGGCTTGCGGCCGACGCATACGATCAGTTTATCGAAGGTGGCCTCCTGCTCGCCCTTGGCGTCAGTGTACTTGACCACGACTTCCTCGCCCTTGATCTCGGAACCGGTGACCCTGGCCCCAAGCTTGATGTCCAGGCCCTGCTTCTTCAGCAGCTTCTGGGTTTCCTTGGCGATGGCCCCGTCGACCATCGGCAGGAAGTCGTCCATCGCCTCGAGCACGGTGACCTCACTGCCCAGGCGGTTCCACACGCTGCCAAGCTCGAGGCCGATGATACCGGCACCGATAACGCCCAGGCGCTTGGGGGTCTCCTCAAACTCCAGGGCACCGGTGGAGTTGACCACCATCCCCTCCTTGAGCGGGGTCGGCGGGATCTCCATCGGCACGGAACCCGCCGCCACGACGATGTTGTCGGCATCATAGGTGGTCGCCTTGCCATCCTTGTCGGTCACCTCGACCTGCTTGGAAGACACCACCTTGCCGGTACCCTGGATCGCCGTGACGCCGTTACCCTTGAGCAGGCCGGCCACGCCGCCGGTCAGGTTCTTCACGATCGAGTCCTTGCGGGCCATCATCTTCTTGACGTCCATGGTGACGTCGCCCGCCTGAATGCCGATGTCGTCGAAGTCGTGCTTGGCCTCGACGAACTTGTGAGAGGCCTCGAGCAGCGCCTTGGAGGGAATGCAGCCCACGTTCAGACAGGTGCCACCAAAGACCGGCTTGCCGTCCTCGCTGAGCCACTTCTCGACAACAGCCGCCTTCAGCCCCATCTGGGCAGCGCGGATGGCGGAAACGTAGCCGCCGGGGCCCGCACCAATCACGATCACATCAAACTTGTCAGCCATGTTGGCTCCTTCGTTGCTTGTCGCTGAAGAACGTAGTGGGTCCCGCGGCTCAGATATCCAGCAGCAGGCGTGACGGATCCTCGAGCAGCTCCTTGATGGTCACCAGGAACTGGACCGCGTCCTTGCCATCGATCATGCGGTGGTCATAGGAGACCGCCAGGTACATCATCGGACGGATCTCGACCTTGCCGTTGACTGCCATGGGACGCTCCTGGATCTTGTGCATGCCCAGGATCGCGGTCTGCGGCGGATTGATGATCGGCGTGGACATCAGCGAACCGAAGATACCGCCGTTGGTGATGGTAAAGGTGCCCCCCTGCATCTCGTCGATGCCGAGCTTGCCGTCACGGGCCCGCTTGCCGAAGTCGACGATGCTCTTCTCGACGTCGGCGATCTTCATGCTGTCGGTGTCACGCAACACCGGAACCACCAGGCCGCGGTCCGTGGAGACCGCCACGCCAATGTCCTGGTAACCGTGATAGACGATATCGGTGCCATCGATGGAAGCGTTGACGTCGGGGAAGCGCTTGAGTGCCTCGCTGGCCGCCTTGACGAAGAAGCCCATGAAGCCGAGCTTGGTGTCGTGGGCCTTGAGGAAGGCATCCTTGTACTGGGCCCGCAGGTCCATCACCGCGCCCATGTCCACCTCGTTATAGGTGGTGAGCATGGCGGCGGTCTGCTGGGCCTGGACCAGGCGCTTGGCAATGGTCTGGCGCAGCCGGCTCATCGGCACACGCTTCTCGGGACGCTCGCCCTCCACGGCGGGGGCCGCGGCGGCGGCCGCCTGGCCAGCACCCGCCGGCTTGGCTGCCTTCTTCGCGGTGCCTTCCTTCACCGCGCGCTGGACATCCTCCTTGAGAACGCGGCCGCCCTTGCCGGTACCCTCGATGGCATTGACATCGAGGTCATGCTCGGCGACCAGCTTGCGCGCCGCCGGGGCAAGGATCTTGTCCCCCACCTTCTCGTCGCTGGCGCCGTCGTCGGCGGAGGCCGGAGCCTTCTCCTCGGCTGCGGCAGCGCCGCCGCCGGCGCCCTCGGTGAAGGTGGCCAGTACCGCTTCGGATTCGACCTGGCTACCCTCCTCGGCCTTGATCTCGGCCAGCGCCCCGTCGGCCGGGGCAACAACCTCGAGCACGACCTTGTCGGTCTCGATCTCGGCCAGGACCTCGTCGCGCTTGACCGCCTCACCGACCTGCTTGTTCCAGCTGGCCACGGTGCCTTCCTGGATCGACTCGGGGAAGGTCGGCGCCTTGACCTCGTGGGTCTTGCCGCTGGCCGCCGGCTTGGCCTCGGCGTCGTCCTGCTTCGCGGCCTTGGCATCGGCCTTCTCGGCCTCCGGCTTGTCGCCGCCCTCGGCCTTGCCCTCGCCGATCCTGCCCAGCACCTGCTCGGACTCCACGGTGTCGCCCTCTTCCACCAGCACCTCGCTGAGGGTGCCGGCCTCGGGGGCCACGACCTCGAGCACCACCTTGTCGGTCTCGATCTCGACGATCAGCTCGTCACGCTCGACGCTGTCGCCGGGCTGCTTGTGCCAGGCGGCGACGCTGCCCTCGGCAACGGATTCCGGAAAGGTGGGTGCCTTGATATCGGTAGCCATGTCGTATCCCTTGTCTGTTCTCTCTCGTCCCGGTGGGCGCCTCAGAGGTTGAAGGCGTCTTCCACCAGCTGGCGCTGCTGTTCGGTATGCACGGACATGTAGCCCGCCGCGGGTGCCGCGGACGCCGGGCGGCCGGCGAACTTGAGCTTTCCGCCCAGGCCGTCACGCAGCATGTCGGCCACCGCCCGCATGTGGTGCTGGCTCGAATACCAGGCGCCCTGGTTGAGCGGCTCCTCCTGGCACCACACCACGTCGGTGACGTTGGTGTAGTCCTTGATGGCCTCCAGCAGCTCCTCCTTGGGGAAGGGGTAGAGCTGCTCGATGCGCAGGATCGCGACGTCGTCGCGGGCGTTCTCTTCGCGCCAGTTGGCCAGGTCATAGTAGACCTTGCCGGCGCAGAGGATGATGCGCTCGACCTTCCCGGCCTCGAGCTTGCCCTGGTCGGGCAGCACCATCTGGAAGCGACCGTCGGCCAGTTCCTCGAGGGTCGAGGTCGCCGACTTGTGACGCAGCAGGCTCTTGGGCGACATCACCACCAGCGGTTTCCTCAGTGGCCGGATCACCTGGCGGCGCAGCAGGTGAAAGATCTGCGCCGGCGTAGTCGGCACACAGACCTGCATGTTGTGCTCGGCACACATCTGCAGGAAACGCTCGAGCCTGGCCGAGGAGTGCTCGGGGCCCTGGCCCTCGTAGCCATGGGGCAGCAGCATGGTCAGCCCGCACAGCCGCTCCCACTTGGTCTCGCCTGAGGAGATGAACTGATCGACCACCACCTGGGCACCGTTGAAGAAGTCGCCGAACTGGGCTTCCCACACAATCAAGGCGTTGGGCATGGTCGTCGCGTAGCCATACTCGAAGGCCAGCACGGCTTCTTCCGAGAGGAAGGAATCGTGGATGGTGAAACGCGGCTGCCCGTCGGCCATGTGCTGGAGCGGCACATAGGCGCTGCCATCCTTCTGGTTGTGGACCACCGCATGACGGTGGGAGAAGGTCCCCCGCCCGACGTCCTGCCCGGTGATACGCACCGGATGCCCCTGATCTAGCAGGGTGGCGTAGGCGAGTGTCTCCGCAAAGCCCCAGTTCACGGCCAGGCCACCGGCCTGCATCTTGCGGCGGTCGTCGTAGATCTTGGCCACCTGCCGCTGGACCTCGACACCGTCGGGGATCTCGCACATCCTGCCGGCCAGCCGCTGCAGACGCTTCATCTCCACGGTGGTATCGGCGTGGCCGGTCCACTCATGGCCCAGGTAGGGCGTCCAGTCGACGAACAGCGACTTGTTGGGCTCCTGCACCAGGGCGTTGGCCACGTGGTTGCCAGCCATCAGGTCATCGCGATACTTCTCCATCATCGCCTTGGCGTCATCGTCGCTGAGCAGTCCCTCATCGACCAGTCGCTCGATGTAGCGGGCCCGCGAGGACGGATGCTCCCTGATCTTGCTGTACATCATCGGCTGGGTGCCGGAGGGTTCGTCGGCCTCGTTGTGGCCGCGACGACGGTAGCACACCAGGTCGATGACCACGTCGCGATTGAACTGCTGGCGGTAATCCAGCGCCACCTGGGTGGCATGCAGCACGGCGTCCGGATCGTCGCCGTTGACATGGAAGATGGGCGCCTGAACCATCTTGGCGATATCGGTGCAGTACTCGGTGGAGCGCGAGTCCTGGGGGTGCGAGGTGGTGAAGCCCACCTGGTTGTTGATCACGATATGCACCGTGCCGCCGGTCTTGTAGGCACGGGTCTGGGACATCTGGAAGGTCTCCATGACCACGCCCTGGCCGGCGAAGGCCGCGTCACCGTGGACGTTGATCGGCAGCACCTTGTTGCCGACCGGGTCATCGCGACGGTCCTGGCGAGCCCGCACCGAGCCCTCGACCACCGGTGCCACGATCTCCAGGTGAGACGGGTTGAACGACAGCGCCAGGTGCACCTCGCCGCCCGGCGTCATGACATTGGAGCTGAAGCCCTGGTGGTACTTGACATCCCCGGAGCCGCGCTCGATCACCTTCTTGCCATCGAATTCATCGATCAGGTCCGAGGGGTTCTTGCCGAGGATGTTGACCAGCAGGTTGAGGCGGCCACGATGGGCCATGCCGATCACCACTTCCTTGGTGCCGTAACCGCCGGCCCGCTGGATCAGCTCGTCCATCATCGGAATGAAGGCTTCGCCGCCTTCCAGGCCGAAACGCTTGGTCCCCGGGTACTTCGAGGCCAGATAGCTCTCCAGACCCTCGGCGGCCGTCAGCCGCTCCAGTACGTGCTTGCGCACGTCGGGGCTGAACCTGGGGGCCGAACGCACCGACTCGAAGCGCTGCTGCAGCCAGCGCTTCTCCTCGGTGTCGACGATATGCATGATCTCGCAGCCGATGGAGCGGCAGTAGGTCTGCTCCAGGGCACTGACGATCTCCTTCAGTGGGGCCTTGTCCATGCCCAGGAAGAACGAGCCGGTCTGGAACTCGGTATCCAGGTCGGCCTTCGAGAGCTGATGGAAGGAGAGGTCGAGATCGGGGACGGGAGTGGGGCTACGCAGGCCGAGCGGGTCGATGTCGGCCTTCTGGTGCCCGCGGAAGCGGTAGGCGTTGATCAGCTGGAGAACCTTGACCTGCTTCTTATTCTCGCCACTGTCGGCAACGGCCTGGGCAGTACGCCGATGACGGCCCAGCTGGTAGAACTGCTCGCGAATCGGTTCGAGCGGGACATCGTGACTGGCCCCGCCCTCGGGTCGCGGCAACTGGTCGAAATACTGGCGCCATTCGTCGGGAACGGCGGAGGGATCATCGAGGTACTCTTCGTAGAGCGCTTCCACATAGTGGACATTGCCGCCACTCACGTGGGAGGAGCGCCACATCAACTCCATTATGCCTTGTTGCATCTCTTGGTCACCCTGCACTGATGGGGTGGTATCGGCGCCGACACGAATCGACCGCATCGGCATCGCTGGCGCCCTGACAAAGGCAGGACATCCTGAATTCCATGATCAAAAGCCGGTGCCCTGGGCACCGGCTCTCGACATCACGATCCGAACCGGACTCGCCTGCGACGTCTCGCCGCAGCCCGAAAACGGGGAACATGATAACAAGCTAGAGGCCACGATTTAAGTGGCATCGGCCAGCAGCATCTCACGAATCTTGCCGATCGCCCGTGTCGGATTGAGCCCCTTGGGGCAGACCGCAACGCAGTTCATGATGCCACGGCAGCGAAAGACGGAGAACGGATCCTCGAGTTCCGCCAGACGATCACGCGTGGCCGTATCACGGGAGTCGGCGAGGAACCGGTAGGACTGCAGCAGGCCGGCCGGGCCGACGAACTTGTCCGGGTTCCACCAGAACGAGGGGCAGGCGGTGGAGCAGCAGGCACAGAGGATGCACTCGTAGAGGCCGTCGAGCTTGTCACGCTCTTCCGGCGACTGCAGGCGCTCGATGGCCGGTGCCGGCTCGTCGTTCTGCAGGTACGGCTGGATACGCTCGTACTGCTGGTAGAACAGCCCCATATCGACTACCAGGTCACGGATCACCGGCAGGCCCGGCAGCGGTCGCAGCGTCAGCTTGTTGTCCTTGATCACCTCGGAGAGCGGGGTGATGCACGCCAGACCGTTCTTGCCGTTCATGTTCATGCCATCGGACCCGCAGACGCCCTCGCGGCAGCTGCGGCGATAGGCCAGTCCGTTGTCCTGCTCCTTGGCCATGTGCAGAACGTCGAGCACCATCAGGTCGCGGCCCTGGGTGTCGACCTGAAACTCCTGCATGTAGGGCGCGGAGTCGGTTTCCGGATTGTAGCGGTACAGGGATACCTGAAGCTTGGACATCGTGACTCCCCCTCAGTAGGTACGGACTTTCGGCTCGAACATGTCGACGGTCTTGGGTGCAAAGTTGACGTCGCGCTTGCCCAGACGCTTCTCGACCGGGAAGTAGAGTGAATGCTTCAACCAGTTGACGTCGTCGCGGTCCGGGAAATCGTAGCGAGAGTGGGCACCACGGCTCTCCTTGCGCTCCAGGGCCGCGATGGCGGTGGCTTCGGCGACCTCCATCAGGTTATCCAGCTCCAGGGCCTCGACCCGCGCCGTGTTGAACGTGCTGGACTTGTCCGGCAGGTAGGCGTTGTCGATTCGCTTGCGCAGGTCCTCCAGGCGCTTGACGCCCTCGACCATGTTCTTCTCTTCACGGAACACACCGAAGGAGGTCTGCATGATGTCCTGCAGCTCGCGCTTGAGCTCGGGAACCGTCTCACCACCCTCGGACTCGTTCCAGCGCGTGATGCGCTTCATCGCGGACTCGACGTCGGACTCGGAGGCCTCGAGGTACTCGATCCCCTCGTTGAGTGCTCCCTCGATGAACATGCCGGCCGCACGGCCGAACACCACCAGGTCGAGCAGCGAGTTGCCCCCCAGGCGGTTGGCGCCGTGTACCGATACACACGCCGCCTCGCCGCAGGCGAACAGGCCATTGACGATCTGATCGTTGCCATCGGCGTCCTGCATGATCGCCTGACCGTGAACGTTGGTCGGAATCCCGCCCATCATGTAGTGGCAGGTCGGTACGACCGGGATCGGCTCCTTGGCCGGGTCCACATGGGCAAAGGTCTTGGAGAGCTCGACGATACCCGGCAGGCGCTTGCCGAGCACCTCCTCGCCCAGATGATCCAGCTTGAGGAAGACGTGGTCGCCCTTTTCGCCGCAGCCTCGCCCTTCGAGGATCTCCATGACCATGGAGCGCGCGACCACATCGCGGCCCGCCAGGTCCTTGGCGTTGGGGGCATAGCGCTCCATGAAGCGCTCGCCATCCTTGTTGATCAGGTAACCGCCTTCACCGCGACAGCCCTCGGTCACCAGGGTGCCGGCGCCATAGATGCCGGTCGGGTGGAACTGCCACATCTCCATGTCCTGCATCGGGAAGCCGGCGCGCAGAGCCATGCCGATCCCGTCACCGGTATTGATCAGGGCATTGGTGGTCGAGGCAAAGATACGCCCCGCCCCACCGGTGGCCATGACGGTGGCCTTGGACTTCACGTGCACCACTTCACCGGTCTCGATATCCATGGCGATGCAGCCCACCACATCACCGTTGGTGTTCTTGACCAGGTCGACGGCGTACCACTCGTTGAGGAAGGTCGTGTTGTTTTTCAGGTTATTCTGATAAAGCGTGTGCAGCAGGGCATGGCCGGTGCGGTCGGCCGCGGCACAGGTCCGTGCCGCCTGACCGCCCTTACCGAAGTCCTTGGACTGGCCGCCGAACGGACGCTGGTAGATGCGGCCGTTGTCGAAGCGGGAGAACGGCAGGCCCATGTGCTCGAGCTCGAAGACCGCCTTGGGACCCTCGGAGCACATGTACTCGGAGGCATCCTGGTCGGCGATGTAGTCGCCCCCCTTGACGGTGTCGTACATGTGCCAGCGCCAGTCGTCGTTGGGGTCCGCGGAGGCGATGGCACAGGTAATGCCGCCCTGGGCAGAGACAGTGTGCGAGCGGGTCGGGAAGACCTTGGACAGCACGGCGGTCTTCTTGCCGGACCTGGCCAGCTCGAGGGCGGCCCGCAGACCGGCACCGCCCCCGCCGATGATGATGGCGTCGAAAGACAGGCTACGCATGGTGGACATGAATCAGGCTCCCCACAGAACGGTGATGCCCCAGACCAGGAACACGAAGATGGCCAGGATGATGATGAGCTGGACGGCGACGCGAACGCCGGTCGACTTGAGGTAGTCGGTGGTCACGGTCCACAGGCCGACCCAAGCATGGGCCGCCAGGGAGATGAAGGCCAGCAGCGAGAAGATGCGCATCCAGGTCTGAGAGAAGAGGCCGCTCCAGGCCGCGTAGTCCAGGCCGGGACTGAGCAGCAGGAAGCCGACGATGAAGAGCGTGTAGAGCGCCAGGATGACGGCGGAGACGCGCTGGAGCAGCCAGTCGGAGAGACCGCTGCGCCCGAGGTTAGTGATATTGGTTACCATACCCAGACTCCAGCCAGAATGATCAGGACAGCACTGACCACCACGGTGATCTGCGCCTTCTTGATGCCCCCCTCGAGGGTCACGCCGATATCCATGTCCATCAGCAAGTGCTTGATGCCGGCCACGAAGTGGAAGGCCAGGGCGGACAGCAGCCCCCAGGCAACCAGCTTGGCCAGGAAGTTGTGGGCCAGAGCGTCACTCACGGCCGCAAACCCAGCCGGCGAGGAGAGCGACGTGTCGAGCGCCCAGAAGGCGAAGATCAGGCCGATGAAGAGGATGACGCCGGTGATCCGATGAGCGATCGACGTCAGGGCGGGAAGAGGGAACTGTATCGTGGACAGGTCCAGATTTACGGGTCGTTTGCTATTCACGGCTCTACACACTCTCTTGGCCCGCTATGAGGTCGTCGGACAAGGCCCGAGCGGGCGGTGGTTTCGGGAAGGGACACGATCGTGGCCGAGTTGGACACGACCATCGGTTCCTGCCAGTCGCGCGCTGAGATTATAGGGACATCGACCGGCCATGACAAATGGACTCAGGGGTCACTCGACCATGGTGGAAGGCCGATTTCTCGGCGCTGGTGGCGCTTGCCAGGGCATCCGAAGGCACTGCACGGAGCGGTGGCGCCCGCCAATGGTGCGGAGCACCATTTCCTATACAAATATAGTCCAACAAGCACCAATATGTACAATGATGCCTGCCCGATGGTGGAATTGACAATCGCTGACGCGCTTCTATAGTGGGCGAACCTTTTCGCCGGCGCCATCTGCGAACTAGCGACTTATCGTCCCAACAGGAACTCGAGAGGAGGCCAGCATGGCTGACAGGAAAGCGACATTGACGGTAGACGGGCTGGAAGAGCCGATCGACCTGCCGATCTACTCGGGCACCCTGGGCCCCGACGTCATCGACGTCCGCGGTCTCGGTGCCGAAGGCCTCTTCACCTACGACCCCGGCTTCATGGCGACTTCCTCCTGCCAGTCGGCGATCACCTACATCGACGGCGGCAAGGGAGTACTGCTGCATCGAGGCTATCCGATCGACCAGCTGGCCAAGCAGTCCAACTTCGTCGAGCTCAGCTATCTGCTGCTGTTCGGTGAGCTGCCCGACGACGCCCAGTACGCCGACTTCAAAGGGCGGATCACCAACCACACCATGGTCCATGACCAGATCAACAACTTCTTCAAGGGCTTTCGCCGCGACGCCCACCCGATGTCCATCCTGTGTGGCGTCGTCGGCGGGCTGGCCGCCTTCTACCACGACCACCTGGACATCACCAAGCAGGAAGATCGCGAGATCAGCGCCATCCGCCTGATTGCCAAGATGCCGACGATCGCCGCGATGTCCTACAAGTACAACATCGGCCAGCCGTTCAACTATCCGCGCAACAATCTGAGCTATGCAGAGAACTTCCTCTACATGATGTTCAGCAACCCCTGCGAGGAGTACGCGATCAACCCGGTCTACGCCAAGGCCATGGACCGCATCTTCATGCTCCACGCGGACCACGAGCAGAACGCCTCTACCTCCACGGTGCGTCTGGCAGGCTCTACCGGCGCCAATCCCTTCGCCTGCATCAGCGCCGGCATTGCCGCTCTCTGGGGCCCGGCCCATGGCGGTGCCAACGAGGCGGTGCTCAACATGCTCGACGAGATCGGCGACGAGTCCGAGGAGAACATCCAGCGCTTCATCGACAAGGCCAAGGACAAGGATGACCCCTTCAAGCTGATGGGCTTCGGCCACCGCGTCTACCGCAACTTCGATCCGCGCGCCAAGGTGATGAAGGAGACCTGCGATGAAGTCCTGGCGGAGCTGGGGCTGGCCGACGACCCGCAGCTGAGGATTGCCAAGCGCCTGGAGCAGATCGCCCTGGAGGACGACTACTTCATCGAGCGCAAGCTCTACCCCAACGTCGACTTCTATTCAGGCATCATCCTCAAGGCCATGGGTATTCCCAAGAACATGTTCACGGTGATCTTCGCCGTGTCCCGCACCATCGGCTGGATTTCGCACTGGCACGAGATGATCAGCGACAGCTACAAGATCGGCCGTCCGCGCCAGCTCTATATCGGCCACGACCAGCGCGACTACCCCTCCAGCTGAGCCGACGGCAGCGCTCACGCCGGCTTCGTCAGCAAGGCCGCCCTTCGGGGCGGCCTTTTGTCCTTGCGAGCCTCATGCGCCCCCCCGGAGGCCTGGTACCCGAGCACCAAAATCTTCCTGTATTCGGGTTGACTCCATCAACGCTTCCAGGACACGCCTCGGCGCCCGCCCTTTTCCACACATTCTGTGGATAAGCCTGTTAAAAACCTCTCGAAAAGGTCGCAGAATCGCCATGACAAGCGGGGGCGGCTCAGATTGATCAATTTTTGACCTTGTGTAAGACACTGAAATAAAAGACTTCTTTCAGAAAGCCTGCAGCCACGGGGGTTACAGGCAATACTGTGCACAGGCCGGCCCTGCAGGGGCAGCAACGTGGACAAGTCAAGGGAGATGTCAAGCCGATATCGCCGGAATACCAGGAAACCGGGACGCAGAAAGAGGCACGCACGACTGGATACCGGGCAAGCGAACTGGCCGGCTAACGAGAAGAAAGCATGAGAGGACGAGTCAAGGAGATGGCGTCCCATAGGGGGTTCGAACCCCTGTTACCGCCGTGAAAGGGCGGTGTCCTGGACCACTAGACGAATGGGACGCAAGATCTTGCGAGAAATGGTGGTGGAGCCTAGCGGGATCGAACCGCTGACCTCGACACTGCCAGTGTCGCGCTCTCCCAGCTGAGCTAAGGCCCCGTATCTCTCGAAGACGAGGCGTAGGTTACTGATTACCCTCCTCCTCGTCAACCCCTTTCCGGGCTTCGCCAGGAGCTGGAAGCTGGAAGCTGGAAGCTGGAAGCTGGAAGCTGGAAGCTGGAAGCTGGAAGGCAGCATGTTGCCACCCAACCAGGTGCCCAGCCTTTTCTTCTTCCACCTTCAAGCTTAAGGCTTACGGCTTCCGGCGTCAGCCGGGGTCTTCCAGCTTAAGCCCGCGAAGCGAGCGTTCTTCCAGCTCCCGGCGAAGCCGGGCCAGGTTTTTCTTCCAGCTTCAAGCTCCAAGCGGCGCAGCCGCGTCTTACAGCTCGCGGAATTCCTTCTCGAAGCGCTTGGCCTGCTTCTTGGAGACGCCGCCCAGCACCGTGATGGCATGGCGCAGGCGCGCTCGGGTCATGTCGGACCCCAGGATCGCCATGGCGTCCATCACCGAGGTACTTGCGCTGGAGCCGGTGATGGCGATGAACACAGGGGCCAGGAAGGTCTTCATCTTGAGCCCGAAATGGCTGGCCAGCGTCTTGACCTCCTCCAGTAGTGCCGCCTTGTGCCAGGCCGTGACCCCTTCGAAGCGCCACACCAGGAACTGCAGCAGCTTGAGCATCTCCTCGCGGGAGAGCGTGATCTCGTCAAAGCTCTCCTCCTCGATGGCCGGCAGGCCCGAGAAGAAATGGCCGGCCAGGGGCACCACCTGGGAGAGCGTCTCCACCCTGGGGCGCACCTGGGGCAGTATCTGGCCGACATACTCCTCGTTGAAGGCCCACTCCATCAATGCATTGAGGAAAGCCTTGTCATCCAGGTCTTCGCGAATATAGACGCCGTTGAGCCAGGTGAGCTTGTCCAGGTCAAACACCGGACCGCCAAGCGACACGCGCTGGATATCGAAGTGGCTCATCATCTCGTCGAGGCTGAACTTCTCGCGCTCGTCGGGCATCGACCAGCCCATGCGTCCCAGGTAGTTGGTCACCGCCTGGGGCAGGAAGCCCATGCGCCGGTAGTAGTTGATGGAGGTCGGATTCTTGCGCTTGGAGAGCTTGGACTTGTCGGGATTGCGCAGCAGCGGCATGTGACAGAGCTGCGGCATCTCCCAGCCCAGATATTCATAGAGCAGCTGGTGCTTGGGTGCCGAATTGATCCACTCCTCGCCACGCAGCACGTGAGTAATGCCCATCAGGTGGTCATCGACCACATTGGCCAGGTGATAGGTCGGCATGCCATCGGACTTGAGCAGGATCTGGGCATCCACCTGAGCCCAGTCCACCTCGATCACGCCGCGCAGCATGTCATCAATGGCGCAGGTACCGGTGGCAGGCACCTTCATGCGCACCACATGAGGCCAGCCTTCCCGCTCGCGGCGTGCCTGCTCCTCTGCCGGCAAGGCGAGATCGGAAGGCTTGAGAGCCAGGTACATGCCCGCGGCCTTGCGCTGCTCGCGCAGCTCGTCGAGCTCCTCGCTGGTGCGGTAGCACCTGAAGGCATGACCGGCCTCGATCAGCTGACGGGCGTATTCTCCATAGATATCACCGCGCTCGCTCTGGCGGTAGGGCCCATGGGGACCACCCACGTCGGGGCCCTCGTCCCACTCCAGCCCCAGCCAGCGCAGCGAGTCGAGGATCATCTGCTCAGACTCGGGGGTCGAGCGCACCCGGTCGGTGTCCTCGATGCGCAGGATGAACTGGCCGCCGTGCTGACGGGCGAAGCAGAGGTTGAACAGGGCGATATAGGCGGTGCCCACATGAGGGTCGCCGGTGGGTGACGGCGCGATACGAGTGCGTACGGTCATGTCGTCCTTGGTCCTGTCGATGGTGTGGGGCTTGCCCTGCCGGGCGGGCGAATGCTGCGCATTATACGCACCTGGCAGGCGCCGAGCAGCCGTGGCGGGGAATCATTCCTCCGCCTCGCTGTCTATGCTTGACGCCGATTTCGCCACAGTAGGATCCCCATGCTCTCGAGACTCCCCGATGGCTTCACGGCCCTGGTCACCGGCGCCTCCGGCGGCATCGGTGGCGCCGTGATCGATGCCCTGCTGGAAAGCGACCGTCCTGGCCGAGTGATCGGCGTCAGTCGCGACCACCATGATGCGCTTGCCGATCCGCGCTACGAGCCGCTCACCCTGGACCTCAGCACCCCAGAGGGCCTCGCGACGCTCGAGCAGACCCTGACTGCCACGCCTCTGCACCTGGTATTCAATGCCATCGGCATGCTGCACGATGCGCGTCACGGCATCGGCCCGGAAAAGAAGCTGGACGACCTGGACGCCGAGGCCCTGGGTCGGCTCTATCATGTCAATGCCATCACCCCGGCCCTGCTGCTCAAGGCCCTGCAGCCCTGCCTCAAGGGACGCCATCCGGTGATTGTCGCAAGCCTCTCGGCACGCGTCGGCTCCATCGACGACAATCGGCTGGGCGGCTGGTATGCCTACCGGGCGAGCAAGGCTGCCCACAACATGCTGATGAAGACCGCTGCCGTGGAGCTGCGCCGTCTCAATGCTCAACTCAGCGTCGCCTGCCTGCACCCGGGTACCACCGACACCTTCCTGTCGAAACCCTTCCAGTCCCGCGTCCCGGCGGAGAAGCTGTTCACGGCAGCGTTCGTGGCCGAGAGGCTGCTGGCGGTGCTGGACGACTGCGGGCCCGATCAGAGCGGTTCTTTCCTCGACTGGGCAGGCAACCCCGTCGCCTGGTGACCCAGTCACCATACCGCTCGCCGGCGCTAAAGATGAATTACCGTTGATGGGCGATCTTGAACCATGAAAATCGATCGCAGAAAGTACTTCGACTCGTTCCCACCCCCACAGGACGCTGCAATGGACACACTGGGCTCTCGGATCAAGGAACTTCGGCTGGAGGCCAACCTCAACAAGGCGGCCCTGGCTCGCAAGGTCGGGGTGTCCGATGTGACCATCTCCTACTGGGAGTCCGGTGCCATCCGGCAGATCGGCCACGAGCGGCTGGTGGCCCTGGCCCAGGCCCTGAACTGCCCGCTGTCGCGGCTGCTCGAGGAGTCAGGCGCCCAGGCCTCGCCCCTCTATCTGCGCAGTCGCCCGCCGCTGCCCTGGCAGGATGGCCGGCAGAAGGGAATCGACCTGCCGCTCGAGATGGTGCCCGGCCAGCGCTGGGACGGTGCCTGCCATCTGGTCACTCCCGTGCCGGGGGAGCACTTCGACTTCCTCGCCCAGGGAGACCTGGTCGCCATCGCCCCCAGCGACATCTTCCGCCAGTCCGGTCTCTACCTGATCGATGACGATGGCACCCTGACCATTCGCCGGGTCGACCAGGGTCCTACGGGGGAACTGATGTTCCAGCGCGAGAACAGCGACGAGACCATGCCCTGGACACCGGCCTGCCGCCTGGTCGGCAAGCTGGTAGCTCACTGGCGCGCTCAGTTGCTGTAAGGGATCACTCCACTTCCAGGACCTCGACATGGTCGAGGGTGCGACGCGTCTCGCTGCCCACCAGGAAACGCTGCTGGTAGCGGGCCACCTGCCCCAGACCATGTCGAGACTGCTGCACCAGGGGGCCACTGAGATACTCGTTCCTGTCGCCGAGGCGTTCGCGAACCGGCCGCGGCTGGACACTCCCTTCCTGCACGTCGACCGTGACGCGATAACCACCATCCGGCAACCCGCTGCCGGGCCCGAAGGGACCCGCCTGGAAACGTCCATCCTCTACCGACACCCGTTCTCGCCAGCGCACGCCGCTGAGCTCGCGCTCCACCAGGACCTGCAAGCGAGTCGCCTCGGGCAGGTTGGTCTTGCCCTCTACCGTCAGGCGCCGGTCACTGCCCAGGGTAGACGAGACATCGACCATGACAGGCTGGTCAAAGGGCGGCACCTCGGGCGATGACGCCGCCGACTCGCGAGCCTCGGTGGAGGAAGCCGTCTCGCCAGGCTCGGACGCCACGTCCTCCTCGCCTCCGCTGCAACCGGTCAGCCACAACAGCACCAGGCACGCCACCACTGCTCGATACCACGCCGTCATGCAAGCCTCCCGCCAGGTCGATAGACGACCAGACTACCATCAATAGCGGACCTGACGCTTACACTCAAGTCAGGTCGGCGCAGTCTCGACAGAGCGTGGTGTAGGGCACCGCCGTCAGCCGGCGCGGATCGATAGCCTCGCCGCACTGTTCACAGCGATCGCCTTCGCCATCGTCGATGCGCTCGAGCGCGTGCATCACCTGACGAAGCTCGTCCTCGGCCTCCTGCTGCAGGGCCTCGATCACATCATCGTTCTGCAGCTCGATGGACTGATCCTCCATGTCCTTGTCGAGCGGGCCGCCTCTCTGCTCCTTGTGGGCCTTGTAGCGTTCGAACCGGTCGACCAGCTCGTCGCGCAACGCTTCAAGCGCCTGCTTACGATCCGCCATGGGTTGCCTCCTGTGATAGCTGACGGCGCCGAAGAGCGCCGCCCCGCCCCTTTCGGATAGCGCACCACGCCTTGCCACACAATGACCGGAGCAAGCCGCGGCACGTCTGTCCGAGGTATGCCCCCGATTGGCTAGCGAGCACGCTACGTGTGTCTCCGGAACATCTCCTCAGGCCATGTCGAGCGCGTCGTAGCCGGACGGGGTCAGGGAAATGCGCTCGGGCTTGTCGCTGCCCCGAGCCCGGTCGACGGTGATCAGCCCTTCGGCTTCCAGGGTGTCGATGTCCTCCAGCACCTCCTGCAGCAGGCTGTCCTCTCCCGGGTGGCCGAAGGGCGATGCCAGCACCGCGCCGTGCTGCAGCACGCGCGACAGCAGCTCCATTTGATGCTCGGAGAGATCGCCTCTCATGCTCTGCTCCTTCTCTTGACGATGGCTACAGGGCAGTATGGACGAAAGACGCCAAGAACGACGCGGTGACCTCCTCGTCCACCCTGTCGTGATGGGCGACACCACAAGCGGCATTGACGTCGACGCGCATCCATGACACTATGCTTTCAGTTGGTAAGCAAGATGCATATTGTCAGTAGTAGTCGAATCCTTTCGGTTGTCTGGTTATATCCCCTTGTTTGACCCACTAGCACTCGGGGCATTACCCGGTAATTCGTAACAAGCGCACAGCGCGAAAGGAGACAGAACATGTCTACTGGCACAGTCAAGTGGTTCAACGACGCAAAAGGCTTTGGCTTCATCACCCCGACCGACGGCGGCGATGATCTCTTTGCCCACTTCTCCGAAATCAAGGCAGACGGCTTCAAGTCCCTCCAGGACGGCCAGCAGGTCTCTTTCGATGTGGTCCAGGGCAAGAAAGGCCTGCAGGCTTCGAATATCGAAGTCATCTGATCGCCGATCAGACAGACCCATCGCGTCGCAAGACGCTGAGCACCAAGGCCCGCTGATGCGGGTCTTGGTGTTTCCGCGTATGCGGTTTTCCCGCACCCGCCAAGGATCGCACGGCTCGCAAGCCCCTCACCCTGCCGGCATTGGCCACGAATTGACCCCTACTGGTAGAATATCGCCTTCCTGACCGACACCCCCGTGATGCCGATGCCCCAGCTCGACCGCACCTTCGCCGTGGCCCCCATGATGGATTGGACGACCCGCGACTACCGCGCGTTCGCCCGGACCCTGACCCGCCGCGCCCTGCTCTATACCGAGATGGTCACCACCGGCGCCATCCTGCACGGCAGCCCGCGCAGCCGATTCCTGGGCCATGACGACATCGAGCATCCACTCGCCCTGCAGCTGGGCGGCAGCGACGCCGGTGAACTCGCAGAGTGCGCGGCCATCGCCGAGGCGTGGGGCTATGACGAGGTCAACCTCAACGTCGGCTGCCCGAGCGACCGGGTACAGAACAACCTGATCGGCGCCTGCCTGATGGGCCACCCCGAGAAAGTGGCCGCCGCCGTTCGCGCCATGCGCGCGGCGGTGACGATCCCGGTCACGGTCAAGTGTCGCATCGGCATCGACGACCAGGACGAGGATGCCGACCTCGAACGCTTCATTGCCACCGTGGCCGATGCCGGCTGCGACACCTTCATCGTCCATGCCCGCAAGGCGTGGCTCGAGGGGCTCTCGCCCAGGGAGAACCGCGACGTGCCGCCGCTCAACCATGACCGCGTCCATCGTCTGAAGGCGAGCCATCCCGAACTGCATATCGGCATCAACGGTGGCCTGCAGACCCTCGACGCCTGCCGGGAACAGCTCGAACGGGTGGACAGCGTGATGGTCGGTCGCGAGGCCTACCAGAACCCCTGGCTGCTGGCGGGCGTTGACGAGACCCTCTACGGCATCCCGGGCCCGGTGGAGAGCCGCCACGCGGCGGCCCGTGCACTGCGCCCCTATATCGCCCGTCGGCTGGCCGAGGGCGCGAAGCTCAACCACGTCACCCGCCACCTGCTGGGGCTCTTCCAGGGCCAGCCGGGCGGGCGCAAGTTTCGCCGCCACCTCTCCGAGCACGCCCATCGCGAGGGCGCAGGCCTGTCGGTCCTCGACGACGCCCTGGGCCTGGTCCCCGAGCGCGGAGCCACCGCCGTGGCCTGAGACCGGCGGCGCCCGACGTGCCCGCAGCACCGCGAGAGCGGCGTCGGGCCCGGGCTCAGTAGAGCGGGTCGGGGGGCGACTCCAGACTGGAATGGAAGTCCTCGATGGCACTCTCGGCCTCCTCGATGGCATCGAAGCGGGCGATATTGAACAGCGCCTCGCCCTCGTTGGCCAAAGGCAACCGGCTCATGCCGATCACGATGCCATCGGCCACGGAACGCACCTCACCCTCCGCGTTGCCGAAGGGGTCTGCCACGCGCCCCAGCAGCTCGCCCCTGGCCACCCGAGCCCCGAGTCGCACCTGAGGCCGCAGGATGCCGTCGATGGGCGCCCGGGCCCAGCTCGAGCCGTTGGCGACCTCCGCGGCCGGCACCGGCCGGCGGCGATGCTCGCCGGTCAGCATTCCCAGCCGGCGCATCACCCGCAGCACGCCTCGCACCCCGGGGGTGATCGCCCACTGATCGAAGCGCAGCGCCTCGCCGGCCTCGTAGGTGAGCACCGGAATGCCGCGGTTCTGCGCATAGTGGCGCAGGCTGCCCTCGCGCAGCTCGGCGTTGAGGATCACCGGTGCCCCGAAGGCATCGGCCATGCGCTCGGTCTCGCCGCCGGGGGTCAGCTGGGCACGAATCTGCGGCAGGTTGGTGCGGTGAATGGCGCCGGTATGCAGGTCGATGATGTGGGTCGCGTGGTCGACGATCTGCTCGCGGAACAGGGCCGCTACTCGGCCGCCGAGCGAGCCCACCTCGCTGCCTGGAAAGCAGCGATTGAGGTCGCGGCGGTCCGGCAGGTAGCGGCTGTGCTGCACGAAGCCGAAGACATTGACGATGGGCACCGCGATCAGGGTGCCGCGCAGCCCCTGGAGCTGCTTCGAACGCAGCAGGCGGCGCACGATCTCCACCCCGTTGATCTCGTCGCCGTGTATCCCGCCGCAGACCAGCAGCACCGGCCCGGGCTGACGACCGTGCACCACCTCCACGGGAATGTAGAGTGGGGCATGGGTATAGAGGCGCGCTACCGGCACATCGATCTGGGTCCGCGAGCCCGCCGCCACGCGAGTGCCGGCGAGTTCGAAGGGGGCACGGGCCATGGGCGCTCCTTGCGTCACGAAACGGTGTGTTTCATGGCCTCCTTATACGCCACTGCCGCATGAATGACGACCCCGGGCAGCATGACCGACAGACCATTATCCATACAATAGTGTATGTAAATGGCGAGGCGACTCGGGTAGAATACCACCATCACCAGAATGCTGGAGAGCCCGCTCACCATGGCCAGACGCACCAAGGCCGAGGCAGCCGCCACCCGGGAGACCCTGCTGGACGCCGCCGAGGAGGTCTTCCTCGCGAAGGGCGTGGCCCGCACCTCCCTGGAACAGATCGCCCGACACGCCGACATGACCCGCGGCGCCATCTACTGGCACTTCCGCAACAAGGCCGATCTCTTTCAGGCCATGCTGCAGCGCGTGCGCATGCCCTTCCAGGAGCTGGTGGAGGAAATCGGCGACCCGAGCGTCACCGAGCGTCCCCTCGAGGCGATCCGGCTGGCCTGTCTCAAGGGCTTCGAGCGCCTCGAACAGCCCCGCTACCGACGGGTGCATGCCATCCTCATTCATCACTGCGAGGTCTTCGGCGATATCGACCCGCTGGCGATGCAGAACGAGATGGCCGAAGAGGCGTGCGGCGCGCTGGTCGACTATTGCGGCTGTGCGGCACGCCTGGGCCATCTGCGCCCGGGGCTCGACCCCGGGGTAGCCGGCGAGCTGCTGCAGGCGATGCTCGGCGGGCTCTTCCACGACTGGCTGCGCAACCACGAGCGGTTCTCGATTCTCGAGCGCGGCACCCTGCTGCTGGACACCCAGCTGGAACTGATGCGCGCCCCGGCGTCAGGATGAGGCCGCGGCATCATTGCCTCCCTGGCTGCCGCGGCCCTGACGCAGGCGCAACCGGCTGAGATGGGCCCGTGCCTCGCGATACTCGACCTCCGGCACGCTGCGGTAGGCGTCCTCCCCCGCCACGTACTTGACCAGCACCCGCCGCTCGCCAACCCGCGGCAGATTGCCGGGCTTGCCGTGCAGGCGCACCTGCCAGGCCGGGTCGTCAACCAGTACCGCCGCGGCCCGACCATCGGCATCCGCTTCTGCTCTCACCTCCACCTTCTCGCCGAGCAGACAGCGCCGCTGCTGCGGGGCATGGCGATGGAACCAGCGATGCAGGCCATGGCACAGCCCCGCGGCCAGCGGCGAGGCGAGCGCGAAGGCCGCCCACAGCACCGCCACCCCGACCGGGATGCGGAACAGCCCCAGCGGCAGCCAGCGCAGCACGGCGAGCTCCACCCCGAGGGTGATGCCCCCCGCCAGTAGCAGCAACACGCTCAGTGCGAAGGAGGCAGGCACCCCGGCGAACCCCAGCGCCACCAGGGTACTGGCCAGGTGGTCGCCCTTGAGGCTGTCATGCTCGAAGCACTCCACCCGCGCCAGGCGCAGTACCACCAGCAGCCAGTAGAGGGCGACGAGGGCCAGCAGCACGCTGAACACCACCACCGGGAAGCTCAGGGCAATCTGGCGTAGGGTCTCCATGGGGCACCTCCCGGTAATACTTAGCCAACGAATGAGTCTGTTGTCTCAGCATAGACCATCGGGGCAGGGAATTGGACAGCCTAATCCTTGATGCGGGTCATGGACCGGCCCGCAATCGCCCCGAGCGGGCCTGGAGAGCACAAGGGGCGCCCCGTCCGGGCGCCCCTTGTATGGCATACCGGTCGCGGGGCCAGCGCCTGGCGCTGGCCCTGGTTCCTACGGCTGGTCGGCGCCGGCCGCCTGGTGATGGTCGGTACCACCACCGAGGACCCTGCGCCGCAGCCAGTCGGAGATCGCCGCGATCATGGCATAGAAGCTCGGCACGAAGAGGCTGCCCAGCACCGCCACCGTGGCCATGCCCACCGCCACGGTGGTGCCAATGTGATGGCTGCTGGTGTCGCTGGCTCCGGTGGCCAGGGCCAGCGGCAGCGTGCCGAAGATGAAGGCCAGCGAGGTCATCACGATGGGCCTGAAGCGCAGCCGGGCCGCGGTGACGGCTGCCTCGCGGATCGACTGGCCCTGCTCCTTGCGCTGCAACTCGGCGAATTCGACGATCAGGATGGCATTCTTGGCCGCCAGGCCCACCACCACCAGCATGCCGATCTCCACGTAGACACTGGTATCGAGCCCGCGCAGCACGATGCCGCCGATGCCGCCGAGGAAGGCGAACGGGGTCGCGGTGAGCACTGCCAGTGGCAGCGACCAGCTCTCGTACTGGGCGGCCAGGATCAGGAATACCATCAGCAGGCCGAAGACGATGGCCAGGGTGGCGGTACTGCCCATCTGGGTCTCCTGGTAGGCGGTGCCGGTCCAGCCCATGCCCCAGTCGTCACCCAGGGTCTCCTGGACGATCTCCTCCATGGCGGCGACCGCCTCGCCGGAGCTGAAGCCCGGTGCCGGCCCCCCCTGGAACTGGGCACCCAGATAGACGCCGAAGCGTGACACCACCGCCGGCTTGGCCTGGCGCTCGAGGGTCACGAACTCCGAGAGCGGGATCCGGTCGCCGTTGCCGCCTCGCACGTAGACACTGTTGATGTCGTCCGGCGTCTTGCGGAACTCGTCCTCGTTCTGCAAGTAGACCTGGAAGTTGCGATTCTGGTAGCTGAAGTAGTTGACGAAGCCGTTGCCGAAGGTATTCGACAGGGTAGCGTTGAGGTCTTCCAGCGCCACGCCGTAGCTGAGCGCCTTCTGCTGGTCGATCTCGGCCCGGTAGCCCGGCACGTTGACGTTGAAGGTGGTGAACACCTGTTCCAGGGCCGGATGCTCGGCCGCCGCCTGCATCACCTGACCGGAAGCCTGGAAGAGTTCCTGGGGGCTGGCCCCCTCGAAGGACTGCAGGTAGCCGGTGAAGCCGCCGGTAGTCGAGAGCCCCATGATCGAGGGCATGTTGAAGGCCATGGCCGAGCCGCCGGGGATCTCGCCCCCCAGCTGCATCACCTGCCCCACCAGCCCCTCGGCCGTGAGCTCACGCTCCGCCCAGGGCTCCATGTTGATGAACATCACGCCCCGCGCGGTGTTCACCGCGCTGGAAAGGATGTCATAGCCGGCGACTGCCGCCACGTAGCTGACCCCGGGAATCTCCTCGATACGCGAGCTCAGCTCGGCCATGTAGTCCTGGGTACGATCCAGCGACGCCGAGTCTGGCAGCTGCACGCTGGCCAGCACGATCCCCTGGTCGGTCTCCGGCACCAGGGTCGAGGGCGTGTTCTGATACAGCCACCAGGAGCCGCCGATCACCAGCGCGGTGAGCAGCAGCGCCAGGCCCCAGAAGCGCACCAGCCCCTTGACCACCCACATGTAGGCGGCCGTGATGGCAGCGAAGAGGCGATCGAAGAGACGCAGCGGAGTATTGATGGCCCGCCGGAAGGTCGTTTCGGTATCGCTTGCCGGCTTGCGCTTGATGAAGATCGCCGACAGGGCCGGGGTGAAGGTCAACGCCATCAGCGCCGAGAAGGCCACCGAGATCGCCACGGTCAGGGCGAACTGCTGGTAGATCTGGCCGGTAAAGCCTCCCAGGAAGGCCACCGGCACGAACACCGCGGCCATGATCAAGGAGGTGGCGATGACCGGACCGCCCACCTCCTTCATGGCACGAATGGTGGCCTGGGTGACAGTGGTCTCCTCGTCCTCGCTGAGCACCCGTTCGACGTTTTCCACCACCAGGATGGCGTCGTCCACCACGATGCCGATGGAGAGCACCAGGGCAAACAGCGTCAGCAGATTGATGGAGAAGCCGAACATGTAGAAGCCGGCGAAGGTGGCCAGCACCGAGACCGGCACCACCGACATGGCGATCACCGTGAAACGCCAGTTCTGCAGGAAGATGAACAGGATCACGCCGACGATCAGGAAGGCCTCGATGAACACCTTGGTCACGGTGCTGACGGAGGCATCGATGAACAGGGTGGTGTCGTAGGGCACCACCTGTTCGAGGCCCGGCGGGAAACGTTCCTCCAGCTCGGCCATGGTCGACTTGACCGCCTCGGCCGTCTCCAGGGCATTGGCGCCGGGCTGCTGATTGATGATGATCGGCGACATGGCGGCGCCGTTCAGGCGGGCATCCACCCCGTAGAAGGAGGCCCCCAGCTCGATGCGCGCCACGTCCTGCAGGCGCAGCGACGAGCCGTCGGGGTTGGTGCGCAGGAAGATCTCGCGGAAGTCGTCGACGTCATTGAGCCGCCCGCCGGCGGTAATGGTGTAGGTAAAGGCCCGCGACTCGCCCTGGGGCGGGGCCGCCAGGCTGCCCGCCGGCACCTCGGTGTTCTGGGCGCGGATGGCAGCAGCAACCTCGGTGGGAGTCAGGTCGTACTGGGCCAGCTTGTCCGGGTCCATCCAGATCCGCATGGCGAACTCGCCGCCCCCCAGCACCTCGGCATTGCCGACGCCGGGGACCTGGCGCAGCTCGTCGAGGATGTTGAGGGTGGCATAGTTCTGCATGAAGGTGCGGTCGTAGTCACCCTCCGGCGAGGTCAGCGCCACCAGCATCAGGATCGAGCTGGAGCGCAGCTCCACCTGCACGCCCTGGGCCTGCACCGCCTCGGGCAGCTGCGACAGCGCGCCCTGCACGCGGTTGTTGACGTTGATGGTGTTGATGTCGCCGTCAGTGCCGATGTTGAAGGCCACGTCGAGGCTCATGGTGCCATTGTCGGCACTGGTCGAGGTCATATAGAGCATGTCCTCGACGCCGTTGATCGCCTCGGCCAGGGGCGCGGCCACCGTCTGGGCCACCGTCTCGGCATCGGCACCGGGAAACTGGGCCTGCACCGAGACGGTGGGCGGCACCACGCTGGGATACTGCTCGACCGGCAGCACCCGCATGCTCATCACCCCGATCAGCGTCAGGATGATCGCCAGTACCGTGGCGAAGATTGGCCGCTTGATGAAGAAGTTGGAGAAGTTCATGAGGCGTCGTCCTCGTCCGCCTCGCCATCCTGTTCACCGGCAGGCGATGCCTCGGCGTCCTGCTGCATCTCCTCGGCGGCTTCCTGCTCGGCCTCGGCCTCGGCCTGCTCGACCTCCTCGACGACCTCGGCAGCATTGCCTTCGAAGGATTGGGGGTCGATGGCCGTGCCGGGCTCGATACCGGAGGGATCGCCGACCACCACCCGCTCGCCGACTTCCACGCCGCCGCGCAGGATCTGCCAGGGACCGGCCACTTCACCCAGTTCCACGGTGCGGGCCCGGGCCACATCGTCCTCGTCGAGGACGAATACCTGGGGCCCCATCAGCCCCTGGCCGATGGCGATCTCGGGCACCGCCAGCACGTCATAGCGCTTGAGCCCTTCCAGACTGACCCGCACGAACTGGCCGGGCAGCACGCGAGCGCCCGGGTTGTCGAAGGTGGCGCTGGCCTGGACGGTGCTGGTGGCCTCATCCACCCGCGAGCCGAGGAAATCAAGGTGCCCCTCCAGGGACGATCCTCCGGCCCCCTCAGCGCCAGGCACGCGCAGTACCGCCGTTATGGCTTCAACGGACTGCTCTCCCATCTGGCGTCGCAACTCGAAGGCGTCGCGCTGAGGCAGCTGGAAGCGGACCTCCAGAGGGTCGAGCGGCGTGATAGTCGCGAGTTCGGTTCCGCTGCTCACCAGGTTACCGACGTTGACCTGGCTGAGGCTGATCACGCCGGACACGGGGGCCGTAACCTCGGCATAGTCCAGGTCGATCTGCGCGCTGGCCAGGGCGGCCTCCGCCTGGGCGACACTGGCCTCGGCGACACCCAGGTCAGCACGGGCCTGATCATACTGCTGGCGGCTCACCGAGTTCTGGCTGAGCAGCCGCTCGAAACGGTCGGCGTCACGCTGAGCCCGGGCCAGTTCGGCGCGAGCGCTCTGCAGGTCCGCCTCGCGCTGGTTGACGGCTGCCTGATAGAGGTCGGGCTCGATGGTATAGAGCTTCTGTCCCTGCTCCACCAGCTGACCGGGCTCGAAGTGCCGCTGTTCCAGAAAGCCAGTCACGCGGGCCACCAGGGTGACCTCGTCGTCACTGCGCAGCAGCGAGGGGTAGGACTTCTCCAGGGGAATGTCCTGGCGAGCCAGTTCGGCCACCTCCACCGGATGCGGTGGCCGCTCCTGGTCGCCGGCGGTCTGCTGGGGGGCGTCGTCTTGACCACAGGCGGCCAGCAACAGGACCACGACGAGGGCGAACAGCGTCGTCCAGCCGTGTCGGAAGAGCGTTTTCATGGTATGGGTCGTTCCCGTTGGCGTCGTCGAGGGTGGACGAATCTTACATCCATGCTTGTATGGATGTAAATATTAGGGCACTAAGGGTCACTCCCGAGGACGCGGTGGCTCACCGATCTCCATGGCGCCATCATTCGGGTCTCTCTCCTCTGGCAGGGTGAAGGAGACGCTGCCGCCATCCAGCCAGGCGTTGACCTCTTCCACGGCCGGCACGTCCAGCGTTCCCGACTGCTGACGCAGACTGAGCAGGTTGATCACATAGTCGTAGCGCGCACTGGCATGGTCGGCGACAGCGTTGAAGAGGTTCTGCTCGGCGTTGAGCACGTCGACGATGTTGCGGGTGCCCACCTCGTAGCCAGCCCGAGTGGCGTCCAGAGCGCTCTGGTTGGAGACGATGGCCTGGGCACGGGCCTCCACCGTGGACACGTCGTTGCTGACCTGGGTAAAGCGAGAGCGTACCTGCTGCACGGTATCGCGGCGCTGGGCCTCGAAGTCGTACTGGCTGACCTCCAGCTGGTAGGTATTGCGGCGGATGCTGGCTTGCGTACGCCCCCCGGTATAGAGCGGCAGGCTGGCACGCAGCCCGACCTGACTCGAGGAACTCTGCCCCTCCACACCGTCACGATCATCATCGGCATAGTTGTAGCTGGCGAAGGCGTTGACCGTCGGCAAGTGCTGGGCACGAGCGATCTCGATGCTAGTGCGCGACACCTCGACGCCGGCCTCGCTGGCCAGGATCAGCGGGTTGTTCTCCATGGCCAGTTCAACCCAGTGGCTGCGCTCATCCGGCGTGGGCGGCTCGATGGGCACCCCCTCTCCCAGCGCTTCGATGCTGTCGTAGCGCTGTCCGGTCAGGCGCTCCAGCCCCTCGAAACGCACCTGCAGGTCGCTCTCGGCGGCGATACGAACGGCCCGGGCCTGATCAAAGGCCGCCTTGGCCTCCTCCACATCGGTAATGGCGATCAGGCCCACCTCGAACTGCTCGCGGGCCTGCTCCAGCTGACGACCGATGGCCCGCTCCTGGGCGCGCCGCGCCTCCAGCACCTCGTAGGCCCGAAGGATCTCGAAGTAGGCCGTGGAGACATCAATCAATACCTGCTGCTCGGTGGCGGCCAGCTGATAGGTCTGCTGGTCGATCTGACGCTCTGCCTGCTCGACCTCACGCGTGTTGCGGGCATCGAACAGCGCCTGGGTCGCCTCCAGGGTCAGACCGGCGCTGTTGTAGTTATCATCGCCCCCCCCTGCACCTCCGGCGGGTACGCCTCCTGTGGGAGACTCGTATTGGCGGTTATGCGTCAGGTTACCCGACGCATCGACCTGGGGCAGCAGGTCACCGCGTTCCACATCCCGGCCCGCCTCGACGCTGCCAGCCTCTGAGCGGGCCGAGGCCAGCTCGGCATTGTTCTCCAGGGCGTCCTGGGTGATGGTCAACAGGTCGGCCGCGTGAAGGGGGGCGGCAAAGGCCGACGCGATCAGTGCCGGCAGCAGGGCACGACGCAGGGTGCGGTGACGAGTCATCGATACATCCTCGGTTTCTGGTCGGACAGGTTTACATACATTTTCGCATGTTTCAGTGCTGAATCCACTGCCATGCGGTCGGAAGTGCAGGATTCTTTACCGAAAGCTTCGGGGAACTCCGCTATGCTGCCGTGCAGCATAGTTCACTCAGGGAGAATGCCCATGGACGCTCTGGAATTCGTCAGGGTGAGGGAGCTCGAGGTCGCCGTGCGCATCTGGCACCCCGAGGCCCCGCGCACCATCATCGCCTGGCACGGTCTGGCCCGTCACGGCGGTGACTTTGCCGACTTCGCCCGCGTGCTGGGTCCCGGCTGGCGGGTCCTGGCCCCGGACACGCCAGGACGCGGCCTGTCGAGCTGGTCGCTCTACCCCGCCCATGACTACCTCTACACCCACTACATGAAAGTAGCAGTCGGCGTGCTCGACCACTTCGGCCTCGAGCAGGTGCCCTGGGTAGGCACCTCCATGGGGGGGCTGATCGGCATGCTGCTGGCCGCCGAGTCCGAGACGTCAGCGCGCATCGAGCGCCTGGTGCTCAACGACGTCGGCCCCGAGCTCGACCCCGACGGCCTGGCAAACTTGGCGACCTATTTTGGCGTGCCTCATCGCTTCTGCCGCTTCGGCGAACTCGAGGCCGAACTCAGGCGTCACTACAGGGGCTTCGGCATCGACAGCGACGACGCCTGGCGGCGCCTCGCCCTGGAGAGTGCTCGGCGGCTGCCTGACGGCAGCTGGACCTACCACTATGATCCCCGTATCGGCGAGCAATTCGTCCACGACACGCCCCGTGACACCTGGGCCGACTGGGCGGCGATACGCTGCCCGCTGATGGTCGTTCGCGGAGAGGGCTCACCGCTGCTCAAGGCCACAAGCGTGACCCGCATGGCCGAGGCACAGCCCGACCTGGCCAGCCTCGAGGTGCCCGACTGCGGCCACGCCCCCATGCTCGACAGGGACAGCCAGGTCCGTCCAATCGCCGACTTTCTTGACCGGCCCCGCCCCCGCATGATGACCGGCAGCCGCAGCGGACCCCCGAGCTGGTGGCAGCGAGGCCTGCGCTGGCTGAAAGCGCTCGGCAAGGAGTGAGCTAATGTAGAGGCACATATGCTGATACCATCGGCACCCACGCTGCCTACAGGACGCCTTTACCCATGACCGAGCCGGGCCACATCGACCAGCAGGACGGCCGCCTGGCCATCGCCGGCGACTGGACCCTGGCGCACTACGCCACCCTGAAGCGCCAGGTCGCACGCCTGGCACAGGCCCGCGCTCCCTCTGCGGAGGGAGTCGACCTCGAGCGGCTCGACGCCCTGGATACCGCCGGTGCCGTGCTGCTGATGGAGCTGGTCGGTGCCGGGCCACTCGCCGCCATCGATGACTGGGCCCCCGATCTGCCGGCGACCCGCCGTGCCCTGCTGCGCACCCTGGGCGAGGCCATGGCCGATAACCCGCCGCCCCCGGTGCGGCCCTCCCGGCCACTGCGGGATACCCTGGCGCGAACCGGCCTGGTCGTCGAGGGGCTCTGGCAGCAGCAGCACCAGCTGCTCGGCTTCATCGGCCAGGTGCTCGCCACCCTGGCCGCCACCGCCTGGCGGCCGGGCCGCTGGCGTCTCACCTCGGTGGTCGCCCAGCTGCACCAGACGGGCCTCAATGCCCTGCCCATCGTCGCCCTGCTGACCTTCCTGGTGGGTGCCGTGGTGGCCTTCCTCGGCGCCACGGTACTGCGCGACTTCGGCGCCACCATCTATACGGTCAACCTGGTGGCCTTCGCCTTTCTTCGCGAGTTCGGCGTACTGCTCGCCGCCATCCTGCTTGCCGGTCGCACTGCCAGCGCGTTCACGGCCCAGCTCGGCGCCATGAAGGCCAACGAGGAGCTGGACGCCCTGCGCACCCTGGGCCTCGACCCCATCGAGCTGCTGGTACTGCCGCGGGTGCTGGCGATGATGCTGACCCTGCCGATCCTCACCTTCGTGGGCATGCTCAGCGGCATCCTCGGCGGCGCCCTGGTCTGCCTGCTGGCCCTGGATATCTCGCTCACGCAGTTCCTGGCGATCCTCGAACGCGATATCCCGCTCAACCATTTTCTGGTGGGCATCGGCAAGGCACCGCTGTTCGCCTTCCTGGTGGCAGTGATCGGCTGCCTGGAGGGCTTCAAGGTCAGCGGCAGCGCCCAGTCGGTGGGTGAACACACCACCTCGAGCGTGGTGCAGTCGATCTTCGTGGTGATTCTGCTGGATGCAATCGCTGCCCTGTTCTTCATGGAAATGGGCTGGTGAGCCTGGATACGGTATCGATGAGCGACGCGCCCCTGATCCAGGTACGCGGGCTGACCAACCGCTTTGGTCAGCAGCGCGTCCACGAGGATCTCGACCTCGACCTCTACCCGGGCGAGATCCTCGGCGTGGTCGGCGGCTCGGGCACCGGCAAGTCGGTCCTGCTGCGCAGCATCGTCGGCCTGCTGCGGCCCAGCGCGGGGCACATCGAGGTGTTCGGCGAGGACCTCATGGGCCTCTCGGCCCGGAACCGCTCCCGGGTGGAGCGCCGCTTCGGCGTGCTCTTCCAGCGCGGGGCACTGTTCACCTCCTTGAGTCTGCAGGAGAACGTCGCCCTGCCGCTGATCGAGCACATCGGGCTCCCCCGCACCGATGCCGAAGCCCTGGCCCGAGTGAAGCTGGCCCTGGCCGGTCTGCCCGGGGAGGCCGCGATCAAGTATCCCGCCGAACTCTCCGGTGGCATGATCAAGCGAGCCGCCCTGGCGCGCGCCCTGGCGCTGGACCCGGAGGTGCTGTTCCTGGACGAGCCCACGGCGGGCCTCGACCCGATCGGCGCGGCAGCCTTCGACCGGCTGATCCTGACCCTGCGCGACGCCCTGGGTCTGAGCGTCTTCCTGGTCACCCATGATCTGGACACCCTCTATACCGCCTGCGACCGGGTGGCCGTGCTATCGCGAGGCCAGGTGCTGGTCGCCGACCGCCTCGACGTCGTCGCGGCCACCGACGATGACTGGATCCACGACTATTTCCACGGCCCCCGAGGCCGCGCCGCCCGGCAGGCGGCCCACCCGGTTGAGGAGCCCTGACGATGGAACCCCGCGCCCATCATGTGCTGATCGGTCTGTTCACGGTGATCACCCTGGGCAGCGCGTTGCTGTTCGCCCTCTGGCTCGGCAAGTCCAGCGTTGACCGCGACTACGCCTGGTACGAGATCCGCTTCAATCGCGCTGTCAGTGGCCTCTCGGAGGGCAATGCGGTCCAGTACAGCGGCATCGAGGTCGGCGACGTGGTCAGGCTGCGCCTCGACCCCCGGGACCCGCGCCAGGTGCGGGCGCTGGTGCGCGTCTACAGCGATGTCCCGGTCAAGCAGGACACCCGCGCCAGCCTGGCACTGGCCAATATTACCGGCAGCATGAACGTTCAGCTCTCCGGCGGCACGCCAGAGAGCCCCCGCCTGGCAGGCGACCGCAACGATCCTCCGCTGATCCAGGCCGAGCCCTCGCCGCTGAGCTCGCTGCTTGCCAACAGCGAGGAGCTGTTCACCCAGGTGGACCGCCTGCTGACCAACGCCAACCGACTGCTTTCCGAAGAGAACGCCGCGAGCCTGACACGCACCCTGGGCAACCTGGAGGTCCTCTCGGAGGCGCTGGTCGACCAGCGTGACGCCTTTGGCGACGCCATGACGCGCTTTGAGCAGGCCGGCGAGGAGATCGAGGCATCTCTCGAAAGCGTCAGCCGCCTGGGCGAGACGGCCAATGTCCTGCTCGACGAGGAGGGGCGCACGACCCTGCAGAGTGCCCGGCGCGCCATGCAGTCGCTGGAGGCCACCACGGCTCGGCTGGACAGTCTGACCGCACGCCACGAGGCCTCCCTGGGACGGGGCCTGCAGGGCGTGGGTGAACTCGATCCGGCCATGCGCGAGCTGCACGCCACGCTGCGCGCCCTGAACCGGCTGGTGCGACGTCTCGAGGAGAACCCGGCCGATGCCCTGCTGGGCCGCGACGAGATCCAGGAGTTCACCCCATGAGCCTGAGCGTCAAGCCGCGCCACGCCAGTGTCCTGCCGGCCCTGCTGATCACCTTGCTGCTGGCCGGCTGCAGTCTGATTCCAGAGCGCGAGCCGGTACGCCTCTTCACGCTGCCCGAGCCATCGCTGTCGGCGTCTGACGAGGCCACCCGCGACCTGACCCTGCGCCTCGACACACCGAGTGCCGGGGCCCCCCTGGATGGCCCGCGCCTGCTGGTGATGCCCTCTCCCGGAGAGTTCCAGGCCTATGCCGGGGCGCGCTGGCGCGACGATGCTCCGCGGCTGCTGCGTGACCACCTGATCGCGGCCTTCCGCCACGACGGTCGCCTGGCGGCGGTGGTTGACGACACCAGTCGAGCCCGCAGTGACGCTGCCCTCGTGAGCCATCTGGGCGCTTTCCATAGCCGCTACGTCGACGGCGCCCCCGAGGTGGTCATGCGCCTTGATGCCCAGCTGCTCGACGAGTCCAGCCGCGAGATCATCGCCAGCCGCCGCTTCGAGGCAGTAGTGGCAAGCGAGGGCGACAATGTCGATGCCGTGGTCATGGCCTTCGCGCGCGCCGCTGACCGACTGGCCGGCGAGCTGGTCGGGTGGACCCTGTCGACGCTCGATTAATGGCAACTCAAGCAAATGTCATCTCTGCTTGATATTGGTCAACTCAGGCACCGACCTTCCCGTAAACAATGGGAATGTTTTCTACCGGGAGAACACACATGGACAAGAGCGTCGTCAACCGCCGACTCAAGATGATCGTGATTGTGGCGGTTGTCATGTTGCTGGCCTGGTTCGGCTGGCAGGCCCTTAGGCCGGAAGCGGAACATCCAGGCCTGACCGTGGGAAATGGCCGCATCGAAGCCACTGAGATCGATGTGGCCACGCGCATTCCTGGCCGCCTCATGGAGGTAACAGTCGACGAAGGCGAGTTTGTCGAAGCCGGCCAGGTCGTGGCCCGCATGGATACCGCCACCCTGGAGGCGGAAATGGCCCAGGCCCGTGCGCAACGGCATCGAGCCGAAAACGCCCTGGAGACCGCTCGCGCCATGGTCGCACTGAGAGAAAGCGAACTGACCGCCGCCGAGGCCGTGGTCGACCAGCGCCAGGCCGAGCTCGAGGCGGCTCGCAAGCGCTATGAGCGTGCCGCCAGCCTGGTGGAACGCAATGCCATTTCGCGTCAGCAGTTCGATGACAGCCTGGCTGCGTGGCAGAGCCAGCAAGCTGCCCTGGCCTCGGCCAACGCTCATGTACTCTCCGCGCGGGCCGCCATCCGTGCGGCCGAGTCTCAGATCACCGAGGCGGAGTCCGAGGTGGAGGCGGCCGTGGCGACGTTGGGCCGCATCCAGGCCGACCTGGACGACAGCGAACTCACTGCAGATCGCCTTGCTCGGGTACAGTACCGGGTAACAGAGCCAGGGGAAGTACTGGGTGCCGGAGGCAAGGTACTCAACCTGGTCGACCTCACCAACGTCTACATGACCTTTTTCCTCCCCACCCGGGAAGCGGGCCGCGTAGCCATCGGCGACGAAGTCCGGCTGGTACTGGATGCTGTTCCTGATTATGTGATTCCCGCCTACGTCAACTACGTGGCCAGCGTCGCCCAGTTCACGCCCAAGAGCGTAGAGACCGAGAGTGAGCGCGAGAAGCTGATGTTTCGCATTCGCGCCAGGATCGAGCCCGAGCTGCTGCGCCGCCATATCGAGCAGGTCAAGACCGGGCTGCCGGGCATGGCCTATCTCAAACTCGACCCCGAGACCACCTGGCCAGAGCATCTCGAGATCCGGATCACGCCATGAGCCAGTCTGCCACGTCGTCGATCGCCCTCATCCGTGATGTCACGCTGCGCTACGCTGACACCCTCGCCCTGGATGGCGTCACCTTGACACTTCCTGCCGGGCAGATGGTCGGCCTGATCGGCCCGGATGGGGTAGGCAAGTCGAGTCTGCTGGCACTGCTCGCCGGTGCGCGACGCGTGCAAGAGGGTCGAGTGGAAGTTCTGGGCGGCGACATGAGCGACGCCCACCACCGCCGGATAAGCTGCCCACGCATCGCCTACATGCCCCAGGGACTGGGCAGAAACCTCTACCCGACCCTCTCGGTACGCGAGAACCTCGAGTTCTTCGGACGGCTGTTCGGCCAGAGCAGTGCCGAGCGAGCAAGGCGCATTGACGCTCTGACTGGCGCGACCGGGCTTGGCCGTTTTACCGAGCGCCCGGCGGGAAAGCTGTCCGGCGGCATGAAGCAGAAGCTGGGACTCTGTTGCGCACTGATCCACGACCCGGACCTGTTGATTCTGGATGAACCCACTACCGGGGTCGACCCGCTGTCGCGCAGCCAGTTCTGGACCCTGATCTCGCGTATACGGGCCACACGCCCCGGAATGAGCGTAATCGTGGCCACCGCCTACATGGACGAGGCTCAGCAGTTCGACTTCCTGGTGGCCATGGATGCCGGACAGCAGCTGGCCAGCGGCTCGCCCGCAGAGCTGCTGGAACGCACCGGGACCGATGATCTGGAGAGCGCTTTCATCCGACTGCTGCCCGACGCCAGGCAGCGTCAGCACCGGCCGGTGACCATCCCGCCGCGAAGGCAAAGCGATACCATCGCCATCGAGGCGCGCGGCCTGACCAAGCGCTTCGGCGACTTCACCGCCGTCGACCAAGTCGACTTCCGTATCGCCCGCGGTGAAATATTTGGCTTTCTAGGCTCCAACGGCTGCGGCAAGAGTACCACCATGAAGATGCTGACCGGCCTGCTGCCGGCCAGCGAAGGCGAAGCCGAACTGTTCGGTCAGCCGATCGATCCGCGAGACCTGGCGACCCGACGCCGGGTGGGGTACATGTCCCAGGCCTTCTCTCTCTATGGCGAGCTCAGCGTACGCCAGAACCTTGCCCTCCATGCACGCCTCTTCCAGCTCCCCCAAACCGAGCAGCAGGCGCGCATCGAGGAGATGCTCGACCGCTTCGACCTAAAAACGGTGGCGGAAAGCCTGTCAGGCGGGCTGCCGCTAGGCATCCGCCAGCGTCTTTCCCTGGCGGTGGCAGTGCTGCATCGCCCCGAGATCCTGATCCTCGACGAGCCCACCTCCGGCGTCGACCCGGTGGCCCGGGATGCCTTCTGGCGCGAACTGGTCAGGCTTTCCAGGGAAGAAGAGGTGACCATCTTCATCTCCACCCACTTCATGAATGAGGCCCAGCGCTGCGACCGCATCTCGCTGATGCATGCCGGGCGGGTGCTGGCCTGCGACAGCCCCGCTACCCTGCGCGAACGTCGCGGCACCGACACCCTCGAGCAGGCCTTTATCGCCTGGCTGGAGGAAGCCGCCGACGAACCGCCGGTCGATGCAGATGCTCCCAGTCAGCCGGAAACCACCGACAATATCCCGTATCGCAAACCGCCCGCCTTCAGTCTCAAGCGACTGATGAGCTATACCCGACGTGAAGCCACGGAACTTCGCCGCGACCCACTGCGCGGGACCCTTGCGCTACTGGGCAGCGTGATCCTGATGTTCATCATCGGCTACGGGATCAGTCTCGACGTGGAGAACCTGCGCTATGCCGTACTCGACCACGACCAGACCACCACCAGCCAGGCCTACAGCCTCAACCTGGCCGGCTCGCGCTACTTCACCGAACGCCCGCCGCTTTCTAGCCAGGCAGAGATGGAAGAACAGATGCGCAGCGGCGACATCAGCCTGGCCGTGGAAATTCCTCCCGGCTTCGGGCGCGACCTCAAGCGCGGTGCCACGCCCGAGATCGCCTTCTGGATCGATGGCGCCATGCCCACCCGGGCCGATACCATCAAGGGCTATGTACAGGGGATGCACCTCCACTACCTGATGAACCTGGCCCGGGAGTCGGGGGCTTCCGAGCGCCCCCCGGGGGTGGAAGTCGCCCTGCGCTATCGCTACAACCCCGATGTCCAGAGCCTGCCCGCCATGGTCCCGGCCGTCATCCCGCTGCTGCTGATGATGATTCCCGCCATGCTGACGGCACTGGGCGTCGTGCGCGAGAAGGAGATGGGCTCGATCACCAACTTTTATGTCACACCGGTGACGCGCACCGAGTTCCTGCTCGGCAAGCAGTTGCCCTATGTGGCCATGGGCATGATCAACTTCGCCACCCTGGTCGCGCTCTCGGTGTGGGTCTTCGGGGTGCCGGTCAGCGGCAGCCTGATGACCCTGAGCCTGGCCGCCCTGCTCTACCTGCTGTGCGCCACCGGCATGGGGCTGCTGATCTCCTCCCTGCTGCGCAGCCAGATCGCCGCCATCTTCGGCACCGCGGTAATCACCCTGGTTCCCGCAGTGCAGTTCTCGGGCATGCTGCACCCGGTTTCTGCCATGGAAGGCGTCAGCGCCCTGGTTGGACACATCTATCCCACCTCGCACTTCCTGATCATCACACGTGGCGTGTTCTCCAAGGCCCTGGGCTTCGCCGACCTCTGGACCTACTTCTTGCCGCTGCTGGTGGCTATTCCGCTGTTGACCCTGGCCAGCGTGGCCGGACTCCGTGATCAGGAGCGTTGAGATGTCATCACTGGGGAAAATCCTGCAATTGGGAATCAAGGAACTGCGTAGCTTGGCTCAAGATCCGGGCATGCTGCTGCTGATCCTCTATGCGTTCAGCCTGAGCATCCATATCAGCGCCACAGCGGTTCCCGAGTCTCCCCACCGCGCCACCATCGGTATCGTGAACGAGGATGCCTCAACGCTCTCCTGGCGACTGGCGGATGCCTTCCAGTTACCCTATTTCCTGCCCCCTGAGCCGATCACTCGGGAGCAACTGGACAGCGGCATGGATAGCGGGCGCTTCACCTTTACCCTGGATATTCCACCCGACTTCCAGCGCGACTTACTCGGCGGCCGGGGCACCGAAATACAGTTGAATGTCGATGCCACCCAGGTCTCCCAGGCCTTTACGGGCGCCGCTCATATCCAACAGATCATCGCCAGCGAGGTAAGCGAGTTCCTGACCCGACATCGCGCCGAATCCGCCATGCCGGTCAAAGCCGTCGTGCGATCCGCCTATAACCCCAATCTGGAGCGAGTCTGGTTCGGGGCCATCAACGCGGTGATTGACCAGATCACCATGCTGTCGATCATCCTGACCGGTGCTGCCCTGATACGCGAACGAGAACACGGGACCATAGAGCACCTACTGGTGATGCCGGTTACCCCTCTGCAGATCATGCTGGCCAAGGTGTGGTCGATGGCGCTGGTAGTGCTGGTAGCTTCGGCGCTGGCCTTGTACCTGGTGGTCCAGGGCTGGCTCGAGGTACCCGTGCGCGGCTCGGTAGCGCTATTCCTGTTCGGCGCCACCCTGCACCTCTTCGCCACTACCTCGATGGGCATACTGTTCGGCACCATCGCCCGTTCCATGCCCCAGTTGGGGCTGCTGATCATCCTGGTGCTGATTCCCCTGCAGATCCTCTCCGGCGGCATGACCCCGCGGGAGAGCATGCCAGAGCTGGTGCAGCAGATCATGCTGGTCGCACCCACGACCCACTTCATCCAGCTCGCCCAGGCGGTACTGTTCCGCGGCGCCGGTATCGCGGTGATCTGGCCGCAACTGCTGGCGCTGGCCGCCATCGGCGGTACCGTCTTCCTGCTAGCGCTATCACGTCTGCGGCGATCGCTGCAGTAGCGTTCAGCGCGATTCAGATTCCAGCCGCGATACCGCCCGCTCGACTGCGCTGCGATAGCCGCCACCGAACAGCAGCAGATGGTTGAGCAGGGGATAGAGCTGGAAGAGCGTCTCGCGCCTCGGCCAGTCGGCCGGGGCGGCTCCGTTCCAGTAGGCCTCGAAGAACGCCTCGCCCGGTGAGCCGAACAGCGTCAGCATCGCCAGGTCCACCTCCGGGTAGTGGCGATAGACCGCCGGGTCGATGAGCGCCGGTCCCCGCGGGGTGAAGAGCAGGTTGCCCGACCACAGGTCACCGTGCACCAGGCTGGCCGGCGCATCCGGCAGCCAGGCCTCCAGGCCATGGGCGATGGCCTCCACACGAGCGCCCAGTCGTCGATCCATCAGGCCTCGCGCCTGGCAGGCCTCAGCCAGGGGCAGCAGGCGGCGCTCGCGCTGGAAGGCACGGCCGTCGGGCAGCGGGGCATTGGGCTGGGGCGTGTGCCCGCAGGCGTTGTCCCGTGGCCAGCCATGGGTGTCGCCGGTCGCCGCATGGAGCCGGCGAAGCCCCTCCCCCAGGGCCGCTTCATCGCGACCGCCTGACGCCGACGCCAGCGCCTCCATCACCAGCCAGCCGTCACCCTCGCACAGCACCTCGGGCACGATCAGCCCGCTGTGGGCCTCGCGCAGCGCCCGCAGGCCGTCGGCCTCGCCGCCCAGTCGCTCGGGGTCGTCGCGCTTGACCACCACCGGCCCCAGGTCGGTGTCGAGGCGATAGACCGCGGCGATATCGCCGCCACCCAGCGGGAGCAGCTCACCGCTTGGCCTCAGTCCGCAGTGCTCCAGCAGTTCCAGGAGGTCGGCCTGCATGACAGTTCTCCTTGATTCGACTGCCCTAGCCTCGCCACTGGGAACGTCATGATCAAGCTCCGCTGGCCTGGCGGCACGCGACAGGCTGCCAAGGGTGACCCCCAACTGAACTCCGGCCAGCTTCCAGAGTCATCACCCCACACCCGGAATGTTCCGGGAGAGGCTGGCCAGCCACGAGGTGTCCCATGGCCCGATGCGAGGAGACCCGGCACACTCGGGAAGCCGCAGCGCTGAAGCACCGGCTGCTGGACGAGATCGACACCCTGGTGCGCGAGACGCAACCCCGACGTGGTGAGCAGGGCCATCCGACGCTCGACGACCGCCTGGACCGCGACCTCGGACTCGACAGCATGGCGCGCTCCGAGCTGCTGTTGCGCCTCGAGGACGCCTTCGCCGTCCAGCTCCCCGAGAGCGTGCTGATGGCGGACACCCCGGGAGAGCTACTGGAGATCCTGATGAGCGCCCGGGCTGCCGGCCCGCAGGCAACGTCGGCCCCGTCCGCTTCGAATCTCGCGGCGATGGAGGGCGCCCCCGATGCGGCCGACAGCCTCAATGCGGTGCTTGACTGGCACCTGGCACGCCATCCGGACCGTATCCACCTGCACGTTTACGGCAGCGACAACATCCCTCAGACCCTGAGCCATGCCGAACTCGAGCGTGGCGCCCGGTTGATCGCCTCGGCACTGCGCCGGCGAGGGGTATCCCCGGGCGATCGGGTCGCCCTGATGCTGCCCACCGAGCCGGACTACTTCATCGCCTTCTTCGGCATCCTGCGCGCCGCCGCGGTGCCGGTGCCCATCTACCCTCCGGCGCGGCCGGCCCAGCTGGAGGAGCACCTGCGCCGCCACGGCCGCATCCTGAGCAATGCCGGCACGGCACTGCTGATCACGGTGCCCGAAGCCCGACGGGTCGCTCGCCTGCTGTGCGCCGAGGCGCCGCGGCTGACCACCATCGTCACGGTGGCGGACCTCGGCGAGCCGAGCGACACCGGGGACGCCGGGGACGCCGGGGACGCCAAGTCACCCGGAGCGTCGAGCCTGGCGCTGCTTCAGTACACCTCGGGCAGCACCGGGGACCCCAAGGGCGTCATGCTGACCCATGGCCAGTTGCTGGCGAATATCCGCGCCATGGGCGAGCGACTCGAGGTGACATCCGGGGACGTCTTCGTCAGCTGGCTGCCGCTCTATCACGACATGGGCCTGATCGGCGCCTGGCTGGGCAGCCTCTACTACGCCGTCCCGCTGGTGGTGATGTCGCCGCTCGCCTTCCTCGCCCGCCCCCGGCGCTGGCTCGAGCTGATCCACCACCACCGGGCCACCATCTCCGGCGGCCCCAACTTCGGCTACGAGCTCTGCCTGCGTGCCCTGGAGCGCCAAGGCGCCCGGGGGCTGGACCTGAGCTGCTGGCGAATCGCCTTCAACGGCGCAGAGCCCGTCAGCCCTCGCACCATGCAGCGCTTCGCCGAGAGCCTGGCCCCCCATGGGTTGTTGCCGGGCACCCTGATGCCCGTGTACGGCCTGGCCGAGTCAGCGGTGGGGCTGTGCATCGCTCCGCCCGGCCGCGGCCTCGCGCTCGATCGGGTCGAGCGCGAGGCCTTCATGGCGCGGCAGGAGGCGCGTCCGGTACACGGCCGGGAACCGGCCCTGACCTTCGTCAACTGCGGGCCGCCGCTGCCGGGGTACGCGCTCCGCGTCGTCGCTCGTGACGGCAGTGAGCTGCCGGAGCGGTACGAAGGCGACATCGAGTTCCACGGCCCCTCGTCCACGGCGGGCTATTTCAACAACCCCACAGCGACCCGCGAGCTATTCGATGGCGAATGGCAGCGCACCGGCGACCGTGGCTACATCGTCGACGGCGACCTCTACATCAGCGGGCGGGTCAAGGATGTACTGGTGCGTGGCGGGCGCAACATCTACCCCTATGACCTCGAGGAGGCCATCGGCCGGATCGAGGGAATCAGGAAGGGTTGCGTGGCAGTGTTTGGCCATCCCGACCCCGAGAGCGGGGTCGAGGAGCTGATCGTGGCGGCGGAGACCAGCATCGACGACCCGACACGGCGCGACATCATCGTCCAGGCGATCCGCGACGTCACGGTCGACATCGTCAACATACCGGCCGATGCCATCCGCCTGGTCCCACCCCACAGCGTGCTGAAGACCTCCAGCGGCAAGATCCGTCGTGCGGCCACCGCCGAACTCTACCGCAGCGGCCGTCTCGGCCAGGGCGCTGCGCCCGTCTGGCGCCAGGCACTCTGCCTGGCCACGAAGGCCGGCACGCAGCGTGCCCGACGCTACCTGAGGTGGCTCGGCGAACACCTCTATGCCGCCTACGGCTGGGGCGTCTTCGGCCTGGGAGGCGCCCTGATGGGCCTGCTGGCGTTGCCCCTGCCACGGCTCACCTGGCGCTGGCGTGTCGCGCATCACATCGCACGCCTGGCCGCGTGGCTCGCCGGCATCCGCCTCGAACGACGCGGCATCGAGCGCCTGCCCCTGCGGGCTCCCTGCGTGCTGGTCGCCAATCACTCCAGCTACCTGGATGCCCTGGTCCTGACAGCAACGCTGCCGCGGGGATTTCGCTACCTGGCCAAGGCCGAGCTCCAGCACCGCCTGCTCCCCCGGCTGATGCTGACCCGCATGGGGGTGCTGTTCGTGGAACGCTTCGACCCCCTTCAGGCCACCCGGGACTCGCAAAGAGTCATCACCGCCCTCGAGGGCGGCGACTCCCTGGCCTTCTTTCCCGAGGGCACCTTCTACCCGGTGGCCGGCATCGATGACTTCCACATGGGGGCCTTCGTCATCGCCGCTCAGTCCGGGGTCCCCGTGGTGCCGGTGGCCCTGCAGGGGACCCGGGCGGTGCTGCGCGGCAGGGAGTGGCTGCCCCGCCCCGGCAAGGTGACGGTCAGCGTCGGCGGGGTGATCGTACCGACGACCAGCGGCTGGGCCGAGGCCGTAAGGCTGCGCGACGCCGCCCGGTCGTTCATCATCGCCGAGAGCGAGGAACCCGACCTGCGCGCCCACTGAACAAGAAAGCCGCCCACGAGGGGCGGCAACAGGAACATCGGCGCGACAGGAACATCTTGCACAGCTCGTTCGACGCGTGCGGCGAAACACTTCACTCGGGCATCAGTACACTGTCGATCACATGAATCACCCCATTGCTGGCCTCGATGTCGGCCTGGACCACGGTGGCATCATTGATCATCACGCTGCCGTCCATGGTGGTGATGGTGAGGTCCTGGCCCTGCACGGTGGTGGCGCTGTCGGCGGCCATGGCGTCCTCGGCCATGACCATGCCGGGCACCACGTGGTAGGTGAGGATCGCCTGCAGCTGCGCCTGGTTCTCCGGCTCGAGCAGTGACTCCACGGTACCCTCCGGCAGCGCGGCGAAGGCATCATCAGTGGGTGCAAAAACGGTGAAGGGACCCTCGCCCTTGAGGGTCTCGACCAGGCCGGCCGCCTCGACCGCAGCCACCAGAGTCTCGAACTGGCCCGCACTCGCCGCGGTGTCGACGATATCCTTCTTCATGCCATGGTTGTCGGCCTGGACACTACCCGCGAGCATCAGGCCCAGCATGCCGGCGCCGATGACCCGTGACACAGGAGTGATATAGGTTTTCATGGGGCACTCTTCCTCTTTGGCTGACCCCGGGCGCATGGCGACCGGTAGGTTGCATGGTGTCAGGTCGGTAGCCGTCCCCGGCACTGACCTGTACGAAATCTAGTCTCTGTATAGCTTTTGAACAAGCATGGTTTTCCTCAGCACCGGCGTGACCCGCATACGATGGCCCGGCGGGAGAGTGGCATGGCTGACGCCGACGTCGTGATATGGCACAACGGAAAGGACGTTCAGACAGGTGAGAGGAGCCGTGACCATGTACAAGCTGGCCTTCTTCGTGCCCGTGGCGGACGCCGAGCCCGTCAAGGAAGCCGTCTTTGCCACCGGGGCGGGCCGCATCGGCGACTACGAGGCGTGCTGCTTCCAGACCCGGGGCACGGGGCAGTTCCGGCCGCTGGCAGGCGCCGACCCGCACATCGGGCGGGTCGGCGACCTGGAGCAGGTGGAGGAGCTGAAGGTGGAGCTGGTCTGCGAGGATTCGCTGATCGACAAGGCGATTGAGGCCCTCAGGTCGGCTCACCCCTACGAGGAGCCGGCCTTCGACGTCTGGAAGCTGGCCGCGCTCTGAATGCCGGTCACGCCCCGACACGCTCGGCCAGCACTGGAGACGCCTGGCCGCCCGGCCTATGATGCGGGGTTCGAGACACCATTCTTCGAGGAGGAGTCCCCATGCCCATCGCCATGATCACCGGTGCCACGTCCGGCTTCGGCCGCGCCGCTGCCCGTCGCTTCGCCGCCGCTGGCTGGTCGCTGATTCTCACCGGCCGCCGCAGTGAACGGCTCGAGGACCTCAGGCAGGAGCTTGAGGAGAGCGTCGAGGTACTCGCCATCACCCTTGACGTGCGGGATGCCGAGGCGGTGGCCCGCGCGGTCGAGGCGCTTCCCGCCGCGTTTCGCGAGGTCACCTGCCTGGTCAACAATGCGGGTCTGGCGCTGGCACCCAAGCCGGCCCAGGAGGTGGAGCTGGTCGACTGGCACACCATGATCGACACCAACGTCACCGGGCTGGTCAATGTCACCCACGCCGTGCTGCCGCTGCTGATCGCCACCGGCGCCGGGGCGAGCATCATCAACATCGGCTCGGTGGCCGGCAGCTGGCCCTACCCCGGCGGCCACGTCTACGGCGCCACCAAGGCCTTCGTCGAGCAGTTCGGCTACAACCTGCGCTGCGACCTCAAGGGCACCGGGGTCAGGGTCACCGACATCGCCCCGGGCATGGCCGAGACCGAGTTCACCCTGGTGCGCACCAAGGGCGACCAGGCCGCCTCGGATGCCCTCTACCAGGGCACCACGCCGCTGCAGGCCGAGGACATCGCCGAGCAGATCTTCCATGTGGCCACGCTGCCCGCGCACATCAACATCAATCGGCTGGAGGTCATGCCCACCCGCCAGACCTGGTCACCCTTCACCATCGACCGCGACTGAGCGTTTGGCGCCTGCCCCCGTCAGGCACTGCCAAAGTAGCGCTCGCGATCCTCGGCGGTGATGTCGCTGACATGCAGCGGGAAGGCGGCATCCCGCCGGTCGTCATAGAAATGTCGCAGGGTACGCTCGATAGTGGGAAAGGCGAGCGCGTCCCAGGGAATCTCGTGCTCCTCGAACAGCGCGACCTCGAGGCTCTCGGCCCCGGCCCCGAAACCGCCGACGAGATCGGCGCGGAAGATCATGTACACCTGATCGATGTGTGGCAGGTTGATCAGGGTGTAGAGAGCATGGATCTCGACCTCGGCACAGGCCTCCTCGCGGGTCTCGCGGGCGGCTGCCTCCAGGGTGGTCTCGGCGTTCTCCATGTAGCCCGCCGGCAGTGTCCAGTAGCCCTTGCGCGGGGCAATGGCGCGGCGGCACAGCAGCACCCGGCTGCCGCTCACCGGCAGGGTGCCGGCCACGATGCGGGGATTCTGGTAGTGGATGGTGCCGCATTCATCGCAGAAGTAGCGCGGCCGGTCATCCCCGTCGGGAATCACGAAGCGCACGGTATGGCCACAGTGACTGCAGAAGTTCATGGCGCTCCCTGGCAGGCTGGCGGGCGGCATGGCGGCCGCCCGGTCAGGGCTTGACGCCGCTCACGGCGGCCGAGTAGAAGGAATCAAACCCGATGGAAGTCCCATGTTAGAGAACCTTCGCGAACGCCTGCAAGCACACCGGCCACGCCGGGTCGGCCTGCGCCTGCCCGAGGCCGCGGTGCTGCTGCCCATCGTCGACCGCCCCGAGCCGACCCTGCTGTTCACCCGTCGGGCCAACCACCTCAGCACCCACAGCGGCCAGGTCGCCTTTCCGGGAGGAAAGCGGGAGGCACATGACACCGACCTGCTGGCCACCGCACTGCGCGAGTCCCGGGAAGAGATCGCTCTGCCGCCGGAGCGGGTGGAACTGCTCGGCCGGCTGTCGGACGTGGTCTCGCTGCACGGCCTGCGCGTCACCCCCTGGGTGGGGCTGATCCCGCCCGACCTGCCGCTCACTCCCGACCTGGACGAGCTCGACGCCATCTTCGAGGTCCCGCTGTCGCACTTCCTCGAGGACCAGCGCACCCATACCGACGTCATCCAGGTGGATGGCCGCGACTACTACGTGCCCAGCTATCGCACCGATGGCCACGTGATCTGGGGGCTCTCCGCGATGATGCTGGTGGAGCTGCTTGCCGAGGGCTTCGCCATGCCGATCAACCTCCTCGAGCGCCCGGCCGGCGAGCTGCTCTACCGCCCCGAACGTCGGGAGAGACCATGATGTCGAGACCATCTTGCTCCGACACGGCCCTGCCCCGCGAACGGCTCGCCGAACTGGTCGAGGCCCTGGTGGAGAAGGGCTGGTTCGTCGGTGAGACCTTCCTGCCCGCGGAGCTGTGCGCCGAGCTCTACCAGGAAGTGACCGCGATGGCCGACCACCAGGCGCTGGAGGACGCGGGCATCGGGCGCGGCCAGGCCCACGCCCTGCGCCGGGATATCCGCGGTGATGCCATCCGCTGGCTGGACCGGGAGAGCCGGGCCCGGCGGCGCTACCTGGAAGCCATGGGCGAGCTGCAGGAGGAACTCAACCGCGCGCTGTTCCTGGGGCTCTTCGAATACGAGGCGCATTTCGCCCTCTATCCATCCGGCGCCTTCTATCGACGACATCTCGACAGCTTCCGGGGCCGTGCCAACCGGGTGGTCTCCACGGTCGGCTATCTCAACCCCGACTGGTCCGCCGATGCCGGTGGCGAGATGGTGATCTTCGACGCCACTGACCCCGAGCGCGAGGTGGCACGGGTACGCCCCGAGGCCGGCACCTTCGCCTGCTTCCTCTCCGACAGCGTGCCCCACGAGGTGCTGCCCACCCGCGTGCCACGGGCCAGCATCGCCGGCTGGTTCCGGCGCAACGCCTCGCTGGGCGGCCTGGTGGACCCTGCGCGCTGATGACTGACGAGGCAGCGATGGACGAGACACAGCGACTGCGGGCCCGGGTCGCCGAGCTGGAAGCCCGGAATGCGGCCCTCGAGGCCGACAAGGCCCACTACCGCTGGCTCGCCGACAACACCACCGACCTGATCTCCCGTCACGCCCGGGACGGCACCTTCCTCTATGCCTCCTCCGCCGCAAGGGACCTGCTGGGCTACGAGCCCGACGAGCTGATTGGCGTCTCAGCCTACGCTCTCTTTCACCCCGAGGACCTCGGTGATCTGCTCAACAAGTCGCCACGCGTCTACTACCACGACGGCTTCTACCAGCAGACCTACCGTTTCCGCGCCAAGGATGGGCGCTACGTCTGGTTCGAGACCACCAGTCGCACCCGCCGCGACCCCGTCACCGGCGAGCTGCTGGATATCCTCTGTGTGTCGCGTGACGTGAGCCGGCGTATCCGCGTCGAGGCCCATCGCGAACGCCTGGCCCGGGTGGTGGAGTCGACCACCGACTATGTGCTCTTCGTCGACGGTGCAGAGCATATCTTCTCGTCCAACGAAGCCGCTCGCCGACTGCTGATGCTGCCCCGGGAAGGGGGGCGGGTGCCCCTGGAGCGGGCCTACGTGCCGGAGTCGCTGGCGGTACTGCACGAGATCGTGCTGCCCGCCGTGGCGCGCTACGGCTCCTGGAGCGGCGAACTGGCCATGCGCGGCACCCGGGGTGCCGTACCGGTGCTCAGCGTGGTGATGGCCCACTCCGGCCCCGGCGCCGAACCCGACCATCTCTCGCTGCTCAACCGCGACATCAGCCTGCGCAAGGCCACCGAAGCCCAGGAGCGCCGCCACCAGGAGCAGATCGCCCACGCCAACCGCCTGGCCACCACCGGCGAACTCGCCTCCAACATCGCCCACGAGCTGAACCAGCCACTGGGCGCCATCGCCACCTATGCCAGTGGCGCCCTGATGCAGCTGCGCAACGACCCGACTCGTCCGGCCAGCGAGCTCGCGCTCCCCCTGACGCGCATCAACGAGCAGGTCCAGCGAGTGGCAGAGCGGCTGCGCCATATCCGCACCTTCGTGCGCAAGGGCCGGATTCGCCCTCGCCCGGTGGCGCTGCTCGAGGTGGCCGAGGCGGCCTGCCGGCTCTGCGAGTGGCAGTTCCAGCAGGCCCGGATCGCTCTGGAAGACGATATCCCCGCATCGCTGCCCCGGGTGCTCGCCGACCCCGTGGCCCTGGAACAGGTGCTGGTCAACCTGCTGCTCAATGCCCTGGAAGCCAGCCGCGACCGCTCCGACGCTGAGCGCGTGACCCTGCGTGCCTGGCGCAGCGGGCAACGCGAGGTGACCCTGACGCTGCGCGACCACGGTCCCGGCATCCCGGCCGACCAGGCAGCCCATATCTTCGCCCCCTTCCACTCCGGGCGACCGGATGGCCTGGGCATGGGCCTGGCCATCAGCCATTCGCTGATGGAGGCCATGGGCGGCGATCTGCGTCTGTTGGCCGACGAAGGCGAGAGCGGGGCCACCTTTGCCGCCACCCTGCTGGCCGAGCCGACCCTGGCTCCCCCTGAACCACGGTGAGCGCAAGCGAGAGGCGCTCTCGCACCCGTTGCCCATTGAGCTCGACACCCTGCCTCGGTCATGATGACCGGAGGAAGAGCAAGCAAGGACGACTGAGCCACGGCATACCGCTGGAGGAGCCATATGCAACCGCTGAGCTACTACTACTACAACGTGCTGGAAGGCCTCGAGAAACCGAGCGATGTGCCGACGGCCCGCCTGCAGGAGGGCTATGACACCCTCTATCGGCATGGCGGACGCATCGAGATTGACCTGATGCGCAGCGCCGCGGACGGCAACGCCCAGGGCGAGCCCTACCACTGGTACGCCGACCTCGATGACGAGCAGCGGGCAAAACTGCACAAGGCCCTGGATGACGGCAACCCGGCCAAGATCCTCAAGATCATGCAGCGCAACGGCTATGCCGGCGTGCTCTACCACCATGCCTGGGAGCACTTCCGAGCCGAGGCGGGTAGCGACTGACGTCCTCCGCGGCGCAACTTCGCCGCGAACGCCTCCCATGATCTGTCGGCCCACGCAACGAACGGCGTGGGCCCTTTCATCTCCGACACACGAATCCTGGCCAGGCCGGCCCGCTTGCCTGATCACGGCGCCGGCGACGGTTCCGGCAACGTCGTCTTTGACGCTACACTGCGGCCAGGTTCCACTCCGGCGACTTCACGCCGGCCATGTCCCGAGGCGCCCGTGACCGAGTCCCCCTCCCCCTGCATTGCCATCGTCGATGACGACCAGGCCCTGCGCGACTCCCTGGCCTGGCTGCTCGACTCCGTGGGCATCGCCAGCCGCACCTACGCCGATGGCGACGCCTACCTGTCCGACCACCCCGAGAGCGTCGACGCCCTGCTGCTGGACGTACGCATGCCGGGCCTCTCGGGCCTGCAAGTCCAGCAGCGCCTCAACGAGCTCGCGCACGCGCCACCCGTGATCTTCATGACCGGCCACGGTGACGTCCCCATGGCCGTGACGGCGCTCAAGGCCGGCGCCTTCGACTTCATCGAGAAACCCTTCAACCCCCAGCAGCTGATCGACACCGTCCAGCAGGTCCTTGCCGAACACCAGCGCCGCCAGGCGGCACGGCAGCGCCTGGACGCCCTGCAGGAACGCTACGCTGCCCTGCGCCCCAAGGAGCAACGGATCCTGATCCACGTCGCCGAGGGGATGACCAGCCGGCAGATCGCCGAACACCTGGGCGTCAGTGCCAAGACGGTGGAGGTCTACCGGCTGCGTGCCATGAAGGCGCTGGGAGCGGCCAACCTCGCCGAGCTGGTACGTCTGTGCGTCGCACTGGGGCTGGTGGAGACACTGCCCGACGGGACCTCCCCTGCCTGAGCGCTGCGCGTTCCCGGGCGCCTGGCAGTCCCCTCCTGGCCCTCTAGACTAGGGGAATGACGCGGCCAGGACGACCGCCATGCCAGCCAACCGCGCAGGGGAGGATCACGACATGAACAGGCGCGCCGTCAGGACCCTACAGCGTTTCCTTGCCGACAGTGACCACTACCGCGGCACGCTAGACGGCATTCGCGGACCGAAGACCCTCGCCGCCGTGGATGCCAGCCTCAAGGCCCAGGCCGAGCGACTGCCGGACGGCGCCGAGCGCTGGAACGGTCGGCGTCGCGCCATCGCCTGCCTGCAGCTCGCCTGTCACGAGAGGCGCATCGAGGTCGGCCCCATCGACGGCCTGTGGGGCCCCCAGACCGAGTATGCGGTGGACGTGCTGGCCACGCTCCAGGAGACCGGCAGCAAGCCCGCCCCTTGGCGCGACCAGACACTGCTGGACGCCAACCCCAACGGCTGGTTTCGGGAGGCCGAGCTCGAACAGGTGCTGGGCTCGCCGACCCGCAAGCCGCCGATGGTGGTGGTGCCCTGCCCCTGGCAACTGGCACTGGCCTGGGACCTCAGCACCTCCCCCAGCGGCATCGGCTGCCACGAGCAGGTCGCCGACAGCCTGGCCCGCATCCTCGACCGGGTGCATGACCACTACGGGCCGCAACGCCTCAAGGAACTGGGGCTTCACCGTTATGGTGGCTGCTACAACAAGCGGCGCAAGCGCGGCGGCACCCGCTGGTCGACCCATGCCTGGGGCCTGGCCATCGACTGGGACCCGGCCCACAACAAGCTCATGTGGGGGCGCGACCGGGCACGGCTGGCCAGGCCGGCATATGACACCTGGTGGCGCCTCTGGGAGGAAGAGGGGTGGGTCAGCCTGGGACGCACGCGAAACTTCGACTGGATGCACGTGCAGGCGGCCAAGCTCTGACGCCAGGCGCCTCAGTCACGCAGGATGGTCATGCGGCGCGTCTCGTCCTCGGGGAAGACGCGGCCGCTGCGCAGGGCGGCAAACAGGTGAAGGAACACCACGCCGGGCTCGCCGAACACCTCGCCGGAACGGAAGTAGGAGTGCCCCTTGGGGTAGTCATAGCGGGTGTTGACGTCGTCGCAGTCGACGGCGAAGACGTTGCGCGCCACTCGGCTCATGTCCTCCGGGCCGGAGTGGCCCAGACGCCGGGAGGCGATGCGGTTCTTCAGGTTGGAGGCCTTGCTGGCGCGCAGCGCCAGGTCATCCGAGGCGAAGTAGACCGTGACGTTGCGTGAGGCATGGACGATCAGCTCGCCGCTGTGCCCCTGTTGCAGCGACTCGTTGACGATATCGGCGGCGATCAGGAAGGTATTGCGGAACAGCATCGGCACCCCACCCGGCAGGGAGTACTTGCGCCACACGCGCAGCGTCTCGCGCAGCACCCGGTTGCCCATGGAGTGAGCCAGCACGTTGATGCGCTTGAGGCAGGGGGTCGGGGCCACCTCGAACTGATCGCGCTCGCGCCACTCCAGGAAGCGCTGCAGCACACGGGCGAAGGAGAAGGCACTCAGATCCGCCGACTCCTGGTCATCCCAGTAGTCCTTGACGATGCCCAGGTCGTTGTCGCAGGGCCAGACCAGGGGTACCACCAGCACCTCGCCGGGCTGGCTGGCATCGCAGAGCTCCTGGAACTCCCGCGCCGCCGAGAAGACGTCCGTCGGCAGGTTGGAGAAGCCATGAATGTAGATCACCACCTGGCGAACTTCGGACGCCTTCAGACGCCGCAGGAACGCCGTGCTGCCGAGTTCCAGGTACTGCCCCGCCGCGACTTCCTCGCAGTAGAAGACCGAGTTGCTGGCGGCGTTGTTCTTGAGGTCGAAGTCGAAGGGTCGGTTCGCCCGGGTGCGGATGCTCTGGGTGGGGAACCGGTTGGTGATGAACAGCATGATGGGCCACCTCGCGGCGTGGACGGCAGGGACGCTGCACTCCACTTGAAGCTAGCACAGCCTTCCCCGGCGGCCAGGACAGGGCCGCGTCGGCCCCCGGTCATCGGCCACCCGGCTCATCGGCCCAGCATCGCCAGGTACTGCCTGAGCACCACGGCATTGTTGTGGCGGACGTCCCGGGCAGCGAAGACCAGGGTGACGGTTTCGCTGGCGGCCCGCGCGGCCAGGTCTCTCAGCGTCTCGCGCTGCGCCTTGAGTTCCGCCAGGTAGCGGCGACGAAACTCGCCCCAGCCGAGCGCCCCGTCATGGAATGCCTTGCGCAGCTCGTCGCTGGGGGCAACCTCCCTGCGCCACTCGTCGATGCGCGCCTCGGCCTTCGCCACTCCGCGGGGCCAGAGGCGGTCGACCAGCACCCGGTAGCCATCATCGCGACTCGGCGCCGCGAAGGCACGCTTCAGCTCGATGCTCATGGAGACCCCTCCCGGTGGACAAGACGGCACCTGTCAACATGGATGACACATGAAAGGGTGCCGGCGCTGTAAACTCCTGCTGCCTGCGACAGCGGATCCCGCTAGGGGGTCAGGTGCACCACCACTTGCGAGCACGTGGTCGGTTCGGTGAAGATACCGATGCCGCACCCTGCGGTATCCCTTGGCCACCAAACGAGACCTCATGTTTCTGCTTGTTGCGTTCGCGACACTCTCCATCGGCGTTTCCTTCCTGTGCTCGCTGCTTGAAGCCGCTCTCCTCTCCATGACCCCCAGCTATGTGGCGCAGCTGAAAGAGTCGCGACCCAAGCTGCATGAGCGGCTTGCCCATTTGAAGCACAATATCGACCAGCCGCTGGCGGCGATTCTGACGCTCAACACCATCGCCCACACGGTGGGGGCCACCGGCGTCGGCGCCCAGGTTACCGTGGTCTTCGGTGAAGCCTGGCTCGGGATCGCCTCGGCGGTGATGACGCTGTTGATCCTGTTCCTCTCCGAGATCATTCCCAAGACCATCGGTGCCACCTACTGGCGGCAGCTCTCCGGCCTCCTGGCCCCGA
>JBNJIL010000008.1:0-152924 GCA_051749325.1 Pseudomonadota bacterium | reverse complement strand
GCAGCATGAGACCCCCACCGCCTGGGTCAAGCTTTTTCTTCAAGCTTCCAGCTTATAGCTTCAAGCTCCCGGCGCAGCCGGGCTCTTCCAGCTTCAGGCTTATCTAAGCCGGGTCAGCATCCCGTCCAGGGTCCCGTAGAGCCACTCGCGCAGGCGCTGCAGCCTGGAGCGCCGCGACCAGGCCTCGGGATCGATCTCCCGGCTCGACGCGAAGTTGCGCTCGAACAACCCGGCGACCTCGACAGCGAAGCGACGATCATCCACCTCCTGGTTGGCTTCCAGGTTCCACTGCAGGCTCCAGTGATCGAAGTTGCACGAGCCGAGACTGACCCAGTCATCGGCCAGCGAGAACTTGGCATGGATGAAGGAGGGCTGGAACTCGAAGATGCGCACCCCCGCCCGCAGCAGGCGGCCATAGAAGCGCTGGCCGGCATAGCGCACACCGGGATGGTCGTGGCGCTCGCCCGGCAGCAGCAGGCGCACATCGACCCCGCGCCGCGCCGCCCGTGCCAGGCGCCGGCGCAGGGTGAACGTCGGCACGAAGTAGGGCGTACAGAGCCACAAGCGCTGCTCAGCCGTCGAGACGCGATGATGCAGGGAGTGGCGGATCGCCTGATAGCGATATCCCTGCCCCCAGACCACGCGACCACGCATGCCACGGAAGCCCTCGCGGGGGCGTGTCGCGAGCTCCAGACCCCGCACCATTGAGGCGCTTCCCGGGCCGCGACTCAGGGGGGAGTCCCAGAGTCGGCAGAACAGCCGCACCCAATCGGCCACTACCGGTCCCTCGATACGCATCGCCACCTCGTACCACGCCTCAAGGAACGCATCCACAGCCCCGAAGCCGCCGGTAAAGGCCTCCGTTCCGTCAACCACCACCAGCTTGCGGTGGTCCCGGGTCAGATTGCGCGCCAGCGAATGGAGCGCCAGGGGGTTGAAGAAGCGTAGCGCCACCCCTCCCTGCTCGAGGCGTCGGCGGTCGGCGCTCTCCAGTCCCATGGCGCCGTACCCGTCAAGCAGCAGCAGCACCGATACCCCACGCTCGGCAGCGCGCACCAGCGTCTCGATCAGCATGCTGGCGAGCCGACCGGATTCCATCAGGTAGAGCTCGATCAGCACGGAATGGCGCGCCTGATCCACGGCCTCGAACATCGTCGGCAGGAAGAGGGCCGCCTCGGGAAGCAGCTGGAAGCGATTGCCGTCTCGCCACATGCCGTGCATGGCATCCTCTCTGCCACAATCCGTTACAACATTGACGCATGTTTGCGTCCCGGGGGAAAGCCCATTCCCTGACCCACGAAAGACACGCCGCTATACTGACGACGCTCCCCCGGCAAAGGCGAACGGCTATCCTTGCTATTCGGGACTGGATACGCCGGAGTTCTTCGATATCCAGCTGTTCGCCGGCCTGGAGGAAAGCCTGCAGGCTCAAGGATGGCTTCACACCGAAAATGGACGCCTGACGTACAATGACCGCCTGCGTGAGGCCGCCCTGCGGAGCCGGGCGCTGTTCAACCCGGCGCTTCGCCACCGGCTGCAGCTGGTCAGTCGTCCGGACGAAGGCTGACCTCAGGCCTCCAGGCGGCGGTGAACGTAGAGGTCATAGCGGCTGGTCCTGTCCGCAATGACATGGCGGGGCGCCGGTCCCTCGATGGGCGGGGCCTTGCGCGGTCGCTTGACCACCACCCGATGGGTCGCCACGTCCAGTGCCGCCTCCAGCAGCCGCGGGGCATCCGGGTCATCGCCGGCCAGAGCACGGAAGAGGCGCATCTCCTTCTTGACCAGCGCGGACTTGTCGCGGTGGGGAAACATGGGATCGAGGTGGACTACCTGGGGCGCCACACCGCCACTCGCCACCAGCACTCCCAGTCCACGCGCCGCGTCGCCGTGGACCAGTGACATGCGCGCGACAATCTCGCGGGTTTCCGGGTCCAGCCGCGCCCGCGCCAGGCCGTCCTCGAGCAGCGCGAAGATCGCCGCGACACGTTCGATCAGCAGCACCTCTGCCCCCAGGCTTGCCAGCACGAAGGCGTCGCGACCCAGCCCTGCGGTGGCATCCACCACCGAGGGGGTGACGCCCCTGGCCAGACCACAGGCACGGGCCACCAACTGGCCCCGCCCGCCCCCGAAGCGACGCCGATGGGCGGCACGGCCGGCGACGAAGTCCACCGCCAGGGGATGGCCGTAGCGCTTCGGGTCGCCGGCCAGTACCATGCGACCTCCCTGCTGTGCCAGCAACAGCTCGGCCTCGCCCTCCTCTACCCGGGGCAGGCCGAGGCGCGCCGCGAGTGCCGGATCTGCCACCCCCAGCGGCACGGCAGGCTTCATCGGTTCTTCTGCCAGGCAACCCGATCACGCAGATAGACAGGCTGCACCTCGTGGGCCGGCCGGGCCTCGCCGCCGACGAAGGCACGAACCGCCAGCCGAGCCATGTCGGCGGCATCGGCCTCCGGCTCGCTCAGGCAGAGCCCCATGCCGGCCTGCACTTCGGCAGGCATCTGGTCCCACAGGGTCCAGCCGGAGCCGATGCCCACCCAGTCGTGGTCGTCATGGCCCACGGGCAGGCGCAACCGCGCCGGGGGCATTACCGCCTCCTCGGTCAGCGCCACCGGTGCACCATCGCGGCACTGCCAGGCCGCTACATAGACCTCGCCCATGCGCGCATCCAGGGCGGTGATCAGCCACCGGTAGTGGTGACGACGATGAGCCCCCAGTGCCAGCGCCTCCAGGGTCGAGACCCCGACCAGCGGCCGGTCGAGCCCGAAGGCGAGCCCCTGGGCAACGCCCGCGGCAATGCGCAGACCGGTGAAGGAGCCCGGTCCCCTGCCATAGGCCACAGCGTCCAGCGCCGAAGCCGGCAGTCCGGCCTCGGCCAGCACCTCGTCGACCATCGGCAGCAGCCGCCGGGTGTGCTCCCGCGGGGTCAGGGCGAAGCGTGAGATCAGCTCGTCGTCGAGGCCCTCGCGGCGGCACAGCAGGGCGGCGGAACAGGCGCTCGAGGAGGCATCCAGGGCCAGCAGGATCGGCATGGGAATAGACGTCGCGGCGAAAAATGTAGGCAGCATTATACCTGCGCGACCGCCAACGACGAAGGCCCGCGCATGGCGGGCCTTCGTCGGGAGGAAGCCAGCAGGCTCAGCCTTCCAGCGCCTCGATCACCTGTCGGGTGATGTCGTCGATGCTGCCTACCCCTTCGACGCGATGGTACGCCGGGGCCGCCTCGGGGTCCTCCTTGGCCCACTGCCGGTAGTAATCGACCAGCGGCGCTGTCTGTTCATGATAGACCGACAGCCGGTTGCGCACGGTGGATTCTCGGTCATCATCACGCTGGATCAGCGCCTCGCCGGTGACGTCATCCTTGCCCTCCTCCTTCGGCGGCTGATAATCGAGGTGGTAGACACGGCCGGAGCCCGGATGCACGCGGCGACCCGCCAGACGCTTGACGATCTCCTCGTCCTCCACGGCAATCTCCAGCACGTGATCGATCCTGACGTCGGCATCCCGCATGGCCTGAGCCTGGGGGATGGTGCGCGGAAAGCCGTCGAACAGGAAGCCGTTGGCGCAGTCGGGCTGGCTGATGCGCTCCTTGACCAGGGCGATGATGATGTCGTCGGACACCAGACCGCCGCTGTTCATGATCTCCTTGACCTTGAGCCCCAGCTCACTGCCCTCCTTCACCGCGGCGCGCAGCATGTCACCGGTAGAGATCTGCGGGATGTTGAAACGCTCGCAGATGAACTGGGCCTGGGTGCCCTTGCCGGCACCGGGGGCGCCCAACAGGATCAAACGCATCTGACTGCTCCTTGAAGTGTGAATCTCGTGCACGAAGAAGGAAAAGAACCGAACGATAACCGTGCCGTCGGGTCCAGACAAGCGACAGGACCGGGCGCGCAGCGTCGAATATGGGAAAAAGGCCTGTGTATCAACCTTCTGGCAGCCAAATAGCACTTTGGTCTGCCCTTCATGTCTGCCCTTCATGACAGTGACTGCCGGAAACGACAACGGCGCCTTGCGACGCCGTTGTGCCAGGCAGGGATGACCGCCCTACAGCAGCAGGCGACGAATGTCGGTCAGCAGCTGTCCCAGAAGCGCGGTAAAGCGCGCGGCATCGGCACCATTGACCGCCCGATGGTCGTAGGAGAGGCACAGCGGCATCATCAGCCGCGGCTGGAAGGCCTGACCGTCCCACACCGGCTTCATCTGCGACTTGGAGATACCGAGGATGGCCACCTCCGGAGCGTTGACGATCGGCGTGAAGGCGGTGCCACCGATGGAGCCCAGACTGGAGATGCTGAAACAGCCCCCGGTCATCTCCTCACGCTTGAGCTTCTTCGACTGAGCCTTCTTGGCCAGCTCCACGGACTCCTTGGCCAGCTCGATCAACGACTTCTTGTCGGCGTCGCGTATCACCGGCACCATCAGGCCATCAGGGGTATCCACGGCGATGCCGATATGCACGTACTTCTTGTGCACGACCGTCTCGCCGTCGCTCTTGAGGCTGACGTTGAACTGCGGGTACTGGCGCAGCGCGAAGGCACAGGCCTTGATCAGGAAGGGCAGCGGCGTGAGCTTGGCGCCCTGGGCCTCGGCCTCGGCCTTCATCGACTTGCGGAAGGCCTCCAGCTCGGTGATGTCCGCCTCGTCGAACTGGGTCACGTGGGGCAGGTTGACCCAGCTACGATGCAGGTTGGTGGCGCCCATCTTCATCAGGCGGCCCATCGGCTTCTCTTCCACCTCGCCGAACTGACTGAAGTCCTGGTCCGGGATCGGCGGAATCCCGCCCCCGGCCGCCGCCGGTGTTGCCGCTGCCGCGGGGGTGCTGGCCTTGCCGTCCATCACCTGCTTGACATAGGCGTGGACGTCCTCCTTGAGAACGCGCTCCTTGGGGCCGCTGGGCCTGACCAGTCCCAGATCGACACCCAGCTCGCGGGCCAGCATGCGCACCGCCGGACCGGCATGCACCAGCTTGCCGTCACGGGGCTTGTGGGCGGCCATCTGGGCCTCGGGGCTCGGCGAACCGGCAGGGGTTGCGGCGGACGGGGCAGGCGCCTCGGCCTTGGGTGCCGCCGTCTGCTCGGTCTGTTCCGCCGCCGGCTGGGCGGCGGGCTTGCTGCCTGCCACCGGCGTTCCGGCATCCGGAATGCCGGCCACCTCGATATAGCCGATCAGATCGCCCTCGGAGACGGTATCGCCCTCCTTGACGGTCAACTCAACCAGCGTGCCCTTGTAGGGGCTGGGCACGTCCATGGAGGCCTTGTCGGACTCCAGGGTGATCAGCGGATCCTCCTCCTCGACCTCGTCGCCGGCGCTGGCGGCGATCTCGATGATCGGCACGTCGGAGGAGCCGGAGAGGTCCGGGACACGTACCGCCTTGCGCTCGGGCTCGCCAGCGCCCAGCTCCTCGGCCGGGGCCGACGCCTGTGGGGCGCTCGCTGCCGGTTCGGCCTCACCTCCTCCCTCACCTTCGACGTCCATGGTGCCGATGACGTCACCTTCGGAGACGGTATCCCCTTCCTTGACGGTGAGCGAGACCAGCTTGCCGGCATGGGGGCTCGGCACGTCCATGGAGGCCTTGTCGGACTCCAGGGTGATCAACGTATCCTCGGCGGCCACATCGTCGCCCTCGGCCACCGCCACCTCGATGATCTCCACATCGGCAGAGCCGCCCAGGTCGGGGACCTTGATCTCCACGGTGCGCTTGCCCCCACCTCCACTCTTGGCAGCCTTGGCGGCAGGCGTCTCCGGGGCCGGCTCGGGCTCCTTCCTCGCCTCGGAGGCCTCGCTCTTCTCCTCGGCCTCGCCGCCGCCCTCGGCCTCGATCTCGACGATGTCGTCACCCTCGGAGACGGTGTCGCCCTCCTTGACCAGCACCTTCACTACCTTGCCGCCTTTCGGCGCCGGTACGTCCATGCTGGCCTTGTCGGACTCCAGCGTGATCAGGGTGTCTTCAGGGTCGATGACATCACCCTCGGCCACCGCGATCTCGATGATTTCCACATCGGTATCGCCACCGATATCGGGAACTTTGATGATTTCGCTACTCAAGGTCGCGCTCCTTCAAACTCTTGACGGGGGCGGGCCATCCGGCCCGCCATGCCACCGGCTCAGTCGGTCGGCACCTCACACCTCAAGGGGGTTGGGCTTGGCCGGGTCGATGTCATATTTCTTGAGCGCCTCGCCGACCACCTTGCGGTCCAGCTCGCCCCGGTCGGCCAGCGCCTTGAGTGCGGCCACGGTCACGTAGCGGCGGTCGACCTCGAAAAAGGCGCGCAGCTTCTCACGGGTGTCGGAACGGCCGAAGCCGTCGGTCCCCAGTACATGGTAGTCGGTCGGCACCCAGGCACGAACCTGATCGGCGAACAGCTTCATGTAGTCGGTGGCGGCAATCGCGGGACCCTTCCGGCCCTCCAGGCAAGCGGTCACGTGTGGCTTGCCCGGCTCGGCGTCGGGATTGATGAAGGCCTGGCGATCGATCTCCAGCGCCTCGCGGCGCAGCTCGTTGAAGCTGGTCGCGCTCCAGATGTCGGCGCCCACACCCCACTCCTCGGCGAGCATCTCGGCGGCCGCCTCGACCTCGCGCAGGATGGTACCGGAGCCCAGCAGCTGCACACGGGCCTTGTCACCCTGGGTCTCGCGCAGCAGGTACATGCCCTTGATGATATCCTCGGCAGGCACCTCGTCGAGGGCCGGGTGTTCGTAGTTCTCGTTCATCACCGTCAGGTAGTAGAAGCAGTTCTCCTTGTCAGCGAACATGCGCTTCAGCCCGTCCTGGACGATCACTGCCACCTCGTGCGCATAGGTCGGGTCATAGCTGCGACAGTTGGGAATGGTCGAGGCCAGGATATGCGAGTGTCCATCCTGGTGCTGGAGACCTTCGCCATTGAGCGTGGTCCGTCCGGCGGTACCACCGACCAGGAAGCCTCTCGCCTGCATGTCACCGGCAGACCAGGCCAGGTCGCCGATACGCTGGAAGCCGAACATCGAATAGTAGACATAGAACGGCAGCAGCGTGATGTTGTTGTTGGAATAGGACGTCGCCGCGGCAATCCATGCCGACATGGCCCCTGCCTCGGTGATGCCCTCCTCGAGGATCTGCCCCTTCTGATCCTCGCGGTAGAACATGATCTGGCCCTTGTCGACCGGCTCGTATTTCTGGCCCTCGGAGGTATAGATGCCGAGCTGACGGAACATGCCCTCCATGCCGAAGGTACGCGCCTCGTCGGGAATGATCGGCACCACCCTTGGGCCAAGCTGCTTGTGCTTGACCAGACCGTTCAGCACGCGCACGAAGGCCATGGTGGTGGAGACCTCGCGCCCCTTGGAACCGCCGGTCTGCGAGGCGAATATCTTGTCATCCAGTGGCGGGATCTCCAGCGCCTCGAAGTCGCTGCGCCGGCTCGGCACGTAGCCGCCCAGTCGCTCACGCTGCAGATGCATGTACTTGAGCTCCGGAGAGTCATCCTCGGGCTTGTAGTACGGCACCTCCTTGAGCTGTTCGTCGTTCAGCGGAATGCCGAAGCGGTCGCGGAATGTCTTGAGCGCTTCGTACTCCATGGTCTTGACCTGGTGGGCCTCGTTGGCCGCCTCGCCATCACCGCTGCCCATGCCATAGCCCTTGACGGTGTGCGCCAGAATCACGGTGGGACGCCCATTGGCGTTCTGGGTCGCCTCGTGGTAGGCCGCGTACACCTTGAACGGGTCATGGCCGCCACGGTTGAGCTTCCACACGTCCTCGTCGGACATGTCCTTGACCATCTCGGCCGTCTCCGGGTACTTGCCGAAGAAATGTTCCTTGGTATAGGCGCCGCCGTTGGCCTTGTAGTTCTGATATTCGCCGTCGACCGCCTCGTCCATGCGCTTCTGCAGGATGCCCTTCTTGTCCTTCTCGAACAGCGGATCCCAGAGGCGGCCCCAGACGACCTTGAGAACATTCCAGCCGGCGCCGCGGAACACCCCCTCGAGCTCGTCCATGATGCGACCATTGCCGCGAACCGGGCCATCCAGCCGCTGCAGGTTGCAGTTGATGACGAAGATCAGGTTATCGAGATTCTCGCGGCTGGCCAGGTGGATGGCCCCCAGGGATTCCGGCTCGTCGCACTCACCGTCGCCCATGAAGCACCAGATCTTGCGATCGTGCATCGCCTTGAGTCCGCGGGCGTCCAGGTACTTCATCACGTGGGCCTGGTAGATGGCCTGAATGGGCCCGAGGCCCATGGACACCGTGGGGAACTGCCAGAAGTCCGGCATCAGCCAGGGGTGCGGGTAGGATGACAGGCCATCGCCATCCACCTCCTGGCGGAATTTGTCCATCTGCTCTTCACTGAGGCGACCCAGCAGATAGGACCGAGCATAGACACCCGGTGCCACATGGCCCTGGATATAGACCAGGTCGCCCTCGAAATCGCCGTTCGGTGCACGGAAGAAGTGGTTGAAGCCCACATCATAGAGGGTGGCCGCCGACATGAAGCTGGCGATGTGGCCGCCTAGCCCCGGATTCGCGCGATTGTTGCGGATCACCTGAGCGATCGCGTTGTAGCGAACCAGCGAACGAATCCGCCGCTCCATGAAGATATCCCCCGGCATCGGCGCCTCGCGATGTACCGGGATGGAATTGCGATGCGGGGTGGTCACCGAGAAGGGCACCTGCATGCCATCGCGACGTACACGGTCGGCCAGGCGCGTAAGCAGATACCGGGCACGATCCTCGCCCTCGCGATCCAGGACCGACTCCAGGGAATCCAGCCATTCCGTGGTTTCGACCGGATCGAGATCTTCTCTTGATTCCAGACTCATAGATGTCTCTCCGAATGACGGTGGGGACTACAGCCCCGCAGAGGGGCGAGTGGCGCTCGTGTTCGCAGGGGCAGGCCGAAAGCGAAAGGCCTGTAGTTGTTTTACAAGGCTGTGTGTTGTGCAGCTGCTGTTGCTGCGAAGATACCGTAAACGCCGGACCCTGCCAATTCAAGATGAATTGGAAACGATTTCCACAAACCCAGTATTGCACCGCAACACAAGGGATTAGGTCCCCCTTGATCCTCGAAATCGCAGCATCTCAAGCAGTTGTAACTAAACTACCGTATGAAGCAAGCGTGCCACCCAGGATCCCGCGAAGGGATCCGACACTCTCCGCTCAGGAACGTATTCTTTCCATCTCCTGGCGAAAATAGGCCCAGTCGAAGGCGTGTCCCGGATCGCTCTTGCGCAGCGGTGCCACCCGGGCGTGGCTGGTGATGCGCGTTTCGTCGAGGGCCGGATAGGCCGCCAGCAGCGCGTGCGTGACGGCTGCCAGCATCCGGTACTGAGCCCCGGTGTAGGCACTGACCTCGTCCCCTTCGAGCTCGATGCCCAGGGAGAAGTCATTCAGCGCCCGGCGCTCGCGACCGCCGTCCCACCACCGCGAGCGCCCGGCATGCCAGGCCCTCGCCTGGAAGGGCACGAACTGCACGCACTCGCCGTCACGCCGAATCAGCAGGTGGGCCGAGACGCGCAGGTTGCTGATGGTTGCGAAGAAGGGATGAGCTTCGGGGTCAAGCCGATTGGTAAACAGCCGCTCGATATGCTCCCCCCCGAATTCCCCGGGCGGAAGACTGATGGCGTGCAGCAGCAGGAGCGAGACCTCCCCGCAGGGTCGTGCATCCTGGTTGGGCGAGGGACGTTGCCGGGCTTCGCGTAGCCAGCCGTCGTCGATACGCATGGTTTTTCCCTGACGTCGATGCATGGGTTTCCCTATAATGGATGCCTAACGTTACCCCGCACGGAGATGGATCCGCCATGCATTATCAGGACGCCCTTGCCGAAGAGATCCGTGACAGTGCCGCCCGACTTCTGGCCGAGGACGTCGGCCCCGGTGACATCACCGCCCAGCTGGTTCCCGAAAGGCAGATGGCCCGGGCCCGGGTGATCACCCGTGAGGCGGCGGTGCTGTGCGGCGTGGCCTGGGTCGACGAGCTGTTCCGGCGCCTCGATGCCCGGGTCGCCCTGCTCTGGCAGGCCGCCGATGGGGACCACCTCGAGCCAGGCCAGCCTATCCTCGAGCTGGAGGGCCCTGCCCGCAGCCTGCTCACCGGTGAACGCGCCGCTCTCAACCTGCTGCAGACGCTCTCCGCCACGGCGACCCGCACCCGCCACTTTGTGGACCTGCTCGGGGAAACCGGCGTGCGCATGCTCGACACCCGCAAGACACTGCCCGGGCTGAGGCTCGCCCAGAAGTATGCGGTCACCTGCGGGGGCGGTCACAACCATCGAAACGGCCTCTATGATGCCTTCCTCATCAAGGAGAATCACATTGCGGCCTGCGGCGGCATTGCAGCGGCAGTGCGCGAGGCGCGCAGCATCGCCCGCGACCTGCCAGTGGAAGTGGAAGTGGAGACCTTCGAGGAGCTGGACCTGGCACTTGCCGCCGGAAGCGACGTGATCATGCTCGACAACTTCAGTCTCGATGACATGCGCGAGGCGGTGCGCCGCACCGCCGGGCGCGCCACCCTGGAAGCGTCGGGAAACGTCGATGAGCATACCCTGCGTGCCATTGCCGAGACCGGCGTGGACTGCATCTCCAGTGGCGCCCTGACCAAGGACATAGCCGCCATTGACCTGTCGATGCGTATCGTCGAGCAGGAGACCTGAAGGCCCCTTCAGGTCTCGACGGCGAGGAGCCGTTTCTCGAGCCGCTGGCGATAGAGCTGTTCGCCACCGCGCTCGACCCAGTCGTCACCCAGCCGCTGCCAGCCGCGCTGCTCGAGGCCTTCCACCAGCATGGCGCTGGCCTCGATGACGACCCGGGTCACGCCCTGCTCCAGGAGCAGGCGCTCGGCATGCACCAGCAGGGTCGAACCGATCCCGCGCCGACCCAGAGACGGCCAGACATACAGGGTCTCGATCCGCCCGCGGGGCATGTCCAGCTCGAGGAAGCCCACGCAGCGGCCCTCACAGTCGGCAACCAGCGTCGTGTAGAGCGCCTGGCGTGCTGCCCAGGCACTCGCATCCCGCGGCAGAGCCATCGCCCAGGCTTCCCGCTCGGCCCGCGAATAGTGCCCCGCAGCCGCCTGCATCACGGCATGATGGAAGACCTCGGCCTGGTCGGCCGCATCTCGTGACCGTGCCGTGCGATAGACGATTCGGGCGCCACGACAGCGCCTGGGCGGCGTCACGGCCGGATCGGCGTTGCTATCGATATCAGCATGACGCATATGAGACCTTCCTGAGATGAGGATCGACCCAGCAGACTACCCAAGCCACGCCGCCGGGCCAAGCCCGGTGGATGGACACCCTCAGGATATGCCATGAACGATCACCCTGCCCCATCCGACGCCTTTCGCATGACGCCGATCGGCATCATCGAGAGCGACTTCCCGGAAAAGTTCGGCATCCCGCGCCAGCCGGGCCTGGCAACGGCGGCCCTGGCCTCCCTGGTACTGCTGCCACCCTTCGATGATCCACTGGCGGTGCGAGGCCTCACGGCCTTCAGCCACCTCTGGCTGACCTTCGTCTTTCACCTCAGCCCCGAACAGGCTGACCCGGCACGCTGGCGCCCGCTGGTGCGCCCGCCACGCCTCGGCGGCAACGCTAGAATCGGGGTCTTCGCCAGTCGCAGCACCCACCGCCCCAACCGCCTGGGGCTGTCGCTGGTGGAACTGGTCGACATCGACACCTCCCGGGGGGTCCACCTGCGGCTTCGCGGCGCCGATCTGGTCGACGGCACCCCGGTGCTCGACATCAAGCCCTACCTGCCCTGGGCGGAATCGCGTCCCGGGGCTCGCGCCGGCTTCGCGCCCGGGACGCCGCCGACCCTGGCGGTCAGCCTCTCGCCCGGGGTTGAGGCCGTGCTGGCCGCACGCCCCGACGGTGACTCGCTGCGCGAGCTGATCCACCAGGTGCTGGCCCAGGACCCGAGGCCGGCCTATCGCAAGGGCGCCGAGACGCGCATCTATGGTGTTCGGCTGCGCGACCTGGACGTGCGCTTCCAGGCGCTGCAGCCACGAACCGGCCCAACGACCCTGCGAGTGGTCGATGTGGTCCCGGCCGAGGAGCAGAGATGACGCAGGGCCCTTCATGTCGCGCAAAGACTTCAGTCGAAGTCGATGCCGATCCGCTTCCCCACTTCCTCGTAGGCCTCGATCACGCCGCCCAGCCCCTGGCGGAAGCGATCCTTGTCGAGCTTCTCGCGGGTCCTGGCGTCCCACAGGCGGCAGCCGTCCGGGGAGAACTCGTCACCCAGCACGATCTCGCCCTTGAACAGGCCGAACTCCAGCTTGTAGTCCACCAGCAGCAGTCCCCCCTCGGCAAACAGCGCCTTGAGCACCTCGTTGACGCGGAAGGTGAGTGCCTTCATCTCGGCCAGTTGCTCGGGGGTCGCCCAGCCGAAGGTCGCGGCCAGAGACTCGTTGATCATGGGGTCGTGCAGGGCATCGTTCTTGAGAAAGAGCTCGAAGGTGGGCGGGTCGAGGGCCTGCCCCTCCTCCACGCCGAGGCGCTTGACCAGGCCACCGGCGGCGATATTGCGCACCACGCACTCCACCGGGATCATCTCGAGATTCTTGACCAGGCTCTCGGTATCGGAGAGGCGCTGCTCGAAGTGGGTCGGTACGCCCGCTTCGGCCAGCTTCTCCATGATGAAGGCATTGAAACGGTTGTTGACCATGCCCTTGCGAGCCAGTGACTCCATGCGCTCGCCGTCGAAGGCACTGGTGTCGTCGCGGAAGGTCAGGATCAGATGATCGGGGTCGTCGGTGGCATGGACCGACTTGGCCTTGCCGGCATAGAGTTCTTGACGCTTTTCCATGGGGAGCCTCCAGAGGCGCGGATACGGATCAGGATGGTCGTTCAACCGAGGGTCTGCCACGCCATGCCGTCATGCTGGGCGGCGACCCTCAGCCGGGATTCATCGCCGTCGAGCAGAGGCACCAGGGCCTCCAGGGCCAGCTCGGGGCGGTTGTTGTGTTCGGAGAGGTGAGAGCAGACGATTCGCTGCAGGCGGTCGAGCCCCAGCCGCTGCAACAGCCAGGCGGCCTGGCCGTTGGCCAGGTGCCCCCAGTCGCCGCCGACCCGACGCTTCAGGCGTGCCGGGTAGGGCCCCTCGGCAAGCATCCGCGGGTCGTGATTGCACTCCAGCACCAGGCCGTCACAGCCGGCGAAGGCCTCGACCACATGCGCGCTGGGATGCCCCAGATCGGTGAGCAGGCCGAGGCGGCGCTCGCCGGCCGCGATGCGAAACTGCACCGGCTCCCGGGCGTCGTGGGGCACGGTGACCGGATCGATGAACAGCCCCTTGACCTCGAAGCGGACCTGGGGCGTGATCCAGTGACGGCGCGGCAGCTCGCCGAGTCGACCCGACAGCCAGGTCCCCGGCGTCAGGTGCACCGCCAGCCCATGGCGCCTCGCCAGGGGCCCGATGCCCCGCACATGATCGCCATGCTCGTGGGTCACCAGCAGGGCATCGAGCTGACGGGGGTGCAGCCCCAGGCGGGCCAGTCGGCGCTCGGTCTCGCGCAGGGTGAAGCCGCAGTCGACCAGCAGGTGCGTCTCGCCGTCGCTGACCAGGGTGGCGTTCCCCTTGCTGCCGCTGCCCAGGGAGGCGAAGGAGAGGCGTCCGCCCCCACCCGGTAGCGCGCCGCTCATCAGCGAAGCAGACCCGCTACCCGCTCGAGCAGCTCGCGCTGATCCTCGGTGGAGAGCGCCTCCTCGCCGACACCCTGGGCCTTGAGCACGGTCTCCTCGGAGCCACTGGCCTCCAGCACCAGGCGCACCTGCCGGGTCGACTCACCCAGGTTGAGGGTCACAAGCGAACGCAACAGACCCCGCTCCCGCTCACTCTGGGTCAGGTACCCCAACAGAAAGCTGCGCGACTCAGGGTCACGCTCGAGCAGCTCGCGACGCCCCTCGACCGCGAAGTCGAGTTCCAGCTGGTGGCTGAGTTCGGCCCAGAGACGGTTCGCCTCGAAGGGCAGGACCGCCTGCCAGTCACCACCGCGCTGCTCGAATCTGGCACGACGCTGGTCGTCGGGCCGCTGGGCGGCCAGCGAGGCAGCGCTTGACGAGAGATTGCGTGCCTCGAAATGACGTTCCAGCGCCGTCAGGCAGGCGGCCTGCGTGGTCCCGTCCTGCTCGCAGCGAAGCTCGCTGTCGCCACTGCGCAGCGCCGGGCGGACACTGAGCCTGGCCTGATCGGTTTCCAGGATGCCGCGGCGCGAATCGCTGTCGGTGACGGTCAGGCCGCGGCTGCGCACGAAGCGCTCGAGCTCCGGCCAGACCGTGGCCGGTTCGGCGCCCACCACCAGCCAGCGCTCGTCACCGACCGCACGACGCTCGACACGGCCCGGCTCCCTGGCACGCCCGGGCGAGAGGGCCTGGGGGAGCGGCGCCTCCACGACATCGTTTCCGGGTGACTGCGCGCCACTGACCTCGGGAACCGGCATCGCGTCCCGATAGCGGTCAACGTTACGGCTCTCCGGCAGCACCAGCGGCGCACTCTCCTCGACCTCGTCGTAGTCGAGGTTGCGGTCGTGATAGAAACCCTCGCGGGCACAGCCGGTTGCCGCCAGGGCAATGACCGCTGCCAGCGGCATCCATTTCAGCGCAGAGTTCATGCGTCCACCTTGCCTAGTGTTGTGCGGAATAGGGTGCCGGGCACCGCTCAGTCGTCGATCAGGCCCGCCAGCTGGAGGGCCTCGCTGACGGTGGAGTGGTACTTCTCGGAGAGCCAGGTCAGTGGCAGCCGGATGCCGGGCTCGATGTAACCCATGCGGTACAGGGCCCACTTGACGGGAATCGGATTGGACTCGATGCCCAGATTGGTGTGCAGCGGCATCAGGCGCGTGTTGATCTGGTGGGCCCGATCAGAATCCCCCGCCACGGCGGCGGTCGCAAGTTCATGCATGGAGCGTGGCGCCACGTTGGCCGTCACCGAGATGTCGCCGTGGCCACCCATCAGCATGAAATCGCAGGCGGTGGCGTCATCCCCGGAGTAGAGCATGAAACCGCTGCCCTCGAGGCGAGCGATCAGGTCCTCGGCGCGCTCCAGGTTGCCAGTGGCATCCTTGAGCCCGATGATCTTGTCGACCTCGGCCAGGCGCAGCACGGTCTCGTTGTAGATATCCGAGCAGGTCCGCCCCGGCACGTTATAGAGGATCACCGGCAGGTCGCTGCTCTCGGCGATGGCCTTGAAGTGCCGGAAGAGCCCTTCCTGGGTGGGCTTGTTGTAGTAGGGCGCCACGGTCAGACAGCAGTCCGCCCCCACCTCGCTGGCATAGCGGGCCAGCTCCACCGCCTCGGTGGTATTGTTGGAGCCGGTGCCGGCGATGACCGGAATGCGCCCATTGACCTCTTCCACCACGGTGCGGATGACATCGAAATGCTCGGCGAACGACATGGTGGTCGGCTCGCCGGTCGTGCCGGCCGCCACGATCGCATCGGTGCCGTTGTCGAGATGAAAGTGCACCAGGCGGCGCAGAGCCTCCCAGTCGATATCGCCGTTGACCTTCATCGGCGTCGCCAGCGCGACGATACTGCCAGTGATCATCCTCTGCATTCCTCTCGATTCGCCTGCATTCGCGGTCTCGGGGACCTCGACAGGGCCCCGGGACCTGCCCGGTGCCAGGGGCCAAATGGTACTCAGGCCTCGGGAGCCTGTACAGCCGCGACTTTACAGTTGGCCAGCGCTTGCGTGTAATCAAGCCGTCTATCTTCCATCCACGACAGGAGCACGACCATGAGCGTCAGCCTCGGCGAGCCCGTTCCCGATTTCACCGCCACGGCCACCGGCGACACCAGCGTTACCCTCTCCGAGCTGAGGGGAAAGCAGGTGGTGATCTATTTCTATCCCAAGGCCAGCACCCCCGGATGCACCACCGAGGGGGGCGATTTTCGCGATCGCAAGGAGGCCTTCGACGCTGCCAACACCGTCATCCTCGGCGTCTCCCGTGACGGCATCCGCGCCCAGGAAAACTTCAAGGTCAAGCAGGGCTTCAACTTTGCGCTGATCTCCGACAAGGACGAGACGCTCTGCCGGCTCTTCGACGTCATCAAGCTGAAGAAGCTCTACGGCAAGGAGCACCTGGGGATTGAGCGCAGCACCTTCCTGATCGATGCCGATGGCAAGCTTGCCCGCGAGTGGCGCGGCGTCAAGGTCAAGGAGCATGCCCAGGAAGTACTGGAAGCGGCCCAGGCGCTGAACGCCAGTTGAACACGGCCCCCTTCCCGAGCGCGGACAGGCGTCCGCGCTCACCTGGCTCACGACTCGACGGACTTTTCAGACGACTCCTGCAGGTGGCGCTGCTCGATGCCTCGCGGCCAGGCATAGACCAGCGCCTTGAGCAGGGTCGCCAGGGGAATGGCAAAGAAGACCCCCCAGAAGCCCCATATCCCGCCGAAGAAGAGGATCGCCAGGATGATCGAGACCGGGTGGATATTGACGGCCTCGGAGAACAGGATCGGTGACAGGACGTTGCCATCCAGGGCCTGCAGCACCCCGTAGGCAACCAGCACGTAGAGGAACTCGTCCGTCAGGCCGAAGTGAAAGCCGGCCACTGCTGCCACCGGCAGGGTGGTCACCGCCGCGCCGATATAGGGCACCAGCACTGACAGGCCCACCACCACCGACAGCAGCGCCGTATAGGGCAGCCCAAAGTAGGCGAAGGTGAAGAAGGCCACGCCACCGACGATGATGATTTCGATGAACTTGCCACGCACGTAGTTGGCGATCTGGTCGTCCATCTCCTCCCAGATACGGGTCATCAACTCGCGACGCTGGGGCAGCAGCGAGGTAGTGAAGCCCACCAGGCGCTCGCTGTCCTTGAGCATGAAGAACACCAGGATCGGCACCAGGATCAGGTAGACGATCAGGGTAAGAACATTGCCCAGGGAGGCCAGCGAGAGGGTCAGGGCGCGCTGACCGAGCTGCGTCACCTCGCGTCCGGCCACATCGATCCAGTTCTGCATCTGGTCGGGGGTGACCAGGTTGGGATAGCGGGCCTGGAGGTCATCCAGCAGCTTCTGGCCACTGGCGAACATGCGCGGCGCTTCCTGAACCAGCCCCACCAGCTGATTCCAGATCAGTGGCATGAGGATGAAGGCCAGCGCCAGCAACACCCCGATGAAGGCGAGGAATACCACGAATACCGCCAGCAGGCGCGGCATCCTGCGCCGTTCCAGCCAGCTTACCGGCCCCTGAAGCAGGAAGGCGACCACCAGGGCGATGAGGAAAGGTGCCAGCATGCGCCCGAACAGGATCACCGCGGTAAAGCCCAGCACCAGGACCACCAGCAGGATCACCGCCTCCTCGTCGGAGAAGTAGTGATCCATCCAGCGCCTGAAGACCGACCTCAGGGTCATGGAGTCACTCCTCACCCTTGCGAACCCAGTAATGGTAGACATCGCCGCGCGCCTCCCTGGCCGGCATCTGGTGGGAACTCTGGGCCACGAAGGTCTCGAAGTCGCGCCAGGAGCCCGCATCGGTGGCCATGACCTCCAGCAGCTGACCGGGTGTCAGGCCAGCCAGCGCCTGCTTGGCCTTGAGCAGCGGCAAGGGGCAGGGAAGACCGCGGGCATCGAGCAGGTCATCGGGTTGCAGCGCCATGGTATCTCCCGGGAAAATGCAATGAAGCGTGAGGGTCATAGGCCAACACGCAGGCCCCTGCGATTTAAAGGCACTTTGCAGGCCGAATCAATGTCACAACCGGGTGCCCGCCATGACGGGAGCTTCACTTGACGAGGACGGCCATGCTGCGTCGAACCGGAACCTGCCTCACCGCCTGTGCCCTTGGCCTGATGCTTGCCCTGCCGAGCCAGGCTGAGTCCTCCGACCGCTACGAGGCCCCCGGCCTGACCCAACACGCCCCGACCGCCACCGGAAGCGACTACGGGCTGCCCAGCCTGACTCGCCAGGGCAGCCAGGCGAGCAGCAGCGAAGAGTATCGCCTGGGCCGCGCCTGGCTGCGCCAGTTCCGTGCCCGCGCTCCCGAGTGGCAGGACCCCATCGCCCAGGACTTCGTGGAATCGCTGGTCGCCCGCCTACTGCCCCACAGCGGCCTGGGCGACGCCCGCACCGCCGTCACCCTGGTGGAGAGTCGTCTGCTCAACGCCTTCGCCGTGCCCGGTGGCGTGATCGGCGTCAATGCCGGGCTGTTCGCCTTCGCCGAACGCGAGGCCCAGCTCGCCTCGGTGATCGCCCACGAGCTCGGTCACCTTTCCCAGCGCCACTACGCCCGCGGCCAGGCGCGCGCCGAGCAGGCCCAGATCCCGGCCATGGCCGCCATGCTCGCCGGCATGCTGATTGCCGCCGGGGGCGGGGGTGACGCCGGCATCGCCGCCGCCATGGGCTCGCAGGCGGCCTTCATCCAGGATCAGCTGAGCTACTCACGGCGCTACGAGAAGGAGGCCGACCGCCTGGGCCTGCAGACCCTGGCAGAGGCCGGCTATGAGCCCAGCGCCATGGTCGACATGTTCCGCGCCATGCAGCGCATGATAAGCCTGCAAGGGGGAACACCTCCGGAGTTCCTGCTTACCCACCCGGTGACCGAATCACGCATCAGTGATACCCAGGCTCGCGCCGAGCAGATATCAGAGGTGGCACCGCGGAACGAGGACCTTCGCTATCAGCTGGTGAGGGCCCGGGCGCTGCTGGCGATCCACGACGACGATCCACAGCAGGCCAGCACCCGCCTGGCCCAGGACCAGGCGCCGGAGACAGCTCGACGCTACCTGGCTGCACTGATCGATGCCCGGGCCGGCCACACCGACCGGGCACTGCGCGAGCTCGACGCCCTGGCCCGGTCAGAGCCCGACCTGTCGATGCTGCCGACCTCCGCAGCCCAGGTCGCCTTCGCGGCCGGGCGTATCGACGACACCATCAAGCGCAGTCGACGCCAGCTGCGGCTGATGCCGGGGTACGCACCGGCGAGCCGGCTGCTGGGCGAGGCACTGCTGCAGCGCAACCCCGACGAAGCCTGGCGAGTCCTTCGCGACCTGGCCGACGCCCGCCCCGAGGACCCGCAGGCCTTCATCCTGCTGGCCGAGGCCGCGGGCCGCAGTGGCCGCGAGGCCTGGGGGCACCTGGCCCGCGCCGAGCAGCTGCAGCTCACCGGCCGCATCGACCGCGGCATCCGCCAGCTCGAGGTGGCCAGCGAGGTGGCCGAGCGCGAAGGGGACAGCGTCGCCGCGAGCCATATCGAGCAGCGCCGCGAGGACTTCATCGGCTATCGGGAAACGCTGGAGGAGTTTCAATAGCTGGAAGCTGGAAGCTGGAAGCTGGAAGCTGGAACGCAGCATGTTGCCACTAACACCTGAGTCAAGGCTTTTCTCAAGCTTCCAGCTTAAGTCCGCGTAGCGGACGTTCTTCCAGCTTCAGGCTTCCAGGCGCGAAGCGCCGCTCTTCCAGCTCCAGCGCTAGGCGAAGCCTAGCGCTGGAAGTTGAGCATCCGCTCGAGGGGCTTGAGGGCCGCCCGGCGCAGGGTATCGTCGACGACGACCTCGTTCGAGCCGTCACGCAGGGTGCCCGCCAGGTTGTCCAGGGCATTCATCGCCATCCAGGGACAGTGGGCACAGCTCTTGCAGGTCGCGCCATTGCCGGCGGTAGGTGCCTCGAAGAGGGTCTTTTCCGGCACGGCCTGCTGCATCTTGAAGAAGATGCCGCGATCGGTGGCCACGATCAGCTTGTCGTTGGGCAGCTCCTTCGCCGCCTTGATCAACTGGGAGGTGGAGCCCGCCACGTCAGCCAGCTCGACCACCGAGGCCGGCGACTCCGGATGCACCAGCACGGCTGCCTCGGGATAGAGCCCCTTGAGATCCTCGACGCCCTTGGCCTTGAACTCCTCGTGGACGATGCAGGCACCGTCCCAGAGCAGCATGTCGGCACCGGTCTGCTTCTGGATGTAGCCCCCGAGGTGCTTGTCCGGGGCCCACAGGATCTTCTCGCCGCGCGCCTGGAGGTGCTCGATCACGTCAACGGCGATGGAGGACGTCACCACCCAGTCGGCACGCGCCTTTACGGCCGCGGAGGTATTGGCATAGACCACCACGGTGCGGTCGGGGTGGGCGTCGCAGAAGGCGCCGAACGCGTCGGCCGGACAGCCCACATCCAGCGAGCAGGTCGCCTCAAGGGTAGGCATCAGCACCCGCTTCTCCGGAGAGAGGATCTTGGCGGTCTCGCCCATGAAGCGCACACCGGCCACCACCAGGGTGTCGGCCGCGTGGCGGGCGCCGAAGCGAGCCATCTCCAGCGAGTCAGCCACGCAGCCGCCGGTCTCCTCGGCGAGTTGCTGGATGGCGTCGTCGGTATAATAGTGAGCCACCAGCACGGCATTGTGAGCGTCGAGCAGATGCTTGATCTCCTCGATGCGCGCCTCGTCCTGAGCGGGAATGCGGGTGGGGCAGTAAGTGCGTGCGAGCTGCTCGCGCAGATCGGCACGGGAAGTCATGATCGTCATCGTGTCTACCACTGTGACCGGCAGGGGCTCCCCCTGCGTTACACCAGGTGCCACCGACCGTGCGCTCCGCACGGGGCAACACGCCAGGGGGCCGACCGCTGCGTCTCTCGCGATGGTCGACCCTTGCCGCCATTCTAGACCAGAAGCGTGCCATATTGACCAGTCCCGGTCAGAAAAGCGTCATGCCGATGACATGAGGTCCCCAGCTGCCAGGATCAAGGGCACGCCAGGCGACTGGGGATGACCATGCCGGACAGCGAACCCACCTGGATTCCACCATGCACAAGGCACCCTCGCTTGCTGGAAGCGAGGGCGCCTTGTCGAGACAATCTGGTGGGTCGTGTAGGATTCGAACCTACGACCAATTGGTTAAAAGCCAACTGCTCTACCAACTGAGCTAACGACCCGATGCTTGCAAGCAAGCCTACAGGCTCGGATGGTGGGTCGTGTAGGATTCGAACCTACGACCAATTGGTTAAAAGCCAACTGCTCTACCAACTGAGCTAACGACCCCTTCCGAACGGAGGCAGATATTACGGATCTGACGCCGTCTTGGCAAGCGGTTTTTGCCTCTGGTCACCGCCCTGGGCGACGATCAGCGTCCCTTCTGGCCCTTGGGCCTGCGCATGGCCTGCACCGGCCGGCGCTTGTGCTTGTCACGGCTCCAGCGGTTTTTCTCGTCCGGTGTCAGTTCCGGCACCTTGCGAACCGCCAGGCCGGCCGTTGCCGACAGATCATCGATCTCGTCCTGGGAGAGCTCAACCCACTCGCCAGCCTTGGTCCGCTTGTCGAGGAAGATATTGCCGTAACGCACCCGCTTGAGGCGACTGACGGTGAGCCCCTGGGACTCCCACAGCCGGCGCACCTCCCGGTTACGCCCCTCCATGATAACCACGTGGAACCAGGTGTTGATGCCCTCACCGCCGAACTCCTGGACGTCGGTGAAGCGCGCCGGTCCGTCGTCGAGCATCACGCCCTCGACCATGGCCACCACCTGCTCCTTGCTGACCTCGCCCATCACGCGGACGGCATATTCACGCTCCACCTCGGTGGAGGGGTGCATCAGCTTGTTGGCCAGTTCGCCATCGGTGGTGAACAGCAGCAGGCCGCTGGTGTTGATGTCCAGGCGGCCAATGGCGATCCAGCGCTCGCCCTTGAGCCGCGGCAGGCGATCGAAGACGGTGCGCCGCCCTTCCGGGTCCTTGCGGGTGCACAGCTCGCCCTCGGGCTTGTTGTACATGATAACTCGGCGCGGCACCTCCTCGGCGCCGCGCAGGGTCACCGGGCGGTCATCGACGGCCACCCGGTCGCACATCTCGATGCGGTCGCCCAATGTGGCCACCTTGCCGTTGACCTTGACCCGGCCGTCGGCGATAGCCGCTTCCATCTCGCGGCGCGAGCCCAACCCGGCGCGTGCCAGGACCTTCTGCAGTTTCTCGGTGGTAGTGCTCATCAGTCGTCATTCTCACTGGGTGTGGATTCCGCCCCCGGAGCAGCGTCATCGGCGACGCGGCCCCGAGCACGTTCGGACAGGCGCGCCTCCAGATCGGCAAAGCTCAGCCCTGTCCGCTCGGACGCCTTCCCGGCGTGGTCATCACCGTCGGCCCTCCCGGCCGTCGGATCGGTGGCACGGGTCGCCACCTCGCCGCCCGTCTCGGGCGACATCTCGTCTTCTGCCTCGTCCGCCTCGGGCGATTCATCGACCGCCTCGTCCGCCTGGGCCAGCAGCTCGTGCTGGGGCGGCGGCGCCTCTTCCTCCAGGGTCGGCTCCTCGAAGCGCTTTAGCTCATGCATCGGCGGCAGCTCATCGAGGGTCTTGAGGCCGAAGTCGTCGAGGAAACTGCGGGTGGTGGCAAAGACCGCGGGACGTCCCGGCACGTCGCGGTGGCCCACCACACGAACCCAGCCGCGGTCGAGCAGGGTCCGCATGATCGAGCCACTCACCGTGACGCCCCGCACCTCCTCGATATCGCTGCGGGTCACCGGCTGCCGGTAGGCGATCAGCGCCAGCGTCTCGAGCAGCGCCCGGGAGTAGCGCTGGGGTCGCTCGTCCCAGAGCCGCGATACCCAGGGCGAGAGGCGCGGTCGGATACGCAGCTGGTAACCCGAGGCGGTCTCGATCAGCTCCATGGCGCCCCGCCCATGACGCTCTCCCAGGCGTACCAGGGCCTCGCGCAGGGCGCGGCGCGGTGGACGCTCGTGGTCGTCGAACAGCCCCTCCAGGCGGTCCAGCCCCAGCGGTTCACCAGCCGCCAGCAGCGCCGCCTCGAGGATATCATCGAGGGCATCGGGAAACGCCATGGCGGTCATGCCGGCCCCTCTCCCGCCGGGTCACCGGGAAGACGCTCAGCAAAGGCACTCTCGCCGTCCGCCTCCTCGAGAAACGCCTCCGCGACTTCCTCGTCGCGGGCGGCCCTGGCTCGCACATGGATCGGTGACAGTGGCGCATTCTGCACGATATCGATCATCGTCTCCTTGGCGAGCTCGAGGATCGCCATGAAGGTGACGACCACACCGGCACGCCCCTCCTCGAGGGTGAACAGCGCCTCGAAGGCGGTATAGTGCTCATCGTCCAGGCGCTCCATGATCGCCAGCATCCGCGCCCGGGTCGAGAGTCCCTCGCGGCTGATCTGGTGGGCCTGATTGAGTTCCGCGCGGCGCAGGATACCGGCCAGGGCGCCGAGCAACTCGTCGAGCGCCACATCGGGCTGGATCACGCGCGTCTCCAGGGTCGGCAGCGCCGCCCGGGCCGGAAACCAGTCACGCCCCAGCCGCGGCAGTTCGGCCAGCGACTCGGCGGCGTGCTTGAGCCGCTCGTACTCCTGCAGGCGACGAATCAGCTCGGCGCGCGGGTCCTCCTCCTCGTCCTCGCTTCCCTCACTGGGCGGGCGCGGCAGCAGGGTCCGCGACTTGATCTCGGCCAGCATGGCCGCCATCAGCAGGTACTCCCCGGCCAGCTCGATCTCCATGGCCTTCATCAGCTCCACATACTCGATGTACTGGTGGGTGATGGCAGCCACGTCGATGGCCAGGATATCCAGATTCTGGCGGCGAATCAGGTAGAGCAGCAGGTCCAGGGGCCCCTCGAAGGCCTCGAGGAAGACGCGCAGCGCCTCCGGCGGGATATAGAGATCCTCCGGCAGCTGGGTGATCGGCTCGTCGAATAGCCGCCCCAGCACCTCGGCATGGCCGGCCGCGGTATCGGTCTGTTCGGGGCTGGCGGTATCGGGGTTGGCGCTCACGCGGCGTGCCTCTCCGGGGACGCAGGATCAACGAGGCAGTCTAGCAAGATGCCTCTTGCGCAGACAGACCCCGTCAGCCGATTGTCGCCTCGCCCGTGCCATCGCTTTCGCGACAGACGCGATCACGACCGGATGTCTTGGCCGAATAGAGCGCCTTGTCGGCTCGCTCCATGGCGCTGTCGGAGGTATCTTTCGCACTCAATCCCGCCACCCCCAGGCTGATGGTCATGCGGATACTGGCGTCATCTGACGTAACCTGCATGGCAGCCACCGCCTGGCGAAAGCGTTCAGCCAGCGTAACGGCACCCTCGAGCGAGGTGTCGGGCAACAGGATGGCGAATTCTTCACCCCCCAGACGACCCAGCAAATCGGGAGTACGAAGCTGCTTCCGCCCTGTGCTGACCAGCGCCTTGAGCATGTCGTCCCCGGCGGCATGGCCGTAGGTATCGTTGATGCGCTTGAAGTGGTCAGCATCAAACATCACCAGGCAAGCATCCACCTCATGGCGTTTGACGCGCGTCAGCTCGGCTTCCAGGCAATGCATGAAGTGGCGACGATTCGGCGCCCCCGTCAGCATGTCCACGGTGGCCAACTGCCGGAAGCGCGCCTCGCTCTCTTCCAGCTCCAGTTGAAGACGCTTGCGCTCCGACACGTCGGAGATGTAGCCGTGCCACATCACGCTGTCATCCTCCAATCGCTCCGGCGTGGCATTTCCCTCGACCCAGAGTTCGTGGCCCTTGGGAGGCATGACGCGATATTCACAATGCCAGTGCGTCAGCGTCTCGGCCGACGCCTCGATCGCCGCCTTTACCTTGGCCTGATCGTCGGGATGAATGGTGCTGAAGGCCGCCTCATCGTTGTGTGCCAGTTCGTCGGGGGTTACCCCGTAGATTGCCAGACTGGTGCGGCTGGCATAGGGAAAGCAGCCCTTGCCCTCCGGGGAGAGCTGGTATTGATAGATGAAGCCGGGCAACTGCTCGGCCAGCTTTTCCAACCGCTGACTGAGGCGAAACGAAAGGGTGATGTCGAGAATCGCCCCCACTACCTTGACGGGGTGCCCCTCCTCGTCGCAGATCAACCGCTTCTCGCTCTGCACCTGAAGATAGTGGCCATCCCGATGGCGCAGGCGGTAATTGAGCTGGATCGGCCCTTCGCCCGCCAGCATGGCCTTCACCTTGGCCATGATCATGGGCGCATCGTCGGGATGGAGCATGGTTTGCCAGGCGGGTCGACCCAGGAGCTCGCTGCGTGCGTACCCTGTCAGCCTCTCGACGCTGGAACTGATATAGATCGGAATCAGCTCGGGTGTCGGCTGGCACTCATAAATCACCACCGGGCTCGCCTGGAGCAGCTGATCCAGAGACTCGAAGGCACCGCGACTCTTTCGCTCGGCCTCCTTGATCGGTGTGATATCACGAGCAATCGCCGCCAGTTCGATAACCTTGCCGGCCGCGTCCTCCACGGGCACCAGCATGGTCTGCCAGTCACGTACGCCGGCCGGCAGGTTGAGACGCTCCTCGTATTGGACGGGACGCTTGAGCCGAACACATTCGAGGTAATGTGCCTTAACGGCAGCCGCCTGTGGCGGGTCAAGCAGGGTATCCGGGGTCTGGTTTCGCAGGGCCTCGAGGGGGATGCCGGTCTGCAACCGGTGAGCAGGATTGTTGTAGCGAAAGACAAAGGTGTCGTCCGGCTGCACCCTCACCAGGAAGATGGGGTCGGGGGCACTCTCAATGAAGCGCCGGTGCAGCATCAAGGTGCTGCTCAATCGCTGCTGCTCGGCCATTTCGCGGGTCACATCCCGCGCGACGCCGAACAAGCGCAGCGGCTCACCGTTCGCCCCTCTCATCAGCCAAGCCCGGTCGTGAATCCAGACAGCCTCGCCCTCGGGCCTGAGGATACGGTAGCGCCGCTCGGTTTTTCCTTGTTGCAGCAGACATTCGTGGGAGGCTGCCACCTTCTCACGATCGTCCGGATGCACAATGGTCAACCAGAGATGCGGGTCATCCATGAACTCCTGAACCGGCCGCCCGAACAGGGTGACGGCGGCGGGGTTGAGGTACTCGAGCTGGAGGTGGGGATAACCGACCGCCCAGATCACATCGTCCACTTTCTCCACCAGGTTTGCGAAAAAGCCGTCTGGCAGCATCTGCCCTACCCTCCGTTGCCGTGCGACTGGCCAGCTCCGTGATGCCACTTTAACAACCTTTACCCTGCGGGTCCCCTTGACCATCGCACAGGCGGTCGATCATCACGGGCTATTCCGCGTTATCTGCCTTGCGATAGCGCCCGACATAGTCAAAGAGCTTCTCGCGCACCTGCCAGTGGCGGCCCACCTTGCGGCCCACCACGAAGTCGGGATGGCGCAGGCGACGGCGCTCGGCGATCACCTCCTCGGGGGTGGTGGGCCGGAAGGGCACGCCCGGGGCGCGCAGGTGGTCGCGCAGGAAGGCCGCGGCGAAGGCGCCGCGCTGGGCCGGGGTCTGCAGCGCGAACCACTCCGATAGCGTGGTGCCGTCCTCGTCATGGTAGGTCACCTTCAATCGAGGCAGGCCGCGGCCGTTGACGGTGGCCTCGAGCTGCATGCCCGCCACGCGCAGCACCCGGGCGTCGCGCAGGCGCAGCGCCTCCTTGAGCTTGTCGTCGGCGTCCACCAGCAAGGTCTCGCAGCCGTGACAGCGTCGCGCGGCGATATCGTTCTCGGCCCCGCAGTCGGGACACACCTTGAAGCGGAAGCGGAACGAACATTGCTCCATCGCAGATGATGCCGGTTTTGACTCCGTGCCTTTCGCGCGGGGTCGGGCGCGATGAGAAAGAACCAGCCCCTGACAGCGGCGGCCGAAGTGCTCGATCACCACATCGCCGTCGCGCTTTCCCCAGAAGAGATTGGCGTGGCCGCAGGCGGGACACTCGACCTGCACCGGCTCGCTGTCCGCGTCCGGCCGGGGGGACCCCACCTCCGGCGCATAGAGGTCCCAGGGATTGCCGGCATAGTCGAGGACCAGGCAGTCACGCTTGCCGGGCGAGGGCCGCAGGCCACGGCCGATGATCTGCTGGTAGAGGCTCACCGACTCGGTCGGCCGCAGGATGGCAATCAGGTCCACGTGGGGCGCATCAAAGCCGGTGGTCAGCACCGCCACGTTGACCAGGTACTTGAGCGCGCGAGCCTTGAAGGCGTCGATGAGCCGCTCGCGCTCGCTGGCGGGTGTCTCGCCGGTGATCAGCGCCGCCTCCTCGGCCGGCAGGTAGCCGAGGACCTCCTCGGCATGGGCCACGCTTGCCGCGAAGAGCATGACGCCCTGGCGATCGGCGGCCCGTGCCACCACGTCGGCGATGATGCCCGGCGTGGCGCGATGACCCGCGACCACCCGGTTGAGCGCTTCCTCGCGAAAGAGCCCGCTGGTGCCCGGAGCGAGGGTCGAGAAGTCATAGCGCTCGACGGCGACGTCCACTCGCCGAGGCTCGGCCAGATAGCCCTGCTTGACCATCAGGCGCAGCGGCTGTTCGAAGACACACGCCTGAAAGAAGCAGTCCGCCTCGCCGCGCACCATGCCGTGGTGGTGGCGGTGATAGATAAAACCCTGGCCGAGCCGATAGGGCGTTGCCGTCAGCCCCAGCACCTTGAGCCGCGGATTGGCCACTCGCAGGCGGTCGATCACCCGACGGTAGCTGGCGTCCTCCACCGGCGAGACCCGATGACACTCATCGATCACCAGCAGGGTGAAGCGGCCATCGTCGAAGCGATCGAGGCCGCGCACCACCGACTGCACCGAACCGAACACCACCTGGCGGCCGCTCTCCTTGCGCCCCAGGCCGGCGCTGAAGATATCGGCCTCGAGGCCGTAGGCCACATACTTGGCGTGGTTCTGTTCCACCAGCTCGCGCACGTGGGCCAGCACCAGCACCCGTCCCCGGGCCAGGCGCGCCAGCTCGGCGATCACCAGCGACTTGCCGCTGCCGGTGGGCAGCACCACCACTGCCGGGTCACTGGTGCCGCGAAAGTGCGCGACGACGCGGCCTACCGCCTCCTGCTGATAGGGGCGCAGGGACGGCGCCGAGGACGCCGAAGGCGGCCCGGAGGCCGCCTTCGCTGCGAGGTGTTGCATCGCCACGGGCGGTTCAGTCCACCCATACCCGGGCGTTGCGGAACAGGCGCATCCAGGCGCCGTCGCGGGTCCACTCGGCGGGCCGCCAGGAGTTGGTCACCGCGCGCACTACCCGCTCGGGGTGCGGCATCATGATGGTGACCCGGCCGTCGGGCGTGGTCAGACCGGTGATGCCGGAGGGCGAGCCATTGGGGTTTGCCGGGTAGCGGGTGGTCACCTGGCCATGGTTGTCCAGGAAGCGCAGGGCGACCTGGCCGCTGCCCTGGATGCCGCGCAGGTGGGCACTGTCGCGGAACTCGGCGCGGCCCTCGCCGTGGGCCACGGCGATGGGCAGGCGCGAGCCCTCCATGCCGGCCAGCAGGATCGACGGGCTCTCCTCCACCTGCACCATGGAGACCCGGGCCTCGAACTGTTCGGACTCGTTGCGCACGAAGCGCGGCCAGGTCTCGGCCCCGGGGATCAGCTCACGGAGCTGGGCGAGCATCTGGCAGCCGTTGCACACCCCCAGCGAGAAGCTGTCGTCGCGCGCGAAAAAGGCCGCGAACTGCTCCCGGGCACGGGGGTTAAAGAGCACCGACTTGGCCCAGCCGCCGCCGGCGCCCAGCACGTCACCGTAGGAGAAGCCACCGCACGCCACCAGGCCCTTGAACGCCTCCAGCGACACCCGCCCTTCGAGGATATCGCTCATGTGCACGTCCACCGCCTCGAAGCCGGCCCGGTCGAAGGCCCAGGCCATCTCCAGCTGGCCGTTGACGCCCTGCTCGCGCAGCACTGCCACCGCGGGCCGTGCGTTGTTCACCTGGGGTGCCTGGACATAGCGCGCGGCGATATCCTCGTCGACCTCGAAGGTCGGCTGGGCAGAGAGCCCCGGGTCGCGACCGTCGAGCAGGCCGTCGAACTCGCTCTTGGCGCAGTCGGCGTTGTCACGCAGCGCCTGCAGGCGATAGCTGGTCTCGGCCCAGGTGCGCTCGGCCAGCAGCCGGGTGGTCTCCAGCAGCGGCTCCTCGAACAGGGTCACCCGCACCTGGTCGTCGTAGCGCGGCCGGGCGATGACGCCGCAGGTCTCGATGCCGGCGGCGGCGAACTGGGCCAGCACCGCCTCGGTATGCCGGCGATTCACCTGGATCACCGCCCCGAGTTCCTCGGCGAAGAGCGCGTTGAAGGCGTCGACGGGCTCATCGATCAGCCAGTCGAGCTTGATCTCGAGGCCCGCATGGGCGGCGAAGGCCATCTCCAGCAGGGTCACCAGCAGGCCGCCGTCGCTGCGGTCGTGATAGGCCAGCAGCGTGCCCTCGGCGTTGAGCCCCTGGATCACCGCGAAGAACGCCTTGAGATCCTCGGGGTCGTCCAGGTCCGGGCACTCGTTGCCCACCTGCCCGTAGACCTGGGCCAGGGCCGAGCCGCCCAGGCGATTGCGGCCGCCGCCCAGGTCGATCAGCAGCAGGTCGGACTCGTCCTGCTCCAGGTTGATCTGCGGGGTCAGGGTCCGCATGGCATCGGTGACCGGGGCGAAGCCGGTCACGGCAAGCGACAGCGGCGAGGTAACGCTCTTCTCCTCGACCTGGCCGTCATCGTCGCCACTCGCCTCCTGCCAGGCGGTGCGCATGGACATCGAGTCCTTGCCCACCGGGATGGCGATGCCCAGGGCCGGACAGAGCGCCATGCCCACCGCCTGAACGGCGTCATGCAGTGCCTGGTTCTCGCCCGGGTGGTCGGCGGCGCTCATCCAGTTGGCGGAGAGCTTGATATCGCCGAGCCTGTCGATGGGCGCGGCGGCCAGGTTGGTGATGGCCTCGGCCACCGCCAGGCGGGCGCTGGCCGCGGGGTCGATCAGCGCTACCGGCGGCCGTTCGCCCATGGCCATGGCCTCGCCGGCATGGGTGTCGAAGCTCGCCGTGGTCACGGCGACGTCGGCCACCGGCACCTGCCAGGGGCCGACCATCTGGTCGCGGGCCACCTGGCCGGTGATGGAGCGGTCGCCGATGGTGATCAGGAAGCTCTTGGAGGCCACGGCGGGCAGGCGCAGCACGCGGTCCATGGCCTCGCGCAGGTCGAGATTGTCGAGCATCACCCCGGAGAGCGTCTTGTCCCGGCGCTGGAACTCGCGCTGCATCTTCGGCGGCTTGCCGAACAGCACGCTCATCGGCAGGTCGACCGGCTGGCTCTCGAAGTGGCCGTCACGCACCGCCAGGTGGTGCGCCTCGGTCGCCTCGCCCACCACGGCATAGGGGCAGCGCTCGCGCTCGCACAGCGCCTCGAAGGTAGCGAGGTCCTCCGGCGCCACCGCCAGCACGTAGCGCTCCTGGGCCTCGTTGCACCAGATCTCCAGCGGGCTCATGCCCGGCTCGGCGTTGGGCACGGCACGCAGGTCGAAAAGACCGCCGCGTTCGCCATCCTTGACCAGCTCCGGCAGGGCGTTGGAGAGCCCGCCCGCGCCCACGTCATGGATGAAGCGGATGGGGTTCTCGCTGCCCAGCGCCCAGCAGCGGTCGATGACCTCCTGGGCACGGCGCTCCATCTCGGGGTTGCCGCGCTGCACCGAGGCAAAGTCCAGGTCGGCGCTGGAGGCCCCGGAGGCCATGGAGGAAGCCGCGCCGCCACCCAGGCCGATCAGCATTGCCGGGCCGCCCATCACGATCAGCTTGCCGCCCACCGGGATCTCGCCCTTCTGGACATGGCCGTCGCGGATATTGCCGTAACCGCCGGCGAGCATGATCGGCTTGTGGTAGCCGCGGCGCTCGATGCCGTCGTGCCCCAGTGCATCCTGCTCGTAGGTGCGGAAGATGCCGGCGAGGTTCGGACGGCCGAACTCGTTGTTGAAGGCAGCCCCGCCGATAGGCCCCTCGAGCATGATCTGAAGCGCCGACTGGATGCGCTCGGGCTTGCCGTAGTCGAAGGCTTCCCAGGGCTGCACGAACTCGGGGATGCGCAGGTTGGAGACGGTGAAGCCGGTCAGGCCCGCCTTGGGCTTGCCGCCGATCCCGGTGGCGCCCTCGTCGCGGATCTCGCCGCCGGCGCCGGTGGCCGCCCCGGGGTGCGGCGCAATGGCCGTCGGGTGGTTGTGGGTCTCCACCTTCATCAGGATGTGGATCGGCTCCCGGGCGCTGCCATAGACGGCGCGCTCGCCCTGCTTGCCGGTGAGCGGGGCCGGGAAGAAGCGCGGCGCCTCCGAGCCCCGGATCACGGCGGCGTTGTCGCTGTAGGCGGAAAGAATGTCGCCGGGCGAGCACTCGTGAGTATTCTTGATCATCCCGAACAGCGAGTGCTTCAGGGCCTCGCCGTCCACCACCCAGTCGGCATTGAAGATCTTGTGGCGGCAGTGCTCGGAGTTGGCCTGGGCGAACATCATCAGCTCGACATCCGTGGGATTGCGGCCCAGGTCGCGGAACGCCTCAACCAGGTAGTCGATCTCGTCCTCGGCCAGCGCCAGGCCCAGCTCCCCATTGGCGATGACCAGCGCCTCGCGCCCCCCCTCGAGTACATCGACACTGCCCAGCGGCGCCGGCTCGTGATGGGCGAAGAGCTTGGCAGCATCGGAAGCGTCGGCCAGCACCGTTTCGGTCATGCGATCGTGCAGCGCGGCCTGGATCCGTTCGAAGGCGGCCTCGGAGAGGGCACCGGCGACCTTCACCCGGTAGGCGATGCCGCGCTCGATGCGCCGCACCCTCTCCAGCCCGCAGTTGCGGGCGATGTCGGTCGCCTTCGAGGACCAGGGCGACTGGGTGCCGATGCGCGGCACCACCAGGAACAGCTGGCCCTCGCCGCGGCCTCCCTCCCCGCGCACCGGGCCGTAGTCGAGCAGCTGCTCCAGCAGGCGCTGCGCCTCGTCCCCCAGATCGCCGTCATGATCGACGAAGTGAACATGGTCAGCGTGCAGGGACTCGACCTCGGGAACGGATGCGCGCAGGGCGTCCAGCAGCTTGGCATGACGGAAAGCAGATAGGGCGGGCGCGCCTCGCAGTTCGAGCATATCCTGGAGCCTCTGAAACAGGGAGAGAATTCGGGGCCGCGGCCGGCGGCAACGAGCGAACATGATACTGGAAAGCGCCGGGCGCGAGAAATCGGCATAGGTGACAGCCGCCGGTTGGCTGGTTAAGGTTGAAGCTCTCATCGCCGCACATTGCCCACATGCTCGCTTTCCCGACTGACCCTGCCCGGCGCCAGTGGCGCAGGGCCGCCCTACTGTGCAGTGCCCTGCTGCTGGCGCTGCTACCCGGGCGTGCCGATATCCCCGAGGGCCCGCACCTGAGAGAGGTGATGGCACGCGACTTCCTCAGCGTGCATACCCGCAACACCCCCACCACCTACTACGAGGGGCGTCAGGGTCCCACAGGCTTCGAGTACGAACTGATGCGGCGCTTCGCCGAGCACCTGGGGGTCAGCCTGACCCTGGACGCCGACCACCATATCGAGGGCGTACTGGACGCCGTGCGCGAGGAAGGCGACCTGGGCGCTGCCGCCCTGCCCCTGGACCCGACGCTGGACGGCCTGCTCTTCAGCCGGCCGATCATGCTGCTGCAGCCGCTGCTGGTCTATCGCCGCGGCCTGCACCCGCCGGAGACGGTCGCCGAGCTGGAAGGGCTGGAAATCGGCACCCTGCGCGGTGCCGGGACCGATCGGGTCCTGCGCGAGCTGCAGGCCGAGCACCCCGAACTGAGCTGGAAGGAGTCCGGCGAGCTGGAAGTGGCCGAGCTGCTCGGCCAGGTAGCCCGCGGCACCCTGGATGCCGCGGTGATCTTCGAGCACCAGTTCCGCCTCAACCGGCTGTTCTTCCCCGAGGTCGAGGATGGCTTCACCCTCGGCAAGCCACTCTCCCTGGCCTGGGCCTTCCCCGCCGGACGGGGGCTGGGGCTGGTCAATGCCGCCAACCACTTTCTCGATGACCTGCGTCGCGATGGCGAGCTCGATGCGCTGGTGAGTCGCTACTTCGGCCAGGATGACTACCTGGAGTACGTGGGCGCCCGGACCTTCATCACCCATGCCCGCGAACGCCTGCCACGCTACACAGCGCTGTTTCGCGAGGCCGCACGCAATACCCGCTTCGACTGGAAACTGCTGGCCGCGCTGGGTTATCAGGAGTCCCACTGGAAACCCGAGGCGACCTCCCCCACCGGCGTGCGCGGACTGATGATGCTGACCAACGCCACCGCCGGCGACCTCGGCATCGAAAACCGGCTCGACCCTGCCCAGAGCATCCATGGTGGAGCCCGCTACCTGCGCCAGCTAATCGAACGACTCCCCGAACCGATCACCGGCGACGACCGCCTGTTCATGGCCATGGCCGCCTACAATGTCGGGCTGGGTCATCTCTATGATGCCCGCAAGATCACCGAACAGCGCGGCGGTGACCCGAACCTGTGGCGCGACGTGCGCGAGTCACTGCCGCTGCTCCAGGAGCGCGAGTGGCACAGCCAGACGCGCCACGGCTACGCCCGCGGCGGCGAGCCGGTGATCTATGTGCGCAACATCCGGCGCTACCACGAGATCCTGGCCTACCTGGACCGCAGCCAGGAGCAGTTTCCAGAACTCAATGCCCGCCTCCCCGACGAGGACAGCAGCGAACTGTTCGAACAGGTCCCGCCGGTTCTGTGACCCTCAGGCGGCAGATCAGCTGTTATCCGGGCCGTCGCGTCGCTCGCTGAAGAAGTCCCGCAGCAAGCGGGCGGCGCGGGCAGCCAGAACCCCGCCCTCCACTCTCACCCGGTGGTTGTACCAGGGCTGGGCGAAGAGGTTGGCCTTCGACTCCGCCATGCCGCTGCGTGGCTCGGCGGCACCGTAGACGAGCCTCGCCAGGCGAGCATGGATGATCGCCCCGGTGCACATCAGGCAGGGTTCCAGGGTCACATAGAGCGTACAGCCGTCCAGCCGGTAGTTACCTAGCCGCACGCCAGCATCGCGCAGTGCGCGGATCTCGGCATGGGCACTGGGGTCATGCGCCCCCACCGGCGCATTGAAGCCGGCACCGACGACCTCACCCGCGGTATCCACCACCACCGCGCCCACCGGCACCTCGCCGGCCGCCAGTCCCAGCCGGGCCTGGTCCAGCGCCCGGTGCATGTAGAACTCATCGCTGCGCAATCTCGTGAACTCCCGTAGACTAGGTGACGTTAAGACGATCGTATGATAGCGATGGCCGGCACGCCATCGCCCCGGAGGAGAACCATGAAGCCCGACGCCTTGAACGCCCTGGTGGATCTGCTCGGTCTGGAAGCCCTGGAGGAGAACCTGTTCCGCGGCAACAGCCAGGACCTCGGCCTGCCCCAGCTGTTCGGCGGGCAGGTGCTGGGCCAGGCGCTCTCGGCGGCCAGCCAGACCGTCGACCCCGCGCGACGCGTCCACTCCCTGCATGGCTACTTCCTGCGCCCGGGTGACCCGCACCGCCCGGTGGTCTACCAGGTCGATGCGGTGCGCGACGGCGGCAGCTTCTCCACCCGCCGCGTCACGGCCATCCAGAAGGGGCGGCCGATCTTCTTCTGCAGCGCCTCCTTCCACGGCGAGGAAGAGAGCTTCGCCCACCAGCCCGCCATGCCCGATGTCGTCCTGCCTGAGACGCTGGCGGGCGACGCTGGTCGCCCCGAGCGCTTCCCCGGCCACCCCATCGAGTTCCTGCATCTGGGTGACGAAGCCGAAGCCGGCCGTCCGGCACGCAAGCGGCTCTGGTTCCGACTGGCCGGCGAGTTGCCCGATGACCAGGCGCTGCATCGCTCGCTGCTCGCCTACAGCACCGACTTCAACCTGCTGACCACCGCGCTGGTGCCCCACGGCATCGATTTCCGCGACCCCCAGCTGCAGATCGCCAGCCTCGACCATGCTCTCTGGTTCCACCATGACGTCAGGGTCGACGACTGGCTGCTCTACGACATGGACAGCCCCTGGGCCGGCGGCGCACGGGGCTTCGCCCGCGGCAGCATCTACGACCACCAGGGCCGGCTGGTCGCCTCCAGCGCCCAGGAGGGACTGACCCGGCTACATCGCTGAGATCCGGCTTCGAGCCGAGGGCGATGTCTCAGGACTTGCCGGCGGTGAAGCCGCCATCCACCATCAGGGTGGTACCGGTGATGAAGCTGGCCTCGTCACTGGCCAGGAACAGGAAGGCGTTGGCCACTTCCTCGGGGCGACCCAGGCGGCCGACGGGATGCAGGCCGATCAGCCCCTCGATCATGTCATCGTCCAGCGCCTCGAGCAGCGGGGTGTCGATATAGCCCGGGCCGATGGCGTTGACCCGCACGCCCCTGGGGGCCGCCTCGATGCCCAGGGTGCGGGTCATGTTGACCACCCCGCCCTTGGCGGCGGTATAGGCGGCGGTCTGGGACTGCCCCATCATCCCGAGGATGGAAGCACAGTTGACGATGCTGCCGCCGCCCTGGCGATACATCACCCTGAGCGCCGCCCGGGCCACCCGGAAGACCCCGTTGAGGTTGATATCGATGATGCGCAGGTAGTCTTCATCGGTGACTTCATCGGAGGGAGTGATGCCACCGATACCGGCGTTGTTGAACACCGCCTCCACGCTGCCGAGCTCGGCCACGGTCTCGGTGAACAGGCGGTCGACCTGGGCGGTATCGGTGACGTCGCACGTCTTGAACAGGCAGCGGCCGGCGTGCCTGTCATCCAGCTCCGCCGCCCGAGCCGCGCCCTCGCCACCCTCGAGGTCGGCGATGACCACGCTGGCGCCCTCCTCCAGGCAGCGCTCCACACTGGCCAGACCGATGCCGCTGGCGCCGCCGGTGACGATGACATTCTTGCCCTTCATGCGCATGGTGCTTCTCCCTGTCGATGGCCTTCCGGCGCGACGAATGGCCCGCCGGTGCGCCCTCAGTGTAGCCAATCTCCCCGCCGCGGGAACCGCGCCTCGCCTCGCTTTCGAGGACTTTCTCAGCGTGTCTTGACCCGCATCAACTCGTCCCAGCGCGTGGTGTAGCGCGCGGTGCGTCGCTCGCAACGCAGCGCCCAGGCGGTGCCCCGGCGCGGCAGGCCGAAGCGCACGGTATCACGGCCCATCTCGCGGTTGAGCCGGTCCAGCGCTGCCATCAGCCGCTGGCTACGCCCGCGCGCCGCCTCGCTGCGTGGGGTCAGCAGCGAGAGCTGGTGGTGGTCGGCCTCCACCAGGTCGAGCAGCATCACCCCGCACTTCTGGTAGCGCACGCCCTCGAGGAAGATCGCCGCCAGCCCCCGGGCGGCGGCCGCGAGCAGCTCGCGACTGTCATCGCTGGGTGCCGGCAACGGCACCACCACGCTGTTGCGGTACTGGCGCTCGCCGGCCAGGTGCGGGTTGGTGCGCACGAAGACCATCAGCGCCCGGGCCTGGCTGCCCTGGCCGCGCAGCTTCTCGGCGGCCCGGGCGGCGTGCTGGCGCACGGCCTCCTGCAGGTCCGGGAAGGCGCCGGTCAGGCGTCCGAAGGAGCGCGAGACCATGATGCGCTGGCGCGGTGCAGTGAGGTCATCGAGCTCGATGGCCGGGCGACCGCGCAGCTCCCAGACGATGCGCTCCAGCACCACCGAGAAGTGGCGCCGGATCTGCTTGGGGTCGGCCTGGCGCAGCTGCCAGGCGGTGTCGATCTTCATCAGCGCGAGGCGTTCGGCAGTGCGCCGCGCCACGCCCCACAGTTCGGTCACCGGCAGCCGCTCGAGCAGCGCCCGGGTGGCGGGGCCCTCGGCCTCGAGCAGGCAGACGCCCTCGTAGGCCGCGAGCGACTTGGCCGCCCGGTTGGCCACCTTGGCCAGCACCCGGGTCGGCGCCAGTCCCACGCAGACGGGGATGCCGGTATCGCGGCGTACCGTCTCGCGCAGCCGCTGGGCATGCGCCTCCAGGCCGGCCGGGGCGAAGCCGGAAAAGCCCACGAAGCTCTCGTCGATGGAGTAGGCCTCCACATCCGGCGAGAACTCGGCGAGGATCAGGTTGACCCGGCGGCTCATGTCGCCGTAGAGCGCATAGTTGCTGGAGAGCAGCACTGCCTGGCGGCGAATGGCCGGCGGCAGCAGGTGCATCGGCGCGCCCATCGCCACGCCCAGTGCCTTGAGCTCGTTGGAGCGCGCCACCACGCAGCCGTCGTTGTTGGAGAGCACGCCGACCGGGCGCCCCTCCAGGTGCGGGGCGAAGACCCGCTCGCAGCTGACGTAGAAGTTGTTGCAGTCGACCAGGGCGATCACGGCTCGCCCCCCGGCAGGGCATGGAGCACATGGGTGACCACGCCCCACACCTGGCATTCGCGACCCGCCAGGGGAATCGGCGCGAAGCGCGGGTTGCTGGCCACCAGGAAGGTCCGCTCGCCGCGGCACTCCAGGCGCTTCACGGTGGGCTCGCCATCCACGGCGATCACCACCACCCGCCCGGGCAGCGGCTCCAGGCTGCGATCCACCACCAGCAGGTCGCCGTCGTGGATGCCGTCACCGAGCATGGAGTCGCCCTCGGCCCGCACGAAATAGGTGGCAGCCGGGCGACGCACCACATGGGCGTGCAGGTCGACCTCCACGTCCAGGTGGTCGTCGGCGGGGCTCGGGAAGCCCGCCCGCACCCGGCACCCCATCAGCGGCTGGGCCATCTCACCGGGGAACGGCGCGGCGCGGCCGATCACCCGGGCAGTGGTGGACAACGGCAGCCTCATGGACCTCCCCTCTCGGTAACTGTATATATGAACAGTATTCGACATTTCATCCCGCCTGGCAAGCCCTGCCGGACCCGCGACGCGTGCTACCGTGAAGGAGCGAGCACAAGGAAGCATCACCAAGAACCACCACAAGAAACGACCACCAGGACGTCCGCCATGCTCCATCCCCTGCTCTCCCGCCACCCCTTCACCACGAAGGGCAAGGTGGTCTCCGCCCGCGAGGCCGTGAACCTGATCCGTGACGGCGATGCCCTGGCGACCGGTGGTTTCGTCGGCATCGGCTTCGCCGAGGAGCTCGCCGTGGCCCTGGAGGCACGCGCCGTCTCGCCGCACATCTACGAAAGCGCCGAGGAGGCCCGCCAGCACCTGATGGAGTGACCTCGGAAGCGACCGGCACTGAACAGGGCAGGGGCCGGCCGGGGCCTACATTGCCACTTCAACCGGCTTCACGAGCCGATCGAACACGCCGAAGGCGAGCTGCATGACCTCATGGTGGTTGCCGGCACTGAAGCCGATGATGTCGGCCTGGGCCAGGTGCGGCGAAACGAAGACCTCCAGGTCGAAGAGATTGCCGAAGGGTGGCATGGCGCCGGGCTCGCAGTCGGGGAAACGCTCGCTGAACTCGTCCTCCTCGGCCAACTCGACGGACTGGGCGCCGAGAGATTGGGCCAGCCCGCGCAGGTCGACCCGGTCGGTGGCCGGCAGCACCGCCAGCGCGAGGCGGCCATCGACGTTGACCATGACGCTCTTGGCAAAATGGCGGCCGGGCACATGGGCCACCTCGGCAACCTCCTGGGCGGTATAGGCCGGGGAATGCTGCTGTATGACGTATTTCACGCCGTTTTCGTCGAGAAAGTCTGTAACGCGTTTCATGGACATGGGGATCATCCTCCCGCGAGTGATTCAAGGGCCCAAGACAAGTCTAGTTCAGCCTTGCACCCCCTGGGGAGGTGACAACCATGCGCCTCCAGCACCCAGCCGCCGGTGCGCACGATCAAGCGATTCTTCTGGGGAACATTGAAGCCCGACCCCGCGCAGGCCACCATGGGGGTATCCGCCGACTACCGGACGGCGATAGGGAAGCCTGCCCATGGATGATGTTGCCAGCCAGTTCCTCAGCGCCAACGAGTCCGCCATCCGGCTGGGTGTAGCACTGCTGCTGGGGGCGCTGATCGGTATCGAGCGCGGCTGGGTAGCCCGGGAGAAGAAGTCGGGTGAGCGCATTGCCGGTATCCGTACCCACTCGCTGGTCGGGTTGCTCGGTGGCATCGCCGCCCTGCTCTCGGAAGCCGTCAGCGACTGGGCCTTCCCGCTCATCTTCCTGACCGTGGCCGGCATCAGCCTGGTCGCCTGGCGAGCCAAGCTGGCCGAGCAGCACGACTACAGCATCACCGGCCTGGTGGGCCTGCTGCTGACGTTCTGCTTCGGGGCGATAGCCGTGGCGGTCGACCTGGCGCTGGCCGCCGCCGGCGCGGTGATCACCGCGGTGATCCTCGACAACAAGCATGAAATCCACGACTTGCTCAACAAGCTTCAGGCCCACGAGCTCGATGCCGGCCTCAAGCTGCTGCTGATCACCGTGGTGATGCTGCCGCTGCTGCCCGACGACGGCATGGGGCCGGGCGACGCGCTCAACCCCTACGAGATCTGGTGGATGGTGGTGCTGATCGCCGCGATCTCCTTCGTCGGCTACTTCGCCGTGCGCCTGGGCGGCGCCGAGAAGGGCATTCTCTTTACCGGCCTGTTCGCCGGGCTCTCCTCTTCCACGGCACTGACCCTGCACTTCGCGCGTACGTCTCGCCAGAACCGGGAGATCGAGGCCATGCTGGCCGCCGGCATCCTGCTGGCCTGCGGTACCATGTTCCCGCGCATCCTGATCTACGCCGCGGTAATCAGCCCCGGACTGCTGCCGGCGCTGCTGCTCCCCATCTCGGTCATGGGCATAATGCTCTATCTGCCGGCACTCTATTTCTGGCGTCACCATCGCCAGGCCCTCAGCGTCGACAGCCCGACGCCCATCCAGAACCCCCTGGAACTGCGCACGGCGCTGCTGTTCGGCGGCCTGCTGGCGATCATCATGCTGCTCGGGGAATGGCTGCGCGGCATCCTGGGCGAGGCCGGCATCTATCTGCTGGCGGCCGCCTCGGGGGTCGCCGACGTCGACGCCATCACCCTGTCGTTGACCCGCATGTCGCTGGAGCGCATCGAACCCTCCACCGCGGTGCTGGGTATCGTCATCGCCGCCGCGGTCAACAACCTCTTCAAGTCGGGGCTGGCGACGGTACTCGGCACTCGACATCTCGGCAAGCGGGTCGCCCTGCCGATGGTCGCCTCGATGGGCGTAGGCCTGACGCTGGCCTGGTGGCTATGAGACACCACCACTGCCCCCTCGCATCGCAAGCCATAGCTGCCCAGGCAAATCGGATGGAAGCCGACAGCACGTTGCCTGTGGCGCCAAGCCACCTCACGACACCTTGGTCCGCTGCGGTGCGTCGCCTCAACCGGGAGACTCGATCAGCTGCCAGTCATTATCGGTGAGTGGCTGGCCGCCCTCGGGCGTGACCCGCACGGTGTCGCTGAGACCGATGCCCCACTGTCCCGGCAGCCGCAGGCAGAGCGGCAGGTGGAAGACCATGTCGGCGGTGAATTCACGATGCTGGCCGCGGGCGATATAGCCGGTGCCCTCGACCCAGCTGGGCGGAAACTGCGCCCCCACCGCATAGCCGAATACCCCCGAGAAGAACACACGCTCGGCGTGGGGAGCGAGCACCGCATCGGCGGCCCGGGCGGCATCATCGAAGCTGTTACCGGGGCGCATCGCCTTGGTCAGCGCCTCGAACATCTCACGACACACATCGCGCAGCGCCTGCATTTCGGCGCTCGCCCGGCCGGCCACGGCGGTGCGCATCATCGGCGCGGTATAGCGGTGGAAGGCCGAGCCGAACTCCAGGAACACCGGCGCGTCCGCAGCGATCACGTGGCGCTTGTGGTTGACGTGGATGACGCTGATGCGCCGGCCGCTGGTAACGATGGGCTGCAGGCTCATGAATTCGCTGCCGGCCGCCAGCAGCGCCCGGCTGCCTTCCGCCGCGACCTCGTTGTCGGTGACCCCGGGCGCGATGGCTTCGATGGCGGCCCGCAGGCCGGCAGCGGTGATCCGCGCGCTCTCGCGCAGGCACTCGAGCTCCGCCGGTGTCTTGACGATGCGGATACGGTCGAGCAGTTCGCCGCCGTCATCGCGGAAGCGACCGCTCCCCAGGCGCGCCTGCAGCTCACGGATCACGCCATGACGCAGGCCGGCCCCGAAGAGGTCGAGGCCAATGGCATGAAAGGGAGCGAGGATCTCGGTCAGCGGCACGATCACCTCCTCGATACCTTCCCAACGATAGCCCAGGATCTCGTCCACCGTGGCAGTGACCACGGCCGGGCCGGTCTCGATGGAGGGCACCTGCAGCACCAGCCGGTCGGCCGAGACCACCAGGCAGGTGTACACCGAGACCTCGAAGGTGTGGTAGCCGGTCAGGTAGAAGATGTCGGCGGGGTCGGTCAGCAGCAGCGCCTCGAGTCCGGCAGCCTGCATGGCCTGTCGCACGCGACGACGACGCGCCGCGAACTCCTCGGGGGCAAAGGGCAGCTCACTCTCGGCGAGACAGTCGGCCAGCGCATGGCGGTAGGCATGGTGATCCATCGATAGACCTCCTGAGGGGGAAGGGGACACCTGGCAGTGTCATCATCACGGACGGTGGGGCTTCGCCATTGACGGCAAAATATCCCTGTTCGCGTCCGTCCCGGTTTCGTAGAATCCAGCCTCGTATTTCGATGCCACAGGACAATGCAATGGGCAGGGCCTTCCAGAACCGCAAGGAATCCATGGCCAAGACGGCCGCCGCCAAGACCAAGGTGTACAGCAAGTATGGCCGGGAGATCTACGTGGTCGCCAAGCAGGGCGGTACCGACCCGGCCGGAAACCTGAGCCTGCGAGGCCTGATCGAGCGCGCCAAGAAGGACCAGGTGCCCAGCCACGTGATCGACAAGGCACTGGACAAGGCGGCCGGCGTGGGCGGCGAGGACTTCTCGCCGGCCCGCTACGAGGGCTTCGGGCCAGGCAGCTGCATGGTCATCGTCGAGTGTCTGACCGACAACCCCAACCGCACCTTCGGCGACGTGCGTGCCTGCTTCAACAAGGCCAAGAGCAAGCTCGGCACCCCCGGCAGCGTCAGTCACATGTTCGACCACTGCGCGATTCTCGCCTTTCCCGGCGACGACGAGGAGGCGACGCTCGAGGCGCTGATGGAAGCCGATGTCGACGTCACCGACATCGAGAGCGAGGCCGGCCAGATCACTGTCTTCGCCCCCCACACCGAGTACGCCAAGGCCAAGCAGGCGCTGCTCGACGCCTTCGGCGACGTCGACTTCGAGGTCGACGAGATCCAGTTCGTGCCCCAGACCATGACCCCGGTCGAGGGCGACGACGTGGCGATGTTCGAGAAGCTGCTCGACACCCTCAACGACCTGGACGACGTGCAGAACGTCTTCCACAACGCCGAGATCGCCAGCGAGGCGTGAGATGCCGTCTCAACCACCGATGCGGGCGGATCACTCAACCGTGATGGTGATCGGGCCGGAGGGAGCGGCGCGTCGAAGCTGACATGGCTGGCACCCATGAACCGCAGCGACAGGATAGGCTCGCCGGGCTCGAGTGCCACAGCGATCACGGCTGGCCGGATGCGCTGCCGAGCAGGTCACGGATCGCCTCGGCCTCCAGGGTTTCCTGCTTCTCCAGGGCCGTGGCCAGGGTCTCCAGGTCACTGCGATGCGCTTCCAGGAGCTCACGACCGCGCGCCTCGAGGTCGGTCAACAGCCGCTGTATCTCCTCGTCGACCAGCCCCGCCATGGCTTCGCTGTGTTCGCGGGACTGGGCAATCTCCTTGCCCAGGAAGACGTGCTCCTGACTCTGGGCGAACATGACCGGCCCGATGCGCTCGCTCATCCCCCAGCGTGCCACCATGCGACGTGCCAGCTGCGTGGCCTGCTCCAGGTCATTCTCGGCGCCGCTCGACACCTCTCCGAAGACGATGGATTCCGCCAGGCGGCCGCCGAACATCACGGTGATGCGGTCACGCAGATAGGCTTCGCCATGGTTGTAGCGCTCTTCGTCGGGCACCTGCGCGGTCACGCCCAGGGCGCGCCCCCGAGGCAGCACCGTGACCTTCTCGAGGGGGTCGGCCCTGGGCAGCAGGTAGGCGAGCAGCGCATGGCCCGATTCGTGGTAGGCCACGATGTGGCGCTCGCTGTCGGAGAGGCCGGCGTCCTTGGCCTCGCCCAGCAGCAGCCGGTCGCGGGCCGCCGAGAAACAGGCCCAGTCCACTTCCTGCTGGTCATTGCGCCCCGCCTGCAGGGCGGCTTCGTTGGTCAGGTTGGCCAGGTCCGCCCCCGAGAAGCCGATGGTAATCTCGGCCAGCCGCTCGAGATCGACGTCATCGGCCAGGGGCACGTCACGCGTGTGAACGCGCAGGATGTCCCGGCGCGCCTCGCGATGCGGGTTCTCCAGGGTCACCTTGCGATCGAAGCGCCCCGGCCGCAGCAGGGCCGAGTCGAGCACGTCCGGCCGGTTGGTGGCGGCCAGGACGACGACGGACTCATCGGCCTGGAAACCGTCCATCTCGGAGAGAATCTGGTTGAGCGTCTGCTCGCGCTCATCGTGACCGCCCCCCATGCCGGCGCCTCGGGAGCGACCGATGGAGTCCAGTTCATCGATGAAGATGACCGCCGGCGCCTGCTCCTTGGCCTGCTTGAAGAGATCGCGGACGCGCGAGGCCCCGACACCCACGAACATCTCGATGAACTCCGAGCCACTGATGCTGAAGAAGGGCACCTCGGCCTCACCCGCCACCGCCTTGGCCATGAGCGTCTTGCCCGTGCCCGGCGGGCCCATCATCAGGATGCCACGGGGGATCTTGGCCCCCAGCGCCTGGAAACGCCCTGGCTGTTTGAGAAACTCGACCACCTCGAGCACTTCGCGTTTGGCGTTCTCCGAGCCGGCCACATCGCTCAGGCGCACCTGGCTCTCCTCGCTGCTCACCCGGCGGGCACTGGACTTGCCCATGTTGAAGAGCCCGCCGCCCGACATGGCGCGCTGCTGCATCCGGTTCCAGAACCAGAACAGCAGGCCCAGGATCAGGATCCACGGCAGGGCACCGACCAGAACGCGCTGCCACCAGGGCGGATCGATGGGCTCGGCGTCGATGCGCACGCCATTCGCCTCGAGCCGCTCGAGCAAACGCTCGCCCTCGACATCCGGACGCGTGGCCTCGAAGCCCTCGGCTTCGCCGAGATCCCGCGCTTCGAGCCCTGCATCGCTGAAGGTGCCTTCCACCGCCTGGCCGCGCAGCGTGACCGAGTCGATGTGCTCCTGGTCCACGGCCGTCAGGAACTCGGAGTAGCTGAGCTCGACCTGCGGGTGGCGCTGCGCCGAATCGAGGTAGTGGAACAGCAGCACGATGGCCAGGGCGATCCAGATAAAGGACAACCACTGCCGGCGGGAGGGCTGAGCCTCCTCGGGGTACCAGAGGGGCGAACGCTTGGGTCCGTTGCGCTGCGGGTCGGAGGAGGCATCGTTATCGCGTCGGGACATGGCGGGCTCGGCGTTGGTGACGGATCATGCCAACATGCCGATGCCCATCCGGGATTACAAGGCCAGCGCCAAACCACGTCCCCGAGCCTGCAGGCCGGACGCTTTCGCCCTCGCCGCTGGCCTGATGGAGCATCTCGTTCATGATCGGCGAGGCCGGAATCGGGCAGCCGATTGCACCAGGCACGTACCTCAGCGCTCGCCCTGGGACTCCCGCCAGGCCTCGGCGGCCTCCTCGACGCCGGGCTCCTGGTCGCGGGACAGCGCGGCACGCCGCTCGGCCTCCTCCTCGCGCACGTCGTCGATCACGGTCATCAGCTCGTCCACGTCCACGGCGGTGGTGTCGTGCTCGAAGCAGCCGGTCAGCTGGCTGTCCGAGTACAGATCGCCGGCCTCATACAGTGACCAGATCTCCTTGCCGTAATCGGTGGCCAGCAGTTCCGGGGCGAAGCGGCCGAAGTAGCGGCGCATGTTGTCGACATCACGCTCGAACATCATCTCGGCGCTGTTGTTGCCGGCGGCATCCACCGCCTGGGGCAGGTCGATGACCACCGGGCCATCGGCGGAGAGCAGCACGTTGAACTCGGAGAGGTCGCCATGGATCAGGCCGGCACACAGCATACGCACCACGTCGCCGATGATCTTGGCGTAATGGGCCCGCGCCTCCTCGGCGGTCAGGGTCACGTCGTCCAGCCGCGGTGCGTTCAGGCCCTCGGCATCGGTGATCATCTCCATCAGCAGCACGCCGTCGACAAAGCCATGTGGCTTGGGCACCCGCACGTCCGCCGCCGCCAGCCGGTAGAGGGCATCGACCTCGGCGTTGAGCCAGGCCTGCTCCTGCTCCTTCTGGCCATAGCGGGTCTTCTTGGCCATCGCCCGGGAGCGGCGGCTGTTGCGCTCCTTGCGCCCCTCCTGGTACTGCACGGCCTGCTTGAAGCTGCGCTGCCTGGCCTCCTTGAAGACCTTGGCACAGCGCCGCTCGCCGTGGGAGCGCACCACGTACACCTGGGCTTCCTTGCCGCTCATCAGCTGGCTCTCGACCGCGTCGATCAGGCCGTCGTCGACCAGCGGTTGCAATCTCTTGGGTATCTTCATGTCACCACGTTGGCATAGAACCCGGCGGCTGGGTATGCCGCGGGCGTATCTCGTTTGGCTTGCGGTCAGCGGCTGATGCGGCGGGCACGGAAGCTGCGCCCCTTGAGCCTGCCGTTGCCCAGCTGGTCGAGGGCCGCCGCGGCGACGTCGCGCCGCACGGCCACGTAGGCGCTGTTGGCGAGCACCTTGATCTTGCCCACCTGATCCGCGGCGACCCCCCCGTCGCCAGTCAGGGCACCGAGGATGTCACCGGGCCGCAGCTTCTGCTTCTTGCCGCCGCCGAGCTGCAGGGTCGCCATGGCGGGTCGGAAGGGCTGGCGCGCCAGCACCGCGCGGGAGGGCAGCGGTTCCGTCTCCAGGGCCTCGCCGAGCAGCTCGGCGAGGCGTGCCAGCCGGTAGTCCTCCTGCTCGGTGAGCAGGGTACAGGCCGTGCCGGAACCACCGGCGCGGCCGGTGCGCCCGACACGGTGGACATGCACCTCCAGCTCACGGGCGATGCGGTAGTTGAACACCGCATCCAGGGCGTCGATGTCGAGTCCGCGGGCGGCCACGTCGGTGGCCACCAGGATCGAGGCGCTGCCGTTGGCGAACAGCACCAGCAGGCGGTCGCGGTCGTGCTGCTCCAGGTCGCCGTGCAGTGCCAGGGCGCTGAAGCCAGCGTCATTGAGGGCCTCGGCGACCTCGTCGGTCTCGCGCTTGGTATTGCAGAACACCACGCTCGACGCGGGACGGAAGTGCAGCAGCAGGCGGCGCAGTGCCTCGAAGCGGGCCGACTCGTCCGCCACCCGGTAGAAGTGCTGGCGGATCGTGGTGGCGTCATGGGGCTCGGCCACCTCCACGCTGACCGGCTCGCGCATCAGCCGCTCGGCGATGGGCCGGATGCCCTCGGCATAGGTGGCACTGAACAGCAGCATCTGGCGGTCCGCCGGGGTCGCGGCGATGATCGCCTCCATGGCCGCCTGGAAGCCCATGTCGAGCATGCGGTCGGCCTCATCCAGCACCAGGGTCTCGAGCGCCCCCAGGGCCAGCGAGCCCTTGCGCAGGTGCTCCTCCACCCGCCCCGGCGTGCCGACGACGATGTGTGCGCCATGCGCAAGCGACGCCAGCTGCGGCCCCAGCGGGGCACCGCCGCACAGCGTCAGCACCTTGACGTTGGGCAGGCTGCGCGCCAAACGGCGGATCTCGCCGGCCACCTGGTCCGCCAGCTCGCGGGTCGGGCAGAGCACCAGCCCCTGTACCCGGAAATCCGCCACCGACAGCCGCGACAGTAGCGCCAGGCCGAAGGCAGCGGTCTTGCCCGAGCCGGTCTTCGCCCGGGCGATCACGTCGCGGCCCGCCAGCATGGGCGGCAGGCTCTCGGCCTGGATCGGCGTCATGGCGTGATAGCCCAGCGAGGCGAGGTTATCGAGCAGTTCCGGCACCAGCGACAGCGAGGCGAAGGCGGCGTCGGGAGAGATATCAGACAAGGAAACATCCTGCAGAAAGGAAAAGGCGGCCAGGTACCGCTGGCGAGCCGGAGTCGAGAGCGGGAAACGGCGAAGGCTGAACGGCATGGGCCAGGACAGCGAAACGATGGGGTACACTAGACTAACACAAAGGCAACCCGAAGGCTGCGCCTGTCTGGCAGCGGACCCGGCGCCCTCTGCTATCATGGGCGCCATCGTCCATTTGCGCCCCGGACCTGCCGGGCCACCGACACGTTGCCATCCCATGCCGAGACCCGCCGACGACGCTGCCACCCCGATGTCACAGCGTCGCCAGTCGCTTCCCGACACTCCCGTCGCCTTCCCCCGCACCGGCGGGGAGTTACGCACCAGCTTCACCGCGGTACGCGATACATTCAGCAGGCGGCACCATTCGCTGGACTTCGCCTACTCCCATGCGCACTACCTGCGCAACCGGGTACTGGCCATGAGCGTCATCTTCCTCCTGCTGACGCCGCTTTGGGCCCTGGTCGATGCGGCCATGCTTCCCGCAGAGGTCCTGGGCACCACCCTGTCGGGGCGCGCACTGCTGATGGCGGGCCTGCTGGGCGTTCTACTGCTGGCCCGAAGCAGCCGTGAACGAATCGCGCGCATCCGCCTGAGTGCCGGCCTGCTGCTGGCGCTGCCGGCCCTGTTCTATGCCCTGGTGCTGATACTGCTGCCCCCCGGCGGCACGGACCGGCTGGCGGGCTATGCCTTCATTCCCTTCCTGCTGGTCGCCACGCTCAGCGTCTTTCCCTTCACCATCCTGGAGTCGCTGGCGGCCTGCCTGGCCCTGCTGGGCCTGCAGGCCTTCGCCCAGCGGGTCGACGGCAGCTGGCTGACACCGACAGGCCTCGAGGGGCTGTGGTTGCTCTGCAGCCTGGGCATGGTCTCGATGGCGGCCAACCACTTCCAGCTTGGCCTGCTGATGCGAGTCTACCGTCAGGCCACCCATGATCCCCTCACCGGCCTGTTCAACCGTGGCGCACTGAAGCTCTACCTGGACAAGCTGCAAGCCTGGCGACACCAGGAACATTCGCGAGGCGCCAGTCCCGACTGTGTGGTATTGATGATGGACATCGACCACTTCAAGGGCATCAACGATACCCACGGCCACTCCGTTGGTGACCGGGTCCTGGCCGACTTCGCCCGGGTACTGGAGGGCCAGACCCGAACGGAGGACCGCGTGGCTCGCTACGGCGGCGAGGAGTTCGTCGTCCTGCTGGTCAACACCGACGGCCACCAAGCCCGACAGATAGCCGAGCGCATCCGGCAGGCCGTGGAATCCCACCCCTTCCTCGGGCATGAGCAGCAGCGCGTAGCGGTCACCACCAGCATCGGCGTTGCCCCACTGGGCGCGGAGGAGGCGCCCCAGCAGGCCCTGGAACGCGCCGACGCCGCGCTCTATCGCGCCAAGGAGGCAGGACGCAACCGCATCATGTGCGCTGGCCTGCCGACCCAGGACACGGCTGCGTGACGTGCCGCCGCTCCACCGGCAGCGCGCCGTGCTCCTTGACGGTCTGGATGGCGAAGTTGCTGCGGATGTCGCTCACGCCGGGCAGTTTCAACAGGATCCCGGTCAGGAAGTGCTCATAGGCCACCAGATCCGCCACCACTACCTGCAGCAGGAAGTCCGACTCTCCCGACACCAGGTGGGCAGAGACCACCTCCGGCAGGGCGACAACCGCCTCACGGAAGGCGTTGGCCTCTGCCTCGTGGTGGCGCTCCACCTTGACGCCGACAAAGACCGTGAGGCCGAGCCCCACCCCACCGCGGTCCAGCTCGGCGTGATAGCCACGGATCAGCCCGGCCGCTTCGAGCTGGCGTACCCGGCGCAGGCAGGGCGAGGGCGAGAGGTTCACCTCCTCGGCCAGCTGTACATTGGTCAGCCGCGCCTCGCGCTGCAGCGCCGCCAGAATACGGCGGTCGATCTCATCCAGCCGATTCATTGACACGAAAACCCTCCTATTTCTTTTTTATTGGCATCTCATGCCAAGCATAGCCGCTTCCGCGACTGATTTCGCAAGGACCTGCCAGCGCGTCAAGGGCTAGACTGGCCGTGTTCCAGGCGGATGATTGACAACGACAGGAGGCGAGTCCATGGAGCTGTGGCTGTTCATCGGAGCGCTGGGGGCGATCTATCTGCTGCCCGGCCCCGACATGCTCCTGGTGCTGCAGACCGGCAGCCAGCAGGGATACGCCCGAGCGCTTTCCACCGCGGCGGGTCTGGCCATGGCGCGCGGCCTTCACGTGGTGCTGGCGGCCCTGGGACTGGCCACGCTCTTCTCCACCGCCCCCTGGACCTTCGATGCCGTGCGCTACGCCGGGGGCGCCTACCTGGCCTGGGTCGGCCTGCAGCTGCTGCGCTCCCCGGAGGCCACGGCAGGCATCGAGGCGGGCCGGATGGGCACCCTCGCCGCCGGTCACCGACGCGCCTGGCGCCGTGGCCTGCTGACCAACCTGCTCAACCCCAAGTCGCTGCTGTTCTGCTCGGTACTGCTGCCCCAGTTCGTGCATCCCGGCGAGGCGCCGGTGCTGCTGCAGTTCGCCCTGCTGGGCAGCCTGCTGGTGGGTATCGGCCTGCTGTTCGATGCCACCTATGCCACCCTGGGAGCGGCGCTGCAGCGCTGGTTCGCCGGCAGCCCGCTGCGGGCACGCCTGCAGCGCTGGACCTTCGGCTCGCTGATGATCGGCTTTGCCTTGCGCCTGGCCGCCTGAAACGCCGGCAGCCTTGCCCTGCGTCAAGACGTCACCATTGTGTCCCGGCGTCCTGCCCTCACCCTGTGCCATAGTGGAATCATGCACGCCCGCGCGCGCGCCCTGCCACCCATGACATGCCACCAGTGAGAGGAGAGCCCGATGCAGGAACATGAGGTCGATATCGCGATCATCGGCGCGGGCAGCGCCGGCCTGAGCGCCTGGCACGCCGCCCGCAAGCACAGCGACAGCGTGCTGCTGATCGAGGGCGGAGCCTATGGCACCACCTGTGCCCGGGTCGGCTGCATGCCCTCGAAGCTGCTGATCGCTGCCGCGGAATCCGCCCACCAGGCCCGCGATGCCGGCGGCTTCGGCGTGCGCACCGGCCCCGTGGAGGTGGATGGGCGTGCCGTCATGGCGCGTGTCCAGCGCGAACGTGACGGCTTCGTCGGACGCGTGATGAAGACGGTGGAGCGCCTGGGCGAGGACAACCGCCTCGAGGGGCATGCGCGATTCGAGGACCCGCACACCCTGGTCGTCGGCGACCATACCCGTGTGACCGCGCGTACCATCGTCATCGCCACCGGCTCGCGCGGCACCTGGCCGGGCTTCTTCGCGGCGGCCGGCGACCGACTGGTGGTCAACGACGCCGTCTTCGAGTGGGACGACCTGCCCGAGTCGGTCGCCGTGTTCGGCCCCGGCGTGATCGGCCTGGAGCTCGGCCAGGCGCTGCACCGGCTGGGGGTGCGCCTGCGGGTCTTCGGCGTGGGCGGCGCCCTGGGACCCTTCCAGGACGAGGCCGTGAGGGAGTACGCCGACGGCACCTTCAACGAGGAGTTCTACGTCGACCCCGATGCCAAGGTGGAGAGCATCGAGCGCGACGGCGACGCCGTGGTGATCACCTTCCTCGAGCGCGATACCGGCAGGCGCCTCACCGAGCGCTTCGACTACCTGCTCGCGGCCACCGGCCGGCGCCCCAACGTCGATCGGCTCGACCTGGAGAAGGCCGGCCTGGCTGTCGACGACAAGGGCGTGCCCCACTACAACCGCTACACCCTGCAGTGCCGCAATGCCGACGACAGCCCCAGCCATATCTTCATCGCCGGCGATGCCAACCAGGAGCTGCCGCTGCTGCACGTGGCCAATACCCAGGGGCGGATCGCCGGCGACAACGCCGGGCGCTACCCGGAACTGCGCGCCGGCACCCGCAACGTGCCCCTGGCGGTGGTCTTCACCGACCCGCAGATGGCCACCATCGGCACCAGTCGTGCCGAGCTGGAAAAGCAGTACGGCGGCTGCGACTGCATCGCCACCGGCGAGGCCTCCTTCGAGGACCAGGGACGCGCCGTGGTGATGCGCCAGAACCGGGGCCTGATGCGCCTCTATGCCGAGCACGGCTCGGGTCAGCTCCTGGGCGCCGAGCTGTTCGGCCCCCGGGTGGAGCACATGGCGCACCTGCTGGCCTGGATGCTGGAAGAGAAGCTCAGCGTGAGTCGCATCCTCGAGATGCCCTTCTACCACCCTGTGCTCGAGGAGGGGCTGCGCAGTGCCCTGCGTGACCTCAATGCCACCCTGCAGCTGGGCCCCGCCATCACCGAGCGCTGCATGGAGTGCGGACCCGGAGACTGAGCTTGAGGCCAAGCCGCATCGCTGTCCTTCCCGCTTCGGCCCTGCTCATCCCTGCCCTGCTGGCGTCCCCTATCGCGGCGGAACCCACCGACACCCCGGCGCCCCGTCCGACCATCGGCCTGGTGCTGGGATCGGGCGGGGCCAACGGCCTGGCGCACATCGCCATCCTGCAGGTCTTCGACGACCTCGAGATCGTGCCCGATCGCATCGTCGGAAGCAGCATCGGCGCGGTGATCGGCGGGCTCTATGCCGCCGGACTCCCGGCCGAGGCAATCCGCGACATCTTCGACGACGTGGCCGGCTCGCCGCTGGATGCCCTCTCGGGCCTGGCCGAATCGGAGGTGGAGCTGTCGGCGCTGGTGCCGTTCGGAAGCGACGATGCCGGGCTGCTCGACTCGGCCGGCTTTCTCCACTTCCTGGCCGGCCATACCGAGGTTCGCACCTTCGACGCGCTGCGCATCCCGCTCGAGGTGGTGGCCACCGACTACTGGACGGGGGAGAGCGTGACCCTCGACGAGGGCCTCCTCTTCCCGGCCATCGAGGCCAGCATGGCAGTGCCGGGGCTCTTCCTGCCCGTCCACCATGGCGAGCAGCTGCTGATCGATGGCGGCATCTCCAGGCCCTTGCCCTTCGACCTGCTCCACGGCGAGGTCGACCTGGTCATCGCGGTGGACGTCTCGGGCAGCCGCCGGCAGGAGGATGGCGAGGAGCTCGGCGTGGCCGACATGCTGTTCAACAGCTTCAAGATCATGCAGCAGGCGATCATCCGACAGGCGCTCCGCCACCAGCCACCCGACATCTACCTGCGTCCGGAGACCCGGGGCGTGCGCCTGCTGCACTTCAACCGCATCGACGAGATCCTGCGCCAGACCGAACCCACCGCCGAGGAACTCCGTGACCTGCTCGAGGGCTGGCTGGTCCTGCAGGCCATGCCCTCTTCCTGACGGCATTCGGCCCGTCTCAGCTGCCAGCTACACTGTGCTCAGCATGACCAGGAGCGCATCATGGCCCAGCCTCTTTCTCCCCTATCCCGCCGCCGGCTGCTGCGCGGCCTGCTCGCCGCGGCGGCCGTCACGGCGCTGCCCTCTGCCGGGGCCCTGGCGCGGGCGGCCGAGCCGCTGACCCGCAAGCTGCCCGGCACCGGCGAGGCACTGCCCCGGGTCGGCCTGGGCAGCTGGATCACCTTCAACGTCGGCGATGACCCGGTGCTGCTCGAGGAGTGCACCGCGGTCATGGCGGCCTTCTTCGCCGCTGGCGGACGCCTGATCGACTCCTCGCCGATGTATGGCTCGTCGCAGGCGACGATCGGCCATGCCCTGGAGCGCCTCGAGGCCGTCGATCGCGTCTATGCCACCGATAAGGTCTGGACCTCCAGCCCCGCCGAGGGCCCGGCGCAGATCGAGGCCTCCCGCCAGGCCTGGGGCGTGCCGCACTTCGACCTGCTGCAGGTCCACAACCTGCTGGGCTGGGAGGGCCACCTCGAGACCCTGCAGGCGATGAAGGCGGCCGGCGAGGTGCGCCACCTGGGCATCACCACCTCCCACGGACGACGCCATGAGGAGGTCGAGAGAATCATGCGCCGCGTGCCGCTGGACTGCGTCCAGCTCACCTACAACATCGTCGACCGCGAGGCAGAGAGTCGCCTGTTGCCCCTCGCCCGGGAGCGCGGCATCGGCGTGATCGCCAACCGTCCCTTCCAGCGCAAGCGCCTGATCCGGCGCCTTGCGGGCAAGCCGCTGCCGCCCTGGGCCGCCGAGATCGGCGCCACCACCTGGGCGCAGTTCATCCTCAAGTTCATCATCTCCCACCCGGCGATCACCTGCGCCATCCCCGCCACCACCCGCGTCGACCATGTCCGAGAGAACCTCGCCGCCGCCCGCGAGCCACTGCCCGACGACGCCATGCGCCGCCGCATGGCCGACCACGTGCGGGGGCTGTAGGGCGTGGGTGGGGGCGCCTGGTGGGGCTATCGCCCCGAGGACCTGCTGATGTTCTCGCCGCGGGTCTATGCGCGGCTGTTCGAACTGCATAACCAGGCGCTGTGGCCCGCCCAGCTGCTCGCCCTGGTGCTGGGTGGCATGGTACTGGTCGTCCTGCTGCGCCCCGGCCCGCGGGGCATTCGCCTGGTCGCCATGCTGCTGGCCGTGGCCTGGGCCTTCGTGGCCTGGGCCTTCCTGTGGCAGCGCTACGCTCCCATCCACTGGGGCATCACCTATGTCGTCCCGCTGTTCGGCCTCCAGGCGCTGCTGCTGGCGGCCCTGGGCAGCCTGCCTGGCGGGCTGCGCCTGCCGGAGCGCTGGAGCGTACGGCGAGGCCTCGGCACCGGACTGTTCATCTATGCCCTGGCCCTGCACCCGCTTACCGCACTGACAACAGGGCGAGGGGTGGCGGGCGCCGAGGTCATCGGGCTCACACCCGACCCGCTGGCCATGGCCACCCTGGGCCTGGCGGCCATGGCCAGACCAGCCCCCCGCGCCTGGCTGCTGCTGGTGATTCCCGCCCTCTGGTGCCTGTTGAGCACGCTCACGCTCTTGCTGCTCGACACCCCCGGCGCCTGGCTGCCATTGCTGGCCATCGTCGCGGCCCTGGCGGCGAGACTTTGGCCGACACGCCACGCCCCGCGTTGACTCGTCCCGCCGAGGACACGGCCATGGGCTGGTACGCTGGGCCTCTTGGTGCCCGATCCCCCTCCGGTCAGGATACCCGTCCCATGTCCCGATCCCGCCTGTTCACCGCCACCCTGCTGCTGTCGCTGGCCCTGCTCCAGGGTTGCGAACCCGGCGAGCCCCCGGTCACGCGGCTCGACCCGCCCGAGCCGGGCGAGACGCTGAGGGTCGCCAGCCGCAACGGCGCCACCACCTACTACCTGGACCGCCACGAGGCAGCGGCGGGGCCGGAACATGACCTGGTCCAGCGCTTCGCCGAGGCCCACGGCTGGAAGGTCGAGTGGAGGCTGCAGGACTCCACCGCCGAGGTGCTGGAGGCGCTGGAGGGCGGCGAGATCCACCTGGCCGCCGCGGGGCTGACTCACCTGCCCTCTCGCGATGAGCGCTTCCGGCGCGGCCCCGGCCATACCGACATCGTCGAGCAGCTGGTCTGCCATCGCGACATGCGGCCCCTGCCGCGCCGGGTGGAGGAGCTGGCCGGCGTCGAACTCCGCGTCACGGCGGACTCCAGCTACGCGGAAAGGCTCGAGAGCCTGGTCAACCGCCACACCGGCATCACCTTCGAGGAGGACCCGCGCACCACCGAGATGCTGCTGGCCGAGGTGGCCGAGCGACGCATCGACTGCACCCTGGCCGACTCCAACATCGTGCGGGTGGTACGCCGTCATTTTCCGCACCTGGAGGTCGCCATGAACCTGACCCGCGGCGACCGGCTGGGCTGGTACCTGCCCGCCGGTCATCAGGCACTGGCCGACCTGGCCGGGCAGTGGATGGCGAGCACCGCGGGACAGGAGAGCATCGCGGCGATGGAAGAGCGCTATTACGCCTATATCGGCGAGTTCGACTTCGTCGACCTGCGCGCGCTGAACCGGCGCATCGACGAGCGCCTGCCCTCCTTCCTCGAGCTTTTCCTGACGGCAGAGGCCGCCACCGGGATGCCCGCCGACCTGCTCGCGGCACTCGCCTACCAGGAGTCGCACTGGGATCCCCAGGCCGTCTCACCCACCGGGGTGCGCGGCATCATGATGCTCACCCAGAACACTGCCCAGTCTCTGGGCGTCGACAACCGCCTGAACCCGGCCGCGGCGATCGACGGCGGTGCGCGGTACCTCGCCGACCGCCATCAACGGCTGCCCGAGACCATTCCCGAACCGGACCGCACCTACCTGGCCCTGGCAAGCTACAACATCGGTCGTGGCCACCTGCTGGACGCCCGGCAATTGGCGCGCGACCTCGGCAGGGACCCGGACTCCTGGGAGGACATGAAGGAAGTACTGCCGCTCAAGGCCGACAAGCGCTATTACCCGCAGACCCGCCATGGCTATGCGCGGGGTTACGAACCGGTGCACTACGTCCAGCGGATCCGTAACTACCAGGACGTGATCAGCGAAGCGATCGAATGGTCGCCGCTGGACAGCAACTGACGCAGGGCGTATCGGCTAAGCGCAAGACCGTCAGGGTGCGAGGGCAGCCCCGCCGGCCAGGTGCAAGGCGATCACCGCCATCATCACGCCGATGGCGCCGTCGATCGCCCGCCATGCCAGGGGCCGGGAGAGCCAGGGCGAGAGCGCCGCGCCGCCCCAGGCCAGCAGGCTGAACCACAGGACCGAGGCACTGACGGCGCCTGCCACGAAGGTGGCGGTACTCTGCTGCTGGGCCCCGATGGCCGGGATCAGCAGCAGGGTGTCGAGGTACACCTGAGGGTTGAGCAGGGTCACCGCCAGGGTGGCAAGCAGCACGCTCCGGCGGCTGCGCCCGCCAGGAGCTCCCCCGGCCAGCCCCTGACGGCCGGTGGCAGCACGCTGGAAGGCCTGGGCTACCAGCCAGGCGAGAAATACCACCCCCAGCCAGCGCAGCACCTCCATGGCGCTCGGCATGCTCAGCAGCACCGCGCTGACGCCGAACATCCCGGCGGCCAGCAGCAGCATATCGGTGCTCATGCACAGCCCGGCCGACCACCAGTGATGCTCGCGCCGCACGGCCACCCCCAGCACATAGGCGTTCTGCGCGCCGATGGCAACGATGATCCCGCCACACACCACCAGTCCGGTGATATAGCTCTCCAGCATCGCGTTTCCCCTGTCCTGTCGCCTGTCGAGAACGGCCAGCATAGCGAGGCACTGATATGCTTAAAAATCATCCTGCTAATATCGCATCAATTATTCTTATACTTGATCATCCCCCCCTACTCGCAGGAGGTCCGATGCTGGACTACAAGCTTCTCCAGGCTCTGGCCACCGTGGTCGAGTGCAACGGCTTCGAGCGCGCCGGCCAGCAACTGGGCCTCTCGCAGTCGGCGGTTTCCCAGCGAATCAAGGCACTGGAGGTCCGCCTGGGACAGCCGGTGCTGGTCCGCCACCCGGCGCTGCGGCCTACCCCGGCGGGCCAGCGGCTGCTCAACCACGTCCAGCAGGTGCAGCTGCTCGAGCGCGACCTGCGCGGGGCGCTGCCCACTCTGGAGGCGGCCTCGCCCCGGCTACGCATCGCCCTCAATGCCGACAGTCTGGCAACCTGGTGGTCCGAGGCCATCGGTGGTTTCTGCCGGGCGGAGGGGCTGCTGCTGGACATGCTGGTCGAGGACCAGGACGTGGGTCTCGAGCGGCTGCGCGATGGACGGGTGGCGGCCTGCCTGTGCGCCAGCGACCAGCCCATCGCCGGCGCTCGCTGCGTACTGCTGGGCACCATGGTCTACCACCCCTATGCGACGCCGGCCTTCATCGCCCGCCATTTCCCGGATGGCCCGACCCCCGAGGCCTTCCGTGAGGCGCCTGCCATCGTCTACGGCCCCCATGACCAGCTGCAGCACCGTTTCCTCGCCAGCTGCGACTACCATGGCAGCTTTCCCTACCACCTCTGCCCCTCGTCGGAAGGTTTCGTGCGCCTGGCCAGGGCCGGCATGGGCTACGGCATGATGCCGCGAATGCAGGTGGCATCGCTGGTGACCGAGGGTCAGCTGGCCAGCATCGCCCCGGAGCGCTCGATCGCCGTGCCGCTCTACTGGCACTTCTGGCGACACAGCGGCGAGATACTGGAGCGGCTGACCGGGGTACTGGGAGAGGTCTGCCTGGAATAGTCCTGCGCTGCGTGGTGGCCGAACAGCTCCCGGCAAGGCCTGCAGCGGATGGGCGAAACAATCATGCTGCGCTGCAGCAAGAAAGCGACTATGGTAGGAGTGCACCCCCCGAGGAGGGCAAATGCAATGACGACCCCACAAGCGCAGTCCCGTCCATTCGACTCCTACGTGCTCAAGTGCTGGGCACACCAGGCCCGGTTGCAGCGAGCCGCCTTCGACGCCGTCGCCACCTACCTGGACTGACGACGCTCCGCGACGAGCCCCGAGGCGACACCATCGACCCGACTCGGGAGCCTTCTGCGGTGCGGCAGCACCGATGACCCGGCGCTTTCCCGGCAGGCACCGCCTTCGTGACCTTAGTGCCGGGGCACTGGCCCGACGCCGGAAAGCCTGTATGATGATCGTGCAACATCGACAGATACGGAGCAGAAGACACGATCGATCATTCTTTCAAGCCAGCACGGGAGGTTATCATGAAGGTCTACAAACCGGAGTGGCAGTGCACGTTTAGCGTAAACGAGGGCGTGGAAGAATCAGCCAGCTGGAAGGAGCGAATCGCCTGGCGCTTTCGGGAATTCGCGGATCGCCTGGACGGTGGTGGACGAACGATCAAGATTGACTGCCGGGTCACCCCCGACGTGAGCCGTGAGGACGTCGACACCTGCCTGGAGAAGGGCTTCGCCCTGAGCCAGAGCCTGCTCACCCAGCTCGCCCAGCAGGCCGCCTGCGAAGACGTCATGCGTGATGCCAAGGCGGAGCTGTTCGAGGAAGAGCCTCAACGTTGAGGCCGTGACCGTAGCTGCCAGTACCGTCATCGCACCCCATTCGGCCCCGGGCCGGATGGGGTGTTTTCGTTCAAGCGCGTGCCCATCAACGCCGAGCAGGCAACACGCGACCCTGGTCAAAACAGGCTCATGCGCTTCATCACGCCATCGCGCCTGATCAACCAATGATAGAGTGCACCGGCAATATGCAACACCACCAGCCCCAGGATGATCCACCCCAGCCGCCCGTGCCACAGGAACAGCTGTTCCGAAAGCGCCTCGCTCTCGCCGATCAGGCCCGGCAGGTTCCAGTGCAGAAACTGTACGGGAAAGCCGCCACTGGCGGTGGCCATCCAGCCGAGCACGGGCATGGCCAAAAGTGCCAGATAGAGCAGGTGGTGGACGCTGGTGCTCAGCACCCGCTGCAAGGGAGGCAGTGGTGGCTCGTGGAGCGGCACCACGAAGAGCAGCCGGGTCAACACCCGTGCTGTCATCAGGCCGAGCATCAGCACCCCGAGGGTCTTGTGCGCCGTGTAGAGCAGGTTGGTCAGGGTCTCACCGAGCCGCTCCACCGCGCCCTCGAAGCCGAGCCATCCCAAGCTGAGGCCAGTGGCCAGCGACAGCAGCAGTATTCCCGCGACCAGCCAGTGCAGCACGCGATGGGGATAGGCGTAACGATCAGGATCCTTCATGGCAGTCTCACATCCAGGAGTGACGGGTCATGGCTTCAGCCTAGATGATTCCGGCTCGGCGCTCTTGCTGCGAGCCCCCTGTTCACTGCATGGCACCCCGCTCACGCTGGCCCCGTTGCCGTGCCGGTGTCCTGTATCTTCCGCCCCGGCAAGCCTCTAGACTGCACGAAACTCCCCTCAGCTGAAGGAAGGACACCATGTTATTCCGCTACTTCACCATCAACGACCATCCGCAGGGCACCCCGGCACGCGAGCTGTTCGAGCTGCACGAGCGGGAACTGCCCTCGCTCGCCGAAGGCGAGGTGCGCATCCGCAACAGCTGGCTGTCGGTGGACCCCTACATGCGCGGCCGCATGAGCGGCGTGACGACCTACATCGCCCCCTTCGAGCTGAACGCTCCCCTGGAAGGGGCGGCCATCGGCGAGGTGATCGAGTCCCGTGACGCGGCCTTCCCGGTGGGCACCAGGGTGCGCCACATGGGCGGCTGGCGGGACATCGCCCAGCTGCCGGGTGACCAGCTGGAACCCCTGCCCACCTTCGAGGTTCCGGAACAGGCCTACCTGGGCGTGCTCGGCATGCCGGGCATGACCGCCTGGACGGGCCTTAACCGCATCGCCGAGATGCAGGAGGGCGACAACGTGCTGGTCAGCGGCGCGGCCGGCGCAGTGGGCTCGCTGGCCGTGCAGCTGGCCAAGGCCCGGGGCGGCACCGTGGTCGGCATCGCCGGGTCGTCCGAGAAACTGGCGTGGCTGGAGTCCCACGGCATCAAGGCGGTGAGCTACCGCGGCAGGGACACCGCACAGCTCACCGAGGCACTGCGGGAGGCCTGCCCCGAGGGCTTCGACGTCTACTACGAGAACGTCGGCGGGACCTGCCTGGAGGCGGCGCTGAACACCCTCAAGGTCGGTGCGCGCATCGCCGTCTGCGGCATGATCGCCCGTTACAACGAGGCAACGCCGAGTGCCGGACCGGGCAACCTGGCGATGCTCCTGGTCCGCCGTGCCCGCATGGAGGGGTTCATCGTCTTCGACCACTGGGCGCACTACCCGCAGTTCCTCGGCGAGGTCGGCCCGCAGGTCGAGAGCGGCGAGCTCGACTACGAGGAGACCGTGGAGGAGGGCCTCGAGCGCACCCCCGACGCCTTTCTGAAGCTGTTCGAGGGCGCCAACCGCGGCAAGATGCTGGTCAGGCTGTAACCTGAGCCTTGTCCTGTCCCGACACGCAGGGGTGCGCCGGCCAGCCGGCGCACCCGGGACACCACTTGACGGCCCTTTCCCGTCACATTCGTTCGAACAGCGTGGCATAGGGACGCTGGATGGCACGCCGCACTTCGCCGATCGAGAAGACCCGCACGAACTCAGCGAACAGCAGCCCATCGAACCACAGCTGCACCACCGGCAGCGAGAAGACGCGCTGCTGTGCGCACACCGCTGCCCCTCCGTCCTGACAATCCACGTAGCAGACGGTCATCTCGCTAAACTCACTGGCCAGCATGGCCTCGAGCTGAGGCTTGATCGCCTGGCACACACCACATGACCGGCCGCCATACAGCACCAGCAAGGCGGGATGCGCCGCCAAGGTGGCACCGAACTGCTGTACGTCATCGATGGTCATCATGTTCGTTCCTCGAGGGCCCATGGAGTCGGCGCGACTTGCCAGCCAGCCCCCTTCCAGCCAGCCGCTCAACACAGCCCCCTACTCCTGCTTGCCCACCAGCCAGTGCGTCACGCCGAGCGCCAGCACCACCGCCGCGATGGCCAGCATCTCCTCCGCGGTGACGAGCTCGGTGTCGAGGATGATCACCTTTCGTGCGATCGCCATCAGCGCCGTGGCGATCACCAGCCGGATGGGCAGGATATTGGTGCCGAGGTAGAGCCGGATGTTGATGAAGATCTCCACGGCGATCAGCACCACCATGAAGGCGCCAAAGATCAGGAAGATATCGCTGACCTCGAACAGCATCACCGGCGGGGCCATGAAGCGCGAGTAGAGCACATAGATCACGTCCAGCACGCCCCAGATGATCACCAGCACCATCAGCACCGCCAGGATCTTGATGGCGAAGCGGATGACGAGGTGCAACCTGCGGATCAGCGGGTCTTCATGCTCCTTGGGGAGTTCGTCGTGCATCAGCCGCGGCGAGCGGCCCTCGGTGCTCTCCTCATGCTCCATGGCGTCTCTCCTGAGAAGCAGACCGGCAAGCGGACGCGCCGGCCCGGTGCTCAGCTCCAGCATATGGCGCCGCACAGGAAGACACCAGATGGCAATCGAGTATCACGCCCGCAATTATCGGGTTGCCAGCAACGCCTCGCCATCCTCCGTCAGCACGCCACTGATATCGAGCAGTATCGCCCTGAGCATGGTCGTTGCCTGGCAACGTCCCCATCAGACTAGACTCTGGAAAATCGATCGTCCGGCATCGCGTTGTGCGGATGCGGGTAAGCGCACTGCGCACTTCATGAAGACTTCGCGCCAATTGGGCCAATCGCGCCATTTCGATGCGGGGACGATGAAATTCTCATCCATATTGATGGTGGTCATGGCACAGAAGGCTGATGTATCTCTAATCCAGTGATAGGGTGATATCGCATGGAATGCGGTAATCTGCAATGACTCGTCACCGACGGCGGATATCCTCGACCACCGCCAGGGCCCTTCCGATATCGTGACCTCCCTTCACAACGCGCCCCAGACGGCCCCCCACGACCAGGCCGCCCTTCTCGACCGGCTCCAGACGCCGATCTGGATCTTCGATATCGAACAGGAACGGATGCACTATGCCAATGCTGCGGCCGTGCGCCTCTGGGGAGCCGAAACGCCGCAGGCGCTCTATGCCCGTGACTTCTCCGCGACGATCAGCGAAGCGACGCGGCGACGCCTGGCGGACTACCTCCCGCGCCTGGCAAGGGGCGAGGTCATCGATGAGCACTGGAGCTTCTACCCGGGCGGCCAGGCCATCTCGCTGCACTGCCGCTGCAGCCGATACGTCACGGATGAGGGACGAACCGTCATGCTGGTGGAAGGGCTGGAAAGCGACATCTCCCTGGATGCCTCCAGCCTGCGTGCCCTGGAGGCGGTCAGGCACACGCCCATGATGGTCTCGGTATTCGATGGGCAGGGGCGCCAGCTGGTGCGCAATCCGGCTGCCCTCGCGACCCGCCGGGGCCAGACCTCCTTCGTGGCCTGCTTCGCGGAGCGCGACCTTGCCGAGGGGCTCCTTCAGCGGCTGGCAGGCGAGCCAAGGATCACCCTGGAGGCCATCATGCGGGTCGACGACAGCGAGCGCTGGCATCATGTCGACCTGTGCCGCGCCACCGACCCCAAGACGGGCCTGCCGATGATCGTGATGGGCGAGTTCGACATCACGCCGCGCAAGACGCTGGAGACCGCCCAGATCGTCTCCAAGCACCAGCTGGAGGTGGTCATCGAAGGCCTGGACGTGGGCCTGCTGCTCGAGGACGAGCAGCGCCGGGTCATCGTGGCCAACCAGGCCTTCTGCGATCTCTTCGGCATCGATGCGCCTCCCGAGCACCTCGTGGGCATGGACTGCCGGGAGGCCGCCCAGTCCACCAAGGGGCACTTCACGGACCCCGAAGGCTTCGTGGCGCGCATTGAGGAACTCCTCGTGGCAAGGCGCCAGCAGGCCCGCGACCTGCTGACCATGACAGATGGCCGCTTCCTCGAGCGCGCCTACACGCCCCTGTTCGTCGCCGACCAGTACCATGGCCACCTCTGGGTCTATCGGGACATCACCCGCCAGCGGCATCAGGAAGCCGACTGGGCCCGCAAGGCCAGTACCGATCCCCTGACCGGATTGGCCAATCGCCGCTCCTTCGACGACGCCGCCAGAAGCGTCGTCAGGTCGGTCAAGGACGATGGTCGCCAAGCGGCCCTGCTGATGATCGACATCGACCGCTTCAAGGCCATCAACGATACCCTGGGCCACGCCGAGGGCGACAAGGGCCTGCGGCTGCTGGCGGACACCCTGCGACACCACCTTCGCCAGAGCGACCGCCCCTGCCGCACCGGCGGGGAGGAGTTCATGGTGATCATGCCCGACATGTCCGCCGAGGAAGCCTGCGCCGTCGCCTGGCGCCTGCTGCATCAGATCGCCGAGGCCACGATCGAGGCCGAGGCACTGCCATTCCACTTCACGGTGAGCATCGGCGTCACCTGCTTCCTGACGACCGATGCGAGCGTCGAGGCCGTCACCCGGCGCGCCGACGCCGCCATGTACCAGGCCAAGCGCGAGGGCAGAAACCGCGTGGCAGTACGCTGGTAAGCGCTCCCCGCCGTCGCGTCAGGTTTTGGGACCTTGATAGTTCGGATTCATTAGGGATCCCGCTATCGCGATGGTAATTTGCCGATGTCTCTCTCCATGAAGCCTTTCTACGTCGATGAAAAACGCCGAGCAGGCACGCCTCTACGCGCTTGAGCAACTCAACCTCCTCGATACCCCGTCCAGCGAGAGCTTCGATCGCCTCACTCGAATGGCCAGCCAGCTCTTCGACCTGCCGATCGCTGCGGTATCGCTGACGGATGCCGACCGCCAGTGGTTCAAGTCGAGGGTGGGGGTCGACCATCGTGAGATCCCCCGCGAGAAAGCGCCCTGTGCCGATGTTACCGCCTCCGCCGAGGTCGTCGTCATTCCCGACCTGCTGGGCTCGAGCTGCTATCGCGACAGCCACCTGGCTCGCACGGGCATCCGCTTCTACGCCGGTGCACCGCTGACCACCCGGGAGGGCCATACGCTGGGGGCCATGTGTGTCCTGGGACAGACACCCCGTGAGATCACCGAGCAGGAAAGGGCGGCCCTGGTCGACCTCGCCGCCATGGTCATGGCCCAGATCGAACTGCAGCACGCCTTCGGCAGGGTCGACCCCCTGACGGGCCTGGCGAATCGCGGCCAGTTCGATGAAGACCTGCAGGACCTGGCCCTCGATGCGCCCGAGGAACGGCGGGCCGCCCTCTTCACTGAGGTGGTCGAGCCCAGCCAGCTGAGCGCCCTGCACCGCACCATGGGGCCCACCTTCCTCGACGAGCTGACCCAGGTATCCGCCCAGTGCCTGCAGCAAGCCATCGGCCAAGAAGCGCGGCTCTACTACCTCGGCGGCTGCCAGTTCGTGCACCTGGTGGCCGCGGACAGCGATGCCGGCCTGATCGACCGTGCGCTACGCCTGCGTGAGCACCTGATGGCGCTCGAGTCGGCTCGCGAAGTTCCCGTGCTGGTGCGGCCGGTGGTGGGCATCGCCTCCTTCCGGCTGGGCGAGACGACGACTTCCGATATCCTGCGCAGCGCCCATGCGGCGAGCCTGGATGCGCGCCAGATGGGAGAGGATGCCGGCGTCTTCTCCGTGGAGCTGGAGCAGCGCTTCCAGCGCCGCAGCATGCTGCTCTCCGATATCGAGCGGGCCCTGGAAAGCGAGGACGAACTCTATCTCGTCTTCCAACCCCGGGTTGCCGTGGCGAATGGCGTCTGCCAGGGAGGCGAGGCCCTGCTGCGCTGGCGCCATCCCGTCCTCGGCGAGGTCTCGCCGGCGGAATTCATTCCGCTGATCGAGAACACGCCCATGGCCCGACCCCTGACGGCCTGGGTGGTGCGACGAGCAATTCGCCAGGCGGCGCTCTGGCATGGTCAGGGGCGAGGGCTGCGGATCTCGATCAATGTCTCGGCGACCAACCTGGAGGAAGCGGACTTCGCCGAGCGGGTACTCGCGGAACTCCACCAGGCTCGTCTGCCCGCCGACGCCATCGAGCTGGAAGTGACCGAGAGCGCCCTGATCGGCAAGGGGCAGACGGCGGCCTCCCAGCTCGATGCGCTGATCGCGGCGGGCATCCTGATCGCCATCGACGACTTCGGCACCGGCTACAGCAGCCTCTCCTACCTGCACGAGATCCCGGCGCATATCGTCAAGATCGATCGGGGCTTCATCACCCACCTGGATGAGGAGGCTCGCACCCGGACACTGGTCGGTTCGATGATCGGCATGGCCCACGACCTGGGGTACCGCGTCGTCGCCGAGGGCGTGGAAAGCGAGGCCACCCTCGCCTGCCTGGACACGCTGGGCTGCAACGAGGTGCAGGGTTACCTGCTCGCCAGGCCGCTGCTGCCAAGCGCCTTCGAGACCTGGCTTGCCGGGCAGGCATGACACGACGCGCCTGACCCGGTGCCCCCGATTCCTAACGCTCCTCCGTGTCGTCCCGCGCGGAAGTGTCGGACACCGATGAGGTGACCGAGCTGATCAGCTGCGGCACGAAACGCTCCGAGAAGCCCGCCACGAACGACCAGAACAGCAGCTTGGCCAGGTCCGGCCCGGTACTCGGGTAGGTCTCCCGAAAGATGAGCAGCATGTAGTCCTCCCCTTCCTCGATATCATCCCGGTTCGGGAAGGAGAAGACGGGGAAGAGGTCGCCGGAGACGATGCCGGAGAGAAAGACCAGATAGAGCACCAGGGCAAACACACCGCCGAAGATGGGCACCAGCAGGATCTGGAACCAGGAGGCGTTGAGCAGCGCGAGCTCCTCGTCCGAGACCTTGTTCAGGCGCTGCTGGATGCTGACGAACCCCCCGATGATGCCGCACAGGGGCACCGCCCAGGTCACCAGGAAGCGCTGGTTGTAGAAGAAGGTCAGCGCGAAGATCACGCCCAGCACACCCACCGCCACCGTGGTCATGACGATCAGGCGCCGGGTGATGGCATGGATATGCCGGATGCGCTGCATGGTGCGACCCTCGAACCCCGGGGCCTCCCTGCCCCTGAAGCGTCCTTCCCCTGCCTTGACGATAGTCGACCCGCGCGGGCACCACCACACGGGGGCCGCGGCCGGTGACGATCAGGACTCGGCTGCCCCTCGGGGAGCATCCAGACGCCCCAGCAGCACACCGGCGGCCACGGTGGCATGGCCGCAGAAGCTTACCTCGACCTGGGGGCTGAAGTAGCGCACCCGGCGCTGCTCGCCCTCCAGGCCCGAGTCCACGGTAACTACTTGCCGACCAGCCAGTGCGTCACGCCAAGTGCCAGCACCACCGCCGCGATGGCCAGCATCTCCTCCGCGTGACGACGTCGGTGTCGAGGAGCGAGGTGCAGCCTGTGAATCAGCGGGTCTTCATGCTCCTTGGGGAGTTCGTTGTGCATCAGCCGCGGCGAGCGGCTGGCCGCTGCCGCAGGGGGGGCAGACAGATGGGTCCATCGGTGTCATGAAGGATCGCTGCTCCTTGAGATCATCGCGAGTCGTGCTCGACGTATTCCCGATCGGTCACCGGCTCCGACGCCATGGGCATGATGATGGAGAAAGCAACGATATTCGCCACGGCCAGCGAGCGGGCCTCGGTGGCCGTGGCTAGCGGCGCAGATGCCGCGCAGATCACGGCAGCGGCGCTGAAGCCCTACAGCATCAAGACACGCTCTAACGTACGCAAACTACGGCGCTGAGTCGGGTATCCTGCCTCAGCGTTACTCACCGCCAGGAAGGTGATCCATGCATAACCGCCACCCGGAATCATCCGTAAGTGGCGGTTTTATAAAAATTACTTCGTCGTAGCTGGAGGATTCGAGGCAATGACCCTTGCCTCTGGCACCAGGGTCATTGCGTGAGGTCACTCACTCCCACTCGATGGTCGCCGGTGGCTTGCTCGAGACGTCATAGGTCACGCGGGAGACGCCGGTGATCTCGTTGATGATGCGGTTGGAGACCTTCTCCAGCAGCTCATAGGGCAGGTGTGCCCAGCGGGCGGTCATGAAGTCGATGGTCTCCACGGCGCGCAGGGCGATCACCCACTCGTAGCGGCGGGCATCGCCGACCACGCCGACGGAGCGCACCGGCAGGAAGACGGCGAAGGCCTGGCTGGTCTTGTGGTACCAGTCGGCGCGGTGCAGCTCCTCGATGAAGATGGCATCGGCCTCGCGCAGGATGTCGGCGTACTCCTTCTTCACCTCACCGAGGATACGCACCCCCAGGCCCGGCCCCGGGAAGGGATGGCGATAGACCATGTCGTAGGGCAGGCCGAGCTCGACGCCGAGCTTGCGCACCTCGTCCTTGAACAGCTCGCGAAGCGGCTCGACGAGCGTGAGCTTCATGGTCTCGGGCAGGCCGCCCACGTTGTGGTGCGACTTGATCACGTGGGCCTTGCCGGTCTTGGCGGCGGCGGATTCGATCACGTCCGGGTAGATGGTGCCCTGGGCCAGGAAGTCCACGCCCTCGATCTTGGCGGCCTCGGCGTCGAAGACGTCGATGAAGGTATTGCCGATGATCTTGCGCTTGGCCTCGGGGTCGGCCTCGCCCTTCAGCTTGTCGAGGAAGAGGTCCTCGGCGTCCACGCGGATCACCTTCACGCCCATGTGGCGGGCGAAGGTCTCCATCACCTGGTCGCCCTCGGCCTTGCGCAGCAGGCCGTTGTCGACGAACACGCAGGTCAGCTGATCGCCGATGGCCTTGTGCAGCAGGGCCGCCACCACCGAGGAGTCCACGCCGCCGGAGAGGCCGAGCAGCACGTGGCGCTCGCCCACCTGCTCGCGCACGCGGGCGATCTGGTCCTCGATGATCTGGGCCGGGGTCCAGAGACGCTCGGCGCCGCAGATCTCCAGCACGAAGTGCTCGAGGATGCGCAGGCCCTGCAGGGTGTGGGTCACCTCGGGGTGGAACTGTACCCCAAAGAAGCGCTTCTCCTCCCAGGCCATGGCGGCGATGGGGCAGCTCGGGGTAGAAGCGGTGACGGTGAACTCGCTCGGCACGCGGGAGACCTTGTCGCCGTGGCTCATCCAGACGTCGAGCAGGTTGCGGCCGGTCTCGTGGTCGATGTGGTCCGAGATGTCGCGGAACAGCGCCGTCTCGGCGTCGAGGCGGATCTGGGCATAGCCGAACTCGTGGACATGGGAGCCCTCCACGGCACCACCGAGCTGCTCGGCCATGGTCTGCATGCCGTAGCAGATGCCCAGCACCGGCAGGCCCATCTCGAACACGCACCGGGGGGCGCGGGGCGAGTCCAGCTCGGTGACGGATTCCGGGCCGCCGGCGAGGATGATGCCGTTGGGGGCGTACTCGCGGATCTCGGCCTCGGTGATGTCGAAGGCGCGAACCTCGGAGTAGACGCCGATCTCGCGCACCCGGCGGGCGATCAGCTGGGTGTACTGGGAACCGAAGTCGAGGATCAGGATCTTGTGGGCGTGAATGTCGGTCATCTGGCCTTTCCTTTGAGAGGCGAACGGCCCGGAAACACGAAAGCTGGAAGCGGCGCGGCCACTTCCAGCTTCAAGCTTCCGGCTTCAAGCGTGTATCAACCCGCGCGGTAGTTCGGGGCTTCCTTGGTGATCTGCACGTCGTGCACGTGGGACTCGTTGAAGCCGGCCCCGGTGATCTGCACGAACTGCGGCTTGGTGCGCATCTCCTGGATATCGCGGCAGCCGGTGTAACCCATGGAGGCGCGCAGGCCGCCCATCAGCTGGTGGACGATGGCGCTCATCATGCCCTTGTAGGGCACCCGGCCCTCGATGCCTTCCGGCACCAGCTTCTCGGCGCCCTCGCTCTTGTCCTGGAAGTAGCGATCGGCGCTGCCCTGGGTCTGGGACATGGCGCCCATGGAGCCCATGCCGCGGTAGGCCTTGTAGGTGCGGCCCTGGAAGAGCTCGATCTCGCCCGGGGATTCCTCGGTGCCGGCCAGCAGGCCACCGGCCATCACGGTGCTGGCACCGGCCGCCACGGCCTTGGCCAGGTCGCCGGAGAAGCGCACGCCGCCGTCGGCGATCAGCGGGATGTCGTAGGGCTCCAGCGCCGCGGCCACGTTGGAGACGGCGGTGATCTGCGGCACGCCCACGCCGGCCACCACGCGGGTGGTGCAGATGGAACCGGGGCCGATGCCCACCTTGACGCCGTCAGCGCCGGCCTCGGCCAGCGCCTTGGCAGCCTCGGCGGTGGCGATATTGCCGCCGATCACCTGGATCTGCGGGAAGTGCTCCTTCACCCAGCGCACGCGCTCGATCACGCCCTTGGAGTGGCCGTGGGCGGTGTCGACCACCACCACGTCGACCCCGGCCTCGGCCAGGGCGGCCACACGGTCCGGCGTCTCGGGGCCGGTGCCCACGGCGCCGCCGACCAGCAGGCGGCCGTCGGCGTCCTTGGCCGCCAGGGGGAAGGTGCGGGCCTTCTCGATATCCTGGAAGGTGACCAGGCCACGCAGGCGGAAGTCGTCATCCACCACCAGCATCTTCTCGATGCGGTGCTCCTGCATCTTGCCCTTGATGATCTCGAGGCTGGTGCCCACCGGCACCGTGACGAGCTTCTCGCCGGGGGTCATGATATCGGCCACGCTGTCGCCGTGGTTGGGCTGGAAGCGCATGTCGCGCTGGGTCACCAGGCCCACCAGGGTCTCGCCCTCCACCACCGGGAAGCCGGAGAAACCGTGCTCCTCGGCCATCGCCAGCAGGTCCGCCAGCTTGGCCTTGGGCCCCACGGTGACGGGGTCCTTGACGATCACGCTCTCGTGCTTCTTGACCTTGCGCACCTCGGCGGCCTGGTGGGCGATGGTCATGCTCTTGTGGATGATGCCGATGCCGCCTTCCTGGGCCATGGCGATGGCCAGGCGCGCTTCGGTGACGGTGTCCATGGCGGCGGAGACGAGCGGGATGTTCAGGAAGAGGTCGCGGGTCAGGCGGGTCCTGAGGCTGACGTCGTTGGGCAGGACATCGGAATACCCGGGCACGAGTAATACGTCATCGAACGTAAGCGCTTCTTGGGCCATACGTAGCATAGGCGGCAACACCCAGTGAACTGGTGAAAGGAGTGAAGTTAATCCCCCATTATAGCGACCCTGCCCGGCAACGGGCAATGCGGGTGTCGAGCATCCTGCGCCGCTGAGGCCCCCGGCGCTGACACCGGGGCCGCGGCGCGTGCTAGGGTAATCACCTTCACTCGCCAGGGATGACCGCACCATGCCCCGCCCCGAGGACGCCCCGCTTTCCGTCAGCGAGCTCAATCGCCGCGCCCGCCAGGCACTGGAGCAGGATGTCGGCGAGGTATGGGTGGAGGGCGAGCTGTCCGGAGTGTCGCGCCCCGGGTCGGGTCACATCTACTTCACCCTCAAGGATGACCGGGCCCAGCTGCGCTGCGCGCTGTTCCGCACCCGGGCGCGCTTCGTCGCCGCGCCGATGCGCGACGGCGACCGGGTCAAGGTGCGCGGCCAGGTGTCGCTGTTCGAGCCCCGCGGCGACTACCAGCTGATCGTCGCGGCGGTACAGGCGGCCGGCACTGGCGAGCTGCTGGCGGCCTTCGAACGGCTCAAGGCCCGGCTCGCCGCCGAAGGCGTGTTCGCCAATGCCCGCGCCCTGCCCTATCCGCCACGGCACCTGCTGGTGCTCACCTCGCCCACCGGCGCGGCTATCCGCGACGTGCTGGCGGTGCTCAGGGCGCGCTGGCCGCTTGCCCAGGTGACGCTGATCCCGGTGCCGGTACAGGGGCACGAGGCTGCCCCGGCACTGATCTCGGCGCTGGGCCTGCTCAACCGTCAGCAGGCACTGGACCCGGTCCGCGATGCCATCCTGATCACCCGCGGTGGCGGCAGTCTCGAGGACCTCTGGGCCTTCAATGACGAGCATCTGGCAAGGGCGATCTTCCACTCGCGGTTGCCGATAATGGCGGCGGTGGGCCACGAGGTGGACGTCACCCTGGCCGACTTCGCCGCCGACGTGCGCGCCCCCACTCCTTCGGCCGCCGCCGAGCAGCTGGTACCCGACCGCCGCGAGCGGCGCCACCGCCTCGAGCAACTGTCCGAGCGACTGACCCGGGCCCAGCATGCCCGTCTGGAGACCGAGGCCCAGCGCCTGGACCACCTGCAGGCCCGGCTGCGCCACCCCGGGGAGGTGCTGGCCGCGCGCCGCCGGCGGCTGGACGAGCTGGACGGCCGGTTGCGGCGCGCCATGCAGGCGCGTCTCGCCACCGAACGCCGCCGTGAGCACCACCTGCGCCAGCGCCTCGCCCTGCGCTCGCCGGACCGGCTGGTGGAACAGAGCGACCAGCGGCTGACGCGGGCCCGCTGGCGCCTCCACCAGGCCATGCCTCGCGAGCTGGCCCGTCATCGCGAACGGCTGGGGGGCCTGGTACGCGAACTCCAGGCCGTCAGCCCACTGGCAGTGCTGGGGCGCGGCTACGCCATCCTCGAGGACACCCAGGGCCGGGTGGTACGCCGGGCCACGGACACGGCTCCCGGGCAGGCGCTGGAGGCACGGCTGGGCGAGGGGCGACTCGCCCTCACGGTGACCCGCCTCGACGCCGCCGGCAACAAGCCTCATGGCGGAAATCCATCGAGACGATAGAATTTGGAATATAGATATTCAAAAACATACTATATAGGCTGATTTCCAACAAAGCCTTGACGTTGACAGGTCAATGCCTAAACGTCAGGTAACCAGAGTCATCCCCGTGACCGATTGCCGGTCGCGCGGGGCACATCCCACCAACCAGGGAGTAACACCATGTCACTGCGCATCAATGACGTTGTACCCGATTTCGAGGCCGACACCAGCCAGGGCCCGATTCGCTTCCACGACTGGATCGGCGACAGCTGGGCGATCCTCTTCTCCCACCCCAAGGACTTCACCCCGGTCTGCACCACCGAGTTCGGTGCCGTGGCCAAGCTCAGCGAGGAGTGGCAGAAGCGGGGCACCAAGGTGATCGGCATCTCGGTGGATGGCGTGGAGGACCACAAGAAGTGGATCAATGACATCTCAAGCTTCGCCAGCTGCGATGTCGGCTTCCCGATCATCGCCGACGAGGACCTCAAGGTCGCCAAGCTGTTCGACATGCTGCCGGCCGATGCCTACCTGCCGGACGGCCGCACCCCGGCCGACAGCGCTACCGTGCGCTCGGTGTTCATCATCGGCCCGGACAAGCAGCTCAAGCTCTCCATGACCTACCCGATGAACGTCGGCCGCAACTTCGCCGAGGTGCTGCGTGCCCTGGACGCCCTGCAGACCGCCAACGGTCAGGGCGTGGCCACTCCGGCCGACTGGACCACCGGCGAGGACGTGATCATCCCGCCGACGGTCTCCGACGAGGATGCCAAGGCGAAGTTCGGCGAGTACGAGACCATCTTCCCCTACCTGCGCCGGGCCAAGCTGCCCAAGCAAGGCTAACGTCCGACCACAACGCCCCCCTGCCCCGGCAGGGGGTCTTGTCGGGAACCCCGCCATCATGCCCCGCGCGTGACGTCACTGGCTCGTGGTACTCGACCTGGCGGCCGGCTTGAAGGCGCTGGGTTCGAGCTCGTGGCGAGCCAGCAGCTTGTAGAAGTCGGTGCGATTGCGCCCGGCGATGCGCGCCGCCCGGGTGACATTGCCCTCGGTGATCTTGAGCACCTTGACCAGGTAGCTGCGTTCGAAGCCGGCCCGGGCGTCGTTGAAGGTCGGCAGGGCGTTGTCCTCGGCGGCCAGCGCCTGGGCGACCAGGCCTTCCGGAATCATCGGCGACGTGGTCAGGGCCACGCACTGCTCCACCACGTTGACCAGCTGACGCACGTTGCCGGGCCAGGCCGAGGCAGCCAGCAGGTTGAGGGCCTCCGGGGAGAAGCCCTTGACGAAGGGCTTGTGCCGAGCGGCGGCCTGGGTGACCAGGTGCTTGGCCAGTAGCGGCACGTCCTCGGCGCGCTCCTTGAGAGGCGGCAGGCGCAGGTTCACCACGTTGAGCCGGTAGTAGAGGTCCTCGCGGAACTCCCCCTCATGCATGGCGCGGTCCAGATCGCGGTGGGTCGCCGAGATGATGCGCACGTCGATGGGGATCGAGGTGGTGGAACCGAGCGGGCGGATCTGGCGTTCCTGCAGGGCGCGCAGCAGCTTGACCTGCAGCGTCAACGGCATGTCGCCGATCTCGTCGAGGAACAGGGTGCCGCCATCGGCCGCCTGGAAGAGGCCGCGATGCTCGCTTACCGCGCCGGTGAAGGCGCCCCGGGCATGGCCGAACAGCTCGCTCTCCAGCAGCTGCTCGGGTAGCGCTCCGCAGTTGATCGCCACGAAAGGCCGGTCGGAACGCGAACTCGCCTTGTGGATGGCCCCAGCCAGCAGCTCCTTGCCCGACCCCGAGGCGCCGGTGATCAACACGCTGACGTCGGAAGCGGCCACCATGCGGGCCTGCTCGAGGATGCGCTCCATCTCGGGACTGCGGGTGATGATCGCTTCGCGCCAGCGGTCGTCGCCCTCGGTGGCAGAGGTGGAGGTCTGGGCCAGGGCATCGTCGATGGCAGTGAAGAGCTCGTCGCGATCCACCGGCTTGGTGAGGAAGCCGAAGACCCCCTGACGGGTGGCGCTCACGGCATCGGGAATCGAGCCGTGAGCGGTAAGAATGATCACCGGCAGTCCCGGCTCGCGACGCTGGAGCTCCTGGAACAGCGCCAGGCCATCCATCTCGTCCATGCGCAGGTCCGACAGCACCAGGTCGGGGCGCGCGACGGCGAGATGCTTGAGGGCCTCACGGCCACTCTCGGCGGTGGTGACGCGGTAGCCGCGGCTCTCGAGCCGCATGCCCAGCAGTTTCAACAGGCTGACGTCGTCATCCACCAGCAGGATATGTGCGCCGGGATCACTGGCGTTGGGCTGGCGTCCGGTCTGCTTCATGTCGTCTCTCCGGGTTCATTCATTCTGCTGTCGCAGATTGATGCTCTGTTCGATGGCGGTGAGCTGCTCGAGCTTCTCGGCCATGGCCTCGAGCTCCTCGGTGAGGGCCTCGTTCTCCTCCACGGCGTCCTGGTGCTCGCCCTGAATCTCCGTCAGCTGGCCGGCCAGACGACGACGCCCCTCCAGCTCATTGAGCCAGTAGCGCAGCAGCGGCTGCAGCTCGGGCGGCGCCGCGTGCAGGTCAGCCTTGTAGAGCGCCGAGGCACGGTCCCACTGCTGCTCGTCGCCCCAGGCGAGCAGTACGGCCCGGGCCAGGCGCCGCTCGGTGCTCTCGCCGCCCAGTCGGCTCAGTGTGGCCTCGCGCCACGCCCGGTCGCCGCGCTGGGAGGCCAGGCCGAAGGCCACCCAGTCATCGAGCAGGCAGGGGATGTTGTCGAAGTCAGGCAGCTCGGCATGGCAGAACGTCGAGCCGTTGGAAGGGCTCTGGACCGGTGAAGGGCCGGAAGGCGACTGCAGCTGCTCGGGCAGGTACTGGCAGCCGGCCAGCCAGGCCGTGGCCAGACACAGGAGCCAGGGGCGCAGGGTCATGGGGTATCGTTCCTCGAGTGGGCGCCCGCCAGGGCAAGCGCCGGGGGTTCATGGTCCGGCCCGGAAGGGCGCATCTGCCGCGGCAGGGTCAGGCGAAAGCACACCGCCAGTCGGTCATCCTCCACGAGCGCCAGGCTGCCGTGCTGAAGCCGGGCACAGTCGGCGGCCACCGAGAGGCCGATGCCGGAGCCCTTGAGCGGGCCCTGGCGACGAACACTCCCCTGGAAGAAGGCCTCGAAGAGCCGAGCGCGATCCTGCTCGGGGATTGGCTCGCCGCTGTTGGCCACGTCGATCACCAGCCGGTCGCGCAGTGGTCGGGCACGAATCTCCAGCTCGCCGCCATCCTCGCCATAGGCGACGGCATTGGAGACCAGATTGTCGAGGACCCGTGCCGTGGCGGTGCGGTCGAGCACCCAGGCCAGGGGACCATCGAAGCAGCTGACGCGCATCCCCTTGTTGTCGAGTGCCAGGCGGTGCTTGGCCAGCACCTCCTTGGCCACGGTGGCGACGTCCAGCCGTTCGACGTCCAGCTGACGGTTGTGCTGGAGCAGATTGTAGTCGAGCAGCTGCTCGATCAGTTGCTGCAGTTCGCGCCCGCTGGCGTCGATCAGGTCGAGGATCTCGCGCTGTCGTGGCGTGACCTCGCCGGCCACCCCGTCGGCGAGCAGCGACGAACCTTCGCGCACGCTGGCAAGCGGGGTCTTGAGCTCATGGGACATGTGGCGCAGGAACTGCTGTTTCTGGGCCTCCAGCTCGTCGAGCCGCGAGGCCAGCCAGTCCAGCCGCTCATCAAGGGTGACCAGTTCAGCCGGCCCCTTGAAAGGCCGCGGCTTGTGCCCCGTATCACCGCCCACGCTACCGATCCCCAGGATGCGCCGTTCGAGTTGGCGGATGGGATGGATGATCAGTCGGGTGAACAGCAGCATCAGCACCAGGCTCGCCGAGACCAGCGCCGCGGTCTGCCACCAGAGACGCACCTGCACGTCCTCGGCGCGAGCGCGGATGCTCTCGATCCGATCGTCGATGCGCTGGTTGGTGGCGCGGCGCATCGCCTCGGTGTGCTGGGCGAAGGGCAGGAAGTCGGAGAGACGCGCGGTGAACGCCTCGAGCGGCAGGTCGGGCAGCTCGGCGAGATCGTCGAGCGCCTCCTCCAGCGCCGCCACATCGGGATCATCGGGCAGCAGCTGACGCTGCTGGGCGAGCAGCTCACGGAACTCTTCGAGACGCTCGTCGAAGATCTGCAGCAGGCTCTCCTGCTCGACCACGGCGTACTGGCGAGCACCGCGCTCCATCTCCAGCGCCAGGGCGCCGAGGGAGCGGGCACGCCGGGTCTCTTCCACCGCCTGGCGGGCACTGACATCGGCCAGGCGCGACAGCTCGGAGAGTGCCTGGCCGGCCTGGATCATCAGCACGGCCAGCGGCAGCATCACCACCAGGAAGGCCAGCAGCACCAGCTGCAACAGCGAGCGCGGCCGCCAGCGACGTGTAACGGCTGAGGGCATGGACAGCATTCTTTGCAGGAGGATTGCGGGAACCACCATCGTCCATCCCCAAGGATACCAGAGTTCGGCGAAGCGCCCCGCGACCAATCGGTGACGCCTCGCAGGAGAGATCCCGACAGGCAAAAAAAGGGCCGGCAGAGCCGGCCCAATACGCAGGGAACTGAAGGGTCCGGACATTCGCCACATCGACGGCCTGATCCGTCCATTGTCCGAATGTCCATGGGCCGGGGAGGCCCCGAAGCCATGAGGCGCCATCTGCCACCAGGGGCTGGTCATCCTCATGCGGGTAGCGAACCACCGAGTGGCGAGCCGCCCTGCTCCGTTCCTGGCAGCACTGCCCCGGCCGCAGGCCGACGGCAGTACTGCGCAATTCGATCCCCCGTTCGGGGGAGAGGCGTCCATGCCAGGGCGTCCCTGCCCTCTCGATACCGATCCTTGCCTGACGGCGGTACCGTCTCATCGCAACCTGAAGTCACACATCGCTAGGAGCAGACACTGATCGCTTCGGGGGAGCGGGAGCACAGGGCAGTGATGACCCGCTCTCCCTTCGGCGACCGGAAACGGTTCGAGCCGTATGAACCGTTTTCCTTTGCTCACCCTAAGCCTAGCCAATGGCGTGCCAGGAATAGAACATCATCTTAAATATCAAAAAGTTGAAAAAAGACAAAAGGCGCTCGGCTGGGTCACGGCCTTCGGAGCGGCCACATGGCGGGGGCAATGGCGAGGATCTTGTCGCCCATCAGAGACGCTACTCGTCTAACCTGCTGGACATCCAGTTTTTTCAATGATTTATGACGTCTCTTGATGGCGACGCCGAGTCACCCGGCGACGGCTGCTGGCGACGCCTATCCTCTCAGGCCAGGACCTTGACCAGGATCTTGGACTTGCGGGCGTGGTTGTAGGTGTCGCGCCGCAACGGCGGCAGGGCCTCGATATCGGCCAGCCGGAAACCGTGTTCGAAGAACCAGTGAGTGGTGTGAGTGGTCAGGGCGAACAGGGCGGTGAGACCCAGGCGGCGGGCTCGACGCTCGACCTCGGCGAGCAGCAGCTCGCCGCGCGCGCCACCCCGGTAATCGTCGTGGACCGCCACACAGGCCAGCTCCCCCATCCTGGCCTCGCCGAAGGTATGCAGGGCGGCACAGCCGATGATCATGCCGTCACGTTCGATCACCAGGTAATCGTCGATCTCGTACTCCAGACGCTCACGGGAACGTGGCACCAGCATGCCCCGCGACTCCAGCGGCTCAAGCAGTTCGAGCAGCCCCCCGATATCACCAAGTTCGGCAGCACGCAGCTGCTCATAGCGATGCTCGGTGATCATGGTGCCCACGCCATCACGGGTGAACAGCTCACCGAGCAGAGCATCATGGTCATGCCAGGAGAGCAGGTGAGTGCGGGCCACGCCATGACGCGCGGCGATGCAGGCCGCCCCGAGATGTCGAGCCAGCTCGCTGGCCGAGTCGGCCTGCCGGAGCAGCGGCTCGGCCTCGCCCGGGGTCAGCTGCCGCTGCAGCTGGCCGCTGCGGTCGAAAAGCCCGCTGCCCTCGCCGAGCAGGATCAGCTTGTCGGCAAAGAGCGCCGTGGCGGCATGACGGGCCACCTCGGCAGCGTCAAGATCGAAGACCTCGCCGGTACTGGAGAACCCCAGTGGCGGCAGCACCACCAGGGATCCACGCTCGAGCAGCCCCTCGATGGCAGGCGCTCGCACCCGGCGAACCTCGCCGCTGTGATCGAAGTCGATGCCCTCGCGCACGCCCAGGGGCTTGGCCATCACCAGGTTGCCCGAGACCACGGTCATCTCGATACCGTGCAAGGGCGTATTGGGTAGCCCCGGTGAAAGCCGGGCCTCGAGCCACAGCCGCTGTTCCGCGGCAACGCGCTCGACCTGCGCCATGACCGCCTCGTCGGCCACCCAGCGTCCCTGGTGGCGACGGGGGACAATCCCCACCTCGTTCAGGGCCTGCTGCACCTGGGGCCGGATACCGAACACCACCACCAGCCGCACGCCCAGGGTATGGAGCAGCGCCAGGTCCTGGACCAGCTGCTCCCCTCGCCCGCTGGCCATGGCCTCGCCCTCGATCAGGATCACGAAGGTGCGCCCGCGGTGGGCATTGATATAGGGGGAGGAATTGCGAAACCAGTCGACGAAGGGGAAGCGAGTATCCAAGGCCGCACTCCGGCAGCAGATGAGCGAAGGGAAACGGAACCTGTGACTATACCAGAGCGACAGAAACCGCGGCACTGGTCAGCTGCAAGCAGCCAAGCAGCCAAGCAGCCAAGCAGCCAAGCAGCCAAGCAGCCAAGCAGCCAAGCAGCCAAGCAGCCAAGCAGCCAAGCAGCCAAGCAGCAGCATGGAATCAGCCACAGCAAAAGAAAACCCGAAGGGCTCGGCCGTCGGGCTTTCTTGTAGGTCGGCGCTTGCAGCTCGGCGCTTAACCAAACATCCCCTTGAAGGTGAAGAAGAAGAGGATGGCAAGACCGGCACCGGCCGGCAGGGTGATCAGCCATGACATGGCAATGGTACCGATGACGCGCAGGTTGAGCGCCGCCATGCCGCGCGCCAGGCCCACGCCCAGCACCGCCCCCACCAGGGTATGGGTGGTGGAGATCGGCAGGCCGGTGCCCGAGGCCAGCACCACGGTCACCGCGGCGGCCAGGGTGGCCGCAAAGCCGCGACTCGGGGTGAGCTCGGTAATGCCGGTGCCCACGGTGGCGATCACCTTGTGGCCGTAGGTGACCAGGCCGACAACGATGCCGCCGCCGCCCAGTACCAGAACCCACCAGGGCACCAGTGCCGCGCCCTCGACCTCGCCACCGGTCTGGACCACGCTGATCACCGCCGCCAGCGGCCCCACGGCGTTGGCCACGTCATTGGAGCCGTGGGCGAAGGCCATGGCGCAGGCGGTGAAGATCATCAGTACGCCGAAGACGCGCTCCACGCCGGAGAAGCCGAACTGATCGGTCTGACGGTTCGCCGCCTTGATGCGACGTTCCATGGCAACGCCCAGCCCTGCGACCAGCAGGCCCGCGAGGATGGAAAGCAACAGGCTGGCACCGAAGCCGAGATCGAGGCCGACATGCTTGAGCCCCTTGGTGAGGGTCACCATGGTGACCGCGAAGCCAACCAGGAAGACATACATGGGCACGTAACGCTTGGCCGCGGCGAAGGGGTCGTGGGCCTCGAAGATCAGGTGCTGGACCGACTTGAAGAGGGTAAAGGCGATGGTGCCAGCCAGTAGCGGCGAGACCACCCAGCTGGCGGCGATGGTGCCCACCGCCCCCCAGTCTACCGCGCCAGCCCCCAGGCCGGCCGCACCGAAGCCGACGATGGCACCGACGATGGAGTGGGTGGTCGAGACCGGCCACCCCTTCGTGGAGGCAACCAGCAACCAGGTCGCCGCTGCCAGCAGCGCCGCCAGCATGCCGTAGACCAGCAGCTGCGGGTCATCCTGAAGCAACTCGGGATCGATGATGCCCTTGCGGATGGTGTTGGTGACCTCGCCGCCGGCCAGCCAGGCGCCGAGGAACTCGAAGATCACGGCGATGATGATCGCCTGCTTGATGGTGATGGCCCGGGAGCCCACCGAGGTGCCCATGGCGTTGGCGACGTCGTTGGCCCCCACGCCCCAGGCCATGAAGAAGCCGAAGAGACAGGCAAGGATGATGAAGATCTCACCGTGCTGCGCAATGATCGACATAGGGAGGGTTCCCTTGTTGCGGTCTGAAGGAGGTCGATACGATGCGGCCCCGGGATCGCCGGGGCCGCTGGATTCAGTTGGCCGTCATGATCTGCAGGCGGCTGCCGACGCGCTCGGCCCGGTCGGAAAGCTCGCCCACCCAGTCGATGATCTTGTAGAGAAACATCACGTCCACCGGGGGCAGGCGGTCCTCCAGCTCGAAGAGCTGGCGGCGGATGGCCACCTGCTGACCGTCGGCCTGCTGCTCGAGCACGTGAAGCTCGCGGATCAGCTTCTGCATCACGTCGGTGACGTTGCGGCCGAAACCGGACTCGAGCAGGTCCTTGAGCTCCTCCAGGGCGTGGCGAGCCTGGGCCACGCAGGCCACCGACGTGTGCATGTAGTCGCGCATCGGCTGGGCAAGCTCCTGGGGGGTCTGCATCCTGCGCCCCAGCATGATGCCGGTGATGTCGCGAACCTTGTTGGCAATCTTGTCCTGGACGCTGATCAGGTCGAGCAGGTCGGAACGCGACACCGGCAGGAACATGGTGTTGGGCAGGTTGAGGCGCAGGTCGGTCTTGAGCTCGTCGGCCTCGTGCTCGAGACGCGTGATGGTCTCGCGATGCTGGGCGGCGGTATCCCAATCACCCACCAGAGAAGCCTCGAAGAAGGGCAGCAGTTCGTCGGCACACTCGTTGGCCTTGACGATATGCGCCAGCAACGGATGGAATGGCGAGCGACCGAACATCGCGGAGAAGGGGTTGGATGTCACCATGGGGCATCTGTGAACCTGGAAAATGGCGGCGTCAGTATAGTGACTGACACTGCCACCGTCATGAAAAAATCATCTAAAATTCATCGAAACGAGGTGGCGCCCCGATGGCAGACGAGATTGAGCTCAAGCTGGCCCTGGGGGCCGAGACACCCGAGGCGCTGCGCCGCCATCCCCGCCTGGCCGGCCTGGTCCCCGCCCGCAAGCGACTCGGCAATACCTATTACGACACCCTCGAGGGCGACCTGGAACGCGCGCGCATGGCGCTGCGCCTGCGCCGGGACGGCGACCGCCTGCTGCAGACCCTCAAGACCCGCGGTCATGGCGGCGGCGGCCTCTCGACCCGCGGCGAGTGGGAGTGGGCAGTATCGGGGCCGGGGCTCGACCTCGCGGGACTGGCCGCCCTGCCTCCCATGGCCGGGCATGCCCCGGGTCTGCTCGAGCGCCTGGTGCCACGCTTTGCCACCGACTTCGAGCGCGAGACCTGGTGGCTGGAGGAGGACGGCCTGAGCGTGGAACTCGCCCTGGACCTGGGCGAGATCCGGGCCGGGGAGCAGGTGGTGGCGATCCGTGAGCTGGAGCTGGAACTCAAGGCAGGCGAGCCGGCCGCGCTGTGGTCGCTGGCCGACGCGCTGGCCGAAGGCGTGGCGCTGCGCCCTTCGGACACCAGCAAGGCAGCCCGCGGCGGAGCGCTGCTCGGCGGCGGCTGGTCCCTGCCCGAGGGCGCCACCCCCGCGGCCTGGCTGCATCGCGCCACCGTGGCACTGGATGCCCTGGCCGATACCGGCCAGCCGGCCTGGCGCGACGAGGCGCGCGGGGCCTTCCAGCGCCTGGCCAGCCTGGGCGATGATGCTCTCGACGACGCGGCACTGCGCGACGACGCCCGCACCCTCGCCGAGGCATTGGACGCCGAGACCTGGCTGACCCCGGGCTTCGGCCGCCGGATGCTGCGGCTGGCACGCCGCCTGCCCGGCGACGTCGAACTGGCCTGACCGGCCCTTGGCCACCACGAGGACGAACCCCGTGAACCACCTCCCCAAGCCCGCCGGCGAAGGCCTGCGCACCCGGGTCTTCCAGATCATCTTCGAGTCCGACACCCCGCTGGCCAAGGGCTTCGATATCGCCCTGATCGTGGCGATACTGGCCAGCGTGCTGGTGGTGATGCTGGAGAGCATCGAGGGCCTGCGCGCCGACTACGGCACCCTGTTCTTGTGGCTGGAGTGGGGCTTTACCCTCGCCTTCACCCTGGAGCTGGCGGTACGCCTCTACTGCCTCGAGCGTCCCTGGATGTATCTCAGGAGCTTCTACGGGATCATCGACCTGATCGCCATCCTGCCCACCTGGCTGACGCTGATCCTGCCCGGCGCCCAGACCCTGGTGATGGTGCGCCTGCTGCGTACCCTGCGCATCTTCCGCGTGCTGCGCCTGATGGAGTTCGTCGGCGAGGGTCGGCTGCTGGTGGATGCCCTCAAGCGCAGCAGCCACCAGATCTTCCTGTTCCTGTTCACCGTCTTCATGCTGGTGACGATCTTCGCCTCGATCGTCTATCTGATCGAGCCCCGGGAAGCCGGCTTCACCAGCATTCCCACGGCGATCTACTGGGCCATCGTCACCCTGACCACGGTGGGCTATGGCGACATCGTGCCGGTGACCCCGCTGGGCCAGGCCATCTCGGTGATGGTGATGCTGATTGGCTACTCGATCATCGCCGTGCCCACCGGGGTCTTCTCCGCCGAGGTGATCCGCTCGATTCGCGCCGATCGCTATTCCGACGAGGCCTGTCCGGGATGCGGCCACGACCGCCACGAGCAGCGCGCCAGGTACTGCCTGCGGTGCGGTACCTGGCTGGACGAGAACGCCCCCGACCCACGCCTCTCGGAGGAGGAGCAGGAGGCCTGGTGGCGCGAACATGCCGGCGATGAGAAAAACGATGGAAGCCCGCCGCCCCGGTGAGCCGGCGGCGGGCAGGGATCAGACCTGAAAGGGGGTGATGTCGCCACGCCCCTCGCGGACGATCCGGGGCGGCAGGTCGCGCAGGTCGATCACGCTGGTAGCGTCCAGGTGGCAGGCGCCGCCGTCGATGATCAGGTCGAGGTGCGCCCCGAAGCGCTCGCGAATCTCCTCGGCGTCGGTCATCGGCAACTCCTCCCCGACCGGAATCAGGGTGACACTCATCAGCGGCTCGCCCAGGGCGGCGAGCAGTGCCCGGATGATGGCATGGTCGGGCACGCGCACGCCGATGGAGCGGCGCTTGGGGTGCAGCAGCAGCCTCGGCACCTCGCTGGTGGCGTCCAGGATGAAGGTATAGGCCCCCGGGGTGTGGGCCTTGAGCAGCCGGAAGACGTCGTTGTCCACCTTGGCGTAGGTACCGATCTCGGAGAGGTCGGAGCAGACCAGGGTAAAGTTGTGCTTGTCATCCAGCGAGCGCAGCCACTTGATCTTCTCGATGGCCTTCTTGTCGCCCAGGTGACAGCCCAGGGCATAGCCCGAATCCGTCGGGTAGGCGACCACGCCGCCGTTGCGGATGATCTGGGTCGCCTGATCGATCAGGCGCTTCTGGGGATTGTCGGGGTGAATCTGGAAGAACTGGCTCATGCGAGCTCCCTGTTCGGTGGCCGATGGAAGGTATCTGTCACTATAGCGCGCGCGCCTGCATCCGCCTCAAGCGGCTGCCGGAGCGGCGAGACCGACCAGGCGCGGGTGGGTCCACACCGGCGGCGTGGCAGTGCGCGGCACCGGACTCATGCTGCCCGGCGCCAGGTGGCCGCCGGGGAAGTGGAAGTCGCTGCCCACCGAGCCGAAGAGGTTGCGCTCCTGAAGCTGACGCGCCAGGTCCCGGGTCAGATCGGCATTCTGGAAGCCGCTGACCAGCTCGGCGGCCTGGCCCCCGGCGGCGGCGAAGTCGTCAAGCAGCAGGCCGCGCTTGCGCCGGGTCAGGCCATGGCGCAGCGGGTGAGCCAGCACGGCGACCCCGCCGGCGTCGAGGATCCACGCCACCACGTCAGAGAGGAAGGGCCAGTGGGCCTTGATGTCACCGGCCTTGCCATTGCCCAGGTGCTTCCTGAAGGCGGTACCGATGTCGGGTACCAGCCCCGCCGCGACCAGCGCCCGGGCGAAGTCAGGCCGCCCCAGCGGGCGCGGTGATCCGGCCTGCTCGCGGGCCCGTGCCAGGGCATCGGCGAGCCCGACCCTCTCCATGCGCTCGGCGATCTTCAGCGCGCGGCGCTCCCGGGCCTGGGCCTGGGCGGCCAGCCCGGTCACCAGATCGCCCCGGGGTCCCTCGGGCAGCAGGCCCACCACGTGGATGTTGATGCCGCGCCACTGGCTGGAGAGCTCGGTACCGGGGATCAACCGGATCCCCTCGCGGCGCGCAGCCGCCTGCGCCTCCGCGATGCCGTCCATGGTGTCATGGTCGGTCAGTGCCATGTGGGTCAGCCCGCGGGCACGGCACAGCGCCACGGCCTCGGCCGGCGGCAGGGCACCGTCGGAGGCCGTGGAGTGCATGTGCAGATCGATGCTGAGGGTCTCGCCCTCGAAGCGCACGGGAAGTGCTGGCATGGGCATGACGCCGGCAGGTGACTTTGTCAGAATATTCCTCCATGTTGCGTGCCCGACCGGTGCCGGTCAATGCCGGGCGCCGGTCGCACCCGCGGCGCGAGCCGCCCACCAGCGAGGAAGACCGAGATGCTCTACGCCATCATCAGCGAAGATGTGAACAACAGCCTGGAGCGGCGTCTGGCCGCCCGCCCCGACCATGTGGCCCGCCTCGAGGCGCTGCGCGACGAGGGACGTCTGGTGCTGGCCGGCCCTCACCCCGCCATCGACAGCGACGACCCGGGCGAGGCCGGCTTCTCCGGCAGCTTGGTGGTCGCCGAGTTCGAGGACCTGGAGAGTGCCCAGGCCTGGGCCGATGCCGACCCCTACATGATCGCGGGCGTCTATGCCCGAGCCAGCGTGAAACCCTTCAAGAAGGTCCTGCCCTGAGCCAGCCGACGGTCCACAGCGGGTTTCCCACAGCTGCTGTGGACAAGTCTGTTGAAACGCCGCGGATGCCTTCTTCCAGGCCGGACCTCAGGGCACCATGACGCAATCGATCAAATCCTGACCAGTCCGCCCTTTCGCCTACTCCCCCAGGAGCCCAGACCCGGAGCCCTGCCGTGACCGCTGCCCCCGATGCCCTGCCCCCCCTGTCCGGCCTGGAGAACGCCCGCCTGGAATGGCGCCAGGGGGATGGCGGCGAGCTGGCGCCCCACTCCATGGCCTTCGACGATGTCTACTTCTCGCGCCATGACGGCCGTGCGGAGACCGAGCATGTCTTTATCGCCGCGAACCGGCTCCCCGAGCGTTTCTCCGGCTGGCAGGCATCCCGTCCCTTCGTGATCGGCGAGACGGGGTTCGGTACCGGGCTCAACATGCTCTGCGCCTGGGCCTGCTTCGATGCCCACGCGCCACCCTCCGCCCGGCTTCACCTGGTCTCCACCGAGAAGTTCCCGCTGCGCCGAGACGACCTGGCGCGGGCCCTGTCGGCCTGGCCGGCCCTGGCCGAGCGGGCCGCGCGCCTGGTCGCCCAGTGGCCCGAGACGGTGGCCGGCGTGCACCGACTGTGGCTCGATGACCGGGTCATCCTGGACCTGCACCTCGGCGACACCGTCGAGCGACTGACGCTGCTCGATGGCCGGGTGGACGCCTGGTTCCTCGATGGCTTCGCCCCCGCGAAGAATCCCGAGATGTGGGGAGCCGAGCTGTTCGAGGCGATGGCCGCTCGCTCGCGTCCCGGGGCGACCCTGGCCACCTTCACCTGCGCCGGCGTGGTCAAGCGGGGCCTGGCCGCCGCCGGCTTTCGCTGGCGCAAGGTGCCGGGCTTCGGGCGCAAGCGCGAGATGCTGGCCGGCGAGATCGACAAGCCCGGCGAGGATCGCCGCCGCGAGCGCACGCCCTGGTTCTCGCCCCCGGCGCCGTGCCGCGCCCGCCACGTTGCGGTGATCGGTGCCGGTATCGCCGGCGCCAGCACCGCCGCCGCCCTGGCGCGGCGCGGCCTGACGGTCACCCTGATCGACCGCGAGGCACCCGGCAGCGGTGGGTCCGGCAACGCCCAGGGCGCGCTCTACGTCAAACTCGCCGCCGACACCAACTCCCAGAGCCGGGTCTACCTCGCCGGCTTGCTGCACAGCCGTCGCTGGCTGGGGGTCCTCGATCCCGACCGGGAGCTCTGGACGCCCTGCGGCGTGCTGCAGTTGGCCACCCACGAGAAGGAGCGAGCCCGCCAGGCGCGCTTCCTGGCCCACCATCCCCTGCCGGAGGGCGTGGTGCGAGGCGTGACCGCGGGCGAGGCCTCGCGGCTGGCCGGCACGCCGATCGCCCACGGCGGGCTGGAGTACCCCCAGGCGGGCTGGGTGCGGCCGGCCGCCCTCTGCGCCCGGCTCGCCGCCACGCCGGGCATCGAACTGCGCCGCGCGGAGGTGATCGGCATGACACCGGACGAGCGGGGCTGGTCGCTGGCGCTGGCCGATGGCGAGTGCCTTCCGGCCGACCAGGTGGTGGTTGCCACGGCGGCGCTGGCCAACCGCTTCGCCCAGACGGCGCAGTTGCCGCTGCAGCCGGTGCGCGGCCAGGTCAGCCGGCTCGCCCTGCCCCGGGGTGCGCCTGAGCTCGGTCGGGTCATCTGCGCAGGCGGCTATGTGTCGCCGGCGCTGGACGGCGGGCTCACCTTCGGCGCCACCTTCGCGCCCCGCGAGACGGACAGCGGGATTCGCGAAACCGACCACGCGGCCAACCTGGCGGAGCTGACGGCTACCCTGCCCGCCTTCGTGGCCGCCCTGCGCGAGGCGGGGGCGGAGCTCGCGCCCGATCAGCTGGAGGGGCGGGCCGCGGTGCGCGCCGCCAGTCCCGACAAGTCGCCCTATGCCGGCCCGGTGCCCGACGCCGAGGCCTGGCGCGAGGACTACGCGGAGCTGGCCAGGGATGCCACCCGCGTGCCCGATACGCCCGGCCGGCACCACGGCGGCCTGTGGATCAGCGCCGCCCACGGCTCCCGGGGCCTGGCCAGCGCGCCGCTCTGCGCGGAGCTTCTCGCCTCACGGATCTGCGACGAGCCGATGCCCCTGGAGCAGCCGCTGGTGGACCACCTGCACCCCGGAAGGAGGCTGATCCGCGACCTGATACAAGGGAAGCATCGACCCGCATCAGCGAGAGGCGTCGGAAACAGCTCGTAGAGGGGGACTGCGCCCTACCCCTCTTCCTCGTCGTCGGCCAGCTCGCGGCCGAAGGCGCGCCACTGCGCCAGGGTCATCACCTCGGTGGTCTCGGTCCTGAGGTCATGGGCGATCAGCAACTCGCCGCGCTCGAGCTGCGCCTTGAGCTGGGCCACCCAGCCGCGCATGCCATCAACGGTGTCGGTGGTGTCGTAGCCCTGGCGGGTGACGAAGGCCTCCAGCAGGGCGTCCAGGGTCTCGCCCGGCAGCATGCGGTAGGGCACCTCGATAAAGCGCTCGCCGCTCATCACGCTTCCTCCTGATCCGTCTGCGCCTCGCCAGCTTCCCAGCGCTCCAGACGCGCCAGGAAGCTGGCCTCGTCGATGACCTCGACGCCCATCTGCTCGGCCTTCTCCCGCTTGCTGCCGGCGGCCTCGCCGGCCACCACGCAGGCGGTCTTGCGGGAGACGCTGCCGGCCACCTTGGCGCCCAGGGCCTGGAGTCGCGCCTTGCCCTCGTCGCGAGTCATGCTCTCCAGGGACCCGGTGAGCACCCAGCTCTGCCCGGCCAGCGGCCGCGGGCGCTCGCCGACCTCCTGCTCGTCCCAGCTCAGCCCGCAGGCGATCAGGTCGTGGATGGTCTCGCGATTGTGGGGCTGGCGGAAGAAGGTATGCACATGGGCGGCAACGACAGGCCCTACCTCCTCTACCGCCTCGAGCGAGTCCCTGTCGGCCTCCATCAGCGCCTCCAGGGTGCCGAAGTGACGCGCCAGGTTGGCCGCCGTGGCCTCCCCCACCTCGCGGATGCCGAGCGCATAGATGAAGCGTGCCAGGGTCGTATGCTTGGCCTTCTGCAGCGCTGCCACCAGGTTCTCCGATGACTTTCGGGCCATGCGGGGAAGCGTGGCGAGCTGCTCGACCTCGAGCCGGAAGAGGTCCGCCGGGGTGGTCACCCAGTCACGCGCGACAAGCTGGTCGATCAGCTTCTCGCCCAGGCCATCGATGTCCAGCGCTCGGCGCGAGGCGAAGTGCTTGAGAGCCTCCTTGCGCTGGGCAGGGCAGTATAACCCGCCTGAGCAACGGGCCACCGCCTCGCCTTCCAGGCGCTCGATCTGGGAGTCGCAAGCCGGACAGCGCTCGGGAAAGACGATTGACCGGGCATCCGACGGCCGTGCTTCCTCCAGCACCCGCACCACCTGGGGAATGACATCGCCGGCCCGGCGGATCGCCACGGTATCGCCGATCATCACGCCGAGCCGGGCGATCTCGTCGGCATTGTGCAGGGTGGCATTGGAGACGGTGACCCCGGCCACGGAGACCGGCTCGAGGCGAGCCACCGGCGTGATCGCCCCGGTGCGACCGACCTGGAACTCCACGTCGTTGAGCCGGGTGGTCTCCTCCTGGGCGGGAAACTTGAAGGCGATGGCCCAGCGCGGGGCACGCGCCACGAAGCCGAGCTCGCGCTGCAGTCGCAGGTCGTCGACCTTGATCACCACCCCATCGATGTCATGTCCCAGGCCGTCACGCTTCTCGCCGAGCCGGCGACAGTAGTCGATGATCCCTCGCGCGCCCTCCACCACCGCCAGCTCACTGCTGGTGCGAAGGCCGAAGTCGCCGAGCCGGGCCATCAGCTGGCTGTGGCTGGCGTCGCCCTGCTCCGGCTCGATGCGCGCCACCTGGTAGGCGCTGAATGCCAGGGGACGAGTCGCGGTGACCCGGGGGTCAAGCTGGCGCAGGCTGCCGGCGGCGGCGTTGCGGGGATTGGCAAAGACCTTGTTGCCCTGCGCACGTGCCCGCTGGTTCATCGCCTCGAAGTCCTCGTGGCCGATGATCACCTCACCCCGCACCTCCAGGAGTTCGGGCGGATCGTCACCGCGCAGTCTCAGGGGAATGGAGCGCAGGGTGCGCAGGTTGGAGGTAATGCCCTCGCCGGTACGGCCGTCGCCACGCGTGGCACCGCTGGTCAGCATGCCGTTCTCGTAGACGAGCGACACGGCGGCGCCGTCGAGCTTCGGCTCACAGCAGAAAGCCATCGTATCGGATGACATTTCCAGTCGATCGGCGACACGCTTGACGAAGGCCTCGAGCTCGCTCTCGTCGAAGGCGTTATCCAGCGACAGCATGGGCACCGCATGCTCGACCTCCGGGAAGCCGGCATCCGGCGCGGCCCCCACCCGCTGGGTCGGGGAGTCGGGGGTCACCAGGTCGGGATAGGCCTCCTCGAGCTCCTGCAGGCGGCGCAGGCGGCGGTCGTAGTCGGCGTCGGTGAGCCGTGGTTCATCGAGCACATAGTAGCGGTAGTTGGCGTCGTCGAGCTCGGCACGCAGGCGGGCCGCCTCGTCGCGGATCTTCTGGTCGGGCTGGGTCATTGCGTCCTGGCTCTCGGTCCTTGGCGGGGCCTCGAAGCTCGAAGCTCCAAGTTCTAAGACAACTCAAATCAAACCACCCCCATAGCAAGGCTACGGAGGTGGTTTTCTTACAGCTTCCAGCTTACGGCTTATAGCACCGGGCGAAGCCCGGTAAAGCTTCCGGCTTTAGTTCACCTGATAGCGGTTGAGACGGTTGCGACGCTCGAACTCCTGGACCCGCTGGCGGGCGAACTCCACGGTCTGGGCGGTCATCACGCTCTGGTTCTCGTCCTTCAGCTCACCGCCGAGATGGCGGACGATGACCATGGCGGTCTCGACCATCGCCTCGAAGGCGGCCGCGGTATCGCTGGCGCCGGGCAGCGGCATGAGCAGGGTGATGCCCTGGGTCCGGAAGTCGTCCATGGCCTCGATGGGGAAGGTCCCCGGGTTGACCACGTTGACCATGGAGAACTGCAGGCGGCTCTCGGGGTCCTCGGTCTCGAAGCGGTGGAAGATGCCCATGTCGCGCCCGTAGCGCAGCCCGCAGGCCAGCATCAGGTCCAGCAGGGCCGTGCCGGAGAAGCCCTCCTCGTCCCGGGCCATCACGCTGATGACGATGATCTCGTCGGCCTGACTCAGGGTCTCGCGGGCATGCTCGGCGTTGACGTCGTGGCGCAGGGCCCTTTCCAGCACCGGGTGGGGTCGCACCACATCGTCACGCGGGGCCACATCGTCCATCGCGTCCTCGACCGGCGTCTCCATGGACACCTCATCATCGGACGCCTGCGCGTGATGGCGGTAAGGCGCGAAGAGCGGGTCGTCATCGTCGGCAGCGGCAATCGCCTCGGCCTCGAGGCGGCGCTGTTCGGCCTCTCGGACGGCCCTCTCGTCCTCTGCCTGCTGGCGACGCGCTGCCTCGCGAGCGGCCTTCTCGGCGCGCTCCTCCTCACGGCGAACCTTCTCGCTGCGCTTGTGCTCACGCCGTTGCGCGAGACTCTTCTGCAGGGAGGCCCCGAAACGGTGCATGGAGGACCCCACGCGTTTCGAACCACTCTTCAGCGAATCGCCCACACCGTCGAGATCCACCAGCCGGTAGCGCTCCTCGTCTTCATGGGCGTCGTGATCCCGGGGGTCGGCCGCCAGGGGCCGGGCATCCTGCGACGCCTCGGCCTCCATGGGCGCCTCGTTCAGGCCATCGAGACTCGAGAGCTCCGGCTCGCGGCGGGCGTCGGGCTCATGGGCAGCGCGCGCCGACGAGCGGGCGTCTCGCTCCGCCTGGAGATCAGGCTCAGGCGTCACCGGCCGGACGGATTCACGCTCGCCGTCACCCCGGGACGTCCGCCCGACCGGTGTCTCGGCTCCGCCGGCATGCCGACGGAACTCCGACAGCACCCGCGAGGGGCCCGGATGCTCCTGGCGTTGCAGCTTGGGCTTGGGTTGTACCCCCCGGTCTTCCGCCGGCCTGACGACCCGCGCCCCTCCGTTGGGCAGCTCCCAGTTGATTTCGGCCGCGCGGGCCGCGGCCTCAGGGTCCTCGTCGCTCTCCTCGGGGCCACGCTCGCCAGGAGCCGATGAGACCTCGTCGAGACGCGGAACGCGACGCTGTCGCTGCAGGCGACGCACGCCATCGATGACGATGAGGGTCACCAGCGCAAGCCCTAGTATGATCAGCCACTCTCTTAGTTCCATGGGTCGTCATGCCTTTTGCTAAGGCGCCATGCCTGATGGTTGTTCGTCAACAGCATAGCGCGATTGCCAAAAAAAGGGCCACTTTTTTGTTTGTCAAGCTCGGCTTTTTCCAGCCGCAACCCGACCGGGCCCTATGCAATCGCCCTTCAGGTTCCCCGTGCTTCCGTGCAATGCAGTATTCATTGTCTTCCTTGTTAACCCGTTTGCCGTTCACGTTCAAGTCCGTCAGGCCTCGGCCAGGGCCGCGGCTTCCTCGACGCCAACCGACACCAGGCGTGACACCCCGGGCTCCTGCATGGTCACCCCCATCAAGCGTTCCGACGCCTCCATGGCGATCTTGTTGTGGGTGATGTAGATGAACTGGACGGTCTCGGACATCTCCTTCACCAGCTTTGCATAGCGTCCCACATTGGCATCATCCAGCGGGGCATCCACCTCGTCGAGCATGCAGAAGGGCGCCGGATTGAGCTGAAAGATGGCAAATACCATCGACAGCGCGGTCAGGGCCTTTTCCCCGCCGGAAAGCAGGTGAATGGTGCTGTTCTTCTTCCCCGGAGGGCGCGCCATGATGGCCACCCCGGTTTCCAGCAAGTCCTCCCCGGTCAGGGTCAACCACGCGGTTCCCCCACCGAATACCCGTGGAAAAAGGGCCTGAAGGCCGGCATTGACGCGCTCGAAGGTATCGCGAAACCGCGTCCGGGTTTCCTGATCGATGCGCCGGATGGCTCGGTCCAGGGTCTCCAGCGCCTCACTCAACTCGACATGCTGGGCTTCCAGGTAGTCGCGCCGCTCGGCCTGCTGGTCGTACTCCTCGATGGCCGCCAGGTTGATGGCTCCCAGGCGGCGGATCCGTTCGCCGACCTCCTCCAGCCGAGTCTGCCAGGCGGACTCGGTCGCACTGGGGTCGAGGGAATCCGCCAGGCTAGCGACGTCCTGATTGAGCTCGGCGAGCTGCTCGTCCTGGGCCTCGGCCTTGAGGGAGAGGGCCTGGACCTGCATGCGGGATTCCTGAAGGCGCTCGCGGATGCCTTCGAGGCTGCGCTCATGGCCCTGTCGGGCCTGCTCGTCCTCGCGTAGCCGCTCGACCAGCTCGGCGGCCCGCGCCCGGGCCTCGTTGAGCACGCGCTCCTCGCGCTCACGGCGGTCCAGCAGCTCATCGAGGCGTTCGCGGCGCTCCTCGTCGGGTTCATGCAGCCCTTCCCGAGCCTCCTCGAGCTCGGCACAGCGCAGTTCGAGGCGTTCACGTGCCTCCCCGGCACGGCCCTGCTGCTCGGCGAGGCCGGCGCGCTCGGTGGCAGCCCGCTCCTGCTCCAGAGCAAGACGCTGGGCCTCCTCGGCAAGGGGGCGCTGCCTGGCGCGCAACGAAGCCAGCGTCTCGCGCGCCTCGCGGCGCTCTCGCTCGAGGCGTTCGCGGGTCTCGGCTCCCTCCTCCAGCCGCACCATTGCCGCCTGCCACTGCTCGCGCGACTCTTCCAGGGCGAGCAGGGCCTCCTCGCGTGACTGGGCAAGGCCCTCGAGCTCCTCGGCAAGTTCCTCGGCGCGCCCCTGTAGATGCTCGAGTCGACTGGCCAGGCCGCTCTCCTGCACGGCCAGCTGCTGGCGCTGTTGATCGAGCTCTCGCTCCTCGAGCCGTATCTGCTCCAGATCCGACTCGGCCTGCGCGACCCGCGACTCGGCCTGCTCGAGATGACGCTCCTGGTCGGCGAGGCGAGCTTCCACCTCGGCCAGCTCATCGTGCACCTCCGCCTCACGGCGACGGCTGACCAGCAGAGCGTCCGGCCCGTTGCCGGCACCACGATGGCGCGCCCAGCCCTTGCCCAGCCAGAGACCATCGGGGGTGATCAGGCTCTCGCCGGGCCCGAGGCTTTCGCGAGCCGACCAGGCTGCCCGCCGATCCTCGACGCAGCGAATGCCGGCCAGCCACTGGCCTGCGGCCCCGCCTCCCCGCACGCGTGCCGCCAGACTATCGGCCGGAGCAGACGACTCGGCGGCCTCGAGCAGGCCGAGCTCGGCAGCTGGCGGTTCGGCCAGGGCCTGGTGGGCATCGGGCGGGGCCACCAGTCGCGCCCTCAGCCAGGGTGCCAGTACCCAGGAGACCACCTCCTCCCAACCGGACTCGACCTCGAGGGCCTCGCCGAGACGGCGATGCTGTTCCAAACCATGCTCGGCCAGGTGGGCATCGAGCGCCTCGTCATGATCGGCCAGGGCCGCCTGAATCAGCGCCTCCAGCGAGGCCAGCTCGCCCTGCAGGGTGCTGCGTCGCTGACGGTCGCTCTCCCGGGCTGCCTCGACCTCCCGTACCTGCTCCCTGGCAGCATCGCGACTGGCCTGACGTTCACCCCGGCGGGCCTCGAGTTCTGACAGGCGCGCCTCGAGCTCGGCATGACGTTGGGCCAGTTCCCGGCGCTGTTCGCCCAGGCCGGCGATATCGGGGAGCTCCTCATGCTGCTGGCGACGGCGGCGCTCGTCGGCGGCCAGTCGCTCGAGCCGACTCTCCAGTTCGCGAAGCCGGTCCTGGGCGCGCTCCGCCTCGCGACTCTGTTCCTGCCAGCGCTCGCCAAAGCTCTCCCAGGCAGCATCCGCTTCCTCGGCACGAGGCTCGGCCTCCTCGAGAGCCGCTTCGAGCTCAGCGAGTTGTTCCGCCACCTCCTCCTGCTCAGGACCCAGGGCCTCGAGGCGCTCCTCCAGGCGGGCCAGCCGCTCGCCATCATCATCACCGAGGCGGGCGAGTTCAGCGAGCTCGCGCCGGGCCGCCTCGAGGTCGTGGGCCAGCTGCTGGTCCCGCGAGCGGGCATGCTCCAGGTCCTGCTCCAGGCGGGCAATGGCCGTCGTGGTCTCGAAGAAGCGTGACTGGAGGCCATCGAGCTCTTCGGTCAGTCGGTCATGCTCGGCACGCGCCTGCTCCAGCCGGCCCTCGGCCTGGCGCATTCCCAGTACTTCGCGTTCGACGGCGGTCTCCAGCTCGCGGACGCGGGTCTCCTCCTCGGACTGGCTGGCGCGCAGGGCGCGCCCGCGCAGCAGGGCCAGCTCACCCTTGAGGCGATGCTCCTCCTGCTTGAGAGTCTGATAGCGACGTGCCGCCTCGGCCTGACGCTTGAGCCGCTCGAGCTGCTTGTCGAGCTCCTCGCGGATGTCCTCCAGGCGCTCCAGGTTCTCCTGGGTGCGCCGCATGCGGTTCTCGGTCTCGCGGCGGCGCTCCTTGTACTTAGAGATGCCGGCGGCTTCCTCGAGGGTCGAGCGCAGCTCCTCGGGACGCGCCTCGATCAGCCGCGAGATCATGCCCTGGCCGATGATGGCATAGGAACGCGGCCCCAGGCCGGTGCCCAGGAACAGATCGGCGATGTCGCGGCGGCGACACTTCTGGCCATTGAAGAAGTAGCTGGACTGGGCGTCGCGGGTGACCTGGCGCTTGACCGCGATCTCGGCATACTGCGCGTAGGCGCCGCCCATGGCACCGTCACGGTTGTCGAAATGCAGCTCTATGGAGGCAAGTCCCACCGGCTTGCGGCCGGTGGAGCCATTGAAGATGACATCGGTCATCGATTCGCCACGCAGGGTCTTGGCCGAGGACTCGCCCATGACCCAGCGCACGGCGTCGATGATGTTGGACTTGCCACAGCCGTTGGGACCCACGATGGCCGTCATGTTGCCGTCGAAGGGCACCGTGACCGGATCGACGAAGGACTTGAACCCCACCAGGCGAATCGACGTCAGTCGCATGGGCTTACTCGACGACCCGGTCGACCACCACCTCGACGGGCTCATCCTCGGTGTCACCCACGGCCACCCCCTCGCGGGTGCCCAGCAGGTCCCCGGGCTGAGGCGTGGCCTGGCCGCTCTCGGAGACGCGCACCATCAGCCGCGCCTGATCCACCTGGGATATCCGCGCCTCGCTCGACATGGCGCGACTGTCGTCGAGCACCACGGTCATCGGCAGCTCGCTCAGACGCGCCTGGGCCACGGCCAGCGGCGGCAGCTCCCCCTCGAGATCACGGGCGACCACGAAGACGGTGGCATCCGTATCGAGCCGATCGGCAAGCTCATCCGCCAGTCGAACCCTGACGGCGATGCCAGGCCCCTCGGCAACCGCCTCCTCGGCCTCGTCCGGCTCAAGTCCCAGGCGCTGCTGGGCCACGCGGATCCCCTGACGCAGGGCATCGGCCGTGTCAGGATCGTCCATGCCGGCAATGGCCCGACGCCAGCGGTCGATGGCGACCTCGTAGTCGCCGTCGTCAAAGGCATCGATGCCGAGCATGCCGAGCACCGTGGGCTGGCTGGAATCCATCTCCCTTACCTCGTCGACCAGCGCCTGCACCTCCTCGGTCATCTCACGGCCGGCGGCGAAATAGCGGATCTGGGCCAGTTCGGCCAGCAACCGGGGCTGGCGACCCTCGAGCTCGACCAGCCGCTCCAGGGCGTCGGTAGCCTCATCGATACGACCATTGTCGCGGTAGAGCGGAAACAGCGCACGCCAGACATTGGGGTTGTCGGGCTGCCGGGCGGCCTGCTCCTCGAGACGCTCCACCAGCATCGGCAGCGTGGCCTCGGGATCGTTCATCACCTGCTGCTGAACCGTGTAGAGGGTGAGGTCTCCTTCGGCCCCCTGCTCGATGTACCAGAACACGCTCGCCAGCACGACCGCCACCATCACCACGGGCACTGCCAATCTACCGGAGGCAGCTGATTTGAGCGGCGCACGCACCAGGTGCTCGGTATCCTCGAGCAGGCTCCGCTCGAGCTCGAGGCGATCCTCCTCGAAACGGGTCGAATCGATGTCACCACGCTCCCGGGCCGCCTCCAGCGAGGCCAGGCGACGGCGATAGATGGCGAGGTTCTGGTCAGCCGTGCGGTCATTGGCCTCGAAGTCACGCTGGGCAGCACTCACGGAAGCGGCACGCCGCAGGGGGGCGACCAGCAGCCATAGCGCCGGCAGCAACAGCACGGCAAGGGCGATCCATAGCAGCGTCATTCGGTCCTCTCGCGTTGGGTCAGGGCATCCAGGCGCATCCGCTCCTCGGCACTCAGGTCGCGGGCGGAAGAACGACGTCGAGCACGCACCATGAGCACCACCACCAGGGCACCCAGCAGCACCAGGCCGACAGGAAGTCCCCACAGCAGCAGGGTGCGTCCCTCGAGACGCGGGTTGTACAACACATAGTCACCGAAGCGGTTGACCATGAAATCCAGGATCTCCTTGTCGGAGCGACCATCCTGGAGCTGGCGATAGACGCGTTCGCGCATGTCGCCGGAAATCGGCGCATCGGAATCGTCGATGGCCTGGTTCTCGCACTTGGGACAGCGCAGGGTCGCGGTGAGGTCACGATAGCGCTGCTCGGTGATCGGGTCATCGAACTCGCGTACCTCCACCGCCGCCTGGCCCAGGACAGGCCAGAGCAGGCAAGCGCACAGCAGCAGCAACCGGACGATCAACGCCATTTCTCCACCTCCGGCAATATTGTCTCGCGCACGTCTTCCGGCCGGATATAGCCGGTGTGGTGATAACGGATGATGCCATCGCGATCGACCAGGAAGGTCTCGGGGGCACCGTAGACCCCCAGGTCGAAGCCCAGATCCCCCTCGGGGTCGAAGATATTGACCTCGAAGGGGTTGCCGAACTCGGCGAGAAACTCACGCCCCTTTTCCCGGGTATCCTTGTAGTCGACCCCCACCAGTCGCACGCCACCCTCGGCGAGGTCGAGCAGCTGGGGCATCTCCTGCTTGCAGGTCGGGCACCACTCCCCCCAGACATTGACCAGCGTGACCTCGCCCTCGAGCAGCGACTCGTCCACCACCCGCTCGGGGTCCTCGAGGGTAGAGAGTTCGAAGGTCGGAAACTCCCTGGCCATCAGCGCCGAGTCACGGTCGAAGGGATTGATCGACAACCCCATGTAAAGGAAGGCACCGAGTACCAGGAAGCCGATCAATGGCAACAGCAGCAGCAGGCGACGCTTCATGCCGTGGCCTCCCGGGGCTGAGCGCTGGCAGCGACGCGCTCCGGGTCACGCGCGGTCACGGTGCGACGATAGCGGCGATCCGCCACGGCCAGCACGCCACCGGCCGCCATCAGCAGCGCCCCGAGCCACAGCCAGCGCACGAAGGGCTTGTACTGGATGCGCATCGCCCAGCTGCCATCCTCCAAGTCCTCGCCCATGGCCACGTAGAGGTCACGGAACAGGCCGGGGCGCAACGCGACCTGCGTCATCGGCATGCCACGGGCGATGTAGAGGCGCTTCTCGGGGGTCATGGTGAAGCTGCGCCGACTCTCGCCGCGACGCACTTCCATCTCGGCGGAATCCGCCAGATAGTTGGGGCCCCGACGACTGGCGAGCTCGGTCATGGTGAAGGTGTAGCCGGCCACTTCAGCGCTGTCACCCACCCCCATGCGAACGTTGTGCTCGATGGCGTAGTTGGAGACCACGGTAACGCCGAGGATGGTCACTGCGATGCCCAGATGGCCGAGAATCATCCCCCAGTAGGCCAGCGAAAGGCGCTTGAGACCGGCCAGACGACCGGACGAGTGTCGCGACTTGGTCCAGAGGTCACGCGCCATGGGCAGCACGATCCACAGGGCGACCAACACGCCCAGGCTCACCTTGAGATTCCACTCCCCGCGATAGAGCAGCGGCGCCAGCGCGCCGATCACCAGGGCCGCCAGACCGGCAAGCCAGCTGCGCTTGAAGAGGTCCCGGGCCGGGGTATGCTTCCAGCGCGACAGGGGACCCAGTCCCATGAACAGGCAGAGCAGCACCGTCAGCGGCACGAAGAGCGCATTGAAGTAGGGGGGGCCCACGCTGATCTTGCCCAGGTTCAGGGCATCGAGCAGCAGCGGGTAAACCGTGCCGAGCAGCACCGTGACGGTCATGATCACCAGCAGGATGTTGTTGACCAGCAGCAGGGCATCACGCGATAGCCAGCTGAAGCCCACCTGGTGGCTGACCCGCGGGGCGCGCAGGGCGAACAGCAGCAGTGAGAGCCCCACGGTGATGCCCAGCAGCACCAGGATGAAGAGCCCGCGGGAGGGGTCGTTGGCGAAGGCGTGCACCGAAGTAAGCACGCCCGAGCGCACCAGGAAGGTGCCCATCAGCGACAGCGAGAAGGTGGTGATCGCCAGCAGCACCGTCCAGCTCTTGAAGGCACCACGCTTCTCGGTCACCGCCAGGGAGTGGATCAACGCCGTACCGGCCAGCCAAGGCAGCAGCGAGGCATTCTCGACCGGATCCCAGAACCACCAGCCGCCCCAGCCCAGCTCGTAGTAGGCCCACCAGCTGCCCAGGGCGATGCCCACGGTGAGAAAGGCCCAGGCGATATTGGTCCAGGGCCGCGCCCAGCGGGTCCAGGCTGCATCGAGGCGCCCGCCCAGGAGAGCGGCGATGGCGAAGGCAAAGACCACCGAGAAGCCCACGTAGCCCATGTAGAGCATCGGCGGATGGACGATCAGGCCAAAGTCCTGCAGCAGCGGATTGAGATCGGCGCCGTCCTGGGGGACGTTGGGCAGCAGCCGCTCGAAGGGATTGGAGGTAATCAGCACGAAGGCCAGGAAGCCGACGCTGACCAGCCCCATCACGCCCATCACCCGAGCCAGCATGTCGCGGGGCAGCTGCCGCGAGAAGCAGCCTACCGCGAAGCCCCAGGCAGCCAGTATCAGGCTCCACAGCAGCACCGAGCCCTCGTGGTTGCCCCACACCGCACTGGCCTTGTAGTACCAGGGCAGCATCGAGTTGGAGTTGTTGGCCACGTTGGCCACGCTGAAGTCGTCCAGCAGGTAGCTGGCGGTCAGGCAGGCATAGGCGATGGCCAGGAAGAGGAACTGGCCACTGGCCATGGGTCGCGCATAGGCCATCCACAACGGACGGCGCGTCGCTGCGCCGGCAAGGGGCATCACCCCCTGGACCAGGGCCATCAGCAGGGCAATGACCAGGGCATAGTGGCCGATCTCGGGGATCATCAGGGTCTGCATGGGCACTCCGCTCAGTTGGTCCGGCCGTCGCCGCTGTCGTCCGCCTGGGCATCCATCTTCTTGCCCACCTCGGCGGCCTTCGCCTGGTAGTCCTCCGGTGCATAGCCGGCTTCCTCCAGTGCCTGGGCGACCTCGGGCGGCATGTAGTTCTCGTCGTGACGCGCCAGCACCTGGTCGGCCCGCAGCCAGCCATCGTGCTGAAGCTCGCCGACGACCACCACGCCCTGCCCCTCGCGGAACAGGTCGGGCAGGATGCCGCTGTAACGCACCTCCAGGTCATCGACATAGTCGGTGACCGTGAACGACACTTCCAGGCTATCCCGGTCGCGCTCCACCGAGCCCTCCTTGACCATGCCGCCGGCGCGGATCTGGCGCTCCACGGGGGCGTCCCCGGCGGCGATCTGCACCGGACTGAAGAACAGGTTGATGTTGCTGCGCAGCGCATAGAGGGTCAGGCCCACGGCGATGGCGGCCAGCGAGACCAGCCCCAGGATCACGAACAGCTTCTGCTTGCGTTTAGCTCTCACGGGCATGGCCCTCTTGATGTGAAACCGGCGCCGTGGCGGCGCACGACGTGCCGTGGTGCTGATCGCGACGCGCTCGTCGTCGCAGGTCACGCAGCAGGGCGCGTCGCTCGACACGGGCATGGACCACGGTCCCCGCCATCAGCAGCAGGGTGACCCCCCAGGAGGCCCAGACGTAGACACCATGGCCGCCCATGGCCAGAAAGGCGGAAAGAGAATCGAATGCCATCAGCCCACCTCCCCGGCCAGCTCACGCACCCAGCGCTTGTTCGACTCGCGGCGCAGGATCTCGCTGCGGGTGCGCATCAGGGTCAGCGCGATGAAGAAACAGTAGAAGCCCAGCACCATGATCAGCAGCGGCGCCCACATCTCGACCGGCATGGCCGGACGCGAGGTGACGCTGAAGGTCGCCGGCTGGTGGAGGGTGTACCACCAGTCCACCGAATACTTGATGATGGGGATGTTGATCACGCCGACCATCGCCAGCACCGAGGCGGCCCGGGAAGCACTGTCGCGGCTGGAGAAGGCCCCACGCAGGGCGATGACGCCGAAATAGAGAAACAGCAGGATAAGCATCGAGGTAAGACGCGCATCCCACATCCACCAGGTGCCCCAGGTGGGCACGCCCCAGACCGCGCCGGAAAACAGCGAGACGAAGGTCATGGCAGCCCCCAGAGGTGCCATCACCGCCGCCGCCATGTCGGCGATCTTGATCTTCCAGACCATGAAGACAAGGCCGGCTACCGCCATGCTGACGAAGATCGACTGAGCCAGGAAGGCCGCCGGCACATGCACGTAGATGATGCGGAAGCTGTTGCCCTGCTGATAGTCCGCCGGGGCGAAGGCCAGCCCCCAGGCGCTGCCGACCAGAATCAGCACCGCCGCCGCCGCCCAGAACCAGGGCTGCAGCCTCGCGCTGATGGCATAGAACCACCTGGGGGAGCCGAGCTTGTGTATGAAGGCCCACATGCCGTTAGTCGTCCTCAACCGTTGATACTGATGCGCAGTGACGCCGCGATCGCCCAGGGGGCGAGACTCAGCGACACTGCCAGAAGCGCACCCAGGATCGCCAGATGCGCCGAGACGCCATCGCCGAGGATGGCCGCCTGCACGGCACCGGCACCGAAGATCAGCACCGGGATATAGAGCGGCAGCACCAGCAACGAGAGCAGCACACCACCCCGAGCGAGCCCCACGGTCAGCGCCGCCCCGATGGCGCCGACCAGGCTCAGACTGGCACTGCCCAGGGCCAGCGACACTGCCAGCACCGCGTAGCTCCCCGCCGGCAGCGACAGCATGATCCCCAGCAGCGGCGCCATCAGCGCCAGTGGCAGGCCGGTGACCAGCCAGTGCACCGCCACCTTGGCGAGCGCCAGCGCCGGCAACGGCTGTGGCGAGAGCAGCAGCTGCTCCAGGGAGCCGTCGTCATAGTCGCTGCGAAACACACTGTCCAGGGAGAGCAGCGCCGCGAGCAGGGCCGCTACCCACAGCAGGCCCGGCGCGATGGTCGCCAGCAGCTCCGGGTCCGGCGAGATGCCGATCGGGAACAGGGTAATCACCAGGGCGAAGAACACCAGTGGATTGAGCACCTCGCTGCGCCGGCGCATCAGCAGCACCAGGTCACGCTTGAGCGTTGCTCGAACTGCGACCCCGGCACCGCCCTCGGGTTCCCGAAACAGCGGCATATCGTCTGCCCCCTGCACCAGGCGCGGCTCAGAGTGTGACATCGCCCCCCCTCTGCCCCAGCCGGATGCGTCGCAGCGCCGGCGAATCCGCCAGCTCGTGGTGGGTGGTCACCAGCACGCAGCCCCCCCGGCGAGCATGGGCCGTCAGACGCTCCTCGAGCGTGGCCACGCCATCACGGTCGATGGCGGTGAAGGGCTCGTCGAGCACCCACAGCGGCCGCGGGATCAGCTCCAGTCGCGCCAGGGCCACCCGGCGCTGCTGACCGGCAGAAAGTTGACCGGCAGGCAGGTCCTCGAAGCCCGTGAGCCCTACGGCCGCCAGCGCCGCGAAGCGGGCGGCCTCGTCATCGGGTTCGCCGGCCAGCGCCTGATACCAGGCCAGGTTCTCCAGTGGCGTCAGCGCCGCCTTGACGCCTGGCGCATGGCCCAGGTAGAGCAGGTTGGCCAGGAAATCCTGGCGAGTGCGTCGCATGGGGCAATCGTTCCAGTAGAGCTCGCCCTGGAAGTCGGCCAGCTGCCCGGAGAGAATCTTCAACAGGGTGGTCTTGCCACTGCCATTGGGGCCTTCCACTCGCACGACCTCACCCGCATGAATATCCAGGTCCAGGTCCTGAAACAGCCAGCGATCGTCCCGCTCACAGGCCAGCTTTCGGGCTTGCAGACGCAGGCTCAAGGCACTCTCCCGGCATGGATAATTCGCCCGGAACTTTACACGGAAAGGGCTCTGGCGACTAGTCGCCCCGACCGCGTCAGCCGGTCGCACTTGCCCTGGATCAAGTCATGCGTGGACGCCACCCCTTGCCAGATTCGGGTCCGCTGCTATGCTCGTTGAGTACTGTATATAATGACAGGAACAGACGACCGGGGAGACACCGCATGCCCAATGTCACGACGCAATACCTGGAGCGCCGCCCCAACCTCCCGCTGGCCGAGGCCTGGGCGGCCATCGCGGCCGACGGACTGACCGAGATCCCGCTGCTCGGCCGCGTCTCGGCGGGCATGCCCATCGAGGCCTGCCCCGAGGCCGGCGGAATCCAGGTACCGACGCGCATGGTGCGCCGCAACACCTATGCCCTGCGGGTACGCGGCGACTCCATGGTCGATTGCAATATCTTCGACGGGGATGTGATCATCATCGAGCGTCGCGAGAGCGCCGAGAACGGCGAGACCGCCGTGGTGATGATCAATGACCAGGAGGTCACCCTGAAGAAGCTCTACATCGAGAAGTCGGGCGTGCGCCTGCAGCCGGCCAACGAGCGCATGGCGCCCATCTACCTGCGCAACGACGACATCCAGGTGATCGGCCTGGTGATGGGCGTGGTGCGCCAGGCGGAGCTGGCCGCCTGATGCGCTACGCAGTCCCCGACATCGCTGCAGGGCACTGGCAGGAGAGCTGCCTGGAGGTGGAGAAGAGCCGCTTCATCACCTGGCTCTGCCATGCACCGGACACCGCCACCTTCGAGGTACTGCTGGCCGAGGCACGCCGCGCCCACCCCGGCGCCAGTCACCACTGCAGCGCCTACATCGCCGGCCCGCCCGGCGAGCAGACCGACCTCGGCTTCTCCGACGACGGCGAGCCCGGCGGCACCGCCGGGCGCCCCATGTTCCAGGTACTGGAGGGTGCCGACCTGGGCCAGGTCGGCTGCGTGGTCACGCGCTACTTCGGCGGAACCAAGCTCGGCACCGGCGGCCTGGCACGCGCCTACGCCCGTGCCGTCGCCGAGGCCGTGGAAACCCTGCCACGCCGCACCGTGGTCGAGCGCACCCCGCTGCGCCTGCGGGTCGACTTCGCCGGCGAGGCCGAGGCCCGCGCCTGGCTCGCCGAGCAGGAGGTGCCGGTCGAGCAGGCCGACTACGGCACCGACGGCGTGGTGCTAAGGGTAGGCTGGCCCAGCGACACCGCTACCGACCTGACGGCCCTCGAGTCGCGGCTGCGCGGGCGGTTGGCACGGCTTGGCGACCCTCCCCCAGCGGAATGACGAACGGCGCCCGAGGGCGCCTCACCCCAGGTACTTGATCATCACCCCGGCGGCCACCGCCGAGCCGATCACCCCGGCCACGTTGGGCCCCATGGCGTGCATCAGCAGGAAGTTGTGGGGGTTCGACTCCAGCCCCACCTTGTTGGCCACCCGCGCCGCCATGGGCACCGCCGAGACCCCGGCGGCACCGATCAGCGGATTGATCGGCATCCGGCTCATCACGTTCATCAGCTTGGCCATCAACACCCCGGCGGCGGTACCGATACCGAAGGCCACCATGCCCAGCCCGAGGATCCCCAGGGTCTCCAGGGCCAGAAAGCTGTCGGCCATCAGCTTGGAGCCGACCGAGAGCCCCAGGAAGATGGTCACGATATTGATTAGGGCATTCTGGGCGGTATCGGAGAGCCGTTCCACCACGCCGCATTCGCGCATCAGGTTGCCGAAGCAGAACATCCCCAACAGTGGCGCAGCATCCGGCAGGAAGAAGGCCACCAGCAGCAGGATGGCGATCGGGAAGACCACCTTCTCGAGCTTCGACACCGGGCGCAGCTGGGTCATGGTGATCTCACGCTCCCGCTTCGAGGTGAGAAGTTTCATGATCGGCGGCTGGATCAACGGCACGAGCGCCATGTAGGCATAGGCGGCCACGGCGATGGCCCCCAGCAGTTCCGGCGCCAGCACGCTCGATACGTAGATCGAGGTCGGGCCGTCGGCGCCGCCGATGATGCCGATGGCCGCGGCCTGGTTGAGCGAGAAGTCCATCACGCCCAGTGCCGAGAGGCCGACCGCACCGAACAGAGTGGCGAAGATGCCGAACTGTGCCGCCGCCCCCAGGAAGAGGGTCCGCGGATTGGCCAGCAGCGGGCCGAAGTCGGTCATCGCCCCCACCCCCATGAAGATCACCAGCGGGGCAATGCCCGAGGCGATGGCCACCGAGTAGAAGCTGTAGAGCATGCCGTCGCCGTAGCCGACGCCGACGGCGACGTCGCGGGCGGCACGCAGCTGATCGGGCGCCGCTCCGTCCTGGACTACCCCCTTGAGGGTCTCGCGCCAGGTCGCGGTATCGGCCAGCGGATCCAGGCTCGCGCCCAGCGCGGTTGCGAGCTGCTCAAGCACGGCGGGCCTGGCGACGTCGATGGCCTGATCCAGTGCCGACAGGGCCAGTCCCGCCTCGGGAATGTTGGCCAGGATGCCGCCGAAACCGATCGGCACCAGCAGCAGCGGCTCGAACTTCCTGGCGATGGCCAGGTAGAGCAGCAGCATGCCCACCAGAATCATCACGACCTGGCCCGCCTCCAGGTTGTAGAGCCCCGAGCCATGCCAGAGTGTCAGTAGTTTCTCCATGAGGGGGCCCTTAGAGCTCGATCAGGACGTCAGCGACGGCGACGCTGTCGCCCTCGCTGACCTTGATGGCGGAGACGGTGCCGGCGCTGGTGGCTCGCACCTCGGTCTCCATCTTCATGGCCTCGAGAATGATCACCACGTCCCCCGCCTCGACGCTGTCGCCCTCGCGGACGTTGACCTTGAAGATGTTGCCGGCCAGGGGCGCGGTGATGGCCTCGCCGGACGGGGCCGCAGGTTCGCTTGGCGCCGAGCCGCTGCCACCCTGCTCGGTCACCTGGCCCATCTCGCCACCCTCGGCGACCTCGACCACGTACTGCTTGCCGTTGACCTTGACGGTGTAGGTCTCGGGGCCGGCCGGCGCCGTGGCCTGGGCCGCTGGCGCACTGGCCTCGCGCCTCGCCGGCAGGCTGGCACTGGCCGCGGAGGTCTCCTTCCCGGGGGCCTGGGGCGCGGGCTCGAAGGCGTCGGGGTTGTCGCGGTTGCTGAGAAACTTCAGGCCGATCTGCGGGAAGAGCGCATAGGTCAGCACGTCGTCGACCTCGCGCTCGCCCTCGGCCAGGCGGATGCCCTCGGCCCGGGCCTTCTCCTTGAGCTCGGCGGCGAGCCGGTCCATCTCGGGGCTGAGGTTGTCGGCCGGGCGGCAGGTGATCGGCTCGCCCCCCTCCAGCACGCGCGCCTGCAGCTGCTTGTTGAACGGCGCCGGGGCGGCACCGTACTCGCCCCTGAGCAGCGCCTGGACCTCCTTGGAGATCGACGTGTAGCGTTCCCCCATCATCACGTTCATCACCGCCTGGGTGCCGACGATCTGCGAGGTCGGGGTGACCAGCGGGATGAAGCCCAGGTCCTCGCGCACCCGCGGGATCTCCTTGAGCACGTCGTCGAGCTTGTCGCCGGCCCCCTGCTCCTTGAGCTGGCCCTCCATGTTGGTGAGCATGCCGCCCGGCACCTGGGCGATCAGGATGCGCGAGTCGATGCCCTTCAGCGAGCCCTCGAAGGCGGCGTACTTCTTGCGCACCTCGCGGAAGTAGGCGGCGATCTCCTCGAGCAGCTCGAGGTCCAGGCCGGTGTCGCGCTCGGTGCCCTGGAGGATGGCCACCACCGACTCGGTGGGACTGTGGCCATAGGTCATGGACATCGAGGAGATGGCGGTATCGACGTTGTCGATGCCCGCCTCGGCGGCCTTGAGGGCGGTGGCGGTGGACATGCCGGTGGTGGCGTGGCACTGCATGTGGATGGGGATGTCCACGGCGGCCTTGAGCCTGGTGACCAGTTCATGAGCGTCGTAGGGCTTGAGCAGGCCGGCCATGTCCTTGATCGCCAGGGAGTCGGCACCCATGGCGGCAATGGTCTTGCCCAGCTCGACCCAGCCATCCAGGGTGTGCACCGGGCTCACGGTATAGGAGAGCGTGCCCTGGGCATGCCCCTCGACCTTGCGCACCGCCTGGATGGCCCGCTCGAGGTTGCGCGGATCGTTCATGGCATCGAAGACGCGAAAGACGTCGACGCCGTTGGTCCTGGCCCGCTCGACGAACTTGTCCACCACGTCATCGGCGTAGTGACGGTAGCCGAGCAGGTTCTGGCCGCGCAGCAGCATCTGCTGGGGGGTGTTGGGCATGGCCGCCTTCAACGCCCGTATCCGCTCCCACGGATCCTCGCCGAGGTAGCGGATACAGGCGTCGAAGGTGGCCCCGCCCCAGGACTCCAGCGACCAGAAGCCGACGCGGTCGAGCTTTTCGGCGATGGGCAGCATGTCATCGAGGCGCATGCGGGTGGCAAACAGCGACTGGTGGGCATCGCGCAGGACGACATCGGTGATGCCAAGGGGGCGTGTCTTGTCCGTCATGGGAGTGACCTTGTCGTTATGAGTGAATGCGAAAGCGAGCGGCCGCCTCAGCGGCGGTGGCGGCGGCGATAGCGGTGTACTGCGGCGGTAATGGCGACCATGACGTCATCGTCCTGACGGGACGACGGCGGCCGGCGGGCACCACTGACGGCAGGTGCTGGCGGCTCGGGGAAGAAGCGCCCGATGAACTTGGACATCAGGGTGGTGACGATCACCAGCACGGTAAGAAAAACAAAAACGAAGCCCATGCCGAGCCCCATCAGGGCAAGCCCCTCGTTGAGCAGCTGCGTGTCCTGCATGCTAGTTCTCCTGTTCATTGCGCACGGCTGATCTCGCTATCACGAGAAAGACACGGCTTGCGCATTTTTTAGGATGCTATAACCTGCCACATCCCCGACAGATTGCAATGGCGTCATGGTGGAAGTCAGCGTTGTTAATTTACTACATAGCGGACGAATCGGCCTAGCCCCCATGGAGGGGGTCATCGATGCAGTGACCCGCGATCTGCTGACCCGCACTCCCGGTTTCGACTGGGTGGTGACCGAATTCGTGCGGGTCGTGGATGCCCGCCTGCCGCCTCGTGTCTTCCACCGCCACTGTCCGGAGCTCAGCCATCCGCACGTCACCACGCCGAGTGGTGTTCCGGTTCAGCTGCAGCTACTGGGCTCCGACCCCGAGGCCCTGGCCGCCAACGCCCGCCAGGCGCTGCGCCTCGGCGCCACCGGCCTGGACCTCAATTTCGGCTGCCCGGCCAAGCTGGTCAACCGCCACGATGGCGGCGCCTCGCTGTTGCGTGATCCGCGCCGGGTTCACGCCGTCGTGTCAGCAGTGACCCGGGCCGTGGGCGAAGCGATACCGGTGACGGCCAAGATTCGCCTGGGCTTCTCCGATCGTCGCCTGGCCCTGGCCTGCGCGCTCGCCACCCAGGACGCTGGCGCCCGGCGACTGGTGGTCCACGGCCGTACCCGCGACGAGGGTTACCGCCCCCCTGCCCACTGGGAGTGGATCGGCCGTATCCGCCAGCGCCTCTCCATTCCGGTGGTCGCCAACGGCGACATCTGGACACTGGAGGATTACTGGAAGGCACGCACCCTCTCCGGGTGTCGCGACGTGATGCTCGGCCGCGGTGCCCTCGCCGACCCCGGACTGGCGGGACGCATCCGCCATTGGCAGGCAACGGGGGCGCGACTGCCCGATACCCCCTGGCAGACCCGGGCCCAGGTTCTCGGCGACTTTGCTGCATTGCAGCGTAGCACACTTCCAGCGCATGTCGTCACGGCCCTGATCAAGCAGTGGCTCAACCACATGCGCCAGCGCGACGATGAGGCGGCCCGCCGCTTCCAGGCGGTAAAGCGGCTGCGCGACCTGGACGCCCTGCTCGCGGCCATCGAAGCCCCGACCAGCCGCGCCCTCCCTCGGGCCGATGCCGATCACCCGGCCGGAAGCGCCTGACAGCGCACCGATCAAGACATCCACAACCAGGGAACACGCAAAGAAGCTTCATCGCATTCGGCCTTCCCGGCTATTGGCACTCAGCTCAGGGCGCCTGTCGGCGCCATTTGCGCAGCTCAGCCGGGACGCCGGACAGCGCTCCCACCGGGATCCTTCGCCTCTTTCACGCCAAAGTGCAATGAACCAAAAAAAGGAGGCGCACGTCGCATGGCGACGGCGCCTCAAACGATCGCGGGTCCGGCACGCGAGACATGCCGACCCGGCTAGCAGGATACTGGCAGCCGGCAGACCGAGGTGTCTCGCGGCTGCAGGCCCGTAACGGAGAAGACCCGCCCTCGCGGAGAGGACGGGTCGATATCTGGCGCGCCCGGGAGGATTCGAACCTCCGACCACCTGATTCGTAGTCAGGTACTCTATCCAGCTGAGCTACGGGCGCTTGGGCAACAAGCAGGCTCGTTGCGGCGGGGCAACCGATCGGAACGGCGACGGTTACATCCGGGGTGAAGATGGCGCGCCCGGGAGGATTCGAACCTCCGACCACCTGATTCGTAGTCAGGTACTCTATCCAGCTGAGCTACGGGCGCTAGACCTTCATGTGTCGACAATGGCGGAGAGGGAGGGATTCGAACCCTCGAAGGGGCTGTTAACCCCTTACTCCCTTAGCAGGGGAGCGCCTTCAGCCACTCGGCCACCTCTCCCTCATCGGCACGGTGCGTATCCTACCGTTTTAGAAGGCCATTGTCCAGCGATCGCGAGCGTTTTTTCGCCGAAGCCCGCGAGAGGCTGCCATCGACAGGCTAGTCATCGCTCTCGAGACCGGAATCGGACTTTTCGCGCTGGATGCGCTGATAGATCTCCTCGCGATGCACGGCGACATCCTTGGGGGCATTGACGCCGATGCGGACCTGATTGCCCTTGACGCCAAGGACGGTCACGGTGATGTCGTCACCGATCATCAGGGTTTCGCCGACACGGCGGGTCAGGATGAGCATGACTGATCTCCTTCTCAGACTTCGGGCTACGGGATGCTCGCCGGCAGGGACGACGAAATGACATTGTGCGCCAAGACATCGTCCCTGACCAATGGCACCGACCCATGACACTCTCGTACCCCGTTGAAAGGAAGGCCTGGGGCACGAGCATCACGGACTTCCCTACAAGCGTAGAAGAAGGTGTCGTCGATTCGAGTGCACGAGTTACTCTGCCTCGATATCGCTCTTGTCGAGACCGAAGGCCTTGTGCAACGCCTTGACTGCCAGCTCCATGTGCTTCTCGTCGATCACCACGGAGATCTTGATCTCGGAGGTGGACACCATGCGGATGTTGATGTTCTCGTCGGCCAGCACGCGGAAGAACTTCGAGGCCACGCCGGCATGGGAACGCATGCCCACGCCGACCAGCGAGACCTTGGCGATGTTGTCGTCACCGCGCAACTCGCCGCCGCCAAGGTCGGGGATCACCTGCTCCTGAAGGATCTTCATGGTCTGCTTGTAGTCGCCCTTGGCCACCGTGAAGGTAAAGTCGGTGTAGTCACCGGCCGGTGCCACGTTCTGGACGATCATGTCGACCTCGATGTTGGCATCGGCGATCGGCCCCAGGATGCGCGAGGCCACACCGGGGACGTCGGGGGTATTGAGCAGGGTCAGCTTGGCCTCGTTAGCGGTGAAGGCGATACCGGAGATCAGCGGTTCTTCCATGGAGTCCTCGTCTTGGTCGGAGTCTGCAACGATCAGGGTGCCGGGGCCGTCCTCGAAGCTGGACAGCACGCGCAGCGGAACATTGTACTTGCCGGCGAACTCGACGGCGCGAATCTGCAGGACCTTGGAGCCCAGGCTCGCCAGTTCCAGCATCTCCTCGACGGTGATGGTCTCGAGGCGCTGAGCCTTGCTGCAGACCCGCGGATCGGTGGTATAGACGCCATCCACATCGGTGTAGATCTGGCACTCGTCGGCGCCCAGCGCGGCGGCCAGCGCCACGCCGGTGGTGTCGGAACCACCGCGGCCGAGGGTGGTGATGTTGCCCTCCTCATCGACGCCCTGGAAGCCGGCGACCACCACGACCTGACCGTCGTCCAGGTCGGCCTGCAGCTCGTCGGTCTCGATGCGCTGGATGCGCGCCTTGGTGTGGGCGCTGTCGGTCTGTATGCCCACCTGAGAGCCGGTGTAGGACGTCGCCGGAACGCCCAGCTTGTGCAGGGCCATGGCAAGCAGCGAGATGGTGACCTGCTCGCCCGTGGAGACCAGCATGTCCATCTCGCGCGGCGTTGGCTCGTCGTTGATCTCGTTGGCCATGCCGATCAGGCGGTTCGTCTCTCCGCTCATGGCGGAGACCACGACGACCACCTGGTGGCCGTTGTCACGACACCCCTTGACCTTCTCGGCCACAGCCTTGATGCGCTCCACGGAGCCCACCGAAGTGCCGCCGAACTTCTGTACGTATAGTGCCATATGCCGATTTCCCTCGTGCGTCGAGTGCGGATAGCGCTCGGATGAGTGAAAGGTAAGTAGAGATGACAAGGGCCGGGGCGTCGCCGCCACCGGCCCTGCAAATCCTCACGGGAGTCGCTCCTCGACCCAGGCCGGCACGCTGTCCAGCGCGCCCGGCAGCGCCGTGACATCGCTGCCGCCGGCCTGGGCCATGTCGGGTCGGCCGCCGCCCTTGCCGCCGACCTGGGCCGCCACGTGGTTGACCAGCTCACCGGCCTTGACCCGACCGGTCAGGTCGTCGGTAACACCGGCGATCAGGCTGACCTTGCCCGCCTCGGCATCGGCCACGCCCAGCACCACGATACCGGACCCCAGCTTGTTCTTTAGCTGGTCGAGCATGCCGCGCAGCTCCTTGCCGGCCACCCCCTGGAGGCGCTTGGCCAGCACCTTGACCCCCTTGACCTCGCTGGCCTCGTTGACCATGTCATTGCCGGCGACGCTGGCCAGCTTGGCCTTGAGGCGTTCGAGCTCCTTCTCCAGGGTCCGGTTGCGCTCGACCAGCGACTCGACCCGCTCCTCGGCCTGCTCGGGATTGGCCTTGAGGCGTTCGCCGATGCGGTTCAGGCGCGCCTCCTGATCACGGAACCAGGCCAGCGCCCCCTCGCCGGTGAGCGCCTCGATACGGCGTACGCCGCTGGCGATGCCGACTTCGTTGACGATATGAAAGCAGCCGATGTCACCGCTGCGGGCCACGTGGGTACCACCGCACAGCTCGATGGAGAAGTCATCCGCGCCGATGGTCAGCACCCGCACGCTATCAGCGTACTTGGCTTCGAACAGCGCCGCGGCCCCCTTGGCCTTGGCCTCGTCGAGGCTCATGTGCTGGACTCGGGTCGCGGCGTTCGCCAGGATCTGCTCGTTGACCAGGCGCTCCACCTCGGCCAGCTGCTCGGCGGTGACCGGCTCGAAGTGGCTGAAGTCGAAGCGCAGCCGCTCGGGCGTGACCAGCGACCCCTTCTGCGCCACGTGATCGCCGAGTACCAGGCGCAGCGCCTTGTGCATCAGGTGGGTCGCGGAGTGATTGCGCACCGTGGCTGCACGCAGGGCCCCATTGACCTCGGGACGCACCCTGTCGCCCACGGACAGCTCGCCTGTCAGCAGCACGCCGTGGTGGAGATGGTGACCGCCCTGCTTCTGGGTATCCTCTACCAGAAAGCGGCTACCGTCCTCGAGGTGCAGGTAGCCGGTGTCGCCTACCTGACCGCCCGACTCGCCATAGAAGGGGGTACGATCGAGCACCACCACGGCCTTGTACTCAGGCGTGAGACGCTCCAGCGCATTCCCCTCCCGATCGGCCAGGGCGGTCACGGTGGCGCGGTCCTCCAGACGCTCGTGGCCGGTGAAGGCGGTCTCGCCTTCCAGCTCCAGGACGGCGCCATAGTCGGCGCCGAACTGGCTGGCCGCGCGGGCACGCTCGCGCTGGGCTTCCAGCTGGCGCTCGAAGCCGACCTCGTCGAGGGTGACGCCGCGTTCGCGGCAGACGTCGGCGGTCAGGTCAAAGGGGAAACCGTAGGTGTCATAGAGCTTGAACACCGTCTCGCCGGGCAGCACCTCGCCATCGAGGTTGCCCAGGGCTTCCTCGAGCAGCCCCATGCCGTGCTCCAGGGTCCGAGCGAACTGCTGCTCCTCCTTGAGCAGGACGCGTTCGATCTGGTGACGCGCCTCGCGCAGCTCCGGATAGGCATCGCCCATCTCCACGTCCAGCGCCCCTACCAGCTTGTGAAAGAAGTCGCCCTTGGTGCCCAGCTTGTGGCCGTGGCGAATCGCGCGACGAATGATGCGACGCAGCACATAGCCACGCCCCTCATTGGAGGGCAGCACGCCATCAACGATCAGGAAGGCACAGGAGCGGATGTGGTCGGCAATCACCCGCAGCGAGGGGTTACGGGTGTCGGCGTGGCCGGTGTGACGCGCCGCCGAGGCCAGCAGGTTCCGGAAGAGGTCGATCTCGTAGTTGGAGTGCACACCCTGCATCACCGCGGCGATGCGCTCCAGCCCCATGCCGGTATCGATCGAGGGCTTGGGCAGCGGATGCAGGGTCCCGGCCGCATCACGGTCGAACTGCATGAACACCAGGTTCCAGATCTCGATGTAGCGGTCGCCGTCCTCCTCGGGGCTGCCGGGCGGACCGCCCCATACCTCGGGGCCGTGGTCGAAGAAGATCTCGGAGCTCGGCCCGCAGGGACCGGTATCGCCCATCTGCCAGAAGTTGTCCTCGTCCAGCTTGGAGAAGCGCTCCGGGTCGATGCCCACCTCCTCCTTCCAGATACGCTCGGCCTCATCATCTCTGACGTGTACGGTGACCCAGAGCTTCTCCCTCGGCAACCCCAGGGTCTCGGTCAGGAACTCCCAGGCGAAGCGGATGGCATCACGCTTGAAGTAGTCACCGAAGCTGAAGTTGCCCAGCATCTCGAAGAAGGTGTGGTGGCGGGCCGTATAGCCGACGTTGTCGAGGTCATTGTGCTTGCCGCCGGCACGCACGCAGCGCTGGGCCGAGGTCGCCCGCACGTAGGGGCGAGGGTCGCGTCCCAGGAAGACGTCCTTGAACGGCACCATGCCGGCATTGGTGAACAGCAGGGTCGGGTCGCTGCCCGGTACCAGGGAGCTGGAGGGCACGATGGAGTGGCCGTGCCCCTCGAAATAACTCAGGAAGGCCTGTCTGATATCTGCGCTTTTCATGGGGTATCCGTGGCGATAGGCATGGTGACCCGGTGGGCAGACAGTGGGTCGGCAGGCAGCGTGTCGACGCCGAAATCGGCTCGCCACTGCGCCACAGGAGTGCCACCCGGGGCATTCGCAAAGGCACCCATTATAGCGCAGCTGCCAGGGGACTAAAGGGGCCCTCGTCAGTCCTGCCCGGGCCGCTCGTCCCAGGCGTGCTCGAGGGCGTGCCGTACCTGGTCGAAATCGAAGCCGCGCCCTGCCAGGAAGCGCTCGCGGCGGGCGCGCTCGCGAGGCGAATCGCCGGGCCCCGTGAAGCGCCGCGCGAGCGCCTCACAGGCCAGGACGCCCCAGTCCCCCTCGCCGGCCTGCTCGCTCTCGGCGAAGGCGTGACGAATGGTTTCCCGGTCGAGGCCGCGCCGCTCGAGCTCGACGCGGATCTTCAACGGCCCCTGGCCCCGCAGAATGCGTGAACGCAGGAAGCTCTCGGCGAAGCGCGCATCGGATTGCAGCCCCTGCTCGGCCAGGTCGTCGAGGCACTGGGCGATGCTCTCGGACGCATGTCCCCTGGCCGCCAGGCGCTCGGCAAGCTCCCGCCGCGAATACTCCCGCCGGGCCAGCAGGCGGATGGCATCGTCCCGGGGCGACGACTCGCCGTGACCGATGGAGTGACCAGGCATGACCTATGACGGGTCGTCGCCGCGACTCTCCTCGGTGGCCACCGCCTCGTCGGATGCCTCTTCCTTTCTGGGTTCCACCGGGGCGAGCAGCTGGGCGCGGATCTGGCTCTCGATCTCCTCCATCACCGCCGGATTGTCCTCGAGGAACTGGGCGGCGTTGGCCTTGCCCTGGCCGATCTTGTTGCCCTGATAGCTGTACCAGGCACCTGCCTTGTCGACCAGCTTGCACTGCACGCCCAGGTCGACCACCTCGCCGGCATGATAGATCCCCTTGCCGTAGAGAATCTGGAACTCCGCCTGGCGAAACGGCGGCGCCACCTTGTTCTTGACCACCTTGACCCGGGTCTCGTTGCCGGTGACCTCGTCGCCCTGCTTTACCGAGCCGGTGCGGCGGATATCCAGGCGCACGCTGGAGTAGAACTTGAGCGCATTGCCACCGGTGGTGGTCTCGGGACTGCCGAACATCACGCCGATCTTCATGCGGATCTGGTTGATGAAGACCACCATGCAGTTGGCGTTCTTGATGTTGCCGGTGATCTTGCGCAGGGCCTGGGACATCAGGCGCGCCTGCAGGCCGACGTGGGAGTCGCCCATCTCGCCCTCGATCTCTGCCCGCGGGGTCAGCGCCGCCACCGAGTCGATGATGATCACGTCGACGCCGCCGGAACGCACCAGCATGTCGCAGATCTCGAGGGCCTGCTCGCCGGTGTCCGGCTGGGAGACCAGCAGGTCGTCGAGGTTGACGCCGAGCTTCTCGGCATAGCTCGGATCGAGCGCATGTTCGGCATCGATGAAGGCGCAGGTCTTGCCCTGCTTCTGGGCCTGGGCGATCACCGACAGGGTCAGGGTCGTCTTCCCCGAGGATTCGGGACCGAAGATCTCGACCACCCGGCCGAGTGGCAGGCCACCGATCCCCAGGGCGATGTCCAGGCCCAGCGAGCCGGTGGACACCGAGGGCATCACCACGCGCGGGGCATCGCCCAGGCGCATCACGGTACCCTTGCCGAACTGGCGGTCGATCTGGGAAAGGGCGGCGTCCAGCGCCTTGCTGCGATTTTCATCCTGAGCCATGAAGATACTCCTGAAGGGTAGCGAATATGGGTGACGATGGCCGGCAACCACTGTATGACTGCACAGTAGTATGGCGAAAAAATCCCCACGCGGCCAGCTCTGCGGCTGCGACAACACGATCGGCCCAGGGTCAGTCCGACGCCAGCCACCGCACCAGGCCGATCAGTGCCTCGCGCACCGCCTGCTCGCGCACGGCCGCACGATCGCCCTCGAAATGGTGGCACGCCGATTCGGTTCGCTCGGCGTCGCCCCAGGCCAGCCAGACGGTACCCACCGGCTTGTCGGCACTGCCCCCGCCGGGGCCGGCCACCCCGCTGATCGCCACGCCGAGCCCGGCGCCGCTGTCACGGCAGGCACCGACCACCATCGCCTCGACGACCTCGCGGCTCACCGCCCCGTGCGCGGCCAGCAGTGCCTCGGGGACGCCCAGCAGCCGGGTCTTGGCAGCATTGGCATAGGTCACGTAGCCGGTCTCGAACCAGTCGGAACTGCCGGCCACGGCGGTGATGGCACTGGCCACCCCGCCCCCGGTACAGGACTCCGCCGCGGTGACCGTGATGCCTCGCTTGCGGCAGCCAAGCCCCAGTTGCTCGGCAAGCGTCATGAGGTCGAGATCGGCCAGGCGGGACGCAAGGGTAGACATGGCAGGACTCCGAATCGTTCGGCACGACCGACCCGACGTCGACCGCGCGTGAGCGCTGACTTTTCCGTACAATAACGGCTTTGCCAACGACATGCATGGCGCATTCGACGCCAGCCATCCGTCATCTGTCAGAGCAGGAACCCGATGTCACAGGCCAGTGCCCAGCATACCCCCATGATGAGCCAGTACCTGAAGATCAAGCGCGAGCACCCCGAGGTGCTGCTCTTCTATCGGATGGGCGACTTCTACGAACTCTTCTATGACGACGCCAGGCGTGCGGCGGCACTGCTCGACATCACCCTGACCCAGCGCGGGCAGTCCGCCGGGGCACCGATTCCCATGGCCGGCGTGCCCTATCATAGCGCCGAGGGGTATCTGGCTCGCCTGGTGGCCGCCGGCGAATCGGTGGCGATCTGTGAACAGATCGGCGACCCTGCCGCCGCCAAGGGGCCGGTGGAGCGTCGCGTGGTGCGCATCGTCACCCCGGGCACGCTCTATGACGAGGCGCTGCTGGATGCCCGCCGCGACAATCTGCTGGTCGCCGTGGCACCGCTCGATGAATACTGGGGCCTGGCCTGGCTGGAACTCTCCAGCGGGCGCTTCAATGTGCTGGAAGTCGAGGGCGAGGGCGAGATGCTCGCCGAGCTGCAGCGTCTCGACCCGGCCGAGCTGCTGGTGGCCGAGAGCGTGGCCCTGCCGACATCCCTGGAGGGGCGCCGCGGCCTGCGTCGCCAGAGCGACTGGCTTTTCGACCTCGAGAGTGCCACACGCACCCTGTGCGACCAGTTCCAGGTCCAGGACCTGCGCGGCTTCGGCTGCGCCCACCTGAAGGCCGCCATCACCGCCGCCGGCGTGCTGGTCGACTATGCTCGGGACACCCAGCGCACGGCCCTGCCCCATGTCACCGCCATCGGCGTGGAGAGCCGCGACGACGCCGTGGTGATCGATGCCGCCAGCCGACGCAACCTGGAGATCGACATCAACCTCGGAGGCAGCGTCGACAACACCCTGGCCAGCGTGCTCGACACCACCACCACGGCCATGGGCTCGCGGCTGCTCAAGCGCTGGCTCAACCGTCCCCTGCGCGACCGGGCACAGGTCGGTGGCCGCCAGGCAGCGGTGGCGCAGCTGATCGCCGACGAGGGCTTTGCCCCGCTGCGCGAGTCGCTCAAGGCGATCGGCGACGTGGAACGCATCCTGGCCAGGGTGGCACTCTACAGCGCGCGACCGCGCGACCTGGCCCGACTGCGCGATGCCCTGGTCGCCCTGCCCGCCCTCCAGGCCGCGCTCGAGGCCTATGGCGAGGGCAGCACGCTGGACGAGCTGCGCCGTCATATCCATCCCTTCCCGACGCTGGCCGATACCCTGACCCGCGCCCTGGTGGAGAACCCGCCGGTGGTGATCCGCGATGGCGGCGTGATTGCCGAGGGCTTCGATGCCGAGCTCGACGAGCACCGCGGGCTCGCCGAGCACGCCGGCGACTACCTGGTCCGCCTGGAGACCCGGGAGCGCGAACGGACCGGGCTGCCCGGTCTCAAGGTGGGCTACAACCGCGTCCACGGCTACTACATCGAGATCCCCCGGGCCCAGGCCCGGGACGCCCCCGCCGACTATGTCCGCCGTCAGACCCTGAAGAACGCCGAGCGCTTCATCATCCCCGAGCTCAAGGAGTTCGAGGACAAGGCGCTCTCGGCGAAGTCCCGCGCACTGGCCCGGGAGAAACTGCTCTACGATGGCCTCCTCGACACCCTCAACGCCGAGCTCGGCGCCCTGCAGGGGACCGGGAGAGCCCTGGCATCACTGGACGTGCTGTGCGCCTTCGCCGAACGCGCCCGGGCCCTGGACTTCGTGCGCCCGACGCTGCCCGAGTCGCCGGGCATCGACATCCGCGGCGGCCGCCACCCGGTGGTCGAGCAGGTCACCGAGACACCCTTCGTGCCCAACGATCTGGTCCTCGACGACAGGCACCGCATGCTGGTCATCACCGGCCCCAATATGGGCGGCAAGTCCACCTACATGCGCCAGGCCGCGCTGATCACCCTGCTTGCCCACACCGGCAGCTTCGTGCCAGCCGATTCAGCGACCATCGGCCCGGTGGACCGCATCTTTACCCGTATCGGCTCCTCCGACGACCTGGCCGGCGGACGCTCCACCTTCATGGTGGAGATGACCGAGACGGCCAGCATCCTGCACAACGCCACCGACCACAGCCTGGTGCTGATGGACGAGATCGGCCGCGGCACCAGCACCTTCGATGGTCTCTCGCTGGCCTGGGCCAGCGCCGAGCATCTGACCCGCACCCGCGCCTTCACGCTGTTCGCCACCCACTACTTCGAGATGACGGCACTGGCCGAGCAGGCCGAGGGGGTAGCCAACGTGCACCTGACGGCCGCGGAGCACCGCGACGGAATCGTCTTCATGCATCGCGTGGAGGATGGCCCCGCCAGCCAGAGCTATGGCCTGCAGGTGGCCCAGCTCGCCGGCGTCCCCCAGGGCGTGATTGCCCGGGCCCGGGAGAAGCTCGCCACCCTGGAGCAGCAGGAAGTCGATCAGGGCAGCCGGCTGCCGGCCGACACGGCCGTCGAGGGCGCGCCGCCGGCTGCCCCCCACCAGGCCGACCTCTTCGCCAGTACCCCTCACCCGCTGGTCGAACAGCTGGGCAGCCTGGATCCCGACGCGCTGTCGCCGCGTCAGGCCCTGGAGCTGATCTACCGCTGGAAGGAGGCCCTGTGAATGGCCGACAATGGCGCCGAGCCCGGCTTGCGAGGCCACCCTCGTCGCGCATAGAATGGCTCGATCGAATTCTGTAAATTATAAGAAAAAATCCTCTTATAACTTACTTAGCATCAACGACTACCGGCCGCGCCCTGCCACGGCCAGAACATGGGAGACTGGCATGACATTCGTCGTCACCGAAAACTGCATCAAGTGCAAGTACACCGACTGTGTCGAGGTCTGCCCGGTGGACTGCTTCTACGAAGGCCCCAACTTCCTGGTGATCCACCCCGACGAGTGCATCGACTGCGCCCTGTGCGAGCCGGAATGCCCCGCCGAAGCGATCTACTCGGAGGATGAGCTGCCGGATGGCCAGGAGACATTTATCGAGATCAACGCCGAACTGGCCGAGGTGTGGCCCAATATCAGCGAGAAGAAGGACCCACCGGAAGATGCCGAGGAGTGGGACGGCAAGCCGGGCAAGCTGGAACTGCTCGAACGTTGAGGCCCCCTGGCCGAAAACGACGACGCCGGATGTCTGATGACATCCGGCGTCGTCGTCTCTGCCCTGAGTGAAGAAGGAGAACACTCGACAAGGAGGCGACCCGCAGGCCGCCGGCTCCCAGCCAATCCTGGGGCGGTTCCCTCCGCCCGACTCCGGTGATGTCTTCCCTGCCCGGGAACGGCCTCCTGCCGCACCGGGCGCATCACGTCACGCATCCCGTTCTGCATCCTGCCGGGAGAGCAGTAGCCGCTCTCCCATGTCCCGAGTGCAGTGTGGCATAGCCGCACTGCAGCACAACCCCACCCGTGATGGGTCGACGACGCACGCCCGGCCTGGCCCCACCCTCCATGGAAAAAAGAAAATATCTTGAAATCAAAAAGATAAGAGGGCCCAACCTGGGAAAGAGTCGGGCCTGTCCTGCACAGAAGTAGCGAATCTCGTCGCTACTCTGTAGGCAATCTCTTACAAGAGGTCACGCAAAAGGCAGCACGGTCGCTTACTGTCCCTTGATGGCGGCGCGGCCCGGGTAGTCGACCTGGCCGTTCAGTTCCTGCTCGATCACCAGCAGACGGTTGTACTTGGCGACGCGGTCGGAGCGGCTCAACGAGCCGGTCTTGATCTGGCCGGCACAGGTACCCACGGCGAGGTCCGCGATGGTGGTATCCTCGGTCTCGCCGCTGCGATGGGAGATCACCGCGGTAAAGCCGGCATCCTGGGCCATGCGGATCGCCGCCAGGGTCTCGGAAAGCGAGCCGATCTGGTTGAACTTGATCAGGATGGAGTTGCCGATCTGTTCCATGATGCCGCGTTCGAGGATCTTCGTGTTGGTGACGAAGAGGTCATCGCCGACCAACTGGATCTTGTCGCCAAGCTTCTCGGTCAGCGCCTTCCAGCCCTCCCAGTCGGACTCGTCCATGCCATCCTCGATGGAGACGATGGGATACTGGTCACACAGCTCGGCCAGGTAGTCGACGAAGCCGGCGGCGTCGAAAGCCTTGCCTTCACCGGCGAGGTCGTACTGGCCGTCCCGATAGAACTCTGAGGAGGCGCAGTCCAGGGCCAGGGTCACGTCGTCGCCCAGGCGGTAGCCGGCATCCGCCACGGCCTGCTGGATCACCGCCAGGGCCTCGGCATTGGAGTCGAGGTTGGGCGCAAAGCCGCCCTCGTCGCCCACCGAGGTGGCAAGCCCTCGGGCCGCGAGCACCTTCTTCAGGGCGTGGAAGATCTCGGCACCCATGCGCAGGCCCTCGCGGAAGCTCGGGGCGCCCACCGGCTGGATCATGAACTCCTGGATATCGACGTTGTTGTCGGCATGCTCGCCGCCGTTGAGGATGTTCATCATCGGCACCGGCATCAGGTACTTTCCGGGCTGGCCGTAGAGCTCGGCAATATGCGCGTAGAGCGGCATGCCCTTGGCATTGGCGGCGGCCCTGGCCGCCGCCAGCGACACCGCCAGGATGGCATTGGCGCCCAGGCTCGCCTTGTTGTCGGTACCGTCCAGTACCCGCATGGCGTCGTCCAGTCCGCGCTGATCACGGGCATCCATGCCCACCAGGCGCTCACGGATGGTGGTATTGACGGCCTCCACGGCCTTCAGCACGCCCTTGCCCAGGTAGCGGCACTTGTCACCGTCGCGCAGTTCCAGCGCCTCGCGGGAACCGGTGGAGGCTCCGCTGGGGGCGCAGGCCACGCCCACCGCACCGCTCTCCAGCCGCACCTCGGCCTGCACGGTGGGGTTGCCGCGTGAATCGAGCACCTCGAGGGCGTGAAGTTCGACGATCTTGGTCATCTTGAGGGTCCTTGTTCGTGTCAGCGTGGAAGAAATCAGGAAATCTCTAGCGGCGCAAAGCCCTTCACCAGCTCGTCGACGGCCTTCAACTGAGCCAGGAAGGGCTCGAGGCGATCAAGCGGCAGGGCACAGGGGCCGTCGCACCTGGCGTTGTCGGGGTCGGGGTGGGCCTCCAGGAAGAGGCCGGCCAGGCCGACTGCCACTCCGGCACGGGCCAGCTCGGCCACCTGCTGCCGCCGCCCGTCGGCACTGTCGGCACGCCCGCCCGGGCGCTGCAGGGCGTGGGTCACATCGAAGAAGACCGGGTACCCGGTCTGCTTCATGTCACCGAAGCCGAGCATGTCCACGATCAGGTTGTTGTAGCCGAAGCTGGAACCGCGCTCGCAGAGCAGCAGCCGGTCGTTGCCCGCCTCTTCGCACTTGCGAAGGATGTGGCGCATTTCGTGGGGCGCCAGGAACTGCGGCTTCTTGATGTTGATCACTGCACCGGTCTCGGCCATGGCCACCACCAGGTCGGTCTGGCGCGCCAGGAACGCCGGCAGCTGGATGATATCGGCGACCTCCGCCGCAGGCCCGGCCTGCCAGGGCTCGTGGACATCGGTGATGATCGGCACGTTGAAGCGCGCCTTCACCTCGGCCAGGATCGCGAGTCCCTTCTCCAGTCCCGGGCCGCGGAAGGAGTGGATGGAGCTGCGGTTGGCCTTGTCGAAGCTTGCCTTGAAGACGTAGGGCATGCCCAGCCGGCTCGTCACCGCCGCGTAGGTCGCGGCGACCTCGAGGGCCAGCTCGCGGGACTCCAGCACGTTCATGCCGCCCAGCAGCATCAGCGGCAACGAATTGCCGGCCTGAAGGCCGGCAAATTCAATGTGACGCTCTTTCACGGACATGGCCTCACTCCTGGTGGGAGGACTGGGCGCGGATGCGCGCCGCCTTGTGCTCCAGCGCCGCATTGATGAACCCGGTAAACAGCGGATGTCCGTCACGCGGCGTGGACGTGAACTCGGGGTGAAACTGACAGGCGACGTACCAGGGATGGTCCGGCAGCTCGACCATCTCCACCAGGGAGTTGTCGACGCTCTTGCCGGAGACCACCAGGCCGGCCTGCTCGAGCTCGTCAATGAACTGATTGTTCACCTCGAAGCGATGGCGATGGCGCTCGACGATCTCGTCGCTGCCATAGGCCTCGCGCGCCCTGCTGCCGGCCTTGAGCTGGCAGACCTGGCCGCCCAGGCGCATGGTGCCGCCGAGGTCCGAGGCTTCATCGCGCAGTTCGACCTTGCCCTCGGGGCTCAGCCACTCGGTGATCAGGCCGACCACCGGATGCAGGGTATCGTGGGTGAACTCGGTGGAGTTGGCGTCCTCCCAGCCGGCCTTGTGGCGGGCGAACTCGATCACCGCCACCTGCATGCCCAGGCAGATGCCCAGGTAGGGAATGCCGCTCTCGCGGGCAAAGCGGGCGGTGGCGATCTTGCCTTCCACGCCGCGCTCGCCGAAGCCGCCCGGCACCAGGATGGCATCCTTGCCGGCCAGCCGCTCGGTGCCATGGCGTTCGATGTCCTCGGAGTCGAGGTAGTCGACGTTGACCTTCACGCGCGTCTGGATGCCGGCATGGATCAGCGCCTCGTTGAGCGACTTGTAGGCGTCGAGCAGTTCCATGTACTTGCCGACCATGGCAATGTTGATCGACTTGAGCGGGTTGAGCTTGGCATCGAGCACGTGCACCCACTCGCCGAGATCGACATCATCGGCCTCGAGGCGCAGCTTGTGGCAGACGATGTCGTCGAGGCCCTGCTCGTGCAGCATCAGCGGGATGCGGTAGATGGTGTCGGCGTCCTGCAGCGGAATGACCGCCCGTTCTTCGACGTTGGTGAACAGCGCGATCTTGCGCCGCTCGCTCTCCTCGAGCTCCACCTCGCTGCGACAGATCAGGATATCCGGCTGGATGCCGATGGAGCGCAGCTCCTTGACGCTGTGCTGGGTCGGCTTGGTCTTGGTCTCCCCCGCCGTCTTGATATAGGGCACCAGCGTCAAGTGCATGAAGATCGCCCGGCTGGCCCCCAGTTCGCTGCGGATCTGGCGGATCGACTCCAGGAAGGGCAGCGACTCGATATCCCCCACGGTGCCGCCGATCTCGACCAGCGCCACGTCGAACCCCTCGCCACCGGCAAAGACGCGGCGCTTGATCTCGTCGGTGATGTGCGGGATCACCTGCACGGTGCCACCCAGGTAGTCACCGCGACGCTCCTTGCGCAACACGTGCTCGTAGACGCGACCGGTGGTGAAGTTATTGGCCTGGGTCATCTTGGTGCGGATGAAACGCTCGTAGTGGCCCAGGTCCAGGTCGGTCTCGGCGCCATCCTCGGTGACGAACACCTCGCCGTGCTGGAAGGGGCTCATGGTGCCCGGATCCACGTTGATGTAGGGATCGAGCTTGAGCATGGTGACCTTGAGGCCGCGCGCCTCGAGAATCGCCGCCAGCGAGGCCGACGCGATGCCCTTGCCGAGAGAGGACACAACGCCGCCGGTCACGAAGATATATCGTGTCATGGAGAACCTGTCGAAACGTGATCGGTAGGCCCGGCAGGAAGCCGCGCCAGGATGGGACGACAGACTAGCAGAATACGACCAAAGGCTCAATTTCAGCGCCAAGCGGCCATCAGTGTGCGCCCCTGCCGAGCAAAAGCAACCCCGCAACGGCGTCCCGCGGGGTTGCTTGTAGCTCGGCGCCTGTAGCTCGGCGCTTACACCCCCAGATAGTCGAGGATGCCCTCGCCGGCCTGGCGGCCCTCGTAGATGGCGGTGACCACCAGGTCGGAGCCGCGCACCATGTCGCCGCCGGCAAAGATCTTCTCGTTGGTGGTCTGGAAGGCATGGCTGCCGCCCTCCTCCGGCGCCTTGACCCGGCCACGCTCATCGAGCTCGATGCCCACGGTCTCGAACCAGGGAGCCGGGCTCGGCTGGAAGCCGAAAGCCACCACCACGGCATCGGCGGGAATGATCTCCTCGGAGCCGGGCACCACTTCCGGGCGCTGCCGGCCGTTCTCGTCGGGCTCGCCCAGGCGCGTGCGCACCACCTTGACACCCTCGACCTTGCCCTCGCCGACCACGGCCACCGGCTGGCGATTGAACAGGAACTCCACCCCCTCCTCGCGGGCGTTGGCCACCTCGCGCTTGGAGCCGGGCATGTTCTCCTCGTCACGGCGATAGGCGCAGGTCACGCTGGTGGCGCCCTGGCGGATGGCCGTGCGATTGCAGTCCATGGCGGTATCACCGCCGCCCAGCACCACCACGCGCTGCCCTTTCAGCGAGGTGTACTCGTGAGGCTCCTTCTCGAAGCCCAGGCAGTGGTTGACGTTGCCGATCAGGTAGTCGAGGGCCTTGTGCACGCCGGGCAGGTCCTCACCGGGGAAGCCGCCCTCCATGTACTTGTAGGTCCCCATGCCCAGGAAGACGGCATCGTATTCCTCGAGCAGGGCATCGAAGGCGATGTCCTTGCCGACCTCGACGCCGAGGCGGAACTCCATGCCCATCTCCTCGAAGACGGCACGGCGGCGCTCCATCACCGTCTTGTCGAGCTTGAACTCGGGGATACCGAAGGTCAGCAGGCCACCGATCTCCGGATACTTGTCGAACACCACCGGCGTGACGCCGTTGCGTACCAGGATGTCGGCACAGCCCAGCCCCGCCGGGCCGGCACCGATCACCGCCACCTTGCGGCCGGTCGGCGTGACACGGGACAGGTCAGGGCGCCAGCCCATGGCGAAGGCAGTATCGGTGATGTACTTCTCGACAGACCCGATGGTCACCGCCCCGAAGCCGTCGTTGAGGGTACAGTCGCCCTCGCAGAGCCGGTCCTGGGGGCAGACCCGCCCGCACACCTCGGGCAAGGAGTTGGTCTTGTGACACAGCTCCACCGCCTCGAGGATGTTGCCCTCGCTGACCAGCTGCAGCCAGTTGGGAATGTAGTTGTGAACCGGGCACTTCCACTCGCAGTAAGGGTTGCCGCAGTGCAGGCAGCGATGTGCCTGGCTGGCCGCATCCTGGGGCTTGAAGGGCTCGTAGATCTCGGCGAACTCCCGGGCCCGGGTGCGCGCATCCTTCTTCTGCGGGTCCTGGCGACCCACGTCGATGAACTGGAAATCGTTACTCAAGCGGTTGGCCATCGTTTCTGCTCCTGGTCTCTGCGTGGCGATATCGTCGACTCGGCAATCACGTGTTCGGGCTGACACCGACACCTATTCCGGCTGACGCCGGGATTGGGCCAGCAGGCTGCCCAGGCTTGCCGCCTTGGGCTTCACCAGCCAGAAGTGACGGACGAAATCGCTGAAGTCCTCGAGGATCGCTTCGCCGCGGAGCGAGCCGGTCTCGGCCACATACTCCTCCAGGACCTCCCGCAGATGACGTCGATAGGCCTCCATGGCCTCGGTGTTCACCCGGTGGATCTCCACCAGCTCATGGTTGTACTTGTCGACGAAGGTGCGGTCCTCGTCGAGCACGTAGGCGAAGCCACCGGTCATGCCCGCGCCGAAGTTGACCCCCACCTCGCCGAGCACGGCGACCAGGCCGCCGGTCATGTACTCACAGCAGTGGTCGCCGGCACCCTCGATCACCGCATGGGCACCGGAGTTGCGCACCCCGAAGCGCTCGCCGGCGGTACCGGCGGCAAACAGCTTGCCGCCGGTGGCACCATACAGGCAGGTATTGCCGACGATCGCGGTCCGGTGGCTCTCGAAGGCGCTGCCGGCGGGCGGCACGATCACCACCTTGCCGCCGTTCATGCCCTTGCCGACGTAGTCGTTGGCGTCACCCTCCAGGTAGAGGTTGAGGCCACGGGCGTTCCAGACACCGAAGCTCTGGCCAGCCACGCCGGTAAAGCGTGCGGTCACCGGCGCATCCTCCAGCCCCGCCTCGCCGTAGCGCTTGGCAATGGCCCCTGAGGTCAGCGCCCCGACGCTACGATCACAGTTGGTAATGGCGAACGCGAACTCGCCACCGGATTTCGCCTCGATGGCCGCCTTCAGCGCTGCGAGCACCTCCTGGTTCTTGGCGCCCGGGTCATGGGGCACGTTACGGCTGACCGCGCAGAACTGCGGCGCGTCCGCCGGCACGAAGTCGTTGCCCAGCAGCCCCGACAGGTCGAGCTTGCGCTGGGAGGCGGTGACGCCCTCCAGCACCTCCAGCAGGTCGGTACGGCCGATCAGGTCAGTGAGCTTGCGCACGCCGAGCAGGGCCATCAGTTCGCGCACCTCCTCGGCAATGAAGCGGAAGTAGTGCTTGACCATGTCCACGGTGCCGCGGAAGTGCTCGTCGCGCAGGTACTGCATCTGGGTGGCCACGCCGGTGGCGCAGTTGTTGAGGTGACAGATGCGCAGGTACTTGCAGCCCAGCGCCACCATGGGCGCGGTGCCGAAGCCGAAGCTCTCGGCGCCGAGGATTGCCGCCTTGACCACGTCGAGGCCGGTCTTCAGGCCGCCATCGGTCTGCAGGCGAATCTTGTCGCGCAGGCCGTTGATGCGCAGCGCCTGGTGCACCTCGGGCAGGCCCAGCTCCCAGGGGCTGCCGGCGTGCTTGATCGAGGTCAGCGGGCTCGCCGCGGTACCGCCGTCATAGCCGGAGACGGTGATCAGGTCGGCATAGGCCTTGGCCACCCCGGTGGCGATGGTGCCGATGCCGGGCTCGGAGACCAGCTTCACCGAGACCTGGGCATCGGGGTTGACCTGCTTCAGGTCGAAGATCAGCTGCGCCAGGTCCTCGATGGAGTAAATGTCGTGGTGCGGCGGCGGCGAGATCAGCGTCACGCCGGGTACCGAGTAGCGCAGCCGGGCGATCAGCTCGTTGACCTTGCCGCCGGGCAGCTGCCCGCCCTCGCCGGGCTTGGCACCCTGGGCCACCTTGATCTGCAGCACCTCGGCGTTGACCAGATAGGCCGGCGTCACGCCGAAGCGCCCTGAGGCGATCTGCTTGATCTTGGAGGAGCGGATGGTGCCGTAGCGGGCGGGATCCTCGCCCCCCTCCCCGGAGTTGGAGCGCCCGCCCGCCTCGTTCATGGCCTGAGCCAGGGCCTCATGGGCCTCGGGCGAGAGAGCACCGAGACTCATGCCGGCACTATCGAAGCGCGGCAGCAGGTCCTCGACCGCCTCGACCTCCTCCAGCGGCAGCGGCTCGGCGGCGGGCCGCAGCTTAAGGAGGTCACGCAGGGTGGCCGGGGCACGCTCGTTGACCAGCCGGGCAAACCGCTTCCACTTGGCGTAGTCCCCCTGCTGGACGGCCTCCTGCAGGGCCATCACCACATCGGGGTTGTACGCATGGTATTCGTGACCGTGGACGTACTTCATCAGGCCACCCTGGGAAACCCCCTTGCGCGGCGTCCAGGCCTCGCGCCCCAGCAGCTCCTGCTGCAGCTGCAACTCGCTGAAGCCGGTGCCCTCGATGCGCGAGGCCATGCCGGTGAAGCACAGGTCGACCACCTCCGCGGAGAGGCCCACCGCCTCGAAGAGCTGGGAGCCGCGATAGGAGGCCAGGGTCGAGATCCCCATCTTGGAGAGAATCTTGAACAGCCCCTTCTGCAGGCCCTTGCGATAGTTCTCCCGGGCATCGGCAGGGTTGCCGACCAGTTCGCCGGTGCGGTGCATGTCGGCCATGACCTGATAGGCCAGCCAGGGGAAGACCGCCGTGGCCCCTACGCCGAACAGCACCGCCATCTGATGGGCATCGCGGGCATAGCCGGTCTCCACCACGATGTTGCAGCGCGGTCGCAGGGCCAGGCGCCCCAGGTGGTGATGCACGGCCCCCACGGCCAGCGCCGCATGGATGGGCACCAGCCCCTTGCCCAGCTCGGCGTCGCTGAGCACCAGGAGCACCTTGCCATCCGTGACCGCCTCCTCGGCCTGGCGACAGAGCGCATGGATCGCCCCCTTGAGGCCGATCTCCTGGGGGTCGTAGCCCAGGGAGAGAGTCTGGCTGGTGAAGGCTGGATCGTCCTGGTGGACCAGAGCAGCGAACTTGCGTGGCGAGAGGATCGGCGTGGTCAGGATGATGCGATGGGCGTGCTCCGGGGTCGCCTTGAAGACGTTGAGCTCGGCACCGATACAGGTCTCCAGCGACATCACGATCGCCTCGCGCAGCGGGTCGATGGCCGGATTGGTGACTTGGGCAAACTTCTGGCGGAAATAGTCGGTGAGCAGCCGCTGCTTGCCGGAGAGCACCGCCATGGGCGTGTCGTCCCCCATGGACCCCACCGCCTCCTGGCCGCTCTCGGCCAGCGGGCGCAGCACCTGATCACGCTCCTCGAAGCTGACCTGGAACATCTTCTGCTGGGTGAGCAGGGCCTCGGGGTCCATGTTGTGGAAGCTGGCGAGCTCGGTGAGCGCCGACTCCAGATACTGGGCCTCCTGCTTCAGCCAACGCTTGTAGGGGTAGGCGGACTTGAGGCGCTTGTCGACGTCGGGCGTGTGCAGCACCTCGCCGGTCTGGGTATCCACCGCCAGTATCTGGCCCGGACCGACGCGCCCCTTGGCCACCACCTCCTCGGGATCGTAAGCGTAGGTACCGATCTCCGAGGCCAGGGTGATGTAGCCATTGCGGGTCATCACCCAGCGGGCAGGGCGCAGGCCGTTGCGGTCGAGCATGCAGACCGCCTGGCGACCATCGGTCATCACGACCCCGGCGGGACCGTCCCAGGGCTCCATGTGCATGGAGTTGTATTCGTAGAAGGCACGCAGGTCGCCGTCCATCAGCTCCACGTTCTGCCAGGCAGGCGGCACCATCATGCGCACTGCCCGATGCAGCTCCATGCCGCCGGTGAGCAGCACCTCGAGCATGTTGTCCATGCTCGAGGAGTCCGACCCGGAGGTGTTGACGATCTCGTCGAGTCCGGCGATATCGGGTAGCCGCTCGCTGACGAAGTTCTCCTTGCGCGAGTTGGCCCACCCCCGGTTGGCTTCCACGGTGTTGATCTCGCCGTTGTGAGCGAGCAGACGAAAGGGCTGGGCCAGCGGCCAGCGCGGCGCCGTGTTGGTGGAGAAACGCTGATGGAAGACGCAGATCGCGGTCTCCAGGCGCGGGTCACCGAGATCGGGATAGAAGGCCGGCAGATCCACCGGCATCATCAGGCCCTTGTAGGAGACCACCTCACGGGAGAGCGAACAGACATAGAAGTCCTCATCGTCGCGCAACCTCTCCTCGGCGCGGCGGCGGGCCATGAACAGGTCAACGTCGAAGTGGCCGGCCTCGTCGTCACCCGGCTCGACAAACAGCTGGCGGATCCGCGGCAGGCAGTCCAGCGCCATGGGCCCGCAGACACTGGCATCCACCGGCACGTCACGCCAGCCAGCCACCCGCACCCCCCGTGCCTCGAGTTCGGCAACCAGGGTCTCGCGGCCGCGAGCCTCCCGGGCATCGTCGTCGGGCAGGAACACCACACCCACCGCATAGTGCTCGCCCAGTTCGATGCCCAGGGCCTCACGGGCCACCTCGCGCATGAAGGCATCCGGCATCTGGAGCAGCAGCCCGCAGCCATCGCCGGTCTTGCCATCCGCCGCAATACCGCCGCGGTGAGTCATGCAGGTCAGGGACTCGATGGCCGTCTTGAGCAGGTCGTGACTGGCCTGCCCCTCCATGTGGGCGATCAGGCCGAACCCGCAGTTGTCGCGGAACTCGCCGGGCTGATGAAGACCTCTGTTCATGGGCGTGCCTCGGGTTAAAGGGTTTTTTTAGCAGTCATGGAGTGTTATTGTGGAAGGTTTTGTTTTTTCCATTGCGCGCCCCAGGTGGCCGCATGACTGCTCGGAAAAGGCCGACCAGCATAGCCAGACCCCCTCCCGCCGCGCAATATTCCACACGCGTCACGCAGCGCAAAACCACCGACAAATCCGCCACTTGCACCGACAATTGGCGAAAAAACCCCGCCAACTCAATGGCTTGCAACACCCAAAAACGGATATTAAACGGTGGAAAAACCACACTAGACTTTAGTCTAAAAACGGGCAACTACCCCATGCCGATGCCGTATAAGCCATGCAGATCCTTGCGTACCGTAGAGGGCTGGACAGCCCCTGACGTTCTCCCGACATGACGACGCCCGCACTGGGCGGGCGTCGTCAGGCACCGAGGGAGTGGCTGGCGTCAGCGGCGCGGAAAGCCCTCCAGCAAGGCAGCCAGCGTCTGGCATGGCGTCTCGTCGTAAATACAGGCCTCGCCCAGCGTACGCAGCAGAATCAGGCGCAGGCGGCTGTCGAGGTTCTTCTTGTCGAGGCGCATGATGGCGAGAAAGTCTTCCACCGACATGTCGGCGGGCGCGGCCAGGGGCAGGCCCGCGGCCTCGATGACCGCTCGAGTGCGCACTAGCGCGGCATCGCTGAGCCAGCCCAGCCGGGCTGACAGCTCGGCGGCCATCAGCATGCCGACCCCCACCGCCTCGCCATGCAGCCAGTTGCCGTAGCCCTGATGGGCCTCGATGGCGTGGCCAAAGGTGTGCCCCAGATTGAGCAACGCACGCACACCCTGCTCTGTCTCATCCTCGGCGACGACCTCTGACTTGATGCTGCAGCTGCGCTCGATGGCTCGCGTCAGGGCCGCGGCATCGAGGCCGCGCAGCACGCTCATCTCCGCTTCCAGCCAGGCCAGGAAGTCGGCATCCCGGATCAGCCCGTACTTGATCACCTCGGCGAGCCCCGCGGAGAGTTCGCGGGGCGGCAGCGTCGCCAGGGTATCCGTATCGACCAGTACCGCCCGCGGCTGCCAGAAGGCGCCGATCATGTTCTTGCCCCGCGGATGGTTCACCCCCGTCTTGCCCCCTACCGAGGAGTCGACCTGGGCAAGCAGCGTGGTGGGCACCTGCACGAAGGCGACCCCTCGCTGGTAGCAGGCCGCGGCAAAGCCGACCATGTCGCCGATCACCCCGCCGCCCAGGGCAATGAGGGTACAGCGACGATTGAAGCCGGCCGCCAGCAGGGCATCCCAGATCCGCTCGACGCTGGCCAGCGTCTTGGTGGCTTCACCGTCGGGCAGGACCAGCTCGCGTACATCGAGGTCATCATCGAGCCCCTGACGGAGGCGCGACAGATAGAGGGGCGCGATCGTCTCGTTGGTGACCACCATGACCTGACGACCCGCCAGATGCGGTGCAAGCCAGCGGGGATCGCCCAGCAAGCCGGGGCCGACATGGATGGGATAACTGCGGCTGCCCAGCGCCACCTCGAGGGTGCGCGGGCCATTCGAGGTGTCGCTCATGGGATCAGGCCTTGCATTGCAGGGGATCGACCAGGCGCGTGACGCGCCGAACGATCTCGTTGACCACGGCGCGCGGGCCGCGCCGATCGGTGCGTACCACCAGATCGGCGGTGGCGCGATAGAGAGGATCACGCCGCGCAAACATGTCACGCAGCAACTGCTCGCGGTCACCGCGCTGCAGCAGCGGCCGGTTGCGGTCCTTGGCCGTGCGTCGCAACTGCTGCTCCACGGTGGTGAGCAGGTAGATGACCGTCCCGCACTCGCGCAGCATCCGACGATTCTCCTCGCGCAGCACGGCACCACCACCGGTGGCGATGACCACGCCCTCGTGGCGGGTCAGCTCGCGGATCATGAGGGTCTCGCGGTCGCGGAATCCTGTCTCGCCCTCGACGTCGAATATCCACGGGATGTCGGCGCCGCAGCGCGCCTGGATCTCGTGGTCACTGTCGAAGAAATCACGTGACAGTTCGGCCGCCAGAAGGCGGCCGATGGTGCTCTTGCCGGCTCCCATGGGACCGACCAGGATCAGGTTGGGTAGTGCCTGCATCAGCGAATGGCCAGGTTGTCGTCGAGTATTCGGGGCGTGATGAATACCAGTAACTCTACCTTATCGTTGGTGTCCTCGGTATAGCGGAAGAGGTTCCCCAGCACTGGCAGGTCCCCCAGAAGCGGCGTCTTGAACAGGTTGCGGACCTCCTCGGTGGTCAGGATGCCACCCAGCACCACGGTCTCGCCGTTGTCCACCAGCACCTGAGTCGTGATCTCGCTGGTGTCGATGGAGGGCACGCCGTTGAAGAGCTCCCCGACCGTGTCATTGTTGATCACCAGGTCCATGATGATGCGGTTGTCCGGCGTGATCTGGGGCGTCACCTCCAGCGCCAGCACCGCGTCCTTGAACTCTACATTGGTCGCCCCGCTGGAAGCCGCTTCCTGGAAAGGAATCTCGGTGCCCTGCTTGATCACCGCGGTCCGCTGGTTGGCCGTGATCACCCGCGGCTGGGAGATTATCTGGCTCTTGCCTTCGCTCTCCAGGGCGCGCAGCTCGAGGTCGAGGAGGATATCGCCGGAGAGGTAACCGAAGCTGAAGGCGGTACTCGCATCGTCTGAGCTGCCCATGTCCACGGCCAGGCCACCGTTGGGCGCATTGCCGGTAGCAGCCCCATCCACGTCAAAACGGTCATCACCGATACGGTCGGGAGAGGAGAGCCCCCAGTCGACTCCCAGCTCGCGGGAAGCGCTATCACGGGCGATGACGATACGTGCCTCGATCTGCACCTGGCGTACCGCCACATCGAGGGTCTCGAAGGTGTCCAGGATGGTGTCGATCCTGTCGGCGGTGTCCTGGATCAGCAGGGTATTGGTGCGCGCATCCACGGCCACCTTGCCCCGCTCCGAGAGCAGCCCGAAGCCCTCCTCGCCGCGCAGCAGGCTGGCCATGTCCTCGGCCTTGGCATACTTCATCTGGATGTACTCGGACTCCAGCGGCGCCAGGGTCTCGAGCTGCTCGCGCGCCTCGAGCTCGACCTGCTCCTGCTCGGCGAGCTCCGAGGCCGGGGCCACCACGATGACGTTGCCCTCCTGACGGCTGGCCAGGCCATGACTCTTGAGCACCAGGTCCAGGGCCTGATCCCAGGGCACGTCCTGCAGGTTGAGGGTGACACGGCCGGTCACGCTGTCGCTGGCCACCAGGTTGAGGCCGGTAAAATCCGCGATGATCGCCAGCACCGAACGCACCTCGATGTCCTGGAAATTCAGGGTGATACGCTCGCCGGTGTAGGGGAACTGCTCGCGAACGCGCGCCTCGCGCTCCGCCTGGGTGACCGGCTGGGCCTCGATGGTCAGCTGACGACCGCTCTGGGTGGAGAGCATGGCAAAGTCGCCCTCACCTTCGATATCCAGGGTCACGCCCTCGCGACCCAGCCGCGGGGTGACGCGCTTCAACGGCGTGCCAAAGTCGCTGACGTCGTAGACCTGATCCAGGGAAGAGGGCAGCTCGACCCCGCGCAACTCGGCGACAATGCGATGACGACCGCTCTCGCGAACCCGGGCATCCACCCCGGTCCGATCGAAGGTCACGACCAGCTGCCCCGCCCCGTCATCGCCGCGACGAAAGTCGATGTCCTGAATGCTCGGCTGCCCGGACGCCGAGGGTTCGTCACGGCGCGAACTCGTCGAGCCTGCGGCAGCAGCAGAGGATGGCGAGGTCGAGCCGGCAGCGGCCTGCTCGTCGGCGCCACCACCAATGGAGAGCCGCAGGCTCTCACCCTGCTGGCGAGTGTCGTAGGGCAGCGGCCCCTCGAGCTCGAAGACCAGACGCGTGCGCGAGCCGGCCTCCAGGGCCGTGACCCGCTCCACCCCGCCGATGCCGAGCTCCTCGCGGCGACGCTCCAGGGCACTGTCGGTCTCCATCAGGTCGATGGTCAGCCGGGCCGGGTCGTCGAGGCGATAGCCGCGCACCTCGGGCACCGGGCCACGAAAGTCGAGATCGACTTCCAGCGCCCCGTCACTGCCCTGGCGGAACCCCAGATCGGTAAGGGTGGAAGCTGCCATGGCGGCCGAGGAGACCCCCAGCAGTGCCACGATGGCAAGACCACGTATCATCGCTTGCATTGATCCCTTCCCCTGATGGCCTCTGCCGCCTCCTGCGGGGCCGAGGCATGAACATTTCTATTCGCCCTCCCCGAGGGCGATCTGCCTGGTGCGCTCCTGCCAGGTGTTGCGCTCGAGCACGGTCTCCACCAGCACCACCGAGGCTTCAGTGATACTCACGATACGCCCATGGTCCTTTCCCATGTAGTTGCCGACCCTGACCCGATGCACCTTGCCATCCGGCCTGCGCACCAGCGCCGAGGCTTCCCCGCCCACGGTCAAGGTTCCCACCAGATCAAGCTCGGAGAGGGCGTAGGCCTCGAGAGGCTCTCGCGGGCGATCCGGCGAGGGGGCAAGCTCACTGTCCTGAGGGACGTCACGCTGATCCTGCATGCGTCGGGGCATGAAGGGGCTCCTGGCCTCCCCTGCCGAATAAGGCACCGGGTCGACCTGCGGAATCTCCGGAAGCTCGACCCGAGGAACCTCTCCCGGGTCGTTTCGAACCTCGGCCAGCTCCTGCTCGAGTCGCTGAAGCTCTGGATCCGTACAGGCCGTCAGCAGCCCCATGCCCAGCACCAGAAGCGACTGCCGTCCGATCACCCGGATCATGGCGCCTCCTCGTCCGACTGACGGTAACGGTAGGTCCGGGCCAGCATGGAGAGCTGCAACTGCTGACCACCGGCTCCCTCGACAGGCTCGAGTGTCAGGTCATGCTGGGTGACAATGCGTGGCAATCCGGCGACGGTTGCCAGGAACTCCCCGATGCGGTGATAGCTGCCCTGCACCCGGATATCGAAGGGCTGCTCGACATAGAACTCCCGGGCGACGGGGCTTCGCAGGCGGATGAAGTCGATGGCAAGCCGATTGCTGATGGCCGCTTCACTGATGTCGTCGATCAGCGACGGCACCTCGGCACCGGTAGGTAGCATCTCCCTGAGCAGGTCCATGCGCTCCTCGAGAGCGGCCATCTCCTCACGCATGACATCCAGGCGCGCCGCCTGCGCTGCCTTGTTCCGGAACCCCTGGAGCAGGCGAGTCTCTTCCGCCCTGGCCTGCTCCAGCGCCTCGGCCTTGGGCGCGGCCAGGTACCAGTGCATACCGGCGAAGGTCAGCCCCAGAACCAGCACACAGCAGCTCAACTGCAGCAGGAAGGGCCAGCTGCCGGACTCCTTGACGTCCAGCTCCCCCCAGTCCATGGCCCTCAGCCGGCGCCATTCGTCCTTCAGGTTCATCGCTCCCCTCCGGCGTCATCGTCAGCAGCCGGCGGCATGGTCTGGCCAAGGCTCAGGCTGAAACGCCGACGCTCCCCCTGCTGTTCGGCCTCGACTTCGGAAAGCACGGGCTCGGTGAGAGATGTCGCGGCATCCAGCGCCCGCAACTGGTCGGACACCTGCCGGTTGTTCTCGGCAATGCCAGCCATCTGCAGGCTGTCACCCTCCCGGTCGAGCCGGGTGTAATGCACCCCATCGACGAGACTGGCGACCAGATCATTGAAGACGTGGACGGTCTGGCCTCGTCCCACCTGAAGCTCGGTGAAGACCGCCACCTGGGCCTCCATGGTTTCCCGAATCTCCTCGAGCTCACTGATCTCACGAATGACGACATCCAGCTGCCTGCTTTCGGCCTCGATGAAGCGGTTGCGCTCCTGCTGCGCGCTCAGCTGCTGCTCGTAGTACCAGGTCATGCCATAGCCGGCGCCGAGGCCGCTCAGCGCGACCAGCACGAGGGCCAGATAGAACCGCTTGCTGCGCCGCGCACGCGCTTCCTCCCGCCAGGGGAGGAGGTTGATCTCGATGGTCATTTGCCCACCCTCATCGCCAGACCACAGGCCGTGAGCATGGCCGGGGCATCCCCCGCCAGGGTCGGGACATCGATGCGGGAGCTCACCCTCATGCGCCGGAAGGGGTTGGCGATCACCACTTCCATGCCGCTCTCCTCGGCCAGGCGATCCGCCAGCCCCGGCAGCACACTGGTGCCACCGGCCAGGATCATCCGTCGTACCTCCTGCTTGCGGCCGGCGGTGTAGTAGAGCTGCAGCGAACGCCCGACCTGCTGGACCAGCGTATCAAGGAAGGGGTCCAGCACACTGCGCTGGTAATCGTCGGGCAGACCGCCACGCTTCTTGGCAAGTCCAGCCTCCTCGAGGGTCAACCCATAGCGGTTGCGGATCTCGTCGGTCAGCTGACGACCACCGAAGACGGTATCGCGACTGTAGGTGATGCGCCCATCGCGCAGGACATGGAAGGCATTCATGGTGGCGCCGATATCCACCAGGGCCACGCACTCCTGCTCACCCGCGGCCGCGGGCAGCTGGTGGCGAAGCTCCTGGAAGGTGCGCTCCATGGCGAAGGTCTCGACATCCACGGCGGCCGGGGTCATCCCGGCCTGCATCACCGCCTCGGTGAGCTGATTGACATCCTGCTGGCGACAGGCGACCAGCAGCACGTCCTGCTGATCGCCATAGCGCGAGTTGAGGCCCAGGCGCTGGAAATCGAAGGCGACTTCACTGAACGGAAAGGGAATGTGCTTGTCGGACTCAAGCTGAATGCGCGCCTCGATCTCCTCGTCATCCAGCGAGGCGGGCAGCGTGAGAGCCTTGGTGATGGCGGCACTGGCCGGCACGGCAACGGCAGCATGGCGAGACCCCGGCCGGGCGTGATCCACGGCGCGCTTGAGCGCATCCACCACGGCCGACATGTCGCGGATTCGGCGCTCGGTGACGGCGCCCTCGCGCAGGGGGCGTACCGCGTAGCTTTCGACCTGATAGTGGCTACCAGCGCGCCTGAGTTCAATGACCTTGACGGTCGCCGACGTGATATCGACACCGACCAGTCCCTTGCCGGATGCTCCGAGTCGCATCTTGCTTCATGCCCCTGCCTGATCCATGCGGCGCACCGCTCAGTATGATTGACCATCCCGAACCGGGCCGCAAACATGGAAGACGCCACACCCGATCCGCTCCCGCAGATTACATGATATTGCCTGGCCTCACACGAATGTCGGTGTCGCCGTACGTCAACGCTGGTGACCCTACTCCCGGCTTCCTATAATGGCGGCCGCAAGGGAAGGCCACCTTCATCGCTATCTCGCCGCTCCGTTCCCAGCATGGATACCACGTTTTCATGAAGTTACTCAGAACCCTGGTTGTCTCCGTCCTCTGGCTGCTGATCTCATTTTCCGCCGCCGGGGCACTGGGCGTGGTAGGCGCTGCGCTCTACTTCGCGCCCGGTCTGCCCGATGTTCGCCAGCTGCAGGACTTCGAGCTACAGACCCCGCTGCGCATCTTTACCCGCGACGGCAAGCTGATCGGCGAGTTCGGCGAGGAGCGTCGCACCCCCGTGGGATACGAGGAGATTCCCGAGCCCCTCATCGGGGCCCTGCTGGCCGCCGAGGATGCCACCTATTTCGACCATCGCGGCGTCGACCCCAAGGGCCTGGCGCGTGCCGCCGTGGAACTGGCGGCCAGCGGCGGCGACATCCGCTCCGGGGGCTCGACCATCACCATGCAGGTGGCGCGCAACTACCTGCTCACCCTGGACCGGACCTTCACCCGCAAGATCCGTGAAATTCTGCTGGCGCTGCAGATGGAACAGATCCTCTCCAAGCAGGAGATCCTCGAGCTCTACGTCAACAAGATCTACCTGGGCAACCGGGCCTACGGCATCGCTGCCGCCGCTGAGGTCTACTACGACCGGCCACTGGCCGAGCTGACCCTGGCCGAGACGGCGATGCTTGCCGGACTGCCCAAGGCGCCCTCGGCCTTCAACCCGCTGGCCAACGCCGAGCGGGCGCTGATTCGCCGCAACTGGATCCTGTTTCGCATGCGCGAGCTGGGTACCATCGACCAGGCGGCCTATGAGGAGGCCGTTCAGGCCCCGGTCACCGCACGCCGCCACCACGCCCAGCTCGAGGTGGAAGCCGACTATGTGGCCGAGATGGCTCGGCAATTCGCCGTTGAGCGTTACGGCGACCGAGCCTACACCGGCGGCTATCGCATCCATACCACCCTCGACAGCGAGCTGCAGCCGCTGGCGGGCCAGACCCTGGCCCGCGGCCTGATCAGCTACGACACCCGGCACGGCTGGCGTGGCGCCGAGCAGAGCGACATTCCTCGCACTCTCGCCGAAGCTCAGGAGCAGACCGAGCGCGAGGGCCTGGAGGAGGAGCTCGCCGAGTCGCCAGAGATCATGCAGACCGCCCGGCGCGCCGCCGAGCGCAGCCAGACCGAGGTCGAAGGCATCGAGGGCGATGTCAGCAACTGGCTGCAGGTGCTCGAACGCACCCCCGCCTATGGCCCCCTGCAACCGGCCATCGTGGTGGAGAGCGAGGGCCGCGAGATGCGGGTTCTGGGCCGCGGCGGCGAACTGCACACCCTCGACTGGGCCGGCCTGGAGTGGGCACGCCCCTATCGCGATGCCCAGCGCCGGGGGGCCGCTCCGGCGTCGGCGAGCGAGATCGCCAGCCGCGGCGACCTGATTCGCATCCTGCAGCGGGAAGACGACAGCTGGCGCCTCTCCCAGCGCCCCGACGCCGAGGGTTCGCTGGTGGCGATGGACCCCGACACCGGTGCCATCCTGGCCCTTCAGGGTGGCTTCGACTTCGATGCCAGCAAGTTCAATCGCGCCACTCAGGCCCGCCGCCAGTCCGGCTCGATCTTCAAGCCCTTCGTCTACCTGGCGGCGCTGGACAGTGGCGAGATGAACCCCGCCAGTGTGGTCAACGACGCCCCCGTGGTGATGCAGGACGGCAGCAACGACCTGTGGCGCCCGGTGAACTCCAGCGGCGACTTCCTCGGCCCGATCCGGCTGCGCGACGCCCTGGCCCGCTCGCGCAACCTGGTCACCATCCGCGTACTGCAATCCCTGGGGCTGGAGCGCACCATCCACTTTCTCCAGGGCTTCGGCTTCGCCGACGACCAGCTACCGCGCGGACTTTCCCTGGCGCTGGGCAGCGCAAGCCTGACGCCGCTGGAGATGACCAACGCCTATGCCGTGCTGGCCAACGGGGGCTTCCAGGTATCACCCTGGTTCATCGAGCGGGTGACCCGCGGCGATGACACCACCATTGTCGACGAAGCGAGCCCGCGCATCGCCTGCCGTGACTGCCGAGACGGTGAAGCCACCGTCGAACGCGATGGCGAGACCTTCGAGGTCGCCCCTCGGGTCGCCGATCCCGCCGCCGTCTACATCCTGCGCGACATGCTGCGCGACGTGGTCGAGCGCGGCACCGCCCGCAAGGCCCTGGAACTCGGCCGCGGCGACATCGTCGGCAAGACGGGCACGACCAACGACCAGCGCGACGCCTGGTTCGCCGGCTTCAACAGCGACCTGGTCTCCACCGCCTGGGTGGGCAAGGACAACAACGAGAGTACCGCCGAGTACGGCGCCCAGGCCGCCCTGCCGATCTGGATGGACTTCATGGGCCAGGCGCTGGAGGGTCAGCCGGAGCGCTGGCCGGATCGGCCGGAGAGCGTGGTCACCGAACGGGTCGACCCCGATACCGGACGCCTGCTGCGCGATGGCCAGGGCGGCGGCATCGAGGAGCTGTTCATGGCCGACCACCTCCCCGATGTCCAGTCGCGCCGCGTCGAGCGTGAGGTCGAGCGTGAGAGCGGCTCCCAGGGGACCGGTGCCTACGAGGCCATCTTCTAGGTCCCGCACCCAGCGCCGGGCGGCCGAGGCGCCGTCCGGCCGGCGCCACCTCACACCTCGCTTCGGGCAGCTACCGACACCCGGCAACCCGGGAAGATCGACATCATGACGCACCCCCCGACACTCCCTTCGCCAAGCCGCTGGGCCGCCCTCTGCGGCCTGCTGGTGCTTGCCGGCGCTGCCCAGGCCCGCCCCTTCTACGCCCCACCCCCGCCCGAGGAGGACGACCAGGGCTTCAGCGGCAGTGCCGAGCTGGGCTACACCAGTCTATCGGGCAACACCGACAGCCAGACCCTGATCGGCAAGGGCCGACTCATCTGGGTGACCGGCGACTGGACACACACCCTGCGCGGCGAAGTGCGCAACGTCTCGCGTGACGGTACCACCAGTGCCGAGCAGTACCTGGTGGCCGGCCGCGAGCGCTACCAGCTCGACGGCTCGCACTACGTGTTCGGCTTTGCCCGCTGGGAGAAGGACCGCTTTGGCGGCTACGACCAGCAGTTCACCACCATCGGCGGCTATGGCCGCGACCTGCTCGACGGTGAACGGCACCACCTCTCGCTGGAGGCAGGCCCGGGCTACCGTTACGACCGCATCGGGGATGCCGAGAATGCCTCCCTGGGCGTGGCGTACGGGGCGCTGGCCTACGAGTGGACCTTCTCCGAGACCTCCACCCTGGGGCAGGAGCTCTCGGTGGAGGCCACCGACGACAACACCACCTCACGTTCGTTGACGTCGCTCACTTCACGACTCAACTCCCACCTGGCACTGCGGCTCTCCCACGAGATCCGGAACAACTCCCGGCCGCCTGCAGATGCGGAGTCTCGCACCGACCACACCACCAGCGCCTCTCTCCTCTACGACTGGTAGCCGGGTATCCCGAAGACGACGCCGCCGGCTGGAGAGCCGGCGGCGGTCGCCATCAGGGGAAGGCCATCATGGGGTCAGCTGCCGTAGACGTCATCCACGGTCTTCAGCGGGTAGTGGGACGGGTAGGGCTTGCGCGCCACTCCGGAGTCCACCGCGGCCTGGGCCACCGCCGAAGAGATGCGGTCGAGCAGTCGGATGTCCACGGGGGTGGGGATGATGTAGGCCGGCCCGAAGCTCATCTCGTCCATCTCGTAGGCCTCCAGCACCTCCTGCGGCACCGGCTCGCGGGCGAGGTCCTTGAGGGCGTGGACGGCGGCGACCTTCATCTCCTCATTGATCCGGGTGGCGCGCACGTCGAGCGCCCCGCGAAAGATGAAGGGAAAGCCCAGCACATTGTTGACCTGGTTGGGGTAGTCCGAGCGGCCGGTGGCCATGATGACGTCCGGACGCACTTCCCGGGCCAGGTCGGGATGGATCTCGGGGTCGGGATTGGTGCAGGCAAACACCACCGGGTTGGGTGCCATGCTGCGAATATGGTCGGCGCTCATCAGCCCCGGACCGGAGAGACCGACGAAGACGTCAGCGTCCTCGATGGCATCGGCCAGCGTCCGCTTGTCGGTTTCCACGGCAAACATCGCCTTGTACTGATTCAGGTCCTCGCGGCCGCTGTGGATCACCCCCTTGCGGTCGAGCATCACGAGGTTCTCGGGGTGAGCACCGCAGGAGACCAGCAGTTTCATGCAGGCGATGGCCGCAGCACCGGCACCCAGGCAGACGATGCGAGCACTGTCCAGCGACTTGCCGGCAATCTCCAGCGCATTGAGCATCCCCGCGGCGGTGACAATGGCCGTGCCATGCTGATCGTCGTGGAATACCGGGATACTGCACTGTTCGACCAGCGCCTGCTCGATCTCGAAGCACTCCGGCGCCTTGATGTCCTCGAGGTTGATGCCACCCCAGGTATCGGCAATGCGCGCCACGGTATCGATGAAGGCCTGCGGACTCTCGGCATTGACCTCGATGTCTACCGAATTGATGCCGGCGAAGCGCTTGAACAGCACGCCCTTGCCTTCCATCACCGGCTTGCTGGCCATCGGTCCCAGGTTGCCGAGACCGAGAATGGCGCTACCGTCGGAGATCACGGCCACCAGGTTGCCCTTGCCGGTATAGAGGTAGGCATTCTCCGAGTCGTTGGCAATCTCGCGAACCGGCTCCGCCACGCCCGGGCTGTAGGCCAGGGAGAGGTCCCGGGCGGTAGCGGTGGGCTTGGTGAGCTCCACCGACAGCTTTCCGGGAATGGGTTTTGCGTGGTAATCCAGCGCCGCCTTCTTCTTCGCGTCAGTCATGCTGAGAGGATCCGGTAAACAGTAAACGGTGGGCTAGCGTATACAAAAAGCCCTGCGCCCTCAACTCGCCAGATATCCGGCCTTTTGTACGCTCGTTTGAAGACGTTCTCGACTTTTTGCCAGTGCCTGGCTTGCCGGCGGAGGGACGGCAGGCCGTGACGCATGAAGAAACCCGCCACGATGGGCGGGTTTCTCGATGGTGCGATGCGCCGAACAGCTCAGCGCTTGATGGCGGCACCGAAGCGCTTGTTGAAGCGTTCGACGCGACCACCGGTGGTCGCCTGCTTCTGCTTGCCGGTGTAGAAGGGGTGACACTGGGAGCAGACGTCCAGGGAGAAGTCATGACCGGCGGTGGTACCGACCTCGAAGGTGGCGCCGCAGGAACAGGTCGCGTTGACCGTCTTGTAATCCGGATGGATACCTTGTTTCATCTTGAGCCTCATGAAGCTGTATGCCGCCACCTGATCTGCTGCCAGGCACCGCATACGGGTTGTCTGTCGATGCGAACCGGTTGCCGCCACGCGCCCTCACTCGGGGGTCAGGGTGTCCGCAGCGGCGAAGCATTCTAGCAGAGTCGACGCCGGAGGCCAATTGCCCGAATCTCCCTGCCCGCCCGCGCCACGCGTTCTGGGCGTTGCCGTGCCCTCGCCGCTGCGCCGGCTGTTCGACTACCGCCCCTGCCGCGAGCCGCCGCCGGCAGGCTGGCAACCCGGCCTGCGTGTCAAGGTACCCTTCGGCCGCCGGGAGGTCGTTGGCGTCGTCGTGGAGTGCCGTGACGAGAGTGAACTGCCGCGCTCGTCACTCAGGCCGGTAACGGCCTGCCTCGACGACGCCCCGTTGCCGGCCGACTGGCAGTGGCTGTGCCGCTTTGCCGCCCGCTACTATCAGCATGCGCTCGGCGACACCCTGCACCAGGCGATGCCGGGACTGCTGCGTCAGGGGCGGACGCTCGAGGCCCGCACGCGCGAGCGCTGGTGCGTGACGCCGGCGGGCCATCAGGATGCCCCGCCCGGCCTCGCCCGAGCCCCTCGTCAGGCCGAACTGCTGACCATGCTGCGCCAGCACCCCCACGGACTGGTCAGCCAGGCCATCCTTGCCCAGTCATTCAGCCGCGATCAGTTGCGCGCCCTGGCCGACAAGGGTCTGGTGGCACGTCACGAGGAGCCCCTGACGGCCACGGCGGCGGCAGAGGGCGAGGCGAGGCTCGCCGAACCCGCCCTGCCCCTCAACCGCGAACAGGCCATGGCACTGGCCGCCGTTCACGAACGGCTCGACGCGTTCCACCCCTGTCTGCTGCATGGCGTCACCGGCAGCGGCAAGACCGAGGTCTACCTGCAGCTCATCGAGGCGGTCATCGGCCGCCACCGCCAGGCCCTGGTGCTGGTGCCCGAGATCGGCCTGACGCCCCAGACCCTCGACCGCTTCCGCCGACGCTTCCGGGCACCGGTGGTCGCGCTGCACTCCGGGCTGACCGATCACGAACGCCTCGACGCCTGGGAAGCCGCTGCCAGCGGCCGGGCACCCATCGTGCTGGGGACCCGCTCCGCCATCTTCACCCCTTTGGCCCGGCCCGGCGTGATCATCGTCGACGAGGAGCATGACGGCTCCTACAAGCAGCAGGACGGCTTGCGCTACCATGCCCGCGACCTGGCCGTGGCCCGTGCCCATCATCACGGTATCCCGCTGGTACTGGGCAGTGCCACGCCTTCCCTCGAGAGCCTGCAGCGAGCGCTGCACGGTGATTATCGCCACCTGCGCCTGACCCAGCGAGCCAGCCGCCATGCCCCGGCACACCTGGAGCTTGCCGACCTGCGCGGCCGGCGCCGCCAGGGCGGACTGATTCCGCCGGTGATCGCGACGCTGCGCGAGACCCTGGCCGCCGGCCATCAGGTGCTGGTCTTCATCAATCGCCGCGGCTTCGCTCCCACCCTCGCCTGCCACGCCTGCGGCTGGATGGCCGAGTGCGACCACTGCGATGCGCGCATGACCCTGCACCGGCAGCCGCCACTGCTGGCCTGCCATCACTGCGACCGCCGTCGCGCCCTGCCCGACGCCTGCCCCGACTGCGGCAGCATCGACCTGCGCCCCCTGGGCAGCGGCACCGAGCGCACCGAGGAGACCCTGGCCGCCCTCTTTCCTGACGTGCCGGTGCACCGCATCGACCGCGACAGCACCCGGCGCCGCAACGCCCTCGAGCAGATACTGGCCGAGGTACGCCGCGGCGACCCCTGCCTGCTGGTGGGCACACAGATGCTGGCCAAGGGCCACCACCTGCCCCACGTCACCCTGGTCGTGGTCGTCAATGCCGATGCCGGGCTCTATGCCAGCGACTTCCGAGCGCTGGAGCACAGCGCCCAGCTGCTCGAGCAGGTGGCTGGCCGCGCCGGCCGTGCCGCTCACCCGGGCCGGGTACTGGTACAGACCCTCCACACTGACGACCCGCACCTGCGCCTGCTGGCCGAACGTGGCTATGACGCTCTTGCCGTGCAACTGCTGGAGGAGCGACGCGCCGCCCGACTGCCGCCCTTCCGCTTCCTTGCGCTGCTGCGCCTCGAGGCCCCCGGCGAAGCGGCCGTGGTCGCACTGGGGGAACTGGCCGCCGAAGCCCTGCGCCAGCGGGTCGGCGAACTATGCCTCGAGGTCGATTGCCTGGGACCGGTCCCGGCCCCCATGGAGCGACGCCAGAATCGCTATCATCTGCAGCTGATGCTGGCCGCCGACCGCCGCAGCCAGCTGCACGAGGCCGGGGCCTGGCTGGTCGCCTGGCTCGAGGGCCGCCCCGAGGCGCGGCGGGTGCGCTGGTCGCTGGATATCGACCCGCAGACCCTGGCCTGAAAGCTGGAAGGCAGCATGATCCCGCTAACTATGGGGTCAAGTTTTTTCTTCCAGCTTCACGCTTAAGGCTTCAAGCTCCGGGCGCAGCCCGGCTGGTTTTCTTCCAGCTTCCAGGCGCGAAGCGCCGCTCTTCCAGCTTCAAGCTCCGGGCGCAGCCGGGGCCGGGCTTTAAAGCCCGGCGCCGATTGCCGATAATGGCGCACCAGACACGCCTGGCGGTCGCCCGCACCGCCCACGCCACAGGACACCGGACATTTCCATGAAAGAGACCATCATCGCGCTGCTCGAGGGCGCCCTGGACAACCTCCGGCAGCAGGGCGTGCTGCCCGCCGATATCACCCCGACCGTCAAGGTCGACCCGACCCGCGACAAGGCGCACGGTGACTATGCCACCAACCTGGCCCTGATGCTGGCCAAGCCGGCCGGCATGCCACCACGCGAGCTGGCCGAGGTGCTCGTGACCGCCCTGCCGGCGAGCGATGCCGTCCACAAGGTGGAGATCGCCGGCCCCGGTTTCGTCAACTTCTTCGCCGCTACCGACGCCGCCGCCCAGGTAGTGCGCCAGGTGCTGGAAGCCGGCGATGCCTACGGTCGCAGCCTCACCGGCCAGGGCCAGAAGGTGCAGGTGGAGTTCGTCTCCGCGAACCCGACCGGGCCGCTGCACGTGGGCCACGGCCGCGGCGCGGCCATCGGCGACAGCATCTGCCGCCTGCTCGAGGCGACCGGCCACGACGTGACCCGCGAGTTCTACTACAACGATGCCGGTGCCCAGATCAGCAATCTCGCGCACTCGGTTCAGGCGCGCGTCAAGGGCATCGACCCCGGCGACCCGGGCTGGCCGGAGGATGGCTATCGCGGCGGCTACATCATCGATGTGGCCAACGCCTATCTGGCCGGCGAAACGGTGCATGCCGATGACCGCCACGTCACGGCGGCAGGCGACCCGGACGACCTCGACGCCATCCGCGACTTCGCGGTCGCCTACCTGCGCCGCGAGCAGGACCTCGACCTCAAGGCCTTCGGCGTGACCTTCGATGTCTACTTTCTGGAATCCTCGCTTTACCAGCAAGGCAAGGTCGACGCCACCGCGGCGCAACTGATCGAGCAGGGCCATACCTTCGAACAGGATGGCGCCCTGTGGCTGCGCACCACCGACTTCGGCGACGACAAGGACCGGGTGATGCGCAAGACCGACGGCCACTACACCTACTTCCTGCCCGATGTCGCCTACCATTTCGACAAGTGGCAGCGCGGCTTCGAGACGGTGATCAACGAGCAGGGCGCGGACCACCACTCCACCGTGACCCGGGTGCGGGCCGGCCTCCAGGCCCTCGAGGCCGGCATTCCCGAAGGGTGGCCCGACTACGTGCTGCACCAGATGGTGATGGTCACCCGCTCCGGCGTCGAGGTGAAACTCTCCAAGCGTGCCGGCAGCTATGTCACGGTGCGTGACCTGATCGACGAGGTGGGCCGTGATGCGACCCGCTTCTTCCTGGCCGCGCGTCGCGCCGACTCCCAGCTGACCTTCGACATCGACCTGGCCCGCTCCCAGTCCAACGACAACCCGGTCTACTACGTGCAGTACGCCCACGCCCGAGTGTGCAGCATGCTGCGCAAGGCCGAGGCCGAGGAGAAGCCGTTCGACCATGCCCTGGCCATGGACAGCCTCGGCCTGCTCGAGGAGGAGCAGGAGAAGGCCCTGCTCAACCGCCTGGCCCGCTATCCCGAGGTGGTCACGCATGCCGCTGCCTCGCGCGAGCCCCAGCAGATCGCTCAATACCTGCTCGACCTCGCCGCTGACTTCCACACCTGCTACAACGCGGTGAAGGTGATGGTCGACGACGATGCCCGGCGCAATGCCCGGCTGGGTCTGGGCCTGGCCACCCGACAGGTCCTGCGCAACGGGCTGGACCTGATGGGTGTTGGCGCGCCCGAGGAGATGTAAGCCATGGCCAGCAGCCGCAAGCCAGCCCCCCGCAAGCGCGGCGCCACCACCAGCCCCCGCCGCCGCGCCGCGGCCCCCCCGCGGCGCGGCATCCCCGGCTGGCTGTGGGGCTTGGCCGGCCTGGTGGCGGGCTTCCTGCTGGCCCAGCACCAGCAGGGCACCGCCCCCTGGCAGGAGGGCAGCGACTCGCCGCTGGCCACGGTGCTGACTTCACCCGGAGAGCAGCAGGCACCCGAGGACGGTGAGTCGCCCGCCGCCCCGGAGGAACCGCCGATGCCGACCTTCGAGTTCTACACCCTGTTGCCGGAATCCGAGGTGATCGCCCCCGGGGGCAAGGTGCCAGCCTCCAGGGCCACCCCGCCGGAACGTTCAGAGACGCCAGAGACGCCAGAGACGCCAGAGGCGGCGGCCAGCGAGGACCCCATCGCCCAGGTGATTGCCGCCAACCTGGATGACGACGCCACGGCGCAGGACCCTTCCCAGGAAACACCGGAAGCTGACGAGGCTCCCGCCGATGCCCGCTTCGTGCTGCAGGCCGCCTCCTTCCGCGAGGCGAGCGACGCCAGCCAGCTGGCGGGGCGACTGCGTGACTTCGGCCTGCTCGCCAAGATCAGTGAAGTCAAGGCCGGCGGCGGCGACACCTGGCATCGGGTCCAGGTCGGCCCCTACAGCGACCGGCGCGAGCTCACCCGCGCCCAGGACCTGATGGTCACGCAGGGCATCGAGCCGCTGCTGATCCAGCTGCAGAACTGACCCGCTCGACCGACGCGGGACGCACGACCAAGGTTGAATTCCGCGACGCCCGCCCGCACGTCTCCTGCTGAGTTCATTCACGGCGCCCGGCCCTGCCCGCGGCGCCGCCAGTCATCGGGAGCCCTCGGCTCCCCCCAAGGAGTCCCCCCATGACCACGATCGTTTCCGTGCGCCGCGGTGACCAGGTGGCGCTGGCCGGCGACGGCCAGGTCTCGCTGGGCAATACCGTGATGAAGGGCAACGCGAGCAAGGTGCGCCGCCTCTACCACGGCCAGGTACTGGCCGGCTTCGCCGGCGGTACCGCCGACGCCTTCACCCTCTTCGAGCGCTTCGAGGCACAGCTGGAGAAGTACCAGGGCAACCTGGTCAAGGCCGCCGTGGAGCTGGCCAAGGACTGGCGCACCGACCGTGCCCTGCGCCGTCTCGAGGCGCTGCTCGCGGTAGCCAACAAGGATGCCTCCCTGATCATCACCGGCAACGGCGACGTGGTGGAGCCCGAGGGCGGCATCATCGCCATCGGCTCCGGCGGCAACTACGCCCTGGCCTCCGCCCGCGCCCTGCTCGAGAACACCGACCTCGGTGCCCGAGAGATCACCGAGAAGTCCCTGTCCATCGCCGGTGACATCTGCGTGTTCACCAACCACAACGTCACCCTGGAAGAGCTCTGACCATGACCCGGATGACCCCCCGCGAGATCGTCCACGCCCTGGACCAGTACATCGTCGGCCAGCAGGACGCCAAGCGCGCCGTGGCCGTCGCCCTGCGCAATCGCTGGCGTCGCATGCAGCTCGAGGGCGAGCTGCGTCAGGAGGTGACGCCCAAGAACATCCTGATGATCGGCCCCACCGGCGTCGGCAAGACGGAGATCGCTCGCCGCCTGGCCAAGCTGGCCGGTGCGCCCTTCATCAAGGTCGAGGCCACCAAGTTCACCGAAGTGGGCTATGTCGGCCGCGACGTCGAGTCGATCATCCGCGACCTGACCGAGGCGGCCACCAAGCTGGTGCGCGAGCAGGCCAAGGAGGAAGTGGGCCATCGCGCCGAAGATGCCGCCGAGGAGCGTATCCTCGATGCCCTGTTGCCACCGCCTCGCGGCCAGGAGAACGAGCCCCGCCAGGACAGCTCGACGCGCCAGATCTTCCGCAAGAAGCTGCGCGAGGGGCAGCTCGACGACAAGGAGATCGATATCGAGGTCACGCCCCAGAGCGCCGGCGTCGACATCACGACGCCGCCTGGCATGGAGGAGATGACCAGCCAGCTGCAGAACCTGTTTGCCGGCATGGGCAAGCAGAAGAGCGAGACCCGCCGCGTGGCGGTGAAGGATGCCTTCGGCCTGCTGCGAGATGAGGAAGCCAGCAAGCTGGTCAACGAGGACGACATCAAGAGCCGCGCCATCGAGGCGGTGGAACAGAACGGCATCGTCTTTCTCGACGAGATCGACAAGGTCTGCAAGGGCAGCGGCCAGTCCAGCGGTGGCGAGGTCTCACGCGAGGGCGTCCAGCGCGACCTGCTGCCGCTGATCGAGGGCTCCACGGTCTCCACCAAGTACGGCATGGTGCGCACCGACCATATCCTGTTCATCGCCTCCGGCGCCTTCCACCTGGCACGCCCGTCGGACCTGATCCCCGAGCTGCAGGGCCGCCTGCCGATCCGCGTCGAGCTCAACGCCCTGACGCCGGAAGACTTCAAGCGCATCCTCACCGAACCCTCCGCCGCCCTGACCAAGCAGTACCAGGCGCTGCTGGCCACCGAGGGGCTCGAGGTCGACTTCACCGAGGATGGCATCGCGCGCATCGCCGAGATCGCCTGGAAGGTCAACGAGGGCACCGAGAACATCGGCGCCCGGCGCCTGCATACCGTGATGGAGCGCCTGCTCGAGGAGGCCTCCTACCTGGGCGGCGACTTCGGCAGCCCGCTGTCGATCGATGCCGCCTACGTCGACTCCCAGCTCGGCGAGCTGGCGATGGACGAGGACCTGTCGCGCTACATCCTCTAAACCCAGCTGGAAGCTGGAAGCTGGAAGCTGGAAGCTGGAAGCTGGAAGCTGGAAGCTGGAAGCTGGAAGCTGGAAGCTGGAAGCTGGAAGCTGGAAGCTGGAAGCTGGAAGACAGCGTAAATCCAGCACCTATGGGGTCAAGGGTTTTCTTCCAGCTTAAGCCCGCGAAGCGGGTGCTCTTCTAGCTTCAAGCTTAAGGCTTACAGCTCCCGGCGGTAGCCGGGGAGGGTTTGCTTCTAGCTTCCAGCCGCGAAGCGGCGCTCTTCCAGCTTCAAGCTATTACGAGGTGCCTATGTCTGCCCCGGTTCCCACCCGAGTGCACTACCACAAGAAGGACCGCGAGCTCGAGCTCACCTACGAAAGCGGCGAGAGCCACCGGCTGTCGGTGGAGTACCTGCGGGTCTTCTCGCCCTCGGCCGAGGTGCGCGGCCATGGTCCCGATACCGCTGTCCTGCAGGTGGGCAAGAAGCACGTGGGCCTGAAGGACATCACCCAGGCCGGCCGCTACGCGCTCAAGCTGCACTTCGACGACGGCCACGACAGCGGACTCTTCAGCTGGGACTACCTCTTTGATCTGATCCGGCGGCGCGAGGCCAACTGGGCCGACTACCTGCGGCGCCTGGAAGAGGCCGGCGCCTCCCGGGAGCCCCTTGGCATTGAAATCAAACAGCTCTGAAAGCAAAACCAGCCTGCCCCTCGGCTGATCCGGCGACAGGCCTCCGAGGGGGCGCTGTGACCCCCTCCCTGGGCGCTACCGATGCCATCCATGGCATAGGCCCCCTCTACGACCTGTCCCCGGCGCCTTCGGGAGTCAGTTCATGTAATTCCCTGCGTCAAGACAATCGCCGTCGGGGAAGGCTACAATGGCGCCCATCGCGAGGCCGCAGGCCTCCTCCATCGCAGCGATTCGGGAGCCCCACGGCATGAGCGCCAGTGACAAGCACACCACCCACTTCGGCTATCAGGAAGTCCCGGTCGAGGAGAAGGCCTCGCGCGTGGCCCATGTCTTCCATTCGGTGGCCGCTCGCTACGACATCATGAACGACCTGATGTCGATGGGCATTCACCGCCTGTGGAAGCGTCTGACCATCGAACGCGCCGGCGTGCGCCCCGGCCACAGCGTCCTCGATATCGCCGGAGGTACCGGCGACCTGACCGCGAAGTTCTCGCGCATGGTCGGCCCTCGCGGCCGAGTGGTGCTGGCCGACATCAACGAATCCATGCTGCGCGTGGGCCGCGACAAGCTGCTCGACAGCGGCATCGGCGGCAATGTCGAGTACGTCCAGGCCAATGCCGAGTGCCTGCCCTTCCCCGACAACACCTTCGACTGCATCACCATCGCCTTCGGCCTGCGCAACGTCACCGACAAGGACGCCGCGCTGCGCTCCATGACCCGGGTGCTCAAGCCCGGTGGCCGTGTTCTGGTGCTGGAGTTTTCCCGACCGGGCAACCCCCTGTTCTCGAGGGCTTACGACGAGTACTCCTTCCGCCTGTTGCCGAAGATCGGCGAGCTGGTGGCAAACGACGCCGACAGCTACCGTTACCTGGCCGAGTCGATCCGCATGCATCCCGACCAGGAAACGCTCAAGGCGATGATGGAGGCCGCCGGGCTCGAGCGGGTCGAATACACCAACCTGACCGGGGGCGTGGTTGCCCTGCACCGCGGCATCAAGCTGTGAGGACATGATGGTGCTGTCTCCCACCCTGCTGCTGGCCGGCCTCGAGCGATCCATCAACGCCCTCCTCGCCCGCGACCCGGCAGCCCCGTCGCGGCTGGCCCGGCTGGCCGGCCAGCGTGTCCTGTTGCGCCTGGAACATCCGGCGCTGGCACTGGCCGTTCACTTCCATCCGACCGGCCTCGACCTGATGCGACCCGACGACACCGCCGAGGAGGGCTTCGACGCGGTGGTCGAACTGGATGCCGAGACCCTGGGCGAGCTGCTGGGCGGGGCCAGCGTCGAGCGCCTGATGTTCCAGGGCAAGCTCGCCGTACGCGGCCGCACCCACCTGCTGGAAGCGGGTCGCGACCTGCTGCTCGATCTCGACCTGGACTGGGAGGCCGAGCTGGCCCGCTGGCTTGGCGACATTCCGGCCCACAGCCTGGCCGAAGGACTGCGCAGCCTCTCGCGCTGGGGCCTGCGTACCCACCAGGAATTATGTGCCGACGTGGGCGAGTACGTCTTCGAGGAAGCACGTCTGTTGCCGGGTCGCCACCAGCTCGAGGCCTTGCGCGACCACCTGACCGAGGTGGAGATCGCCACCGACCGCCTGGAGGCGCGCCTGGCCCGACTGCGACGTCGCCTGGCCGAGTCGGAGACGCGTCCATGATCCTGCGGCTCGCGCGCATCGTCTGGGTGATCACCCGCTACCGGCTTGATACCCTGCTGCCACTGGAGCGGATGCCCTGGTGGCTGCGCAGCCTGTTCACGCTCTCGCCGTTGCGGCTGGTGCCGATCGGCAGGCACGCACGTGGGGTGCGCCTGCGCCTGGCGCTGGAGTCGCTGGGGCCGATCTTCGTCAAGTTCGGCCAGATGCTGTCGACCCGTCGCGACCTGCTGCCCGAGGACATTGCCGACGAGCTCAAGCGCCTCCAGGATCAGGTGCCGCCCTTCCCCGGCCATCAGGCCATGGCGCTGGTCGAGGAGGAGCTGGCGATGTCGCTGGCAGATGCCTTCGCCGACTTCGAGACCGACCCGCTGGCATCGGCCTCCGTCGCCCAGGTGCACGCCGCCCGGCTGCACGGCGGTGAAGCCGTGGTGGTCAAGATCATCCGCCCGGGCATCGAGCGAGTGATGCGCCAGGACATGGCGCTGCTGTATCGCTTCGCCAGTGTGCTGGCACGAATTCCCGAGGCCCGACGACTGCGCCCGGTGGAGGTGGTCCGCGACTACGAGGCCACCCTTTTCGACGAGCTCGACCTGACCAAGGAAGCCGCCAATACCTCGCAGCTCAAGCGCAATTTCAAGGGGTCTCCCCTGCTTTATGTCCCGGCCATTCACTGGGAGCTCACGCACCGACGGGTAATGGTCCAGGAGCGTATCTACGGCGTCCCGGTGGCCGACACCCAGGCACTGCTCGCCCAGGGCACCGACCTCAAGAGGCTGGCCGAACGCGGCGTGGAGATCTTCTTCACCCAGGTGTTTCGTGACAACTTCTTCCATGCCGACATGCACCCGGGCAACATCTTCGTCGCCTTCGAGCATCCCCATGACCCCCAGTACATTGCCATCGACTGCGGCATCGTCGGCAGCCTGACACGCGAGGACCAGGACTACCTGGCCCGCAACCTGCTGGCCTTCTTCCATCAGGACTATTATGAGGTGGCGGCCCTGCACATCGAGTCGGGCTGGGTAGGCGAAGAGACGCGCGCCAACGAGTTCGCCGCCGCGATCCGTACCGTATGCGAACCGATCCTCGAGAAACCGCTCAAGGACATCTCCTTCGGCCAGGTACTGCTGGGACTGTTCCAGACCGCGCGACGCTTCAACATGGAAGTGCAGCCGCAGCTGGTACTGCTGCAGAAGACCCTCCTCAACATCGAGGGGCTGGGCCGCCAGCTTTATCCCGACCTGGACCTGTGGAGCACCGCCAAGCCCTACCTGGAGCGCTGGATGAAGGAGCGCGCTGGGGTCAGCGGCCTCTGGGAGTCCCTCAAGCGACAGGCCCCGGAGCTCTCGCATCAGTTGCCCGAGCTTCCGGTGCTGGCCCATCAGGTCCTGACCCGTGCCGAGCTGGAACACCGTCAACGGCGCCGCCAGGTCGATGCCATGGGCGGCATTCACCGACAGCTGAGCCATCAGGGCAGAAGCCAGCGGCGCCTGCGTATGGGCCTGCTGCTGGTGGTCGCCGCGCTCGCCTGGCAGCCGCTGAGTGACTGGGCCGCGGATCAGCCCTGGCCGGCCCTGGCTGCCGCCGTCCTCGGCGTGCTGCTGCTGGCCTGGCAGTGATGACCCGGCCACGCGCTTTCATCCACGACAAAGGACCCTTCCTCCATGAGCGATATCCTCGACCGCCTTCATGCTGTGCTCGAAGAACGCCGCCGGGCAACACCACAGGATTCCTACGTAGCGGCCTTGCATCACAAGGGCCTGAACAAGATACTCGAGAAGGTCGGCGAGGAGGCCACCGAAACCCTGCTGGCCGCCAAGGACGCCGAGCATGGCGATGAGCGGGCGCGCCAAGCGTTGATCGCCGAAACGGCCGACCTGTGGTTTCATAGCCTGGTCATGCTCTCGCATCTGGACCTCGACCACCGTATGGTCCTTGATGAGCTGGCCAGCCGTCTCGGCGTCTCCGGACACGACGAGAAGGCTGCACGGCAATCGTAGAAGCCTGTCGTCAACTGGCCCTTCCGGGAGACCCCGGAGCCCCAACCTGAGGAAGCAACTATGTTAGGTGGTATCAGTATCTGGCAGCTGCTGATCGTTCTCGGCATCATCATCCTGATCTTCGGCACCAAGAAGCTACGCAACGTCGGTGGCGACCTGGGCGGTGCCGTCAAGGGCTTCAAGAAGGCCATGCATGAGGAGGAGAAGGACGAGGGCGAGAAGACAGACGATCCCCAGGCGCGTGTCAGCCATGACGACGAGGTCAATACCTACGACGTCCAGTCCGAGAAGAAGGCCCACGATCAGGAAGAGCGCCAGGAAGAGCGCAAGTAACCCGCCATGTTCGATATGGGCTTTCTCGAACTGATGATCATTGGCGTGGTAGGCCTGCTCGTGCTGGGTCCCGAGCGCCTGCCCAAGGCGGCGCGCACGCTGGGGCTGTGGATCGGCAAGATCAAGCGCACCGTCTCGGGCATGCAGCGCGAGATCAGTGCCCAGCTCGAGGCCGAGGAGCTGCGCCAGAAGCTCAACGAGCAGCAGAAGAAGCTCGACGAGGGGGTCCAGCAGGTCAAGCGCGGTGTGGAAGGCCTCGCCGATGAGGAGGGCGACAAGCGCTCATCGCCCTCGCCGGGTGACGATGCCGACAAGCCCTCGCCGGCCGCCTCGCCCGAAAAGCGACTCGACGACGCCCTCGCCAGGGCCCGCAAGGACACCGAACGCGATGCTGCCCGGCCCTCCGCCGATGCCTCCAACGCCGACAAGGATTCTGCCCCCCGATGAGCAAGACCGGTGACTCCCAGGAGCAGAACCAGGCCCCGCTGATCGAGCACCTCATCGAGCTGCGCTCGCGGTTGATGCGCGCGGTGATCGCGATCCTGGTGATCTTCCTGGGCCTCTATGCCTTTGCCAACGACATCTACTCCTTCGTTGCGCAGCCGCTGATGGCGCTGCTGCCGGAAGGCTCGCAGATGATCGCCACCGAGGTCGCCTCGCCCTTTCTCGCGCCCTTCAAGCTGACCCTGGTGGTGGCGGTGTTCGCCGCCATTCCCTATGTGCTCCACCAGGCGTGGGCCTTCGTCGCCCCGGGGCTCTATGACAACGAGAAGGCGCTGGCGATGCCGATCCTGGCCTCCAGCGTCGCGCTGTTCTATGGCGGCGCCGCCTTCGCCTACTACGTGGTCTTCCCGCTGCTGTTCCAGTTCTTCACCCAGACCGGGCCGGAGAACGTCGCGGTGATGACCGACATCAACCAGTACCTGAACTTCGTCCTCAAGCTGTTCTTCGCCTTCGGGGTCGCCTTCGAGATCCCCATCGCCACCTTCCTGCTGATCCTGTCGGGGGCCACCACGGTAGAGCGCCTGTCGAGGAAGCGTCCCTACGTGGTGCTGGGTTGCTTCGTCATCGGCATGCTGCTCACCCCCCCGGACGTCGTCTCCCAGAGCCTGCTGGCGGTGCCGATGTACCTGCTCTACGAGGTCGGCCTGCTGTTCGGTCGCCTGGTGCGGCGCAAGCGCGAGAAGGACGAGGAAGGCGAGGAGCAATAAGCTGGAAGCTGGAAGCTGGAAGCTGGAAGCTGGAAGCTGGAAGCTGGAAGCTGGAAG
>JBNJIL010000007.1:0-153219 GCA_051749325.1 Pseudomonadota bacterium | reverse complement strand
CCGACCCTCAACGCCATGGTGTGGAGCCTCAGACCCTTTCTCTGGCTCTCCGAGCGCATCACCAAGCGTATTGGCAAGGACGCGCTCGACACCGACATGCGGGGCGAAATCAAAGCCCTGGCGCAGATCGGTCAGGAGGAGAAGGCGCTGGACCCCGAAGAGACCCGGGTCATCGTCAACATCCTCAACCTTCACGATATCCTGGTGAAGAACGTGATGACGCCGCGCACCGTCTCGGTCATCGTCACGCCGGGCATGACGGTGGACGAATTCGACAAGGAGTTGGGTCATTCCCCCTTTACCCGCTTCCCGGTGATGGATGGCGGCGAGCAGGCGCTGGGCTATGTGCACAAGGCGGATACCTACCATGCTGAGGGCGATGTTGACCTCAAGTCACTGATGCACCCGGTCAAGACAGTGTCTGCCGATGATAACGTCGAACAGGTCTTCACCATGATGGTCCTGGATCGTCAGCACCTCTGTGTTGTGTATGACGACCTGGGGACCTGGGTGGGCATCATCAGCCTGGAGGACATTATCGAGACCATCCTCGGACAGGACATCGTCGACGAGACCGATAACGTCGCCAACCTGCGCAAGTACGCACGGCAGCGCTGGACGAAGACGCTCAAGAAGGAGGAGTAGAGCTTCTCTCCCCCTCCCCTGGTGACAAGACACGAAGGCCATCCCATGGGATGGCCTTCGTCATGAGAGCCTTCCCAGGTGGCGGCTCCATGGCGGTATGGCCTGCTCAGGCAGCACGTTCCTCCCCACGCACATCGCGAGAGGGCGCATCGACTCGATGAGCTGGCAGGTTGCCCCAAGCTTCTCGGCCAAGGTTTCAACATGGCGCTATTGAAGCCACGCAGATCTCGGCGTGGGAAAGGACAGCATGCGGCCAGTAAGGGGGTTCCGGATCCTTGGCTTCCGGGCGGCTAAGCGTGCAGCCATTTATACATGACCAACGCATCAATATAACCCATTGACGGGTGATGAAACGCCCTCGGCAATCGGCCAACGACAGCAAAGCCAAGCTTAATCCATAGCCGCACTGCACCTTCATTGCTGGATGCAACAAAATTGAATTGCATGGCCTTGTAGCCAAGCTTTCTTGCAGTTTCCTGGGAATGCTCGCACAGAGCTGTGGCCAAACCGCGCCCTCGGGCATCTGATGACACCATGTAGCCGCAATTGCAGACATGGTCCCCCGGTCCCGGCTGGTTGGTCTTGATGTAGTACGTGCCCAGGACCTGCCCATTCTCCTCGATAACGTAGGTCTTTCTCGGACCATCCATCCAAAGCTCCAGCGCCTGCTCCTTACTGATATCGCGCGGGTAGGCATACGTTTCCCCGGCCGCGGCGATGTCGTGAAAGATCGGCCAGATCTGGTCAAAATCCTCTTTGATGGCTTCTCGGACATCCATCACACTTCAGCCTGTTAACTTGGAAAAAATAACGCTGGTAGCATCGGCGCCATTGCCGGAGCAACGAAAGAGCGTAGGCAATGGTACCCGAGAGGCTACGATTGTTAGAGCTTTTCAAAAAGGACCCCCGGAAACGCATTTCTTGATAGAAGATGATCTGTTAGCTTGGTTTTCTTCTTACCCGGGGCGTTCATATAAGCGCGAAGCTTTTTGTTTTTCGGGCATGTAACAAGGACGTTGTAAGACGCCTCTTTGGCCCCTTTCTCCTGCTCACGTTCTTCGACCATTTTCGACAATTCTTCTTTGGATAAACAGCAGACCTGCCTATCTTTAACACATACGAGCGCAATGAAAGTTCTATTAGAGCGGGCCTCGACCTCTTCAAGCTCTTTAAGGTGTGAGTTATTAAAGGTAAATACATACTCCTTATAAGGACCTTTCGGATTGGTGGCGTATTTTATGAACAATCCGACATCGTGATTAATCAGAAAGCTACTTCTAGAAATCCCATAACCTGATTCAAACGCGTTAATTGCGGTAAATTGTTCATGCTCCGCCACCTGGGTAAGAGCGGCTCCATGGTACATGTGATCGTCGTTTATTTTCATTATTTCTTCCAATAAATGTGTTTAGGTTCTAACAGGTATTAGACTGCATGCTCTGATATCGGTTGAACGCGCATGTGCATTCAACAATGTTGTATTGCGCCCTCGAGCACCTCTCATCCCATTGAAAATACGAGGAATTAAGTATAGCTCGGCAGTATGGCACCCATCATCATGCATGCCGGACTCCCTCAGCGTGACCGTGTTCGCAGCCTTGTCCGGCATATCGGCTGTGGGCCAATATTCCCGTTCCTCGAGGCACGCTACCGCCCGGAAGACGCGCATGAGGCTGCCATCCTGGCGGTTGCGGGATACGAGCCTCGCCCTCCCTGCGAGCATCGAATCACTTCACGTTAGCAAAGATGGCTTCGGGTTGTATCGCCGGCACCTGATGCAAAGGTCGTAGGTGTCTGGTGCCAATGGCTGGCCGGCCTCATCCGCTCGCCGCGTCTCGGGACGCCGCCGATGCCGGCCGACATGGCCTGCTTCCAGCAGGCCATGTCGGCCGGCATCGGGGCCGGGAAGGGCTCAGTCGAGGTTGTGGCGTGGGTTGTTGCCGAAGCGCTCTCCGACCCCGGTCGGGTGTCGAGCCGCGGACGGAACCGGCGAATCAGAGGATCAGCGCGGGCTCGGCTCCAGCGCCTCGCCAACGGCGAGCGTCCGGCCCTCGCCTGCCAGAAGGATGGCGTTCTGGCCGAAGTAGCCGCCCGGGGCCGGGCGGGTGTTCATCTGCACCAGGGTGCGCAGCGGCTCGCCGGGCACGACGATCTCGCCGGTCGCCTGATCGACGGTGGTGATCTTGCAGCGCTGGCAGGGCTTGCGCAGGCCCAGCCGGACAGCGCCCCCCTGGAGGGAGAGCTCGCCCCAGCCGTTCTCGGCAAAGGGCTCGGCGGCGTCCACCACGATGCTGGGCCGGAAGCGCGCCATGGGCACCGGGGCCAGCCCCTTGGTCTCGAGCACCCGGTTGACCTCGGCCAGCGACGCCTCCGAGACCACCAGGAAGGGATAGCCATCGGCGAAGGCCGTGTGAGCCTGCTCGCCGGGCCCCAGGAAGTGGGGCTCGACGTTACGCTGCTGATCCGGGGCGAAGCGCACCAGCCGCAGCCCGCTGCCCTTGACGTCGCCCAGCACGGCGCCGAGCCAGGCGGCGGCTTCTGCCCCCTCGTCCAGGGCCTGGCACTGGTCGTCCCAGACGTGGACGGGCAGCCGAGGCTGGTCGTCGCGCAGCAGCGGGATGCGCAGCGGCGCCATCCCGGGATGCGACAGCATCAGGGCCTCGTCGTCGAGGCCTACCGTGATCCGTGCCATCTGGGGCAGCTGGCGCTGGGTGACGAAGCGGCCGATGTCGTCGACCACCATCCACTGGCGATCATGCGCCAGGCCGCGAACGCCCAGTTCGGTCCGCTCCAGGGAGATGCCGCCCAGTGACTTCACCGGGTAGATGTTGAGCTGCGTGATCTTCACAGGGGGTGTGTCTCGATGACGTAGCCGATGATCGGATAGCCCGCCTTGCGAGCGGCCTTCTCGGCTTCCAGCTGGGCCTCGACCTTGGAAATGCTGGAGGAGACATGCTCGAAGACGCTATCCATCTCGAGTTGCTTGGTGCGTACCGCCAGCTTCACCAGGTGGCCGGTCTTCGGCGCGCCGGCCGGCTTGTTGCGCGGTGCCTTGGGGGCCGCTTCCTTGTCGCCGGGCCATTCGGGGGGCGTGGTCGCTGCCTTGCGCCGGGTGGCCTGCTCGTTGTCCATGAAGGTATTGATCTCGCGGCGCATCTGCCGCTCGAACTCGCTGAGTTCCGTTTCCATCGTGTCTCCGTCTACCTCGATGATGGTGGCAGTGTACCAGACCGCCAGCTGCTGTCTCTCTGTACCAGGGTCATCAGGCAGTGCACAGCCCCCCGATACTGCCAGCAATGCCGGGCGCGTAGCGGTCGAGGACATGATCATTCGAGATCGGCTGGGCGATCTTCGCTCAGCAGCCAGCCCGGGTGGGGTCGTGTCGGCAGAAAAGGCTCCTGCACCCGGGAGGTTCTGGCCGAGAAAGAGTATATGACCTGTAGGGAATGGCGGCCATAGCAGCCCCTCATGCGTCATAGTGAAGCGGCAAGGGCAGGCGACATGCCTTGACACCCCACCGGGATGTCGCCATCTGATAGGTGAATGGCGAGATCGCATCTTCTGAGCCAGAGTTCAGTGAGCGCAGTGTCAGGCAGGTGGTGCACATGGAGTTCAAGGACTACTACGACATACTGGGCGTCGATGAGGACGCGGAACCGGCCGCCATCAAGCGTGCCTACCGCAAGCTGGCACGCCAATACCACCCGGACGTCAGCACGGCCTCGGACGCCGAGCAGCGCTTCAAGGAGGTCAATGAAGCCTATGAAGTGCTCAAGGATCCGGAAAAACGCGCCGAGTACGACCAGCTCCGCCGCTACGGGGCCCAGACGGCGGACGGCGACTTCCAGCCCCCGCCCGACTGGCAGGCCGCCGGTGGCTTCGAACATGCCTTTGGCGGCGCGGACGCACAGGATTTCAGCGACTTCTTCGAGGCCATCTTCGGGAGCGGAAGCGCCCGCCAGCGCCGTTCCGGGACACATCGAAGGGCTGGCGGCTTCGGCCTGCGCGGCGAGGACCTTTACCACCGGCTGGCCCTCTTCCTGGAAGAGGCCTACCGCGGGGTCGAGAAGCCGATCACCCTTCGCGTCCCCGAAGTCGATGAGCAGGGGCGCGTCAGGCACCGGGAGCGCACGCTCAACGTCAAGATCCCTGCGGGGGTGGTCGCGGGGCAGAAGATCCGGCTGCGCGGCCAGGGCGGCCCGGGAAGCGGCGGCGAGCCGGGCGATCTCTATCTCGAGATTGCCCTCGCCCCTCACCCCCACTACAAGGTGGAGGGAAAGGACATCTACAGTGAGCTCCCTATCGCCCCCTGGGAGGCTGCCCTGGGCGCTACGGTCCCCGTGAAGACGCTGGGCGGTTCGGTTAACCTCAGGGTCCCGGAGGGCGCGCAGGCCGGGCAGAAGCTGCGCCTGAAGGGCCGCGGATTGCCTGGCAAGCCCGCAGGAGACCACTACGTGATCCTCCGGCTGGTGATGCCCGAGAAACTGTCGCCGCGTGCCCGGGAACTCTTCGCCGAACTGGAGAAGGAAGCCGCCTTCGATCCACGCCGTGAGCAGGAGTCGTGAACCATGAGCCGCCGCTTCCCCGTCACCCTTCTCGGGACGGAACTGATCGAGACCCACCACACTGTGACCCTGCATGAACTCTGCAGTCGTTGCCACACCGACGCCGGTTTCGTCGAGGAGATGGTCAGCTATGGCATCATCGAACCTCGCGGTGCCACGCAGCACGAGTGGCACTTCTCCGTCGACGACCTCCTGCGCGTGCAGCGCGCCCGGCGACTGCAGCGCGACCTCGAGCTCAACGCCCCCGGCCTGGCACTGGCGCTCGACCTGCTCGAGGAGGTCCACGACCTGCGCCGGGAACTCGCCGCACTCAGGGCAACGCACCCGCTACATCGCGCCCGCGAACAGGGCTGAACCGAGCGCCCCGCAGACTGCCCGGCGCACGGAAGGCGTCGCGTCACGACACCTCGAGCGCGACCTTGAGCACACCATCGCGCTGGTGGGAGAAGAGGTCGTAGGCGTCGACGATCTTCTCCAGCGGATAGCGGTGGGTGACCATGGGGCCGAGGTCCAGGCGGCCGCTGTCGATGACCTGCATCAGCCGGCGCATGCGCTCCTTGCCGCCGGGACAGAGCGAGGTGACGATGCGGTGGTCCCCCAGGCCCGCGCTGAAGGCATCGAGCGGGATGGTGAGGTTCTCGGAGTAGACGCCGAGGCTCGACAGGGTGCCGCCGGGCTTGATGACCCGCAGCGCCTGCTCGAAGGTCTGCTGCAGCCCCAGGGCCTCGATGGAGGCGTCCACGCCCCGCCCGCCGGTGATCCTGAGGATCTCGTCGACCACGTCCACCTGACGGAAGTTGAGCGCCACATCGGCGCCCATCTTGCGGGCCATCTCGAGGCGCTCGTCGACGCCATCCACGGCGATGATCAGCCCGGCGCCACGCAGCCGGGCCCCCGCGGTCGCGCACAGGCCGATGGGCCCCTGGGCGAAGACCGCCACGCTGTCGCCGATCCGGATGTCGGCCGACTCGGCGCCGGCAAAGCCGGTGGACATGATATCCGGGCACATCAGCACCTGGTCGTCGGTCAGGCCGTCGGGCACCGGCGAGAGGTTGGCCTGGGCATCCGGCACGCGCAGGTACTCGGCCTGGGCGCCGTCGATGGTGTTGCCGAAGCGCCAGCCGCCCATGGGCTTGTAGACATGGGCATGGTGGCCGCCATCCTGGGCGCTGCAGCCATCCTGGCAGGCGTAGGAGGTGAAGCTGGGGCAGATGGCGCCGGCGATCACCCGCTGCCCTTCCCGGTAGCCCTGCACGTTGGCACCGAGCTTCTCGATCACCCCCACCGGCTCGTGGCCCACGACCAGCCCCTTCTCCACCGGGTACTCGCCCTTGAGGATATGCACGTCGGTGCCGCAGATGGTGGTGGTGGTCACCCGGATCAGGGCATCGTTGGGGCCGATGTCGGGAATCGGGCGATCGTCGATCTCGATGCGGCCGGGTTCGACGAAGATGGCGGCTTTCATCATGGCGGGCATGGCTAGGGCTCCTGGCGCGGGGAGAGGAAGGCGCTCTCTATCTATAGCAGGCATTCAGCGCCTCTGCCCTGGCGGCACATCAATGCCTTGTTGCAGTGCCGCGATAGCTGACGCAGCGCCGCTCCCCTTCTCAGCGCACACCGACCGCCGTAACCTGTCGGATCACGCCTCCTCGCCTCGCCCTCCAAGGAAACGGAATGTCACCCGCCGATACCCTGCGCCTGCTGCTGCTCTCCTCGCTGTGGGGCCTGTCGTTCATCTTCATGCGGGTGGCATCCCCCGAGTTCGGCCCGGTGCCGCTGGTCCTGGTGCGCATGGGGGTCGGCGCCGCGCTGCTGGCCCCCTTGCTGCTCGGCGCTCGCTATCTCAGGCTGGTGCGGGAGAATGCCGGCAGGCTCTTCCTGCTGGGTCTGATCAACCATGTGCTGCCCTTCTCCCTGCTGGCGCTGGCCACCACCCGCCTGGAGGCGGGCTTCACCTCGCTGATCAATGCCACCACGCCGATTTTCACCGCACTGCTCGGGGCACTGTTCTTCACCACGCCCATCCAGCGCCAGCAATACCTGGGGCTGGCCCTGGCGCTGTTCGGTGTCTATGTGCTCTCGGCCGACCGGCTGGACTTCGCCCTGGGCGGCGACGGCTGGTTCATCCTCGCCGTGCTGGGAGCGACCTTCTGCTACGGGGTGGCAGGCAACTACTCCAGGACCTATCTCGCTCACCTGCCGGTACGGGTGCTGGCAGCCGGCAGCACGGCCATGTCGGCATTGATCCTGCTCGTGCCGGGGTTGCTGCTGTGGCCCGCAGAGCCGATCAGCGGCCTGGCCTGGGCCAATGGCCTGGCGCTGGCGGGGCTCAGTACCACGGTGGCCTTCCTGCTCTACTTCGGGCTGATCGCCAGTGCCGGGGCCACGGCCACCTCCACGGTGACCTTCCTGGTCCCGGTCAGTGCCCTGGTATGGGGCTACCTGCTGCTGGGCGAGCGCCTCAGCCTGCAGATCCTGGCCGGCATGGCGATCACCCTCGCGGGCACGGCCATCGCCACCCGCATGATCGGCTGGCGTCGTGGCCGGGTCGCCTAGAGTGACCCCGAACATGCCCAAAGAGGGGGGAAGCGCCATGCCCCATGCCGCGTTCCGGTTCCATGACCGGCTGAACGACTTCCTGCCGCCGGCTCTACTGGCACGGCAGCCATGTCGCACGCATGTTGGCGCGGGTGGCGCAGCTGCGGCAGACCTTGGCGCAGGCTCGGGGGGAAGGCCCTCCCGCCCCGCACCTCGAGCGCAGGGGTTGAACTCCCGCCGTTTCGGCCAAAGAGTAGTAGCAGACAGCAACACGCCCGCCGAGCAACTGCCTCCGGTCGTGGCTCCAGCGGCAAGGCTTGGCGGCGCAGTCCCCGTTTCCCCCAGGGATATTCGGGATTCGCGTTACTGGAATCACGAGGAGGTTTCCCCATGGTGGATCATCTCGACCCCTATCCCACTCGACTGACCGAGTACCGCGCGCCGCTCCCCCGCCGGGAGCCGGTGGTGCACTCCCGCAACCAGCGTCGCTGGGAGGGCCCGCTGGATGAGGTAGCCCTCTCGCGCTACGAGCGGGACGGTTTCCTGTGGTTCGACGGCTTCTTCTCCCGTGACCGCATCGAGCCGTTCTTCGAGGAACTCAAGGAGATGGCCAACGACGAGGCGCTGATGCGCTCCGAACAGGTCATTCAGGACCCGGCCAGCGGCGCCATCCGCTCCGTGTTCGGCATGCATGAGCTATCCGAACACTTCGACAAGCTGACACGCGACCCACGCATCCTGGGCATGGTGCGGCAGCTGCTGGGCAGCGAAGTCTATATCCATCAGTCGCGCATCAACGACAAGTACGGCTTCCAGGGCAGCGGCTTCGACTGGCATTCGGACTTCGAGACCTGGCACGCCGAGGACGGCATGCCGCGGATGCGGGCGGTGAGCGCCTCGCTGATGCTGACCGACAACAACGAATTCAATGGCCCGCTGATGCTGATTCCCGGCTCCCACCGCCAGTTCGTGCCCTGCATGGGCGAGACCCCTGAGGCGAACTGGCGGGAGTCGCTCAAGGCCCAGAAGGTGGGCGTACCCGACCAGCAGGCCCTGGCCAGGCTCGCCGAGCACGGCGGCATCCAGGCGCCCAAGGGGCCGGCAGGCTCGCTGCTGCTGTTCGAGTGCAACACCCTGCACGCCTCGAACGAGAACATGTCGCCCTGGCCACGCTCCAACCTGTTCTTCGTCTACAACAGCGTGGACAACGCCCTGGAGGAGCCCTATGCGGCCCCGTCCCGGCGGCCGGAATTCCTGGCCACGCGCCGGAACATCGAGCCGCTGACCATGCATGACGACTTCCCGGAGCTTTCCGGCCAGGGTGTCAGCCCGCTGCGCTGAGCGTGGCGGATGCCAGGCCCTTGACTCGGCTGCCCATGACAACGGCCGTGGCGTCACCGCCACGGCCGTTGTCATGGGGTTGCCACCCGGGGTCAGAAGTTGGGCTTGCGCTTCTCGACGAAGGCGCTCATGCCCTCGGTCTGCTCGTCACCGGCGAAGCAGAAGGCAAACAGGGCATTCTCCAGCGACAGGGCGCTGTCGAGATCCTGATCCATGCCATCGTGGATCGCCTGCTTGGTGGCACGCACCGCCCGTGGGCCGTTGCCACCGAGCTGCTGGGTGAGTTCATCGGCGTAGGCCTCGAGCTCGGCCTGGGGCATCACGCGGTTGACCAGGCCGATGCGCAGGGCCTCGCTGGCGTCGATCTTGCGCCCGGTAGTGCACAGGTCCAGCGCCATGGCCGGGCCGACCCGACGCGGCAGTCGCTGGGTGCCGCCAAAGCCGGGGATCACGCCGAGCAGCACCTCGGGCTGGCCGAAGATGGCGTTGTCACTGGCCACCGCCCAGTCACAGGCCAGGGCCAGCTCGCAGCCGCCGCCCAGGCAGAAGCCGTTGACCAGTGCCACGGTGGGCACCGGCAGGGTCTCCAGGCGCTTGACGGTTGCCAGCGCCTGTCGGGCAAAGGCGCGCGCCTGTTCCGGGCTCTTGTCACGCATCTCGGCGATGTCGGCACCGGCCACGAAGGCCTTTTCCCCGGCCCCGGTGATCAGCACGGCGCGCAGGTCATCACGGGTCTCGAGCTCCGCCAGCACACGCTCCAGCTCGACCAGCACGTCACTGTTCAGGGCATTCAGCGCCTTGGGACGACTGATGGTCAGACGCACGATGCCGGCGTTCTCGACGACTTCGATCGGGGTCTCGCTCATTGAGGGCTCCTCGGGCTTGTTGTTCAGGGAAGACCGCCCAACCCTAGCGAACGCTTGGTTGGGCAGCAATGCTTCCTTGGTGGATTCCTGCCGACCAGGCATCTGCTGCGGGGGCGCCTGACGGCGCCTTCGCGCAGAAAATCTGCGCTCTCACAGGAGATACCGGCACGCCCTAGGAGTAGACGTGGAAGCCGCGGCCGGTCTTGCGTCCCAGGTAGCCGGCGTCGACCATGCGCTTGAGCAGCGGGCAGGGGCGGTACTTGGGGTCGCCGAAGCCCTCCTGCAGCACCTCCATGATCGCCAGGCAGACGTCCAGGCCGATCAGATCGGCCAGCGCCAGCGGACCCATGGGATGGGCGGCGCCCAACTTCATGGCCTCGTCCACCGCCTCGGGGGTGGCGGCGCCCTCCTGCACCAGGAAGGCCGCCTCGTTGATCATCGGCACCAGCAGGCGGTTGACCGCGAAGCCGGGCGAGTCGCCCACTGGCACGGCAGTCTTGCCGAGGTCGGCGGCCAGCTTCTCGATGCGCGCCACGGTGGCGTCACTGGTCTGCTCGGCGCGGATCACCTCGACCAGCTTCAACACCGGCACCGGGTTGAAGAAGTGCATCCCCACCACCCGCTCCGGGCGCTCGCACACCGCGGCGAGCCGGGTCAGCGACAGCGAGGAGGTGTTGGAGGCGAGTATCGCCTCATGGGTCAGGCGGCTCAGGTCGCGGAACAGCTTCTCCTTGAGCGCCGGCTGCTCGGGGGCGGCCTCGATGATCACCTCGCAGTCGCGCAGGGCGTCGAGGTCGGTGGTGGTGTCGAGCCGCGCCATGGCGGCCTGCTGGTCGTCGGCGACGAGCTTCTCCTTGGCCACCAGCTTGCCCAGCCCCTTGTCGATGGCCGCCCGGGCACGCCCGAGCTGCTCGTCGGCCACGTCATATAGCTTGACGGCGAAGCCGCTGGTGGCCAGGACCTGGGCGATGCCCTGGCCCATGGTGCCGGCACCCACCACGCCGATCGGTTGCTCACTCATTGCACTCTCCTCGATATCGTAAGAATCACTACTTGCGCGCTTCTTCGCGCAGCACGAACTTCTGGATCTTGCCGGTGGAGGTCTTGGGCAGCTCGCTGAAGATCACCGTCTTCGGCGCCTTGAAGTGCGCCAGGTGCGCCCGGCAGTGGTCGATGATCTCCTGTTCGGTGACCTCGCCATAGCCGATCTTGAGCTTGACGAAGGCGCAGGGCGTCTCGCCCCACTTCTCGTCGGGCTTGGCCACCACCGCGGCCTCCTCCACCGCCGGGTGCGAGTAGATGCAGTCCTCCACCTCGATGGTGGAGATGTTCTCGCCGCCGGAGATGATGATGTCCTTGGAGCGGTCCTTGATCTCGATGTAGCCGTCGGCATGCCACACGGCCAGGTCGCCGGTATGGTACCAGCCGCCCTCCAAGGCCTGCTCGGTGGCCGCCGCGTTCTTGAGGTAGCCCTTCATCACGTTGTTGCCGCGCATCAGGATCTCGCCGATGGTCTCGCCGTCCTTGGGCACCGGCTCCAGGGTGTTGGGGTCGGCCACGCAGAGCGCCTCGAGCATGTGGTAGCGCACCCCCTGGCGGGACTTGAGCTTTGCTCGCTCTTCCATGGGCAACTCGTCCCAGGCGGCGCGCCAGGCACAGGAGGTCACCGGGCCGTAGACCTCGGTCAGGCCGTAGACGTGGGTGACGTCGATGCCGAGCCGCTCAACGCCGGCGATCACCGAGGCGGGCGGCGCGGCGCCGGCGGTGGTGACCTTCACCGGGTGGTCGAAGTCGCGCTTGTCGCCGTCCGGCAGGTTGACCAGGCCGTTGAGCACGATGGGTGCGCCGCTGAAGTGGGTCACCCCCTCGTCGGCGATCAGGTCCATCACCTTCTTCGCGTCCACCTTGCGCAGGCAGACGTTGGTGCCGGCGGCGGCGGCGATGGTCCAGGGGAAGCACCAGCCGTTGCAGTGGAACATCGGCAGGGTCCAGAGATAGACCGGGTGGTGGGGCATCGCCCATACCAGGATATTGCTGGTGGCGTTCAGGTAGGCGCCGCGGTGGTGATAGACCACGCCCTTGGGCTTGCCGGTGGTGCCGGAGGTGTAGTTGAGCGAGATCGCCTGCCACTCGTCCTCGGGCAGCCGGTAGGGATGGGCCGGGTCGCCCTCGGCCAGCAGCGCCTCGTACTCGAGCTCGCCGATGGCGCGCCCCTCGGGCAGGAACTCGGGGTCCGCCACGTCTATCACCAGCGGTTTCTCCTCGAGCTTGCTCACCGCCTCCTCGATGACGTCCGCGAACTCGGGGTCGACCAGGATCGCCTTCGCCTCGCCGTGCTGGAGCATGTAGGCGATGGCCTCGGCGTCCAGGCGGATGTTCAGGGTATTGAGCACGCCGCCGGCCAGCGGCACGCCGAAGTGGGCCTCGAACATCGCCGGCACGTTGGGCAGCATGGCAGCCACCGTCTCGCCGTGCCGGACGCCGCGCTGCTCCAGCGCCGAGGCGAGCCGCCGGCAGCGCTCCCAGGTGGTGGCCCAGTCGCGGCGGATCTCGCCGTGGACCACCGCCGGGTAATCCGGGTAGACCGAGGCGGTGCGCTCGATGAAGGTCAGCGGCGAGAGTGGCACGAAGTTGGCGGGGGTCCTGGGCAGGCCCTGCTCGAAGATGCTCTGGCTCATGGGAAGGCTCCGTGAGGTGGTCCGGAAAGCATGCCGCCGGCACGGAGCCGGCGGCGAAGGCGTCAGTGGGCGGCGGCGTCGAAGGCGGCGAGGCTTGCCATACCGGCCTCGATCACCGCGCGCTGGGCGCGACCCACCGGCAGCCACTGGCGAATGGCGTAGTCGGCAGCCTGACGCTTGGCCGTGTAGAAAGGTTCGTTGCGGCCGGCCTGGAGGGCCGCGGTGGCGGCCAGCGCCGCCCGGCCCATCTGCCAGGCGCACAGCACGTGGCCGGCGAGACTCAGGAAGGGGGTGGCGTAGGCCTGGACGGCATCGGCGCCGCGCTCGGGGTCGGCGCCCGCCTCGAGCACCGCGGCCATGGCGGCGCGCAGGTCGGCGGCCCCGCCGGCGAGCGCCTCGCCGAGGGGCGCCAGCTCGGTGGTCGCCGAGAGCGCCCGGGCGGTACCGCCCACCTCGTCGATCAATTGGGTCAGGGCCGCACCGCCGTCGCGCTGCAGCTTGCGCCCGGCCAGGTCCAGGGCCTGGATGCCGTTGGTGCCCTCGTAGATGGGGGCGATGCGGGCATCGCGCAGCAGCTGGGCGGCGCCGGTCTCCTCGATGTAGCCCATGCCGCCATGCACCTGCACGCCCAGCGAAGCGATCTCCACCGCCTGGTCGGTGGAGAAGGCCTTGACCACCGGGATCAGCACGTCGACCCGCGCCTGAGCGGCGGCGCGCTCGGCGTCGTCCGCCGCGTGGCGGGCCAAATCCAGCTGGGCGGCACAGTAGAGGGCGAGCGCGCGCAGGGCGTCGGTGCGCCCACGCATGGAGAGCAGCATGCGGCGCACGTCGAGGTGGTCGCTGATCGTACAGTCATTGCGTCCGGAGCGCGGGCTGCGCCCCTGGGTCCGGTCCAGGGCGTAGGCGAAGGCGTGCTGGCAGGCGCGCTCGGCCACGCCGATGCCCTGGATCCCCACCTTGTGGCGCGCCTCGTTCATCATGGTGAACATGTGGTTGAGGCCGCGCCCCTCCTCGCCCACCAGGTAGCCGATGGCGCCCTCCTTCTCGCCGAAACTCAGGGTGCAGGTGGGCGAGCCGTGGATGCCCAGCTTGTGCTCGATGGAGGCACAGGTGACATCGTTGCGCTCGCCCAGCGAGCCGTCGGCGTTGACCAGAAACTTGGGCACCAGGAACAGCGAGATGCCGCGGTTGCCTTCGGGGGCGTCGGGCTTGCGCGCCAGTACCAGGTGGATGATGTTCTCGGCGGCGTCGTGCTCGCCCCAGGTGATGTAGATCTTCTGGCCGAACAGGCGGTAGTGGTCGCCTTCTTCATCGGGGCAGGGCACGGCGCGGGTGCGCACCTTGGACAGATCCGAGCCCGCCTGGGGCTCGGTGAGGTTCATGGTGCCGGTCCAGGTGCCCTCGACGAGCTTCGGCAGGTAGGTCGCCTGCTGCTCGTCGCTGCCATGGTGGGCCAGGGCCTCGATGGCACCGGCGGTCAGCATCGGGCAGAGACCCAGCGCCATGTTGGCGCCGTGGAGCATCTCCTGCACGGCACTGGCCACCACTTCGGGGAGCCCCTGGCCGCCCAGCGTCTCGGAGACCCCGATGCCGTTCCAGCCGCCCTCGGCGTAGGCGCGATAGGCCTCGATAAAGCCGTCCGGCACCCTGACCTGGCCATCATGCAGCCGGCAGCCCTGGCGGTCGCCGCTGGCGTTGAGCGGCGCCCACACCTCGCCGGCGAGCCTCGCGGCCTCCTCCAGCACGGCCTCCACCAGGTCGGGACTGGCCTCCTCGAAGCCGGGCAGGGCGAGCGAGCCGTGCTCGAGCATCTCCTCCAGCACGAAGCAGACGTCGCGGACGGGAGCGGCATAGGGAGTCATGGGTCACCTCGGGGAAAAATGATGGCAACGATAGTAGATTCACTACTTTTCGTTAACCATTAGCCCTAAGTCGACCCCGAGGGCGCCCGCGGCAGGGCCGCAGGCGCGCATGGCCTCGACGGCAGGCGTCAGGGACGCGAGATGTTGCCCAGGGCGGCCTCCTCGGGCGTCTGCTCGTCGTCGTAGTAGGCGATGTGCGGCTCGTCGGGCGGCGGCGGGCCGACCAGCGGCTCGGCCACCGCCACCTCGGGCACGGCCCCGGAAAGGTCCTCGACGTGCTCGTGCTCGATGGCGCCCTGCACCAGTTCCTCGGTGACGGCGAGCTCGGCCCCCGCCGCCGACATGGGTGTGCTGGGCGAGAAGGGCGCCACCGGCACCGGCGCCGGACGCACGCTGCGCCGCCAGCCGAAGAAGGCCACCAGGATCAGGCCCATGGCGCCGAAGCTCCAGAACAGCCCGGCATCTCCCAGTACCGCCATCACCGGCGAGACCAACGGCGGGCTCAGCGCCGAGCCGATGGCGTTGATCAGCAGCAGGCCCTGGCTCATGCGCACCAGGGCACCCGCCGGGGCACGGTCGGCGGCGTGGCCCACCGCCACCGGGTAGAGCGAGAAGACCCCGCCGCCCAGCAGGAACAGCAGCCCGGCCAGGATCCAGGTATTCATCGGCAGCCACAGCACCGCCGCGGAGATCAGTGTGCAGAAGGCCCCGATCAGGATCAGCACCAGCTGCCGATCATGGCGGTCCGACCAGCGCCCCACCGGGTACTGCAGCAGCATGGCACCGAGCACCACTACCGCCATCATCTGGCCGATCCGGTCGACCGGGAGGCCGGTGCGCTGCAGGTAGAGCGGCAGCAGGGAGTAGACCGCGGCCACCGCCAGCCCCGAGCCGAAGCTGCCCATCACCCCGGTGGGGGTCAGGGTGATCAGGCGCAGCGGCGAGAGCGGCTCGGCCTTCTCGATCAGCGGCGAGACCCGGGGGATCATCGCCATGGGCAACACCGAGAGCGAGGCCAGCATGCCGATCACCATGAACGACGCCGCCCCGCCCATGGCCTCGGTGACCCCGAGCAGCAGCTGGCCGAGCACGCCGGCGGCATAGAGCGAGATCATGTAGAGCGCCAGCAGCCGGCCACGCACCCTGGCATCGCCGGAGGCCAGCAGCCAGCTCTCGATCACCAGGTAGACGCCCACCGTGGCCCAGCCGCCGATCAGGCGCAGGGCGAACCAGGCCCAGGGCTCGGCCACCAGCCCCTGCAACAGGACGGTCACCGCCACCAGCGAGGCGAAGCTGCCGTAGGCGCGGATATGGCCGATACGCAGCAGCAGGCGGTCGTTGAGCATGGCGCCCAGCGCCAGGCCGATGAAGTAGGCCGAGGAGACCCAGCCGATCACCACCGCCGATTCCCCGGCGGCATCCAGGCGCAGGGTGATCACCGTGGCCAGGAAACCATTGCCGATCCCGAGGATGAAGAGCCCCAGCAGGGGGGCCAGGGCCATGGCCAGCAGTTGCCGCGACATGATGGGCCTCACAGCAGCGGGTGAAAGGGAGAAGCGTGGCAGAGGTAGCCTGGCAGAGAGTGACGTGGCACGCCTGCGCTCGGCATCGTGAGCGCGCGAATCATACGCCCGACCGGCGGCGAGTCAATCGATTTGTTGCCCCCGGGCTCGCCTGTCGGACGCCTCCTTCATCGGGCCCATGGAAGGCGGGCGATGCTGGGCCAAATGCCCTCTCAGCGCTTCTGCAGCAGCACCACGTCCGCCGCGGGAAATTCGACCCGCATGTCCAGGCGACCCGCCAGCCACACGAAGGTCGCCTCGCTGAAGAAGACCACATGGGTGGGGTCGAGGATGTAGTGCCAGCGCGTGAAGGCCTCCCGGTCGGTGACCCGCTTGGTCATCACCCCCAGCCAGCCGCCGGCGGGGAGCAGGTCGGCCAGCTTCGCCAGCTCCTCCCCCGGCGCGAAGAGGTGCTCGGCGACCTCGCTGGCGGTGATAAAGTCGTAGGTCTGACCGAGCGCCGCCACGTCAGGCGCATAGAAGGGGTCGTAGATCGCCATGGGGTGGCCCGCCTCCTCGAACATCACCGACAGCGTCGGCCCCGGCCCCGAGCCGAAGTCGAGCCCGCGAGCCCCGGGAGCGAGGCGTTCGCTCAGGGGGTCGACGAGCCGCGACAGGAAGCGGCGATAGCCCGGGTCGTGCGGCGAGTTCTCGTGCTGGTCGTAGACCGCCCTCTCCGCTGCCGGCCCGGGCCGCTGGTCGGGTGGCACGAACACCAGCGCGCAGCGCCGGCAGCGATGGTAGTCGCGCCGGGTATTGCGGTGAAAATGCCTGGCGTCGGTGGACGCACATAGCGGACAGGTCAGCATCATCGTATCCTCTGTGCCAGAACAAGCTCTCCCAGGATTCCCCCGCTCTCTCCAGAACCCCGCAAGGAGACCCGAATGCTGTCAGGTCTGGACCACCTGGTCATCACCGTGACCGACATTTCCCGTGCCGTGGACTTCTACTCCCGGGTGCTGGGACTGGAAGTGCGCTACCGCGACCGCGAGCGCGTCGACCTGATGCTGGGCGACGTCGCCCTGCGCCTGCACTGGACCGCCACCGACGTGACTCCCCGGGCCGCAACGCCCACCCCCGGCAGCCTGGATCTCTGCCTGCGCAGCCTGCTGCCGCTCGACGAGGTGCAGCGCCACCTGGAGGCGCTGGACGTCGAGGTGGAGCTCGGCCCGGTGACCCGACAGGGCGCCACCGGCGAGATCACCTCGCTCTACCTGCGCGACCCGGACGGCAACCTGCTGGAACTCAGCCGCCCCGTGAAGCCCTAGGCGCCTGTCGGACCGAGGCCCGGTGGCATTGTCGTCCTCGACCGGTATGATTGGCGTCAGCTATTCGCTCTTCAAGGACGCGCCATGAACGACCCGCTGCCACAGGACGACGACCGAGCCATCGCCGAACGCGGCTCCGCCCCCGACACGACCATTCCCATCGTGGTGTACGTGCTGCACCTGGCCGGCATGGTCACCGGCGGCCTGACCTCGCTGGTCGGCGTGGTGATCGCCTATGTCTACCGCGGCAACGGGCCGGCCTGGCTCGACGAGCACTATCGCTACCAGATCCGCACCTTCTGGATCGCCCTGCTCTACTTCGGCATTTCCGGCTTGCTGACCCTAGTGCTCATCGGCTTTCTCACCTGGCTGGCCGCGGTGGTGTGGCTGGTGATCCGCTGCGTGAAGGGGCTCAAGGCCCTCAATGAGCATCGCGCGCCGGACAACGTGGACAGCTGGTGGGTCTGATCCATGGCCGGAGGTGAGACCCGCTCGAACGTCATGCAGGCCCATGCCATCGCCACCCTGTGGCGCAGCCTCGCCGGTCGTCGCCTCTCCACCCTGTGGTGGCTGGCCCGGCTGGTCGGCCCGCTGGTGGAACGGCTGAGCCGCCGGGAGCGAGGGGTCACCCGGACCAACCTCGCCGAGGTCTACCCCTCCCGCAGCCGGGCAGAACGCCGGCGGCTCTCCCGGCAGAGCCTGACCCACTCCACCGCCACCATGCTCGAGCTGGGTTTCGCCTGGATGGGCGACCCCGAACGGGTCGAGGCCGCGATCCTCGAGGTCCACGGCCGCGAGCTGCTGGACGAGGCACGGGCCGAGGGGCGCGGCGTCATCGTGCTGGCCCCCCACTTCGGCAACTGGGAAGTGCTCAACTTCTGGCTCTCCGGCCACTTCCCCTTCACCGCCATGTACGAGCCTCCCAAGCTCGCCCCGCTGGACCCGATCATCCGCCAGGGCCGCGAGCGTCGGGGGGCGCAGCTGGTGCCTACCAACCCGCGCGGCGTGGCCGCCCTGCTCAAGGCGCTCAAGCGCTCCGAGGCGGTAGGCATCCTGCCCGACCAGGAGCCCGACTGGGGCAGTGGCGTCTTCGCGCCCTTCTTCGACCGCCCCGCCTACACCGCTACCCTGCTGCCAAAGCTGGTGGCCCGCACCGAGGCGCGGGTCGTCACCGGGGTGGCGCTGCGACTGCCTGGCCGGGGTTTTGCGCTGCACTTCCTGGCCGCCGACGCGCGGGTCTACGACCCCGATGAGGTCACCTCGGCCACCGGTGTCAATGCCAGCGTGGAGGCCGCCATCGCCCTGGACCCGGCCCAGTACCAGTGGGAGTACAAGCGCTATCGCAAGACCCCGCAGGAGGCCGAGGGCCGCCCCGACTTCAAGCGTTTCCGGCTCTACTGACCGATCCGGTCACTCCCGCCCGTAGCAATCGTCCAGGCGCACGATGTCGTCTTCACCCAGGTAGGTGCCGGACTGCACCTCGATCAGTTCCAGCGGAATCAGGCCGGGGTTCTCCAGGCAGTGGACCCGCCCCATCGGGATGAAGGTCGAGGCGTTCTCGCCCACCAGAAAGACCTCATCGTCCAGGGTGACCCGGGCCGTGCCGCTGACCACTACCCAGTGCTCCGCCCGGTGGTGGTGGAGCTGCAGGGAGAGCCGCGCACCGGGGCGAACCGTGATGCGCTTGACCTGGTGACGCGGTCCCGCATCGACGGCCAGGTAGTGGCCCCAGGGGCGATGCACGGTAGCGGTGGACCAGGTTTCCTTTCGACCCTCGGCCTCCAGGCGCTCGACCAGGCCCCGCAGCTGCTGGCTGCGGGCGCGCTCCGCCACCAGCACGGCATCATCGGTCTCGACGATCACCAGGTCCTGCACCCCCAGGGTGGCCACCAGCCGTGAATCGGCATGCACCAGCAGCCCACGGCTCTCCTCGCAGACCACGTCACCGCGCAGGGCGTTGTCGTCGGCATCGCGGGGCAGTGCTTCCCAGAGGGCCTGCCAGGAGCCGATATCGCTCCAGCCGGCGGCCAGCGGCACCATGGCCGCTCGGTCGGTACGCTCCATCACCGCCACGTCGATGGAGCTGGCGGGACTCTCCCGGAAGGCCCGCGCATCCGGCCGAAGGAAATCGAGGTCGATCAACGACTGCTCCATGGCGCCCCGACAGGCGGCCAGGATGGCGGGGGCGAAGGCCGCCAGGGCGTCCAGGTAGTCATCGGGACGCAGCACGAAGATGCCGCTGTTCCAGAAATGGTCGCCGGCCGCCAGGAAGCGCTCGGCGGTGGCGAGGTCGGGCTTCTCCACGAAACGCGCCACCGCATGGCCCGCTTCGCCCAGCGCCTCACCGGCCTGGAGATAGCCATAGCCGGTCTCGGCACGAGTCGGCACCACCCCGAAGGTCACCAGGTGGCCCGCCTCGGCCAGCCGTGCCGCCGGCCCCAGGGCCGTGCGGAAGGCCTCATCGTCTGACAGGTGATGGTCCGACGGCAGCACCAGTAGCGGCGCCCCGCGCCCCTCACTGCGAGCCAGCAGGGCGGCCAGCGCGATGGCCGGGGCCGTGCCGCGTCCCTCGGGCTCGAGCAGCAGGGTCGCCTCCTCGACACCCGCCTGGCGGAGCTGCTCGGCGGCGAGGAAGCGATGCGCCTCGTGGCAGATGACGATGGGCGCAGCCATGCCGAGCCCCTCGAGACGGGACAGGGTGTTGGCCAGCAGGCTGCCCTCGCCCTCCAGCGAGAGGAACTGCTTGGGCCGCTGCCGACGCGACAGCGGCCAGAGCCGCACGCCATTTCCGCCAGCCAGGATCACGGGGGTGAACAAGGGGACGTCTCCTCCAGGGATCAGGAACCCGATGGCGCCAGCAGTTCGAGGGAGAAGTCGACATGGACCTCATGCTTCACCGTGCCCTCGGAGCGCCAGGCACCGCGTCCCATGTCGAAATCGGTGCGGTCCAGCGTCAGGCGGCCCTCCACGCTGACCCGCTCGCCCTGCCGCGTCCAGCTCACCGGCACCGTCAGCGGATGGGTATCGCCCCGCAGCTCGAGTTCACCCTCGATGCGCAGTTCTCCCTCGGCCGGTGCCTGGATGTCGGTGCTGCGAAAGACGATCTCGGGATAGGCCTCGACGTCGAACCAGTTATGCCCGTGCAACATGCCGTCAACGATGTCGTTGCCGCCCGTGATGCTGTCCGACTGGAGGGTCAGCACCAGCGTCCCCCCGGCTGGCTGGTCCAGGTCTCCTTCAAGGTCGACCTCGAACTCCTCGACACGGGTCACCGCCTCGCGGCCGTCGGCGGTGCCGATCAGCTCGATACGGCTCGCGTTCCGATCCAGTTCCCAGGCGCCGGCCGTGGAAACGGCCATCAGCCCGACAAGACCAGACAGCAGGGCTGCCGTTGCGGGTCGCGCTATCCTCGGAGTCGATCGTGGCATCTTGCCTCCCGGGCCATCCGGCCCTGCGGTCAGGGGGTCGTGACAGAGGCACCCGGCGCGTTCTCGGTGCCAAAGTCCTCATGGAGCCAGCCGCGCAGCGCCTCCTGGCCGGGCGGCTCGCCATCGGGGTAAATGTCCAGCCGTGGCGGCCGCGTACCGGACACGAAGCCCCGCGCCAGGAAGGGGGCGAGCAGGCGGGCATCGCCGCTGATCACATGGACCGGGACACTACCGCTGGCGTTGTCGCCGGTGATCAGGGGAGCCGGCTGATGATCCCCCAGCAGAATCACCAGGGTCTGTTCGTCCACGAACTCCTCGGCCCAGCGGATGCTGGCCCCCAGAGCATAGTCCAGTGACCTGGCATAGTGGTCGCGCACCCGTTCCAGGTCCTGCCAGAGTTCGTCGGGGGACTCGCCGGCGTCTGCCCAGCGCGCAAAGACGCTGCCGTCGCCTACGGCATCCCAGTCTTCGAGCACCGGGAGGATCGGTGTCCAGGGCGCGTGGCTGCTGATCAACGCAATCTGGGCGAAGAGCGGCGACGGCTCGGCATCCTGGCGGATCCGCGTCTGGAAATGGTGCAGGGTATACTGGTCGGGCATGGTCACCCAGTTCAGGGGCGGGCCGGCATAACCGAGGTCCGCGGCGGCGTGGATCTCGTCGAACCCGTAGGCGCGACCCTCCGGCCAGGCCATGGTGATGGCCGGCATCACGGTGAGGGTGCGATGGCCCGTGGCACGGAAATCGTCAACCAGGGTGGTGCGCTCGCTATCCAGCATCAACCGGTACCAGAGCGAATTGTCGAGCCGCAGGCCACTCAGCGCCGTGGCATGGGCCAGCCAGGACTGGCCGCCACGGATCGGTGCGTCGAGGAGCCCGGACGCCACCGACAGGCCAGCGGCGTCGAACCGCTCGGCCATGTCATCGAGGCGCGGGCCGAGCACCCCGGCATAGCGATCATCGAGCAGTGCCGATACACCGTAGGACTCCACGAAGACCAGCAACACATCGCGTCCGGCAAGCCCCGGCAAGGCGGTGACCTGAGCGGGCGCCGCCGCCATCCGCTCGGCAAAGTCACGGTGGGCGCGATGCGTCTCGACCAGTTGCCGTCCCTGGAAATGCAGGGTGTCGAGCAAGGGCGTACGGGCCATTGGTAACGGCCGACTCTGCTGGAACTCGGCGGCGATCAGCACACCGCTCGCCACCAGCATCCCCAGGGCGCCGGCCACCGCCAGGCCGCCACGCGCCTTGTCCTGCAGGCTCGCGAACATCTTCGCCAGCAGCCAGGCCGCGAATGCCAGCAGGGCCATGGCCAGCAGGGTGACCAGGCCGGCCATCGGAAATCCCAGGTTGCCCTCGAGCAGGTGGAAGACGGAGCGCAGCAGGGGAAGGTCCAGGTAGAGGTTCAGGGAACGCCCGAACGCCATTTGGGTCGCCACGTCACCGAGGCCGACCAGCAGAAACGCCAGGATCAGTGCCACCAGCAGCCAACGCAGCCCGGCAGGCAGGCCAGCCGACGGCAGCAGCGCCAGCAACCCCGCCAGCAGGATGGCCTCCAGGGCGATCAATCTGTGTGCCAGATCCCCGTGCAACAGCCATACTGGTGTCAGCAATACGCTGTTGAGCAGCACGAGGCTCAAGGACCAGCGGACTCGAGATGGTAACGGCATGGGCAATCACCGGACAGACGGACAACGAAGCCCTCAGTGTATAATTTTTGTATAAATTAATCCCGGCAACTTGCCGCCAAACCCGTTGCCAGCCCGTCGGGAGAAAGTGTTCAAGGAGGATCAACCCATGCACCCAATTCGGTGGCTGGCCGCCAGCCTGCTCATTGCGGGAATCACGCCGGCCATCTGGGCCGCCCCCGATCCGGACCTGCCCGGCGTCTTCGAGCAGGTCACCGAGCGCGCTCGCCAGCTCGCGTCCTCCCCCTTCGAGGAGCCTGATGGCGGCCTGCCCGAAGCATTGCGCGATATCGGCTACGATGTCTACCGCTCGATCCGCTTTCGCCCGGAAGCCGCCCTATGGCGAGACGAGGCGCTGTTCTCGGTACAACTCTTCCATTCGGGTTTCCTGTTCGAGCGACCGATCCGCCTGCATCTGGTCGAGGGGGACGAGCAGTACCACCTGCCCTTCCAGTCGTCCTTCTTTCGCTACGACGACGCAGCCGCCCCGCTGAAGGAAGAGGACCTGAGTGGCGCCGGTTACGCCGGCTTTCGCCTGCATTACCCCCTCAATCGAGAGGACTACCACGACGAGTTCCTGGTCTTCCAGGGGGCAAGCTACTTGCGCCTGTTGGGTCGCGACCAGGGCTATGGCCTATCGGCTCGCGGCCTGGCCATCGATACGGCCTCCCCCGACGGGGAAGAGTTCCCGGCCTTCAGGGAGTTCTGGCTGTTCCAGCCCGACCCGGCGGCAACCCGCATCGACATCATCGCGCTGCTCGACAGTCCCTCGCTCGCCGGGGCCTACCATTTCCGGGTACATCCTGGCCAGCGGGTCGAGATGGAGGTCGAGGCCCGGCTGTTTGCTCGCCGCGACGTCGGGAAGCTGGGCATCGCCCCGCTGACCAGCATGTTCATGCATGGCGACGTCAGCCCCTACCCTGCCGACGACTTCCGGCCACAGGTGCATGACTCCCAGGGCCTGCTGATGCAGACCCATGCCGGGGAGTGGATCTGGCGTCCCCTGAACAACCCGCGCGAACTGCGCATCACCCGTCTGCAGGACGAAAGCCCGGCAGGCTTCGGCCTGGCCCAGCGCGACCGGGACTTCGACAACTACCTGGACATGGAGTCGCGCTACGAGCGGCGTCCCAGCCACTGGATCGCCCCGCTCGACGACTGGGGGCCGGGCAGCGTGGAGCTGGTCGAGATACCCAGCGACTCGGAGACCAACGACAACATCGTCGTCTACTGGGTCCCCGAACAACCGCTCCAGGCCGATGAATCGCGCACCTATCGCTATCGGCTGTCCACCTTCGATGCCGAACGTCCCGAGCAGACCCTGGCCAGCGCAGTGCGCACCCGACAGGGGTGGGGGGCCGTCCCGGGCCAGAGCGACCCGCCGCCGCGCAGCCTTCGCCAGTTCGTGATCGATTTCCGGGGGGGTGAGCTCTCGAGCCTGCACGACAGCCACCCGGTCGAGGCCGAGCTCGAGGTCTCGAGCGGGGAGACCCGGGCGTTACGGGTACAACGTCTTCCCGACGGTGACACCTGGCGTGCCTCCTTCCGGGTGCAGCCCGAGGGGGAGACCCCCATGGACATGCGTCTCCATCTCATGCTGCGCGACACCCCCATGAGTGAAACCTGGAACTATGTCTGGAACCCCGATGAACTGCGCTGATCGCTCGGCCCGGGTGCCATGGCTGGCCGCACGACAGACGGGGCTCGCCCTGCTGGTATTCGCCACGACCGCCCTGGGTGGCTGGGCCATGTTCGAGATCCTGCGCGTCAACGGCATCACGGCGCTGCAGGGCATCGTGCTGGGCCTGTTCGTGATCACCTTCGGCTGGATCACCATCGCCTTCTGGACGGCCATCATCGGCTTCCTGCTGCAGTTGACTCGCCGCGATCCCCTGACCCTGTCCCGCCTCGATCGCCAGCCACCAACGACCGATCCGGGCGAGCATCATACGGCGCTTGTGATGCCCATCTACAACGAGGACCCCGAACGCGTCGCGGCGGGTCTGGAAAGCACCTGCCATTCGCTTCTCGAACAACCCCATGCCCGGGGATTCGAGGTGTTCGTGCTGAGCGATACCCGGGACGAGGAGATCGCCCGCCGGGAGGAAACCGCCATCACCGGGCTGCAACAGCGGCTGGCCCCCCGGCTCGTGGTTCACTACCGTCGCCGCGAGGACAACCAGGGTCGCAAGGCCGGCAATCTGGCGGAGTTCTGTCGCCGCTGGGGCAATCGCTACGACTACCTGGTCGTGCTGGATGCCGACAGCCTCATGGGAGGGGGGACCCTGGTGTCGCTGGTGGCCTCCATGCAGGCCAACCCCCGGATCGGCCTGATCCAGACGGTACCGATCCCGGTTCGCTCGGCAAGCGTGTTCGGGCGCTTCACCCAGTTCGCCGCCGCGTTGCACAGCCCCCTGCTCGCCACCGGGCAATGTTTCTGGCAAGGGCATGCCGTGAACTTCTGGGGACACAACGCCATCCTGCGCACCCGGGCCTACATGGCCAATTGCGGCTTGCCGGACCTTCCCGGCAAGCCGCCGCTGGGCGGCGAGATCCTCAGCCACGACTTCGTCGAGGCGGCGCTGATGCGCCGGGCCGGCTGGGAGGTCCACCTGGACGTCCGTCTGGGCGAAAGCTATGAGGAAGTGCCCAGCAATATCATCGAGTTCGCCAAACGCGACAGGCGCTGGATCCAGGGCAACCTGCAGCACCTGCGGCTGCTCGCCGCCGCCGGCCTGCACCCCATGAACCGCCTCCACTTCCTGTTCGGGGCGCTGGCCTACCTGACCTCACTGCTGTGGGGGCTGATGCTGGTGGTCAGCACCGTGGACGCCATCGGCCGGGCCCAGGGGCGCCATGACTTCTTCAGTGCCGGCTACCAGCTCTTCCCCGACTGGCCCATTGCCACGCCCGAGCTGATCATGCCCCTGCTCCTCAGCACGGCGGTGGTACTGCTGCTGCCGAAGGTGCTGGGGTTCCTGCTGGCGTTCATTCAGCGACCCGCCGACTTCGGGGGCAGGGCACCACTGCTGGCGAGCACCCTGCTGGAGGTCGCCATCGCCATCCTGATCGCCCCCCTCATGATGCTGCTTCACAGCTGGTTCATCCTGAGCGTGCTCAGTGGCCAGAAGGTGAGCTGGGACGCCCAGGTCCGCGAAGGGCGATCGGTGCCCTGGATGGATGCCTTCCATCACACCTGGCTCGCGACCCTGATCGGCGCGGTCTGGGCCGGGGTGACCTACCTGTTTGCCCCGGTATTCTTCTGGTGGCTCTCCCCGGTCTGGTTGGGCCTGCTGATGGCGGCGCCCCTGGTCAAGATGACCAGCAGCCTCACCCATGGCCGCAGGCTCCACCGCGCCGGCCTGCTGAGAGTCCCAGCGGAGGTGATGCCCACCACGGTTCTGCAAGCGCTGGCAACGGGCTCATCGAGCCCGCCTGCGACCCGCCTGGCCCCCCCACCCCCGGAATATCCCGGCGACATGCCGGTACAGTCATTCTCCACCTGGCCACCGGTGGCAGCGGCACCACTGGATGACGGCGAGTCACCACGGCGAACGGCCTCCTCGAGGCATGCCGAGTCGCCGAAGGCCCAGGCGGGCCCCGACCCCGGGGCGAAACACGAATGAGGCCCTCCGGCACCCCCGTCATGCCGACCCGGCTCGTCGCCGCGACCCGCCGATTGGCACGCGGCCTGGGGCTGGTTCGCTCGCTGGTGATCTACTGGCGGCCGGGTCGCCAGCGGGGTCTGCAGCGGCTCTATGCCGACTTCGTGGGGCCCGGCGACCTGGTGTTCGACATCGGCGCCCATCTGGGTGATCGCACCGCTGCCTTCCAGGGGCTGGGCGCCCGGGTGGTAGCACTCGAACCCCAGCCGGCCCTCTTCCCCTGGCTGAAGCGCCTGGTGGGACGGCGCCGGGGGGTCATCCTGCTGCCCAGCGCTGCAGGGGCGGCACCCGGCGAGGCCGAGTTGGCCGTGAGCGAAGCGACACCGACAGTCTCCACCCTGGCCCATGAGTGGCGCCGGGCGATCGGCGAACACAACCCCGGGTTTCGCAAGGTACGCTGGGAAGGGCGCCTGCGAGTCCCCGTGACCACCCTCGACACGCTGATCGCCGCCCATGGATTGCCGCGCTTCTGCAAGATCGACGTGGAGGGCTTCGAGGCCGAGGTGCTGGCCGGGCTTACCCGGCCCATCGCCGGGATCTCGGTGGAATTCGTCGCCGGCGCCCTGGACGTGGCCGATCGCTGCGTGGCGCGGTTGGCCGAACTGGGCGATTATCGCTTCAACGCCATCGCCGGCGAGGGGCGGCGGTTCGAGTGGGGTACATGGCGAACACCTTCGGCCACGCGAGACTGGCTGGCCGGAGGTGCCGATGGCCTGTCCTCGGGCGACCTCTATGCACGGTATACCGACGATCGACAAGACACGGAGCGCACCCGCCCATGAGTGACCAGATCCCCTGTCCCCGTTGGCTGGATCTCACCAGTCGCGAGATGTCGTTCCTGCAGAGCAGTGCCGTGGCGGTGATGGTGGTGGGCGCCATCGAGCAGCACGGCGCCCACCTGCCGCTCTCCACCGACCTCGATATCGGTGAGGGGCTTCTGAAGGAGGCACTGACCCACCTGCCCGAGCGCTTCCCCCTAGTGATCCTGCCGCCGATGGCGGTGGGGGCCAGCGACGAGCACCTGAGCTTTCCCGGTACCCTCAGCCTGCCACCGGAACTGGCCATTGCCACCCTGGAGGCCCATGGCGACGCCGTGGCCCGGGCCGGCCTGCACCGGCTGGTGCTGATCAACAGCCACGGCGGCAACAAGGCCGTGATGGACCTGGCCGCCCTGCGACTGCGCCGCCGGCACGGCATGATGGTGGTCAAGGTCAACTACACCCGCATGCCGCCGCCAGGCACCCTGCCCGCCGGCGGCCTGCCCGCCGAGGAATTGCGCCACGGGCTCCATGGGGGCGCGCTGGAAACCGCCATGATGCGCCACCTGGCCCCGGACAAGGTGCGCCTCGACCAGCTGGACCACCCGCACTCGCGGGGAGAGGCCATGGCAGAGAAAGGGCTGCTGCTGAGCCCGGAGGGAGAGGCCGCCTTCGCCTGGCTGGCCGAGGATCTGCATCCTGCGGGGGTGGTGGGCAATGCCCGCCTCGGCACGGCCGAGCTCGGCGAGCGCCTGGTGGCCCACTACGGCAAGCGCATCGCCCGCATCCTGCGCGAGACCCAGAGCATGGACACTGGCCACACCCGCAGTCGATAGCGCACGCCCTTCACGGCCGAGCGGTCGGGTCCTGGTCGCCGTGGAACACGGCATCGAGCAGATGACCGGCGCGTTCCGACTTGGCGCTGAGGTAGCGCCGATTGTGATCATTGAGGCTGCCGTAGAGCGCCTGGCGTTCGACCACCTCGATACCGCCCTCGGCGAGGGCCGCGACCTTGCCCGGGTTGTTGGTCAGCAGCTGCACGCGGCGGATGCCCAGGGCATCCAGCATGTCCACCGCCACCCCATAGCGCCGCTCGTCCTCGCCGAAGCCCAGGATCTGGTCGGCATCCAGGGTGTCTAGTCCGCTGTCCTGGAGGGTATAGGCTCGCAGCTTGTTGGCCAGCCCGATGCCGCGCCCCTCCTGGGCCAGGTAGAGCAACACGCCGCCCCCCAGCCCCTGGATGTCGGCCACGGCATTGCGCAGCTGCTCACCGCAGTCGCAGCGCAGGCTGCCGAAGAGGTCGCCGGTCAGGCAGGCCGAATGCAGGCGCAGCGGCACCGCCGCCTCCCCGTTGCGGGGCTCGCCGATCACCAGGGCCACGTGCTCGCGCAGGCCATCGGGTTCGCGAAACAGGATGAAGCGACAGTCGAAGGCATCCGCCAGGGGAATCTGCGCCTCGCTGACGCGCTGGAGCATGCCGACACTCCCCTCCAGGCAGTGCTCGGCCTGCTCCGCCCGGACCGCGAGCCAGATGCCCTCCTCCAGCCGGGCCTCGACGGCGGCCCGCTGCGCCTCGCTGACCGGGACCACCAGTGCGGCCGGAATCAGCAGCGCCCGACGCATCAGCGCCAGGGCCGCCCGGTCGGCCGCCTGAGCGGGCTCCAGCGACCGGCGCCAGTCGGCCAGCTCCTCCCGTCCGATCGTCACCTCCGGCGCGATGCCGAAGGCCAGGTCAACCAGCCACCGCCGACCGGTACCCTCGGGCAGTGGCAGACGGGCCGCGCCTCGGGCCTCCGGCTCACCCAGTATCGCCAGGCGGTGGCGGCTCAGGACCAGCGAGGGCGTGCCGCCCGCGAGACCGGCCAGTCGTGACACTGTGTCCTCGCCCGCCCCCTCGATGGCCTGGACCAGCACGCGAGTGTCACCGGCGATGACGACCACCGGCAGCCCACGTCGTAGATCGAAGATGGCCCGCTCAACCTGATGCATGGTGCCCTCCTTGCACGCCTTGTCCCGCCGAGGCGGACTGCGCATGATGAAGTCTTTCCCCTGGCCTGGAGCCCTCATGCCCCCGACCCTGCCCGACACCCTGGACCACGAGACGGCCTGGCAGGCCCTCTGCCGCGCCCGTGAGACCGTGACCCGCACCGCGGCGTCGGTGCATCGGGTCGGCCCGCTTCGCCTCACGGCCAGCGGATGGACGTCGGACATTCCGCCCAGCGCAGATGCCCGGGCGCTGCTCGACAACCTGACCCCGCTGGCGATGCACCCCGGCCGACTGGCCCTGGCCCAGCTCGGCCAGAGTCTGGATGGCCGCATTGCCACCGAGAGCGGACACTCCCATTACATCAATGGCCTCGAGAGCCGGATGCACCTGCATCGGCTGAGGGCCCTGGTGGATGCCGTGGTGGTCGGCGCCGGCACCGCCTGCGAGGACGACCCCCTGCTGACGGTGCGCCATGTCAGCGGGCGCCAACCGGTGCGGGTGATCCTCGACCCGCGGGGCCGAGTGCCAACGACGCTCCGCCTGCTGCGCGAGGCCCGGGCACCGACCCTCCACCTGGTCGGCGAGCAGGCCGACATCGCCCCGCCGGCGGCCAGTCATGTCACCCGCCTTCGGCTGCCGCTGGGCACCGACGGCTTCGCCCCCGCGGACGTGCTCGATGCGCTTGCCGCCCGGGGGCTCAAACGCGTGCTGATCGAGGGCGGCGGTATCACGGTGTCGAGGTTCCTGGAAGCGGGCGTGCTCGATCGCCTGCACCTGCTGGTGGCACCGTTGCTGATCGGCTCCGGTCGGCCGGGACTGGCCATGTCGCCCATTGCCACCCTGGAGCAAGCGCGCCGCCCCGTCGCACGGACCTTCCGCTGCGGGGACGACACCCTCTTCGACCTGGACCTCACCCGGCCCTGATCCCTCGGGGCCCGCCTCCGACGGCACGGAACCGGCACGGCGGCGGACCATGCCCGGCAGAAACAGCGCGCCGGGCAGGCTCGCCAACAGCACCAGCAGGCCATAGGCCATCGACACCGCCACCCCCTCGGACGGCGGCAGGCCGGCCAGCCCCCAGACCAGCGCCGCCGCGCCCTCGCGAACCCCCCAGCCCGCCAGCGACAGCGGGATCAGCATCGCCATCAGGACCGGGGGCACCAGCGACAACAACGTCCCCAGGGGCAGCGTGACCCCGATCGCCCGAGCCGCGCAGACGAACACCAGGGCATAGCTCAAGACCAGCAGCAGGGAGCTGGCGAGCTGCCGTGGCCAGACCGAAGACGCCAGCAGGCTGCGGCGCAGGTCACCCCCCAGCCCGGCCAGTGCCACCGGCGGCTGGCTCAGGAGACGCCGCATCATCGGCACGCCCGGTACCACCAGCAGCGCGGCGACCGCCAGCCAGCCAGGCAAGGGCAGACTCGCCAGCGCCTCGCCGAGCAGCCTCTGCCACATCGGCGACAGGGCCACCACCAGCAGTGTCAGCAGCAGCAGGGCCAGCTGGCCGGAGACGCGCTCGATGATCACCGCCCGCCAGGCACTACCCTGGCGCCCGCTGGCCCGGGCGTGTCGCCAGGCCCGGGCGGCATCCCCCGCCACCCCACCGGGCAGCACCTGATTGAGGAACATCGCCAGGTAGTACTCCCGCAGCGCACGCCCCCAGCCCAGCGACAGACCGAGACGGCAGGCCGTCAGCCGCCAGCGCCAGGCGGAAAGCAGCACCTGCGGCAGCGTCAAGGCCAGCGCCAGCAGGATCCAGCCCGGCGCCAGGGGACCGACCGCATCGATCACCTCCCCCGGCTCGAGCCACACCCAGAGCCCGCCCAGCAGCAGCAGGCTGGCCAGTGGCCGCCACAGGCGCGAGGGTCGGGCCAGTGCCATGGTCATCCTCGAACCGCCGGCGGCCGGGCGAAGAGGTCACGATGCCCCACCGTCACGCCCAGCTCCCCGGCGCGGATGGCCGCCAGGCGGCGGCCTCGCCAGGCGCCGAGGCGAGTCGCCTGTGTCGGCGCCTGCTCGACGGCGGCATCGTGCCAGCCGGTCACCAGGGCCTCGGCCAGAGATCGCTGCGTGGCGTCCCCGGCCGCCAGGTGCCAGGGGCTGGCATCGCTCTCCACCCGGAAACCGGCGCCGGCCAGGGTGCTGGCCAGCACCGCGGGCGCCTCGCCGCCCAGCGCGGGTCCCAGGCCCTTGTCGCGATACTGATGGGTCTGGAAGAGGGTGCGCACGGCGATGTCCTCGCCCTCCTCGACGCGCGAGCCCTGGCGGTCCAGGAAGGCCCAGTCGCCGTCCACGCTGAGGGTCAGCAGCAGCGCCTGGCCATGGGCCGCGCAGGCAGCGACCAGCGCCGCCACCCAGGCGCGGGGCATCAGGTCGAACAGCGCCGAGGCGACCACCAGATCGGCATCGGCGAGCAAGTCACCATCGACCGGGGAGAGGCCACGGCACCGGGTCGTCAAGGCAATCGGGGCGCCGGAGCGGTCGCGCAGCCGGCCACCTCGCCGGCGGGCATGGGAAAGCAGGCCGTCATCGTGATCGACCAGCTGCCAGCGCTGGGGACCTGGCAGGCGTGAGGCCAGGAAGCACAGGTTGCTGCCGCTGCCGCTGCCCAGATCGACGATGCCATGGGCGCCGGGGCACGCATTCAACCATTCCATGGCGAGCCCGGTCAGGCGATGGCTGCGCGACCGGGCATCCAGACCCTCCCGCAGCGCCAGCCACTCCGCGGAGAACAGATCGTGGGAGGTGGAGGCACTCATGTACATAGCCTCCGCTCGAGACGGGCCAGGTCGCCTATCGGCGCCTCGGGAATGGCCTCCAGGGCGGCCATGAAGCCTTGCCCCGCCTGTTGCCAGTCAGCCAGCCCCTTCCTGGCCTGACAGGCACCGCGGCGCAGGCGACACCTGACATCGGGGTCGTCCATCCAGCGCGACAGCGCATCACGCAGGGCGCGGGCATCACCGGGTGCTACGGCGATGCCTGCCTCGGGCGGCAGGGTATCGGCCAGGGCGCCGCCGGTGGTCGTGATCACCGGCAGACCCCGGGACAGCGCCTCGGTCACGACCATGCCGTAGCCCTCGTAGGAGGAGGGCAATATGAAGAGATCGGCCTGGCGGTAGGCCTCTGCCAGCGCGTCGGCATCCCGTTCACCGGCCCAGAAGATGCGCGGCGTCAGGCCATGCCGACGCGTGCTCTCGAGCAGGCGGGCAGCGTGGACGGGGTCTCGCGAGTGACTGCCGATGACCTCGAGGGTCCAGTCGCGATCCTGCAGCCCGGCCAGCGCTTCCAGCAGGCAGTCATGCCCCTTGCGGGGCGTCAGGGTCGCCACGCAGAGCAGCCGCCAGGGTCGCGTCACCGCCTCGTGGTCCCGGGCGCTGGCCGCGAGCGGGGCCGCCTCGACGCCGGGCTCGGCCACCCGGATACGCTCATCGGGGACGCCATACCCCGCCAGGACCCGGGCGGTGTGGGCGCTGGTGACGACCACCCGTCGCGCCGCGGCCAGCGCCCGGGCCTCGCTCTCGCGAAAGGCTCGCTGCTGGGCGACGTCGAGCCCGGTCTCGTCGGCCAGAGGGTGATGGACGAGGGCGATGATCCGCAGGCGCGCGGCATGCCGCTCGACCTCCTCTGGCAGGCCACCCATGGCCAGGCCATCGATGACTACGCGAGCACCGTCGGGGAGCCGCGCCAGGGCCTGTGCCAGGCTGCGACGTGCCCGCCGATCGGCCAGCGGAAAGCGGCCCTCGAGCCCCACCACGTCGACCCGCCATGCCTGCCGGCGCAGTTCCGCCACCATCCGGGCATCATAGACATAGCCTCCGGTGCACTGGTCGGGATCACCGGCGACGATCAGCGTCAGCTCGGGCACCGCCTCCCGCGGCATCAAAGCTCGCCCTCATAGCTGGCCCAGGCCACATGCGATTCATGCAGGGTCACGCACAGCGAGTCGAGCCCCATGGCGGCCTCACCGAGCTGGCCGAGCTGAACGGCCGTGGCGAGACGCTCGAAGATGACCCGCGCCATGAACTCGGTGGTGGTATTGCGGCCCTGGAACTCCTCCACCTCATCGAGGTTGTGGAAATTGAACTCGGCGAGCACCCGCTTGAGCGTTTCACCGGCCAGGCCGATATCCACGACCAGGCCGTCATCATCGAGTTCGCGGCGCTGGAAGGTCACGTCGACCACATAGGTGGCACCATGCGTGCGCTGGGCGGGACCGAAGACCTCGCCCCGGAAGCTGTGGGCGATCATGAAATGGTCCCGAACGTTCAGGCGATACATGCGGCAGGCTCCTCGCATCAGGAAAGAGGGGGATAGCGCAGTCGATGGCAGAGCACATCGCCTTCGCCGGCGGCCAGGCGTGGCATCAATGCCGGCAGCTCCTGGAAGTCGCTCTCGCCGCTGATCAGGGCGTCGAGGCAGGGGGCGCGCAGCAGGTCCAGGGCCAGCGCCAGGCGACGCCGGAAATCCCAGCGTGTCGTGCGGCCGGCCGCCATGTGCCCGACCTGACTGGCTTGCAGGGTCAGGCGACGCGAGTGGAAGGCCTCGCCCAGGGGCAGGGTCACCTCACCACTGCCGAACCAGCTCATCTCCACCACCCTCGCCTCGTCACCGGCCAGCGTCAGTGCCAGGCGCAGTCCATCGGGATTGCCACTGGCATGGATCACCAGGTCATTCTCGCTGCGGGCGGCAGCCGGGAGGGAGAAGTCGAGCCCCAGGGCCTCGGCCAGCGCCGAACGGCCCGAGGCCACGTCCACCAGCTGTACCTGGGCCCCGGGAATCGCTGCGCAAAGCCAAGCCACCAGGGCGCCGACCACACCGGCGCCTATCACGCTGATATGGTCGCCCATCCCCGGGGCCGCGTCCCAGACTCCGTTGATGGCCGTCTCCATGTTGGCCGCCAGCACGGCACGCGCCGCTGGCAGGCCTTCCGGTAACGGCACCACGGCGGCTGCCGGCACCACGTAGCGGTCCTGGTGCGGATACAGGCAGAACACCTCTCTTCCGACCAGCGCGGGCTCACCGGCCTCCACGACGCCGACACTGACATAGCCATACTTGACCGGGCCAGGGAAATCGCCCTCCTGGAAGGGAGCCCGCATGCGTTGCCACTCGCTTTTCGGCACCCGGCCCTCGAAGACCAGCGATTCGGTACCGCGACTGATGCCGCTGTAGAGGGCACGAACGCCCACCTCGCCGGGGCCTGGCATGGCCACTGGCGCCTGTCGCAGGGCGCCCTGGCCCGGGGCCAGCGTCCAGAAGGCGGTAGCGGTAGCATGGGACATGGCAAGATCCGTATCTTGAGTATCAGCAGTCGGCACAGGCCGTGACGAGGCAGAGAGCAACATCGTTGCCATCGGCCCCGTATGACAACGCTGTTGGCGGCACGCTCATTCTTCTACAATATTGATACATCAATATTGGGATGCACAATGCAATACTGTCAATCGAGCACCACATCATGCCAGGGCAACAGCCATTGGGCATGATGAGGGGAGCCGGAGGCCAGCCCCTCCCGATCGTCCGTGACCTTGGGTCAGGCGCCCTGGGCCTGCTGGCCTCGACGGCACTGCTGTGGTCATGTCTCGACGCAAGCCCATGGGTGCCCCTGCTGGCGGCTGTCGTCTACCTGGTCATGGCCGGGCTCATCCTGGCAGGCGTGCCCCGCCACTGGGGAGGACTGGGCCTGGCCAACCGCATCACCCTGTGGCGCGGGACGCTGATCGCCCTGCTGGCCGGCACCCTGGCCGACCCCGGCCTGCTGGCCCAATACGCCGTTCCCCTCGCCGCCCTGGCCCTGCTGGTCCTGCTGCTGGATGGGGTGGATGGCGCAATCGCGCGCCGCACCGCGACCCAGAGCGATTTCGGAGCGCGCTTCGACATGGAGCTCGATGCCTTCCTGATCCTGGTGCTGTGCCTGGCACTGCTGTCGCTCGGCAAGGCAGGTCCCTGGGTGTTGGCCATCGGGGCCATGCGCTACGCTTTCGTTATCGCCGGTCTCACGCTCTCCTGGCTGACCACTGCCCTGCCGGAGAGTCGTCGCCGCAAGGCAGTCTGCGTCTGGCAGGTGACCGCCCTGATGATCGCCCTGCTGCCCGCCGTCAGTGCCACCGTGACGACCTGGCTGGCGGGTAGCGCACTGCTCGGCCTGACCTGGTCGTTCATCATCGATATCCGCTGGCTGCATCGCCATGCCCCGGCAAGGCGGGTGGAGGACTGTCGCTCCAGCAGTCACTCGTGAATCAAAAAGGAAACTCTCATGCCTTTGCCCCTCAGTCACATCTCCCGTCCCGCATTGCCCATCGCTACGGGGCTCGTCCTGGCGCTGGGCATGCTCTCGACACAGACCGCCAGTGCCGAGCCACGCACCTACGAGATCGACCCCGAGCACTTCTCCATCGGCTTTTTGACCGAACACGTCGGCTACGCGGACACGCTTGGCATGTTCCTGGAGGGCCAGGGCGAGTTCGTCTATGACGAGCAGACTCGGCAACTGCACTCCGGGACGGTCGTGATCGCCACCGACAGCGTGTTCACCAATCACGAGGAGCGCGACAACCACCTGCGCAGCGGTGACTTCCTCGACGCCAGCCGTCACTCGAGGATCGTCTTCGAGGCCACCGGCTTCGAGGCACACGGCGACAGCGAGGGCACCCTGGAAGGCGAGTTGACCCTGCTCGGCGAGACCCACCCCGTGACCCTGGCGGTCACGCTCAACAAGGCCGATGCCTATCCCTTCGGCCACGAGCAGCACACCCTGGGACTGTCGGCACGCACTACCATCGCCCGCAGCGACTGGGGGATGACCTACGGGGTCGACAACGGCATGGTCGGCGACGAGGTGGAACTGATCCTCGAGCTGGAGGCGATCAGGCAATAGCCGATCCTGCAAAGAAAAGAGTGGTGGGCTGGCAGGACACGGCCAGCCTGCTAGACTGACCCGACGCTTGACGGGGTGCCGGTGAATCCGGCTGAGATGGCGCAGGGTGTCGAGACACACCAAGCGCTGGTCCCGTGGAACCTGATCCGGCTCGTACCGGCGTAGGAATCAAGCGGTGAGCCAGCGCCGACTCGGCGTCCCTGTTCGGCCACCCTCCCTCGCCCTCGCCCCGGATCGATACCGCTACCGGAGGCAAGATGGGCTACCGCTTCAGCGACCTCACCACCGCCTGCCAGGCAGACTGGCGCGCCTATATCGAACACGACTTCGTGCGCCGCCTGGGCGACGCCACCCTCGACGAGGCCGCCTTCCGCCACTACCTGCAGCAGGACTACCTCTTCCTGATCCACTTCGCCCGCGCCTATGCCCTGGCCGCCTACAAGAGCCGCACCCTGGACGACCTGCGCCAGGCCCATGAGGGGCTCAGGGCGATCCTCGACGTGGAGCTCGGCCTGCACTTGGGCTACTGCCGCGACTGGGGCATCAGCGAGGCCGACCTCGCCACCCTGCCCGAGGCCCGCGCGACCCTCGCCTACACCCGCTACGTGCTCGACACCGGCCACCGCGGCGACCTGCTCGACCTGCACGTGGCGCTGGCCCCCTGCCTCGTGGGCTACGGCGAGATCGCCAACTGGCTGAATGCCCAAGCCTTCACCTTGCGAGGCGACGCCAACCCCTACGAGGCCTGGATCGCCATGTACGAAAGCGACGACTTCCAGGCCGCCATGGGTGCCGAGCTCGAGTGGCTCGACGCGCGCCTGGCGGAGGTGACGCCGCGCCGCTTCGAGGAGCTCTGCGCGGTGTTCCGCGACGCCACGCGGTTGGAGATCGACTTCTGGCAGATGGGGCTGGAGCTCGCCAGCTGAGTCACTGGCTCCATCGCCACCCGCCCGCTGGCTCTGGTCATGCCAGGGGGTAACGTCACACTGGTGACCGCAAGGTCGCCCGACCACTCGCTTGACGGGGTGCCGTTGAAGACGGCTGAGATCATGCGTTTTCGAGCATGGATCCCGTTGAACCTGAACTGGTTAGGACCAGCGTAGGGATCAAGCGACACGCTGCCATGGCACTCCATGCCCGGCGGCCCCTGTCCTCCCCAGCTGTCCTCCCTGATAACGCCAAAACCCTCAAGGGAGAACACCGATGAGCAAGACCGCCCACTTTCTCGCCGAGACCGCCCGCGTCGACGCCGCCGCCGTCCAGCCTCTGCCTGGCTCGCGCAAGGTATTCGTCGAGGGCTCACGCCCGGATATCCGCGTACCCTTCCGCGAGATCAGTCTCTCGCCGACCAGGACCTCCGGAGTTGACGAGGAGAACCCGCCGCTGCTGGTCTATGACACCTCCGGTCCCTACACCGACCCCGAGGTGACCGTGGACCTGCGAAAGGGCCTGGCCGAGCTGCGCCGCGCCTGGATCGAGGCGCGTGGGGACACCGAGTTCCTCGACGGCCCCTCCAGCGACTACGGCCGGCGCCGCGCCAACGACCCGACGCTGGCTCAGTTGCGCTTCGACCTGACCCGCACGCCCCGCCGCGCCAGACCGGGAAAGAACGTCACCCAGCTGCACTACGCCCGCCAGGGCATCGTCACCCCGGAGATGGAGTTCATCGCCATACGGGAGAACCAACGCAGACAAGCCCTGGGCACGCAGGAGGTCGAGCGCATCCTCGGCCACCAGCACCCGGGCCAAGGCTTCGGCGCCAAGCTCCCCGAGGAGATCACCCCGGAGTTTGTGCGTGCCGAGGTGGCCGCCGGCCGGGCGATCATTCCCTGCAACATCAACCACCCGGAATCCGAGCCGATGATCATCGGCCGCAATTTCCTGGTGAAGATCAACGGTAACCTGGGCAACTCCGCGGTGACCTCTTCCATCGAGGCGGAGGTGGACAAGATGACCTGGGCCATCCGCTGGGGCTCGGACACCATCATGGACCTCTCCACCGGTGCCAACATCCACGAGACCCGGGAATGGATCATCCGCAACGCCCCGGTGCCCATCGGCACCGTGCCCATCTACCAGGCTCTGGAGAAGGTCAAGGGGGTGGCCGAGGACCTCACCTGGGAGGTGTTCCGCGACACCCTGATCGAGCAGGCCGAGCAGGGCGTGGACTACTTCACCATCCACGCCGGGGTGCTGCTGCGCTACGTGCCACTGACCGCCAGGCGCACCACCGGCATCGTCTCCCGGGGCGGCTCGATCATGGCCAAGTGGTGCCTCTACCATCACCGGGAGAGCTTCCTCTACACCCACTTCGAGGAGATCTGCGAGATCTGCAAGCGCTACGATGTCGCCTTCTCGCTGGGCGACGGCCTGCGCCCCGGCTCGGTGGCCGACGCCAACGACGCGGCGCAGTTCGCCGAACTGGAGACCCTGGGCGAGCTGACCAGGATCGCCTGGAAGCACGACGTCCAGGTGATGATCGAGGGACCCGGCCATGTGCCCATGCACCTGATCAAGGAGAACATGGACAAGCAGCTCGAGGCCTGCGACGAGGCGCCCTTCTACACCCTGGGGCCGCTGACCACCGACATCGCCCCCGGCTACGATCACATCACCTCCGGCATCGGCGCGGCGATGATCGGCTGGTACGGCTGCGCCATGCTCTGCTACGTGACCCCCAAGGAGCACCTGGGCCTGCCCAACAAGGATGACGTCAAGACCGGCATCATCACCTACAAGATCGCCGCCCACGCCGCCGACCTCGCCAAGGGCCACCCCGCCGCCCAGCGCCGTGACAACGCGCTCTCCAAGGCGCGCTTCGAGTTCCGCTGGGAGGACCAGTTCAACCTCGGCCTCGACCCCGACACGGCGCGCGAGTACCACGACGAGACCCTGCCCAAGGACTCGGCCAAGGTGGCCCACTTCTGCTCCATGTGCGGGCCGAAGTTCTGCTCGATGAAGATCAGCCAGGAGGTGCGTGACTATGCGGGTAAGCACGGCCTCAATGGCGACCGGGACGCGGTGATGCAGGGCATGGAGGAGCAGGCCGAGAAGTTCCGGGAACAGGGGGCGACGCTCTACCGGGAGGTCTGACCACCGACGCCTCACCCACCAGGCAACGCGCCCCCGCCGGGAGACCGGCGGGGGCGCGTTTCATGGTATGGCGGCTGAGTGCCGCCGGCAGATCAGAAGCGGAACGTTACCCCGACGCTGGCGGAATCGAAGGTGTAGTTCGACTCGTCCAGGTAGCGCATGTAGTCGGCCCCCACGGCGAGGTTGGGCGTCATGTCGAACTCGGCGCCGACACCGTAGGAGAAGCCGCTCTCGGTATCCACGTCGACATCCACCTCGGTGAAGCCCGCCAGGCCATAGAGGCGGAATTCCGGAGCGATCGGCAGAATACCCTTGGCATAGGCGCCGGCCAGGTAATCCAGCTCAACATCTCCATCCGAGCCACCGGTGCCGAGGTGGCCTTCCAGGGCGAAGTAGTCGTTGAACGCCACGCCGCCGCGCAGGCGCAGGCCGGTGCTGTCGAAGTTGCCGCCACCATCGGGGTCGAGCTCCCAGAACAGCACATCGCCACCGAGATAGGGGTTCGGCTGGTAGTTCATCGGGCTGCCCTGGGCATGGGCGTTGGCCCCGGCCAGCAGCAGGGCGACGGAAACGGCGGAAATCGTGATGGTCTTCATGGTGAACCTCCCAGTTAGGAAACAGCGTTTCCCTATGCAAGGATCATTCTGGTACAGCCTAGACGAAAGTGCAAGATGTTCCGCTCCCGACGCCCCGCCGGAAGCGATGCGGACGACAGGGTGTCCGGCGTCAAGCCGCCGGGGTCACTGCATTCCGCACTGCAACATGCTAGATTCGCCCTGCCCGAGGCCACTCGCCAGGCACCCCCTGGCCACACCGCACGCGCCCCCCGGAACTCCAGAACAGGATGCGCCATGAACGACCCGGTACTGGTAATCAACTGCGGCTCCTCGTCGATCAAGTACGCCCTCGTTCCCGCCTCTTCGGAACAGCCTCGCCTGGCCGGCCTGGCCGAGCGACTGGGCGGGGTGGATGCGCGCCTCACGGGGGTCGACGGCGCCGGTGGTGAGTTCTCATGCCCCCTGCATGGCGCCGACCATGCCGAGGCCATGGCGGCCATCCTCGAGCGCCTGGAAGGTCAGCACCCCGTGGCAGTGGGACATCGCATCGTCCATGGCGGCGAGCGCTTCACCCGCGCCACCCGCATCGATGCCGCCGTGCGTCGGGCCATCGAGGCCACCGTGGCCCTGGCCCCGCTGCACAACCCGGCCAACCTCGCGGGTGTCAGGGCGACCCTGGAGCTCTTCCCCGACCTGCCTCAGGTGGCGGTCTTCGATACCGCCTTCCACCAGACCCTGCCCCCCCGTGCCTATCGCTATGCGCTGCCGGAAGGGCTCTATCGCAACCACGGCATCCGCCGCTACGGTTTCCATGGCAGCAGCCACGCCCACGTGAGCGCCCGGCTGGATGCCCTGAGCGAACGCGTCCATGGCGGCTGGCTCATCGCCCACCTGGGCAATGGCTGCTCCACCTGCGCGGTCTGGCAGGGTAAGAGCGTCGATACCAGCATGGGACTGACGCCCCTGGAGGGGCTGGTGATGGGCACCCGCAGCGGCGACGTGGACCCGGGCCTGCATGCCCACCTCGCCCGGCAGCTGGGCTGGTCGATCGAGCGGATCGACACCCTGCTCAACAAGGAAAGCGGCCTGCTGGGGCTCTCCGGCCTCTCCAACGACATGCGCCGCCTCGAGCAGGCCGCCGCCGAGCACCACGCGGGCGCCGAACTGGCCATCGAGGTGTTCTGCTACCGCATTGCCAAGTCCCTGGCGGCCCTCTCCTGCGCCCTGCCCCGCCTGGATGGCATCGCCTTCACCGGGGGCATCGGCGAGAATGCCAGCGCCGTGCGTGCGCGGGTGGTCGAGCAGCTGCCCCACTTCGGCCTGCGGCTGGATGCCGTGGCCAACGCCGCCACCTTCGGTGGCCATGAGGGCCGCATCGATCCCGGCGCGGGCGGTCCCCAGCTGTGGGTCATCCCCACCGACGAGGAGGGGCGCATCGCCAAGGAAACCCGCCAGCTGCTGCAGGAGCGCCAGCATGACGCCACTTGATCACCGTTCCGAGCCCCGCAACCTGCTGCTGGTGCCCACCGACAGCGGCGTGGGCCTGACCTCGGCCTGCCTCGGCCTGATCCGCGCCCTGGACACCCTCGGGCTCAAGGCCGGCTTTCTCAAGCCCTTCCGCCAGGACGAGCTGAACGGCAACGGGCCGGACCGCTCCTGTGCCCTGGCGGCCAGCACCCTGGGCCTGGCGCCACCGGCACCACTCCCCCAGGCCCGGCTGGAGCGCCTGCTGCGCGAGGACCGCAGCGACGAGCTGATGGAAGAGGCCGTGGAGCGCCACGCCCGGATCGCCTCACCGGACGCGGGCGAGGCCCCCGAGCTGGTGGTGATCGAGGGACTCGCACCCAGCCAGCACAGCAGCTATGCGACCCGGCTCAATGCCCAGCTGGCCCATGCCCTCAATGCGCGCACCATCCTGGTCGCCGACGGGGACCTCAGCGACCCCCAGGACCTGGCGGAGCGGCTCGACATGCACGCCCAGGCCTTCGATGGCGTGGAGTCGCCGCGCACCCTGGGCTGCATCCTGATGCGGCTGCGCCCGCTGCCGGATGGCGATGCCCCCGCGCCCCTGGCGGCCCCCGAACTCACCGCCCGGCGTGACGAGGAACTGGTCGCCAGCCTGCGCCGCTACCTGCCGGCCCTGGGCGGCGAGCGCTTCCAGCTGATCGGCGCCGTGCCCTGGCATGCGGCCCTCTCGGCACCGCGGGTACTGGACGTCGCCCGGGCCCTGGAGGCTCGCTTCCTGCACGAGGGCGAGGCCGCCAGCCGCCGCGTGCTGGGCACCAGCCTGTGTGCGCGCAGCGCCTCCCATGCTCTGCACGTGTTCCGCCCCGGCCGCCTGCTGGTCACCCCCGGCGACCGCGACGACATCCTGCTCGCCGCGGCGCTCTCGACCATGAACGGCGTGCCCCTGGCGGGCATCCTGCTGACCCACGACGAGCTGCCGGACGAGGCCATGATCGAGTTCTGCCGACCCGCGCTGCGCAGCGGGCTGCCGGTGATGGCGGTGGATTCCGACAGTTTCGCCACCGCCCAGCGCCTCGACCGCATGGCCAACGATATCCCCATCGACGACCCGGAGCGGGCCGAGCAGGTGACCCGCTTCGTCGCCGGCCACCTCGACCTGGCGTGGCTCAAGGAGAACCTCAGCCGCGGCTATCCGAGCCGGCTCTCCCCTGCCGCCTTCCGCCACCAGCTGGTCAAGCTGGCCCAGCAGGCCAGCAAGCGCATCGTGCTGCCCGAGGGCAGCGAGCCGCGCACCGTGGAGGCCGCGGTGATCTGCCAGCAGCGCGGCATCGCCCGCTGCGTGCTGCTGGCCAGGCGCGAGGAGGTCGAGGAGGTGGCCCGCCAGCGCGGCATCGAGCTGCCCGAGGGGCTCGAGATCCTCGACCCCGCCGGCCTCCGCCGGTACTACGTGGAGCCGATGGTCGAACGACGCCCCGACAGGCTCAACGCACTGACGGCCGCGGACCAGCTCCAGGACAACGTGGTGCTCGGCACCATGATGCTGGCCGAGGGCGAGGTGGACGGCCTCGTCTCCGGGGCGATCCACACCACCGCCAACACCGTGCGTCCGGCCTTCCAGCTGATCAAGACGGCGCCCGGCTATCGGCAGGTGTCGTCGATCTTCTTCATGCTGCTGCCCGAGCAGGTGGTGGTCTATGGCGACTGCGCCGTGAATCCCGACCCGGACGCCGAGGCCCTGGCCGAGATCGCCATCCAGAGCGCCCGCTCCGCCGCGGCCTTCGGCATCGAGCCCCGGGTGGCCATGATCAGCTACTCCACCGGCGAGTCCGGCAGCGGCGCCGACGTGGAGAAGGTGCGCCAGGCCACCCGCATCGCCCGGGAGCGCGAGCCCTCGCTGTGCATCGATGGCCCGCTGCAGTATGACGCCGCGGCCATCGAGAGCGTCGGCCGCCAGAAGGCCCCCGACTCCCCGGTGGCGGGTCGCGCCACGGTCTTCGTCTTCCCCGACCTCAATACCGGCAACACCACCTACAAGGCGGTCCAGCGCAGCGCCGGGGTGGTCAGCGTCGGCCCCATGCTGCAGGGCCTCAACAAGCCGGTGAACGACCTCTCCCGTGGCGCCCTGGTCGACGATATCGTCTACACCATCGCCCTGACCGCCATCCAGGCCGCGCAGCAGGGCTGAGCGCACGCCTCACCATGGACCCGCGGCCCGGTGAGCCCAGGGTTGACCGCGTCGCTGGCCCGACACCGGGAATCGGAATATCCTCTGGAGACGAGCGGCCTGTTCACGACAGGCCCTGAACACCAACACGGAGAACGAAATGGCCGGCTTGCTACCCGATGTCGACCCGGATGGACTGCTCGAGTACTCGGTGGTCTACACCGACCGCGCACTGAACCATATGTCGAAGAGCTTCCAGGGCGTGATGCACGACGTCTCCTCCACGCTGAAGGAGGTGTACAACGCCCATTCGACGGTGATCGTTCCTGGCAGCGGTACCTTCGGCATGGAGGCCGTGGCACGCCAGTTCGCCAAGGGTCGCAGCTGCCTGGTGATCCGCAACGGCTGGTTCAGCTATCGCTGGAGCCAGATCCTCGAGATGGGCCAGATCCCCGCCGAGGTCAACGTCCTCAAGGCGCGCCGCCTCGATGAAGATGACGCCACCTCCCCCTTCGCCCCGCCCCCCATCGAGGAGGTGGTCGAGTCGATCCACGACCAGCAGCCCGATATCGTCTTCGCCCCCCACGTGGAGACCGCTTCGGGCATGCTGCTGCCCGACGACTACCTGCGCCAGATCGCCGACGCCATCCATGAGCAGGGCGGGCTCTTCGTGCTCGACTGCATCGCCTCCGGCACCCTCTGGGTCGACATGCAGGACATCGGTGTCGACGTGCTGGTCAGTGCCCCGCAGAAGGGCTGGAGCGCCAGCCCCTGCTGCGGCATGGTCATGCTCTCCCGCCAGGCCCGGGAGATCATCGAGGAGACCACCAGCACCAGCTTCGCCTGCGACCTGAAGAAGTGGCTGTCGATCATGGAAACCTACGAGGGCGGCGGCCACGCCTATCACGCCACCCTGCCAACCGACGGCCTGCGCCAGCTGCGCGACGTGATGCGCGAGACCCGGCAGTACGGCTTCGACAAGGTGCGTGACGAGCAGTGGGAGGTCGGACGCCGGGTGCGCGGGATGCTCGCCGAGCACGGCTATCGCAGCGTGGCCGCTCCCGGCTTCGAGGCGCCCGGCGTGGTGGTCTGCTACACCGAGGACGAGGGCATCGTCGGCAAGTTCCTGGCGGCGGGTGTCCAGGTGGCGGCAGGTGTCCCGCTGATGTGTGACGAGGGCGACGACTATCGCGCCTTCCGCATCGGCCTGTTCGGCCTCGACAAGCTCCACCATCCGGAGCGCACCCTCGAGAGCCTGGAAGCGGCCCTGACCAAGGTGCAGGGTGCCGACGACTGAGTCGGCACGCCACCCCCCGGGGCGCAGGCTTCACGCCTGAACATCACTGACCATCAAGAAAAGCGGGGCGGCCATCTGGCCGCCCCGCTGTCGCATGGGCCGAGGCGTCGTGGCCTCAGTAGCCGCCCATGCCCCGGGGCATGAAGCCCAGGTTGTTCTCCACCTCCGTCACGCCGGCGATGTTCTCCGCCGCCACCTGCACGGCCTGGCGCTGCTCCTTGCTGTCCACCAGCCCCCAGAGCTGCACCTTGCCGTCGGCCACGATGACGTTGAGCCGGTCGACCATGACCCCGGTGTTCTCGTCCACCTCCTTGAGGATGGCGTCACGGATCGCGCGGTCATCACCGCCACTGGCTGGCTGGCGGCTCACCGAGAAGCCGCGCAGCAGGTTGGAACGGCTGACGATGCCCACCAGCCGGCCATCGCGCACCACCGGCACACGCTTGATCCGGCGCTTCTCGAGCAGCGAGGCGATACGGTGCAGCGGCTCGTCCTCGGTGATGGTGAGCGGGTGCGGCGTCATGATCTCGCTGGCCTTGCGGCCGTGGCTCTTGACGTAGTCCACGGCATTGCCGCCGCCACTGAAGAGCTTGAGCCACCAGGACTTGTGCTGGTCGGTGTCGTTCTCGACCCGGCGCATCAGGTCCCCCTCGCTGACGATGCCGAGCACCTTGTCGTCGGCATCGACCACCGGCACGGCACTGATGCCGTGTTCCAGCAGCAGGCTGGCGATCTCGCTGACTTCGCTGTCGGGGCTGACGGTGATCACGTTGGGGGTCATGACATCTGCGGCTTGCATGGGATGCGGTCTCCAGACGATAAACAGGCATTATTGTGTGTCTCGTGCTTTACAAGTTAGCAACCCTTTCGCCGTCCTGCCTTGATTCCGGACAGGTTTCGTCTGACCGCGTCATGCCGGCCTGCCATCCGCTGCGACCCGGCCGACGCCGCCCTTGACCTCGGCGTAGCGACGAGGATCGGCAACCTCTTCTCGGCGGATCTCTTCTACGACCCGCGCCCCGAGACCGCCGAGCTGCTCAGGCGAGACGGCATCATCGGGGTGGAGGTGGAGGCCGCCGGCCTCTACGGCGTCGACGCCGAGTTCGGCGCCCGGGCCGCCACCGTCTCGGACCATATCCTCAGGGGGCGATTCCCTGGACAGCACTGCGCAGGAACGCAGCTTCGACAACATGATACGGATCGCGCTAGATGCCGTGCTGCGCGATGATGCCACCCAGGAGGCGACGCCATGAACGATTCCACCAACCCTGCCATCGTTGTTCTGGTCAAGTTAGAGCGGACACATTTTCAAGCTGCAGCTGCCAATTGAATCTCCCTCGTCGTCTGGTAGCCCAGGGTGGAGTGGAGCCGACAGCTGTTGTACTCCATCTCGATGTAGTCGATCACGTCCCGCCGTGCTGCCTGTCGGCTCGCATACCGCTGGCCCGCCAGCCACTCGCTTTTCAGTGAGCCGAAGAAGCGCCCCATAACGGCATTGTCCCAGCAGTTCCCCTTGCGGCTCATCGAAGCCTGGAATCCATGCCGGACCAGCGTGCCGCGGTACTCATGCGACGCGTATTGGGCGGATTCAATCGGCCGTCGCAACATCTCGATATGGGAGGTGTTGCATGGGACGATCACGTGGCTGGGGCGCTTAACAGATGGGGCGGGCGCCGATGCGCTCGCCTGGCCGACCGGGCATCAATCAGCGGGATACCAAGCGCGCGTTCTGGGAGCGCATTACTGAGGGACTATCGAGTGAGGACGCAGCTTTGGCGTGTGGTGTATCACAGCCGCTGGGATCGCGGTGGTTCCGCGAGGCGGGTGGGATGGCACCGGCAAACTTGGCGCCGCACTCAGGGCGTTGTTTATTTTTTGCGGAGCGCGAAGAACTGGCAATGTTGAGGGCCCAGGGACATGGGGTTCGTGAGATTTCTCGCTGTCTGGGGCGGTCGCCGTCGACAGTCTTGCGCAAGTTGCGTCGCAATGCCGCCACCCGGAGTGGCATGCTGGCGTATCGGGCCACGGTCGCGCAGTGGAAAGCAGAACGGGCCGCCAAACGGCCCAAGGTTGCCAAGCTCGTCAAAAATGACCAACTGCAGGCGTATGTACAATCGCGTCTCGCCGGCGCGGTGACCGATGCTGAAAGCAGGCCCATTCCCGGCCCCAACATCCCCTGGAAGGGACGGCGGCAGGGGCGCCAAGCCGACCGGCGATGGGGAACCAGTTGGAGTCCGGAGCAGATCAGTCGTCGACTGCGGGGCGACTTTCCGGGTGATGAAACGATGAGGATCTCTCACGAGGCGATCTATCAAGCCCTCTACATTCAAGGCCGCGGTGCGCTGCGTCGTGAATTATCCGCGTGTCTGCGCAGCGGCCGAGCGCTGCGGGTGCCAAGTGCCAGAAGACGGCAACGAGGCAAACATTTCATCTCGCCCGAGGTGATGATCAGCCAGCGCCCCGCGGAAGTCGCCGATCGTACCGCCCCCGGCCACTGGGAGGGGGACCTGATCATCGGCCTGAACAGCTCGGCAATCGGCACCCTGGTTGAGCGCACGACTCGTTTCACGTTGCTGCTGCACTTGCCGCCCATACCTGATCACGGTAAGCAAACGGGCATCACCGGTTGTCAGTGATCAGGCGGTATGCTGCCAGTTGTGAGGCAGGAGTTCGTGGAGCTGACTGGCCTTCTGGGTCGGCAGCCGCTCCAGCACGTCCTTCAGGTAGGCGTAGGGTTCATGGCCATTCAGCTTGGCGCACTGGATCAGGCTCATGACGTTGGCGGCGCGCTGGCCACTGCGCAGTGATCCGGCGAATAGCCAGTTGCTGCGACCCAACGCCCAAGGGCGAATCAGGTTCTCGACCCGGTTGTTGTCAATCGGCAACCCGCCGTCGTCGAGGTAGCGCGTCAGCGCCGCCCAACGCTTCAGGCTGTAATCCAGCGCTTTCGCCGTCGCCGAGCCGTTCGGCACCTTCTCTCGGTGAGCCAGCATCCAGCGGTGCAGCGCGTCGGCGATGGGCCTCGCCCGTGCCTCCCGCAGTCGTTGGCGTTCTTCAGCGCTCAGCGACTGGGCCTCTCGCTCCACCTGGTAGAGCTGGCCGATCAGGTCGATGGCTTGTTCGGCAATCTGACTTTTGGCGGCCACATGCAGGTCAACGAACTTGCGCCGGGCATGGGCCATGCAGCCGATCTCGGTGACACCGTTGGCAAAGCTCTGCTTGTAGCCGCTGTAGTCGTCGCAGACCAGCTTGCCCCGCCAGTCACCGAGGAAGTCGCGGGCGTGCTGGCCGCCACGCGTCTCACTGAAGTCGTAGACCACCGCCTTCAGCCCGGCGTAGGGCGTGGTGGCGTAGGCCCAGAGGTAGGCGCGGTGGGTTCTCTTCTTGCCCGGGGCCAGCATCGGCACCGGGGTCTCGTCGGCGTGCAGGACTGGCTCGTCGAGCAGCAGATCACGCAACGCATCGATCAGCGGTTGGAGCCGTACGCCGCAGATCCCGACCCACTCGGCCAGGGTGGAGCGCGGAATCGCCACGCCGGCACGGGCGAAGATCTAATCCTGCCGATAGAGCGGCAAGTGGTCGGCATACTTGGCGATCAGCACCTGGGCCAGCAGGCCGGCGGTGGGGATGCCCTTGTCGATGATCTGCGCCGGCATCGGCGCCTGAGTCAGCGTCTCACACTGGTCGCAGACCCACTTGCCACGGATATGGCGCTCGACGTGAAACATGCCCGGCATGTAGTCGAGCTTCTCGCTGATCTCCTCGCCGATCCGCCGCAGTTGGCAACCGCAGGCGCAATGCTCGCTCTGCGGGTCGTGGCGAATCTCGATGCGCGGTAGCTCAGGCGGCAAGGGGGTGCGCTTGGGCACCTTCTTGGGCGTCGGCGTCGCGGCGGTGAGCTTCAGGTCCTCCAGCTCGGTCTCGATGGCGGCGATGTCGGCATCCACCACCTCCTCCAGCAGGCTGATCTGCAGGACGTTGAGTTGCTCGCTGCGCTTGCCGAAGGCGTGGCGCTTGAGCAGCGCCAGTTCGTAGGTCAGCTTCTGGTTGACCTGCTCGGTATGCCGCAGCGTTTTCTGGCTCTGCGCCAGTGCCTGTTCCTGCTGCTCGACCTGCGTCATCAACGTTGCCGCCAGGTGGCGGAGCTGATCGGGGCTGAGCTGGGACAGATCGGGCGGCGTGTTCATCCGCCGAGTATGCCAGCCCGCTGGCGAGAGCGGGATTGGCGCATCCGCGAATAGCCGGGCCGCCATATCTGTGCAGCACATCACACGACCGAGATCACCCCGCCGGCGCCGAGACGCTGCCAGGGCAGGCCTTGCACCAACGCCGTCACCTGCTCGGGGCAAAGCGCGACGCGATCACCGTGCCCGTTACCTGCCCAGTGAAACTTGCCCTGGTTCAGGCGCCGGGCGCACAGCCAGACGCCCAGGCCATCGTGAACCAGTACCTTCATGCGGTTGCCGCGCCGGTTGGCGAACAGGTAGGCACAGTGCGGACGAGCCGCGCCGAACACCTTCACCACCCGGGCCAGGGCCGTATCCGGACCGGCACGCATATCCAGCGGCTCGGTGGCCAGCCATATCTCGTCGATGCGGATCATCCCAGCAGCCCCTTTAGCCAGTGGCCACACTGAGCGGCCTCACTCACCGGCCAGCGCACGGTGATCGTGCCCTGTGATGAGGGCAGCTCGATACAGATCTCGCCGGCGGTGGAAGGTGACGTTGGCAGATCGGCCGGTCCTGGCGGCACCGGCAAGGGCACAAAATCCGGCACGGCCGGCAGTTGGCTCTGCCGCTTGGCCTTGCGGATCCAGGTCTGGACGAGGTTGGAGTTGAGCCCGTGCTGCAGGGCGATCTGGGCAATCGACGCGTCGCCCTCCAGGCAGGCCGCGACGATCTTGGCCTTGAACGACGGGGCGTAGCGACGGCGGCGACGGATCTCACGTTCGGTGCTTGGGGATGTCATGAATAGGTGCCCATCTATTGTTACGTGGGCACCTAATGTCACCGCACAAGGCCTTCCGCGGAAGGTGTGTTCAGCGGCCCGTTACTGATCACGGATCCGGTGTCAGAGACAAGAACGGGCCAGCACTGGCCGGCCATGGAGCCGAAGCCGTCCGCGATGCCATCGCTGTGAAAATCTCGACGCTGCCCGAACAGCTGCGCAAATCACTGACTTGGGATCTAGTGTGGCGATTCTCAAGTCCGCATAATTAATCTGGCTTGTCGGTGCGTCGATCAAGAGCTGATGCTGCTCAACCCACCGACGCCACTATCTCGTCAGAGGTTTTCCGCCATTGGAAAGGCTTGGGGTTCTCGTTAAGTGCCTAGGTGTTTAGTCCCGGAGTGTAATGGTCCATGGTACGAACCATTGTCCGAGGAGGATCCATGGCTCAAGTACTTCATCAACGCGTCAAGACCACGCACGCCATCCGAAAAGACATACAGCGATCGTCAGCTTCGGTCGCGGAGCTGAGCCGCCGTTACAACCTCAATCCCAAAACGGTGCGCAAGTGGCGGCGTCGCAGTTCCGTGGAAGATGAGCGCATGGGCCCCAAGCAGCCAAGCTCAACCTCCTTATCGGACCTTGAAGAGGCCGCGGCGACCACCTTTCGGCGCACCACCTGGCTCGCCCTGGATGACTGCCTCTTTGCGCTCCAGCGCTTTATCCCTCATCTGACGAGGTCGAGCCTGCATCGGCTGTATTGGCGCCACGGCATCAGCCAGCTACCTCGTCAGACCGATGAGGCGACGGACAAGACGTCATTCAAACACTACCCGATCGGCTACCTGCATATGGACATCTGCGAGGTCCGCACCGGGGAGGGCAAGGCGTATCTGTTCGTGGCCGTCGACCGCACCTTCAAGTTTGTGCATGCCCGGCTCTATCGCAAGGCACAGCGGGAACAGGCGGCTGAGTTCCTCGAAGACGTGCTGCAACAGCTGCCGTATCGGGTTCACACCGTACTGACAGATAACGGCTCGCAGTTTGCCAAGCGACCAGGGACAGAATCCTACAAGCCGCATCGCTTTGATGTGGTCTGCCATCAGCATGGCATCGAGCATCGCCTGACACGCCCCTTCCATCCGTGGACCAACGGACAGGTTGAACGGGTGAATCGCACCATCAAGGAAGCGACCATTCGCAGTTTTCATTACGCCACCTTAGGTGAGCTGAGTGCCCATCTAAAGGACTATCTCTGGGCGTATAACAGTGCTCGCCCGCTTCGTGCGCTCAAGGGAAAAACGCCCATTGGGTTCATTCTCGAACGCTGGCAGGATGACCCCGAGAGATTCCATGATGACCCTGTCCACTACTTCCCGGGACCATACACCTAGGCAGATATTTTCAGGCATAATGCCAGTAGGATCTTAGCTTAGGACGGCGGCATGGCAAGGCGCTTCATCTATTCCCTGACAGAAACCGACCGGCAGGCGTTGGCACATGTCCATCAGTACGGTGAGAAACGCGCCTCGCGCCGTCGCGCTCATGCGATCCTCTTGAGCGATCAAGGCTATACCATAGCCCAGATCAGCGAGATTTTGGAGGTTGGAAGAAACACCCTAACGATCTGGTTCCAGAAGTGGGAAGCCTCCGGTCTCGAAGAACTCGTCGATAAGCCCCGTAGTGGCCGCAACCCGATTCTTGATGACAGCGATCGAGAGCGGCTGCAGGCCGTGGTGGAGGAACATCCTCATCAGCTACGCACCCTGCAGGCTCGTCTTCAGGAGGAAACAGGAAAAACTTTCAGCACGGACTCCTTGCGCCGGGCATTGAAAAAAAATCAAATAAGCTTCAAGCGCATTCGGCACTCACTGAAGGGCTGACGTGATGAAACGGATTTTCGCAATACCCAGGGCCTGCTGAAAGCGCTCCAAGAGCAAGAAGATCGAGGCGAACACGAGCTGTACTACTTCGATGAGTCAGGTTTCTCGCAGTCCTCATCGGTACCCTATGCGTGGAGCGCTATCGGCAAGCCATGGGAGGTGACGGCGTACTCACATAGCCATAGGCTGAATGTGCTGGGGTTCGTGAGCCGAAAGGGGAAGCTGGTCTACCACACGACCACCGAGTCGGTCACCACGGAGACAGTCATCGAGGCGTTTGATCAGTTTGTGGCTCAGAAGGACCCCGATGCCTTCGCCATGGTGGTGCTGGACAATGCCAGTATGCATCGCTCCAGAGCGTTCAAGCGTAAGGTTCTGGTGTGGATGTCGCATCGCGTGCATCTGGTCTACCTATCCGCTTACTCACCAGGGCTGAACTTGACCGAGATCCTCTGGCGACAGATCAAATACTACTGGCTGCCCTTGGGAGCCTATCTCTCGTTTGATTGGCTCTGCGCTGAGGTCCATCATCGCTTGTTCGGGAATTACGGCACGGAGCACACGATTAATTATGCATAATCACTTGTCAGCCCATAGAAACTACAAGTAACAAGCCAAAGCTCATCCGACGCACCGTGCCCCCCCTTGAGACCTCCCGAAAGAGAGCAGTGATGTAAAGGACAGGGCAAAATTACCGGATGGCTGACTTCCGATGACACTCACTGGTCAGCGTGAAATCGTCGAGGATCTGATATCTAACAAGTGATTGATTGCTTTCTTTTAAGGCTAGTCTCTGCTATCAAGGCAGGCAAGTCACTTGAAGCAGAAACCCAGTTCACAACGGAAAGCCAACGCCATGGAGAAACTGGTGATTTGCACCATGCTACGCGCTCATGCGGGCTATCAGGCTCGGACAATCATGAGTCTATGCTTTGCTGCACTGTTTTCCGGCTGCGCGCACTATCCGGTCAACACCTCTCTCGAGCGCCATGACCCCAACAGCGGCTATCGGCTGGAGACACTTCCAAGCGGCGGCAACTCCGGCAGCCTGCTTGTGGCATTGAGCTTCTCCGGCGGCGGTACGCGGGCTGCGGCGCTCGCCTACGGCACGCTCGAACGGCTTGCCCGCACCGAAATCGCCTGGGAGGGCCGGCGCAAGCGCCTTCTCGACGAGGTGGACATCATCTCCTCGGTCTCCGGCGGCAGCTACACAGCCGCCTACTACGCTCTCTATCGCGATCGTCTGTTCGAGGATTTCGAAGTCGAATTTCTTAAACGCAACGTGCAGGGCGAGATCACCCGCAAACTCTTGACGCCTACCAGTTTGGTGCGCTCCTGGAGCCCGCGGTTTGGCCGCAGCGATCTGATGGCCGAATACCTAGACGATCAACTATTCCATGACGCGACTTTTGCCGACCTGCAGCGCCAGGGTCGCCCTTTCGTGCTGATCAACGCCAGCGACCTATCACTGGGCACACGCTTCGAGTTCTCCCAGGATCAGTTCGACCTACTGTGCTCGGATCTTTCGCCCTACCCCTTGTCACGCGCGGTGGCAGCCTCCAGCGCAGTGCCGATCGCGCTGACGCCCCTGACCCTGCGCAATTATGCCGGCAGCTGCGACTACCAGGAACCCGGCTGGGTACAGGCGGCGCTCACGGATCGGGCCTCCTCGGCGCGCCGCTATTACAAGGCGAGCGAACTGCGCTCCTACTTAGATGCCGAGCGGCGTCCCTATATCCACCTGCTGGATGGCGCCCTCTCCGACAACACCGGACTGCGCGCCCTGCTCGACCGTATCCTGTCGCGCGAAGATCCCCTAAGGCCGGCAAAAGCGCTGGATACACAGGCGCTACGCAAGGTCGTGCTGATTATGGTCAGCGCCGAGACACGACCGGATCTTTCCATCGACCGCATCGGTTCCGTGCCCACACCGATGCAAGTGGTGCGCAACGTCAAGGACACCCCCATCAATCGCTACTCCTTCGAGACCATCGAGCTCTTCAAGGCATACTTCGATGGCTGGGCACAGCGTCCACGCGAACACGCCGAGGATGTCCCGCCAACGGAGTTCTATCTGGTCGAGGTGACTCTCGAGGCCATCGAAGATGAACGACAGCGCGAAGACTTCATGGCTATCCCGACCTCACTACACCTACCAGCCGATCAGGTAGATGCTTTGCGAGCAACGGCAGGCCGACTGCTTGACGAATCCCCCGGTTTCCGGCGGCTGATGGACGATCTCGGACGAGAGAACCGCGGCCTGAACGACTACTCGACGCCCTCTCTCGAGTTCTGAGGCGAATCACTCCTTCCGACATCGTTCGCGTCGTGCCCCCACACCTCGGGGAGCAGCAGCTGCTGCAGCCCCTCGAACCGATCCGTCACGTAGTGGCTGTGACAGGCCACACAGGATTCTGTCATGCGGTTGATGACTACGACCTGCTCCTGGGTATTCTGATTTCTTTCCGCCTCGGCCAGTGTCGCCGACAACTGATGGAACCGCTCGTCCATCTGCAGGAACTCCACAGGCACCGCCGATTTCAGGTCCTGCCAGTCCTGCTGTCAAGCGACACCAGAAAGTGACCCCCTTGCGACAGTGAAATCTGCCCCCCCCCTTACCCTCTGACGACCTGCTCGTGATGGTGGATGGAATCGGACTTGATCAGCCCAGCCTTGCGCTTGGCACGCAGTCGGTAACTGTCACCGCGGATGGTGATGACGTGACTGTGATGCAGCAGTCAGTCGAGGACGGCGGTGGCGACCACGGCGTCTCCAAATACCTCGCCCCACTCGCTGACTGCCCGGTTGCTGGTGACCAACAGGCTGACGCGTTCGTAGCGCCGGGTGACCAGCTGGAAGAACAGGTTGGCCGCGCCCGGCTCCAGTGGCAGATAGCCCAGCTCGTCGATGATCAATAGCTTGGGCTTGGCGAAGTGCCTCAGGCGCTCCTCCAGGGCGCCATTGGCATGGGCCTGAACCAGTTGGGTGATTAGTGCCGTGGCGGTGGTGAATAGCACCGAGTAGCCAGCCTTGATAGCTTCTCGACCCAGTGCTAAGGCGAGGTCTTGCCCACACCTGACGGGCCGAGCAGCAGAAGGGCATCGCCGCTGGCGATCCAGCGCCCGCAGGCCAGCTCACGGACCTTGCCGGGGTCCACGGCAGGCTGGGCGCTGAAATCGAGGCCCTCCAAGGTGCGCAGGAACGGGAAGCGAGCGATGCTCAACCCCATCTGGATGCGCCGCTGCTCCTTGTGGGCCACCTCCTGCTCGCACAGGTAGGCCAGCGTCCCGCGCAGGGTCAGCTCCTGACGTGCGGCTTCGTCGAGCAGGGTGTCGAGCCGCTCGCGGATGATGGTCAGCTTGAGGCGCGTCAGCATGGCGTCCAGGCGCTCAATATCCGGCGTCGGCATCACCAGCCACCTCCCACCACGGCTTCATACTCGGTCAGGTCGCGCTGCAGCGCGGCCGGTGGGACCGCCGCCGATGACAAGGTGGTTACGATCTCGCTGGGCGCCACGGTGCCCTCGGTGTCCACCTTGGGCGGTCGGTAGCCGACGATGCCCTGCAGGTGCTCCGGCAAACAGCGCACCTGGCAGCGCCCGCCCAGCTTCGGGTGACGAGCCACCTCACGGTCGGCGTGGTGCACCCGCAGTTCGCCGTCGGTCACGCTGACCTGGACGGGCTCACCGATCAGGCGCCAGGGCACGCTATAGCGGTTGGTGTCGACTTCGACAGTGGCATCGCGCTGGACCCGACGGCTCAGTTCACGGGCCTGCTCGAAGGGCGCACGGTCGTTCAGCGGTTGCAGGCTGGCCTGCTCGGCGATGAAGCGCACCGCCGGCAGCTCTCCGGTGGTGCCGTGTACCCGCTGGTCGGCGATCTCGCGCATCCACCAGCTCATGTGGGCCTCCAGCGCCGCCCAGGACGCGAAGGTCTAGCCGGCGATGGCTCGCTTAACGTAGCCAACGCCGCGCTCGTCCTTGCCCTTGGTGTGGGCGCGGTACGGCGCACAGGCCACCGGCCGGAATCCCCAATAGCGCGCAAAGGCCGCCAGCCGCTCGTTGAACACCACTTCGCGGGACGCCGCGTTGTGGTGATCGACCAGCACCCGGGCGTTATCCAACAGCACCTGCTCCAGCACCCTGAAACGTACCGGGATTCTCGGAGGCTCCATCTTCTCAAGGTTTGGGCTCTCCGGGAATCCCGGTTCGGTTCAATACTGCTTATTGCAGAACCGCTATGCTTAGTTTAGTTTAGCGAGTAATTACTTTCTTTCCGGGTTCGGCTATGCAGACAGGTCAGCGCCTCAGTGCTCAAGCACGCCGCAAGTACATAGTGGAAACAGTCGTCAAGCTTTGCGCCGAGGAGGAGCCCGCCACCTTGACCACCGGGCGCATCGCCAGCCGCATGGGGGTCACCCAGGGCGCGCTGTTTCGCCACTTCGCCAGCAAGGAGGAGATCTGGGAGGCGGTTACCTCTTGGGTGACGGAGCGGATTATACGAGAGATCGACGAGGCTGCCGCCTCGGCTAACGGACCGCTCATGGCGCTCGAAGCGATGTTCTATGCCCATGTCGTATTTATTCAGTGCTTTCCGGGCGTACCACGGATGCTAATGGTGCAGCTGCAACATGACCATTCGATGCCGGCTCGGCGGATAGTGCGCTCCTTTCTTTTTCACTACCGCGAGCGAGTCGAGGCCAAGCTGGGCGAGGCATTCAAGGCCGGAAAGCTAAGGCCGAGACTGGACCTCGACGCCGCTGCCACTCAGTTCATTGGCACGTTACAGGGGCTGGTGATGCAAGCAATGATGGTGGGAGACATGTCGCACATGGCGCGTCAGGCTCCCAGCGCGCTAGACATCTATATGAATGGCATCTGCGCCTGCTCAGGAGGTGACGCATGAGGCCCACGATACGCCGGCTGGGGCGGGGGCTGGCGGTACTCGTCGGTGTCGCTCTGGGCGTGGCGCTGCTGGTCTTGTTTGTGGCCAACCGGCAGGCCCCCGAGCGCCAGGAAGAGGCAGCCTCCGCCACCCCGGTCAGGATCGTCGAGGTCCGCCCCCTGGAACTGCGCCTGGAGGCGCGCGGCCACGGTGTGGCGCGCCCCGCCGAGACCTGGCAGGCGACGGCCAACGTGGCGGGGCGCGTCGTCGAGCGCCACCCGGAACTGGAGAGCGGCACCCTGCTGCCCGAGGGCACCCTGTTGGTGGCCCTGGATCCCAGCCGCTATGAGCTGGCCATCGCCGAGGCCGAGGCGGAGCTGGCCAGCCTGGCCGGCGAGCTGACCCAGCTCGAGGCCGAGGAGGAGAACACCCGCCGCCTGCTGGAGCTGGAGCAGCAGGCGCTCGCCCTGGCCGAGCAGGAGCTGACACGCATCGAGCGCCTGGCGGCCAGCGGCTCGGTCTCCAGCTCACGACGCGACGAGCAGCGTCGCAGCACCCTGGGCCAGCGCCAGGCGGTTGCCTCCCTGGAGAACAGCCTGGCGCTGCTGCCCGCGCGGCGCGAGGTGCTCGAGGCGCAGCGTGAGCGGGCCAGCGTGCGCCTGGCCCAGGCGCACGAGGACCTCGATGACACCCGTTTCGTGGCCCCCTATGACCTGCGCCTGGCCGAGGTGGAAGTGGATCTGCACCAGTTCGTCGGCACCGGGCAGCGGCTGTTCCAGGCCGAGAGCCTGGCCGCCGCCGAGGTGGAGGCGCACATTCCCATCGCCATGATGCGTCGCCTGCTGGCCGCGGCCATGCCAGCGGGGGCCAGCGACGCGGCACCGGTTCTGGCCGAGGGGCTGGACCTGGCGGAGCGGCTGGACTTTCCGGCGGTGCAGGCCAAACTCTTCCTGGCCGGCGCCGAGGGCGTTGGCTGGACGGGGAAGCTGGTACGCGTGGCCAGCGGTCTGGATCCCGCCACCCGCACCGTGCGCGCCGTGGTGCGGGTCGAGCATCCCTATCGCGATGCCCGGCCGCCGGACCGCCCGCCGCTGCAGCGCGACATGTACGTCCGCACACAGCTTACTGTACCTAGTCCTGAGCCATGGCTGGTGATACCGGCCAGTGCGGTGCACCAGGGTGAGGTGTGGTTGGTAGATGATGAGCAGTGCCTTGAGCGCCGCTCGGTGGCGGTAGCCTTCACCCAGGGAGATCTCGCGGTTATCGAGAGGGGACTGTCGCCCGGCGAGCGGGTGGTGGTCGATGACCTGCCCGCGGCGATCGCCGGGATGGCCCTCGACCCGCGTCGCGACGAGGCCCTGGAGGCGCGTATCGCCGAAAAGGCACTGGGCGAACGACACAAGGAACCCCGGCCATGATCCGCTGGTTCGCCTCCCACCCCACCGCCGCCAACCTGCTGCTGGTGCTGCTGCTCGCCGCCGGGCTCTTCGCCGCCCCGTCGCTCAAGCGCGAGACCTTCCCCGACTACCGCCCGGTGGAGGTGGGCGTCGAGGTGGTCTATCGCGGGGCCAGCGCCGCGGACGTGGAGGACGCCGTGTGCCGCCGCCTGCATGAGGCGGTGAAGGGGGTGGAGTTCCTCGACGAGTTTGTCTGCGTGGCCCAGGACAATCTGGCCAGCGCCACCGCTACCATGCAGGCTGGTGGGAATCCTCTGCGCTTCCTCGGCGAGATCGACACCGAGGTCTCCGCCATCACCGAGCTGCCCGCCCAGGCCGAGCCGCCGGTGGTGCGCGAGCTGCACCGCAGTGACCTGGTGGCGGCGGTCGCCGTGTCAGCCGACATGCCCACCGGCCAACTCGAGGAGTATGCCCTGCGCCTGGAGGAGCGCATCATGGCGCTGCCCGGGGTGGCGGACGTGGCGATCCATGGCATGTCCCAGCGCCAGTGGCAGGTGGAGGTGCCCGGCGAAGTGCTCGGCCAGCACGGCCTCTCGGCCCGCGAGCTGGCGCGACGGATCTCGGCCCAGAGCCTGGACCTGCCGCTGGGCACCCTGGAGACCCCCGATCGCGATATCCTGCTGCGCTTCACCGACCAGCGCCGCTCGCCTGCCGAGCTTTCGCGCCTGGTGGTGATGTCCGATCCGGCCGGCGGGGAGCTGACCCTGGGCGACATCGCCAGCCTGACCGAGACCGGTGAAAACGAGGAGGAGAAGATTCGCTTCAACGGCGAACCGGCGCTGGTGCTGGAGGTAAGCAAGAGCCTGCGCGACGACGCCCTGACGGTGAAGGAAGATCTCGAGACGCTGCTCGCGGCGGAGCGCCACCGCTTCGGTGGCTTGGTTGAGCTGAGCGTGACTCAAGATGCTACCAGCATCGTCCGCGATCGCCTGCAGATGCTAGTGACCAACGGGATCATGGGACTGGCGTTGGTGGTGCTGGTGATGAGCCTCTTCTTCCGTCCGCGCCTGGCGCTGTGGGCGGTGCTGGGGCTGCCTGCCGCCTTCATGGGGGCCTTCCTGGTGATGGGCCTCACCGGCCTCTCCCTGAACATGATCACCCTGGTGGCACTCCTGATGGCCATCGGCATCGTCATGGACGATGCCATCGTGATTACCGACAACATCGCCGCCCACGCCGGGGAGAACGCCACGCCGCTGGAGGCGGTGGTGGCGGGGACCCGTCAGGTGCTGCCCGGGGTGCTGTCGTCGTTCCTGACCACCGCCTCGGTGTTCGTGCCGCTCTCCTTCCTGGCCGGCGAGCTGGGCGCGGTACTGGAGGTACTGCCGGTGGTGCTGATCGCTGCCCTGGCGGCGAGCCTCATCGAGGCGTTCTGGATCCTGCCCCACCACCTCAAGGGCAGCGTGACGCACCTGCAGCAGGGACATGACTCCCGTTTTCGCAGCGCCTTCGACCGCGGCTTCAAGCGCTTCCGTGAAGGCGTGGGGCAGCTGGCCGATCGGGCGATCCGTTTCCGTCATGCGGTATTGGGGCTTGTATTTACCGTGATACTAGCGTCTGTCGGTTTCATGGCCGGTGGCCATGTCGGCAGCGAGGCGATGCCCGACATCGACGGCGACGTGCTGGAGGCACGCATCCTGATGCCCCAGGGCACGCCGCTCGAGCGCACCGAGGCGGTGGCCGCGCGGGTCGAGACGGCGATGCGCGAGCTCGGTGCCCACCATGTGCCCAAGCAACCTGAGGGTGAGGCGCTGGTCGAGGCGATTCAGGTGCGCTTCAACCACAATGCCAGCGCAGGAGAAGCAGGTCCCCACGTGGCCACGGTCAGCGTCGACCTGCTCACCGCCGAACGGCGCACCATGACCCTGGATGCGCTGACCACCGAGTGGCGGGAGGCGATCGGCGACATCCCAGGGGTGCAGCGCCTAATCATCCAGGAACCGGGCTTCGGTCCCGCCGGGGTGCCCGTGGAGGTGCGCCTGGCCGGCGAGGACCTCGATGCCATGAAGGCGGCGGCGCTCGAGCTGGCCACGCGGCTGGAGGGCTATTCGGCAGTCTACAACGTCATGGACGACCAGCGCCTGGGCAAGCCCCAGCGCGCCTACTCCCTGGCATCGGGTGCCCACGGCCTGGGGCTCACCGCCGAGGAGGTGGCGAGCCAGCTGCGTGCCAGCCTGCTCGGCGAGATCGCCGATACCCAGCGCATCGGCGAGCAGGAGATCGAGGTGCTGGTGCGCCAGGCCGAGGCCGACCGCGACGGTCTCGATGACCTAGCCGACCAGACCCTGGTGCTCCCCGACGGTAGCCGGGTGCCGCTCTCGGTAGTGACCGAGGTGGCCGAGCGCCGCGAGTGGGCGCGCATCACCCGCATCGACGGGCGGCGCACCGTCACCGTGGAGGCCAACGTGGACGCCCGCCAGGCCAGCGGCCAGGCTATCGTCGATGACCTCGTCGGCAGTGGATGGGTGGCCGACTTCGAGGCACGCCACCCCGAAGTGGCAGTCACCTTCGAGGGGCAGGTGGCCAGATCCGCCGAGACCGGCGGTTCCATCGCCCGCGGGCTGCTGCTCGGCCTGGTGGGGATCTTCGTGATCCTCTCCTTCCAGTTCCGCAGCTATGTGGAGCCGCTGATCGTCATGCTCTCGATCCCGCTGGCCTTCATCGGCGCCCTCTGGGGGCACGTGATCATGGGCTACTACCTCTCGATGCCCTCGCTGATCGGCGCCGCCTCGCTGGCCGGCATCGTGGTCAACAATGCCATCCTGCTGATCCACTTCATCAAGACGCACCGCGAGCGAGGCATGGACGCGGCGGCCGCCGCGGGGCAGACCAGCCGCGACCGGCTGCGAGCCATCCTGATCTCCTCCACCACGACTATCGCCGGCCTGGCGCCGCTGCTGGCCGAGACCAGCACCCAGGCGGATGCCATCAAGCCGCTGGTGATCGCCGTGGTGTTCGGCCTGCTCAGCGCCACTGTGCTGGTGCTGCTGGTGATCCCGGCACTCTACGTGCTGTTCGACGACTGGGGATGGACACGACAGGTACGCCAGGCGGACGGGGAGACAGCCACATAGCTCAGCCCCGATATTTCAACACCTCTATGCGCTACACGAAGGAGACAGATACGATGAGAATGAGGCAGACGCCCGCCCACCGCGAACACGATCGATCGATTCGTCGCGGTCCCTTCCGCGGTCTGAACCGGGTGGTCACCACCGCTGCCTCCCTCCTCGTCGGCGTCTGGCTGATGTTGGGTACCTTCTGGACGGGAGCGGCCGATCAGGTCCTCGCCACCGCTCGCAACGCGGTAGGGCCCACGCTCGAATGGTATTACGTAGCGTTGGTGACCTTTCTTCTGGCGGTCATCGTCTGGCTGGGCACTGGACGTTATCGCAACGTACGCCTCGGCGGGGAGAACGAACGACCGGAATTCGGGTTTCCTTCCTGGATCGCCATGTTGTTCGCCGCAGGAACGGGGGTGGGGCTGATCTTCTGGAGCATTGCCGAGCCCATCACCCATTTCCAAGGCAATCCTTTCACCTCGGCGAACGGCACCCCTGCGGCGGCAGCCGCGGCCATGCGCCTGTCCTTCTTCCACTGGGGACTTCACGGTTGGGCAATCTTTTCCATCGTTGGTCTCATCCTCGCCTACTTCAGCTACCGAAAAGGGTTGCCACTGACGATTCGATCAGCCCTGTATCCGCTATTAGGACAGCGTATCTTTTCCTGGCCAGGGGACCTCGCTGACACCCTGGCAGTCTTCGGCACCGTGTTCGGTGTGGCAACCACACTGGGGCTCGGCGCGGCACAGATGAATACCGGTCTTGACCAGTTGACTGGTTTCGGCGTCTCGCTGGGCCACCAGCTTGCGATTATCGCCGTGGTCACGTTGCTGGCCACCCTTTCGGTGGTCAGCGGCGTGCGCCGTGGTGTTCGCTGGCTGAGTATCGGCAACCTATGGCTGAGCCTATTGTTGCTTGGGTTTTTTCTTTTTTTTGGCCCGACGGCCTACTTGCTGAGTTTTCTGGTGCAAAGCACCGGCGGGTATCTGCAACATCTCGTGGAACTGAGCTTCTGGACCAACGTCACCGGAGATTCCAAATGGCAGCAAGAATGGACCGTCTTCTATTGGGGCTGGTGGCTGGCATGGTCCCCCTTCGTCGGCATGTTCATCGCCCGCATCTCGCGCGGGCGTACCCTGCGTGAGTTCGTGTTCGGCGTCCTGCTCGTGCCTACCCTTTTTAGCTTCGTCTGGATTGGGCTGTTCGGCGGAACGGCGCTGCATAACGAGCTCTACGGCAGCGGCGGTATCAGCGCGGCAGTAGCCACGGATGTGACCCTTGCGCTATATCGCACCATCGAGCTGATGCCCTCCGGCGGCTTCGCGATCGGTGCCTCGGCAATCGCCACCCTGCTCATCGCAACCTACTTCATCACTTCGGCCGATTCCGGCACGCTAGTGATCACGACAATTCTTGCCGAAGGCAATCCCGATCCTCCCGTAGTTCCTCGAATCGTCTGGGGCTTGGGAATCGGCGTACTCACCGGCGTCCTCCTCGCTGGGGGGGGCGTGCCAACCTTACAATCTGCGGTAGTGATTGCCGGCATGCCATTTTCGCTTGTGATCCTGCTGATGCTCGTCGGGTTGCTCCGCGCGCTCCATCACGAGGCTTATGGACCGCGACCACCCCTGAAGAGCCGGCTCTCTGCAGAGCCCTGGACCGGCCGCGACCGGTATAATTGCCGATGATCCGGGACCCTAAAAATAGTTTGGTGAAACGCACTTGCTACTAACTCGACAATTGCTTCTGAGTTGGCTGTCTTTCTCACTTCAGGGCAGGCTGATGGCCGGCCTGGTCGTCACTTGGGTGGTGGTTGCCCTGCTGTTGATATGCATCGGCTGGTTGACAGGCAAGCACCAGTTGCGCGAGACCAACTTCACCCACCTTCGCTATGAGTCGCAGCTGATCGCCGGCGAGTTAACATCCCAGGTCAATGATCGTCTGGGCGCATTGGAGCAGTTGGCTACCAAGCTCGACGGTGAGGAGGGGCTGCGCGACGAGCTGAAGCGAAGTGATGTCCTGCTCGAATGGTTCGATGGCCTAGTGGTGGCGGATGCCGAAGGTGTCATACAGGCAGACTGGCCGGTGATGGCCAGGCGCACGGGGCTCTCCACGGCCGAGACCGAGTATTTCCGTTTCATCGAGGCCATGCACCGTCCCTATGTCAGCAAACCCTTCATCGGTCGGGCCAGCGGCATGCCGCAGGTGCTATTCATCGTGCCGCGGATGAAGGAAGGGGGGTTCAACGGCTTCGTCGGAGGTCTCATGAACATGCACTCTAGGGGGCTGTTCCGGCGACTGCATCAGCGGCGTCTCGGGACCAGTGGCGTCGCCACCTTGGCCACGGCCGATGGCACTATTCTCTATCATCCCGACTCGTCTCTGGTCATGCAGTCGGTACCCCAAATCGAGGAAAATCCGATGCTGCACCGCGCTCTGGATGGTTGGCAAGGTGCTGCTGTGGCGCAAATGATTCATGGCGGTGAAGCCTTACAGGCCTTTGCCCAGATCTGGCCGGCCGACTGGGTGGTCAGCATCTCCCTGCCCGCCGAGCAAGTGAATGAACCTATAGAGGTTTTGGTAAGCCGGCTTTGGTGGTTTGGGATAGGCTTCGCGATGCTGCTGCTGTTAATGTGGTGGCTGGTACGCTACACGTTGAGGCCGTTGCACCTGCTAGAGTCCCAGATCGACGCAGTAGGCGAAGGACAGCGCCGCCAGGTGAACCTCGATAGCCCGATGCATGAGATCCGGCGGATAGCGCAGGCCTTCAATCGAGCGGAAGAGGAGCGCAGCACGGCCCTCGAACGGCTTAAGGATCGTGAGGCTTTTCTAGAGAGCGTGCTGGCCTCCTCGCCACTGGGCATGGTCGTTACCGACACCGCCGGTAATATCAGCTACATCAACCCGGTACTAGAGGAGCTGTGCGGACGCGTCTTCAGCGGGGGCGATTCATCGCCGTGGGTGCAACGTATCCACCGCGAGGATCGTCAGTCGGCCATCGCTTTGTGGCGTCATACCCTCAAGACTGGTGACAACTTTCTTCGCCAGCTCCGCTGTGTTTGCGCCGACGGCGAACTACTATGGCTTGAGGTGCACGCTAACCAGGTGGCCATCGACGGCCGAATCATTGGTTTCGTGGGCACAGTCAAGGACATCACCGAGCGTTACCATGAGGAGGCGCTGCGTCGCTGGGAGGCAGAGCACGACCCCCTCACCGGGCTGCTCAACCGGCGCGGTTTCGAACGTCGCCTGGAGGAAGCCATGGTCGAGTGGCACAAGGTCGAGACGCCCTCGGCGCTTATGCTCTTCGACCTCGACCACTTCAAGCCGATCAACGATGAGGGCGGGCATGCCCTGGGCGACGAGATGCTCAGGCGCATCGCCCAAGTAGCGATCCGGGAAGTACGGCGCAGCGACCATGTGGCGCGACAAGGTGGCGACGAGTTCGCTGTGCTACTGCCCGGTTGCACCCTCTGCCAGGCCGAGCATATCGCAGAGAGTCTGCGCCAGGCCGTAAGCGAGATCGTAGTAGTTCACCAGAAGCGGGAATATCTTGTCACCCTGAGCATCGGGATTACTGCCCTGTGTAAGCAGGACTGGGACTACCGCTCGGTACTGGCGCGGGCTGATGCGGCAAGTTATCGGGCCAAGGCGGCCGGGCGCAACCGGGTCGAGATCGCCTGATCACTGCAGAACGTTGACGGGGCATAACACCCTCGGCAGATCTACTGATTATAGTGGGAATCATCACGACGCAACGCGGTCATCGGTATGCCCCGGCCGCTTCACTGCTCCAAGAACGCATCCTCACCGCCTTCGTGCTGGGTCGGCTGCTCATGCTGGTCGTCATGGTGCTGGTTGTCTTCCTCATCGCCCGAGACCATACAGTTAATTATTGTCATGCGTAGTGCAATAGCTGAGCTAAAGGCCCTACAGCGATGGCGGCGTTAATCGACAACATGCCATCAGTCGATGCGCTTGCGAAAACGCAAGGTACTGCCGGTCAACAACAGCAAGCCGAGCGCCCCCTGGGCCAGGAACTGCGGCCACAGCAGATCCAGACCGCTACCCTTGAGGAAGACGTCGCGGATGATGATCAGGAAATAGCGCAAGGGATTAATGTAGGTGGTCCACTGGGCGAGTGCCGGCATGTTCTCGATGGGAAACATGAACCCCGACAGCAGCGTGGCCGGCAGGAAAAAGAAGAAGGAGGCCATCAGCGCCTGCTGCTGGGTCTTCGACACCGTAGAGATGAACAGCCCCACCCCGATGGTCGACATGAGGTACAGCCCGGCGCCGAAGAGCAGCAGCAGACCGCTGCCGCGGATGGGGATGCCGAAACCGTAGACGGCCACCAGCATCACCACCACCAGGTCCAGGTAGGAGATCATCACGAAGGGCAGCGTCTTGCCGAGGATCAGCTCCATGGGACGAATCGGCGTCACCATCAGCTGCTCCATGGTGCCAATCTCGCGTTCGCGCACGATGGCCATGGAGGTGAGCAGCAGCGAGGTCATCAACAGGATGACGGCGACTACCCCGGGGACGTTGTAATAGCGACTCTTGAGGTCCGGGTTGTACCAGGCCCGGGAGCGCATCTCTACCAGGCCCGAGGGCGCCGCCGCCTGATCCTCCTGGGTCACGGAGGCCTCGAGCCGCTTGCGGGAGAAAGCGCCGGTGATGCGCTGGGCGTAGTCCATGGCCACGGTCCCGGTATTGGAGTCGGTGCCGTCTATCAATACCTGAATTACGGTCTGCCGGCCCGCCGCCAGATCGTCCGCGAAGCCGCGATCGATCTGAATCGCCGCGATCACCACCGTGCGATCGAGCAGCTTGCCCAGGGCGTCCGGCGACTCGGGGCGCGCGATGACGTCGAAATAGCCGGAGCTGGTGAACTGATCGGTCAGGGCGCGGCTCTCCGCGCTGCGGTCCATGTCCAGGATGGCCGTCTTGATGTGTTCGACGTCGGTGGTCACGGCAAAGCCGAAGACGATCAGCTGCACCACCGGCGTCACAAAGATCAGAAAGCGCATCCGCGGGTCGCGCAGGACCTGAATGAACTCCTTGATCATCATGCGGTAGATTCGTTCCCACATCGTCAGTCGATCCGCTTCTTGAACTTGAACAGCGCCAGCCCCAGCACCACGACCGCGAAGACCACCAGGAACAGCACCTGGTTGATCAGATAGATCGGTGGGCTCGCCTTGAGGAAGACGTCCTTGAGAATCGAGACGTAGTAGCGCGCCTGGACCGCGTAGGTCACCCACTGCAGGGCCGGCGGCATGTTGTCGATGGAATAGAGGAAACCAGAGAGCAGGAAGGCGGGGATGAAGGTAACGACCATGGCCACCTGGCTGGCGACCAGCTGGGAGCGCGCCACCGTCGAGATCAGGATGCCCAGCCCCAGCCCGCCGAGCATGAACAAGGTGCCCGAAGCCATGAGGAACCAGAAGCTGCCGCGCAGCGGCACGCCGAACACCCAGATTGCCATGGCCACGGAGACCAGCACGTCCACCAGCCCGATGATCAGGTAGGGCGTCATCTTGCCCACCAGCAGCTCCACACCCTGCACCGGGGTGGCTATGAGCTGCTCCATGGTGCCCTGCTCCCATTCCCGGGACACGGTCAGCGAGGTGAGCAGGGCGGTGATCACGGTCATGATCACGGCAATGAGGCCCGGCACGATGAACCACCGGCTCTTGAGCTCGGGGTTGTACCAGACCCGCAGGCGGTTATCGATCGCCGGCTCGGCCAGCCCGCCGACGAGTTCGGCGTTGAAGCGATCGGTCACCGCCTCGGCGTAGCCCAGGGCGATGGTCCCGGTGTTGGCATCCGCGCCGTCGGCGATCACCTGGGCCGGTGCGCTGCGCCCCGCCTCCAGCGCCTCGGCAAAGCCGGGGTAGAGCACCACGGCAAGATCCGCTTCGCCGCTGTCGAGCAGCCGGGTGAGGCTGGGGTAATCCTCGACGTGGGCGATCAGCGTGAAATAGGTCGAACCCTCGAAGGCGCGCAGATAGGCGCGGCTCGGCTGGCTCTGGTCGAGGTCGTAGACGGCCACATTGAGGTTCTGGATATCTAGGGTGATGGCCCAGCCGAACAGCACCAGCAGCACCAGCGGCATGACGAAGGCCATCGCCAGGCTGCGCGGATCGCGGCGAATATGCAGGGACTCCTTGGCGATCAGCGCCCCCAGGCGCCGCCAGGAGAACCGGCCGGCGACGCGCGCACTCACTGAGTCGCCTCCTGCTCTTCGGCCTCGATGAGGCTGACGAAAGCGTCCTCCAGCGATGGCGCGATGGCCGCGATACCCACCTCATCGAACCCGGCCTGCTCCAGATGGGCGCGGATCGGCCCCGCCGCCTGCTCGGCGTCATCTACCACGGCGTGCAGGGTGTCGCCGAACAGCGCGACCTCGTGCGTCAGTGTGGTCTCCTCGAGCGACTCAAGCGCCGCGAACGGGCGCGCCACCTGGATCTCCAGAATGTCCTCGGGCATGGCCTCATGCTTCAGCCGCGCCGGCTCGCCCTGGGCGATCAGCCGCCCCTTGTTGATCAGCGCGAGCTGATCGCAGTATTCCGCCTCGTCCATGTAGTGGGTGGTCACGAAGACGGTGGTGCCCCCGGCGGCGAGTTCGGCGATGAGATCCCAGAACATTCGCCGCGACAGCGGATCGACGCCGGAGGTGGGCTCGTCGAGAAACAGGATCGGCGGCTCGTGGAGCACGGCGCAGCCGAGCGCCAGGCGCTGCTTCCAGCCGGCGGCGAGCGTTGCGGTCAGGGCGCCGCGCTTGTCGCGCAGGCCGGCCATCTCGAGCACCCAGGCCTTGCGCTCGGCGCGCCGCTTCCGGTCGACCCCGTACAGGCCGGCGAAGAAGTCGATATTCTCCTCGACGGTGAGATCGGCGTAGAGCGAGAACTTCTGCGACATGTAGCCGATGCTGTGCTTGATGCGCTCGGTCTCGGTCATGATGTCTAGACCCAGCACCTGGCCGCTGCCCGAGCTCGGCAACAGCAGGCCGGTCAGCATGCGAATGGTGGTCGACTTGCCGGAGCCATTCGGCCCCAGGAAGCCGAAGATATGGCCGTGCTCGACCTCGAGGGTGACGTGGTCCACCGCCACGAAGTCGCCGAAGGTGCGCGTGAGATCCTTGACCGAGACGGCAATCTCGCGGTGTTCAGCCATGGGCCATCTCCTAGTCGTCATGCGACGCCTGGCGAACGGTGTGGATGAACACGTCCTCGAGGCTCGGGGCGATCTCGCGCCAGCTGGCGTCTTCCAGCCCCGCCTCGCCGAGTGCAGCCAGCGCCGTGTTTATCTCTTCGCGGGTGTCGGCGTACAGGTGCAGGCGTCCGCCGTAGAGGCTGACCCGCCCCGCCTCCCGGGTGCTGGAGAGCAGCTCGTGGGCGCGGCGCGCATCGCTCACCTCGAACTCCGCCAGCACCCCGGACAGGCCGGTCTTGAGACGCTGGGGGCTGTCGCAGCGGATCAGCCTGCCCTGGTGCATCAGGCCGACGCGGCTGCAGCGCTCGGCCTCGTCGAGATAGGCGGTGGAGACGAAGATGGTGACGCCCTCCTTGAGCATGCTGTAGAGGATGCGCCAGAAATCGCGCCGCGAGACCGGATCGACGCCGTTGGTCGGCTCGTCCAGCAGCAGCACCTCGGGCCGGTGGATGAGCGCGCAGGCCAGCCCCAGCTTCTGCTTCATGCCGCCCGAGAGGTTGTCGGCCAGGCGATCGCGAAACGGCGTCAGGTTGCTGAACCCCAGCAGGCGCGTCTCCGCCTGCTCAAGGTCGCGGCGCGGCACCTCGTAGAGATCGGCATAAAAGCGCAGGTTCTCAGCCACCGTCAGGTCGCCGTAGAGGCCGAAGCGCTGCGACATGTAGGCGATGCGGCGCTTGACCGCCTCGGGCGCCTCGACCACCGAGTGCCCCGCCACCCAGGCCTCACCCTCGGTCGGGGCGAGGATTCCGGCGAGCATGCGCAGGGTCGTGGTCTTGCCGGCGCCATCGGGCCCCACGATGCCGAAGATTTCGCCGGGCTGCACCGCGAAGTCGAGCCCGCGTACCGCCGCCAGGGCGCCGAAGTGCCGCGCCAGCCCTTCGACGCGGATCGCCGCTGACGCGCTGTCATCCGGGGCCATCACTGCACCTCAATATAGACGTCCGCGGGCATGCCGGGCTTGAGCGCACCTTCGGGGTTGTCGAGGCTGACGTCCACGGCGAATACCAGCTTCACGCGCTCCTCCTGGGTCTGCACGTTCTTGGGCGTGAACTCCGCCTCGGAGGCGACGAAGGTCACGGTGCCGGGGAAATCCCGCTCCGGATAGCTGTCAACGCGCGCCTGGGCCTTGGCCCCCAGGCGGATGCGACCGATATCCACTTCGGAGATATAGACCCGCACCCAGGGGGCGCCGAGCTCGGTCAGTGTTGCCACGGCGCGACCGGCGGCCAGGTTCTCGCCGACTTCGGCGTGGGTCCGGGTGACGACGCCCTTGATCGGGCTATAAATGACGGTATCGTCCAGGAAGGTCTGGGCATTGGTGCGGCGCGCCTCGGCCTGGTTCAGCCGCCCCCGGGCGGCCTCGACCCGTTCGGGCCGATAGCCGGCCTGCAGCATGGTGAGGTGCTCGCGGGCGGACTCAAGCCGGGCCGCGGCCGCCTCGGCGTCCGTCACGTCCCGGTCGCGCAGCTCGCGACTGATGGCGTCGTCGTCATACAGGGAGCCGGAGCGCGCGGCCTCGTCCTGGAGCCGCCGAAACGTCACCCGGGCCTCCTCGACCGCCGCCTGGGCCACGGCGATCTCCTCGATACGATAGCCGGCGGTCAGCTCGTCGAGCTCCGCCGCAGCGGACGCCACCGCCGCCTCGGCTTCCCGCAAGCTCGACTCCGCGTCGCGCTGATCGAGTCTGGCGATGGGCTGCGAGACCGAGACATCATCCCCTTCTTCGACCCGGCGTTCGACGAGGGTGCCGGGCATGCGAAAGGCCATCCTCACCTCGGTGGCCTCCACTGTACCGGAGGCTGTCAGGATGCCGCTGTCTTCTTCCTGAAACCAGGGCCCCCAACGAAAGGCCGCGAACCCGGCCAGGACGGCGATCACAATCAGTGCCAAACTACCGGCGACCCGCTTGTTTTTCATGACGTGCCTTTTCCTTCTGACATCGATTCGACAGGCAGTGGCGTCGCGCCGGCGAAGAGCGCCGGGGTGAGCCGACCCAGCGCCCGATACAGGCGAATGTCCGCCACGAAGCGCTCGTACTCGGCCTGATTCAGGCTGGCCAGGGCCGTCCAGCGCGCCGCCTCGGCACTCAGCAGATCCGTGACGGTGCTTCTTCCGGCACGGTACTTGTGCGTCTCGATGCGCAGCGCCTCCTCGGCCTCATCCAGGGCCCGGCGCGCCGACTGCCGTTGCTGGTCGGCCGTTTGCAGACCGCCGAAGGCGGCCCGTGCCTCCGTCGTGATGTCATCGACGACGCCGCGCAGCCGCTCTCGATACTGCTGCTGCTCGAACTCGGCCTGGTCGACGCGCTTGCGACGGATGCCTCCGTCGAACAACGGCACGCTCAAGGTCACCCCGACATACCAGTCGTCGCGCCCTTCCCAGTCGTCGCCGCGATTCGTCTGCGTCTCCGCGACCAGGTCAACCTCGGGAAGACGCTCGCCGCGGGCGATCACCAGCCGATCGACGGCGGCATCACGTTCCGCCCGGGCCTGATGCACCCGAGGATGCTCGCGAGCGGCCAATTCTGCCGCCATTTCCGCCGAGCCTGGCACCTCGAACGACGCGCTGGGCAGCTCCTTCAGCACTCGGTCTCGGGGTGGCACGCCCATGAGGGCAGCCAACAGACCCCGGGCATCCCGCTCGCCCTGGGCCGTCGCCCCCTGGTCGAACTGCGCCTGGGAGAGCCGCGTCTGAACCCGCAGCACCTCCAGCCGGGCGGCTCGGCCCCGGTCGAGCTTGCGCCGGATCGCCTCGACCTCGGCCTGCAGCCCCTCGATGCGCCGGCCCTCGGCGATAGTCAGATCGCGCAGCTGCAGCGCCTTGGCATAGGTCGCCACCACGTTGAAGATGAGATCCTGTTCGCTATCGTGCAGTCGCTGCAGTGCAGCCTCGCTGAGGTTTGCCGCCAGGGACTCCCCCGCCACCAGCCTGCCGCCGGCGTAGAGTGGCAGGCGCATCGTGGCTCCGACGCTAGTGATGTCATCGTCCAGGGGCGGAAACTCGCCGGGCCGCTCGATCGGATGCACAAGATAGGGGGTCGAATGGTGCGTATAGGAAGAACCAAGCCTCAGTTCGGGGTAACGGGCGGCACGGGCGATTTCGGGCTCCAGGGCAAGAGCGTCACGCTCCAGGCTGCCCGCCTTCAGGTTCGGGTTCGCGCGCAGCGCCTGGGTCACGGCGGCATCGAGGGTCAATGTCTCCGCCGCATCGGTCGATCCTGGGATGATCGTTCCAAGGCCTGCAAGCGACAGCAGCAGGCCCCAGGCAAATCGCCGGGGGCAGCAAGCGAGCCTCATAATGGTCATGGCATTCCCCCATTCAACGTCTTACACCACCGAACTGTCCGCTGACTTATCTGGCGAACCAGGCCTACCACTCAAGGAGCCTTTTCCTCCGTTTCGGCCATCAGAGCCGGCTCCAAGAAGCGCCACAGTGCCTCGGCCTCATCCTCCAGGCGAAACTCGAAATCATAGATGGACCAGCGCATTACCAGGCCCTGTACCGTGGCGGCGATGAAGCGTGACGTTTCGACGGGTTCCAAGCTGCGACTAAAGCATCCGCTCTCGACCCCGTCACGAACGATGACTTCTAGATGCCCCATGTAGCGCTCCATGATCCGCCGCACGGTGAGCTTCAATTCCGGATCCTCAAGGTGTAGCCGGTCGGAGAACAGCAGGCGAGCTACGCCTCGTCGCTTGCCCATGAAGGTAAGCTGACGCTCCAGCAGTCTGCGCAAGCGCTGGTCTGCAGGTGAATTGCTGCCACCAGCCACCTCCAGAACACCAAACAGGGCATCCGCGATCCACTCCATCGCGCCGCGAAAGATGGCGCTGCGATTCTTGAAGTGTCGGAACACCGTCGGCTGTGCAATGCCGACGCGGTCGGCGATCGCCTGCGCGGTGACCTTCTTGGTACCGGTTTCAGCAGCGAGATCCAATGCGCTCATGATGATTTCTTCGCGGCGCGTCTCGTGTGACTTGCGTTGTCGGGTCATATTGCCTTATAAGTGAGTATCCACTTGCTTCTTAGCTTAACCGTACCCCCCTTAAGCATGCAAGCGAAATTCGGCCAGGGCTTCCGTGTTTTGTCCGGCCTATCACGACATTCCTTGGTTATGATGACTCACGTCAATGAAAGAGGTCTTCTATGCAACACCCGCACCGCGTCAAACAGCGTTTCAACATTATCGGCATCACGGCCATCAGCGCGGCGCTAATGGCCATCACCCCGATATGGGCGGCCGGCGACACCGAACCGCTGGCGCTGCGCCGGATCATGCAGGAGCTCGGCGAGGACATGCAGACCGTCACCGACGGCATTTCCCGAGAGGATTGGGTGCTGGTCGCGGAAACCGCCCCCACGATCGCCAACCATTCTCAGCCAGCGGCGATCGAAAGAATGCGCATCCTTAGCTTCCTTGGTACCGATGCCAACACCTTCAGAAACCACGACAAGAAGATTCAGCAGGCGGCACAGCGGCTCGAGAAAGCCGCCGAGAACCGGAACGGCACTGAGGTGATCGCCGCGTTCGCCGCGTTGCAAAACGGCTGTCTCGCCTGCCACGAAGAGTTTCGCGAGCCCTTCACGGAACACTTTTACGATGAGCCATGAAGGGTTGAACCACCTGAAGCGATGAACGAACTTCGATGACTTCCAATGTATAAAAGAAGGCACGAAGGTGGCGTATTCTGTTGATCGATCACTACAAATACCTCAACTAACATGAATGGATATCTCATGACTGATCTGGCGAAACATCTGCTGGCGACTTGGAGAGTGAATCAGCATTCTCGATTCGTTAATTGTAGGGACCTGGATGATCAAATCGACTATAGAAGTTATCCTCTGCTAGCCGCCAGGGAGCTTCATCAGCAATTCATCCAGGAGCAGGATCATGGTCATCAAGCTGCATAAACAAGCGACCACGACACCGAAGATCCGGGCCGAGATACAGGCAGCGCCCTCCAGCATCACGAATAGCGAGTTGGCCCGCCAGTATGGCGTATCCACCGCGACCATCCGGCGCTGGCGGTACCGTGATGATGTCTATGATCGACCCCACACGCGTCATAACCTGCTGGCCACGCTCACGCCCGAGCAGGAGGAGGTGCTGGTCGCGGCCCGCGAATTCCTTCGCCTCGGCCTAGATGATCTCCTCGTCGTGGCGCGTGAGTTCCTCAATCCCCGCCTGTCACGCTCTGGCTTGCATCGCATGCTCCAGCGGCGAGAGGTGCCGACACTGGCGGAACTGGATCGGCAGGACGCTGGCGATGACGGAAAGCCCCGGCACAAGCCCTTCACGAGCTACGAGCCAGGCTTCGTGCATATCGGCATCAAGCACTTGCCTCAGATGCCCGACCAGCAGCAGAAACGCTACCTGTACGTCGCCATCGATCGCGCCACGCACTGGGTATATCTGAAGGTCAGGTGCTGTCAGTCTTCGAAGAATGCGCGGGCGTTCATGAAGCAGGTGGAAGAAAAGGCACCGTTCAAGATTCGGATAGTGCTGGCGGATAATGCCAAATGCTTCACCGATCGCTTCACCCGGGCGGGCCAGCGCAAGCTCAGCAGCCACCACCCCTTCGATCAGGAATGCCAGGCCCATACTATCGAACACCGCCTGATCAAGCCGGGAAAGCTGCAGACGAACGGCATGGTGGAACGCTTCAACGGCCGCATCAGCGACGTGCTGGCGACTCGGCGCTATACCTCAGGCGAGGACCTGGAGCAGACGCTCAAACGCTATACTTGGCTGTACAATCACCACATCCCGCAGAAGGCACTGCACCATCAATCACCCATTGCGGTAATGAAGGAATGGCAGGCCAAACGTCCAGAGTTATTTATCAAGCGGGTGGTCAATCACACGGGACCCGACATTTAGTCGCCTCTTGCTAATCCGGAGCAATTTCTCATGTCAATATAGCAATCTTTGGGATGTAGTAGGCCGGGGTATCGGGTGTAGGCATTAGGTTCTGTACGAAAAGTCAGCTCGTAGGCAGCGACTTATGCAAGCCAGGCATACCATGGCGCGAAAGCTACGAACCAGCTTGTCATAGCGAGTAGCGATTCGCCGTAACTCCTTGAGCCAGCTGAAGGCACGCTCTACCACATTGCGCTCCCGATACTTCGGCTTGTCGAACCCTCGGAGGAGTCCAGGACGAGGCTTCCGGTACATCTTGCGCTGCGCGATGATCGGCTTCATCCGGTATCGATCGCAGTAGCGGCGTAAGTCATCGCTGTCGTAGCCCTTGTCGGCCACAATATAGCGGCAACGCTTTCGTGGCCGCCTCGCCTTCCCTGGCAGGCGGATCGTCTCCATCGTGGGCATGAAATGACGTGTTTCTGCGTCCTGACTCGGTAACAGCGTGAAGGTCAGCGGCCATCCATGTCGGTCGCAGACCAGATGAAGCTTGGTGGTCAAGCCACCCCGGCTGCGTCCCAACGCATGGTCTACCGGTTCGTCCGGTCCTCCTTTTTGCCGCCTCCCGAGGCGGCCCGCGTGGCACGTACGGCCGTGGAGTCGATCATCCAGGTCCATCAGGCCATCCTCGCGAAGCTGGAGCTGGAGGCGCGTCAGCACGGGGTCGAAGGTGCCATCATCACGCCACTGGCGGAATCGGTCATACACCGTGGACCAGGGACCGTAACGCTCGGGAAGATCGCGCCACTTGGCGCCCGAGCACAGGATCCAGAAGATGCCGTTCAACACCTGGCGGTCATCGCGACGGGGACGCCCCGTCGTCTTCGGCGGCGACACGATATCCTCGATGAGGGCCCAGCCGTTGTCGGAGATCTCGTAGCGACCGCCATACCTCACCTATGCTGTTGTGGCATAGGGGAAATTAGCAAAATCTACTTTTCGCACACCCCCTAGGCGACAACGATGTGCGGCCCAGTCTCCCCATCCGCGGGCACTAATTTGGCGCCCTTCTCGGTGATCACCACGTCGAAGTCGCTGAGCCGGGCGAAGTAGGCGGGGCGTATCGTGCCGAGCTTGCTTTCGTCAACCACCAGCAATCTCTGAACGGCGCTGGCGATGGCGGCCTGCTTCGGCACCACCTCGTGGAAATGGAAGCAGCTCACACCGCGTTCGGTGTGCACCCCTGCGGCCGACAGAAAGGCGCGGTTGATGCCCAGGCGGCGGATTGCATCGGCCATGACATCATCGGTGAAGGTCTGTGAAACGTCATGGTAGAGCCCACCGAGTAGCACGAGCTGCACTTTGGGCAGACCGCTCACTGCGTTGGCCACGTTCAGGGCGTAGGTCACCACAGTGAGTGACTCGAACTCTCCCAGCATGCCCAGCAGCGGCACCAAGGTGGTCCCGCAGTCGATGAAAAGAGTATCGCCTTCGTCAATAAACGAGAGCGCCTTCTTGCACAGTCGATGCTTGGCCAGGTAGTGGCTGCTCTGCTGCTGATCGAAATCGTAGACCGGGGCCAACAGAGGATTGTCGGCCATCACTAGGCGGCCGCCGAGGAAAGCCATGGCTCCGTCGCTGGCCGCGACGTCCCGGCGAATGGTCATTTCCGAGACACCGCATAGCTTGGCCGCCTCGCTGAGGCGGATGGTCCCACCTCCTGACAAGGCCTCCTGCAGCCGAGCCAGGCGCATAGCGCTTCGACCCTTCATCAACTCTCCTCCCTATCTTCTAGTCACATTCCAACTCCACCATGCTGATTCAGGTGCCTCAGAAATGCTACTGGCACAGTGCACAGCGGGACCGGCAGCGACTGAACTGGCAAATGACGGCAAAATAATGTTGGAATGATCACATATCATGTCATATATTTAACAATGCCACTGCCCAGTGCAGATGGTGCTTTCATTCCCGGCATTACCGGGATGCCAACAACGACAAAGATCCCGAGGTCCCGATGACTTCCATACGCAAGGCTCCCTTCGCTCTCTCGTGTGTAGGAGCACTACTCTCCGCCACCCATGCCAACGCAGGTGCCATGCAGCCGCTGTGGTCGTTCGCCAACATTTCCGTCAACTACCTCGACTGGTCCGACGGTACCGAGGCACGTACCGCCGACAACGCCGCCAAGGGCGACTTCTTCTACCTCGAGATTGAGGGTGGCCTGGGCTACGACTGGGGTGAATTCTACGGCTTCTTCGACTTCGAGAACCCCCGAAACGACCAGTTCGACGAGCCCAGCGGTGGCAAGGATAACTTCCGCTCCGCCGGCAAGGTGACCTCGCACCTCTACCTTGGCGATTCGCCATTCTCCGTCTACGCCCACGTCTACGACTTCCGCGACTACGGCTTCGATGTCCGCGAGCAGGACCAAATCCTCGGACTGGGCTACCGACATACCTTTACTAATGGCCTGTGGTTCAAGCCCTTTCTGGGCGCGGCCAGGGTGCAGAGCGATGGCTATACCGGCATGAACGGCTTCATGGCAGGCTGGGTGGCGGGCTATGATTTCAACACCTTCGGCCAGGACTACAGCGTCACCAACTGGCATGAGCAGACCTTCGGCCGCGACGACGACTACCTAGGACAGAACTACGTGGGTGATAAAGCTGATCCGGTGGGCACCAACGGTGCGCTGAGCCTGTGGTGGCACCCCAATGATCGCCTCACCACTGGCATCCAGTACCGCTATGCCGACGAGAAGTTGGGCACGCCGGGTCAGTACCAGAACGCTATGATCTACACCCTCAAGCTCAACCTGCTGTAAGACGAAGGGGATTCCCATGACCCTCATCATGAGCCTGGTGGGGATGGTGACGCTGATCGCCATCGCCCTGATCTTCTCCACCGATCGCCGTGCGATCCGCCTACGAACCGTGGGTGGCGCTTTCGCCATCCAGGCTGGCATCGGCGCCTTCGTGCTCTACGTGCCCTTCGGCCAGACCGTGCTCAAGACCATCTCCGACGCCGTCAGTCAGGTGGTGCTCTACGCCAACGATGGCATTGGCTTCGTCTTCGGCGGCCTGACCGAGGTAGACAGTGTTGGCTTCGTCTTCGCCATCAAGGTGCTGCCGGTGATCATCTTCTTCTCCTCGCTAATCGCCGTGCTCTACTATCTGGGTATCATGCAGTGGGTCATCCGCATCCTCGGGGGTGCCCTGCAGAAGGCGCTGGGCACCTCGCGCACCGAGTCGCTCTCCGCCACCGCCAATATCTTCGTCGGCCAGACCGAGGCGCCGCTGGTGGTGCGCCCCTTCATCGCCCGCATGACCCCCTCGCAGCTGTTCGCGGTGATGTGCGGCGGCCTGGCCTCGGTGGCCGGCTCGGTATTGGCCGGCTACGCTGCCATGGGGGTACCCATGGAGTACCTGGTAGCCGCCTCTTTCATGGCCGCCCCGGGCGGGCTGCTGTTCGCCAAGCTGATCATGCCCGAGACCCGCGAACCCGAGGACAGCGTGTCGAAAATCGAGGAGGAACGCGAGGAGAACGCCGACAGGCCCAGCAACGTCATCGACGCCGCCGCCGCCGGGGCCACCTCGGGGCTGATGCTGGCGGCCAACGTCGGCGCCATGCTGCTCGCTTTCATCGGCCTGATCGCGCTGATCAACGGCATGCTGGGGGGCATCGGCGGCTGGTTCGGCCTCGAGCAGCTGAGCCTGGAGTGGATCCTAGGCTGGCTCTTCGCTCCCCTTGCCTTCCTGCTCGGCGTGCCCTGGGAGGAGGCCACCCTGGCCGGCTCCTTCATCGGCCAGAAATTGGTGGTCAACGAGTTCGTAGCCTACATCAACCTGGCCCCCTACCTCGATGGTAAACAGGTGGTCGCCACCACCGGCCAGGTGATGACGCCCCACACCATGGCGATCCTGTCGTTTGCCCTGTGCGGCTTCGCCAACCTCTCCTCCATCGCCATCCTGCTCGGCGGCCTGGGCAGCATCGCCCCGACCCGCCGCCACGAGATCGCCCGCTTCGGCCTCAAGGCGGTGCTGGCCGGCACCCTCTCCAACCTGATGTCGGCCTCCATCGCCGGTTTCTTCCTGGCCCTGGCCTAGACTTCAAGCGCCGACACCATTGCCTCGGGCATGGTGCCGGCCCTCTCTTTACACGCAACCAATGGACGCTACATGACCGAACTGCAGCAAGCCGCGCGCCAGGCCCTGGCGCTGATGGACCTCACCAGCCTCAACGACGACGACAGCGACGCCACCATCGAGGCGCTCTGCCAGCAGGCGAAGACGCCGGCCGGTACGCCGGCGGCGGTCTGCGTCTATCCGGCCTTCGTGGTCACCGCACGGCGGGCGCTCAAGGCCCATGGCCTCGAGGGCATCGTCAAGGTGGCCACCGTCACCAACTTCCCCCACGGCGGCGACGACATCATGGCCGCCGCCCGCGAGACCCGGGCAGCCGCGGCCTCCGGCGCCGATGAGGTCGACGTGGTCTTCCCTTGGCGCGCCCTGATGGCCGGCGACGAGGAGACCGGCCGCGAGCTGGTCGCAGCCTGCCGGCAGGCCGCCGGCGACGCGCTGCTCAAGGTGATCCTCGAGACCGGCGAGCTGAAGGACCCGGCCCTGATCCGCCGCGCCGGCGAACTGGCCCTGGAGGGTGGCGCCGACTTTCTCAAGACCTCCACCGGCAAGGTGGCGGTCAATGCCACCCTGGAAGCGGCCGAGATCCTGCTGACCGTGATCCGCGACAGCGGCCGCGACGTGGGCTTCAAGGCCGCCGGTGGGGTGCGCATCGTCGAGGACGCCCTGGCCTACCTGCAGCTCGCCGAACGCCTGATGGGCGTGGCCTGGATCACCCCGGCCCACATGCGCTTCGGCGCCTCGGGACTGCTCGGTAACCTGCTGCAGACACTGCGGGTCGATGCCGTCGACGACGCGGCGTCCGGGAGCTACTGATGGACGCCCGTGCTCTCCCCCAGGAGCTGATCCGCGCCAAGCGTGACGGCCTCGCGCTCGACCGCGAGGCGATCCGGCAGTTGGTGGCCGGCATCGGCGACGGCAGTCTTTCTGATGCCCAGGTGGGAGCGCTGGCCATGGCGATCTTCCTGCGGGGGATGGAGGCCAAGGAGACAGTGGCATTGACCGAGGCGATCCGCGACTCCGGCGAGGTGCTCGACTGGTCCGGCCTCGACCTGCCAGGACCGGTGCTCGACAAGCACTCCACCGGCGGCGTGGGCGATCTCGTCTCGCTGGTGCTCGGCCCCTGGGTCGCCGCCTGCGGCGGGCACGTGCCGATGGTCTCCGGCCGCGGCCTGGGCCACACCGGCGGCACCCTGGACAAGCTGGAGGCGATCCCCGGCTACTCGGTCACCCCGGACACCGCCACCTTCCGCCGCCTGGTCAAGGAGGTGGGCGTGGCGATCATCGGCCAGACCGCCGACCTGGCGCCGGCCGACCGGCGCCTCTATGCAGTGCGCGACGTCACCGCCACCGTGGAGTCACTGCCGCTGATCGTCAGCTCGATCCTCGGTAAGAAGCTGGCCTGCGGGCTGGATGCCCTGGTGATGGACGTCAAGAGCGGCAGCGGGGCCTTTATGCCCACCGCCGAGGCATCCCGGGAGCTCGCCGAAACGATCGCCGAGGTAGCCAGCAGGGCCGGTACCCGCACGACGGCACTGGTCACCGACATGAGCCAGCCGCTGGCCCCCTGCGCCGGCAATGCCCTCGAGGTGCGCGAGGCCCTGCGCCTGCTGGGCGGCGAAAAGCGCCACGGCCGCCTGCTGGCGGTGACCCGCGACCTGGCCGCCGAGCTGCTGCTGGCCGGCCGGCTGGCCGATTCCCGGGACGCGGCCGTGGCGCGGCTCGACGAGGCGCTGGCCTCGGGGGCGGCCGCCGAGCGCTTCTCCCGCATGGTGGCGGGCCTCGGCGGCCCCAGCGACCTGCTCGAACGCCCTGGCCACTACCTGCCCGAGGCGCCGGTGATCCGTGCGGTGCATGCCGAGCACCCGGGCCGGGTCCAGGCCATGGACACCCGCGCCCTGGGCCTGGCCGTGGTTGCCCTGGGCGGCGGCCGTCGCGCCCCCGGCGAGGCCATCGACCCCGCCGTCGGGCTGTCGCGCATCGCCTCCCTGGGCGAGGCGGTGGACGCCGAGCGCCCGCTGGCGCTGGTTCATGCGGCAAGCGCCGCGGACGCCGACCGGGCCGCCCGTCAGGTCCGCGAGGCCGTCAAGGTCGGCGACGGCCCCGCCACGCCCCCACCCCTGATCCATGACATCATCCGTCGGGAGGCCCCATGACCCGCGCCATCGTGCTCGTGCTCGACTCCTTCGGCATCGGGGCGGCTCCCGATGCCGCGCGCTTCAATGATGCCGGCGCCGACACCCTGGGCCATATCGCCGCCGCCTGTGCCCGCGGCGACTGCGACGCCCGCGGGCGCACCGGATCGCTTCACCTGCCCCACTTGGCCCGGCTGGGCCTCTTCCATGCCCACCATGCCAGCACCGGGAAGTGGGCCGAGGGCGTCGCGGTGCCCGACGCGGTGACCGGCGCCTGGGGCCACGCCCGGGAGCTCTCCTCCGGCAAGGACACCCCCTCCGGCCACTGGGAGATCGCCGGCGTGCCGGTGCGCTTCGAGTGGGGCTACTTCCTAGAAGAAGAGAACAGCTTTCCCGCCGAGCTGCTCGAGGCGCTGGTGCAGGAGGCGGAGCTGCCCGGAGTGCTCGGCGACTGCCACGCCTCCGGTACCGAGATCATCGCCCGGCTCGGCGAGGCGCATGTGGCGAGCGGCAAGCCCATCGTCTACACCTCGGCGGACTCGGTGTTCCAGATCGCCGCCCACGAGGAGACTTTCGGCCTAGAGCGGCTCTATGCCGTCTGCGAGACCGCCCGCCGCCTGCTCGAGCCCTACAACATCGGCCGGGTGATCGCCCGCCCCTTTCTTGGTGAAAAGGCGACCGGCGACGATGCCGTCAGCTTCTACCGCACCGCCAACCGACGCGACTACAGCGTCGAGCCGCCCGCCCCCACGGTGCTCCAGAAGCTGCATGAGGACGGCGGCACGGTGGTGGCCATCGGCAAGATCGCCGACATCTACGCCCACTGCGGGGTCTCGCGCACCGTCAAGGCCAGCGGCCACGACGCCCTGATGGACGCCACCCTGGTGGCGCTGGAGGAGACCGACGGCCACTCGCTCGTCATGACGAACTTCGTCGACTTCGACACCCTCTACGGCCACCGCCGCGACGTGGCCGGCTACGCTGCCGCGCTGGAGGCCTTCGACGCTCGCCTGCCCGAGCTGCTGGGCAGGCTCGAAGACGACGACCTGCTGGTACTCACGGCCGACCATGGCTGCGATCCCACCTGGACGGGCACCGACCATACCCGCGAGCACATCCCGGTGCTGGCGCTGGGCGGCGGCCTCGCCCCGGGCTCGCTGGGTGCCCGCGAGACCTTCGCCGACATCGGCCAGAGCCTGGCCACGCACCTGGGCCTCACCCCCATGGACGACGGCACCGGCTTCCTTCCGTCCGCCTCGTCTTCCACCCCGCTATCCAACGCTACGGGAGACCACTGATGGCAACGCCCCATATCAATGCCGAGCGCGGCGACTTCGCCGATACCGTGCTGATGCCCGGCGACCCGCTGCGCGCCCGCTACATCGCCGAGACCTTCCTCGACGAGGTCCGCCAGGTCAACACGGTGCGCAGCATGGCCGGCTATACAGGCACCTACCGGGGCCGCGAGATCTCGGTGATGGGCCACGGCATGGGCATCCCCTCGGTCTCCATCTATGCCAAGGAGCTGATCACCGAGTACGACGTTGGCACGCTGATCCGTGTCGGCTCCTGCGGTGCGGTGCGCGACGACGTGGCGGTGCGCGATGTGGTGATCGGCCTGGGCGCCTGCACCGACTCCGGGGTCAACCGCACGCGATTCGGCGGCATGGACTTCGCCGCCACCGCCGACTTCGCCCTGACCCGCGCCCTGGCCGACGCCGCCCATGACCTCGGCGTGGCGACGAGGATCGGCAACCTCTTCTCGGCGGATCTCTTCTATGACCCACGCCCCGAGACCGCCGAGCTGCTCAGGCGCTACGGCATCGTCGGGGTGGAGATGGAGGCCGCCGGCCTCTACGGCGTCGCCGCCGAGTTCGGCGCCCGGGCGGCCACCATCTGCACCGTCTCGGACCATATCCTCAGGGGCGACGCCCTGGACAGCACCACGCGGGAGCGCGGCTTCGACGACATGATGCGCATCGCACTGGATGCCGTGCTGCGCGATGATGCCGCCAAGGGAGCAACGCCATGAACGATGCCATCGACCCCGCCACCGTCGCGGCGCTGCTGGCAGTGCGCGACCGCGCCTATGCGCCCTACTCCCGCCACCCGGTGGGGGCCCTGGTGGTCAGCGAGAGCGGCACCCGCTATACCGGGGCCAATGTCGAGGTGGCCCACTACAAGGGGATCTGCGCCGAGGCCTCGGCGATCGCCGCCATGGCCAGCGCTGGCGAACGCCAGCTGCGCGAGGTCTGGGTGATCGGCCCCGGCCGGCACCTGTGCACGCCCTGCGGCGACTGCCGCCAGCGCATCCGCGAGTTCGCCACCCCCGAGACCCGCATCCGGGTGGTGGACGCCGAGGGCCGGCTGCTCAAGGCGTACGACATGGAGACGCTGCTGCCGGACGCCTTCGGGCCCGCGAACCTGAGCCCCGCGGCCCTGCACGAGTAGTGGCAGCCGCTACGCTGTCATCATTCACCATGGCAACTCTGGAGCCTGTTCATGTCTCGCGCCATCGACATTCCTGCCGCCGACGGCACCATCGACGCCCATATCGTCACGCCCGCCAACGCCGCCGGCCCGCTGCCGGCCGTGGTGCTGTTCACCGACATCGGCGGCCTGCGCCCCTGCTATCACGAGAAGGCCCAGCTGATCGCGGACCACGGCTACGCCGTGCTGATGCCCAACCTCTACTACCGCGACGCGGCAGGGACCGTGGTACCGGAGGGCAAGGCCTTTCGCGACCCGGACGTGCGACCGACCCTGCTCGAGTATGCGGCCCGCCTGACCCCCGAGGCACAGTCCCGAGACATCGCCGCCCTGCTGAAGTGCCTCGATAGCGAAGCCGAGTTCGCGCACGGCAAGGTGGGCGTGGTCGGCTACTGCATGACCGGCGCCTTCGCACTGCGCATGGCGGCCCAACACCCCGGTCGCGTGGCCGCCGCAGCCGGCTTCCACTCGGCTCGCCTGGCAGAGGCCGACGACCCCGATAGCCCCGTGCATGGGGTCGACAGCATCGAGGCGCGGGTCTATCTCGGCCATGCCGACCAGGATGCGCTGCTGCCCCCCGAGCAGGTCGCCCGCATGGACGAGGCACTGGCCCGGGCCGGCGTGCACTTCACCACGGAGCTCTACAGGGGCGCGGCCCACGGCTTCACCGCCAAGGACGCCCCGTCCTACGACGCCGCCGCCGATGCCCTGCACCACAAGCGACTCGCCATGCTGCTGGAGGAGGCGTTGTAGCACGCCCTTTTCAGCCCAGTCATCGGTCAATGTCGAGGGCCCATAGAGGACAACCCCCAATTGGTTCATGAAGAGAGCTGCCGGAGGGATGGGATCCGGCCTCGGAGTGCAGCGGCTCAGCCCCCCGGCTGGGCCTCGTGCCCCAACCCCTCCTCGTGAACGAGTTCCACGTCGACGATCCGCGAGCGGCTCATGACGATCTTCCAGCGCTGCAGCAGCGGTGCGCCGTCGCCCTCCACCTCGCGGATCACCAGGTTGATCAGGTGGCGCTTCTCCACCGCCTCGCGTACCACCTTTCCCTTCTCCTCCAGCCGATAGACATGGTGGCTGCCCTTGTCCATCAGCCGCGCCAGCGGCGAGAGGTCCAGGGTCAAGGTCTCGCGAGTGCGGTCATAGCCGCTGAGAAAGCGGGTCGGTGACATGCGCGAGCTGGAGCGGTAGTGCAGCACCACCTCCTCGCGCTGGGCCAGGTTGCGCTTGCGCACCCGGCGGATCTGCTCGTCGAGCCGGGCATAGCGCTGGTAGTCGAACCACTCGAGCTGACGCCCCAGGACGGTATTGCTGGTGGGGTCCAGGTACTGTCGGCGCCACTTGGGGCGTCCCCGGCGCAGCCAGCGCCACAGGGTGATGCGCAGGTCATCCTTGAACACCTCGCGCAGCGCATAGATCACCGCCAGGGTCAGCACGAAGAGCGCGGTGATGTCGCCCAGGGACTCCCGGGCCTGCAGCAGCCCCAGGGAGACGAAGATCATCACCACCGCCGTGGCGAAGGCCTTGACCGCCTTCTGTTCGCCGCCGCCGAGCTCCTGGGTGCGCTGCTTGAGAGTCACGGGATACTCGATCAGCCGCCGCAACAGGCGCATCTTGTTGGACATCCGCGTGGGGTCCCGGGTGACCCGCTCGGCGTTGTACTCTCGGGCGCGGCGATGCTCGACCTCGTCGCGGCAGAGGGTGAGCAGGCGCTCGCGGATCGCCCGGTAGGCGTTGCCCCGCGGCAGGTGGGCCACCAGCGCCAGCAGGTTCTGCTCGGTGAACCAGGAAAGGTAGTTGTCGATGTTGGCATAGTAGCGATGCAGACTCTCGTCCTCCGGCTCCTGACGGCGCAGCCGCCTGAGGATGCCCCGGGCCAGGTCGGTGGTCTCCTCGAGCTGGGTACGCAGCCGCTCGCTCGCCTCGTCGGCCTGCGCCGTGCCGGCCCGGCAGGGGCCCTGGCCCTTCGTGGCCTTGTCGTCACTCCGCTTCTCCGCCCTGTGCGCGTGTCGCGACAGCTCCAGCAGCGACTGGGCGGAGCGCTCCAGGGCCACCACGTACTGATAGGCGTACAGGCTCAACCCCAGGCGGTACTGGCCGGGGTCGAGTCGCTTGCCCGCCAGGCGGCTCATCACCAGTGGCAGCCGGTGGCGGTCGCTGTAGTAGGTACGCTTGACGTGGAGAGCGCCGTGGTAGAACGCCTCTTCCGAGAGCACATGGGGGGTCAGGCCCAGCTCGGCGGGTACGAAAAGGACGACATCCAGCCGATGGGAGGTCTCCTCGCGCAGCACGCGGGAGACCTTGAGGTGCAGGCTGTCCCGGCGCTCGACCGTGATGGGTTGGGTCGCCATGAGGACTAGGCGGGATCCGGGGAGCTGCCCCGGGCGCTGGTGTCCCCGGCCGGGTCGGCAATCCCGGCCTCGCCGGGCCGCCGGCCGCTGGCGTCGCGGGCGTCGGCGCCCTCGCCGGTCCCGTCCAGGCGCCCCCCGCCACGCCCTTCCATGCTGACACTGAGCCGCGGTACGCCGAGGTCGATCGACTGCTCCTCCATGCGCTGCTTGAGCAGCAGGTTGAAGGCCCGAGCCACGTCCCACTGCATCTCCGGGGCAGTGCGGAAGCGCATGCGCAGGATGGCACAGCCGTCCTCGAAGCTGTCGATGCCCTGCATCTCCAGCGGCGACCAGATGTAGTGGCGCATCATGGGGTCCTGTCGCAGTGCCAGGGCGGTCTCCTGCATCAGGGTGGTGGCATCGTCGATCTTCATGTCGAAGGGGATGCGAGCCCGCATCAGGGCGATGCCGAACTGGCGCGACATGTTGTGGATCGACTCGATGCGGCTGAAGGTGATGATGTGAACGATGCCATCCAGGTCACGCAGCCGCACGGTGCGCAGGGTCAGCCCCTCGACGGTCCCCATGTGGCCGTTGATCCTGACGAAGTCATCCACCGCCAGCGAATCCTCGATGAGGATGAAGATGCCGGTAATCAGGTCCTGCACCAGGGTCTGGGCGCCGAAGCCGACGGCCAGGCCGATCACCCCGGCACCGGCCAGCAGCGGCGTGACGTTCACCCCGAGGTTGGCCAGGCCGACGATGACAGCGATGATCACGATGGTGGCGAAGATGATGTTGCGGATCATCGGCGTGATGGTCTGCGCCCGAGCCAGGTTGACCCGCCGCCCGCGGGCACGTGCCGGGCTGGTCAGGGCACGCTGGATGGCGGTATCGGCGAAGATCCAGATCAGCCAGGCCGTCAACACGGTAAAGCCGATGGCCAGCAGCGCCTGCCCGATGCGCACGCTGGCCACTCCTTGCTGGCCGATGCCGATCAAGGAGGCCCCCCAGACCTGCAGGGAAAGCTCGGCAAAGGCAATCCAGGCCAGCGCATGAGCCAGCGCATAGCCGAAGCGCTCCAGGCGCCGGCGGTAGTCGCTCAGCCGACGACGCCTGGAGCGGCGTTCGCCGTGCCGGCGTATCAGACCGGTCACGACCAGGGTCAGCACCAGCAGCGACGCCGAGATGATCGAGCGCGCCAGCGCCGTGCCCACATCGCCCACGGTGATGAAGATCGCCACCAGCGAGCCCCCCACCAGCAGCAGGGCCGGCACGTGCCACAGACCACCCACCAGCCTTACGATCTCCGAGGCGCTGCCCCTGTCGCGGCGCAGGGGATAGGGGCGATTGCGGATCAGATGCTTGATTGGACGCTTGAAGCGCAGGATGAAACGCCCGCTGATCAGCGCCGCCAGCATGTTTGCCAGCACCGACATCAGGCTCGCCAGATCGCTGCCGATGATGCTCGACAGGTGGATAGAGTTGAAGGCGTCGCCCAGAGCAATCAGCGCCCCGATGATGAACAGCGGCCGCAGACTCTGCTGTTGCAGGATCTGCACGGCAATGTAGCGGTGGCCGTTGGTGAACACCGAGATCACCGTCTCTACCACCACCGAGAGAGTACGACCGCAGAGTGACACATAGGCGATCACCAGGGCCGTGGTGCGCCCCGAGCTCTCGGGCACCAACCGCGCGATGCCCAGCACCAGCAGGAAGGCCAGCGCCCAGGGCAGCATGCGGCGAAGAAAATGCACCACCAGCAGCCAGGCCCGGGGCTCGCGGGGCAGATCCAGGGGCCAGTCCCGTCGCCTGGCCAGCAGCCGCCCCAGGGCAATCAGGATCACCAGCAGCCCGGCCCAGATCACCATCAGCACGGTCAGTTCGATGATGAAGCGCAGCAGTTCGGCATTGCCGGTCTGGACCATCAGGTCGACCAGGTCGGAACCGCCCTGCCGCAGCTGGCGCTGCCACTCGTCCACCGGTGACTGACCTGCCTCGGCCTGCTCACCGAAGTCACTGATGGTTTCCGCCAGGGCGCCGAGCAGCCCCTGGGGACGCGTAATGCCCGCCTCCTCGGCGGCCAGGTCGTGGGCCTGCTGCAGCTGGCGCAGGTTCTCCAGCAGGGCCTGACGCTGTTCGGTACTCTCGAGGGTGGTGATGACCTCGTTCAGGGCGTCCTGGAAGGCCTGGGGATCGTGGGAGGCCGGCTCATCGCCGCTCCCGGGTGCCAGGGCCGAGAGGGGCGAGGTCTGGGCAGAGACCATCGTCGACAGCAGCATGAGCAGCAGAAACCCCGTCAGCAGGCGACGCACGACGGAGACCATTCGATTCGCTTCAGGCACTTTCTCGACTCCCCGGTATCTCGTTTGCCAAATCCCTCGTCTCCCTGAACGCGCGTTTGCTGATCGATGGCTTCACCGTCCCACGAGTGACGGCACTAGCCCGCCTCCATGACGCCCGAGGCAGTGTGGTAGGCTGCCGACACCACGCCCTACAGGATGCCGTCATGACGCCGCAACCGCCACCCGAACCCTGCAACGCCGCCGGCAAGACGCGTTGCGTCGGCGTCGAGATCGAGTTCGCCGGCCTGCCGCCCCGGGAGACGGCCGCGCTGGTGCGAGAGCTGTTCGGTGGCGAGATCGAAGCGCTCAGCGCACATCGCCTCAAGGTCAGCGGAACCCGCTGGGGCGACTTCGGTATCGAGCTCGACACCCAGTACGCCCACCCCGATGAGACCGTGGTGGATGCCGAAGCCGCGGGCGACAGCGAGTGGGAGCGCATGCGCCTGGACTTCCATACCCGCACCCGTGAGCTGATTGGTGACGTGGTCACCGGCCTGGTGCCCACCGAAATCGTCTGCCCGCCGGTCCCCTGGGACGAGCTGGAGGACCTCGATGCCCTCTTCGAGGCGCTGCGCCACCATGGGGCAAAGGGTACCGACGCCAGCCTGCTCTATGGCTTCGGCCTGCACCTCAACCCCGAGGTACCCAGCCTCGAGGCCCGGAGCCTGCTGGCCTATCTACGCGCCTACCTGCTGAGTGCCGCCTGGCTTCGCGAGCAGATCCATGTGGACATCACCCGTGAAGTGCTGCCCCATGCCAACCCTTTCCCCCGGGCCTATGCCCTCAGGGTGCTCGATCCCGGCTATTCACCGGACCTGGACACCCTGATCGACGACTACCTGGCCGACAACCCGACCCGCAATCGCGAGCTGGACCTGTTTCCCCTGTTCGCCCACCTGCGCCCGGACCATCCTCACGAGCTGCTGCGCAACAAGCTGGTCAAGGCGCGACCGACCTTTCACTATCGTCTGCCCAATGCCCAGCTCTCCGAACCCGGCTGGGGAGCGGTCACGGAGTGGAACCGCTGGCTGGAGGTCGAGCGCCTGGCCACCACGCCGGACACCCTGGCCGAGCGAAGCGCACAGTTCCTTGCTCGCCATCGGCCATCGGCGCCACGGCGCTGGCTGACGCGCCTGCGTCACTGGGTGAGTCGCCGATGAGCCGCGCGACCCGCCCGCTGATCGGCATCACCACCTCCGACGCCAAGAGCCGAATCGCCTGGTGGTTCGACTGGTTTGCCGTCTGGCGCCATGGCGGCCGGCCGCTGCGTCTGTCGCCCTCGCGCGCCTTCCCCGACTCTCTCGATGGCCTGATCATCGGCGGCGGCGACGACATCCAGGCGCACCTCTATGGCGACGAGGTGCGCCTGGATGTGCGCGTCGACCCGCAGCGCGACGAACTCGAACTGGAGCTACTGAAGCGCTTCATTCCCCAGGGCAAGCCGGTGCTGGGCATCTGCCGCGGCGCCCAGCTGATCAACGTCTACCAGGGAGGCACCCTGGACCCGGATATCTACACCACCCATGAGGGGCTCAAGCGCCGCCGCACGGTTCTGCCGCGCAAGACCGTGGACATCGTCGGCGACAGTCAGCTGCATCACATCCTCGAGGTGACCTGGTGCCGCATCAACAGCCTGCACCACCAGGCGGTGCAGCGGACAGGAAGGGGCATCGAGATTGTCGCCCGTGACCGCGATGGTCTCGTGCAGGGCATCGAATCCCGCGACCATGCATTCCTGATCGGCGTCCAGTGGCATCCCGAGTGGCTGGTCTTCAACCGTCCCCAGCAGCGACTGATCCGCGCCCTGGTAGAAGCCGCCAAAGGCGGCATCACCCCGCCCTAGAACGACACGGAGCACACAGGCATCAGCACAAGACGCCGGAGCCACCTCACGATGGCCCCGGCGCGATGAGGCGCGATTCGGCCGCTCAGGCCGGCAACGGACTCAGCCTTCCAGCGTCGCCGAAAGACTGATCTCGGCGTTGAACAGCTTGGAGACGGGACACCCCTCCTTGGCCTTGTCGGCCGCGTCTTGGAAGGCCGCCTCGTCGGCACCCGGGATCTTCGCCACGGTGTCGAGGTGGATGGCGGAGATGGCAAAACCGCCCTCCACCTCCTCCAGGGAGACCTTGGCCTCGGTGGCGATGCGCTCGGCGGTCATCCCGGCCTCGCCCAGGATCAGCGACAGGGCCATGGAGTAGCAGCTGGCATGGGCGGCGCCGATCAGCTCCTCGGGGTTGGAGCCCGCCTCGCCCTCGAAGCGCTTGGCAAAGCTGTAGGGGACATCCTGGATCGCGCCGCTCTGGGTGGACACCGTCCCCTTGCCGTCCTTGAGGCCGCCCTGCCAGACGGCACTACCGGATTTCTTGATGCTCATGTCGACTCCTTCTCGTTGTCAGGGGTAACTTGCTGCCTCTTCACCATACACCATGGAGATGGCCGCCTTCCGAGGCAAGCTCGCTTGCACAGGGTTATCGGAGATTGAAGCATCGCTCAAGGCTGTTCCGGCGGCAGGCCCCGGAGCGCCGGACCGTCGAGGAGGCGCTGTGAACCCCTCCCTGGGCGCTACCGATGCCCTGCTTCGCTCTCGCGTCCTGCTCCGCTTGCAGGCCCGGTGCTGGCCATCCATGGCCAGCCCGTTCGAAGCATTGCTTCTCACCCCTGGCATAGGACCCCCTCTTCGACCTGTCCCCGGCGCCTTTCGCTATCGCCGCATGGCTAACTGCGATAGCCCTGCCCGATTGCATCGGCGAGCTCACATCGCGTTGAACGCCATGGGGTATCATCCAGGCTCGGCCCTGCGCCCTAGCCGCGCAGCCTGGCCAGGGCATCGGAGAGGGCCTCATGGCCCAGCTCGCGCATCGCCGCGATATTGCGCTCGGGGATCCCCTCGGGATCCGGATGGTGGGCCAGGGCCCGCTCCAGGCCTGCCTCGCGCAGCAGGTGCCAGATCGGGAAGGGCGAACGGTTGGTGAAGTTGGCAGGATCCTCCGGCTCGGCGTCCGCGAAGACATAATCCGGGTGAAAGCTCGCCAGCTGATAGGTGCCTTCGAAGCCCTGCTCCGCCAGCAGCGCCTCGGCGACGTCCAGCAGGTCCAGGTAATCATCGAAGTCCTCGAGCCCTTCGGTGAGCACCAGCAGGGTGGTCTCCACCTCGGGCGTGGCGTCCAGATGGCGGCACTCGTCGAACAGCGCCAGCAGTGCCGCCTCGCGGTCCGAGGCCGGCACCGCCACGTAGCGGATGGTGTCGCGGACCATCTCGCGGCCGGCGAAGGGACAGACGTCGCGGGCGACCACGAAGGTCTCCACCCAGGCACGGGTGGCGGCAAGGGGATCGGGGGATGCGGTCATGGTTGCCTCGGACGGGGGATAAGCGAGCGATAAGGAGGGAACCGCAGTATAGCTCAGGAGACCCTCCTGACCTATCGGCCCCGCCGCGAGGCCAGGCGATCCGCCAGCCGGGTCGGCTCCGGCAGCTTGGTGCGCCCCAGACACCGGATGACCCACGCCAGTGCCGTGGGCAGCGACACCCGGTGACCCGGCGAGACGAAGACCGGCTTCACCTTCGCCCGCGCGCGCAGCACGGCGCCGATCACCTCGTCATCCGGGCCATCCACCAGCGGCGTCCAGTCGCCCCGCGCCGGCCCGGGCTCGGCGTGGCGCCCACACAGCCGCGACTTGGCCACGCCGATGGTGGGCAGGTCGAGCCACAGCCCCAAATGGCTGGCCACGCCGATCCGGCGCGGATGGGCGATGCCCTGGCCATCCACCATCACCAGTTGCGGTGTCATCGTCAGTTGCTCGAAGGCCGCCAGCGCCGCCGGCACCTCGCGAAACGACAACAGCCCCGGCACATAGGGCATGCGCGTCGGCTCGCGATGCACCACCTGCTCCACTAGGTTCAGGGTGGCCGGCTTGCACTCGCCCGACACACCCGGCGGCCAGGCCAGCACCACCACCGCTGCCCGAGTGATATCGCCGCCCTGCTCGAAGCCGATATCCACGCCGGCGATGCGCCTCACCGGATCCAGGCGGTCGTCACGCTCCACCCGGCCGGCCAGGCGCTTCTGCAGCGCGATGGCCTCGCTCGGGGTGAGGTTCCAGTCGTGAAGAGGTGCCATCGGCATGCTGACTCCTGAACAGCCGCTCGTGAGTGGCGTAGACTATCGCCCCCGGCACGCAGGCAGGAAGGGAGACCTGATGAAACTGATCCATACCGCCGACTGGCACCTGGGCCAGAGCTTCCATGGGCAGGAGCGCCATGCCGAGCACCGAACCTTCCTCGCCTGGCTGCTCGACACCCTTGTGGAGCGCCAGGCCGATGCCCTGCTGGTGGCCGGCGACATCTTCGACGTGGTCAATCCCTCGCTGCGCGCCCAGGAACTGCTGTACGACTTCATCGTCTCCGCCCACGAACGATTGCCCGGGCTCGACATCGTGCTGATCGCCGGCAACCACGACAGCGGCAACCGCATCGAGCTGCCCGCCCCGCTGATGCGTCGGCTGCGCACCCACGCCCTGGGCCGGGTCCGCTGGCGGGACGACGGCATCCTCGACGCCGAGCGCCTGCTGGTGCCACTGACCGACAAGGACGACCAGACCCGCGCCTGGTGCCTGGCACTGCCCTTCCTGCGCCCCGCCGAGGTCACCGGCGGGGGGCTGGCAAGCGAGGCAGCGGACGAGGAGGCATGCAACGACTACGTCAGCGGCATCAGTCGAGTCCATACCCAGCTGGTCGAGGCTGCCCGCGCCCGGCGCCGGCCCGGCCAGGCGCTGGTGGCGATGAGTCACGCCCACCTGCACGGTGCGGCGGTGTCCGAGGCCAGCGAGCGGCCCATCGTGATCGGCGGCGAGGAATCGATCCCCGCGGCCCTCTTCCCGGCTGACATCGCCTATGTGGCACTGGGCCATCTGCACCGTGCCCAGCAGGTCGGCGAGGCGCGCATCCGCTACAGCGGCAGCCCCCTGCCGCTGGACTTCAGCGAGGTCGCCTACCCCCACCAGGTGCTGGAGGTCAGCCTCGACGGCGAAGCGCTGGCCGCGACCGAAGCGATCCCCGTGCCGCGCCCGGTGGCCATGCACCGCATCGGCCCGGGCCCGCTGGATCGGATACTGGCCGAGCTTGAGCCCCTGGAGGATGACCCGGCCCTTGCACGCGAGCGCTGGCCCTGGCTGGAGGTGCGTGTCGAGCTCGAGGCGCCGATTCCCGACCTGCGTGCCCGGATAGAAACGGCCCTCGAGGGCAAGGCGCTGCGCCTGCTGCGCCTGGAGCGCCGCCTGCCCCGGGTCGAGGGCGAAGAAGCGCCGGCGCGGGTCGACCTGGCGACCCTCGGCCCGCGCCAGCTGTTCGAGCGTACCTGGACGGCACGCTGGGGGCAGCCGCCGGGCGAGGACGTGCTCGCCGACTTCGACCGGCTGCGCCAGGAGGTACTCGACGCCGACGACGATGCCGTCGAGGAGGGTCGCTCATGAGAATCCTCGCCCTGCGCCTGGAGAACCTGGCCTCGCTGCCGGGGCCGCTCGAGCTCGACTTCACCGCGGCGCCGCTGCGCGATGCCGGCCTCTTCGCCATCACCGGCCCCACGGGGGCCGGCAAGAGCACCCTGCTCGACGCCCTGTGCCTGGCGCTCTATGGCAGCACACCGCGGCTGCGCCAGGCGCCGACCCGCGACAGCCAGATCGACGACACCCCGGACGCCACCCTGACCACCAGCGACCCGCGCACCCTGCTGCGCCGCGGCACCGCCACCGGCTTCGCCGAGGTGGACTTCGTTGGCCGCGACGGGCGCCGCTACCGCGCCCGCTGGGCGGTGCGCCGTGCCCGGGAGAAGGTCGGCGGCAAGCTGCAGAAGGCCGAGCAGTCGCTGCGTGACCTCGACGACGACCGCCTGCTCACCACCCAGAAGCGCGAATTCGAGCGCCTGCTGCCGGAATGCCTCGGGCTCACCTTCGACCAGTTCACTCGCGCCGTGCTGCTCGCCCAGAGCGAGTTCGCCGCCTTCCTGCAGGCCGACGACAACGAGCGCAGCGACCTGCTCGAGCGCCTCACCGGCACCGCCGAGTACTCGGCGATCTCCATGGCCGCCTACCGCCGTGCCAGCGAGGCGAGGAAGACCGTGGCGGCCCTGGAAGCGCGACTCGCCGACGACCGGCCCGCCGAGCCCGAGGCCCGCGCCGAACTGGAGCAGGCGGCCGAGGCCACCCGGCAAGCACTCACTGACCTGCAGGCCCAGGCGGCATCGCTCCAGGCGCGGCGCCGCTGGCATGACGACGATGCCCGGCTGCACGAGGCCTATCGCCAGGGGTTGGCCCAACAGCAGGACGCCGAGGCCGACTGGCAGGCGCTTTCCGAGGCGCGCGCCGACCGCGAGTGGCGTCGGCTGATCGCCCCGCGGCGCCACGCCCTGCGGCGACGGGCCGAACTGCCCGACGAGATCGCCGCCCTGGAGACGAGCCACGCCGAGACCCTCCAGGCACGGGAGGCCGCCGGCGCCGAACAGCAGGCGGCGGAGACCGCCCGGACGCAGGCCGAGCAGGCGCTGAGCGCGGCCGCGGAGGAGCGCCGTCGGGCCGAGCCCGAGCTGCGTGAGGCCCGCGACGAGGCCCAGCAACTCGCCACCCGGGAGAAGCAGCTCGCCGACCTGGAGGTGGCCCACAGCCGCCAGCAGGCGCAGGCCGAGCGACTGAGCCGGGAGCAGCGCAAGGCCGAGGCGAACCAGCAGGCCCGACAGCGACAGCGCGACGACTGGCAGGCCACCCTGACGCGGTGGGTGGGCACTCACTCGGGCCTCGACGACGCCCGCCGGACCGCCCAGCAGGACCACGATCAGGCGGCTCATCGCCACCTGGCCCTGGGCGAGCTGGCCAGCCGCTGGCAGGCACTCGGCCACTCGCAACAGACCCTGGCGCGGCTGGCCGGGCAGGCCGACGCCGACCAGGCCCGCCGGGACAGGCTGCTGGCCGAGGGCAAGTGCGCCCGCCAGCGCCTGGAACGGGCCCAGGCCCATCTCGACAGTGTCTCCGCGCTGATCGAGCGCAGCCGGGCCGCACGCAGCGACAGCGTGGTACGGCTGCGCGAGGCCCTGGAGGAGGGGGCGCCCTGCCCGGTGTGCGGCGGCCTCGATCATCCCTGGCAAGAGCACCCCCCGGCCACCCCGGAAGCCGCCCAGATCGAGGCCCAGGAAGCGGAAGAAGCGCGCCAGCTCGACGAGGCCCGCCATGCCCGCGACGCGGCCCAGCAGCAGCGCGATGAGCTGCTGGGCGAGTACCGCGCCGTGGAGGCCGCCCTCACCCGCCACCGGCAGGACCGGGAAGCGGCAGAGCGGCAACGGGACACGGCTCGCCAGGCGCTGGAGGCCCACCCTCTGCAGGCAGAACTCGCGGCCGTCAGCGAGCCCGAGCGCACTGCCTGGCTGCAGGCCGAGCGCGAGCACAGTGACACCCGCCGCCGGCGCGCGCGGCAGCGCCTGGATGAGCTGGCCCGAGCCGAGAGCGAGCTGGCTCCCCTGGAACAGGCGCTCCTGGAGGGCCGGGTGGCACTGGCACGCCTGGAGGCCGAGACGTCCGGCGTCGACAGGGAGCTGGCCGAACTGAATGAGCAGCTGCCGCTCTTGCGCCAGCAGCGCGATGCCCTCGCCCGCAGGCTCGCCGCCCGGCTTGGCGAACACGCCTCGCCGGACGCCTGGCAGCAACGGCTCGACACGGCCCAGGAACGCGCCCGCCAGGCCCGGGACGACGCCCAGGCGCGGCTGCACAAGGCCCAGCATGAGCACCAGCGCCTCGCCCAGCAGGCCGAGCACGAGCAGCACCAGCTCGACCAGCGGCGCAACGAGCAGCAGGCGCTGGCCCGCGAGCTGGCCGACTGGCGCAAGGCGCACCCCGAACTGGGCGATGCCACCCTGGTGCGGCTGCTGCATCAGTCCGACGACGATGCCCGGCACGAGGAGCAACGGATCGACGCGGCCGACCAGGCCCGCCAGCGCGCCGCCGCCACCCTGGCCGAGCGGCACGACGCCCTGCTGCGCCACCGCCGCGACCAGGGCCTGGTCGAGGAGATGAAGGAGGCGAGTCAAGCAGTCGACCCCGATGAGGCACTGCTCAGTGACGCCGTGGCCGACGAACTGCATCGCCGCCGCAAGGACCTGGAGGAGGCCCAGGCCGAGCTGGCTCCCCGCCTGGACGAGGCCCAGCGGGCCCGTGACGAGGCCGCCTTCGCCCTGAGCGATGACGACCGCAAGCGGGAACGGCGCAAGGCCGGCCAGGCCGAGCTGGAGGTCGCCCAGGCCGAGGTGCGCCGCTGGGGCCGGATCAGCGAACTGATCGGCTCCGCCGACGGCAAGGCCTTCCGGCGCATCGCCCAGGCCTACAACCTGGAGCAGCTCCTCGAGCACGCCAACGCCCACCTGGCCGGCCTCAGCCGCCGCTACCGGCTGGTGCGCGGCGGCAGCCCCCTGGGCCTGCTGGTGGAGGACCATGACATGGGCGACGAACGCCGCTCGGTGCACTCCCTCTCGGGCGGCGAGACCTTCCTGGTCTCGCTGGCCCTCGCCCTGGGGCTGGCCTCCATGGCATCCGGTGAACTGGTGATCGAGTCGCTCTTTATCGACGAGGGCTTCGGCAGCCTCGACCCGCAATCCCTGGCGCTGGCCATGGAGGCGCTGGATGGCCTGCAGGCGCTGGGCCGCCGGGTAGGCGTGATCTCCCACGTGCAGGAGATGCACGAGCGTATCCCGGTGCAGATCCAGGTGGAACCGCTGGGTAACGGCACCAGCCGAGCAAGGCTGGTCAGCGCTTGAGCGTCGTTTTGTACAGGTCTGATAGCGATGTCAGATCCATCACCTCCTCCCGCAAGGACTGCTTCTGCGTCTCCAGGGCCGAACGCCAGTCGTCACACGCCTGCTTGCGCCTGGGGGCGTTGCTGGAGCTCGCGGCAAAGGCCTCGATCCAGGCCTGGCGGGAGCACAGATCCTGAAAGTCACCCAGCAGGCGCTGGCGATGCTTCAGGCCGGAGAGGAAATCACGGTGGCGCCGGGGCTCGAGCTCGGCAAGGTAGCGGATGCGCTTCACAGCCTTGCGCAGATCGTGGAGCGTCTCGTCATCGCTCTCGGGGGTCAGCGCTGCCAGTGTCTGGTCGTGGCGGTCAATCCGCTCGGTCAGTACCGTTGCGATACGCTTGGGGGAGAGGGCGGCAAGCGCTTTCTCGAGGTGACGGGAGCCGATGAAATCTCGCCAGTCCTGCATCGCCTCGGCATAGTCGGGGTCGCTGAGCTGTTGGCACAGCGCAGCATGCGCCTCGTCTCGGCGAGTCAGCAACCAGCGCTCGAGGGCCTGACGAGAACGGGATGTCAGCGGCGGCGGGGCCTCGCCCAGGCTTTCCAGAAAGACATCCAGATCGCGCAGGTCGCTGGTGGCCTGCGCGCGGCGCTTGAGGTCCTTCAAGCGCGGCTTCAGGCCGGGCACCTTGATGGCAGCCCGCACGGACTCGCCGATCGCACGACTGCGGCGCAGGTTGACGCGATACTGGTGCAGGAATTCGGGATCGATACCGGCCGCCACCCCCGGCTCCAGGGCCCTGACCATCCGATACTGGTGCTTCAGCTGGCCGCGAATGCGCTTGGCCAGACCGGCCTTGTGCAGGGACGGTTTCTCAGGGGCCCTGCGCTTGAAGAGCGCATGACTGGCCTGCTCCGGTGTCAGGCAGCTCACCTTCTCGGCGGCATGGTGTTCCAGTGACTGCCAGGGCGTATCCGGCAGGGAAAGGTGCAGCAGGCCGCCGGTGGGGAGCTCGCCGGGAGCGTCGGGGCAGAGCCAACGGGCCAGTTCCAGCAGGGCCGGGTTGTGGCCGATCATCAGCACCCGCTCGGTCGCCTCGGGCAACCCCCGCAGCCAGGCCAGCAGTGTGTCTCCCTCGAAGGTATACAGTGCCTCGTCGAAGAAGGCTCGCTCGATCAGGGAGCGCTCGGGAAGCCGCTTGGCCATCTCGTCGAGGGTCTGACGCGTGCGCACCGCCCCACTGACGTGAATCTCGCCCTCCAGGGCCTTACAGCGCGGCAGAGCCTCGGCCATGGCGGCCGCCTGGCGCCTGCCTCGCTTGCGCAGTGGCCGATCATGATCGGCCACTGCCTTGTCGCCGCGTTTCGCCTTGGCATGGCGCATCAGGAACAGTTGCCGCATGAGCCTCTCCAGTCGTGATTCCTGCCACCATGATAGGCCTATCTGCCCCGGTACCGTCCATCCTGCACCGCCGATAACGGGAAAAGTGTCACGACAACGTCATGGCGCCGTGGAAGCGTCGCCTTGAGCCACTCGCCATTTACGGCTAGGGTCCCCCTGCCGACCCGGGACCGGCGAGGCACATGACATGGCAACCCAGGAACAGTGACCCCATGAGCGCTGAAGAACATCGCATCGTACTGCTGGACGGAGGCATGGGACAGGAGCTCAGGCGGCGCAGCGACCGCCCCGCCACGCCGCTGTGGTCCGCACAGGTCATGCTGGACGAGCCGCAGCTGGTCGCCGCCGTCCACCGCGACTTCATCGCTGCCGGTGCCCGAATCATCACCACCAACAACTACAGCGCGACACCGCAGCGCCTGGCGCGCGACGGCGATCCCGCCCTGTTCGCGCCACTGCAGGCTGCCGCGCTGAATGCCGCTCGCCAGGCCCGCGAGCAGAGCGGCCAGGCGGTGCACATCGCCGGCTGCCTGCCCCCGCTGGTCGCGAGCTATCACCATGAGGTGGTGCCGGACGACGCCACCTGTCTGAGCGACTACCGTCGTCTTGTCCAGGTCCAGGCCGACGGGGTCGACCGCTTCATCTGCGAGACCATGACACTGGCCCGCGAGGCGCTGGCCGCGACCCGTGCGGCGGTGGAGCACGGGGTTCCGGTGTGGGTCGCCTTCACGGTGGACGACTGCGACGGCACGCGCCTGCGCTCCGGCGAATCGCTGACCGAGGCCGCCCGAGCGGTGGTGACGGCCGGCGCCGAGGCAGTGCTGGTCAACTGCTCGGTACCCGAGGCGGTCACTACCGCCATGCCGGCGCTGGCCGATCTCGGCGTGCCGTTCGGCGGATACGCCAACGGCTTCACGGCGGCGGCGGATCTCGCGCCCGGCGGCACGGTGGAAGCGCTGGAGACGCGCGAGGACCTGGACCCCGCGGGCTATGCCGAGCATGCCTGGCGCTGGATCGAGCAGGGCGCGACCCTCGTGGGCGGCTGCTGCGAGGTCAGCCCGGCACATATTGCCGCCCTGGCCGAGCGCTTGACGGCCGAGGGATACCGGCTGGCCGCGCCCTGACGGCCCCGGGTCAGTCGGTCAGGAAAGGGCGCCGAGTGTTCACTGGTCATGTGACCATCGCACAGGCTGAGGGTCCAGCAAGAAGGGAAGCCGACGCGACCAGCCGTGTTAGGCTTGGCTGACACTGCTACACGGGAACCTGTTCATGACCGCCGCCGAGATGCTCGACCGCCTGGTGGGCTTTCCCACCGTCTCCCGGGACTCGAACCTCGACCTGATTGCCTTCGTGGAAGGCTTCCTCGACGAGCACGAAGTGCCGCACTGGCGGGTGGAAAGCGACGACGGCCGCAAGGCCAACCTGCTGGCACGCATCGGCCCCGACGTGGCCGGTGGCGTGGTGCTATCCGGCCACACCGACGTGGTGCCGGTGGACGGCCAGCCCTGGTCCACCCACCCCTTCAGCCTGGCCGACAAGGGCGATGGCCGCCTCTACGGCCGCGGTACCTGCGACATGAAGGGCTTCATCGCCTGCGCCCTGGCCGAGGTGCCACGCTGGGTGAGGCTCGAGCTGGCAGCCCCCGTCTGGCTGGCCCTCTCCTACGACGAGGAGGTGGGCTGCATCGGCGCCCCGCGCATGATCGAGCGGCTGATGGCCGAGCATCCGCTGCCCGCGGCGGTGATCGTCGGCGAGCCGACCATGATGCACCCGGTGGTGGCCCACAAGGGGGCAACCAACCTGCGCACCACCGTGACCGGCCGCGCCAGCCACTCCAGCCAGGTCAACCAGGGCGTCTCGGCGATCCACGTGGCCGCCCGCCTGGTAACGCGCATCGAGGACGTGATGGCCGAGCTCAAGGCCGAGGGGCGTGTGGACGAGGCCTTCAACGTGGTGCACTCGAGCCTGCACGTCGGCAAGATCCAGGGCGGCACCGCCATCAACATCATGGCCCGGGAGTGCACCTTCGAGTGGGAGATTCGCCACCTGCCGTCGGATCGCTTCGAGGAGCTGCTCGCGCGGGTCCATGATACGGCCGCCGCGCTGCAAGCCGAGATGCGCACGCGCGCGCCGGACGCCGCCATCGTCACCGAGGCGCTCAACACCACGGTGCCGGCGCTGGCCGACGACAACAATGCCGAGGTGCTCGCCCTGTGCCGCGACCTGCTCGACGAGCGCCCCGCCGGCGCCGTGGCCTACGCCACCGAGGCCGGCCAGTTTCAGCGCGAGGGCCTGCCCACGGTGATCTGCGGGCCGGGGAGCATCGGCCAGGCCCACCAGCCCGATGAGTATATCGACATCGCACAGCTCGAGGCGGGCGAAGCCTTCATGGCGGCACTGGGCGAGCGCCTGCAACGACAGTAGAATGCCGTCTCCCTGCCATCCTCTGCCTGGAGCGCCCATGCCCCGACTGCTGATCGTCAAGACCGGAGACAGCTTTGCCGACGTGGCCGGCGACCACGGTGACTTCGAGGCCCTCTTCCAGCAGGCGCTCGCGACAGCGCCGGCTGGCACTCGCCTGGAGGTCCTCGATGCCCCGCGCGCCGCGGCCCTGCCGGCACTGGATGACATCGACGGCCTGCTGATCACCGGCTCCCACGCCATGGTCAGCCACGCCGAGCCCTGGAGCGAGGCGCTCAAGCCATGGCTGGCCGAGGCGCGTGCCCGCGACATCGCCATGCTCGGCGTCTGCTACGGCCACCAGCTGATGGCTGCGGCCTTCGGCGGCACCAGCGGCTTCCACCCGGCAGGCCGTGAGTCCGGCACCCGCGAGATCCAGCTGACCGAGGCCGGTCGCCGGGATCCTCTGCTGGGTGGCCTGCCGGCCAGGTTCCTTGCCCACCTGAGCCATGCCCAGACGGTCCTGACGCCTCCCCGCGAGGCCCGCGTGCTGGCCACCAATGCCCACGACCCGCACCAGGCATTACGCCATGGCCCGCGCCAGTGGAGCGTGCAGTTCCACCCCGAATTCACGCCTGCCGTGATGCGTGCCTACCTTGCCCACCAGCGCGAGGCCCTGCAGGGCCAGGGCGAAAACCCGGCGCGCCTGGTCGCTGAGGTGGCCGCCACACCGGAAGCGACCGGCCTGCTGTTACGCTTTGCCGACCTCGTGTCCACGGGCACGAGCGTCGAGTCCGCCTGACAACATTCCCGCTACCACGGCGCCCCGCATGGGGAAACATGCGCAGGGCGCAGGCGCGGCGCTCGTCAATGGCGCTCGCCCACCGGCGGGGCCGGCTCGCCGCGCTCGAGGCTCGCTTCCGCCGCCTCATCGCGCAGGCGGCGAGCGTCGGGGGCACCCTCGGCGGCCTTGCGGCGCTGCCGATACAGGTCGCGCAACGAGCTTGTCAGCATGGCGAGGACGATCATCCCGCCGCCGGCGAAGGCCAGCGGCGCGGGCACCTCGCCCACCCACCACCACACCAGCAGGGTGCCCGCCAGGGTCTCGACCAGCATCACCAGGCTGACCTCGGCGCCCGGCAGGTAGCGGGCACCGGTCTGGATCAGGAAATAGGCGAGTGGCAGGAGCAGTCCCATCAGCGCCAGGCGCTGCATGTCCCCGACCTCGGGCAGCTGGACACCGCCCATCAGTGCGGCGGGTACCAGCATCGCCAGGCAGCCCAGCGGCAGCACCACGGTGGTATCCAGGCCACGGCTGCCGCTGCCGCGCTGGGCACTGGCCACCGTGGTGTTGACCGCAATGGACACCGGAATGATCAGCGCCACTGCCAGTCCCAGCAGGCTTCCCTGCCCCACCTCCCCGGCGGCCATCAGGCTGGCCCCCGTGACGCATACGGCGATCACCCCCCAGGTCTGGCGACGCAGGCGCTGGCCGAACAGCAGCATGCCGATCAGCCCCGCCGCCAGTGGTGACAGGTTGAGCATGACCAGCACGTTGCCCGCCGAGGTCAGGCGGGTTGCCCCGACGAAGGCCCAGGCACTGGTGGCGAAGGCCAGCGGGCACCACAGCGCTGCGGGACCACAGGCACGGATTGCCTGGCCCAGGCGCTGCCGATAGCGGACGGCGGCAATCAACAGCAGCACCAGGCCAAGCATCAGCCCGCGCCAGAACATGAAGGTGGCCACATCCACCGTGGTGTCCTTGACCAGCAGCGCATCCGGCGACAGGAGCAGCACGCCGGTCATGGTGATCAGATAGCCACGCAGCCGGAATGGCAACCGCTTCCACATGAGAGGGATCCTCCTTTTCATGGCGGAGATGTCGGAGGCACCAACGACGACAGGCCGGAGCAAGCTCCGGCCTGTCGATGAGGCAGCAGGTCACCGCCCGGCGGGCGGTGATGCTTGGCTCAGGCGCTGGTGCGACGGGGAATCGGCGCGTCACCGTCCGCGCGACGACGCGGGGCACGCTCGGGCGCGCCCTTGTCCTCGCTGATCTCCAGCGGACGACCGGCGACACGGGCGCGGGCCATCTTGCCCAGGATGCTCGCCGGCAGCGAACTCGGCAGCTCGACCACCGAGAAGGCGGTACGGATATCGATACGACCGATGCGGTTGCCCTCGATGCCCCCCTCGTTGGCGAGTGCGCCAACCAGCTGACCGGGCTTGACGCCATCCTGGTGGCCCACGGCAACGCGATAGCGGGTCATGCCCTCACGCGGCGCGCTGTCGCGACGCTTCGGCTTGGCGTCACGCGAGTTGCGGTCGTTGTTGCGCTCGGCGCGCGGCGCCTGCAGGCGACCAATGGGCGCCTCGTCGGCACGCGCCATGCGCGCAAAGGCACAGGCCAGCTCGATGGGGTCGTGCCCCTCCTCGACCATCCGCTCGACCAGAGCGCGCTGCTCATCGGCACCGGCCGTCAGGGCGGCGACCACGCGCTGATGGAACATCTCATCGCGGTGGGCACGAATGGCGGCCTCGTCGGGCACCGCCATCTCGCTCATCTTCTGGCCAGTGGCCTGCTCGAGCCAGCCCACCTTGCGGCCCTCGCGGAAGCCGACGAAGGTAATCGCGATACCGGTACGCCCGGCACGGCCGGTACGGCCGATGCGGTGGGTGTAGGCCTCGGCGTCCTGGGGCAGGTCGTAGTTGATGATGTGGGTCAAGCGCGACACATCAAGGCCACGTGCAGCCACATCGGTGGCGATCAGGATATCGACCTTGCCACGCTTGAGGCGCGTGATGGTGCGCTCGCGCAGACTCTGGTCCAGGTCTCCGGAAAGGCTGGCGACATTCATGCCGCGGGCGGAAAGCTGCTCCATCAGGGTGGTGCAGGCGGCCCGGGTCCGCACGAAGACGATGGCGCCGTCGACCGGCTCGACCTCGAGGATGCGCGCCAGCGCCTCCTGCTTGGCACCGCCGTCGACCCGCACCATGCGCTGCTCGATGCTGGCGGCGGTCCCGACCTTGGCTTCGATGGCCACCTTGACCGGATCGACCAGGTAGCGATTGACGATACGCTCGATCTCGGCCGGCAGGGTGGCGGAGAAGAAGACCCGCTGGGCGTTCTTCGGGGTATCGGCCACCACACGCTTGACGTCGTCGATGAAGCCCATGCGCAGCATTTCGTCGGCTTCGTCGAGCACCAGCGCGGAGAGGCCGTCGAGCTTGAGGCTGCCGCGATCCAGATGATCGATGACGCGGCCCGGGGTGCCTACCACCACCTGGGCGCCACGACGCAACGCCGAGAGCTGTTCACGGTACTCCTGGCCACCGCACAAGGTGGCGACCTCCAGGCCCTTGAGGTTCTGGCCGTACTTGCTGAAGGAGACGGCCACCTGCTGGGCCAGCTCGCGGGTCGGCGCCAGCACCAGCACCTGGGGCTCGCGACGGGTCAGGTCGAGACGAGACAGCAGCGGCAGGGCGAAGGCAGCGGTCTTGCCGGTACCGGTCTGGGCCTGTCCCAGCATGTCACGGCCTTCCAGCAGCGCAGGGATGGTCTGCGCCTGGATCGGTGACGGGGTCTCATAGCCCTGGGACTCTACGGCAGAGAGAACGTCAGGCAGCAGGGCCAGATCGCCGAAGCTCGGCGAGGCGACAGAAGTCGAGGTCATTGATCACACCTTGGTAAGCCGACGGAGTCGGCAGAAATTCAGTGGCGTCCCTGACGCGTGCAACACGCTCAGGCATCTGCGTTCCGTCCAACGGATCGTCAGATGAGCAAATCGGAGTCGGGGACGCCGGTCGCACCTGGCATTCGGTCCACGCCACCAGGGATGGCCATGAACCGCTGTGGCGACCGTCTGCGCCGATCTCGCCCGGGTGGCGTGATCTCGGTGGCGCTCCATCTACACAATTCGAACGCTGCGGGCCAGCTCTTGCGTCACTGAGCCCGGCGTTTCGGCGCCCACCTGCCGAAGGCAGCGTGGCGTCGTCATGATGGTGGGGTCAACACATGCGAGGAAGGCGCATGCTACCATCGTCGACTGCCACTGACCAGCCTTTTCCAGCCCCTACCCGCCGGGAGTGTTGCATGCCGAATCTGTGGGTCGATGCCGATGCCTGTCCGAGAGTGGCGCGCGAGATCATCGTGCGCGCTGCCGAACGAACCGCCACGCCGACCTGGTTCGTGGCCAACCACGCGATAGCGCTGCCCCCCTCGCGGTGGGTCAGGAGCCTGGCCGTCAGCCAGGGCTTCGACGCCGCCGACAACGCGATCGTCGAACGCATCGATGAGGGGGACCTGCTGATCACCTCGGATCTGCCGCTGGCCCTGGAGGCCATCGACCGTGGTGCCAGGGTCATGACTCCCCGCGGCGAGACGCTGGATGCGAACAATATTCGTGCGCGAGTGCAGATGAGAGATTTCATGGAGACCCTGCGCGCCAGCGGCGAACGGACCGGCGGCCCCGGCGGCTACTCCGACGGCGACCGCCGCGAGTTTGCCAATGCGCTGGATCGGTGGCTGGCAAAGCAGCGTAAGGGGTAAGGGCTTCGCCGCCCCCTCACTCCTCACTCCTCACTCTTCACTCCTCACTCTTCACCCCTCACTCTTCACCCCTCACCATTCACCATTCACCGCTGACCATTCACCCCTCACCCCTCACCATTCACCATTCACCATTCACCATTCACCGCTGACCATTCACCCCTCTCCCGGATCCCCTGGCCCGGCAGCCGCTCGCGGTCATGGGGCCGATCAAGATCGAGCAGCGGGCCGTAGGGCACGATAGCGGTCGGATTGATGGTGGCGTGGCTGGCGTAGTAGTGGCGCTTGATGTGGTCGAAGTCCACCGTCTCCGCGACCCCCGGCCATTGATGGAGTTCGCGGAGGTAATTCGCCAGGTTCGGGTAGTCCTCGATGCGCCTCAGGTTGCACTTGAAGTGACCGTGGTAGACGGCATCAAAGCGGATCAGGGTGGTGAAGAGCCGGATGTCGGCCTCGGTGAGCCACTCGCCGGCCAGATAGCGGTGCCTGGCCAGGCGCGCTTCCATGCGGTCGAGCGACTCGAACAGCGCCACCACATGCTTCTCGTAGACGGACTGCTCGGTGGCGAAGCCGGACTTGTAGACGCCGTTGTTGATATGGTCGTAGACGTCGGCATTGATGGCATCGATGGTCTCGCGCAGGTCCGCGGGGTAGAAGTCCAGGCGGTTGCCGGTCAGCCCATCGAAGGCGCCGTTCAGCATCCTCAGCAGGTCCGCGGATTCGTTGTTGACGATCCGCCTCGACTGCGTGTCCCAGAGTGCCGGCACGGTGACCCGCCCTGTGTAGTGGGGATCAGTCAGGGTATAGAGCTGATGGTGAAAGTCCACGCCGTTGACCGGGTCACCGCTCGACCCCTCGTCTTCACGATAGGTCCAGCCCTGGTCCAGCATCAGTGGACTGACATGGGAGACCCCGATAGCCGACGTGAGCCCCTTGAGCCGGCGCATGATCAGCACGCGATGTGCCCAGGGGCAGGCCAGCGACACGTAGAGGTGGTAGCGGCCCGATTCGGGATACAGCCCCGGCTGTCCGTCGGGTCCCGGCCTGCCGTCCGAGGTGATCCAGTCGCGCAGCTTGGCGGATTCACGCACGAATTCGCCACCATGCCTGTCGGTGTCGTACCACTGGTCGTGCCAGGTGCCGTCGATCAGAAGCCCCATGAGTCATCTCCTTGCATGCCGGTGAGCGAGTGCTCGATAACGAGGATGCGACCAGCATAAGGCGAATCTATCGACGCTCAAGCGCAGGTTTTGCGCCTCATCATTCGACGGCTTCGAATGATTCCTGCGGTGAGCAGACCATCACTGCTGCCTTCAGGGCCTCGGCCAGGGCATGGGTCGCCGGTCCCGCCCGGTCACGGTCACGGTGGATCAACTGTACCGGATACTCGCGACTGCCCCCGCCAGCCAGTGGGAGGCGCTCAAGGCGGCCCTTGGCAAGCGCCTGGCGGAGGCGGGTCTCGGGCATCCAGGCGAACCCCAGGCCGCGCTCGAGCATGTCGATGGAGGTCTGCAGGTGGCTCACCGTCCAGCGCTGCTCTGCCTTGAGCCAGCCCGCATCCATGGACTGGCGTCGGGCCGAGTCGCGCACCACCAGCTGGCGATGCTGCTCCAGGTCACGCAGGTCGAGCGGGCGCCCCAGGCGATGCAGCGGGTGGTCGGGGTGGGCCACGGCCACGAAGTGAACCCTGACCAGCGGCTCACCCAGGAAGCCCTGGGCCGAAATCCCCGAGACCACCAGGTCGGCGCTGCCATCATAGAGCATCTCGATACCCCCATTGAGCACCGTCTCATGGAGCTGGACACGCACATGGGGGTAGGCCGCCGAGAAGGCTTCCAGGGCTCGGGCCAGGGCATCCGGAGGAAAGATCTGATCGACGGCCAGCACCACCTCTGCCTCGAGCCCTTCTGCCAGGCGACACGCCACATCCTCCAGCGAGGCAGCACTTTCCAGGAGCTGGCGGGCCCGCCTCAGCAGCAACTCACCCGCCTCGGTGAGACGCACCTGGCGGCCCACCGGCTCCATCACCGCCACCCCGAGCTGCTCCTCGATCTTGTGCACCGCATGATTCAGGGTCGAAGGGCTCTTGTGGATCGCCTCGGCAGCACGCGCGAAGCCGCCATGGTCGACCACGGCCGCCAGCATCTGCCATTGGGCCAGGGTAACGCGAGACATTTCGAATCCCTCGAATTGATAAAGCGAAAAGTTGCGCTTAATTTTCGAAAAACCTGACCTAAAATGCCAGTCAAACCTTCAGTAGCCGGAGCTTGCCATGCCAGCACCCCCCACAATCCGACAGGTCGATCAGCTGATGCGCAGCCAGCCGAGTCAGGATGGCGACGGCGTCAGGATCCAGCGTCTTCACGACTTCGGTGGCGGGCTGGATCCCTTCCTGATGCTTGACGAACTGGGCTCCGACCGACCGGATGACTATGTTGGCGGCTTCCCGCCCCACCCTCACAGGGGCATTCAGACCCTGACCTATGTGATCCACGGGGGCCTGACCCACGAAGACCATATGGGTCACTCGAGTACCATCCGCGCTGGCGATGCCCAGTGGATGCATACCGGGCGCGGGATCATCCACTCGGAGATGCCGCTGACCGACGCACGGGGCCTTCATGCCTTCCAGCTGTGGCTGAATCTGGCAGCCCGGGACAAGCTGAGCCCGGCCACCTACCGCGACGTGCGCGGTGCAGAGATGCCGACGCTGAGAGGCCAGGAGGCCAGCCTCGTTGCCCTGGGCGGGTGCTGGCAGAACACCATCGGTGAGAGCGTGGAAGGCCCGCTCGAGGCCCTGGCCGGCCAGGGCGCGGTGTCCCATGCCCGTCTGGCAGTCGGCGGCGAGCTTGCCCTGGCCACCGCGGCCACCACGCTGCTGGTATACGTCTTCGCCGGCAGCCTCGAGATCGCCGGCACCTCGGTGCCCCAGGGTCGGCTTGCCCGCCTGGGCCGCGGTGAACGACTCGAGCTGACCAGCCGCGAGGGTGCCCAGGCCCTGGTACTGGCCGGTGAACCACACGGGGAGACGATTGCCCACTACGGTCCTTTCGTGATGAACGACCAGACCGAACTGGAGCAAGCGCTGCGGGACTACCGTGACGGCACCCTGACAGGGTGAACACATCACGAACCGGGGTTGAAATCCCCCGGTTCAGCGTGTCCAATATTGCCTTAACAAACAGTGTTCGAGCGCCTGTACCGATGCTTTCCCCGCCATGGAAAGAGCCGGTAACGGGTATTTCTGTATGCATGTACAGACTAGGCATCCCATACATCATGGGGTATGGTTCTGGTGCCTTTATTCTCTTTCCCTTTCATCTGTCACGGCTCGTTATCCATGATGCGAATCCTTCATTCGCTGCCCCGCACCCACAAACTGCTCTTGTTACCCGTTGCCACCATGGTCACCGTGCTGGGCGCACAGCAAATCATCACGTCCTTCGACGATATCCAGCGTGACAACCAGACGCTCGATACCGTTCTCATTCCCCTCGATGCCGATGCCAGCCCGGGCCTGCCCTCGCTTCGCACGGAGCAGACACCGGTAGCCGATGCCATCGAGATGGCCAGCCGTGCCCTCGATGCCACACGTCAGCATGTTCCGATTTCCGAGCTTACCGCCTCGGAAGTCGTCGATATTGACCTCGTCACCTCGGCCAGCGCCAGTCGGGATGCGACCCGTGTCCCCGAGACCCTCGCCTTGTCCCCAGGGAGCTCCGGCGCCCGGCAGGGCAGTACCCAGGCGTCGGAAGCCGTTTCTGGCCTGGATGATGGTGCCCGGCATATCGCCGTGGTCATCGGCACCATCGCCGGTGGCATGCTCGATCATGACGGCGGACTGGTGGCCAATGCCACCTCCTACGAGGAGGTCTCCGAGGACGAACTGTCGCTGTTCGATGAAGGGCCGATCCAGCTCGAGAAGGAGATCGCGGCCAGCGAGCCCTTCGTGCCGGAGTGGAACACCTACGAGGTCCAGTCAGGCGACACCTTTGCGATCATGGCGCAGGAGAAGCTGGGCCTGGGATACGGCGAGGTAATGAACCTGCTGGATGAGCTGCCCGACCCCAAGGCACTCACCCACTGGCGACAGGGCAACCGCTTCGAGTACCAGCTCGACGAGGAGGGTCGCCTGCTCTCCCTGCGCCTGATGAAGAACGCACGGGACGGCTTTCTGGTCGAGCGCCAGCAAGACGGCTTCGAGGTCGCCACCATCGAGCGCGCGGGCGAGGCCACTCAGCGCCTCTTCGCCGGCAGCATCAGCGGCAGCTTTGCACGCTCGGCCAAGGCCACCGGCCTGACCAGCGCCGAGGTCGCGGAGCTCTCCCGGGTCCTGGAAAAGAAGCTCGATTTCCGCCGCGACACCCGTCGCGGCGATCGTTTTAAGGTGCTGGTGGAGTCCGACCTGATTGACGGCGAGAGCCTGGACCCGCGCGTCCTGGCAGTGGAATACGACGGCGAGCGCATGGACCTCACCCTGGTGCGCAACCCGGATGACAACCGTTTCTACACCCCGGATGGCGCGAGCCTCGACCCGGCCTTCAATCGCTACCCTTTCGAGGGTCGCTACCGGCTGAGCTCGCACTTCAACCCGCGCCGCAAGCACCCCGTGACCGGCCGCATCAGTCCCCACAAGGGGACCGACTTTGCCATGCCCATCGGCACCGAAATCCAGGCACCTGCCAATGGCCGCGTGGAAAAGGTCGGCAGCCACCCCGCTGCGGGTCGTTACGTGGTGATCCGCCACGACAATGGCTACAAGACCCGCTACCTGCACCTCTCCAAGCCGCTGGTCAGCAACGGTCAGCGGGTGGCCATGGGCGAGCGCATCGGGCTGTCCGGCAACACCGGACGCAGCACCGGCCCCCACCTGCATTACGAGGTCCTGGTCAATAACACCCAGGTGAATGCCATGAAGGTGGAGCTGCCCGAAAACCAGAGCCTGCAGGGTGAACAGCTGATGGCCTTCAAGAGCCAGACAGAGCCGATGATGGCCGCCCTGGAGAGCGGCGAGACCGGTACCGTTGTCGCCAGCACCGGCGAGGTGAAAACGCCCGACGACGAGAGCTGATTCACGTCGCTTCTCCCGCCTGACGTCGCGCCCCGCCCTCGAGCGGGGCGCTGTCGTTCGGGATGCCTACTGCCAGAGGGACACCCGGGGTACACTGGCGCCCCAAGGATCGGAGAGCTTCGGCGTGTCCTCACCCCATGCCCACCCCGGACCGGCCACGCCGCCCGAGCGCCGCCTGGCCAGCTTCCTCGGTGTCTTCCGCTACAGCCACCGTGCCCTGGCACTCGTCTGGCAGGCCTCTCGCCCCCTGACCCTGGGGCTGGCGCTCTGCACGCTTGTGGCCGGGGTGCTGCCCGCAGTGGCAGCCTGGATCGGCCAGCTGATCGTCGATGCGGTCGTGGCGGCCATGGCCCACCATGCCGAGACCGGCGAGGTCGCCTGGTGGGGGGTACTGCGCTACGTGCTGGCCGAGGCAGGGGTGATCGCCATCATCACCCTGGCCCAGCGCGGTCTGTCGGCCCAGCAGTCGTTGCTGCGCGCCCTGCTCGGCCAGAAGGTCAACGTGATGATCCTCGAGAAGGCCGGCACCCTCTCGCTCGAGCAGTTCGAGGATTCCGAGTTCTACGACAAGCTGACCCGGGCCCGTCGCGAGGCCTCGACGCGCCCCCTGGGCCTGGTCAACAAGACCTTCGGCCTGGCCCAGAATGCCATCTCGCTGGCCAGTTTCGGCGTGCTGCTGGTGCAATTCTCGCCCTGGGCACTGCTCGTGCTGGTGATTGGTGCCCTGCCGGTATTCGTCTCGGAGGCCAAGTTCTCCGGCGATGCCTTCCGGCTGTTCCGCTGGCGCTCGCCACAGACCCGCATGCAGATGTACCTGGAGACGGTGCTGGCCCGGGAGGACAGCATCAAGGAGGTCAAGCTGTTCGGCCTTGCGCCCCTGCTGCTGGAGCGCTACCGGAGCATCTTCGAGACCCTCTACGACGAGGATCGGCGCCTGACCCTGCGACGCGAGACCTGGGGCTTCCTGCTCGGGCTGCTGGGCACCCTGGCCTTCTACGCCGCCTATGCCTGGGTGGTGGCGGAGACCGTCACCGGGAAGCTGACCCTGGGCGAGATGACCATGTACCTGATGGTCTTCAAGCAGGGCCAGGCGGCGCTATCGGCGAGCCTCACGGCGATCGGCGGCATGTACGAGGACAACCTCTACCTCTCCAACCTCTACGAGTACCTGGAACAGCCGGTACCCGCCGAGCGCGGCACCCTGACCTCGGGGGCACGCCCCGGCGACGGCATCCGCTTCGAGGGCGTGGGCTTCCGCTACCCCGGCGCCGAGTCGCCCGCCCTCTCGGACATCTCGCTGCACCTGCGCCCGGGCGGGAGTCTCGCCCTCGTGGGGGCCAACGGTTCGGGCAAGACCACCCTGATCAAGCTGCTGACCCGTCTCTACGAACCCACTGCAGGGCGCATCCTGCTCGATGGCAGCGACCTGCGCGACTGGGATGTCCAGGCGCTGCGCCGGCGCATCGGGGTGATCTTCCAGGACTTCGTGCGCTACCAGATGAAGGTGGGTGAGAACCTGGGGGCGGGGGACGTCGCCGCCTTTACCGACGAGACCCGCTGGGAGGCGGCCGCCCGTCGCGGCCTGGCCGACGAGTTCATCGCCGGGATGCCCGGCGGCTACCACACCCAGCTGGGACGCTGGTTCAAGGGCGGCCAGGAGCTCTCCGGCGGCCAGTGGCAGAAGATCGCTCTGTCGCGGGCCTACATGCGCGAAGGGGCCGACATCCTGGTGCTCGACGAGCCCACGGCGGCCATGGATGCCGCGGCCGAGGCGGCCGTGTATGGCGACTTCCGCGAGCACAGCCGCGACTGCATGACCATCCTGATCTCGCACCGCTTCTCGACGGTGCGCGCCGCCGACAGGATCCTGGTGATCGACGGCGGCAAGATCCTCGAACAGGGCGACCATGCACGCCTGATGGCCGCCAACGGCCGCTATGCACGACTGTTTCGCCTGCAGGCCAGAGGCTACCGCTGAGCCGGCAAGGGCACCATCCGGCCAAGGCAGCCCCCCGCTACCCGCTCGGGGGACGATCCAGGGCCGTCCGCAGGGCGGCATCGCGCTGGTAGATGTCCGGCCGGAAGACCAGCTCGCCATCCTCACCCGGGTGCACCGTCCAGTAGTGAAGGATCACCGGCACAGGTCGCTGGAGATGGATGTCGCGGGTTGCGCCCTCGGCCACCAGCGAGGCCACACGGGCGGGGGTACCGGTATCATCGAGGAGGTGCTGGGCCAGTTCGAGCACTCCCTGCACGCGGATACAGCCGGAGCTGAAGGCTCGCTGCTCGCTGGCGAAGAGGCCCTGGGCGGGGGTGTCGTGCAGGTAGACGAGGTGGTCGTTGGGAAAGCGCAGCACGACGCGCCCCAGGGCATTCTGCGGGCCGGGCCGCTGACGAAGCACGATGTTGCCGGGCCGGGACCAGTCGACCTCGCGGGGGTCGAGGCGCTGGCCGGAGGGCCCCAGCACCACGAGATCCTCCCGCCACAGATAGCCGAGGTCGCGGCGCACCTTGGGCAGCACGTCCTCGCGCAGGATGGTCGGCGGCACCGTCCAGGTGGGGTTGACGGTCAGATGCGTGATCTCGGAGCGCAGCGAGGGCGTGCGGCGGTAGGGCCGTCCCACCACGATGCGCGAGCGCCACACCCGACCGTCGGGACGGAAGTAGCGGATCCGGTAACCGGCGATGTCCACCAGCACGAAGGAGTCAGGGAGCCCGTGAAGCAGCCAGCGGGCCCGCTCCAGGTTGACACGTATCTGGTCGATGCGCTCGCCTACCGGCACGTTCAGGGCGTCCCGGGTCCGGGGGCCGACGATGCCATCCACTTCGAGCAGATGGCGGCGCTGGAAGCGCTTCACGGCATCCACCAGGGCATCATCGTAGCGGCGCGGCATCACATCATTCGACTCCCCCCCGGCAAAGAGGTCGGCCACCATCACGTCCAGTTCACCGATGATCGCCAGGCGCTCGCGCAGCAGCGGTACGTCATCGTGGGTGTCGCCCGGGCGCAGCGCCTGCTGACGGGGCGGCAGCCTCGGCCAGCCGCCCAGCCGTTCGATATGGCGATAGCGCGCCAGACCCGCGCGCAGGCGCTCGTAGGGGGCCGCCGAGGGACGCGCCAGCTCGAAGGCCCGCTCGAAGCGCTGGGCATCCACCGCTCGCGACAGCGCCACCAGGTCCAGAGGGGGCGCCTCGATGGGCACCTCCCAGTCGGGATCGATGCGCTGTGGGTCCACCTTGCCGCGCTGGAGATGGCGCAGGGCCGTCAGGAGCACACGGCTCGTCTGAAGATCGAAGCGTGCCCGGGCCGCCGGTGTCTGCTCGTCGGCCTGCAGCTGACGGTGTCCCGCCACCAGCGTATCCGGCCGGTAGTCCCGGGGATTCAGGCCATCGGCATCCAGGCTGCGCAGGGCCGCGGCAAAGCCGGCGACGCGCTCGGCCTCCTGCCAGGCGGGCCGTCCGTCACGCGCCCTGTAGAAATCTCGAAGAACGCCCTCCTCCTCGGCCAGCCGCTCTGCCAGGGCATTGATCAGGGCGGCATTTCTCTCCTCGGCAAGGACACCGGTGCTGATCGAGAGCATCAACACCACACCAAGAAGCAGCGGTTTCATGCCTCGAGCTGACAACATGGCGTCTGGCTCCTGCGTTGAGCATTCGGTCTGGTCATCGCGGTTTCCCTGATCATAATAGTGCCCGACAGGGTGCCGCAGGGAAGCCGGCTCTTTTTTTTGCGTCATCGTCCGGTCGCCCGGGAATCCCCGACGACCGGGTTACTCATATGCCACACGACAGGTCCCCCGAATGCCAATCCGCTTCCTGCATCGATGGATGTCCGGCACTGCCCTCTGCAGCACCTTGCTGCTGGGCACATCAGCTGCTCTCGCCGGCGACGACTTCCTGGCCCAGATCCATTCGCCCGAGTCCCAAGGCCAGCGGCCTCTCGACCAGACGCTGACCGGACTGGCGCCCGAAGCCGACCCCCGGGTGCTGCGCCTGGCAGCCCGTGCCCTCTCCTGTGCCGACCCCGATGCCGAGCGTCTGGCAGTGATCGACTTCTCGCTGCCTTCCAGCGAGCCACGCCTCTGGGTCTTCGATCTGCAACATCGCCAGCTGCTGTTCGAGGAGCTGGTCTCTCACGGCCAGGGCTCCGGCAATGCCATGGCCGAGACCTTCTCCAACGTTCCGGAGAGCCACCAGTCCAGCATCGGCCTGTTCCGCACCATGAACAGCTACAGGGGCCGCAACGGCTACTCGCTGCGCCTGGAGGGCCTGGAGCCCGGGATCAACGACCGGGCCTATCAGCGCGCCATCGTCATCCATGGCGCCGACTACGTCAGCGAGGCCTTCATCGAGCAGACCGGCCGCCTCGGCCGCAGCCATGGCTGCCCGGCGGTTCGCCAGGAGATCGCCACGCCGCTGATCGACAGCATCAAGGAAGACCAGTATCTGTTTACCTACTATCCCGATTCGGAGTGGCTGGCGAGTTCAAGCTTCTTCCACTGCGACCGTGATGCTGAGCAACTGGCCCTGAACTGACCCCCGTCCCGCCGGAGTGCTGTCACAGGCAACCGCCAGGGGCCGCCTGACGGGGGACGCCCTGTTGCGTTGAGCGCCAGGATTGCAGTCCTGACATGGACTGCGCCATGCTGGATATGGATGGGTCACGGGTAGAGGAGTGGGCGGATGCGACATCGTGTATTACTGATCACCGGAGCCTCGAGCGGCATCGGGGCAGCCACGGCCCGGGCCGCCGCCCGGGAAGGTTACCGTCTGGTGCTGGCTGCACGCACTCGGGAAAAGCTCACGGCGCTCGCCGAGGAGCTGGGTCCCGAGAACGTGCTCGCCATCGGCTGCGACGTCACCCTCATGGCGGACCAGGAGACCATGGTCGAGCAGGCCATGGAACGCTTCGGCCGCATCGATGCCGTGTTTGCCAACGCCGGACGCGGCGGCTCGCCTGGCGGCTTCAGTGGCGCCGACCACGAGGCCTGGCGCGACATGATTCTCACCAACATCTATGGCGTCGGACTGACCCTGCAGGTTACCCTGCCGGCCCTGCGTCGCAGCCATGGTCATGTGCTGCTGACCGGCTCGGCCGCCGGCCGCACCACCATTCCCGGCTCCATGTACGGCGCCACCAAGTGGGCAGTCAGCGGAATCGGCTACAATCTGCGCGAGGAGCTGCGCGGCAGCGGCATCCGCGTGACCCTGATCGAGCCCGGAATGGTCAATACGCCGTTCTTCGACGACCCTCCGGAGCATGCACTGGAAGACCGTGACATCGCCAATGCGGTGACCTATGCCCTGGGACAGCCCTCGCACGTGGACGTCAACGAGATCCTGATCCGCCCCACGCCGCCGCTGGAATGACCCGCCGTTCAACACACGGATAACGCTTACCTCCAACCAAAGGCCTACCCCATGACCCTCTCGATCGGTGACAGGATTCCGGACATCACCCTGAAGACCCAGGGCCCCGATGGGCCTCGGGACCTTTCCACCGGCGAATTCTTCGCCGGCCGACGGGTGGTGCTGTTCGCCGTGCCCGGCGCCTTCACTCCCGGCTGCTCCAACACCCACATGCCCGGTTTCGTGGTCCGCGCCGATGACATCCTCGCCAGGGGCGCCGACGCCCTCGCCTGCCTCTCGGTGAACGACGCCTTCGTGATGGACGCCTGGCAGAAGGACCAGAATGCCGAGGCGATCACCATGCTCGCCGACGGCAATGCCGAGTTCACCCGCGCCATTGGCATGGACAAGGATGCCACGGCCGGAGGCATGGGCATTCGCAGCCAACGCTATGCCTTGATCGCCGATGACGGCGTGGTGGAGTACCTCGGCGTCGACACCGGGAAGGGCGTCGTGGACAAGAGCAGTGCCGAAACCATTCTCGACATCTTGAACGGCTAGCGCCTGTTCGATGCGAGCAACGCTTGCGGTGACAGCCCTCCTGCCATTCCCTGCGGGGAACGGCAACGTCTGACAGTGCCTCCGGAATGACCGATTATCGACTCGGGGCCAGGGGCGGCTGGCCGCCCCTGGCCACTGCGGTTATGCTGCATTGACGCACTGCAGCAGCCTTACGGCCGAGGAGCGAGAATGCAAGCGAGAAAACAGGTCGACCTGGCCCTGCAGGGCGGCGGCGCCCACGGCGCCTTCACCTGGGGCGTGATGGACCGCCTGCTCGAGGACGAGCGCATCGAGATCGAGGGCATCAGCGGGACCAGCGCCGGCGCCATGAACGGCGTGGTGTTGGCCGATGCCCTTACCCGCGGCGGCACTCATACCGCTCGCCAGGCACTGCATGACTTCTGGCAGGCAGTGAGCCGTGCCGGCATGACCAGTCCCATCAAGCGCACGCCCCTGGACGTACTCACCGGCAACTGGAGCCTCGACCACTCCCCCGGCTACATCGCCATGGACCTGATGAGCCGGCTCGTCTCCCCCTACCAGTTCAATCCCTTTGATCTCAACCCGCTGCGTGACCTGCTCGCCGAGCGGGTCGATTTCGAGCGGGTACGCCAGTGCCCCGACCTCAAGCTCTTCGTCACCGCCACCAACGTGCGCAGCGGCAAGCAGCGAATCTTTACCCGCGAGGAGATGAGCGTCGACGCGGTGATGGCTTCGGCCTGCCTGCCAACGGTCTTCCGCGCCGTGGAGATCGACGGCGAAGCCTACTGGGACGGCGGTTACATGGGCAACCCGTCGCTGCTGCCGTTGATGGAGCACTGCGGCTCCCGCGATATCGTCATCGTGCAGATCAACCCCATCTACCGCGAGGAAGTGCCCACCACCGCCACCGGGATCATGAACCGGCTCAACGAGCTGACCTTCAATGCCTCGTTGATCAAGGAAGTGCGGATGGTCGCCATGCTGCAGCGGCTGCTCGGTGACCACGGCGTGGACATCGGCTGCTATGCGAACGCCCTCTTCCATCGTATCGGCGGCGATGACGCCCTGGCCGAGCTCTCGGTATCGAGCAAGCTCAACGCGGAGTGGCCCTTCCTCTGCCACCTGCGCGACCTGGGCCGCCGGAATGCCGATGCCTGGCTCTCCGAGCACTTCGACACGCTCGGCCACCGTTCGACCCTGGACGTGGAGAGCGTCTACCGTGACACGGAAGGCGTGCGCTGACACAACGTTGGCGGCTCCTGCTGTGCGGCATGGGCATTCGCCGCCATGCTGGGAACCAGGCGGCACCCTGCCGCCTCGCGAATGTCAAGATCATCGGCAACGCCACAGGAGGTGAACAGACGCACCGAGCATGACGGCACCGCCCATGCCGCTGTCATCGTCCTGACATCGCAGGCCGGCAGTGTCGACACTATGACGACCAGGAGAACTGCGCCGATGGTACGCATCGACAAGAAGGCCACCCGGCTCTACGTGCTGGACACCAATGTCCTGATCCACGACCCCGCCGCTTTCTATCAGTTCGACGAGCACGAGGTGGTCATCCCCATGACCGTCCTCGAGGAGCTCGACAAGCACAAGAACGGCATCCGCGAGATCGCTCGCACTGCCCGCCAGGTCAGCCGCACCCTGTCCGATCTCACGGCCAACGTCGATATCGACCAGATCCGCGACGGCATTCCCATCCCGCGACCCATCGGCCCTCAGGGTCGCCTGCGCCTGCTCTGCTACACCGACCTGAAACCGCTTGACCCGCTGGAGGAGAGCCCCGACAACCGACTCCTGGCCGAGACCTGCCGGTTACGCGACGAGCGGCCGGACGCCTCGGTGATACTGGTCACCAAGGACATCAACCTGCGGGTCAAGGCAGCCGCGCTGGGGGTTCCGGTGGAGGACTACCTCACCGATCGTGCCTTCGGCGACAGCGACGCCATGATCGACGGCGCACGGATCTACCCCGATGCCGGCCACGATGGCAGCGGACTCTGGGACAGCCTGGCGGTGGACGTCACGGTCGTGCGCCATGACCACAGGGTCGTCTATCACCTCGCCGGCGACATCCCCCGCGAATGGCACCTCGGCATGCTGGTCTCCGACAGCGACAACGGCGCCAGCTTTGAGGCCATCGTGCGCGAGGTGGGGCCGAAGCATGCCCACCTCGAGCTGCTCACCAACTACCGCCACGGCACCAGTGTCTGGGGGGTCCACGCCCACGACAGCCGGCAGAACTTCACTCTCAACCTGCTGATGGACGAGGAGATCGACCTGGTGACCATCGCGGGCAGCGCAGGCACCGGCAAGACCTTCATGACCCTGGCCGCCGCCTTCCAGCAGACCCTGGACAGCAAGCGCTTCGAGCGCATCGTCTTCACCCGGGCACCGGTCTCGATGAGTGAGGATATCGGCTTCCTGCCGGGTACCGAGGAGGAGAAGATGTCGCCCTGGATGGGGGCCTTCCACGACAACATGGACAACCTGCTGCGCGACGAGCACGACGGCAGCAGCACCTGGAACCAGGACGCCACCCGTCAGCTGCTCGGCTCACGGGTACAGATCCGCGCCCCCGGGTTCATGCGCGGTCGCACCCTGAACGACACCTTCCTAATCATCGACGAGGCACAGAACTTTACCCCCAAGCAGCTCAAGTCCCTGATCACCCGCGCCGGGCGCAACACCAGGATCGTCTGCCTGGGCAACGTCGGCCAGATCGACACCCCGTACCTGACCGCCAACACCTGCGGCATGGCCGCCGTGGTGCAGCACTTCCGCGACTGGCCCCATGCCGGCCATGTGACCCTGAAGAGCGTCGAGCGCTCGCGCCTGGCCCTGGCCGGCGAGGAGCTGCTTTAGCGCTGGTAAGGGGTGAATGGTGAGGGGTGAGGGGTGAGGGGTGAGGGGTGAGGGGTGAGGGGTGAGGGATGAGGGGTAAGCGCCAGCGCACCGGAAAGGCGTCAAGACTCGCGGCGGGTTCAGTTGGACATCAGCATCAGCAGGGCCAGCACGACGGCCAAGCCCATCATCAGCACCGCGGCATGGTGGCGCAGCCAACCCTCGCCGCGGATCATGTCATCCAGCGTCCGGCGGACGTCACGCTCGCGCGCCATCCACCAAGCCACCCAGTCACCCTGCATGCTGGCGAGCTGGGCCAGTCTCCCCTGCCCTCTCTCCCGAAGCCACTGACCGCCCCTTGCCAGCGGCCACCAGAGATCACCCGCCGGCAATCGCCGCGTGGCCCTCAGCGGTCGACGACGTGCCAGGTACATGGCCAGCAGCGAGAGCATCAGGCCGAGGGCCAGCGGCCACAGCAGTCCGGGCAGCTCGGCCGGCGGTGGCCGCTCTTGGTTGACGAGCTCATCACCCAGCCACCAGGGGAGTGCCAGTGCGGCCAGCAGGATCGCCAGCCAGGCCAGCGGCATGGCCGAGACCAGCGGCGCGACGCCCGTCTCGCGCGCCTGTCGCTCGCCCTGCCATTGACACCACAGGGTGCGGGCCATCAACGCCGAGGTACCCACCGCCGCCAGGGAGAGCCAGGTTACCAGGCTCTTGTAGTCCCCCTCATGGAGCACCGTCTTGAAGGCCCACTTGCTGGCCAGCCCCGAGGCCAGGGCCCCGGTGAGCGACAGCGCCGGCAATGCCAGCAGGGTCCAGAGCAGCCAGGCCGGCAGGCGCGGCGGGTGCTCGCCGATGCCCACCCCGAGGAACAGGGCCCCCTTGGTCAGGGCGTGGTGAGCGGCAAACAGCACCACCGCCATCGACAACGCCGGCCACAACGGCGGAGCGACGAGTCCCATGGCTACCAGAGCGGTGATCATGCCCATCTGGCTGACACTGGAGTAGGCCAGCACCGCCTTGGGGTGACGCTGGCAGACCCCGTAGAGGGCCGCGCCGATGGCGGCCACCAGACCGGCCGCCAGCATGGCCCGACCAAGGCAGGCGAAGGGCTCGCCGGCGGCCGCCTCGCCCAGTGGCAGAGTGACAAGCCAGCCGACCAGGCCCGCCTTGATCATGGCTCCACTGAGCACCGCGCTGGCCGGTGTCGGCGCCACCGGGTGAGCAAGAGGCAGCCAGAGATGCAGACCGACCACCCCCGCCTTGACCCCGAAACCCAGCCACAGCAGCAGGCCCATCCAGGCGCCGCCCGTCGCCTCGAGCATCCCCTCCCGCAGGCCACCCAGCGTGGTGGTGCCGGCACTGCCCGCCCCCCACAGCAGCCCGGCGAGGATCAGCCCCTCGCCCAGTACCGCCATCACCAGATAGGCCCGGCCCCCGGTACGTGCGTCCTGGGTCGCCGAGTGCACCACCAGCCCATAGGCGGCGAAGGTCATCACCGCGAACCCCAGGTAGAAGCTGGCGATGTCCTCGGCGACGAGCAGCAGGAGATTCCCGGCAAGCGTCAGCGGCCAGAAAAGTGCGAAACGCATGAGCCTGGCCTTGGCCGCGTCATCACCGGTCGCCGCCCTGGCCTGCTCACCCGCCAGGTAGCCACGAGCGTAGCCGCCGGCCAGCAGCCACAGCAATGCCGTGACGGTCAGCAGTGGGCCGCGGGTCGCGTCCAGCACCCAGTGTCCGCCGAGCAGCCACCAGCCGAATGTCAGCGTCCCCTCCTCGATGCCCAGGGCCAGCACCAGGGCAGGCAGTGGCGCGGTACACCAGAGTCCGTCCAGCGGCGTCCGAGTCTGATCGCGACCGGTCAGGACTGCCATCAGCGGCACCCGCAGCATCAGCAGCAGCGGCCAGAGCAGCGCAGCCGGCATCATCAAGGCGAGGGACGCATCGCTCATGGCAGGTACTCCGCGTTGACCACCCGTGTCGCCCACTCCAGCGGGCTGAAGGGCATGCCCGCCAGCATGCCGCCCATCAGGCTGAACAGCGCCGTTGCCAGCGTCGGCACCAGCAGCCAGGCATGCGTCTCCAGCCGGCCCAGGCGACGCTCTTCGGGCCACTCACCGACGCCATGATCGGGGCCGGGGCGAAACCACAGCCGCCCGAGGATCGGCAGGAAGTAGGCGGCATTGAGCAGACTGCTGGTCACCAGCACGGCTATCACCCAGGGCATACCGGCCTCGATCGCCCCGGTGCCCAGGTACCACTTGCTGAAAAAGCCCACCACCGGCGGCAGGCCGATCATGCCCAGCGCTCCCACGGTGAAGGCCAGGCTGGTCAACGGCATGCGCCGCCCGGCACCATCGAGCTCATCGATGCGATGGATGCCGAGCTCCTCGGCGTAGTTGCCGGCGCAGAAGAACAGGGTGATCTTCATCAGTCCCTGATGCAGCAGGTGCGAGAGCGCGGCGATGGTGCCCTGCGGACCGAACAGGCCGACACCCAGCACGATATAGGCAACCTGGCTCACCGTGGAGTAGGCCAGCCGCGGCTTGAGTTCCTGCTGGGCGAGCGCACGAAGCGAGCCGAAGAGGATGGTGACAGAGGCCACGGCCACCAGCCCATGGAGCAGCCCGAGACCGGCGCTCAGCTCGATGCCGTAGACGTCGTAGACCAGCCGCACGATGCCGAAGGCGCCGGCCTTGACCACCGCCACCGCGTGCAGCAGGGCGCTGACCGGGGCCGGTGCCACCATGGCACGCGGCAGCCAGCCATGCAGCGGCACCAGGGCCGCCTTGACACCGAAGCCGGCGATCAGCAGCCAGAAGAGGCCCACCAGCAGCGGTCGGTGGTCGGGGCCGAACTCGCCAAGGACCTCCCTCTGCCCGAAGCGGATATCCCCGGCCAGGGCATGCAGCGCCACCATGCCGATCATCAGCACCAGTCCCGCGGTAAGGGTGAAGCGCAGGTAGACCTTGCCTGCCGCCAGCGCCTTCGAGGTGCCCCGATGCACCACCAGGGGATAGGTCGAGAGGGTCAACAGCTCGTAGAAGACTAGGAAGGTGAAGAGATTGCCGGCCAGGCTGATCCCCAGCGTGCTGGCCACGCAGAGGCTGAAGAAGCCGAAGAAGCGCTTGCGGTTGGGGGAGTCCTCCAGATAGCCGATGGCGTAGACGGTGGTGAACAGCCACAGCAGCGAGGAGAGCCCTGCGAACATGATCCCCAGTGAGTCGGCGCGCAGCACGAAGGCCAGTCCTTCGAGGACCGGGAACTCGACGGCGTACTCGCGGCCGCGACTCAGTCCCCAGACCATCCAGACCACCAGACCCAGCTTGACCACAGCCGCGCCGAGGTTGACTCCGGTGCGCGCACGAACGGCCCGTTCCGGCAGCAGGAAAATCGCCACCGCGGCGCACAGCGAAGCCCCCAGGGCCGCGAGCAGAAGCAGTCCCCCGCTCATGGCATGCCGCCCTCGCGCAGCAGGGCCAGCGGCCACTCGGCGCCTAGCCCCAGCCCCAGGGCCGCCAACGCCAACAGCAGTGCAACGAGATCCATGCCCGTCGGCAGCGTCTGGAACGCGTGGCGGGGCACGTCCTCAACGAAGGCAAAGTGGAAGACGCGAAACAGGTAGGCGGCCGTCAGCAGGGTGCCGGCCACCAGCACGGCGATCCAGAGCCACTGGCCGGCGATAACAGCCGCCTCCAGCAGCAGCCACTTGGCGGTGAAGCCGGCGCTGGGCGGCAGGCCGATCAGCGTCAGTGCGGCAAGGCCGAAGGTCATCAGCGACAGGGGCAGCTGCCGGCTGGTACCCGCCAGGTCGCGGAGTCGGCTATGGCCCACGGCGAGCACCAGGTTGCCGGCCGCCAGGAACATCGCCGCCTTGGCCAGGGCGTGTCCGGCCAGCTGCAGCCAGGTAGCCTGCCAGGCCAGGGTCGCCACCGCCGCCGAGGTGCCGGCCAGCAGCGGGAAGGCCAGCATCAGGTAGCCCAGCTGCCCCACCGTGGACCAGGCCACCACTTGCTTGATATCCCCTGCCCGCCAGGCTTGCAGCCCTCCCCAGAGTATCGCCAGGCTGCCCAGCAGCCCGAACAGCCAGGCCGCGGCCACTTCCTCGGGCACCAGGCGCTGCCACAGCTGCAGCAGAATGAAGAACGACGCCTTGACCACCAGAGCCCCGTGCAGGGCACTCACCGGGGTCCAGGCGCTGGCGTGCACCGGCACCAGCCAGCCGTGCAGCGGGAAAATCGCCGCCTTGAGCAGCAGTCCAGCCGCCAGTAACGACATCGCGATACCCGTCACCGGGCCCGGCTCGACGCTGGCCGCCAGCCCAGCCAGATCCAGCCGGCCCGACGCCCCCAGCAGCATGGCCGCGCCCAGCAACCAGGCCAGCGAGCCGACCAGGGCATAGAGCAGGTAACGCATCCCCGCGACCAGCGACGCCACCTTCCCGGGCAGCAGCATCATGCCCACGGCACACAGCCCCATCAACTCCAGCGCCGCATAGAGGGTCAGCAGGTCGGCGGCCACCCAGATCAGACCGAGAGCTGCCGCCAACCCTCCCAGCAGCAGCCAGAACCCGCCGAAAGCGCGTTCAGACAGCGCGATGGCCTGTCGGTAGCCCACCGCATAGGCCGCGCTGGCCAGCAGCAGCAGCTGGGTCAGCAGCAGCAACAGACCCGCCAGGGCGTCCAGGCGCCAGTGGAGCAGTAGAGCGCCCGCCGACCAGGTTCCCTCGAGCACGCCCCGCTCCGAGACACGATGCAGCAGCCAGAGGGTCGCTACCGGCAGCGGCAACCCCGCCAGCAGCAGCGGCATCATCCGCCGCGGAGGAAACCGCCACGCCACCAGCCCCAGCAGTGCCGGGGCCAGCAGCGCGAGCCACAGCACCGCGACCTCGGCAGACGAAGGCGCCGCTGACGACACGCTCATGGCCTCCTGTCGGCTTCGGGGTCCAGGGTCACCCGACCGCCCAGAACATATAGCCGACGCAGCAGCGCTGCACCGAGCAGTGAGCCGACCAGGGCCACCACCAGGCCCACCAGGACCAGTCCCTGGACCTCTAGCGTGGGGCCGGCCAGCCCGGCAAGAAGCAGGAACACCCCGGACCCCAGCACATTGAAGGCCAGCAGGCGGCGCAACAGATGGAGATGGTGGGCAAAGGCCCACAGGCCCAGGGCCATGATGGTCAACCCCGTGACCAGCAGCGGCCGGCGTGTCACCTCGGCCGATAGGACAAGCTCACCCCCTCCCGCGATCGTCCACACCGCCACTGCCGCCAGTGTCAGCCAGACAAGAGCAGCGAGCCAACGAATCGGGGCCTGGTGACGGGGACGGCATGTCGGATCACGCAGGGGAAGCGGCGACCGGGCGTCAGGGTAGCCAAGCCCGTGGAGCAGGGCCGTCCCCGTCAGCAACGCGCCCAGCACGACCTCGGCCAGCGCCAGCCAGGGCACGCCGAGGTGCCACCAGGCCAGCGCCACCAGGAGCGCAAAGCCGCAGAAGGCCAGACAGGCACGCAGCAGATGGCGATCGAGGAGACAGGCCGCTGCCAGGATCAGCAGCAGGCCCGCCGTCACCAGCTCACCGACCGGCGACACCGCAGGCTCAGCGCGTGTGGCGGTTGACGGCCTTCTCGATCAGCGCCTCGCTCTCGCTGCCGGGCCCCTGCTTGAGCACGGTCTGCGCCTCGTGCCAGAGACAGATGAGGCGGTGACAGGACGCACAGTGCACCTGGTCATCGGGGTTCTTCACCCGGGAGACGCGCATCAGGTGACTGCCGCAGCTCGGACAGGCCACCGGCAGACGAAAATCTTCGGAAAGTCCGGACATGTTCACTTCCTCCCTGTGATGGTGGAGCGTCAACCGGCAGCACCTGCCGGGCTACCGGATACCATGGTGATGATCCTGCCGACATCCAACCGCGATTGCCAGCCGGGACGGTGGCCCACTCTGAATCTGGCGCTCACCGCAACCGGCCCGCTGTCAGATAATCGGCACGAAGGGGACACAGCCACCCAGCAGCAGCCCGATGGAGACCACCAGCGCACATTTCAACTTGCCCGGAACAGGGCCTTGCCAGTACACGTCACGATGCATGTCGAGTCCTCTCAGAGTGTCAGACGGCCGGCCACGTAGTCGGCATCCTTGTCGCCGCGGCCGGAAAGGTTGATCAGGATATGCTGGTCGGCGGGCAGGGTCGGGGCCATCCGCATCGCCCAGGCGACGGCATGGGCGCTCTCCAGCGCCGGGATGATGCCCTCGACCCGCGACAGCGTCAGGAAGGCCTCGAGGCACTCGTCGTCGCTGGCGCTCTGGTAGTCCACCCGACCGAGCTCCTTGAGATAGCTATGCTGCGGCCCGACGCCGGGATAGTCGAGCCCCGAGGCGATGGAGTGCACCGGCATGGGATGGCCCGCCTCGTCTTCCAGTACATAACAGGCCATGCCGTGAATCTCCCCGGGCCGCCCCAGGGTCAGGGTGGCGGAGTGACGCGGGGTGTCGAGGCCTTCCCCGGCGGGCTCCACCCCGACCAGATGAACAGCCTCATCCTCGAGGAAAGCGGTGAACATGCCGATGGCATTCGAGCCGCCGCCCACACAGGCGGTGACGTGGTCGGGCAGGCAGCCGTGGCGCTCGAGGAACTGGCTGCGCGCCTCGCGGCCGATGACCGACTGGAAGTCGCGCACCATCTTCGGGAAGGGGTGTGGCCCCACCACCGAGCCGATGGCATAGATGAAGTGCTGGGGGTCCTTGAGATACTCCTCGAAGGCGCTGTCCACGGCGTCCTTCAAGGTCGCCGTGCCGCGGTTCACCGGGATCAGGGTGGCCCCCAGGATCTTCATCTTGGTGACGTTGGGATGCTCCTTCTCGATGTCCACCTGCCCCATATGGATCTCGCAGGGAATGCCCACCAGTGCACAGGCGGTGGCCAGGGCCACGCCATGCTGGCCGGCGCCGGTCTCGGCGATCACCTTGGTCTTGCCCATGAACTTGGCCAGCAGTGCCTCGCCCAGGCAGTGATTGATCTTGTGAGCACCGGTGTGGTTGAGGTCCTCGCGCTTGAGGTGGATCTGGGCACCACCCAGCTGCGTGGAGAGCCGCCGGGCATGGAAGATCGGGCTGGGTCGACCCACGTAGTCGGCGAACAGGCTGGCCAGCTCCTGCTGGAAATCCTCGCGGACGCGGATGGCCTCATAGGCGGCGTCGATCTCGTCCATCACTGCCTTGAGCTCGGGCGGGATATGCTGGCCACCGAAGCGGCCGAAATAGCCCTGGGCATCGGGCAGGTCGGCGAAGGGAGAAGTGCTCATGGTCTGGATCCTGACGGCATGCGGAATAACGACGACCTATCCTGCCCCGCCGGCTCCAGCCTGTCGAGGCGACCTTCGCCGAAAGCTCAGGCCGCCAGCCAGAGCCCGAGATTGAGCAGCGCCAGGCTGCTCAGCAGCAGGACGACGTTGAGCCTCAGCCATGGCAGCAGTGGCGAGGGGTCCCCGGGGGGCAGCTCGGCAGGCAAGCGCCAGAACCCGACCGCCAACCGCAGGGCCGCGGGGGCAGCCAGCCACATCACCCCTGCCTCGGCGGGTAGCCATCCCCCCAGCCAGGCCAGCGGGGGCACCGCGAAGGCAGCGAGCACCAGCGCGGCCACCAGGCGCGCCGCGCGCCCCACCCCCAGCACGATGGCCAGGTGATAGCGTCCGGCCCGGCGATCGGGCTCGATATCCGGCAGCTGGTTGGCCAGCAGCAGTGCACTGACCAGCAGGGTCGGCACCAGCGACGCGCTCAAAGCCGTGGCGGAAAAGGCACCGGTGAGGGCCTGATGGCCACCCGCCACCATCAGGATACCGAAGCCGACCCCCGGCGACGCCAGGCAGAGCCAGGGGCGGCGCGTCAGCCAGCCCGTATAGGCCACCACCAGCACCACGCCGAGTACACCGTAGACCAGCACGACCGGACCGGTGCGCCACAGAAACCAGGTGCCGATGGCCACCACCGCCACCAGGCAGACGAAGGCGGCACTGCGAACGGCCTCCGCCGCCTCGGGATGCTGCGGCAGGGCGCCACTGCCCCCCGAAAAGGGCGTGCGGCGGGTGGTCGCATCCAGACCGCTGACGAAGTCATGGTGCTCGTTGAACAGGTTCACCGCCGCATGGGCCAGCAGGGCGGCCACCAGCACCAGCAGGATCGCGAGGCCACCGGGCGAATGGCCGTCGTACCACGCCGTGGTCACCGCCAGGCCCGCGCAGAGCGGGGCGAGGGGCAGAAATGCCGGACGCACGCAGCGCCAGCAGGTGTCCCGACGGGCGGCCGGCGAGAGGGTCATCGTCATCGGGGATCAGCGGGCAAGACGCTCGGCGAGCCAGCGACCGATATCCCCGATCTGCTGGGGACAGAGTGCATGGGCCATGGGATAGCGGCGATAGTGGGCCGGATAGCCCAGTGCCACGACCTTCTCGTAGCCGGCCTTGCCCAGCGATTCGGGAACCACCGGATCGAAACTGCCGTGATGCACCTCGACGGGCAGGCCGCGATTGGCCTCGGAGAGCGTGATGCTGTCGGCCGTGGCGAAGTAGGTGGAAAGGGCCAGCAGGCCGGCCAGCGGTGCCTCGAAGGAAAGGGCCGCCTGGTAGGCGACCGCTCCGCCCTGGGAGAAGCCGGCCAGGATGATACGCCGACTGTCGATGCCGTGGTCGATCTGCTCACGCACCAGGGCCTGGATGCGCTCGGCGGACGCCATCAGCTGAGGCTCGTCGATCTGGCGATCGAGGCTCATCTCCTTGATGTCATACCAGGCCGGCATGACCATGCCGCCATTGACGGTTACCGGCAGGCGGGGGGCATGGGGCATGATGAAGCGCACGCTGGCATCGTCGGGCAGGGGCAGTGCCGGCACCAGCGGCTCGAAATCACCGCCGTCGGCACCAAGGCCGTGGAGGATGAAGACGCAGGCGTCCGCGGGCTTGCCGTTGCTCGGCTCGATGATCAGTTCGCCAGGGTGAGTCATGGGATCGTCTCCAGGGCCGCTCGGGGCGGGATGGGTCAAAAGTCGACACCCTACCGTAAACGCCGCCGAGCGGCGAGCCTGCTCCAAGGGCCGGATCAATGGAATCACGCCCGGTGACACGCCGGCAGTCAGCGGACCGGAGGCGGATCCACCGCTCCCTCGCCGTGCCGGCAGCGAACGGGAATGCCACCGGGGTGACCGCCACCCTTGACACCAAAACGAGCAAGGCCCGCTTTCGCGGGCCTTGCTCGTCTGCCGTGAGGCAGTCACATCAGGGTCGGTCGGTGTTCAGCCGATGACCTGGATGTTGGACGCCTGGAGGCCTTTCTTGCCCTGGGTGACGTCGAAGGAGACCTTCTGACCGTCCTGCAGGGACTTGAAGCCTTCGGCCTTGATCTCGGAGAAGTGAGCGAACAGGTCGTCACCGCTTTCGTCCGGAGAAATGAAGCCGAAGCCCTTGGTGTCGTTGAACCACTTGACGGTGCCAGTAGCCATTATCGAATTCCTCGAATAGCGTTAGATAGTGCCGGGAAATACCCGCGTTACAGTGGGTAAAACAAGAAACTTTCACCGGGAGATCGACGCCATGAGCTTTCGATGACCACTTGCGATGTTCCAATTGCCAACCTACTGCGCGCATAGTGCGCCGATGCCGGGCGCAGGTCAAACACTATTTGCGCTGCATGACAGCGACGTTACCCGGCGTCGAGAATCCAGCCCGCAGCCTTCTCGGCGATCATCAGCGTCGGCGAGTTGGTGTTGCCGCTGGTAATGGTGGGCATGACCCCCGCATCCACCACGCGCAGCCCCGCCACCCCGCGCACCCGCAGGTGCGAGTCCACCACCGCCATGGGGTCGTCATCGCGCCCCATCTTCGTGGTGCCCACCGGGTGGAAGATGGTGGTGCCGATGTCGCCGGCCAGGCGGGCCAGGTCCTCGTCGCTCTGGTAGGCCAGCCCCGGCTTGACCTCCTCGGGTGAATACTTCGCGAAGGCCGGCTGCTCGGCGATGCGCCGCGTGACCCGCAGCGAGTCCGCCGCCACCTTGCGATCCTCCGGGGTACTCAGGTAGTGGGTGGCGATGGCCGGGGCCTGGCGCGGGTCGGCGCTCCTGATACGGACCGTACCGCGGCTGGTCGGGTTGAGATTGCATACGCTCGCCGTGATGGCCGGAAAGTCATCCAGCGGCTGCCCGAAGGCGGGAAGGCTGAGCGGCTGGACATGGTACTCGATGTTGGGATGCTGGTAGGCGTCGGAGCTGCGCGTGAAGGCACACAGCTGCGAGGGCGCCATGCTCATGGGGCCTGAGCGCTTGAGCAGGTACTCGAGCCCGATGCCCGCCTTGCCGACCAGCGAGTTGGCCATGGTGTTGAGGGTCCTGGCGCCCTTCACCCGATACACCGAGCGGATCTGCAGGTGATCCTGCAGGTTCTCGCCCACCCCCGGCAGGTCATGGATCACCGGAATGGCGTGCTCGCGCAGCACCTCGGCCGGACCGATGCCGGAGAGCTGCAGCAGTTGCGGCGAGCCGATGGCGCCGGCAGAGAGGATCACCTCGCGGTCGGCCTGCACCCTGATCGCCTTGCCGCCGCGCTCGACGCGCACACCGCTGCAGCGGGGCGGGTCGCCCTGGCCGCTCTCGAACATCAGCCCCAGCACCCGGGTGGAGTGCCAGAGGGTCAGATTGTCACGCGCCTTTGCCCCGCGCAGGAACGCCTTGGAGGTGTTCCAGCGCCAGCCCGAGCGCTGGTTGACCTCGAAGTAGTCGACCCCCTCGTTGTCACCGCGATTGAAGTCGCGGGTCCGCGGGATCCCGGCCTCCACCGCTGCCGTGGCGAAGTCGTCGAGCACCTGCCAGTTGAGGCGCTGCTTCTCGACCCGCCACTCGCCGCCGTGGCCATGGTAGTCGCGGTGGGCAGCGTCGGCATCGCCGCCGGCATCCAGGCGGTGGTGGTCCTCGTGCTTCATGAAGTCGGGCAGGCAGTTCTCCCAGCGCCAGGCGTCGTCGCCGGTGGCCTCCGCCCAGCTATCATAGTCGCGCGCCTGGCCACGGATATAGAGCATGCCGTTGATGCTTGAGCAGCCGCCCAGGGTCTTGCCGCGGGGATAGATCAGCGAGCGGCCGTTGAGGCCGGGATCGGCCTCGGTGCGAAAGCACCAGTCGGTACGCGGGTTGTCGATGCAGTAGAGATACCCCACCGGAATATGAATCCAGTGGTAGTTGTCGCGGCCCCCTGCCTCGATCAGCAGCACCCGGTTGGCCGGGTCGGCGCTGAGGCGATTGGCCAGCAGGCAGCCGGCAGTGCCGGCGCCCACGATGATGTAGTCGAACTCTTCTTGTTGTGCCATGGCATGCTCTCGTGATGACGTCACTCGAGGCTGTTCCGGAGACGACGCCACCGCCTCTTCCCGTCGTCTCCAGCGCCTCTCGTTCATTCGATGATCGGCAGTCTTACTTATGCGTCGGCATGGCGAACTCGGCGCCGCCGCCGATGGAGTCGGACCAGCGCTGCATGATCGACTTCTGCTTGGTGTAGAAGCGTACGCCCTCCTCGCCGTAGGCGTGGGTGTCGCCGAACAGCGAGCGCTTCCAGCCACCGAAGCCGTGCCAGGCCATCGGCACCGGGATCGGCACATTGATGCCGACCATGCCGACCTGGATGCGGCGACCGAACTCGCGGGCCACATTGCCGCTCTCGGTGAAGCAGCTCACACCGTTGCCGAACTCGTGGTCGTTGATCAGCTGGATGGCGCTGGCGATGTCGGGCACCCGTACGCAGGCCAGCACCGGGCCGAAGATCTCCTCCTTGTAGATGGTCATCTCCGGGGTGACGTGGTCGAACAGCGAGCCGCCCATCCAGAAGCCCTCGGCGCAGCCCTCGCCGGTGGTGCCGGCATCGACGTCGCGGCCGTCGACCACCAGCTCGGCCCCCTCGGCGACGCCCTTCTCGATGTAGCCGGTGATGCGCTGGTGCGCCTGGCGGGTGACGATGGGGCCCATCTCGGCGTCGAGCTCCATGCCGTTCTTGACCTTGAGCGCGCGGGCCCGCTCGGCCAGGCGCGGCACGACCTCGTCGGCCACATCGCCCACCAGCACCGCCACGCTGATCGCCATGCAGCGCTCGCCGGCGGAGCCGTAGGCGGCACCGATCAGCGCATCCACGGCCTTGTCGAGGTCGGCATCGGGCATCACCACCATATGGTTCTTGGCGCCACCCAGCGCCTGGATGCGCTTGCCATGGCGGGCGCCACGCTCGTAGATCAGGTTGGCGATCGGCGTGGAGCCGACGAAGGAGAGCGCCTTGACGTCGGGATGGTCGATCAGCGCTTCCACGGACTCCCTGTCGCCCTGCACCACGTTGAAGACACCATCCGGCAGCCCCGCCTGCTTGAGCAGGTCGGCGATCAACAGCGAGGCGCTGGGGTCCAGCGGGCTTGGCTTGAGAATGAAGGTGTTGCCGGTGGCGATGGCGAGGGGAAACATCCACATCGGCACCATGACCGGGAAGTTGAACGGCGTGATCCCCGCGACCACACCCAGCGGCTGGCGCATCGTCCAGTTGTCGATGCCGGTGCTGACCTGCTCGGTGTAGTCGCCCTTGAGCAGCTGCGGGATGCCGCAGGCGAACTCGACGATGTCGATGCCGCGGGCCACCTCGCCCTGGGCATCGGTGAACACCTTGCCATGTTCCAGGGTGATGGCGCGGGCCAACTCATCCTTGTGCGCATTGAGCAACTGGAGAAACGTGAACATCACCCGGGCACGGCGGACCGGCGGGGTATCGGCCCAGGCCGGAAAGGCCGCCTCGGCGACGGCCACTGCCGTGTCCACGTCGGCACTCGAGGCCAGGGCTACCTGGCCGGTCACCTGGCCGGTGGCCGGGTTGGTCACGGCCTGGTGCTGACCGGATTCGCCGGCTGACATTTGCCCATTGATATAATGCCCGATGCTGACTGTGCTCATGCTGGCCTCGTTCGTCGTTGTCGAAATGACTATCGGGCGCCGGCTACCCGTCGCGATGAGCGGCAAAAGGGCGCTCCGTTGTCTCCCAGACTAGCCCCTTCACCCTGCAACGCAATTGAGTAATTCAAAACCAGCATATAAGTTGGACTGATATCACTCCATGCCGAGGAGATGACACCGTGTCGGACCTCCAGACCCTGCGCGCCTTCGTCACCGTGGCGCGGGAAGGCAGCGTCTCCCGCGCCGCCGAGCGACTGCATCTGACCCAGCCGGCGGTGAGCCTGAAGCTCAAGCAGTTCCAGGCGAGCCTCGGCCTGACCCTGTTCCAGCGCCGTCCCCAGGGGCTGGAGCTCACTGCCGACGGTCGCGCGCTGCTCGCCGCTGCCGACAAGGCGCTGGCGGCCATGGCCGCCTTCGAGCAGAACGCCCGGGCCCTGCACAGCACGCTGCGCGGCCGGCTCAGGATCGGTACCATTGTCGACCCGGAGTTCATCCGCCTGGGGGCCTTCCTGCGCCGCCTGGTGGAGCGTGCCCCGCAGCTCGAGACCGAGCTGCACCACGCCATGAGCGGCAGCGTGCTGGAATGGGTGCGGCGCGGCGAGCTTGACGTCGGCTTCTTCCTGGCATCCCCCGGCGAGGGGCCAGGCATCCCGGAGGTCGCCCACTGCGAGCTGACCCATTTCCACTACCATGTCATCGCCCCGGCGGGCTGGGGCAGTCGGCTGGCGAAGAGCGACTGGCACCACCTGGCCGCCCTGCCGTGGATCGTTACGCCCGAGGACTCCGTTCACCACCGCCTGCTGCGCGGTATGCTCGATCCGCTGGGCATCGTGCCCAATGGTGTCGCCCAGGTGGATCAGGAAGCCTGCATGCTCGACCTGGTTCGCGCCGGCGTGGGCCTCAGCCTGGCCCGCGACGCCCTGGCCATGGCCGAGCGCCAGGAGCGTGGCCTGGCGGTCGCCGAGGGCGTGCGCCTGCCCTGCGCGCTCAGCTTCGTCTGGCGTCGCGACCGCGGCGAGGAAGCGGTGATCGCCGAGGCGCTGGAGGTACTCGCCGGCGTCTGGGGGACACGCGCACCATGACACCACCAAACGGGAAAGGAGCCCCCTGATGATGGCCGACCTCGAGACCCCTCAGCTCGTACTGATCGGGCTGATCTTCGTCTGGAGCGGGTTCGTGCGCACCAGCCTGGGCTTCGGCGGCGCCGTGCTGTCGCTGCCCTTTCTGCTGCTGGTGCTCGATGAACCGCTGGTCTTCCTGCCGATCATTGCCATCCATCTGCTGATCTTCTCCAGCTGGATCGCCTGGCGCGGCCACCGGCAGCTGGTGGCCGACAACGCCGGCCGGGCGCCCACCGAGGGCAATATCGACTGGCACTACCTGCTCAGGGCGATGAAGGTGATGATCATCCCCAAGCTGGTCGGGGTGGTCGGCCTGCTGACCCTGCCGGGCGACGTCCTCACCAGCATCATCTTCGTGATCGTGATGATCTATGCGGTCGGCTACGTGATGGACAAGCCCTTTCGCAGCCACAACCGTTGGCTGGATGCCCTGCTGCTGGCGCTGGGCGGCTACGTCAGCGGCACCTCGCTGATCGGCGCCCCGCTGATCGTCGCGGTGTTCGCCACCCATGTGGCCGCTCACCAGCTGCGCGATACCCTCTTCGTGCTCTGGTTCATCCTGGTGCTGATCAAGATGGTCTCCTTCGTGATCGCCGGCGTCGACCTGCAGCTCATCCACCAGCTGTGGCTGCTGCCCTGCGCCCTGATCGGCCACCTGCTGGGGGAGCGAGCCCATCGCTACCTGCTTGCCAGCCGCACCAGTCTCTACTTCCGGGTGCTCGGCGCCGTGCTCATCCTGGTCAGCGTGATGGGGCTCGTCAGTTCGGCGGAGTAGCCGCACACGTCGAGGCCCCGACGCGACAGCTTCACGCCGGGCCCTCTCCATATCGGGAACCACCAGGGCAAGGCCCCGGCGCAGGCGTCAGTCGTGCTCGACCTCGAGAACTTCTCCGCCACGGACTTTCACTTCCAGTTCGCGGTCGTCGGTGTCGTAGCCCTCGATCTCGATACGGCCATCGCGGTCGACCTGGAGCTCTTCGAACTCGACCACGCCCTCGGCCACGGCCAGCGCCATGGCGTCACGCACCTCGGCCTCGGAGAGGCCCCAGGCACCGCCGTCGCGCTTCCTGCGCTCCTCCTTGAGGCTCTCGCCGCTGGCCAGGTCGAAGCTCACCTCGGCCTGCCACTCGTCGTCAAGCCAGCCCTCGACCTCGACGCGATCTCGACGCTTGACCTCGATCTCCTCATAGGTCCGGAAACCGAAATCGCCGGCCTGGGCCAACACCTCGTCGAGGCGTTCGGTGGCCAGGCGATCATCCGCGGCCTGGGCCAGGGTGGCGGCGCCCAGCAGGGCGGCCAGGGAAGCTGTCAGGATCATCTTGCGTTGCATGGGTCAGTCCTCGTTCTGTGGAGTGCCAGGTCATTACACGCCATGCGACCTTGCCCCAAGGTGACGCCAGCGTTCATGCTCTGTTCATGTCGCGCCTGGCACCCTGTGATCATGATGACAGCCTCTCTGCTTGCCCGCCTGCACCTGCCGGTGCTGGTCGCCCTCCTCGCCCTGCTGGCCGCCTCCCCCGCACCGGCGGACGAGGCGTGGCATGACCTTCACGAGGCAGTACGCGAGGGGCGGATCGTGCCCCTGCCCGAGATTCTCGACTGGCTGGAGGAGAGCTACGCGGGCCAGGTATTGGAGGTGGAACTCGAGCGTGACGATGGCCGGATGCGCTACGAGGTCGAGATGCTCGGTCCCCAGGGCCAGGTGGTGGAATTCGAGTTCGATGCCGCCAGTGGCGAGCTGATCGGCATGGAGGGCGTGAACATCAATGGCATGAGGCGCGGGCCATGAAGGTGCTGCTGGTGGAGGATGACCGGGCGCTGGCCGAGGCGCTGCAGGAGGCCCTGAGTGACGCCGGCGTGCTGCTGGAGACCGCCGGCACCGGCGGCGAGGCGGACTTCCTGATACGCACCGAGGCCTACGACGCGGTGATCCTCGACCTGGGCCTGCCCGACGGCGACGGCAGCCGCTGGCTCGCCCAGTGGCGCGACGACGCCATCGACACGCCGGTACTGGTGCTCACCGCGCGCACCCGCTGGGCCGACAAGGCCGCCGGCTTCTCGGCCGGGGCCGACGACTACGTCACCAAGCCCTTCGAGACCGCCGAGGTGCTGTTCCGTCTGCGCGCCCTGGTGCGGCGCAGCCACGGCCACGCCCACCCGGTGCTGAGGATCGGCGAGCTCGCCTTCGACACCCACGCCGGCAGCGTCACCCTGGCCGGCCGCCCGGTGAGCCTGACCGCCCAGGAGTCACGCCTGCTCGCCTACCTGGCCCACGCCGCGCCCCGCGTGGTGAGTCGCAGCGAGCTGGCCGAGCATGTCTACGACCGCGACCACGAGCCGGACTCCAACGTCATCGACGTCCAGATCAGCCGGCTGCGCCGCAAGCTGGGCGCCGCGCGCATCCAGACCCAGCGTGGCCAGGGGTATCGCCTGGCCGGGGGCGACGAGGCCTCATGAGCCGACTGCAGCGGCTGTCGCTGGCCAGTCGCCTGCTGCTGGCGACCCTCCTGACCCTGGTGATCGCGCTGCCGCTGGCCGGTGCGGGACTCTCCCACTACTTCCGCACCACCACGACGGGCGCCTTCGACGAGCGCCTGGAGGCCCTGCTCAACGTGGTGGTCGCCGGCCTCGCCTGGGAGCCGACGCAGCAGCGGCTGGTGCATGACCGCTCGCTGGGCGATCCGCGCTTCGAGCAGGCCCTCTCCGGCTGGTACTGGCAGATCAGCGACGGCGACGAGCGGGTGCTGACCTCCCGCTCGCTCTGGGACCAGCGTCTGCCGGTGCGCTCCCACCGCCAGGTGATGATCCGTGACCTGCCAGGCCCGCGCGAAACGCCGCTGCGTGTCATCGAGCGCGATATCCGCCTGGCACCGCTGGACGGTCCGCTGCACGTCAGCGTGGCCGTCTCCCGGGCAACGCTGGACGCGGAGCTCGCCCGCTTCACCCGGCTGGTCACGCTCTTTCTGGTCGGCCTGGGGCTGCTGCTACTGGCCACCCTGGCCCTGCAGGTGCGCTGGGGGCTGGCGCCGCTGCGCCGGGTGCAGGCCGACCTGCAGCAGGTGGAGAACGGCAAGGCCGAGCGCCTCGATACCCGCCTGTCGCCGGAGCTCGCTCGCCTCGCCCGGGCCATGAACGGGGTGCTGGACCGCGACCGGCGACTGATGGCCCATGCGCGCCACGCCGCGGGCAACCTGGCGCATGCGCTGAAGACCCCGGTGAGTGTGCTGACCACCCTGGCCGACAGCATCGAGGAGCCGCGGCGTACGCGCATCCGTGACGAACTGGCGCGCATCGATGCTGCGGTTCGCCACCACCTGGCCCGCGCCTCGGCGGCCGGGGACGCCGGCCTGGCCCCCAGGGTCGCCGCCGGTGAGGTGCTTACCCCTATCCTCGCGGGGCTTGGCCGCCTCGCCGAGCGCCGCGGCATCATCCTCCGCGATGAGCTGCCGGCCGAGATGCGTGTCCGCATGGAGGCCCAGGACCTGCAGGAGCTGGTCGGTAACCTGCTGGACAACGCCCTGCGCTGGGCCGCGGGCCGGGTCGAGATGCGCGGTGGCAGCGATGCCGAGGGAAGCTGGCTGGAGGTCGAGGACGACGGGCCGGGCATGGACGAGGCCCAGCGCCAGGCCGCCCTGGCCCGCGGCGCCCGGCTCGACGAGCAGCGCCCGGGCAACGGCCTGGGCCTGGCCATCGTCGCCGACCTGGTGAAGCTCAACGGCGGCCGGCTGGAGCTCGCTCGCGCGCGCCTCGGCGGCCTGGCGGTGCGCGTCTGGCTGCCCGACCGTCCCTTCCGGCCCGCTGGCTGACCCGGCTCAGCCCCGATGGCTCGCGTCGGGGGCGGGCGCGTCGGCACAGTGGTGCCGGCTCTCCAGCTGGATGGTGACGTGGTCCAGGCCGTAGCGCTCCACCAGCAGGGTACGGATCGCCACCAGGGCGGCCTGGCGATCCTCGCCCTCCTCGATGGCCGCATGCAGCGAGACCAGGTGGCGTCCCGGGGTCAGTGACCAGACATGCACGTGATGCACGTCGTGCACCGCCGCGAGCGCCTCGGGAATCTCGCGGCGCAGGGTCGCCGCGTCCAGGCCATCCGGGACGCCTTCCAGCAGGATATGGCCGGACTCCCGGGTCAGCTTCCAGGCACTGCGCAGGATCAAGGCTGCCACCAGCAGCGAGAGCAGCGGGTCGATGGGCGTCCAGCCGGTGGCCAGTATCACCAGGGCGGCGATGATGGCCGCCACCGAGCCCAGCAGATCGCCCAGCACGTGCAGCGCCGCGCCGCGGATGTTGAGGTTGTCACGATCGCCGAAGTGCAGGATCGCGAACACCACCATGTTGATCACCAGCCCCAGCAGGGCGATGGTCAGCATGGGGATCCCCATCACCGCCATCGGTGACATGAAACGGCGAATGGCCTCGATGGCGATCCACACCACGATGGCGATCAGCGTCAGGCCGTTGACGAAAGCGGCGAGCGTCTGAACCCGGTGGTAGCCGAAACTGCGCTTCGCGTCGGCCGGTCGGTGGCTGATCCAGGCGGCGAACCAGGCCAGCGCCAGGGCGGCGGTGTCGGTGAGCATGTGGCCGGCATCGGCCAGCAGCGCCAGCGAGCCGGATATGATGCCGCCCACCACCTCGGCGACCATGAAGCCGCCGGTGAGCAGGATCGCCCAGAACAGCCGGCGCTGGCTGTCCTGCCCGGTGTGATGGTCGTGATCGTGAGCCATGAGCCCTCCCTTGCGGTGGGCACCAGCATAGCATTGGACTTGGCCCGGGGCTGATCGGCGACAGACCTGCGGGGAGGCGCTGTGAACCCCTCCCTGGGCGCTACCGACGCCATCCCTGGCGTAGGACCTCCCCTTCGGTCTGCCCCCGGCGCCCCTATTGTCCGCTAACCACCCGCGTCGCCTCTCGGCGTCGCTTGAGCTCGTAGGCCACGGCCAGCAGCACGGTGACGAGTATCAGGATCAGCCCCAGGGCGTTGACCGCCGGCGTGAGTCCGGTACGCACCTTGGAGGCGATGTAGACCGTCAGGGTGGTGTCGTAGCCCACCACGAACAGCGAGGTGTTGTAGTTCTCGAAGGACTGCAGGAAGGCGATCACCGCCGCCGAGAGGATCGCCGGCCTCAGATAGGGCAGCAGGATGCGCCGGAACATCTGCCACTGGCTGGCGCCGAGGTCCAAGGCGGCACGCTCCATGGTGCGGTCGAAGCGCTGCAGCCGCGCGGTGACCATCAGCATCACGTAGGCGGCGATGAAGGTGGCTTGGCCGAGCACGGTGAGGAAGATGCCGCCGCCGACCCCGAGCTGGCGCCAGAAGATCAGCGTCGAGATGCCGATGATCACGCCCGGGGTGAGCAACGGCGAGAGGATCAGCGCATAGAGGAAGGGCTTGGCGCGGCTCTGCACCGTGTTGAGAAACAGCGCCGTGGCGATGCCGATGGGCACTGCCAGGCAGAGCACGCCCACGGCGACGATGGCGCTGTTGGCGAGCGCCTGCCACATGCCGCTGTCGGCGGCGAGCTCGCCGAACCACCTCAGGGTCGTGCCGTCCCAGGGCGTGACCGTGGGAAAGCGGCTGTCATTGAAGGTCGCCGCGGCCATTACCAGCAGCGGCAGGAAGAGATAGGCGAAGAACACCACCACGTAGAAGCGCAGGCCCAGGGCCATCAGTCGCTGTGCACTCACGTCCCGCCCCCCGTCACTTGGCCCGTTTCCTCATTTGGCGATGTCCCCAAGGCCCACCTTGAACACCTTCATGACCAGCGACATGAAGCCGATGCACAGCACCAGCAGCAGGAAGGCGTAGGCCGCCCCCTGGTTCCAGTTGCCACCCTCGAAGAACCAGTTGTAGATGATCTGGGTGAACCAGCGACTGCCCGGCGAGCCGAGCAGCGCCGGCACCGCATAGCTGCCCGCCGCCAGCATGAAGGTCATGATGCAGCCGGTGGCGATCCCCGGCTTGGCATGGGGAATGACGATGCGCCGATGGGTGCGCAGCGTCCCTGCCCCCAGGTCCCGCGCCGCGCGCACCTGGTTGTCGTCGAGGCTCTCGATGGCGTTGTAGACCGGAAAGACCATGAACAGGATGTAGGCGTAGACCATGCCCACCATGACCCCGCCGTCGCCACTGAGAAAGCGGACCGGCCGGTCGATCAGCCCCAGCATCATCAGTACCTCGTTGAGCGGCCCGCGGAAGGCGAGGATGATGAACCACGAGTAGGTGCGCAGGATCTCGTTGATCCAGAAGGGAATGATCAGCAGCAGGATGCACAGCGCCGCCTGCCGCGGGGTGGCCACCTTGGCCAGGTACCAGGCCAGCGGATAGCTCACGCCGAGCGTCAGCAGGGTCACCAGCACGCTGGACCACAGCGTCTTGAAGAAGATCGCCCGATGAATGTCGTTGGCGAACAGGGTGGCGTAGTTGGCCAGCGTCCAGCCGTCCTGTGGCCCACCGCGCTGGGCCGGCAGCAGATTGGGGCGCAGCGAGTAGTCGATCATCTGCAGCTGCGGCAGGGTGACCATCACGATCAGCCAGATACCCAGCAGGGCGAGGATCGCCATGGCCAGAGGAGCACCGAAACGGTCACGCAGCTGCCTAAACACGGCCGGCCTCCACCACCTCACCGGTCGCCGCATCGACACGCGGGCTACCATCCTCGGGCAGCACCACCGCATCGTCGGGGTCATAGCCGAAACGCATGCGCCGCCCGGCGACCAGGGCATCCGTGCACTGTCGGGAGATCTCGTGGCCCAGCTGCACCCTGAGCATCTCGCCGGAGGCATCGAGCCGCGCCTCCAGCACCACCCAGGCGCCCTCGAAGTGCACCGCCGCCAGGGTCGCCGCGAGGGTCGGACCGGCGGCCCCTTCCTCGACCGGGCGCAGGTGCTCGGGGCGAATGTAGAGCGCCGCCCGGTCGCCGACCTCCAGCCGGGACGCGGCCGCGACGCGGCCGGCCAGCTCGCCCAGGGCGCCGCCGTCCAGGCGCACCCGCTCGCCGTGGCGCTCGAGCAAGGTCGTCGGGAGGCGGTTGTTCTCGCCGACGAAGGCCGCCACGAAGCCGGTGGCCGGCGAGCGGTAGAGGGTCACCGGGTCGGCCACCTGCTGGATGCGCCCCGCCGACATCACCGCCACGCGATCGGACATGGTCAGCGCCTCGCCCTGGTCGTGGGTGATGTAGATGAAGGTGATGCCGGTCTTGCGCTGGATCGCCTTGAGCTCGGCGCGCATGTGCTGGCGCAGCTTGAGGTCCAGCGCCGAGAGCGGCTCGTCGAGCAGCAGCACCCGCGGCTCCACGGCCAGCGCCCGGGCAATGGCCACCCGCTGCTTCTGGCCGCCGGAGAGCTCGCCGATCCGCTTCGGCCCGCTGCCCTCCAGGGCCACCAACGCCAGCAGGCGCTCCGAGGCCTCGCGGCGTGCCCTGCGGTCGACCCCGCGCACCTCTAGGCCGAACTCGATGTTCTCGAAGACCGTCATCAGCGGGAAGAGCGCCAGGTTCTGGAAGATCATCGCCGTGGGGCGGCGGTTCACCGGCACGCCGCCCATGGGTTCGCCGCCGATCAGCACCTGGCCCTCGCTGGGGGTCAGAAAGCCACTGATCATGTTGAGCAGGGTGGTCTTGCCGCAGCCCGAGGGGCCGAGGAAACTGAAGAACTCCCCCGAGCCGATCTCGAGCGTCGTCGTGTCGATGGCGGTGAAGTCGCCGAAGCGCATCACCACCTCCTCCAGGCGGACGCTGCCGTCCATGCTCACCTCGGGGCCGGGGTCACGCGATGTCATGCGGAGAGGTAGCGGTCCTGATACTCGTTGCGCAGCGCCACGTACCAGGGCTCCTGGATCGGCCACCACCAGAGGTTGGCCAGGTCCTCCTCGGTGTAGGACTCGGTGAAGAAGTTGCGCGTCGCCTCGGGCAGGAGCTCGGTGGCGCCCTTGGCGGTGGAGTTGTAGCCGGTGGCCTCGACGAACATGGCCCCCGCCTCGGGGGTGTAGTACCAGTTGATCAGCTCGTAGACGGCATCCGGGTTCTGGGCGTTGCGGGGAATCACGAAGCCCTCCATCCAGGCCAGGGCGCCTTCCCTGGGCGCGCCGTAGGCGATCTCCTCGCCCTCCTGCTGCAGACGGAAGGCGGTGGAGTCCCAGGTCTGGCCGATGATCGCGCCGTTGGTGCGGAAGGCGGCCTGGGCCTCGTTCTCGGTGTTCCAGAACTGCACCAGCAGCTCCTTGTGCTTGACCGCCTCCTCGAGGATGACGTCGAAGTTGGCGCGCATCGCCTCCTCGCTCCGGTAGGAGTCGAGCATCGGGTGCGGCAGCCGGCCCTCGCGCTCCAGCCACAGACCGATGCCGACCAGTGCCGAGTGGCCGCGCACGGTGACGCCCTGGCCATGCTCCGGGTTCCACAGGTCGGCATAGCTGAGGTTGGCGCGGTCGATGTCGGTGAAGCGGCGATGCCAGGTGATCGCCTCGGTGCCCCAGTCGCTGGGCGCAAAGTAGCGCTTGCCGTCCACCACCCCGCCGGTCTCCGAGCCCTCGATGGCACTGTCCAGGGCGCCGCTCCAGTTGATGCGCGACTCGTCCAGCGGCTGGATCAGGTCATAGTCGAGATAGCCGGGAACGCGATCCACGGTCGGCATGATCACGTCGAAGCCCTCGCCGTCGCTGGCACGCAGCGAGTTCATCAGCTCGTCATTGGTGCCGTAGGGGGTGAAGGTCGCCTTGATGCCGGTCTTCTCGGTGAAGTCGTCCAGCATCCGATCATTGAAGTAGCCCGCCCAGGCATAGATGCGCAGCGTCTGCTCCTGCGCCAGCAAGGTGTTGACGTAGAAGGACGGCACGCTGGCAACGGCCCCGGCGGCCAGACTGCCCTTGAGGAAACGGCGACGTGTGATCGGCATGACGAACTCTCCATGGTGAACAGGGCGAACCCCGTTATCGCTGAGTCACGTGTCAACACCGTGACCTTCCGATGACGATTCGGCGTCGACTCAATCAGCGTAGCACCATACAGGGAAAGGCCCAGTCGCCATTTCGAGGCGACCGGGATTGCCGTGCCAGGATCACATCACCGGCACGCCGGTGACCCAGACATGCAGGTGGAAAGCGAAGAGGGTGTAGGCCACCAGGCCGATTCCCAGGGTGGCGAGGGTGCCGACCAGGCCCGGAGCGGCGGTATCGGGCCGCGGGCGACGACGGGCGGCGCGGAAGTCGAACACCGCCCACAGCAGGAAGGCGCCGAAGAAGACGATGTCACCCAGCCGGCCGTTGGCCAGCAGGTGGGCGAAGGCCCAGAGCTTCACTGCCAGGATCATCGGATGGCCCAGCCGGGCCTTGAGGTGGTTGCCCGGCACATAGGCTGCCGCCAGCAGCACGAAGGCGGGAATCATCAGCAGCTAGACGGCATGGCGCAGGCCCACCGGGGGCTGCCAGACCCAGATCGGGTCGAGGCGCATCTGACCATAGCCCCAGATCGCCATCACCAGGCCGATGATCGCGGCCACCGAATAGGCCGCCTTCCAGGGCAGCTCGCCCATGCGCTGGACCTGGGCGGTTCGCCAGTCGTCGGCGACGATGCGCACCGAATGCACGCCGAGAAAGACCAGCAGACCGAGGATCATCACGCTCATGGTTGAAGTCTCCATGGAGGAAGGGGCAATCTGGAACGAAACCGCTGCCAGCCTAGTCCGTTGACCCGATCACGACCAGTGCCATCGGACGCAGCGGCCCCACTGATGCAAGGGATTGCCATGTCCAGAGGTCCTTCCACACTGCCCGAGGTCCTCGCCGGTCCCCTCCTGCGGCGCCTCGGCGCGGAACGGCTGGTGATCTGGCTGGTGGGGTCGCGGCCCCTCGAACTCGGCCTGATGCTGCACCCGGCCGGACATCCGCCGCGCCGCCTGACGCTCAACGCACGCCGCCTGAAACGGCTCCCGCTGGGCCGCCATGCCTGGCTGCACCTGATCGACGTGGCCCTCGAGACGCCCCTGCCCCGTGGCGTGCACATCGATTATGACCTGAAGATCGCCCCGGCCGGGGACGACAGGGGAGACGAGCGCGGCATCGCCGACTGGGCGCCCCACCTGCTGCACGAGGACGCCGCCTACCCCGCCTTCGTGCTGGCCGAGAGCCACCGCCGCCTGCTGCATGGCTCCTGCCGCCGGCCCCACCATGACGGCCCCGACGGCCTGGTGCGTGCCGATGCCTGGCTGGCCGAGCGCCGCGCGACCCCCGAGGACTGGCCCGCCTGGCTGCTGATGACCGGCGACCAGGTCTACGCCGACGATGTCGCCGGCCCGATGCTGGTGGCCATCCATGCAGTGATCCGCCGCCTGGGCCTGTTCGACGAGACCCTGGAGGGCGCCACCGTGGCCGACAGCCAGGCGCTCTATACGGATCCCGCCACCTACTACCGACGCGAGGCCCTGCTGCCGGACGTCAAGAGTAGCGAGGCGCTGCGCGAGGGCTTCTTCGGCGGGGCACGCAAGCCGGTCTTCACGTCGGCCAATGCCCACAACCACCTGATGAGCTTCGCCGAGGTGATGGCCATGTACCTGCTGGTCTGGTCGCCGGTGCCCTGGCGGCTTGTCGAGATGAATGAGCCGATGCTGGACGAGAAGCACAGGGCACGCTTCGGCGAGCAGCGCGCGGTCATGGAACGCTTCGTCGAGGGCCTGCCGGCCGCCGCCCGGGTGATGGCCCACCTACCTTCGCTGATGATCTTCGATGACCACGACATCACCGACGACTGGAACCTCACCGCGGACTGGGAGCGCACCGCCTACGGGCACCCCTTCTCGCGGCGCATCATCGGCAACGCCCTGCTCGCCTACCTGCTCTGCCAGGGCTGGGGCAATGACCCCGACCGCCTGGCCGAGCCGCTGGCCGACGCCGCCGAACTGCTCGAGCAGGCAGCCGGCCGGGAGGGCTGGCTGCCCGCCGCTGCGCAGGATGCCGTCATCGAGCGACTGCTGCGCTTCCAGGGCTGGGAAGTGGAGATCGCCGGCGAGCCGAAGCTGGTGGTGCTGGATACTCGCACCCGACGCTGGCGCAGCGAGCGCAGTCCGAAGCGCCCTTCCGGGCTGATGGACTGGGAGGCGCTCTCGGAGCTGCAACAGCAGATCCTCGATGCCCCCTCGGTGGTGATCGTCTCGCCGGCACCGATGTTCGGCGTCAAGCTGATCGAGGCCATCCAGCGGCTCTTCACCCTGGCCGGCAAGCCGCTGCTGGTCGACGCAGAGAACTGGATGGCCCACCGCGGCGCGGCGAGCGTGATGCTCAACATCTTCCACCACTCGCGCACCCCGGGTCACTTCGTGATCCTCTCCGGCGACGTGCACTACTCCTTCGCCTACGACATCCGCCTTCGCCAGCGCCGCAAGGGACCGAGGATCTGGCAGATCACCTCCAGCGGCATCAAGAACGCCTTTCCCGACACCCTGCTCGACTGGTTCGACCGCCTCAACCGCTGGCTCTATGCCCCACGCTCGCCGCTCAACTGGTTCACGAAGCGCCGCGGGATGGTCATCTCGCCGCGCGACCCGGACCGCGCCAGGGCCGGCGAGCGACTCTGGAACGGCAGCGGCATCGGCCTGGTGGAGCTGGATGGCCAGGGCCGCCCGAGCGATATCCGTCAGCTCGATGCCCGCGGCTTCGATGTCACCTTCCCGCCCCGCGATCAGGCGGGCTGACGCCGACGCCACAGCATCAGGCCACCGGCCACCACCGGCCAGGTCATGGCCGCCGCCATGCTGTCGTCAAGCACGATGCCAAGGCCGCCGGCGACACCCTCGACCCGGGCCACAGGCGGTGGCTTGGTGGCATCGAAGAGCCGGTAGACCACGAAGGCACCCGCCATGGCCGCGGGGTGGCGCGCCGCCGACTGGCCCAGCACCGCCACCGGAAAGGCGACGATCTCGTCGAGCACGATGCGCCCATCATCCTTGCCGCCCAGTCCCGCCTCGGCCAGGTGGCAGACCGGCACCGCGGCCACCAGCAGCATGACGATCATGCCCAGCTGAACTCGCCGCCGACGCCCCAGCAGCCACCAGGCCAGCGGCAGCCCCAGCAGCGAACCGAGCGTGCCCGAGGCCCAGGGCGAGAGCCCCAGGCCGAAACCGCTCGCCAGCCAGAGTAGCGGCGCATCCATCAGCTCGCCTCGACGGCCTGGCGCTCCAGGTCGGCGATCACGCTATCGGGAAGCGCCAGGGCCTGAGCCAGCTGCTCGAGCCAGGCACGCTCCATGGGATTCTGCTCGTCGATTACCGCCACGCTGACCAGGTAGATCTCCCGAGCGGCCTGGGGGGAATCCGCCTGGCGAGCCAGGGCCCGGGCATCCAGGGGCGCCTGCATCTGCTCGGCCACCCAGTCGTGCAGTTCCTGATCGGCGCCCAGGGCATCGATCTGCTGGGAGATCAGTTCGCGCTCCTGGTCATCGATGTGGCCGTCGGCACGGGCCGCCAGGATCATGGCCTGCAACAGCTCCAGGCTGCGTTGCTCACGGGCCTGGCTGTCCAACTGCTCCACGGGCTCGCCCTCATTGGCCTGGCTGCCACCCGCGCTGCCCTGATAATTCTGCCATGCCTTCCAGGCCAGCGCGCCGACGCCGGCGATGGCGCCGTACTTGAGGGCCTTGCCACCCAGCTTGCGGCCGCGCTTGGAGCCCACCATCAGGCCCAGGGCACCACCGCCAAGCAGGCTCTTGACATCCACGCCCGAGCCACTCCCGGTGCCGGACTCACTGGCACTGCCGCCAAGCTGGCGCGACAGCCCATCGAGCATGCCCTTGACATCCACGCCGCCACCGCCGGCTCCCTTGCTGCTGCCGCCGGCCTGCTGCATCAGTTGGTCGAGTATCCTGCTGGCGTTCATGGCGCCTCCCTGTCGAGTAACAAGCGATCGCTGTCACGATACCTCCGCCTCGTGACGGCGTCGACGCTCAATGCAACGCCCGACTCGCCCGACGAGCGATCGACGGGGCAAGCCGATAGACCCCGCCATGGCCGCACGTTACGCTAGGCCATGACCCGACACGGACCGATGATGCAGCGCGACCTGGCCACACCGCCCCATGACCCTCGACACGACACACCGCAACCGGCAGATGACCCACTTCGACGGCCACGACGAGATCTGGCTGTTCGGCTACGGCTCGCTGATCTGGAAGGCTGACTTCCCCTACCTGACGCGCCGACCGGCGTATATCCGTGGCTGGGTGCGCCGCTTCTGGCAGGGCTCCCACGACCACCGCGGCACCCCCGAGGCGCCGGGCCGCGTGGTCACCCTGGTGCGCGCTCCCGGCGCGATCTGTCACGGCATGGCCTACCGCATCACCCCCGAGGTGCTCGGCCCGCTGGACGTGCGCGAGAAGAACGGCTACCTGCGCGAGGTCACCCGGCTGCACTTCGAGGACGCCGCACCGCCTTCGAGCGCCGAGGGGCTGGTGTATCTCGCCACCGAGGACAACGCCGCCTTCCTCGGCGACGCCCCTCTCGAGGCCATCGCCGAGCAGATCGCCGTGGCTCACGGCCCCAGCGGCCCCAACCGCGACTACCTCGTCAACCTGGCTCAGGCCCTACGCGACCTCGGCGTGGACGACCCCCACGTGTTCGCCCTGGCAGCGCACCTGCCTCACCCGGTGGACACTCGCCACCCCGACAGGTGTCCACCCACGGAGACACACCGCTCATGAGCGTGACCCTCGACGACATCCGACAGGCCGCCGCACGCCTCCGGGGAAGCGTGGAACCGACGGCCTGCCTGCACTCCACCACGCTCTCGCAGCTCACCGGCTGCGAGCTCTACATCAAGTTCGAGAACCACCAGTTCACCGCCTCCTTCAAGGAGCGTGGCGCGCTCAATCACCTGCTCTCGCTGAGCCCCGAGGAGCGCGCCCGGGGCGTGATCGCCATGTCGGCGGGCAACCATGCCCAGGCGGTGGCCTATCACGCCACCCGGCTGGGCATCCACGCCACCATTGTCATGCCCCGTCATACGCCCAACCTCAAGGTGCGCAACACCCGCAGCTTCGGGGCCGAGGTGCACCTGGAGGGCAACGGCGTCGACGAGGCCGGGGCCTATGCCCGACGCCTCGCCGAGGAGCGCCAGCTGGTCTTCGTGCACCCCTATGACGATGAGCGGATCATCGCCGGGCAGGGCACCATCGCCCCGGAAATGCTCGAGGCCGTCCCCGACCTCGACTGCCTGGTGGTCCCCATCGGCGGCGGCGGGCTGATCAGCGGCATCGCCGTGGCGGCCAAGACGCTGAAGCCCGATATCGAGATCATCGGCGTCCAGACCTGCCGCTTCCCGGCCATGAGGCAGGTGCTGGCCGGCGAGGCGGTTCACTGCGGCCTGGCCAGCCTCGCCGAGGGCATCGCCGTCAAGCAGCCCGGCACCCTGACCCGGGAGATCGTGCGTGAACGGGTCAGCGACATCGTGCTGGTGGACGAGCCCGAGATCGAGCGTGCCATCCTGATGCTGCTGGAGATCGAGAAGAGCGTGGCCGAGGGGGCCGGCGCCGCCGGCCTCGCCGCCCTGCTTACCGATCCGGCACGCTACCGCGGGCGCAAGGTGGGGCTGGTACTGTGCGGTGGCAATATCGATATGCTGGCCCTCTCCTCGGTGATCCAGCGGGGCCTGGTGCGCTCCGGGCGCATCGTCCGGGTACGGGTCGGCATCCCCGACGTGCCCGGCTCACTGGCCGAACTCACCCGCCTGCTCGCCGAGCAGCGCGCCAACGTCATCCAGATTGCCCACCAGCGCACCTTCACTGACCTCTCGTTGCGCGCCACCGAGGTCGAGGCCACGCTCGAGACCCTGGGCAGCGACCACACCAGGGAGGTGATCGCCGCGCTGCGTGCCGAAGGCTACGACCCAGTGCTGCCGGCCAGCGAGGTCCACCCGGACGAGCGCTGGGCCACGGATCCGGAGGGGCACTGATCCGCCCCCCGGTCGTCTGGCACATGCCCGGCATCCGGCGTAACCTATGCGCATTTCCGCATCGATGCGGTTTCCACCCCCACAACTTCCACCATCTCGACAAGGTAAGAGTGATGAGCAGCAAGATCGACGTGACAGCCCCCCTGGTCATCCTGCATGGCGATGAGATGGCGCAAGTGGCCTTCGAGAGGATTCTCGACACCTTCGTGACGTCCCGGCTGGCCATCGAGCTGGTGGAGATCGACCTGACCGCGGAAAATCGCCTGGTCACCAATGGCCAGGCGGTGATCGACGCCATCGAGGCACTCAAGACGCACGGCGTGGGCGTGAAGAATGCCGGAATGACGGTCAACCGCGCTCAGCTGGGCGAACTGCTCGCCGCCCATCCCGAGCTCGATGGCACCAAGCTTCACCCGCTGGCCACCAAGTCGCCCAACGGCGCCATCCGCAAGGGGATCGGCGGCAACATCACCCGCGAGGACATCCAGTTTCGCAACCTGCTGGTCCAGCGCCCCCAGTGGGAAGGCCGCGACATCGTCGTGGAAACGATGGAAGACGGCGGCATCAAGGACAGCTTCAGCGAGCTCTCCCGCGCCAGCGGCATCGTCAAGCTGATGTTCGTGGGGGCCAGCGGTGACCCGGTGGAACTGCACCGCCGCGAGGTCAAGAAGGGCGACCCCTGGCTGCTGGCCACCAACGCCCTGAGCGACGTCAAGGCCTGGGCGCACCGCTTCTTTCAGCGCGCCATCGACGAGCAGCGCGACATCTACCTGGGCCTGAAGGACACCGTGATCGCCGGCTACGACGGCGTGATGCGCGCCGCCATCGAAGACATCTACGAGAATGATTACAGGGCGCAGGTCGAGGCGCTGGGACTCGCCTACCACTACGAGCTGATCGACGCCCAGGCGGCGCGTCTCGTCGCCAACCCGCCGGAAAGAGCCCTGTGGGGCGTGCCGGACAACACCACCGGCCGCAAGCTCTACAAGCTGGTCGAGCAGCTCAAGCAGTTCGGCATCCCGGACCGCAAGGCTCAGGTCTCCATCTCGCGCATGAGCGCCGGCGGCGGCGACCAGTATGGTAGCTTCAACGCTCCCGCGGAGGAGGACGGCATCCTCAAGGTGGTCGTCGACGGCGAGGAGAAGCATGCCCGCCACGTGCAGCAGGGCGATCCCATCCTGTTGATGTCCAACGACCACGAGGCGATCAAGGACTGGGTGCTGCAGGTATTCCGCGACGCCTCGCGCAAGGACAAGGAGGTCTACTTCGGCCTCAAGCGCGAGTACATGGAGTACGACGAGGTGTTCAGCACCGTGATCACCGATGTGCGCCGCGAGCTGGCCGAGGCCGACACGCCGCCGCCATCGTTCATGATCATGCGGCCCTCCAGCCAGCTGATCAAGATGATCACCGACCCGCCGCGCAATGCCCTCTACCCGGCCCAGAACCTCGACGGCGACATCTTCTCGGACATCTCGGCCGCCCTCGGCGGCAGCCTGGCCACCGCCAGCTCGATCATCGAGAGCAAGAGCGGCACCATGCTCTTCGAGGCTCCCCACGGCACCGCCCACGACCTCTACCTGACCTATCAGGAGAGTGGCGGCAAGGTGGCACACTTCAACTCCTCCGCCCTGCTGTACGCGGTGGCCAATGCGCTCGAGACCCTTGGCGAGCGCGAGGACAACGCGGCACTGGTCGACTACGCCACCCGACTCAAGGCGGCGCTGATCGATACCGTCGCCGATGGCATCATCACCGGCGACCTCAAGGGCAAGACCCTCGACCCGGCATCTGAAACCATCGTCGACATGCAGGGCTTTCTCGACGCCGTGGCCCAGCGCCTGGACGCCTGAGCCAGCCGCGGCGCCGGAACACAGGCGTCGGTACACAGGCAAGAGGGCACCGATGCCGGCGCGCCCCTGTCAGCGCCGGGTCCCGCCCTCGTGGACGGCCCGCCGGACATGCGCTTCGGCGTGGCGGTCGGTCCTGGCGGACGCGGAGGCGTCAGCGGCATGCTCCAGGTCGGTGACGACCCGGTTGCGTCCGCCGGCCTTGGCCCGGTAGAGCAGCTGGTCGGCCCGACTGTAGAGCCGATCCAGGCCCTTTTCCTCCCCGGCCTCGACCACCCCGATACTCACCGTCAGCTGTTCACCGGCGGCGGGACCCGGCATGGCCATCCCGCTTGTTGCCTCGCGAATCCGTTCGGCAAGGGCCCCGGCACCCGCCAGATCGCTGTCGGGCAGCAGCACCGCGAACTCCTCGCCCCCCATTCGCGCCACCCTGTCGACATGTCGTACCTGCTGCTCCAGGAGGCGCGTAAAGGCGACCAGCACCGCATCACCGACCGGGTGGCCGAAGCGGTCATTGATCGTCTTGAAGTGATCCAGGTCCAGCAGCATGAGACTGATCGGCACGCCATGGCGTCGGCGCCGCTCGAAGGCCTCCTCGGCCTCCTCCCGAAGCCAGCGGCGGTTGCCGAGCGAGGTCAGTTCATCGGTCCGGCTCTGCAGGCGCATGGACTCGCGCTGTCGATGCAGCTGAAGCAGCATGCGCATCACCGCCGCGATCGCCAGCAGCAGGAGAAGCAGCAGCACCGCCACGGCGACGGCCAGGCGCTCCATCAGCCGGCGCTGCTCGGCCGAGGCACGGTGGAGCAGCTCGTTCAGTTCGCTGTAGGCCCAGGCCAACCCCTCCTCGACCTCCATGCCCAGCAGCAGCAGGGCCGCATTGCGGTGCTCGGCGAGCCCCTCGTCGGCCGCGGCATCGACGGCGGCTTCCAGCGCCGGCAGCCGTGACGCCACATGGTCAAGCTCCTCGGTCAGTTCACCATAGCTGGCAGGCGCGAGCTCGCTGCGACGCAGCTGCAGCCGGATGCCCTCGATACGCCGGGGTATTCGCCATAGCAGGTCGTGAATCTGCGCCAGGTGGATAGGTTCCGGGCGGTGGGCAAGGCTCTCCAGGGTCAGGCGCAGGGTGGCAGGATCCTGCTGGGCCCTGACCACATCGGTCACCAGCGCCGTGTAGTCGGCGCCCACGTGCTGGCGTGCCTGGGGAAACATAGTAGGCGATGGCCACGGCACAGCACGTGGCGATCAGGCTGAAGGCCACGACCAGGCGCACGCACAGGCCTTGCGTCGAGGCCACGCTCATAGCGCACTGATCTCCCGGATCGCCCAGATCCAGCGCGTCATCGCCACGCGGCCCTCCCGCGCCGCCTCAGCATCCTCGGGGACCACCAGCATCAAGGGGCCTAGCGCCTGATCACTGACGGGATCACCGTCGAGGCGCGTTACCAGCAGGTAGCGCTTCGCCTGCCGCTGTGCCGGGGTAAGGAAGGTGGTGTAGTCATCGAGGGCTCGGAACCTGACGCGACGCGCCTCATCGAGGCCATGTGCGCCGAGGAAATCATCCAGCCCGGTCGCTGTCAAAGCTTGACGGTCGGGTCGGCAAAGCCCTGCGGCACGTAGAGATTGTGCGCCCCGAGGTTCTTGACGTCCGTCTCTCCACACAGGGCCATGGTCGTATCCAGCTCCTTGTGGATGATCTCGAGGGCCTTGGTCACGCCTGACTCCCCGGCGGCACCCAGGCCGTAGGTGAACGCGCGACCGATATAGGTGCCCTTGGCCCCCAGCGCCAGTGCCTTCAGCGCATCCTGGCCGGAGCGAATGCCCGAATCGAAGTGGACCTCGACCTGGTCGCCTACCGCCTCGATGATCGATGGCAGCATGCGAATGGAGCTGAGCGCCCCATCCAGCTGACGGCCCCCGTGGTTGGAGACGATGATCGCATCGACACCGACCTCCACCGCGCGCCGCGCATCCTCCGGCGTCATGATGCCCTTGACGATCAGCTTCCCCCCCCACCACTTCTTGAACTGGGCGATGCGCTGCCAATCCAGCGACACATCGAACGCTTCCGCCGTCCAGGTAGAGAGTGACGACGGATCGGTCACGCCCTTGGCATGGCCGACAATATTGCCGAACGAGCGGCGCTTGGTGCGCAGCATCTCAAGCCCCCAGGGGATCTTGGTGGCCATGTTGGCGATCGAGCGCGCGGTCAGCTTGGGTGGGGCCGACAGCCCGTTCTTGATGTCCTTGTGGCGTTGGCCCAGCACCTGCAGGTCCACGGTGACGACAATTGCGGAACACTTGGCGGCCTTGGCACGCTCGAACAGGCGACGCATGAAGTCGTCATCCTTGAGGGTGTAGACCTGAAACCAGAATGGCCGGGTGGTGTGCTCGGCGACATCCTCGATCGAGCAGATCGACATGGTCGACAGCGTGAACGGCACGCCGAACGCCTCGGCGGCCCGAGCGGCCTTGATCTCACCGTCGGCAGACTGCATCCCCGTCAGCCCGACCGGCGCCAAGGCCACCGGCATGGAGACGTCCTCCCCGATCATCTGGCTGCGCGTGGTGCGCCCGGCCATGTCGACGGCCACGCGCTGCTTGAGGTGGATATGCTGGAAGTCACTGCTGTTCTCGCGAAACGTCTGCTCTGTCCAGCTGCCGGATTCGGCATAGTCGTAAAACATCTTCGGCGTGCGTCGCACGTAATGACGCCGCAGATCCTCGATATTGGTATAGACCGGCATGTTCTCTCCTTGCTAACGAGATGCTCAGCGCGCTTGCACGCCAGCGCGGGCGAATGACCGCCGCTCAACCAGGCGGCCATCCCGCCGCCAATGCGGCGAGTATCGGGCCCGAGTCGATCACTCTACCACCTGTTGACCATAACGCCGCGACGGACAGAAGCGTTATCATCATCCCTTGGTCGATCTGTCAGGCTGAACCGCCCCCCTTCGGCCGTCGCCGGCGCTCTCACACCGGCCCTGCGACATCCCGACTTTCACCCACGACGTTCAACCAGGAGGCTCCATGGCCGTGATTCTGCAGGTGCACTTCCCATTCCCAGGGCCCTTCGGCGACGAGATGGCCGAGACCCTCGCCCCGCTGGCAAGATCCATCAACGAGGAGCCCGGCCTGCTGTGGAAGATCTGGACCGAGGACGCCGAGCGCCAGCTGGCTGGCGGCGTCTACCTCTTTGCCACCCGACAGGACGCCGAGGCCTACCGCCAGATGCATACCGCCAGGCTGGAAGGCATGGGCGTAAGCGGCATCGAGGCGCAGATCCTCGAGACCAACGCGGCGCTGTCGACGATCAATGGCGGCCCGCTACCGGCATGACAGCCCCTGTGACACCTCTCCAGGGCCCCTGCTGCCCTTGTGCATCTACCCATTGACCCAGCAGCAAGCGCCCCGGCGGGGCGCTCGCCGCCCACACCTCCCCGTAGCCTCTCGCCTTCAGGTCCTCCCGATGCCGGGTGGCCAGCCGTCCGCTCCCCTGTCCGGTAATGCGAGGGTGACAGCCGCCCCGAGAAAAGTTATGTTATAACATATTTTCAGTCCGCGCAGGAGAGATCCCATGCCGGCAACGGCTCTTTCTAACGACCTCGAGCGCCATGTCGACAAGGCGTTACCCACTCAACTGGCCGCGGGGGACGAGGTCGATGTTCTGCCACGCATCTTCGAGGATGGCATCACGATCGCCGTGATGCGCCGGCCGCCCTCGGCGGCCCTGCAGCAAAGCGTCCTCGCCCAGTGCCAGGCAGGCCGTGCCTGGCAGCTCTCCTGGCTGGGCCCCCCCGGCCAAGCGCTGGGCAAGGACCTGCTGAAGCGGCTCCCGGCCCCCGAAGCGGCCGAGGTGCTGATACAGGATGTCCAGCTGCTGGCCGAGGCCATGGCCTGTCTGTTCGATACCGACACGGTGGGCATTCGCCTGCGCCTGCTGGACGGCGCCATGTGTCCACGCTTCCACGTCGACAACCTGCCGGTGCGCCTGGTCACGACCTATCACGGCCCGGGCAGCGAGTGGCTTCCCGAGGCCGCCACCAACCGTGCCGGGCTGGGCGCGCCGTCACCGGACAAGCCGGCGATCGTCCGCGACCCCGAGGCCATCCAGACGCTCGAGGTCGGTGATCTGGCCCTGCTCAAGGGCGGCGGCTGGGAAGGCAACGAACAGCAGGCGCTGGTGCATCGCAGCCCGGCACTGGCCGAGGACCAGAAGCGGCTGCTGCTGACCATCGATCCCGCATGATGTCCTATCAGGAAGTGAACATGACACCCCTGCAACAGACCCTGCCGGTGACCGTGCTCTCCGGCTTTCTGGGCGCCGGCAAGACCACCCTGCTCAACCATATTCTTACCAAT
>JBNJIL010000006.1:0-176316 GCA_051749325.1 Pseudomonadota bacterium | reverse complement strand
TGGCGGCACCAATACCCTGAAGATCCTCGACGTCTCCCCGGCACATCGCCGTGCCTGATGACTGAACCCTGTATACAATGATCCTGTTTGATGTGGCCATTCCACCCACAGGACGGGATGCCGATGTCGGAAACACGCAGGGGACAGCGCATGCATGAGTGGCAGGAGACGATGCTGGCCGAGGTCGGTGGGCGCGCCAGCGACCGTCGCAGCGGCGACCGGGATATTGTCGAGAAGGTACGCCGGGCGGTGCTGATGCAGCGCCTGCCGCCCGGTACGCGGCTGCCGGAAGTGACGCTCGGTGAGGTGTTCGGCGTGAGCCGCTCGGTAGTGCGCAAGGCCCTGACCCGGCTGGCGTCCGAGCATGTGGTGGATCAGCGTCCCAACCAGGTGGCGCGGGTCCGCTCGCCCAGCATCGAGGAGACCCGCGAGACTTTCGCGGCTCGACGCCTGGTGGAGGGCGAGATAGCCGCCCTGCTGGCGGGCCACCTCGATGCGGCGGCGCGTAAACGGCTCGCAGCGCAGGTCCGGGGCGAGATCGAGGCCCATGAGCGGGGAGACGAACCGGCCCGTATCGAGCATTCCCTGGCCATCCATCATCTGCTGGCGGAGCACTCGCCTAACCGGGTGCTGGGCGCCATGCTCACCGATCTGATCCTGCGTACGTCCATCGTCATTGCCCTCTACAAGCGGTCGAGCCTGACGTCCTGCTTCCTGGAGGGAGATCACACGACGCTGCTGGTGGCCCTCGAGGAGGGCGATGCGCAGGCGGCCCGGGCGGGTATCCAGCATCACCTGGAGAGCCTCGAGGCGCTGCTGGACCTGAGTCCCCGTGAGACCAGCATCGACCTGATGGCGATCCTCGGGCGCCCCCGGGGTCAGGTCTGACCTCGACACGGCCGCGTCATGAGCCTGGGTACGGTCGCGGCGGGTTCCATGGCCCTGTCTTGTCCCCCGGCGCACGCCTGGTCGACAATGCAGCGACCCTATCGCAATCCGGGAATTTGGCATGTGCTTTCTCCTGCGCCGGAGCCTGTTCGTCTGGCTCCTCATGACGGCCCCCGCCGCTCTGGCCGAGGTGCCCACCGTAGCCGCGGCCTCGGACCTGCAGTTTGCCCTGACCGAGGCCGCCGAGCGCTTTCAGGACGAGACCGGAAGAGAGCTGCGGCTGAATTTCGGCTCCTCCGGTAACTTCATGCGCCAGATCCGCCAGGGCGCCCCCTTCGAGCTCTACCTCTCCGCGGATGAGGCTTATGTGCAGACCCTGCACGACGCGGGCCTGACCCGGGACGAGGGCGTGGTCTACGCCGTGGGGAGGCTGGCCTGGCTGCAGCCGGCGGGGCGCGACGACCTGCCTCGTGACGATGATCCGCTGACCGGCGTGCGCGAGGCGATCGAGGCTCATCGGGCAGGCGAGGGGCGGCCGCGCATCGCCCTGGCCAACCCCGAGCATGCCCCCTATGGCGTGGCAGCCCGCCAGGCCCTTGATCATGCCGGGCTCTGGGAGGATTCGGCGCCGCTGCGGGTGCTGGGGGAGAACGTCTCCCAGGCGGCGCGCTTCGCGCTGGCCGACGAAGCCCGCGGTGGGCTGGTGGCCTGGTCCCTGGCACTCGCGCCGGCGCTTTCAGAGCGCAGTGAGCACGTGCTGATCCCCGAGGCGTGGCATGAGCCCCTGGTGCAGCGGATGGCGCTGATCAAGGGGGCCGGCGAGACCGCTCACGCCTTCTATGCCTGGCTTCAGCAACCGGCGGCCCGGGAAATCCTGGCCGCATACGGTTTCCGACTGCCGGAAGCGGAGCCTTCCTCCTGATGGACTGGACGGCGCTCTCGGTCTCGCTGCGCCTGGCGGGGCTGACCTGTCTGCTGCTGCTGCCGCTGGGGCTCTGGCTGGGCAGGGCCCTGGCACTCTCGCGCTTTCGCGGCAAGCCGCTGTGCGAGGCGCTGGTGGCACTGCCGCTGGTGATGCCGCCGACGGTGCTGGGTTTCTATCTGATGCAGGCCTTCGGCGTGGAAGCCCCCTTCGGCAGCGCCTGGCAGTCGCTGGCCGGCGGCGGACTCAACTTCACCTTCGAGGGCATCCTGCTCGCTTCGCTGGTGGCCAACCTGCCCTTTGCGGTGCAGCCGATTCAGCGCGCCTTTGAGGCGATTCCCACCAACCTGCGCGAGGCGGCCTGGTGCAGCGGACTGTCTCCGGGCCGCACGCTTCTGCGCATCGAGTTGCCGCTGGTATGGCCGGGGCTGGTCTCGGCCCTGGCGCTGACCTTCGCCCACACCCTTGGCGAGTTCGGCGTGATCCTGATGGTCGGCGGGGCGATCGATGGCGAGACCCGCACCCTGGCCGTCGCCATCTACGACCGGGTGCAGGCCTTCGACGAGTCCGGGGCCGCCATCATGTCGGCCATGCTGCTGCTGGTCTCCTTCCTGACCATCGGGGTGGTATACGGCCTGGCAGGCCGCCGCAGGTGGCGCCGTGGCTGAACCGGACCACGCCGCGAATGAGGCCCGCCTGACGGTCAAGCTGCAGCAGGCCGGACCGATCCCGCTGGACGCCGACTTCCATTGCGACGCCGGCGAGCTATTGGCCCTGGTGGGGCCTTCGGGAAGTGGCAAGACCACTCTGTTGCGGGCCATCGCTGGACTCTATCGGCCGGCGCGTGGCGTGATCCGCTGCGCTGGCGAGACCTGGTTCGATGCCGCGGCGGGGCACTCCCTGCGTCCCCAGCAGCGTCGCGTGGGGCTGGTGTTTCAGGACTATGCGCTCTTCCCGCACCTGGATGCGCGCGGCAACGTCATGGTGGCCCTGGATGACCTGCCCGCTGGCGAGCGTGCTCGGGTCGCCGAACAGTGGCTGGCTCGGGTACGCCTCGATGGCCTGGCGAGACGGCTGCCGTGCGAGCTCTCCGGCGGCCAGCGTCAGCGGGTTGCCCTGGCCCGGGCGCTGGCCCGCAGCCCGCAGGTGCTGCTGCTCGACGAGCCCTTCTCGGCGGTGGACCAGGTCACCCGGCGGCGCCTGCAGCGTGAACTCGCCCTGCTGCGCGAGGAGATCCCTATCCCCATCGTGCTGGTCACGCACGACCTCGACGAGGCCGCCGCGCTGGCCGATCGCCTCTGCGTGCTGCATGCGGGGCGAGGCCTGCAGCAGGCGCCGGCCGAGACGCTCTTCCGCCGGCCGGTCAGCCCCGAGGTGGCGCGGCTGCTCGATCGTCACAACGTCTTTACCGGCCGAGTGGTCGAGGGTGGCGCGGGACGGCTTCTGCAGTGGGGGCCCTGGCAGCTGGAAGTGACGGAGGGCCTGGCGGACCTGAAGCCTGGGCAGCGGGTCAGCTGGTACCTGCCGCCGTCGGATGTGGTCCTGCATCGTCGCGGGCGCCCCTCGCGGGGAGAGCGCGAGAACCCGGTCCAGGCTCGGGTGGTAGAGATGGCGGTACTGGGGGGGATCACGTCCGTGGCGCTGGCCTTCGATCACTGCGACGATACCCTGCGCTTCGAGCTTCCCACCCATGCCGCGCGGCGTAACGAGCTGGCCCGCGGTGAGGTCGTGGGGGTCTCGCTGCTCGCCGCGGGCATCCATCTGATGCCCGATGCCCCTGTCACCCATCCCGAGAGCTGAGGACACCGCCATGAATGTCATCCGACGTCAGTTGCTGCTGGGCCTGGCCCTGCTGCCTGCCGCTGCGCTGCTGCCGCCTGTTCTGCCCGCTGACGAGTCCGATTCGGGGCCAGCGGTGCTGCGCAGCGTGCCCCTGGTGATCCATGGCGCGCAGGGCCCCCGGCAGCTCGAGGTCGAACTTGCCAGCACCCCCACCGAGCGCAGCCGCGGCCTGATGGAGCGCGACCAGCTGGCAGAGCAATCCGGCATGCTGTTCCTCTACGAACGGCTTCAGTCCGCGCGCAACGGCTTCTGGATGTACCGCACGCGAATTCCCCTGGATATCGCCTTCATCGACGAGGCAGGGCGCATCGCCGAGATCCACCGCATGGAGCCATGTACCGCCTCACGGCCGGGCGAGTGTCCGGTAACGCGCCCGGCGGAACCCTATCGGGCGGCCCTCGAGGTCAATGCCGGTGCCTTCGAGGCGTTGGGCATCTCCGCAGGTGACTGCGTCAGCTGGCCGGGGGCGGGGGGGCTCTGTGCCGGGGCAGCGGGGGAGTGAATCAGGTCGCGGGACGAAGCGCACCGAAGCGCAACACGATCAGCGCCAGGCCGCTGATGACCAGTCCGCCCCCGGCCAGCTTGTGCGGTCCCAGGCTGTCGCCCATCAGTGCCGCCCCCAGCAGCACCGCCAGTACCGGCATCAGCAGGGTCAGTGGTACCACGCGATTGACCGGGTGGCGCCGCAGCAGACCATACCAGAGGCCATAGGCGACGATGGACGACATCACGGCGGTGTAGAAGACTGCCCCCCAGCCTGCCCAGCCGGCCTCGACCAGCGCCCGCCACTGGCCCTGCTCGAACCACCAGGAGCCCAGCGCCACCTGGGGCGTGGCGAGCAGTGCCACCCAGCCGGCCAGTGCCATGGGCGAGATGTCGGGGCCGCGTTTGATCAGCAGCTGTGAAATGGCCCAGCCCAGGGCGCTGGCCAGCAGCAGAAGTGTCGGCAGGGGCGATGGCAGGGTAGGACCACCGGCGAGAACCGCGGCCCCGGCGAAGGAGAGCACGAGACCGGCCAGGCGCCGGGGGCCGAGGCGCTCGCGGAGAAATATCACGGCCAGCAGGGTGGCGAAGGGGGTCCCCATCTGGACAAGAAGGGCGCCGGTACCGGCCTCGGCCTGACCCAGGCCGATGAACAGCAAGGCGAAATGCATCGAGCCAAAGGTCAGCGAGAGCAGCAGGAGAAAGGGCAGCTGGTGTCGCGCTACTGGATGGAAGGGCACCAGCAGTCCTGCCACCAGAGCAAAGCGCAGCGTGGTCAGCAGCAGCGGGGGCAGTTCGGCCACGCCGAGCTTGATGACGATGATGTTCAGCGCCCAGATGACAATGACGGCGAGGCCCAGGGCCAGGTCACGAAGCGGCACGCCTCCTCCTTGGCTGGAGTGGGGGAGTGAGACAGGCAAAGGCCACAGCATAGCAAGTGCGTTGAACCCGGGGACAGAACAGGGCGGATGCTTGCCTTGCATGAACACGGGGTGACAGGGCATCTTGGGATATGCGGCGTCGATGACGCCTCCTGGCGTCTGCCGGTCCCGTCGTCCGTGACAGGCGCCTGAACAACACCGTCAGGCAGGTCGCCGCAAGGCCCTGCCTCGATCCCGATACAGCAAGGACACGCCATGAACTCGTCTTGTCACCTGACCCGGCTGGCCGCCCTGGCCGGGGTTGCTGCCATCACTCTCTCGCTGTCCGTCTCTTCCGCTCAGGCCCGCGAGCTCTCCGTTTCCACCGTGCTCTCCGACGACTTCCCCTGGGGCCAGGCCGCCGAGAAGTGGGCCGAACTGGTCGCCGAGCGTTCCGATGGCGAGTTGACCCTGCGCGTCTACCCCAACTCCCAGCTGGTCAATGGCGACCAGACCCGGGAGTTCTCGGCCATGCGCTCGGGGCTGATTGACGCCGCCGTGGGGTCGACCATCAATTGGTCGCCCCAGGTGCCGGAGCTGAACCTCTTCTCGCTGCCCTTCTTCATGGCTGACCTGGATGCCGTGGATGCGGTGACCGGGGGTGAAGCGGGCGAGATGGTCTTCGAGGCCATCGAAAACAGCGGCGTGGTGCCCCTGGCGTGGGGGGAGAACGGTTTTCGCCAGCTCTCCAATTCCCACGGCCCGATCGATGCGCCGGGGGACCTGGAGGGCCTGAAGATTCGTGTGGTGGGCTCACCGCTGTTCCAGGATACCTTCTCGGCGCTGGGCGCCAACCCCACCCAGATGAGCTGGGCCGATGCCAAGCCGGCGCTGACCACCGGGGCGGTGGATGGCCAGGAGAACCCGCTGTCGGTGTTCGATGTGGCGCGTATCGACCAGGTGGGACAGGAGCATCTGACCCTGTGGAATTACATGAACGACCCCCTGGTCTTTGCGGTGAACCAGCAGGTCTGGGACTCCCTCTCCGAGGAGGAACGTACCCTGCTGCGTGAGACCGCCGAGGAAGCCGGCGCCTGGGAGGTCGCGATGACCCGCGACGAGGAGCCCGAGCGCCTTGCGGCGATCAAGGAGCGCGGCGTGACGGTCACCGAACTGGACGAGGCGCAGCATCAGGCCTTCGTCGAGGCCACCGAGAGCGTCCACGACGAGTGGGTGCCGCGTATCGGCAACGAGATCGTCGAGGCGGCCCGCGCCGACATGCAGGGCGAGTGAGCTCACCCGCCAGCCCGTGCCATCGGCCCCGCGAAAAGGGGCCGATGGCGTTTATCCCTCCCATGACGCCATGACACCCATGAAACGTCCCGACGCAAGACTCGAGCGCCTGCTGGCGACCCTGGCGATCCTGATCATCAGCCTGATCAGCCTGGCTAACGTGTTGGTGCGCTACCTGACCGGTGGCTCCTTCGCCTTCACCGAGGAGTTCTCGGTGTTCCTGCTCGTTGTCCTGACCTTTGCCGGCGCCTCGGTGGCGTTGCGCCGTAACGGCCATATTCGCATCGGCCTTTTGGAGCAGGCCCTTCCCGACCCTGCCCGCAAGGCGCTGATCCTCTTCCAGGGAGGCTGCGGGCTCGCCGTGCTGGGGCTGATTACCTGGTTCGGCGCCAGGATGACCTGGCAGGAGCTCCAGTGGGGGTCGCGCTCTCCGGGGTTGGGGCTGCCGCAGTGGTGGTACCTCGCCTGGCTGCCGCTGCTCTCGGGGCTGATGCTGCTGCGTCAGCTGCAGCAGACGCTGGACCGCCTGCGGGGGAGGCTCGAGGATGAGTCCTGATCTCTGGATGCTGCTGGCCTTCGCCGGGTTGCTGGTTGCCGGCGTTCCGGTGGCCTTCTCGCTGGGCCTCTCCGGTGCCGTGGGGATCCTGGCCGGGCTGTCGCCGGCCATGCTGGCGACACTGGGTACCAACACCTACAACAGCATTGCCAAGTATCCGCTGATCGCCATTCCGCTGTTCATACTTACCGGCCTGATCTTCGAGCGGGCCGGAGTGGCAGCGCGGCTGGTGCGTTTCGCCCAGGCGCTGATCGGGCCGCGCCACGGCGGCCTTGCCCTGGTGGCCGTGCTGGTCTGCATGATCATGGGCGGGATGAGCGGCTCGGGCCCCGCCGATGCCGCCGCGGTGGCCATGGTGATGCTGCCCAGCATGACCCGGGCCGGCTACCCCCGCCCCTTCTCGGCGACCCTGATTGCCGCCTCGGCTTCCACGGCGATCCTGATTCCGCCCTCGGTGGCCCTGATTCTCTACTCCATCGTGGTGCCGGGGGTCGATCTGAGGGCGCTGTTCGCCGCGGGCCTCTTCCCGGGCGTGCTGGCCGGGCTGGCACTGCTGGGACCGGCACTGCTGGTCTCCCGCCGCCATGGCTGGGAAGGGGGTGCTGTCGGTGACAGTGCCGACCGGCCGAAAGTGGGGGAGAGCTTCAAGCAGGCGCTGCCGGCGCTGTTCGCCCCGGTACTGATCCTCGGCGGGCTGCGCAGCGGCCTCTTCACGCCCACCGAGGCGGCCGTGGCGGCCGTTACCTATGGTGCCCTGGTGGGACTCTTTCTGACCCGTGAACTGCGCTGGCGAGATCTCTGGGAGCTGCTCGGCGAGGCGGCGGTGATTTCGGGGGTGGTGATGCTGATCATCGCCCTGGCCGGCATCTTCGCCTGGGCCGGCACCATGCTCGGTACCTTCCGCCACCTGGCGGAGTGGATCGTCGGCCTCTCCGACAGCGGCCCCCTGCTGCTGGTGCTGATCATGCTGGCCGTGCTGGTGGCCGGCATGCTGCTGGATGCCATTTCCATCTACCTGATCATGATGCCGATCCTGATTCCGGTGATGCAGCATTTCGGCTGGAACCCGGTATGGTTCGGTATCCTGCTGGCGATGAACATTGCCATCGGCCAGTTCACGCCGCCGGTGGCGGTGAACCTGATGGTGACGACGGAGGTCGCCAAGGTTCGCCTGGAGCAGACCCTGGGCTGGGCGCTGCTGTTCGTCGCGGCCATGGCCAGCGCCCTGGCGATGGTCGCCGTGTTCCCCGAGATTGCCCTCTGGCTGCCGCGGGCACTGGGTTACAACCTGGGGTGAGGCCTATCGTCGGCCGCTTTCCAGGGCGGCCAGGGTACGCTGGTAGAGCGCGGTGCTGTCGGCATCGAAGAGCACGAAGCGCACCCGCTCGATGCCCGAGTAGCCGGGCAGCGTCTGCAGCACCGTGGCAAGCGCCACGCGGGCGGCCTCGGCCGCCGGATAGCCGAAGGCCCCGGCGGATATTGCCGGAAAGGCGATGGAACGGATGCCCTCGCGCTCGGCCAGTTCGAGGGCATTGCGGTAGCAGGCTGCCAGCAGTTCGTCGGCGGGTTCGTCGGTGCCGTAGACCGGCCCCAGGCAGTGGATGACATGGCGGTTGGGCAACTCGTGGGCGCCGGTGATCACTGCCTGACCGGGCCGGATCGGCGCCAGCGGGCGGCACTCCTCGGCGAGTCCGGGCCCCGCGGCGCGATGCAGGGCGCCGGCGACCCCGCCGCCGGTGCGTAATTCGGCGTTGGCGGCATTGACCACGGCGTCGATGTCGGCCTGGCGGGCGATATCGCCCTGGATGCATTCGATGGTGCCCATCACGCTCTCCTCCTGGCGGTGGATGCGGTTCAGTCTGGCCGCCAGAGCGGCAGGGCTTCAAGGTCATCGCGGCGATCCCGGCCCAGCGGCAGTCGCGCCCGCGCCCTGTCTATCGCCTGTTTCTCCAGGGTCAGCCAGCGCCACTGTTCGTCGCGGCCGAAGATGAGGGGCGGGGTGTCGTCGTCCACCAGGGGCGGCGAGAGCAGCGACTGCCCCCACTCTCCGCCGGCACGGTTGAGGCTCAGCCAGTAGAGCTGGTTCTCCATGGCGCGTGCCGTGACGAAAGCATGCCAGCTGGCGAAGCTGAAGTCCCGGGTGAAGGCCACCGGATGCAGGACCAGCTCGGCACCCTCGGCGGCCAGGCGCCTGGCCAGTTCGGGAAAGCGCAGGTCGTAGCAGATCACCACCCCGACCCGCCAGCCGGCGATCTCGGTGATCAGAAGCCGCTCACCTGGCGTGAAGTGGGCAGCCTCGCCGGAAGCGCCGAACTGGGCGCAGTGCAGCTTGTCGTAGACGCCGGCCAGGCGACCATCGGGACCGACCAGCACCTGGCTGATATGGCGTCGGTCGCGGTGTTGCCGGGCCACGCCGAAGGCGATGGTGGTGCCGAGCTCCCGGGCCAGCTCGCTGAAGGTCGTGACGACCGGACCACTCAGGTCGTCGTCCAGGGACGCCAGGCAGGCGAAGGCATCGTCACCGTACTCCTGGGAGGACAGCTCCGGCAGCATGATGAGGTCCGGAGGAACGTCGGGACAGGCTGACCGTATCCGCTCGCCAAGATGGTGAAGGTGGCTGAGCTGGTCCTCACGGCTGCGGGTTTGGGGGATGGCGATCTGGCCGGCAAGTATCTGCATGCGGACTCCTGTTGCGACCCATGGGCGCACCGCGCGGCATCCACCGGAGCGCTGGCGTAGAATGCGCAGTCTAATCCCTGATTCGTTTTCTGTCCGGAGTTACCGATGCTGTTTCCCCCACGTCTTGCTCCTCTGGTGTTTGCCGTGCTGATGTCCGTCTACATGGTGACCCTGATGACCTTCGTCATCACCTGGGCCAATACCGGCCTGGGAGACGGGTTTGCCGGCCGTTGGTGGCGTGCCTTCTACATTGCCTGGCCCATCGCCTTCGCGCTGATTCTCATCGGAGCACCGCGACTGCAGCGGCTCACCGCGCTGCTGATACGCCGACCTCGCGAGCAGGCTCGCGAGCAGGAGTGACGCGGCGCTTCCGGCGGCAGGCGTATGCCGACCATTTGTTGCAGTTTATGGTGAAAAGCGCGACATTCGTTGCAAATCGGTGCAAAAGCTTGAAGTGACGACAGCGACCCTGTACCAATAGCCGCCTCCCGAAACCCTTCGCGGTGCCCCGATTTTCATCGGTGCAGCGGATGACCTCGTCCGCCGTTCAGGGCCGTCATGGCCGCCCTGCCGCCGCACCACGACATCAGGAGGTGGCATGAACCAGCGCGCGAACATCGATCTCGACGACCCCCGGGCCGAGGCCTTCGAGGCTCGCCCGTTCAAGGTCTATACCCATCGCCAGCTTGACCGGATCGAGGCGATCCAGAACCTGCCTGACGATCTGCGCTTCGACATGCGGGTCGTCAGTCAGGTGCTGCCGTTCCGGGTCAATGAGTACGTGATCGAGGAGCTGATCGACTGGAATAACATCCCCGAGGACCCGGTCTTCCAGCTCACCTTTCCCCAGCGAGGCATGCTGCGCCCCGAGCACTATGACGAGGTGGCCGAGCTGGTGCGTCGTGACGCCCCCGCGGCCGAGATGAAGCCGGTGGTCGAGCGCATTCGCGCCGAGCTCAACCCCCATCCGGCCGGGCAGATGGACCTCAACCTGCCGTTGCTCGACGGCGAGCCGCTGCCCGGCATGCAGCACAAGTACCGCGAGACAGTGCTGTTCTTCCCCAGCCAGGGCCAGGTGTGCCACAGCTACTGCACCTTCTGCTTCCGCTGGGCGCAGTTCGTGGGCGACAAGGAGCTGAAGTTCGCCTCCAGCGAAGCCGACTCCCTGCACCGCTACCTGGCCGAGCACACCGAGGTCACCGACCTGCTGATGACCGGCGGCGACCCCATGGTGATGAAGGCTAAGCACCTCCGCCAGTACCTGGAGGGGCTGATGGCGCCTGAGCTGGATCACGTTCAGGACATCCGCATCGGCACCAAGAGCCTGACCTTCTGGCCCTACCGCTTCGTCACCGACCCCGACGCCGAGGATATCCTCGACCTGTTCCGCGAACTGACGGCGGCCGGCAAGCATGTCGCCTTCATGGCGCACTTCAACCACTGGAAGGAGATGGACACCCCCATCTGCCGCGAGGCGATCCGGCGCATCCGGGCCACCGGGGCGGAGATCCGCACCCAGGCGCCGCTGCTCAAGCACATCAACGATGATGCCGATCAGTGGGCGAGGATGTGGACCACCCAGGTGCGTCTGGGGATGATCCCCTACTACATGTTCGTCGAGCGCGACACCGGCGCCCGCCACTACTTCGAGGTACCGCTGGTGCGGGCCTGGGAGCTCTACCGCGAGGCCATGAAACAGGTGCCGGGCCTGGCGCGTACCGCCCGCGGGCCGTCGATGTCCGCCGATCCCGGCAAGGTGGAGATCCAGGGCGTCACCGAGATCCACGGCGAGAAGGTCTTCGTGCTGCGTTTCATCCAGGGGCGCGACAGCGACTGGGTGCAGCGCCCCTTCTTCGCGAAATACGACGAGGCCGCCACCTGGCTCAACCACCTGGAACCGGCGCTGGGGGAGCGCGCGTTCTTCTTCGAGGCCGAGTTCGCCGCCATGAAGGACGCGAAGCAGGCGTTGATCATGAAGGCGTCGTGAGGCTCCTCCGACCTTGACGTTGGGCCCAGCGAGCGTGAGAAGAGGTGGAAAAAATTAACGCCCACTCAACGTGCACAGGGAGCTAGACTCCAGCGTATGGAAAAAGGCTCATCCATCGCCCGCTTTTTTCGCTAAAGTAGGAGAGGGTGGCCAAGGCCGCCGGCAGTCACGACACGGGACTGCCACATCGGAATCTGTTCGTACAGCACGTTTGCTGACAATAAAGAGGTGTGTTCATGAAACGCCATGCATTCTCTGCAGCTGCCTTCACCGGCGCGATCCTGGGGGCCGCGACGTTCGCATCGCCGGCCATGGCCCAGGATGAAGAGAAGTTCATCACCATCGGGACCGGTGGTCAGACCGGCGTCTACTATGTGGTCGGCCAGTCCGTCTGTCGCCTGGTGAACCGTCTGGAAGACGCCAACATCAAGTGCAACGCGCCCTCCACCGGCGGCTCGGTGGCCAACATCAACGGTATCAAGTCCGGCGAGCTGGACATGGGCGTGGTGCAGTCCGACGTTCAGTACCAGGCCTACAATGGCACCGGCAATTTCGAGGATGAGGCCTACGAGGACCTGCGAGCTGTATTCCGGGTCCACGGCGAGCCGCTGACCCTGCTGGCTCGCGCCGACTCCGGCATCGAAACCCTCGATGACCTGGAAGGCAAGCGCGTCAACATCGGCAACCCCGGCTCCGGCCAGCGCAACACCATGGAAGTGGTGATGGACGCCAAGGGCTGGACCGAGGATACCTTCTCGCTGGCCTCCCAGCTGGATGCCGCCGAGCAGGCCGCGGCCCTGGCCGACAACAACGTCGATGCCATGGTCTACGTGGTCGGCCACCCCAACGGCTCCATCCAGGAGGCCACCACCACCGTGGATGCACGCCTGATCCCGCTGACCGGTGACGCCATCGACGGCATCGTCGAGGAGCACTCCTACTACTCCAAGTCGGTGATTCCCGGCGGCCTCTACAAGGGCAATGACGAGGACGTCGAGACCTTCGGCGTGGCCGCGACCTTCGTGACCACCGCCGAGGCCGACGAGGAAATCGTCTACCAGACCGTCAAGGCGATCTTCGACAACTTCGACCGCTTCAAGCGCCTGCACCCGGCCTTCGAGAACCTCGACCAGGAAGAGATGGTGTCTTCTGGCCTTTCCGCCCCGCTGCACGAGGGAGCAGCCCGCTACTATCGCGAGCAGGGCTGGATCGAGTGATCCGACAATCTGAGGTGATCTCACCTCGGTGAAGAATGCGCGGTCACCCGAGGGGGCCGCGCATTCCGTTTGGTATGCTGGAAGGCATCACCAAGAAGGGTTCCCAGGGCAAACGTTACCAAGCAGGGCATGCTTATGACTGAGGACAACAAGAGGACCGCCGGGCATGAGGTCGACCTGGAGGATATGGTCGCCTCCAGCGACTCCGGGGCTCGCAAGCCGGCCGGGACGCCGGGCAAGCTGCTGGTCAGCATTGCCGCCGCCTGGTCGCTCTTCCAGCTATGGATCGCCTCCCCGCTGCCGTTCATGCTCGGTTTCGGGGTCTTCAACGCCACCGAGTCGCGTTCAATACACCTGGCCTTTGCGCTCTTCCTGGCCTACATGGCCTACCCGGCGCTCAAGCGCTCGCCCCGAGATCGTATCCCGGTCCAGGACTGGGTGCTGGCGGCGGCGGCGGCCTTCTGCGGCGCCTACATGTTCATGTTCTATGAACAGCTGGCCCAGCGTCCCGGTGCGCCGATCCTGCAGGACGTGATCATCGGCGTGGCCGGTATCCTGCTGCTGCTCGAAGCCACGCGTCGGGCGCTCGGCCCGCCGCTGGCGATCATTGCCTCGATCTTCATCGTCTACTCGCTGGCCGGGCCCTGGATGCCCGGCATCCTGTCCCACCGCGGGGTCAGCCTCTTCGGCCTGGTCAACCATCAGTGGCTGACCACCCAGGGGGTCTTCGGCATCGCCCTGGGGGTCTCGACCAGCTTCGTCTTCCTGTTCGTGCTGTTCGGTGCGCTGCTCGACAAGGCCGGCGCCGGCAACTACTTTATCAAGGTGGCCTTCTCGCTGCTGGGACACTACAAGGGAGGGCCAGCCAAGGCCGCCGTGGTGGCCTCGGGCATGACCGGCCTGATCTCCGGTTCGTCCATCGCCAACGTGGTTACCACCGGCACCTTTACCGTGCCGATGATGAAGCGGGTCGGCTTCTCCGCCGAGAAGGCCGGTGCCGTGGAGGTCTCGTCCTCGGTCAACGGCCAGATCATGCCGCCGGTCATGGGCGCCGCGGCCTTCCTGATGGTCGAGTACGTGGGCATCTCCTACGTGGCGGTCATCAAGCACGCCTTCCTGCCGGCACTGATCTCCTACATCGCATTGATCTATATCGTTCACCTCGAGGCCCTCAAGGCCAACCTGCAGGGGCTGGAGAGCAGCAACCCGCCCAAGCCCCTGGTGCGCAAGGTGATCGGCTTCCTCGGTGGCCTGTTGCTGATGATGATCACGGCTCTCGTGGTCTACTACGGTCTGGGCTGGCTCAAGCCGGTGCTTGGCGCCGCGACGCCCTGGGTGGTGGCCGTGGGGCTGGCGGTGATCTACGTGGGGCTGCTCAAGGTCGGCTCCCGCTATCCCGAACTGGAACTCGATGATCCGGATACGCCCATCTACACGCTGCCCCGGACCCGCCCTACGGTGATGGTCGGCCTGCAGTTCATCCTGCCGGTGATCGTGCTGATCTGGTGCCTGATGGTGGAGCGCCTCTCGCCGGGGCTGTCGGCCTTCTGGGCGACAGTGTTCATGATCTTCATCATCCTCACCCAGCGTCCCATCACGGCAATCTTCCGCGGCCAGGGGAGCATGGCGGCGGATCTGCGCGAGGGGGCCCTGGACCTGTGGAACGGCCTGGTCACCGGTGCCCGCAACATGATCGGCATCGGCATCGCCACCGCTACCGCCGGCATCATCGTTGGCGCGGTCTCCCAGACCGGCGTCGGCCTGGTACTGGCCGACGTGGTGGAGATCCTCTCCATGGGCAATCTGATGCTGATTCTGGTGTTCACCGCGGTGCTCAGCCTGATCCTCGGCATGGGGCTACCCACCACGGCCAACTACATCGTGGTCTCGGCGCTGTTGGCCCCGGTGATCGTCCAGCTGGGCGAACAGAATGGCCTGCTGGTGCCGCTGATCGCGGTGCACCTGTTCGTGTTCTACTTCGGCATCATGGCGGACGTCACGCCGCCGGTAGGGCTCGCCTCCTTTGCGGCGGCAGCGGTCTCCGGTGGCGACCCGATCCGCACCGGCTTCCAGGCCTTCTACTACAGCCTGCGCACTGCGGCACTGCCGTTTTTGTTCATCTTCAACACCGACCTGCTGTTGATCGATGTCTCGCTCCTGCAGGGCGTGGTGATCTTCGTGGTATCGACCATCGCCATGCTGATCTTCGCCGCGGCGACCCAGGGTTTCATGATCGCCCGCAATCGCTGGTACGAGTCCATCGTGCTGCTGCTCATCGCCTTCACCCTGTTCCGGCCGGGCTTCTGGATGGATCGCATCCATGACCCCTATCAGGATATCCCGCCGGCGCAGTTCGTCGAGGCGCTGGGCAGCGTCGACGAGGAGAGCACCCTGCGCCTGCAGATACTTGGCGAGGATGACTTCGGCGACCCGCTGACGACCTACATGCAATTGCCGGTACCGGCGGGGGAGACCGGCGAAGAGCGCCTGGAGAATCTGGGCCTGGAGCTGATCATCGAGGATGAAAGGGCCGTGGTTGACATGGTGACCTTCGGCAGCCGTGCCGAGGATCTGGGCTTCGACTTTGACCAGGAGATCATCGAGGTGAAGGCCCCGGTGGATCGCTGGACCAAGGAGCTGATGTGGATTCCGGCCTTCCTGGTGTTCGGCCTGATCGTAGTGATGCAGCGTCGGCGGCGTGATCGCAGTGCCGCCGCGGCGTCAGCCTGAAGGAGAGAGCGTCATGTACCAGAAGATCATGTTGCCGGTCGACCTCAACGAGGAAGCCTCCTGGACCAAGGCGCTGCCGACAGCGTTAGCGCTGTGCCGCAGCTTTGGTGCCTCCCTGCACGTGGTGACGGTGCTGCCGGACTACCGCATGCCGTTGGTGGGCTCCTATTTCCCCAAGGACTTTTCCAGGAAGGCCCATGAGGCGGTCACTGACGCCCAGCACGAGTTCATTCGCGAACACGTGCCCGAGGACGTCACGGCCCAGAGCGTGATCGTCGATGGCTCTCCCTGGGAGGCGATCATCAAGGCGGCGAAGAAGCTCGAGGTGGACCTCATCGTCATGGCGTCGCACAACAAGCGCAAGTTCGCCGACTATGTACTCGGACCCAATGCCGAGCACGTCGTGCATCACTCCAGGATATCGGTGATGATCGTGCGCTGAGCGGGTTCCCCGGCCTCTGCCGTATCCTGCCAACGCCTCCGCTCGTCGGAGGCGTTGGCGTATGGGGATGCGGTCTCCGGTACAGGACCACCGTGCCAGACAGGGAGTGAGACGCATGACCACGGAGCAATGGAAGTCCATCGGGCGCGGCTGGCTGGTGCCGGTAATGCTGCTGGCCTCGCTCGGTCTGCTGCTCGCCTGGTGGTTCCAGGCGGCCGGTCGCCTGGACTGGATCGATGGCCTCGGCCGGGTGCAGCTGGGTATCCTGGCGAGCCTGGTGGCCGGGCTCTTCACCCTGGTGGGGGCCCTGCCGGTGCTGCTGTGCGAGCGCGTCAGCTTCCGCGTTCAGGACTCCCTGCTGGGCTTCGGCGCCGGGGTGATGCTGGCGGCCACTGCCTTCTCCTTGGCGGAGCCGGCTATCACCGAGGCCCGGCGCTATGTGCCGGATGTGCTGGGGGCATCGCTGCTGGTGTCCCTGGGCATCGGCCTGGGTGGCCTGGCCGTGCTGCTGCTGGACAAGCTGCTCCCCCACGAGCACTTCGCCGCGGGCAAGCAGAGCGGCGCCGAGGCGGCCCGCATCAAGCGCATCTGGCTGTTCATCTTCGCCATCTCCATCCACAACCTGCCCGAGGGGCTGGCGGTGGGGGTCGGCTACAGCACCGGCGACATCAGCGGCGGGCTGGCCATCACCATCGGCATCGGACTGCAGAACATGCCTGAGGGACTGATCGTGGCGATCGGCCTGATGAGCGTGGGCTACAGTCGCTGGACCGGTCTCGGCGTGGCCCTGCTCACCGGTCTCGTCGAGCCGGTCGGGGGGGCCTTCGGGGCCGTGGTGGTGACCGTCGCCGCCTTCCTGCTGCCGCTGGGGCTGGCCTTTGCTGCCGGGGCCATGCTGTTCGTGATCAGTCACGAGATCATTCCCGAGTCCCACCGCAATGGCCACCAGACCTATGCCACCATGGGCGTGCTGGTCGGCTTCGTGCTGATGATGACACTGGGCAAGACGCTGGGGTGAGCATCAGGATATCCAGCGTTGAGTGGCGTGACGCAACACTCCCTGCGGGATCGGTTTCCGTCGTCTACATTAACCATGTATTAAGAGATGAAGGGCGCATGATGGCCAAGTGTCGTGATGTGCCCTGAACCGGCCCGGCAGCCCCGGGACTCAACAGGTGGCGAACAGGGGTGTGACCATGAATGCAGCAACAACAAGAGAGCATGGAAAGGGAGCTGCGCCCAATGTCAGGATCAGCATCCGGTCGGTGGGCATGGACAAGCCGCGGGCCTGGCTGGCAGCAGGGTTCGAGGATTTCCGCCAGGCGACAGCGGTCAGCCTGGCCTATGGCATGTTCTGGGTGGGGCTGAGTGTCGCCGTGACCGCCGGCGCCTTCACGCTGGGCCTATGGCACTGGCTGTTGCCGCTGGTCGCCGGCTTCATGTTCATCGGCCCACTGGTGGCAGTCGGCTCCTATGGCATCAGTCGTGCTCTCGAGGCGGGCCGTGCGCCGAACCTGGGTGATGCCTTCGGTGCCTGGAAGGGCCATGCGGGGCAGTTGGCGATGATGGGCGTGATGATGATGATCTTCTTCCTCGCCTGGATCCGCCTGGCCACCCTGCTGTTCGCGCTGTTCTTCGGCTTCGAGGCGCCCAATCCCGAGACCCTCTACGCTTCACTGCTGACCACCACGGACGGCCTGATGATGCTGGCGGTGGGTACCGCGATCGGTGCTGTCCTGGCGTTTGGCGCCTTCACTATCAGCGTGGTGGCCATTCCGACCCTGATGGACCAGGACCTGACCTTCATGGAGGGCATCGAGGCGAGCATCCGTTCGGTATCGAAGAACTTCCGTCCGATGCTGCTGTGGGCGGTAATCCTCACCGGCAGCGTACTGGTCGGAGTCATGACCTTCTACATCGGCCTGGCACTGATCCTGCCGGTGCTCGGCCATGCCAGCTGGCACGCCTACGAGGACCTGGTCCGCATCGAGCCGGTGGAAGAGCTAAAGAGCTGATGTGGATCTCCGGAAAGGATGTGATCCTCCGGAAGAGGGACACGAGCGATCAGGGGGCACCCACTGCCCCCTGACGTCTCCCGGGTGCAGCGGCGCCTGACCTGCGACGCCGGATCGCGTACGCTTGGGGCACTTTTACAGTCCCAGGATGCCTGCCGATGCAGAACGGTATCGTCTTTCGCTCGCTCGTCTTGCTGTGCTCCTCCCTGCTGTCGCTGCCCCTGGCCCTGGCGTCGCCGTTGCCGGCACCTTCCGGAGATGTGCTTCTGACCCTGTGTGGTGACATTGCCCACACCAACGTGGGCGACGAGGCACACTTCGATCGCGCCATGCTCGAGGCCCTGCCGGGGCGGGTCATCGAGACGAAGATACCCTGGCAGCGCGGCAGTGGCCGTTACGAGGGCCCCCTGCTTCATGCGCTGCTCGAGAGAGTCGGCGCTGACGCCGAGCAGGTTCTCGTTCAGGCACTCAACCATTACGAGGCCGAGGTGCCGGTAGCCGACTTTCGGCGCCACGACGTGATCCTGGCCATGACCCGCGACGGCGAGCCGTTGACCATCCGTGAGTTCGGGCCGCTGTTCGTGCTCTATCCCTTCGACGAGACTCCAGCGCTGCTGACCGACGCCATCCGCTTCCGGTCGGTGTGGCATGTCGAGCGAATCATCGTGCCTTGATCTGCCTCGCCGCGGAGACCTGACGTGCTGCGCTATCCCGTCCGACTCAAGGTAGGTGCCATTGCCGCCCTGGTGTTCTTCGCCGCCGCCCTGGTGGTGGTCGGCCTGGTGGCCTGGCGCCAGGACAGCCTGGCCGAGAACGTCGGGGGCGATGCGGCATGGCATGCCTACAAGCTCGATCGGGATACGGTGCAGCTGCGCAGCTTCCTTGCCCGCCCCGACCTGGCCGAAGAGCCGCTGCAGGCCCTGCGCCTGCGCTTCGAGCTGCTCTACAGCCGTCTCACCCTGCTGCAGGAGGGCGACATCACCCAGCTCCTCGGCCATATCAATGCAGCCGAGCAGCTGGTCCCGGAGATCGAGCGGCACCTGCAGGCACTGGATAGGCGGATCCGTGACCTGGATCGGCTGGACGACCAGGCCCGGGCTCGTCTGTCCGAGCGACTGGAGACACTGGCCGGTGCGACCGAGCGGCTGATCATCGCCATCAATGGCCACCTGGCCGAGACCACGACCCGGGAACGCAAGCAGCTGCAGCACTTGTACGGCGTGCTGCTGTTGCTGATTCTGGCCATGAGTCTGGCGGCCTCTCTCGTGGTCGTTTTCCTGTTTCGCGAGACCCATGAGAATGCAGCTGCCCGGCGTGACCTGGAGAAGATGAGCCGCGAACTGGAAGCCGCTGCGCGGGAGGCCGAGACAGCGAGCCGCGCCAAGTCGGAGTTTCTGGCCACCGTCAGCCATGAGATCCGTACCCCGCTCAACGGCGTGCTGGGCATGAGCGACCTGCTCCTGGACGAGCCCCTCGCCGACCCGGCGCGTCACTATGCCAGCACCATCCATGACAGTGGCCGGCAGCTGCTCGAACTGATCGGTGACATTCTGGACTTCTCCAAGATCGAGGCCCAGCGGCTGGAGCTCGAGTCGCGCCCCTTCGCCCTGGGCGAGATCGTCGAGGGCGCTATCGCCCTGTTCGCGCCCCGGGCCGAGGCACGGGGCATCCGGCTGGTGTGCGAGCTGGATCCCGAGCTGCCGCGTGACCTCTTGGGGGATGCCGGTCGGCTGCGCCAGGTGCTGCTCAACCTGCTTTCCAATGCCATCAAGTTCACCGAGCAGGGGGAGGTTCGCCTCCGGGCCGGCGGCTCGGGAGAGGGGCAGGTGCTGTTCGAGGTGATCGATACCGGACGCGGGATCGCGTCGTGGCGTCAGGCTCAGCTGTTCGAACCCTTCCAGCAGGGGGATCCCTCCACGGCCCGGCGCTTCGGCGGCACCGGGCTGGGGCTGGCCATCAGCAAGCGTCTGGTGGAGGCTCAGGGGGGACGTATCGGACTGCACAGCGAAGTAGGTCGCGGCAGCCGGTTCTGGTTCGTGCTGCCGCTGACCGCGGCCGACACCGTCGACGCGGCGCAGGACGCCTCGATGCCTCTCCTCGAGCAGGGGATGGATGGCGCTCGCCTGCTGGTCGTCGAGGATAATCCGGTCAATCAGCGGGTCGCCCACGACATGCTGGCGCGGCTTGACTGCCGCGTCAGCGTGGTCAGCTCGGGGGGCGAGGCGCTCCACCTGGTGGCGCGGGAACACTTCGATCTGATCTTCATGGATGTGCAGCTGCCCGGCATGGACGGCCTGGAGGCCACGCGCCGGCTGCGTGACCGCGGGGGCTGGCTGGCCGAGGTGCCGGTGGTGGCCATGACCGCTGGCGGACCCGATGGAGACCAGGCCCGCTGTCTGGCGGCCGGGATGGACGGCTATCTTACCAAGCCGCTGCTCCAGGACGCCCTGGTGGCGAGCCTGCAGCGTCACCTGGGCCAGGCGCTGGCGACACCAAGCGTCGTGCATTCTTTCCCGGTGGCGAGGGAGGAGCCGACCGGCCAGCCCCTGGAGGCCGCTACGCTCTGCGAACTTGGCAGGAGCCTGGGCGTGCAGGGACTGGCGGCCCTGATCTCCCTCTTTCGGCAACAGGCAGCAGAACATCTGGCCGGCCTGGACCAGGCCTTGGCGGACGGGACGCCACGCCGGGTCGAGTACCTTGCTCACCAGCTCAAGGGTGAGGCCTCGAGCCTCGGCGCGGTGGAAGTGGCGGGACTGGCCACGCGACTTGCACGCCTGGGGCGGGAGGAGCAACTGGATGACGCCCCTGTCGTTCTGAGTGCGCTGCATCGCTGTCTGGCCACCACCCTGTCGGCTCTGGAAGCCTGGGGCGAGTTGCATGACACCTGATGAGCTGCATTGTCGCCGCCTGGCCCGGCGACCTACACTGCCTGAAACCCCACAGGCAGGCAGAGATGTTCGATCTTTCCACCGCCACGCCCGGTGTTTCCGGACCGGCAGACGAGGGGGGGCCGCTGCGCACCGCGGTGAGCCGGCAGCGTGACCCGGACGCGGCGGCCCGGGAGCTGGCCGGCGCGCTGCGGCATGACGAGCTTGGCTTCGTGCTGTTCTTCTGCAGTGCCGAGTACCCCCTGGCCGCACTCTCCTCGGCCCTCGACAAGGCCTTCGAGGGCGTGGGGTTGGCAGGCTGCACCACGGCCGGAGAAATCACCCCGGCGGGCTACGAGCGGGGGTGTATCGTGGCCATCGGTCTCGATCGTCGCCACTTCGCTGTCTCCTGTGCCCTGGTCGAGGATCTGTCGGGCTTCGACCTGATCCGCGCCCAACGGCTGATCGATGGCCTGCTCGATGACTGCCGCGACCGGGCTCTGGCCTCGGTGGGGGAGCACAGCTTCGCGCTGACCCTGCTCGATGGTCTCTCCAGCTGCGAGGAGCAGGTACTGGCGACGCTGGATGCCGCTCTGGGGCGTATCCCCAGCTTCGGTGGCTCGGCCGGCGACGACAATCGTCTGGCCCATACCCATGTGCATGCCGATGGCCGCTTCCACGGCCAGGCGGCGGTGGTCGTGATGATCAATACCCGGCTGCCGTTCGAGGTCTTCACCACCCACCACCTGCGCCCTCGGCACGAGAAGCTGGTGGTCACCCGTGCCGACCGCGAGCAGCGTCGAGTGCTTGAGCTCAACGCCCTGCCGGCTGCCGAGGAGTACGCCCGGCTGGTGGGCCTGCCGGTCGAGGCGCTGACGCCCGACGTGTTCGCCCGCCATCCGCTGGCGGTGCGCCTTGGCGAGGCCCATTTCGTGCGCTCCATCCAGCGGGTCAACGGCGACGGCAGCCTCAGCTTCTACTGCGCCGTGGAGAACGGCATCGTGTTGACCGCCATGCAGCCGGCCCCGCTGCTGGAGGAGCTCGAGATGGTCCTGGACGGTCTTGCCGCCCGGCTCGGCGAGCCGACGCTGATCATCGGTTGCGACTGCTTTCTGCGCCGGCTCGAGCTGGAGGCCCTGGAACGGGTAGCGCCGGCGTCGCGGCTGCTGGGGCGCTCGCGGGTGATAGGCTTCAACACCTACGGAGAGCAGCACCATGGGATGCACATCAACCAGACCTTCACCGGCGTCGCCATTGGATCTCGCCCGGCCACGCGAGACACCTGACGACGCCGGCCCTCGGGAACGCGAGCTGCTGGAGGAGAATGCCCGCCTCCGGCGGATCGCCGGGGCCTTGGTGGAGCGTGTGGAGTCGGCCGGTATGGCGGGTGGCGCTCCCTATGCGGCCTTCGAGCATGCGGTACTGCTCGCCGAGCAGGTGCGCGAGCGCACCGAGACCCTGCAGCACACCCTCGTCGAGCTGCATGCCGCCAAGGCGGAAGCCGAGGCGGCCAACCTCTCCAAGACGCGCTTCCTGGCCGCGGTGAGCCATGACCTTCTTCAGCCGCTGAATGCCGCGCGGCTGTTCACCAGTGCCCTGGAGGATCATCCCCTGCCCGAGTCGGCGAACCGGCTGGTGGGCCATATCGGGCGCTCGCTCAAGGATGTTGAGGCGTTGCTCGGTACCCTGGTGGATATCTCGCGGCTCGATGCCGGCGTGCTCGAGCCGGATATCGCGCCCTTTCCCGTGGCTCGGCTGCTTGACGTGCTGGCCGAGGAGTACCATCAGATGGCGGCTTCCCAGGGGCTCGAGCTGCACTATGTGGGCAGCAGCACGGTGGTCGCCTCGGACCTGGCACTGCTGGCCCGTGTGGTGCGCAACTTCCTGACCAATGCCATCCGCTACACCGAGCGCGGCAAGATCCTGCTGGGCTGTCGTCGACGCCCCGCGGGGGTCGAGATTCTGGTGGGGGATAGCGGACCCGGCATTCCCGACGTGCAGCGCGAGGCGATCTTCCATGAGTTCCAGCGTCTGGGAAGCAATCGCGACGCCGAGGATCGCGGCCTTGGGTTGGGGCTGGCCATCGTCGACCGCATCGCGGGGATGCTGGGCCATCCCCTGAGCCTGGCGTCAGTGCCGGGCCGGGGTTCCCTCTTCTCGATCCTGGTCCCCTATGGCGAACTGCCGCCAATGGTTCACTCCCCAGCCGCTTCGCCGCGGCCGGGGCAGGGCAGCATGCTGGAGCAGGCGCGCGTCTGGGTCATCGACAATGATCCCGGCATCTGCTCGGGGATGGCCGCACTGCTCGGGGGCTGGGGCTGCCGGGTAGTGACCGCGACCTCGCTGGCCGATCTCGAGGGCCAGGTAGCGGGAGAGCGTGCCGATGTGCTGCTTGTCGATTTTCACCTGGGCGAGGGAGACGCTGACGGCCTGGCCGTGGCGGCGCGGCTGCGCGAGCGCCAGCCGGGACTCCCGGTGCTGGTGATTACCGCCAACCACGATGCGGCGATCAAGAGCCTGACCCGGAAGCGCGGCTATGGCTGCCTGCTCAAGCCTCTGAAGCCGCTGCGCCTGCGCATGGCCCTGGCCGATCTGCTCGGGCGTGACTCAGCGTGACGAGCCCTGGCGCTCGGCCAGCAGGGCCTCGAGGTCGGCTTCGCTGGTGGCGAGGATCGCCTGGACCCGGCCCGTCACCCCGAGCTTGTGCAGTATCGCCGAGACATGCGTCTTGACGGTGGTTTCCGCGATCATCAGGTCCCGGGCAATCACCTTGTTGGAGGCGCCACGGTGAAGGTGAAGCAGGACCTCGAGCTGCTTCTCGGTCAGCTCGGCGAAGCGTGCGTCAGGCGGTGAGGTATCCATCGGGGGGCAGGAGGGACGCGGTTCCCCGGGGCGGCGCATGATGTCCGGAGGGAGGTAGACCTGACCCTCCAGCAGCTGGGTCAGCGCCAGGAGCAGGCCCCGACGCGGTGTCGATTTGGGAATGTAGCCGACCGCACCCAGGTCGAGCGCGTCGAGAATGGTGCGCCGCTCCTGGTCGGCCGAGAGAATGGCCACGGGCAGCCAGGGATGTGCCGAACGCAGTGCGCGCAGACCCTCGAGCCCGCTGGCATCGGGCAGGCCCAGGTCCAGCAGCATCAGGTCGAGATCCTGGCAGGCCTCGGCACACTGCAGCGCCTGTTCCAGGCTCTCCACCTCGAGCAGGCGGCTGTCAGGCAGCCCGGCCTCGATCACGGCCGCGATGGCTTCACGAAACAGTGGATGGTCATCGGCGACCATCAGGGTGTGCATGGGGGCAGTCCCTCCTGAAACTCGTCTCCCTCCTTCCGAAGGAGGAGGGGGTCTCCTGCCACGGCAGTATGTCGCAGCAGCTGTCTCTGACCAATACTGAGGGTGCATCACCACAACGACAACACTCAGGAGTCATGCCATGATCTACGCCAACCCCGGCCAGTCCGGTTCGCTGGTCAGCTTCGAGACACGCTACGGCAACTACATCGGCGGCGAGTTTGTGCCCCCGGTGAAGGGTCAGTATTTCGACAATGTCAGCCCGGTCAACGGCGAGGTGTTCTGCGAGATTCCGCGCTCCGGTGCCGAGGACATCGACAAGGCACTGGATGCTGCCCACCAGGCCGCGCCGGCCTGGGGGAAGACCGCCGCCGCCGAGCGCGCCAACGTGCTGCTGAAGATCGCCGATCGCATGGAGCAGAACCTCGAGATGCTTGCCGTGGCCGAGACCTGGGACAACGGCAAGGCAGTGCGTGAAACGCTGAACGCCGATCTGCCACTGGCCGTGGATCACTTCCGCTACTTCGCCGGTTGCATCCGGGCCCAGGAGGGCACCGCCGCCGACATCGACGCCAACACCGTGGCGTATCACTTCCACGAGCCCCTGGGCGTGGTCGGGCAGATCATCCCCTGGAACTTCCCGTTGCTGATGGCCGTGTGGAAGCTGGCGCCGGCGCTGGCCGCCGGTAACTGCGTGGTGCTCAAGCCCGCCGAGCAGACGCCCGCCTCCATTCTCAAGCTGATGGAGCTGGTCGGCGACCTGCTGCCACCGGGGGTGGTCAACATCGTCAACGGCTACGGCGCCGAGGCCGGCCAGGCACTCGCCACCAGCAAGCGCATCGCCAAGATCGCCTTCACCGGCTCCACCCCGGTGGGTTCGCACATCCTCAAGTGCGCCGCCGAGAACATCATCCCCTCCACGGTGGAGCTGGGCGGCAAGTCGCCGAACATCTACTTCGCCGACATCATGAACGCCGAGCCGGCGTTCATCGACAAGGCCGCCGAGGGCCTGGTGCTGGCCTTCTTCAATCAGGGCGAGGTGTGTACCTGCCCGTCGCGGGCGCTGATCCAGGAGAGCATGTACGACGCCTTCATGGCCAAGGTCATGGAGAAGGTGGGCCAGATCACGCGTGGCAACCCCCTGGATACCGACGTCAAGGTCGGCGCCCAGGCCTCCCGGGAGCAGTTCGACAAGATCATGTCCTACATGGAGATTGCCCGCGAGGAGGGTGCCGAGTTCCTTACCGGCGGTGAGCGGGAGTCCCTGGATCCGGCCATCAACAACGGTTTCTATATCCAGCCGACGCTGCTCAAGGGCCACAACAGGATGCGGGTCTTCCAGGAGGAGATCTTTGGTCCGGTGGTTGCCGTGACCACCTTCAAGGATGAGGAAGAGGCGCTGGCCATTGCCAACGATACCGAGTTCGGCCTGGGCGCGGGTGTCTGGAGCCGCGACATGAACGTCGCCTTCCGCATGGGACGCGGCATCCAGGCCGGCCGGGTGTGGACCAACTGCTACCACCAGTATCCGGCCCATGCCGCCTTTGGCGGGTACAAGAAGTCCGGTGTCGGCCGCGAGACCCACAAGATGGCCCTCGAACACTATCAGCAGACCAAGAACCTGCTGGTCAGCTACGACATCAACCCGCTCGGCTTCTTCTGACCCCCTTGCTGCGCCCGGGGGACCCCGGGCGCATGACACCCTTATCAGTTGCGGGTCTTCCGCCCGTTGGTGCCCCGGCCGATCGTGCAAAGTGGCCGGAGGTCGTCCGCTGTCCGAAAAACGAGGAGATGCTAAATGGATCCCACGATGAAAGCTGCTGTGGTCAGAGCATTCGGTGAGCCTCTGACCCTCGAGGAAGTCGAGACGCCGCGTCCCCAGGCTGGCGAGATTCTGGTCAAGGTGGCTGCCTCCGGTGTCTGCCATACTGACCTGCATGCCGCTTACGGTGACTGGCCCGTCAAGCCGAGTCCGCCCTTTATTCCGGGCCATGAAGGGGTCGGCCACATCGTGGCGGTTGGCGAGGGGGTCAAGCATGTCAAGGAGGGCGACAGGGTCGGCGTACCCTGGCTCTACTCCGCCTGCGGCCACTGCGAGCACTGCCTGGGGGGCTGGGAAACCCTGTGTGAGTCCCAGCAGAATACGGGGTATTCGGTGAATGGTGGATTTGCCGACTATACCCTGGCGGATGCCGGCTATGTGGGACGTCTGCCTGACAATGTCGATTTCCTGGAAATCGCCCCGGTGCTTTGTGCCGGTGTGACGGTCTACAAGGGCCTCAAGATGACCGATACCCGCCCGGGGCAGTGGGTCGTGATCTCGGGCATCGGCGGTCTCGGCCACATGGCGGTGCAATACGGCAGGGCCATGGGTTTCAACGTGGCCGCGGTGGATATCGACGATGGCAAGCTGGCGCTGGCCGAGCGGTTGGGGGCCACGGTGACCGTCAATGCCCTGAAAACGGATCCGGCAGCGTATCTCAAGCGTGAGATAGGCGGTGCCCATGGCGCACTGGTCACCGCGGTGTCGCCGAAGGCCTTCGACCAGGCCCAGCGCATGCTACGCCGCGGCGGCACCCTGGTGCTCAATGGCCTGCCGCCCGGCGACTTCCCGCTGCCGATCTTCGACACGGTGCTCAACGGCATAACCGTTCGCGGTTCCATCGTCGGCACCCGGCAGGACCTTCAGGAAGCTCTTGATTTTGCGGGAGAAGGCAAGGTGAAATCCACTATCGACACTGACAGGCTGGAGAACATCAACGATGTCTTCCAGCGCATGATCGACGGCAAGATCGAGGGGCGTGTGGTACTGGACATGGCGACTTGACGGCTCTCGTAGCTGTTTCTGAACCCGGGCGCGACATGGTTCGCGCCCATTTTCTTTACGGGCGCTACACCTCCAGGCCGCTTTGCGTCATCATCTTCCGCCCGGTCCAGATGGAGACAGCATGGAGATGATCGACCTCGAGGCTCCCGACCTCCACCAGGAGCGACTGCGGCGCGTGGTGTCGCTGGTCAGGGCCAGCGGCGCGCGACGGGTACTCGACCTGGGGTGTGGCTCCGGTGGCCTGCTGCAGTACCTGCTGCGTGACGCCCAGTTCGAGCGGGTGGTGGGCCTGGAGCTCTCCGGCGAACTGCTGGCCCAGGCCAAGCTGCGCCTCGAGGATCTGCCAGCGGCCCGGGGAGGGCGCCTCGAACTGGTCTGCGGCTCCTATGCCGATGCCCATCCGGCGCTGGTCGACTTCGATGCCGCGGCCATGGTCGAGACCATCGAGCATGTACCCCCCGAGGCGCTCTCCCGGGTCGAGCGAGCGGTCTTTGCCGGGCTGCGCCCGCGGCTGCTGGTGATGACCACTCCCAACCACGAGTACAATCCGCTTTTCGACATGCCGCCGGGCGAGTTTCGTGACCCCGACCACAAGTTCGAGTGGGACCGGGCACGCTTTCGTGACTGGGCCCAGGGTGTCGCGCGCCGCAACGGCTATCGGGTGCGTTTCTCGGGGATCGGCGAGATGGATGCCCACCTCGGCCAGCCGACCCAGGTCGCGCTCTTCACGCGTTGAACCGAGGACTGACGGCCACGCTGGCTCCTTGCCGTGGCAGAGGGGCATGCCAGCATGGCAGCATTATTCATGCATCAGGAGGGGCGTCATGTGGCAACAGCAGGAACGGCGTCTCGCGCCACGCTCGCGGGGCTTTCACCTGATCACCGACGAGGTGGTCGACGGCCTGCCTGGCTTGCGGAAGGTCTCCATGGGGCTGCTGCACCTGCAGCTGCTGCACACCTCGGCGTCGCTGACGCTCAACGAGAATGCCGACCCGGACGTACGCCATGACCTGGACGCCTTCCTGCGCGAGCGGATCCCCGGCGACCTGCCCTATTTTCGCCATACCCTCGAGGGGCCGGACGACATGCCGGCCCACATCTGCGCCAGCCTTCTCGGCACTCAGCTGACCCTGGCGGTACGCGACGGCCGACTGGCGCTAGGCACCTGGCAGGGGATCTGGCTGGGGGAGCACCGGGACCAGGGTGGGGCGCGACGGCTGATTGCCACCCTCAACGGGACCTGATGCGCGTCGCGCCCACATGGCTTTCCGCGTGCTTGTCAGGCCTCCGTGAACACCACCGGGGGTTGGGGGGCGCGATTCACCGACAGCGAGAAGATGTCCGGCCGGGCATAGTGGCCGCAGACGTCGAGCGAACGACGTGCCCGGCGGGCGGTCTCGACCTCGATCTCGGCATAGAGGATGCCCTTCTCCCGATCGAGGGGGCCCGCCACCACCTCCCCCGAGGGGGCAATAACCACCGCATGGCCGACGTTGACCCACTCCTCCGGGCTGTAGAGCCGGTCGCGCTCGGGGAAGGTCGCCGGGATGTCGCTTCCCTGGAGGGCGGTGGCCGTGCCGATCACCCAGCAGCCCCCCTCCCTGGCGATATGGCGCAGCGAGGCGAGCGCGATGTCGCTGCAGTCCCAGGTCGGGTTGATGAAGACCTCCAGACCCTGGGCATAGAGAGCATAGCGCGCCAGCGGCATGTAGCTTTCCCAGCAGATCAGGCTGCCGAGGCGTCCGGCGGGGGTCTCGACCACCTTGAGCCCGCTGGCATCCCCCATGCCCCAGACCATGCGCTCGGGGTTGGTCGGCATCAGCTTGCGGTGGCGATTCAGCAGCCGCCCATCCGGGCCGATCACCACCATGCTGTTGAACAGGGTGGTGCCGCTGTAGCGGCTGTCGATCTCGTTGAGGCCCGTCACCAGGGTCACCCCGTGCCGGGCGGCCGCCTCCTGGAGGGGCGCCAGGGTGTCGCCGCCGAGGTCGACGGCATTCTCGCGCAGCCTGGCATGCAGCTCGCTGGTCAGCGCCATGTCGCCCCCCGGGGCGAGTCGCCAGATCCAGGTCGGATAACCGGGGATATAGGCTTCGGGAAAGACCAGCAGGGTCGCCCCGGCGCCGGCCGCCTCGTCGACGGCCTCGAGCATCCGTTGCAGTGTCGCGTCTCGCTGGAGCAGTACCGGGGGCTTCTGGATCACCGCAACCGTCGTGGCCATGAGAGGGTCCTCGTGCGCGGTGCGGGCGCCGAAGGACACCGATCACGGGCACTAGCCTGACCTTCACTATAGCGGTGAAGGGGGCAGCGCGCCCGGAATCGGGGCGGGACAGAGGCCGGGTGACCGAGCCGCGTCAGGGGCAGGTCTCGCCGATCAGCAGTTCCGTGGTCATGACCCTGGATTCGGTGGGTTCCATGTCGAGGACCATGCGCGCGGCGATGCGGCCCTTCTCGGTGCTGTCCTGGCGAATGGTGGTCAGCCGGGGGGCGCGGTACTGCCCCTCGGCAATGCCGTCGAAGCCGGTGATGCGCAGATCCTCGGGGATGCGCAGGCCGCGCTGCTCGGCGAGCGTCACCACGGTGAGGGCAATGCGGTCGGACATGCACAGCAGCAGGTCGGGGCGCTCGGCGTCCGGCTGGTCGAGGATCGCCTCGATCACTGGGGTGCAGACCTCGAAGGTGTTCTCCTCGATGTTCCACATCGACACCTCGGCCGGATCGATGCCGGCCTCGGCAAAGGCCCGCTGGAAACCGGCGAGGCGTGCCCGGGTAATAGTGCGCTCGGCCGAGAGCAGCGTCTGGTCATTGCCAATGCGGCCGTTGCAGGGCTGCTCGGTCAGCCGCAGGTTGATCACCGCGGGGCGTCGTGGAGGCGTCTTCAGAGCATGACGAGCGATGGCATAGCACGCCGGTTCGTTGTCGACATGCACCGTGGCATGGCCCTCGATGGCGAAGTCCACCGCCACCAGGGGGCGCTCGGGGGGAAGGTCGGCGAGCAGCCTCAGGCTCGGCATCAGGCCGTAGATGATGAAGCCGTCGGCAATGCTCGAGGCGCCGGGAACGCTGGCGGCGTTCTGTCGCCCCGAGAGCAGCAGCAGGGTATGGCCACGAGTATCGAGCACTTCGGCGATGCCCGAGAGCAGTTCGCTGGCCACGGCATCGTTGAGGCTGTAGGTGAGGGTCTCGGCGAGGATCACGGCGATGATCCGCGAGCGCCCCGTGCGCAGACTGCGGGCCCGGGCGTCGGGGCCGCTGTAGCCCAGGCGCCGAGACTCGGTGAGGATGTGCTCGCGCAGCTTCGGGGAGAGCTGGTCGGGCCGGTTGAAGGCGTTGGAGATGGTGGCGGTGGAGACGCCAAGCTCGCGGGCCAGGTCCTTGAGGGTCATGCGACGGGGGAGAGGCACTTGGCGGCTGACTCCATGTCGGTCAGGGGAGACTGGAACGATTTAGTTAGCAGCCTAGCATGGCTCGGCAGGGGCTGGGTAGCCACCCGAGGCGCACCCCGGGCAAGCGTTCGATACCACTGCATCACCAGGCTGTCAGACACTGCTCAGCCAGGCCGCCTGGCCGGGCTCCATGATCAGCTGTCGGCCTTCCCGCAGCGGCGTCGCCATCCCCGGCAGGGCCAGGCTGGACCCGCCATCGGCGCCGGGCATCAAGGCGTCGAGGTCGAGCTTGACCCGATCGTTTGTCGCCTGGCCGAGATGCGCCAGGCACAGCAGGCGCTGTTCGCGGTCATGACGCAGCACGCCGAAGACCCCGTCAGGGAGAATGGCGCGATCGATCAGCGTCTGCTCTCCCTGTCGCAGCAACGGGGTGCCACCGCGCAGCGCAAGCAGCCGTCGGACCCGGGCCAGCAAACTGTCGGCCATCGCCTCCTGGCGCGCGACGGCCAGCGGCAGGTGTCGCTCGAACACCGGCAGCCAGGGTGCCACGGCCTCGGGACAGAAGCCGCCGCTGGCGTTCTCCTCCCAGGCCATTGGCGTGCGGCAGCCGTCGCGTCCCTTCACCTCCGGCCAGAGGTTGATGCCGAAGGGGTCCTGGAGGTCCCCATGGGCCAGCTCGGCCTCGGGCAGGCCGAGCTCCTCGCCCTGGTAGAGGCAGAGGCTGCCGCGCAGCGAGCAGAGCACGGTCAGTGCCAGCAGGGCACGCTCTTCGCCCCAGCGGGTGGCGCTGCGCTCGACGTCGTGGTTGGAGAGCGCCCAGCACGGCCAGGTGTCCTCGCCGAGCGCCTGGAAGCGGGCCAGCACGTCGTGAAGCTCGGCGGCGTCACCGGTCGAGCCCAACAGGTCGAAGGTGTAGGCCATGTGCAATCGCGACTCACCCCGGGTGTAGGCGGCCATGGTCGGTAACCGGTCGTCGCCGGCGATCTCGCCCACGCTGGTGGCACCCGGGTATTCGTCGAGCAGCGTGCGGACCCGCTCGAGGAAGGCCAGGTTCTCGGGTTGCTCGATGTTGTGACGCTGCAACTGGAAGCTCTGCGGGTTGCCGGGATGGCGCTGGTCGCGGGGTGTTGGCGGGTTGTCGGTCAGCGCCGCGTTGTGGAAGTAGTAGTTGACCACATCGAAGCGAAAGCCGTCGACGCCGAGCTCGAGCCAGAAACGCAGGTTGTCGAGCTGCGCTTGCTGCACCGCGGGGTGGTGGAAGTTGAGGTCCGGCTGGCTGGGCAGGAAGTTGTGCAGGTAATACTGCTGGCGCCGGGCGTCGAAGGTCCAGGCGCGACCGCCGAAGGCCGCCATCCAGTTGTTGGGCGGGTTGCCGTCCGGGCGGGGATCGGCCCAGACGTACCAGTCGGCCCTGGCATTGGTGCGATCCCGGCGGCTCTCCCGAAACCAGGCATGCCGATCGGAGCTGTGGGAGAGCACCTGGTCGATGATCACCCGCAACCCGAGCTCGTGGGCACGATCCACCAGAGCGCGGAAGTCATCCAGGGTGCCGAACATGGGGTCGACGTCCCGGTAGTCGGCGACGTCATAGCCGAAGTCGTCCATCGGCGAGGTGAAGAAGGGCGACAGCCAGATGGCATCGACGCCGAGGCTCGCCACATGGTCGAGCTTGCTGGTAATGCCTGCCAGGTCGCCGATGCCGTCGCCATTGGCGTCCATGAAGCTGCGCGGGTAGATCTGGTAGAGGGTGGCGCCGCGCCACCAGTCGTGTCGGTCATGCAGGCGTTGCTGGGATAGGGTCATGCAGGCCTCTCAAGTGGCGGAGGGCCTGGCGGCCCTCCGTGAGTCATGGTCTAGCGTTGTGGACAAGGGGGCGTATCACCAGCGGCGGCTGAGGCGACGCAGCTCGCCCTCCAGCTGCTGCACGGCGGCCTGTCCATCGAGGTCCCCGGAGAGCACCGAGTGCACGCGGTTGAAGAAGGCGTTGGAGACCCGCGGGTAGTCGCTACCGGTCACGGTGGCGGGACGCGGTACGCCATTGGTCAGGGTCTCGTAGAGCTCGCCCATGGAGGGATTGCTGGCCAGTACCTCCTCGTCCTGGTAGAGCGCCTCGATGGTGGGGTTCATGCCGATCTCGATGGCATGCTCCTTCTGCTGGGCCTCGGCGGTCAGGTAGGCGACCAGGTCGGCCGCGACCTCGGGGTGTTCGGAATAGCGCGACACCGCCCAGTTCCAGCCCCCGAGGGTGGCCACGCTGCTGCTTTCGCCGCCCGGAGCCGCGTCGCCGGGGCCCTCGGGACCGCGTGGCAGCGGGGCCATGCCCACCTTGCCGGCCACCTCGCTGCCCTCACCGTTGGCCAGCGACCAGACATAGGGCCAGTTGCGCAGGAACAGCGCATTGCCGGACTGGAAGATGCCACGGGTCTCCTCCTCGGTATGGTTGAGGGTGCCCTCCGGGGAGATGTCGTCGATCCAGGAGGCGGCCAGGTCCAGGGCCTCGGCAGCGCGGGCGTTGTTGATGGTGACCTTGCCCTCGTCGTCGACGATGGTGCCGCCACCGTGGCTCGCCACCCACTCCAGGGCATTGGTGGTCAGGCCCTCGTAGGCGCGGCCCTGGAAGGTATAGCCCCAGAAACCGTCGTTGCCCGCCTCGCGCTCCGCGGCCTGCACCTCACGCGCGGTCTCGGTCAGCTCCCGCCAGGTCTCGGGCACCTCATGGCCGTACTGCTCGAGCAGGTCCTTGCGGTAGTAGAGCAGCCCGGCATCGGTGAACCAGGGGATGGCCATCAACCTGCCGTCGACGGTGTTGTTCTCGATCAGCGCCGGGAAGATGCCCTCGGTGGCATCCGCCGGCAGGTACTCGGAGAGATCCACCAGGTGGTCGGCGAGCAGGCCCGGCCAGACAATGTCGATCATCAGCACGTCGATGTCGGTGGACTGACTGCCGAGCAGCTGCTGGTAGAGCGAGAGCTTCTCGGTGGCGTCGTTGGGTGTGGAGACGACATTGACCTCATGGCCGGTCTCCTCCGCCCAGCGCTCGGCGAGCACCGGGCAGTAGTCGGCGGCGTCGCCGGGGCCGCAGGCGATGGAGATCTCCGCCGCCAGGGCATGCTGGGCGGTCAGTGCCGAGCTGCCCACCAGGAGTCCAGCGAGCAGGCGACGGTGTGCGGGGAGCAGTCGAGTCGATCTCTTCATGGCGTGCCTCATCTTGTCGTTGTTGAGAGTGCAATGCTGTCGGGCCCAGCCGGGAGGGCTCTCATCCCGGCAACCGAGCCTCAGGGGTGGGTATCCAGGGGACGTCGTGCGTGGCGCGGGCGATGGCGATGCCATGGGGCGGTAGCCGCAGCGTGCCGTCCCGCCAGGTGCCGTTGACCATTGCCGGAGCATCGTCGAGAGCGTGGGCCTCATGGGGCGCGCCCAGCTCGCGGGGCTCTCCGGCGAAATTGAGGGCCACGAGAAGCCGCTCCCCCAGGTGGTGACGCTCGAGACAGATGACCTCATCACGCAGCGGGTGATAGTGGATGTCGCCCTTGACCAGCGCCGGCTGGGTGCGGCGGAAGGCCAGGAGGGCGCGAGTGGCACTGAGCAGCGAGTCGGGGTCATGCTCCTGCTGGTCCACCGCCAGTCCTAGGTGCTCGGCAGGAATCGGTAGCCAGGGGGCTGTGTCCGAGAAGCCGGCATTCGGGCTGTCGGCCTGCCAGGGCATGGGCGTGCGGCAGCCATCGCGCCCCTTGTAGGTCGGCCAGAAGGTGATGCCGGCGGGATCCGCCAGTTGCTCGAAGGTCAGTTCGGCCTCGGTCAGGCCGAGCTCCTCGCCCTGGTAGAGACAGATGCTGCCGCGCTGGGTGAGCAGGAAGGCGAGGTAGAGACGCAGCTTTTCAGCGTGGCCCTCGGCGCCCCAGCGGGTCGCCAGGCGGGTCACGTCATGGTTGCCCAGTGCCCAGCAGGGCCAGCCATCGCCGATGCGGGCCTCCATCTCCTCCAGTGGTGCGAGCAGGTGCCCAGGGTTGGCATTCCCGGTCAGGAGGTTGAACGAGTAGCACATGTGCAGGCGTCTACCCCCTTGCGTGTACTCGGCCATCACCCCCAGGGCGTCGTCGTCGCCCACCTCGCCGACGCTGGTGGTGCCGGGGTACTCGTCAAGCAGCACACGCAGCCGCTCGAGGAAGGCCAGGTTCTCCGGCTGGGTCTTGTCGTGAACATGCTGCTGGTAGCCGTAGGGGTTGTCGGGGCGCACGCCGATAAAGCCCTCCCGGATATCGTCTCGAGGTGGATTGTCCTTGAGCGCACCATGGGTACAGAAGTTGATCGCATCCAGGCGAAAGCCGTCGACGCCACGCTCCAGCCAGAAGCGCACTTCGGCGAGGATGGCCTCCACTACCTCGGGGTTGCGGAAGTTGAGGTCCGGTTGCTCGACCAGGAAGTTGTGCAGGTAGTACTGGCAGCGCCGGGTATCCCACTGCCAGGCGGAGCCGCCGAAGATCGCCTGCCAGTTGGTGGGCGGGGCGCCGTCGGGTCTGGGATCGGCCCACACGTACCAGTCGGCCCTGGCATTGGTGCGATTTTGGCGGCTCTCCTGGAACCAGGGATGCGCATCAGAGGTGTGGGAGAGGACCTGGTCGATGGTGACCCTGAGGCCACGGGCGTGGGCCGCGTCCACCAGGCGGTCGAAGTCCTCGAGCGTTCCGAACATGGGGTCGACGTCGCGATAGTCGCTGACGTCATAGCCGAAGTCCTTCATCGGTGAGGTGAAGAAGGGCGACAGCCAGATGGCATCGACATTCAGCGAGGCGATGTAGTCGAGCCGGTCGATCACGCCCTGAAGGTCGCCGATGCCATCGCCGTGGGTGTCCTGAAAGCTGCGGGGGTAGATCTGGTAGATCACGGCACCGCGCCACCAGTCTTGTTGTTGGTCGTGGGAGGGGCGGGAGAGTGCCATCCGGGTCTCCTGATACTGTGAGTGGGGAGGTCAGGGTCAGGCCACCCGGCGCCGCCTGGCGATTTCCAGGGCCTGGTCCTGGGCGTTGAACAGGTGTACATGCTCGAGCTCCGGTACCAGGGCGACCTGCTGGCCGATCTCCCAGCGGCTGGGCGCTTCGCTGCGATGGATCAGCAGGGTCTCGCCGACCCTGGGCTCGAGGTAGACGTAGACCTCGTTGCCCAGGTACTCGACGTTGACGATCTCGAAGCGGTTGTCACCCTCGGCCTCGGCCAGGCGCAGGTGTTCGGGACGCACGCCAAGCGAGAGTTCGGCACCGGTCGCCTGGCCACTGGCATCCTGGGGCAACGACAGCTCCCCGAGCCCCGGCGCCCTGACCCGGCAGCCCGCATCGGCGCCACCGGCCAGCTCGGCCGGCATGAAATTCATGGTGGGCGAGCCGATAAAGCCGGCAACAAAACGGGTGGCGGGACGCTGGTACAACTCCTGGGGGCTGCCCACCTGTTCGATGCGGCCGTCGCGCAACACCACGATCTTGTCCGCCAGGGTCATCGCCTCCACCTGGTCGTGGGTGACGTAGATCATGGTGGAGCCCAGGCGATGATGCAGCCGGGCGATCTCGTTGCGCATCTGCACGCGCAGCGAGGCGTCCAGGTTGGAGAGCGGCTCGTCGAACAGCAGAATGCGCGGTTCACGCGCCATGGCGCGGCCCATGGCGACCCGCTGGCGCTGGCCGCCGGAGAGTTCCTTGGGCTTGCGGTGCAACAGCTCCTCGAGCTGCAGGATGCGAGCCGTGGCCATCACTCGATCCTCGATGGTCTCCTTGGCCATCCTGGCCAGCTTGAGGCCGAAGGCCATGTTCTCGTAGACCGTCATGTGCGGGTAGAGAGCGTAGGACTGGAAGACCATGCCCACGCCACGCTCGCGGGGCGGCAGGTCGTTGACCACCTCGTCGCCGATTTTCAGTTCGCCGTCGCTGATCGACTCCAGTCCGGCGACCAGGCGCAGCAGGGTCGACTTGCCGCAGCCCGAGGGGCCGACGAAGACCACGAACTCGCCGTCGCCGACTTTGAGGTCGACATCCTTGATGATGTGGTCGTGCCCGAAGGTCTTGTTGAGCTTTTCCAGGGTCACGCTGGCCATCTTGGGGGCTCCTTGCCGGCCTCGGGGCCGGCTCTTGTCGTGTTGTCGTTTTAGCGGTCGAGCTTGAGGAAGGCGGCCTGGTAGGCCGGAAGCGTCAGGGTGTCACCCTCGAGAGTCGAGGCGAAGCCGTGCCCCTGGAGCAGGGTTCCAGGCTGAGGCAGCGTCGTGGTCCGGGTCCTGCTGCCGAGGTTGAAGAGGCACAGCAGGCGCTCCCCGGCCCCTTCGCGGACGAAGCCCAGCAGCTCCTCGCCGACGTCGACCAGGCTGAGGTCACCGTCGACCAGTGCGGGGTGCTCCCGGCGGAAGGCCAGCAGTGTGCGGGTCGCGGCGAGCGGCGAGGCGGGATCTTTCTCCTGCACTTCGACGGCCAGTGGCAGGTGGCGCTCCTCCACCGGCAGCCAGGGCTCCACGCTCGAGAACCCGCCCTGCGGAGCCTGGCGCCAGGGCATCGGCGTGCGGCAGCCATCGCGGCCCTTGAACTCCGGCCACAGTACCTTGCCGTAGGGGTCCTGGATGCGCTCGAAGGGCACCTCGGCCTCGGGCAGGCCGAGCTCCTCGCCCTGGTAGAGGCAGACGCTGCCGCGCAGTGAGAAGAGCATGGCCAGCATTACCTTGGGATAGGCCAGGGAATTCTCGTCCCGGCCCCAGCGGGTGGCACTTCTCTCCACGTCATGGTTGGAGGTCGCCCAGCAGGGCCAGGCATCGCCGGCCAGGCGCTGGAAGCGCTCGATCACCTCGCGGAGGTAGGCCGGCGAGTGCGGCGCATTGAGCAGGTCGAAGGTGTAGGCCATGTGCAGCTTGTCGCCGCCGGCAGTGTATTCGGCCATGCGTGCCAGCGGGTGGTCGTCGCCGATCTCGCCCACCGTGGTGGTCCCGGGGAACTCGTCCATCAGCGCACGCAGGTCACGCAGGAAATCGAGGTTTTCCGGGCGGCTGATGTCGTGAACGTGGCGCTGCCAGGTATAGGGGTTGGCGTCCGGTGCGCCGAGGGTCTTGCTCTCGCCCCGGGGAACCGGCGGATTGTCGGTGAGCGCGGGGTCGTGGAAGTAGAAGTTGACGGTGTCCAGACGGAATCCATCGACGCCGAGCTCCAGCCAGAAGCGCAGGTTGTCCAGCTGAGCGGCGCGAACCTCCGGGTTATGGAAGTTCAGGTCCGGCTGGCTGGCCAGGAAGTTGTGCAGGTAGTACTGGCGGCGGCGCGGGTCGAAGGTCCAGGCCGGCCCGCCGAAGATCGACAGCCAGTTGTTGGGTGGCGTGCCGTCCGGCCTGGGGTCGGCCCAGACATACCAGTCGGCCCGGGCATTGGTGCGATCGGCGCGGCTCTCCTGGAACCAGGGGTGCTGGTCCGACGAGTGGCTGATCACCTGGTCGATGATGACCTTCAGGCCCAGCGCGTGGGCCTTGGCCAGCAGGGCCTTGAAGTCCTCCAGGTTGCCGAACATCGGGTCGACGTCACGGTAGTCGCTGACGTCGTAGCCGAAGTCGAGCATTGGCGAGGTGAAGAAGGGCGACAGCCAGATACCGTCCACGCCCAGCGAGGCGACGTAGTCCAGCTTCTCGGTGATGCCCGCCAGGTCGCCGATGCCGTCGCCGTTGCTGTCCATGAAGCTGCGCGGGTAGATCTGGTAGATGACGCCGCCGCGCCACCAGGTCAGGGTGTCTTGCATCTTGGGGTCCATGTGTCGGTTCAGCCTTTGACGGCGCCGGCGGTGAGGCCGGAGACGATGCGCTTCTGGAAGATCATCACCAGGATGACCAGCGGCACGGTGACGGTGACCGAGGCGGCCATGATCGGCCCCCAGGGCAGCTCGTGCTGGCTACCGCCGGATATCAGGGCGATCGCCACCGGCACGGTGCGCTGGTCGTCGGTGAGGGTGAAGGTCAGGGCGAAGAGGAATTCGTTCCAGGCGGCGATGAAGGCCAGCAGGCCGGTGGTCGCCATGGCCGGCCACATCAGCGGCAGGAACACCCTGGTGATGGTCACCCAGGGGGTGGCACCGTCCATGATCGCCGCCTCCTCCAGTTCCATGGGCAGCTGCTTCATGAAGGTGGTCAGCACCCAGACGGTGAAGGGCAGGGTGAAGATGGTGTAGCTCAGGATCAGGCCGGCCGGGTTGTTGTAGAGACCAAGCCCCCGGATCACCTCGAACAGCCCCGAGAGCACCGCTACCTGGGGAAACATCGAGACCCCGAGGATCACCAGCAGCACTGTGGTACGGCCGCGGAAGCGCACCCGGCCCAGCGCGTAGGAGGCGGTGATGCCGAGCAGCAGGGCAATGAACACCACCGACAGCGAGACGATGATCGAGTTGAAGATGGCGCGCACGAAACTCTTCTGGGTGAAGATCTGCACGTAGTTGCCGAAGTCCACCGTCGACGGCCAGAAGTCGACCCGGAACAGTTCACTGGAGGGCTTCAGCGAGGTGATCACCGCGTAGTAGAAGGGGAAGATGGCGTAGACCATCACCACGGCGATCAGGGCATAGAACCCGACCCGCTTGGCGAGCTTGGTCAGCTGATACTGGTTCATTGGTCGACTCCCAGTTGGCGGCGGCCCAGGTAGAGGTAGATCACCACGGCCAGGGCGATGATCAGGAACAGCATCGTCGAGGCGGCGCTGCCGTAGCCGACGTCCTGGAACTCGACCAGCTGCTGGCGGGCGTAGATCGACATGGTCATGGTGCTGGTGGAGTTGGAGGTCAGCACGTAGATGACGTCGAATACCCGCAGGGCGTCGAGCAGGCGGAAGATCACCGCCACCAGCAGGGCCGGGGTGATCAACGGCAGGGTCACGCGGAAGAACACCTTGACCGGGTGGATGCCGTCGACCTCGGCGGCTTCAAAGCAGTCCTTGGGCAGCATCTGCAGGGCGGCCAGCACCAGCAGCGCGACGAAGGGGATGGTTTTCCAGACGTCGACCATGATCACCGCCCACATGGAGTAGGTGGCGCTGGCGGTCCAGGCAATGGGCGCGTCGATGATGCCCAGTGCCATCAGCAGGTGGTTGATGATCCCGAACTGGTCGTTGAGCATCCAGGCCCACATCTTGGCCGAGACGATGGTGGGGATGGCCCACGGGATCAGTACCGCGGCGCGGACCAGCATGCGGCCCTTGAACTCGGCGTTGAGCAGCAGCGCGACGATGATGCCGAACACCACCTCCAGTGACACCGAAACGACGCTGAAGTAGAGGGTGTTCCATACCGAGGTCCACCACACCGGGTCGGTGAGCAGGCCGTACCAGGCGCCGTTGTCGTAGACCAGGTAGTTCTCCAGGCCGATGAAGCTGGCCTGGCCCAGTGCCGAGAGGGTGCCGTCGGTGAAGCTGAAGTAGAAGGTTCGCAGCAGCGGCCAGCCGGCGACCAGCGCCAGCGCCACCAGCATGGGGAGGAGAAACAGCCAGGCGGCACGCACCCGCTGCCGCCGGACCTTGGTGCCGCGGTAGCCTGCCTGAGGGGAGCGCACCGCCCGGGGTGCGCCTTGAGTGGCTGGAGTCGACATGAGGACCTCCTGGGTTACCAGCGGCGACGCTTGATGCGTGAGAGTTCACTGTCCACCTGGGAGACGGCTTCGGCGCCGCTCTGATCACCCGATAGCACCTGGTGCACGGCGTTGAAGAAGCTGTTGCTGACCCGGCCATAGTTGTCGCCCGTGGCAGCGGAGGGGCGCGCCACGGCATTGGTGAAGGTGTCGTAGAGGGTGCCGAAGAAGGGTACCGCGTCGAGCACCTCCTCATCCTCGTAGAGGGAGGCCAGGGTGGGGTTGTAGGCGCCCTCGAGGGCGCGGCGCTTCTGCTCGGCCTCGCCGGTCAGGAAGGCCACCAGGTCGGCGGCGAGTTCGGGGTTCTCGGTGTAGCGGGACACGGCCAGGTTCCAGCCACCCAGGGTGGCGGCGCTCTCCTGGCCAGCGGCGCTGGGAAGCTTGACCACCCCGACCCGGTCGCGCACGTCGCTCTCCTCGCTCTGGGCCAGCGACCAGGCATAGGGCCAGTTGCGCATGAACACCGCGTTTCCGCTCTGGAAAATACCGCGAGCCTCCTCCTCGGTGTAGTTGAGAACACCGTCTGGCGAGATGTTGCCGATCCAGCTGGCGGCGAGGTCCAGCGCCTCGGCGGCCTGTTCGTTGTCGATGGTGATCTCGCCCTGTTCATCGACGATGGTGCCGCCGCCATAGCTGGCCACCCACTCCAGGGCATTGGTGGTGAGTCCCTCGTAGGCGCGGCCCTGGAAGACGAAGCCCCACATCCGGTCGTTGCCGGCCTCGCGCTCCGCGGCCTGGATCTCTGCAGCGATCTCGGTCAGCGCCTCCCAGGTCTCGGGAGGCGCGTGGCCGTGCTCCTCGAGCAGGTCCTTGCGGTAATAGAGCACTCCGGCATCGGTGAACCAGGGCATGGCCACCAGACGGTCGTCGATAGTGTTGTTCTCGATGATGGCCTCGAAGTGGCCCCCTGCGGTGTCCTCGCCCAGTGCCTCGCGAAGGTCGAGCAGGTGGTTGGCCAGCAGGCCCGGCCACACCACGTCGATCTGCATCACGTCGATGTCGCTGGACCGGGCGGAGAGGATCTGCTGGTAGAGCGACAGGCGCTCGGTGGAAGAGTTGGGGGTGGAGACGATGTCGACCTCGTGGCCGGTCTTCTCCTCCCACTGGGCGACGCCCTCCTCGCATAGGGTGAGCTCGGCGCCGACGGCGCCACAGGAGATGGTCAGGTCCGCCGCCTGGGCCTGGCTGCTGCCGGCGGCGGTGCCGGCCAGGGCAATGGCGGAGAGCAGGGTCTTCTTGAGCATGCTGGCTTCCTCGTGGCTTGTTGTTGTGGCTGTTTCGTGGAGGGCCGGAAGCGGCAAGTCACCCGCAGGTGCCGCAGCCGTTCGCCCCTTCATGACTTAAACGATTAAGATCGTGACCAGTGAAGTTAGCCGTTGCTCACGCCGGAGTTCAACCACGACTTTGGTCGCAGCCCGCCGGGTGGTCAGGCAACCTCGTGGCCGCGGGCCGCCTCCAGCAGGGCGAACCAGTCCTGGCGCGGCAGGGAGAGCCGGGCCTCGTCGTGCAGGGTCATGATGCGTGCCGGGTCGAGGGTACCGATCACCGGCACCGGTGAGCCCGGCAGGCAGCGCAGCCAGGCCAGGGCAAGGCCGGCGGGGCTCACGTCATGGTGGGCGGCGAGACGCGCCAGGGCCTGGCCGACGGCGCCCTGGAACAGGGTGCCGCCATCCAGGGGCGACCAGGCGAGGGGCGAGAGGCCGTCCCGGCGCAGGGCATCGAACTCTCCGTCGAACAGCGGCGCCGTCCGTGTGAGGGAGAGCTGCAGCTGGTGGTGGGTTAGCGGATGTGACAGCGCGGCCTGGAGGCGGCGCCACTGCTCGGGCAGGAAATTGGAGACCCCCAGGGCGGCGACCTTGCCGGACTGGACGGCAGCGTCCAGCACCCGGGCGGTGGCCTCGGCCTCCATCAGCGGGTCGGGGCGATGGATCAGGAAGAGGTCCAGCTGCTCGACCCCGAGTCGCGCCAGGGCCCTGTCGATCGCCCTGGCAAGCCACGCCGGCGAACTGTTGTAGTGCTTGGTCACGTCGGGTGCCATCAGGATGCCGGCCTTGGTGACCACCCTCACCCGGGTGGCGAGGCCGGATCGGCGGCGCAGGGCATCACCGAACAGGCGCTCGTTGTGGCCGTCACTGCCATAGATGTCGGCATGGTCGAACCAGTCGAGTCCCTGGTCGAGGCGGGCCTCGAGCCAGTCGGCCAGCCGCTCGGGCGACTGCAGTTCGGGGCGCTCATGCAGGCGCATCATGCCGAGCATCAGGGAGGGGGATGGGTGTCCGGGCGTCATCGTATGTCCTCGTCATGGTGTCGAGGGGGCAGGGTATGTCATGGCGAGGATCAATTTGTAGTTTTATTACCTCAAAGCGCCGAGATACTGCTTTTTGCTTAGACATTAGTAGTAATATTACAAAAGTCTTTTTGTGGCCGGGATCTGAATCGATTAAGTTTCGGAGAGTATCTCGCGTCGGGGGCGACGTCCCGGCTTCCGGGGCATCTCCCACGTGATGATCATCAGTCGCGACAACAACAAAGGATGAGGACGACCATGCACACTGCCACGCTCAAGAAGCCGCTCGCCATCGCCATTGCTTCCGCCAGCCTGGGCCTCGCCGGGATGGCCGGCGCCGACGACCACTCGCTCGAGCAGCGACTCGCCGATCTGGAAGCGCGCATCGCCGCCGCTGAACAGCGGGCGGACGACGCCGAACAGCGTGCGGACCTGGCCGAGCAGCAGGCCGAGGGACGCCTGTCCCGGGAAGAGGTCGAGGAGCGCCTGGCCAGGGTCGAGCGCCAGGCCAGCGGCGAGGAGGGCTTCTCCTTCAACGTCTACGCCCGCTCGGGCCTGCTGATCGGCGAGGATGGCAAGAGCGCCGAGGGCGGCCCCTATGTGACGCCGGCCGGCTCCCTGGGGGGGGCCGTGGGACGCCTGGGCAACGAGCCGGATACCTATGCCGAGGCGATCTTCAACTACAAGATGCGCTTCGACAACGGCGCCAGGGCCAGGTACACCACCATGCTGGCCGACGGCACCACCACCAGCAACGACTGGACCGCCGACGAGTCGAACCTCAACGTGCGCCAGGTCTATGCCGAGTTCAGTGACCTGCCGAGCTTCACCGGCGCCTTCGAGAACGCCTCCATCTGGGCCGGCAAGCGCTTCGACCGCGACAACTTCGACATTCATTGGCTCGATACCGACTTCGTGTTCCTGTCCGGTACCGGCGCCGGTATCTACGACATGCAGCTGGCCGACAGCTGGACGTCCAACCTCTCGCTCTATGGCCGCAGCTTCAGCGACTTCCCCGTGACCCGCGAGTCGCCGGGGGATGACAGCGGCGACACCGACAACCTGATCCTCACCTCCAACAACTACGTTGGCAACTGGCAGTGGATGGTCAGCGGCATGTCCGCCGCCGACAACGACGAACGCGACATCGACCCCGGCCAGACGGCCGCCGACAGCGGCTTCCATACCATGGTGGCCTACCATGGCGACAGCTTCTTCGGCCTGGGCGAGGGCAGTTTCAAGGCCGCCCTGCTGCATGGCCAGGGGCTGGGGGCCGAGGTCAAGGGCATCGGGGCTCGCGGTGACCTGACCGAGGATGCCACCGCGACTCGCGTCGGCCTCTACGGCACCACCTATGTGGCCCCCAAGTGGCGCGTGGCCCCGGCGCTTCTCGCCGAGACCAGCGAGGACCGCTATGTCGACGGCGACCAGTATGACTGGGCGACCCTCAATGTGCGCCTGGCCAACGAACTGACCCAGAACTTCGAGATGCAGTACGAGGCCAGCTACCAGTGGATGGACCTCGCCCCCCAGGGCCTCGAGGGTCGCACCGCCGTCGAGGGGGACTACACCAAGTTCACCATCGCCCCGACCTTCAAGCCCCAGGTGGGCGGCTTCTGGCAGCGGCCGGAGATCCGCCTGTTCGCCAGCTGGAGCGACTGGGACGAGGCGCTGAATGACTACAGCGCCGACGATGCCTTCGGCAGTGACGAGTTCACCGGCAGCCAGTGGACCTTCGGCGTGCAGACCGAAGTCTGGTTCTGAAGGCAAGGGCCCGGACGGCGCCGGGCCCTGTCGGCTGTTTCGATGCTTGCCCGCGGCGTGATGGCCGCGGGCCTTTTCGTCGTCCGGAAACGACAACGGCGACACCCGTGGCGTCGCCGTTGTCGGTTGCTGCCGGTCGTCGTCAGGCCGGCGAGACGCTGGCGGGCGGTTCGCCGGTGGCGCCTGGCATGGCCTGCACGACGCCGCCGGCATTCGACAGTGCCAGGAAGTGCAGGTGGCGCTCGTACTCGGAGAGCACGTCGCCGATCACCTGGCCGCGGGTGTAGCCGTTGAGATCCTGTCCCGTGCCGCCCTCCGCCAGGTGGACGTCGAGACGCACGTAGTAGTCGTCGTCCACCGGCAGGAAGCTCGGCGTGCGCAGGCGGTTGGCGCACACCTGGTAGACGAAGCTCTGGGCCTGGTCGAAGTCCACCTGCAGGGTCAGGCGCGGCAGGGGCTCGTCCTCGAGGTGCTCCTCGCGGACCGAGGCGTGCTGTCCCCGCCCCTCGAGTTCGCTGGCGAACTGCGCCAGGGCCGGGCGGATGGCGTGCTCGACGGTCGCCGCCGCGCCGGCCCGGGTCGAGGTGTCCAGGGCGCGGTCGAGGCGTTCGCGCCAGTCGCCCCCGGGGGCCGTGCCGCTGACCTGGCGGCGGGCGTCGGCCTTGCTGCTCTCGAGCCTCAGGGCGCGGGTCATGCCGGCCATGATGGCGAAGATCACCAGCGAGAAGGGCAGGGCGGTGATCACCACGGCGCTCTGCAGGGCATTGAGCCCGCCGGCCATCAGCAGGGCGATGGTGATCAGGCCGATGACCACCGACCAGAAGATGCGCAGGCGGATCGGGGCATCATGGTTCACGTCGGACAGGATCGAGGTGAAGTTGGCCAGCACCAGGGCGCCGGAGTCCGCCGAGGTGATGAAGAAGACGATACCCAGCACCGTCACCACCGAGGCGGTGAGGCCGATGGCGGGGTACTGCTCGAGCAGGGTGTAGATCGTGGTCTGGGGGGTGTTCAGCGCCTGCTCGCCGAGTTCGGCCAGCCCCTGGTGGGCCACCAGCTCGATGCCGCTGTTACCGAAGATCGACATCCAGGCCATCATGAATCCCAGCGGGATCAGCAGCGCCCCGATGACGAACTCGCGGATGGTGCGCCCGCGGGAGATGCGGGCCAGGAACAGGCCGACGAAGGGCGTCCAGGCGATCCACCAGCCCCAGAAGAAGATGGTCCACCAGCCCTTCCACTGCTGGGCCTCCTCGCCGGCGAAGGCATAGGTGTCGAAGCTGGCCCCGACGAAGCCGCCCAGGTAGTCCCCGGCATTGAGCACCAGGGCATCGAGCAGGCGCAGGGTATCGCCCTGGAAGAGCACGAACAGCAGCAGGGCGGCGGCCAGCAGCATGTTGAACTCGGAGAGGCGGCGGATGCCCTTCTCCACGCCGCTGACCACCGAGATGGTCGCAAGGACCACCACCAGGGCGATCAGTACCACCTGCACGGAGAGGCTCTCCGGGACGTCGAACATGTAGGTCAGCCCGTAGTTGAGCTGCATCACCCCGATGCCCAGGCTGGTGGCGATGCCGAACACCGTGGAGATGACCGCGGTAATGTCCACGGCGTGACCGATGGGGCCGTGGATGCGCTGGCCGAGCAGCGGATAGAGGGCGCTGCGGATCGCCAGCGGCAGGCGATGGCGGTAGCTGAAGTAGGCCAGGGCCATGCCCATCAGCACGTACATGCCCCAGCCGGTCAGTCCCCAGTGCAGGAAGGTCTGGGGCACGGCGGCACGCATGGCCGCCGCGCTCTCGGGGTCGAGGTCCGGCGGCGCCAGATAGTGGGCGAGCGGTTCGGCCACGCAGAAGAACAGCAGGTCGATGCCGATACCGGCCGCGAACAGCATCGAGGCCCAGGAGAGCAGCGAGAACTCGGGCCTGGCGTGGTCGGGGCCCAGGCGGATGTTGCCGACCCGGGAGGCACCGATGACGACGACGAAAGCCAGGTAGATCACCGCGGCAAGCATGTAGTACCAGCCGAAGGTCGCGCTGACCCAGGCCAGGCCGGCATCGAAGAGGGCGCCGGCCCGCTCGGTGAACAGCATGGTCAGCACCAGGAAGAGCAGGATGCCGGCCACGCTGCCGTGGAATACGACGCGGTTGAGCCGGTCTCGTCGATCGGGGAGGGAGGGGGCATGCGACATGCGGGGCTCCTGTATCGGGGGATTCTTTTATTGAATGAACGTTCAAATAAAATACAGCTCCCCCCGGGGAACTTCAAGGCATGCATCGCAGGCCACGCACCTCACGGCTCGAACGTCGTCGCCCCAAGGTCGAGTCTGGAACGAAAACGCCCGGCACGAGGCCGGGCGAAACGGGGCGTAACGGGGATAGAGGGAGCAGGCGTCAGTCGGTGCTCTCCTTGCTCATGCGGCCGTCGCCCTTGTGCTGGCGGCCTTGGGGTGAGAGCACTGACCGCATCTCCTCGATCTGCTCGTCGCTGAGGATCTCGGCGAGCGTCTCCTGGTGCTCCTCGCGCAGTTCACGCATGGCCTCGCGACGCGCCTGGCGGGAGTCGACGTCGAGCGCCTGCATGTCGGCGTAGATCGCCTCGCGGGCCTCTTTCAGCGCCTCGCGCTGTTCCTTGTCGAGGATCTCGTCCATGCGCTGGTGGTGCTCCCTGCGCAGTTCGCGGACCGCCTCGCGGTGCTCGCTGCGAGCCTCCTCCAGGGCCTGGCGGGTCTCGTCGTCGATGCCGGCCCGCTCGAAGAGGGCCTCGCGGCGCTGCTCATGCTGCTGGCGGTGTTTCTCGCTCCCTCCCTGGTGTCTGCCCTCGTCGGGGGCGGCACTGGCGGAGAGCGCCATGGGGGCGATGGCGATGGCGAGCAGGGCGGGCGCCAGCAGGGTACGGGTGAGTGAGCGGGTCATGACGGTTCTCCTTTGGGGCCTCGGGTTGACACTGCCAGTCTCGTCACCGGGGGTGCAAGCGGCATGCAGCGAGGGTGCAAAGGTCGTGCATCCGCCGCGGCTCACTCCTCCGGCTGATACTTGTAGCCGACGCCGTAGACCGAGCGTATCACCTCGCGCTCGGGCCAGGTTTCGGCGATCTTGCGGCGCAGCTTCTTGACGTGACTGTCGACGGTACGCTCGGAGACGATGCGGTGGTCGCGGTACATGTGGTCCATCAGCTGCTCGCGGGTAAAGATGCGCCCGGGCGAGTGCATCATCACCTTGAGCAGCTGGAACTCCACCGCGGTGAGGCCCAGGTCGTGACCAGCGGCCAGGGCCCGCCAGCCCGCCTCGTCGAGGACCAGGTCGCTGCTCTCGATAGCGGGCGAGGTGGCGGCCCGGCTGCGGCGCAGCACGGACCTGACCCGGGCCACCACCTCGCGGGGGCTGAAGGGCTTGCAGATGTAGTCGTCGGCGCCCAGCTCCAGGCCCAGCAGGCGGTCGACCTCCTCGACCCGGGCGGTGAGCATGATGATCGCCACGTCCGGCCAGCGCTGTCGGATCTCTCGGCACAGGGTCAGACCGTCGGTGCCGGGCAGCATCAGGTCGAGCAGCACCAGCTCCGGTCGTGTCTGACGGTCCTCGAGCCAGGGAAGCACGGCATCGCCATGGTCCAGGTGATGGCTGGCGAAGCCGCTGCCCCGCAGGTAGTCGGCGACCAGGCGGGCGATCTTGGGCTCGTCCTCGACGATCAGGACCAGGTCCTGTTCGGTGTCCGGGGTGCTCATGCGGCGTCCTCTCTGAGCTGGTGGTCCTCGATGGCGGGAAAGGTCAGTGTCCAGCATAACCCGCCGAGCGCCGAGGGCGAGGCCTCCATGCGGGCGCCGTGGGCGCGGGCCAGGGCAGTGGCGATCGACAGCCCCAGGCCGCTGCCGCCACTGGCGCGGCTGCGCGACCCCTCGACCCGGTAGAGCCGCTCGGTGAGCCGTGGCAGCTCGGCCTCGGGCACGCCGGGGGCGCTGTCCTCCCAGGTCACTCGCACCTGACCCTGATGGGCGGACAGACGCACGCGCAGCTTCCCCGGGGCCGCGGTGTAGGCGCAGGTGTTGTCGATCAGGTTGCTCCACAGCTGGCGCAGCCGCTGGGCGTCGCCGCGAATCCAGGCCGGGCCTGAGATATCGCGTTCCAGGCGGATGCCGCTGTCGGCGAGCCAGCCGCTGGCTTCGTCGAGGCGCGAGGCGAGGCTCTCCGCCAGGTCCAGGGGGGCCAGCTGGACCTCCAGGGCGCCGGCATCGCTCTGTGAGAGCAGGCGCAGGTCGGCTACCAGGCGCTCCAGCTGGTCGACCTCCTGGGCCAGCGAGTGCAGGTTGTCCTGGTCAAGGGCACGGATGCCGTCCTGCATGGCCTCGATCTCGCCACGCAGCACCGCCAGCGGCGTGCGTAGCTCATGGGCGATATCGGAGACCCAGCGGTTGCGCGCCTCGCGGCTGGCCTCCAGGGTGGCGGCAAGCACATTGAAGTCTCGGGCCAGGCTCGACAGCTCGTCGCGACCGCGCTCCGCCAGGCGGGTGCTGTAGTCGCCTTCGGTGAGGCACCGGGTGGCCCGGGCCATGCCGCGAGTGCGTCGCCCCAGCCACCAGGAGAGGCCACCGGCCAGGAGCAGCGAGGCGAGTCCCAGGGCGGCAACGATGATGCCCAGGTTGCGTTGCTGACGGGAGAGAAAGATGCGGTCCATGCGGGCCATCAGCTGCTGTGGGGGACGGTAACCGAGCATCCCGACCCGTTCGCCGTCGCTCTCGATCGGCAGCCAGCGCAGGGTGGCGGCCTGCTCGTCGTCATCCGGCGGCAGGCCGATCACCGGCAGACCGGCTGCGTCATGGAGCACGAAGTCTCTGGGATCCCCAAGACGCCGTTCGACCCCTTCCGGTGGCGAGGTGTCGCCGGGCCACAGCTGGTGGCGCACTAGTCGATGCCAGACGCGGGGCGACTGGCGCAGCCACTGCCAGTCACCGCGGCCGGCCCACTCCTCGGCGAGCCCCGCGGCCAGGGTCTCGGCTCGGCGGGTCTGAGTCTGGTCCAGGTACTCGATGAAGCCCTGATCGAGGCTGCGCGAGACCGCCAAGAACACCAGGCCGGAGATGGCCACGTTGACCACCAGGATGATCGCGAACAGCTTGATGCCGAGCCGCGATACGGCCGGGCGGGGAAGGCGTGGCGAGCGCATGGGCGGGCTCCGGGAGCAGGTCGCGAGGGTACAGGAGAGTATCGCCGCTCGGCGTGCAGCCATCGGTCAGGTTGTGTGCAGGCAATGTGCAGCCTCGCCCATGCCGCTCCCGCCGGCAAGGGCGTCGGCTCATAGCGAGAGCAGCATCAGGATCAGTGGCGGCGACAGCAGCGAGAGGAGAAAGCCGCTGACCACGGCCACTGGCACACAGGCCACACCGCCGTGCTGCTGGATCACCGGGAGGGTGAAATCCATGGAAGTGGCGCCGCCGTAGCCGATCGCCAGGGCGGCATGGTGGCGGATCAGCAGCGGGATCAGCACGAAGGCGAGCAGCTCACGGGCCAGGTCATTGAAGAAGGCCACCCCGCCCATCAGGGGGCCCAGCTGGTCGCCGACCAGGATGCCGGAGAGCGAGTACCAGCCGAAGCCGGCGGCCAGTGCCAGGCCCTCGTTCCATTCAAGGTTCAGCAGTGGTGCCGCGAGCAGGCCGCCGACCAGCGAGCTCGCGGCCAGGGTCAGGGCGATGGCCAGGCCAAAGCGGTTGAGCACGATCTGGCGCAGTGGCATCCCGGAGTTGCGTAGCTGGCAACCGATGAGTGCCAGCAGAGCGTAGAGCACCGCCTCCGCCAGGGTTTCGGCCAGGGCGAAAAGACCGCTGCCGGTGAGCCACTCCAGCAATACGCCGAGCACCATGCCGGCGACCACCACTGCCACCAGGGTCAGTGAGCCGGCCATTGCCGCCCATTTGCTGGTGGGCGCTCCCGCCACCACCGTCGAGGGGTCGGCGGTCAGCCCCAGTCGGCGTGACAGCCACCAGAGGGCCGCCAGATTGCAGGCCGAAATCACCGTGAACAGCAGCAGGGCCTGGCCCCCCAGGCGCGAGAGCTGGCCGGCCAGATTGTCGAGTCCGGCCAGGCTTATCCCCATCAGCAGCAGGATCACGTAGATCGAGGCGTTCACGCCGCGGTTGATCAGGGCCATCAGTCGGGCATCCCGCACCGGCACGAGATACCCCACTACCAGCGGCAACAGCACGATCACCAGACCGCTAAGCATCGAGACTCCCTTCCCGTCCAGGGGTCGCCGGCAGTGGCGACCGAAAGCCGCCCACTCTAGCCAATTTCCCTTCGGGGAGGAAGCGGGTTCAGCGCTGTCGAAGGGTCAGGTCGGTAAGCGCCAGACGGCTTCGCCGTTCGCCGTCGTTATGGTACTCCATGGCCAGCAGCAGGCCCGGTACCTCGGGGTGGAAGCTCAGGAGCATGCGGCGCTCGGGCGCCCCGGGCTCGGTGACCTCCACCGTGACGGCTTCGAAGCGGCCGGCGGGAAGCTCTAGCGTCCGGCGGTCCAGCCGGCGGTAGTCGATCCGTTCCTCGCGGCCACGGTGGTCGAGGTAGCGCAGCCGGCAGGGGGTGTGACAGGCATCGGCCACGGCGCGCCGGGAGAGCTCGAACAAGGCCGTCTGGCGGTCGGGCAGCCTGGCCAGGGCGGCACGGTCAAGTTCATAGTCCTTGCCGATGCCCAGCAGGCTGTAGCCGCTGACATAGTGCAGGGAGCGGATAGCCTCGTCAGCGATGAAGCGGCTTCGCTCGCGGCCGCGGGCCAGGGAGATGGCGGCGCGCATGTCGCTCTGCCAGTGGGTCCCGTCACGGCTCAGGCGGTGTTCGATCGTGGTGCTCGGCCAGCCGGTGACCTCGAGGTGGTAGCGGGCATCGAAGGGGCGCGTTTCCGCGGCCCGGGCGCTGACGGCAGCCAGCAGCAGGAACAGGGCGAGGGCGATGCAACGGTGCATCGGTGCGGGCATGCGAAAACTCCACGGCCATCGATGGTGAAGTAGTAAGAGTCTCCGATGGGACCGAGGGTTCCCACCTGCATGCGCCTTGCGTCTTCACCGGCGAGGGCCCCGTGGGCCTGCTAGGCTGCCCTTGGAGGGCGGGACATCCGTTGCCGCCAAACCATCAAGGAGGTTCTCATGGCCAGACTCTTGCTGATCGCCGGTGACTATGTCGAGGACTACGAGGTCATGGTGCCCTTCCAGGCCCTGCAGGCCATGGGCCACTCGGTCGATGCGGTGTGTCCCGACAAGCGCGAGGGTGACAAGGTGCGAACCGCGATACACGACTTCGAGGGCGACCAGACCTACTCCGAAAAGCCAGGTCACGACTTCGTCCTGAACGCCACCTTCGGTGAGGTGACGGTCGCCGATTATGACGGCCTGATACTTCCCGGTGGGCGGGCACCGGAATACCTGCGCCTGGATGAGCGGGTGCTGGAGATGGTCCGCCATTTCTTCGACCATGACAAGCCGGTGGCCGCCATCTGCCACGCTGCCCAGCTGCTGGCCGCCGCGGTCTCCCTCGAGGGGCATCGGGTATCGGCCTACCCGGCCTGTGCTCCGGAGGTTCGCCTCGCCGGTGGCGACTATGCCGAGATCGAGGTCGACCAGGCGGTGGCGAGCGGCAAGCTGGTCACCGCCCCCGCCTGGCCGGCTCATCCGGCGTGGCTCAAGCGCTTCGCCGCCATGCTCGACTGAGCACGCCGAGTGCGCTTTGACGTGGCTAGACGACTGGTCTAATCTTGTCGTCATGAAGACGCACACCACCCGCGACAAGCTGATCGAGATCGGCGCCGACCTGATTGCCGAGCAGGGCTTCAACGCCACCGGCATCAATGCGGTGCTCAGCCGGGCCGGGGTCCCCAAGGGGTCCTTCTACCACTACTTCTCGAGCAAGGAGGATTTCGGCCTGGCCGTCATCGACGCCTTCGCCGAACAGTACGACGCTCGGCTGGCGGCGATCTTCGCGGCCAGCGACGTCTCCCCGCTCGAGCGTCTGCGCCGCTACTTCGCCGCCGGCAAGGCGGACATGCTCTCCTGTGACCATGCTCGCGGCTGCCTGATCGGCAACCTGGGCCAGGAGCTCTCGGCGCGCCGCGAGGGCTTTCGGGAACGCCTGGACCAGGTGTTCCGCGCCTGGGAGTCTCGGCTGGTGGCCTGCCTCGAGGAGGCCCGTGCCGCCGGCGAGGTGCCGGATGACATCGACCCCGAGGCCCTGGCGGGCTTCATCATGGCCGGCTGGGAAGGCGCCATCCTGCGCGCCAAGACGGTCAAGTCCCTGGCCCCCATGGAGTGCTTCGAGGCGATCCTCTTTCGCCGGGTGCTGGCTCGCGAGTTGCCCGTGGCGCGCTGACGCTCGACCGAAAAGCGGTCGCGACAGAGTGTGTCCCGTTACTAGTAGACTGGTCTACAAGATCCAGCCAGGTCGAAGGGTCGGCCCGGTTCAACCCACGCCCGGTCGTGTCGACCGGGAAACGACATTCCGAAACATTTCCAAGGAGAAGCGTTCATGTCCGAGATCAATGGCAAGGTCGTCATCATTACCGGGGCCAGCAGTGGCCTCGGCGAAGCCACCGCCCACCGCCTGGCCAGGGCCGGCGCCAAGCTGGTGCTCGGCGCCCGCCGCGAGGAGCGTCTCGTGGCGCTGCGCGATGCGATCGTCGCTCAGGGTGGCGAGGCCATCTATCGCGTCACCGACGTGACCGACCGCGACCAGGTCGAAGCGCTGGCTGCCGCTGCCAAGGAGGCCTACGGCCGCATCGACGTGCTGGTCAACAACGCCGGCCTGATGCCGCTCTCACCGCTGGACCAGCTCAAGGTCGACGAGTGGGAGCAGATGGTCGACGTCAACATCAAGGGCGTGCTCTACGGCATCGCCGCGGTGCTGCCGACCATGCGCGAGCAGCATGCCGGCCATATCATCAACCTCTCCTCGGTGGCCGGCCATGTGGTCTTTCCATCCGCGGCCGTCTACTGTGCCACCAAGTATGCGGTCAAGGCGCTCTCCGAGGGCATTCGCCAGGAAGGTGGCGAGGAGATCCGTTCCACCAATATCTCCCCCGGGGCGGTGGCCACCGAGCTGACCACCACCATCAGCGACCCCGACACCGCCAAGGGCGTGAACGAGCTCTACGAGATGGCCATCGATGCCGATGCCATCGCCCGGGCGATCGTCTACGCCATCGAGCAGCCGGCGGACGTTGACGTCAACGAGCTGATCATCCGTCCGACCCGGCAGCCGCTCTAAGGCGAGCGCCCTCACGGCAAGGCGTGCGGCGGGTCGGGGTGCCATGCCGGCCCGCCGCCGCGAGCGCCCACGCGAGGTCCTGCGGGTGCCACGCGGGGGCTGTGCAATGGATACCCGCTTGTCTGATCGGTAAAGGAGTATGCCCATGACCGACGATACGCCCTATCACCCGCCGCGGGTCTGGCGATGGGAAAGCGAGAGCGGCGGCCGGTTCGCCAGCATCAACCGCCCCGTGGCGGGCGCGACTCACGACAAGGCCCTGCCGGTCGGACAGCATCCGCTGCAGCTCTATTCCCTGGCCACGCCTAACGGCGTGAAGGTGACCCTCATGCTCGAGGAGTTGCTGGCGCTGGGACATCAGGGAGCCGAGTACGATGCCTGGCCGATTCGCATCGGTGAGGGGGAGCAGTTCTCGAGCGGCTTCGTCTCGGCCAACCCCAACTCCAAGATTCCGGCGCTGATGGATCACACCAGCGAACCGCCGACCCGGGTGTTCGAGTCAGGGGCGATCCTGCTCTACCTGGCCGAGAAGTTTGGTGCCTTCCTGCCCGAGGACCATGCGCGGCGGACCGAGACGCTCAACTGGCTGTTCTGGCAGATGGGATCGGCGCCCTATGTCGGTGGGGGATTCGGTCACTTCTACGCCTACGCGCCGGAGAAGCTCGAGTACCCGATTGATCGTTTCACCATGGAGACCAAGCGACAGCTCGACGTGCTCGACCGCCAGCTGGCCGAGCGAGCCTACATCGCGGGCGACGATTACACCATCGCCGACATGGCCATCTATCCCTGGTATGGCGCGCTGGTGGAGGGGCGGCTCTATGATGCCGGGGAGTTCCTGGCCGTGGACGAGTATCCGAATCTGCAGCGCTGGGCAAGGCGCATCGGCGAGCGGCCGGCGGTCAAGCGTGGACGCATGGTCAACCGCACCTGGGGGGAATCCTCCGGGCAGCTTCACGAGCGCCACGCGGCCAGCGACTTCGAGACCCGGACCCAGGACAAGCTGTAACGGCGCCACGGGCGAGGCCTGGAGCACCACGCAAGCAGGGGCACATCGCCGGCGATGTGCCCCTGCTTCATTTCCTTGCCGGTCAGTGTCTGGCCCGCCGGGCCCGGCGAAGCCGGGGCTTGGTCTTCAGGTCCCCGACTGGAGGCGCTCGAGTTCAGGGCTGAGCGTGACCGGGTAGTCACTCTCGCCCTCGGCGAGCCGCCTGACGTCCTCGGGGAGGCGCTCAAGGGCGTCGGCGACTCGCTCGCGTGCCCCATCGGCCCGGGCCATCTCCTCCGCGTCCAGCCGGCCCGCCCGGACCAGTGGGCGCAGCAGCGGTTCCCCGCTGTCGAGGGTCTCGTCGCGCAGGGTGATGACGTCGCCGACATAGTGGCCATGGGCGTCCCGCTGGCGATACAGCTGCTTGCGGCAGGGCAGGTTGATCTTGCCCGGCGAGTGCTTGACCCGCGGCGAGCCGGCGTACTCGACCAGCTTGTAGGAGAGGTCGATCACCGGCGCATCCGCCGATACGCCCATCTGGGTGCCGACGCCGAAGGCGTCGATGGGGGCGCCGTTCTCGAGCAGGGCGGTGATCTTGTGCTCGTCGAGGCCGCTGCTGGCGACGATGGTGATGTCATCGAGTCCCGCCTCATCGAGGAGGGCGCGTGCGCCCCAGGCCAGTTCACCCAGGTTGCCGGAGTCGAGCCGGATGGCCTTCACGCCGAGATCGGGCTCGTCATGCATGATCTCGATCACCTTGCGGACGCCCTCCAGGGTGTCATGGGTATCGACCAGCAGGGTGGTGCCAGGGTAGTGGCGGGCGAAGGCACGGAAGGCCTCCCGTTCGTCGTCGTGGGCGAGGACATAGCTGTGGGCCATGGTGCCGTTGATCGCCAGGCCGTGGCGCAGGCCGCCGAGCACGTTGCTGGTCCCCGCGAGTCCCGCGCTGCGGTAGGCCCGCACCCCTCGCACCGCGGCGTCCACGCCGTGCATGCGGCGCATCCCGAAGTCCACTACCGGGCGTCCCCGTGCAGCCATCACCAGTCGCACCGCCTTGGAGGCGAGCACCGTCTCCACCTGAACCAGGTTCATCACCAGGCTCTCGAGCAGTTGCGCCTGGGCGATGGGCGCATCGACTTCCAGCAGTGGCTCGTTGGCAAAGACCGGCGTGCCTTCGGGGAGGGTCCAGATATCCCCCTCGAAGCGCCAGTCGCCCAGCCAGTCGAGAAAGCCCTGCTCGAACAGACCTGTGCCGGCGAGGCGCTCGAGGGCCGTATCACCGAAGCGCAGCTGGCTGAGCAGTGCGGCGGCATGCTGCTGCCCGCAGGCCAGCATGAAGCGGCGCTGCGGCGGCATCCTGCGGAAGAACAGGCTGAAGGTGGCCCGTTCATGCATCGCCTCCTTCCAGTAGGCCTGGGTCATGGTCAGCTGGTAGAGGTCGGTGAGCAGGGCCAGTTCACCATCCTCGACCTGCAGGGGTATCGGTTCGCTCATGCGCGCACCTCGATACCGGCTTCCGCGAAGTCCCGGTGGCACGCCTCGAGGGCCGCGGGGTCGACCGCGGCGGACAGCGTCTCCAGCAGCAGGGTGGCAAATCCCTCCCGGCTGGCTGCCAGTGCCGTGGCATGGACACAGACATCCAGGGCCAGCCCGCAGACAACGACCCGCTCGATACCCTTTTCCTTCAGGTAGCCGCCGAGCCCGGTACCGTCGAAGGCGGAATAGGCATCGGCATCGAAGGCGGTGGCCTTGCTGACGCGGATGACGTCATCGGACAGTGCCAGGTTCGGGTGGAAGGCCGCACCTTCGGTGTCCTGCACGCAGTGCACCGGCCAGGGACCGCCGCGATGCGTGAAGCTCACGTGATCGATGGGGTGCCAGTCCCGCGAGGCGACCACCAGGGCGCCGGCCGCTCGGGCCGCTTCGATCTCGGCGTTGATGCCGGGCACTAGGGCCGCACCGCCCGCGACGGCCAGGGCGCCGCCCTCGCAGAAGTCGTTCTGCATGTCCACGACGAGCAGCGCGTCGTGGGAGCCGTAGTTCACCTTCATGGTCATCACGCACCTCCTTGGAGGTCGTTGGGTGTCTTCTCTGATCAGCCTAAGGCCTTCTCGATGCGTGTTGTAGGGGGAGGGCTCAATAGCCGGCCTTGGGGTCGACGGTGTCGAGCGTTTCTCCCGCCTCGAAGGCGCGCAGGGCCTCGGCTACCTGGTCCACTGCCTTGCCGAGGGGCGTCGGTCCGGCCATGTGGGGCGTGATCCGGACCCGTGGATGGGACCAGAGCGGGCTGTCGTCGGGTAGAGGCTCCTCGGGGAAGGCGTCGAGCAGCGCCCCCCGCAGTCGGCCCCCCGTCTCTTCCGCACCCTCCCCATCTGGGCCAAGGGCGTCGAGCAGAGCGCTCTCGTCGATCAGGGTGCCGCGACCGGGATTGATCAGGCTGGCCCCCTCGGGAAGCCGCGCCAGGGCGGTCGCATCGATGACATGGCGGGTCGCGGGCGTGTCCGGCAGCAGCAGCACCAGGCTCCTGACCTGGCCGAGCAGCGCATCGAGCCCCGCGTCGCCATGGTGGCAGGTAATGCCATCGAGCGACCTGGGCGAGCGGCTCCAGCCATGTACCGGGAAGCCATCGGCGGCCACCATGGCGGCGACCTTCGCGCCGATGGCGCCGAGCCCCAGGACGCCTACCGGCCAGTCGGCCTTGTCGACCACGGCATGCTCGCGCCACTCCCGTTGCGCCTGCTGGCGCTGGTAGCGGTCGAAGTCGCGCTGGAAGTGCAGGATGCCATAGCGCACATAGTCACCGATCAGCTCGGCCATGCCGGCGTCACGCAGCTTGACGATGGGCACCCCCTCGGGAAGCCCCGGGTTGTCGAGCAGGGCATCGACCCCGGCCCCCAGGTTGACGATGCCCTTGAGATCGACCGGTTCCCGCAGCAGGGCTTCGGAGGGCTTCCACACTGCCAGATAGTCGGCTTCGCGGCGCCGCTCGGCCGGTGCCGAGCTGGTGATCACCTCGGCCCCCGGCAACCGCTTGGCGAGGGCGTCACACCACTGTTCGGCGTCGTCGATATGGATCAGGACCTTCATGCTTCCTCCATGGGCTATCTTTCCTTGCATCCTGGGAGCGTACCCGGTCGTGAACAAGCCTGACAGCGCATTCGTGACAGCGCATCAGGAAATGCTTGACCGCCCACCATGGGTTGGCAGTAACCTCCACTCGAGGGAACCGACCGGCTGTCCGGAATGCCCGCCGCACCCAGGATGCGGTCCGGCACCGTGTCAGTGATCCGGCCCCCGGCCCGGCCTTCTCGCAGCAGAGAGGGCCGACTTTCTTGATGATGCGATGGCGAGTGGCTTCATGATCCAGGTTTCCCTGCCCTTCACTCGTGAGGAATATGCAACCCGCTTGTGGAAAGTGCGTGCCGAGATGGCCAGCCGTGGTATCGACGTGCTGATCGTCAGCGACCCTTCCAACATGGCCTGGCTGACCGGCTACGATGGCTGGTCCTTCTACGTGCACCAGTGTGTGCTCGTGGGGCTGGAGGGCGAACCGGTCTGGTACGGGCGGCGGATGGATGCCAACGGCGCCCTGCGCACCTGCTGGATCGATCCTGACAACATCACGTACTACCCGGATTACTACGTGCAGAATCCGGACATGCATCCCATGGACTACCTCGCCCAGACCATCCTGCCCGATCGCGGCTGGCACGAGGGCGTTGTCGGCATGGAGATGGACAACTACTACTTCACGGCCAAGGCCTACCAGAGCCTCCTGCGCGAGCTGCCCCATGCACGCTTCATGGATGCCAACTCGCTGGTCAACTGGTGCCGCGCGATCAAGTCCCCGCAGGAGATCGAGTACATGCGTGTGGCGGCGAAGATCGTCGAAGGCATGCATACGCGGATTCTCGAGGTGGTTGAGCCGGGGCTGCCCAAGAGCCAGCTGGTCTCGGAGATCTATCGTGTCGGCATCGAGGGGTGGCGGGACGAGCAGGGCCGGATATTCGGTGGTGACTACCCCGCCATCGTGCCGATGCTGCCCACCGGCAGCGACGCCGCCGCCCCGCACCTGACCTGGGACGACACGCCGTTTCGCGAGGGCGAGGGCACCTTCTTCGAGATCGCCGGTGTCTTCAAGCGCTACCATGCGCCGATGTCGCGGACGGTCTTCCTCGGCAGGCCACCCCAGGAGTTCGTGCGCGCCGAGTCGGCGCTGCTCGAGGGCATCGAGAATGGCCTGTCAGTGGCCAAGCCCGGCAACCGCACCGCGGACATCGCCATGGCGCTGGGCGCGGCCATGGACAAGTACGGCTTCGACCGCGGCGGCGCGCGCTGCGGCTACCCCATCGGCATCAGCTATCCCCCGGACTGGGGCGAGCGCACCATGAGCCTGCGCCCCTCCGACGAGACCATCCTGCAGCCCGGCATGACCTTCCACTTCATGCCCGGCCTGTGGGAGGACGACTGGGGCCTGGAGATCACCGAGAGCATCCTGATCACCGAGACCGGCTGCGAGACCCTGGCCGACTTCCCGCGCCAGCTCTTCGTGCGCTGAAAAGAGCACGAAGCGTGACCTGCCTCGACACGTAACGAGGGGCGCTGGGGGCAGATCGTAGAGGGGGGCCTACGCCATGGGTGAGAAGCACCGCTTCGAACGGGCTGGCCATGGATGGCCAGCACCGGCCCTGCAAGCGGAGCAGGATGCGAGAGCGAAGCAGGGCGTCGGTAGCGCCCAGGGAAGGGGTCACAGCGCCCCCTCGAAGATCTGCCGCCAGATCAGCCCCGAGTGGCGTGGAAGCCATGGTGCCCATGCCACACGAGAACAAGGAGTTTCATACCATGACCAAGCGTCCCAGCCCGATCAGCGCCTCCGTCGACTTCGACGCCGACGGCGTCCAGCACGGCTTCCTCAAGCTGCCGATCTCCGTGGACGAGTCGGCCTGGGGGGCGGTGATGACCCCCGTCACCGTGGTGAAGAACGGCGAGGGCCCCACGGCGCTGCTCACCGGCGGCAACCACGGTGACGAGTACGAGGGCATCACCTCGCTGCTCAAGCTGTCGAGCGAGCTCAAGGCCGAGGAGGTCAGCGGCCGGGTGATCATCGTGCCCTGCATGAACCAGCCGGCGGTGATGGCCGGCAAGCGCACCTCCGGCCTCGACGGCGGCAACCTCAATCGCAGCTTTCCCGGCGATCCCGACGGCAGCGTGACCGAGAAGATTGCCGACTACTTCACCCGGGTGATGGTGCCGATGTGCGACGTGGTGCTCGACCTGCACTCCGGCGGACGCACCCTGGATATCATCCCCTTCGGTGCCTCTCACGTGCTTGACGACCCCGAGCAGCAGCGCCAGGCCCTGGAAGGCGCCAAGGCCTTCGGCGCTCCCTATGCCATGATGATGTTCGAGCTCGATGCCGCGGCGCTGTTCGACACCGCGGTGGAGCGCCAGGGCAAGGTCTTCGTCGCCACCGAGCTCGGTGGCGGCGGCACCTCCACGCCGGAGAGCATGGCGATCACCGAGCGTGGCGTGCGCAACTTCCTGATCCACTATGGCCTGATGGCCGGCGAGGTGGCGATGCCCGACGCGCCCCAGGTCTATCTCGACATGCCCGATGCCAGCTGTTACGTGCAGAGCGAACATGCCGGCGTGCTGGAAATCTGCTTCGCCCTCGGCGAGCGGGTGGAGAAGGGCGAGGTGGTGGCCCGGGTCTACGACATGACCCGCAGCGGCGCCGCCCCGGTGGCCTACCACGCCGGGCGCAGCGGCATACTGGCGGCCCGGCGCCACCCGGCGCTGGTCAACATGGGCGACACCATCGCGGTGATTGCCGACGTGGTGGACGCCCTGGGCTGACCCCTTGATCTAGAGAAATCCATGAAACTCGATCGTTATGACCTGAAGATCCTCGAGATCCTCTCCCGCGATGGCCGCATCACCAAGTCGAAGCTGGCCGAGGCGATCAATCTCTCGGTCAGTCCCTGCTGGGAGCGGGTGCGGCGCCTCGAGAAGGCCGGCATCATCGAGGGCTACAGCGCCCGCATCAATGCCGCGGCGCTGGTCAGGCGCACGCCGGTGTGGGTGCAGGTCGAGCTCAAGGCCCACAACGCCGAAAGCTTCTCCCGCTTCGAGGCCCTGGTCCATGCCACCCCCGAGGCTACCGAGTGCGTGGCCGTGGGCGGCGGCGTCGACTACCTGGTCAAGTTCGAGACCGATTCCATCGATGCCTACCAGCGGCTGATGGATGCCTGGTTGACCGGGGAAGCCGGCATCGAGCGCTACTTCACCTATATCGTCACCAAGACGGTGAAACGCCCCGTGCCGGGTTTCTCGCCCGAGGACCTGGCCTGATCCCTTTCCGCCTTGCCCTGCTTTTCCGACCCAGCGAAATTTCAGCGTTGATGTCACCCTGGCCCTTGTGGCATAAGCTGGTGGCAGAGGGGTGAGCCGAAGCTTGCCCGGCCGGGCGATCCCGCCGGCATGCTCCCGAAGGTGCCGGTCATGTCTGATCGAGAGTTGACAGCGCCCTGGACGTTTCCGAGATCGCCTGACGCAGAGAGACCACGATGTCCTACTTCACGATTGCCGGGGTGCAGATGCATGCCCTGCACCATGGTGACAACACCGAGGCCATGCGCCACCGGATCGACGTGCTGATGAGCCGTTTCCCCCAGGTGCAGATGGTCCTGTTCAGCGAGCTGATGCCCATGGGGGCCTCGCCGCACCATGCCCAGCCGATGCCCAGCAGCACCGAGGCCCTGTTCTGCCAGATCGCCGAGCAGCATCGTATCTGGCTGATTCCCGGGTCGATGTTCGAGCAGACCGACGACGGTATCTTCAATACCCTCGCGGTGATCAATCCCCACGGCCAGGTGGTGGCCCGCTACCGCAAGATGTTCCCCTTCCGTCCCTACGAGGCCGGGGTCGAGAGCGGCAGCGAGTTCGTCACCTTCGACGTGCCCAACGTGGCCCGCTTCGGTGTCTCGATCTGTTACGACATGTGGTTCCCCGAGACCACCCGTACCCTGGCCGCCATGGGCGCCGAGGTGATCCTGCACCCGACCATGACCGACACCATCGACCGCGATATCGAGCTCTCCATCGCCCGTACCAATGCTGCGGTCAACCAGTGCTACTTCTTCGATATCAACGGCGCCGGCGCCATCGGCAACGGCCGCTCCATCGTGGTCGGCCCCTCCGGCGATGTCATTCACCAGGCCGGCACCGGAGAGGAGGTCATGCCCATCGAGGTCGACCTCAACCGCGTACGGCGTGAGCGCGAGACCGGCCTGCGCGGCCTCGGCCAGCCGCTCAAGAGCTTTCGTGACCGGACCGTCGACTTCTCGCTCTATCGCAGCGAGGGCGGTTCGAGCCCCTTCCTCGATACCCTCGGCCCGCTGCAGAAGCCGCTTCGCGCCAATATCGAGGAGTACTGACCCCTCGCCGCCCCCCACATCGATGGAGCGACCACGATGAGCAAAATAACAACCATTGCCGATGTCCGCCGTCACTTTCTCAACAACAAGGAGCCCATCTACTTCATCTCGGCCACCAACTTCAACCTGCTGGGGATCGGCGACTGGGTGGGCAACTTTCGCCACATCAACTATATCGACTGCTTCGAAGGCCAGCAGCGCAACGTCTTCGTGCCCAGGGAGAAGTTTCCGCGTGACTTCGAGAGCATCGAGGACATCAACAACTACCTCCTCGAGCACAAGGAGGTGATCGATTTCATCCAGTCGCGGGCCGACGGCGAGAATGCCGGCGTGGCCGCCTTCCTGATGTTCGACGGGCATACCGAGGAGATCTGCCAGCAGCTCGGTCTGCGGGTGGCGTTTCCGCCGGCGGCGCTGCGTCAGCGCATGGACAACAAGATCGAGACCGTGCGGATCGGCAACAAGGCCGGCGTGCCCAGCGTGCCCAACGTGCTGGCCAGGGTCGGCAGCTACCAGGAGCTGTGCGAGGTGAGCAAGGAGCTGGGCAACGACCTGGTGGTCCAGACCGCCTTCGGCGACTCCGGCCACACCACCTTCTTCATCGCCAGCGAGGACGACTACTACAAGCACGCCGAGGAGATCGAGGCCGAGCCCGAGGTCAAGATCATGAAGCGGATCAACTGCCGTGGCTCGGCCATCGAAGCCTGTGCCACGCGCAGCGGCACCGTGGTAGGTCCCTTGATGACCGAGCTCGTCGGCTTCAAGACGCTGACCCCCTACAAGGGGGGCTGGTGCGGCAACGAGATGTTCGCCGGCGCCTTCACCCAGGCGATCCGCGACAAGGCTCGGGAATACACCTTCCAGTTCGGTGAAGCGCTGCGCGAGGAGGGCTACCGGGGCTACTTCGAACTCGACTTCCTGATCGACATGGACAACGGTGAGGTCTACCTGGGCGAGCTCAACCCGCGGGTTACCGGGGCCAGCTCGCTGACCAACGTGGCCGCCTTCGCCCACTCCGACATCCCGCTGTTCCTCTTCCATCTGCTGGAGTTCTCGGACGTCGACTTCGACCTCGACATCAACGAGATCAACGAGCGCTGGTCGCATCCCGACAGCGTCGACAGCTGGAGTCAGCTGGTGATCAAGCACACCGACGAGAGCGTCGACCTGCTCACCGCCGCACCACGCACCGGGGTGTGGAAGATGGCCGGCGACGGCAGCGTCAGCTACGACCACTACAGCTACCACCCCCATGCGGCCGAGAACGATAGCGAGGGTTTCTTCCTGCGCATCAGTGGCGCGGGCGACTTCCGCTACGAAGGGGCGGATCTGGGCATCCTGATCACCCGGGGACGGCTGATGGATGACAACTTCCAGCTGACCGAGCGTGCCAGGGCATGGATCGACGGCATTCGAGGCCAGTACGCCGGCCAGTCGCTGCAGGACCCGGTGGTGGAGGAGGTGGCCGTCAGCCATGCCGTGGGCGGCGGCAACTTCAAGATCCTGTGAGCACCGGGATCGGATCCCATACGCCCCGGGAGGTGTCTGCCGCCGACATGCACAAGACGCTCGATTTCCGTACCGTGCGCGAGGACACCGCCGGTGCTCGGTGGCAGGCACTGTTCGCTTACCACTGGCCGGCCTACGAGCAGTGGTATCTCAGCGAGGGCGAGCGCGAGCGGCCGGGGTACCTCGCCTGCTACAACGCCCTGCGCCGGCACATGCCGGAGCTGCTCCACAGCTATCGGGTCCTCTGCGACCTGGCCGGCGGCGGTGACCTGGCCGCGCGTTTCCTGAGCCTCTACCAGCCACCGCCCTATATCACCGGCTGTTCCCAGGCGGTACTCGCCAGTCCCGCCTCCACGGTGCTGGCACGCAACTACGACTACCCGCCGGAACTCTGCGAGGGCACGATCCTCTACACGCACTGGAACGAACGGCGGGTGATTGCCATGTCCGACTGTCTGTGGGGCGTTCTCGACGGCATGAATGACCGCGGACTCGCCGTGTCGCTGGCCTTCGGTGGGCGCAAGTCAGTGGGCGAGGGCTTCGGGGCACCGATCATCCTGCGCTACCTGCTGGAGTTCTGCGACAGCGTGCCCGAGGCGGCCGAGGTGCTGGCCCGGGTGCCGACTCACATGGCCTACAACATCACCGTGGCCGATGCCGCCGGGCGCTACGTCACGGCGATGATCGGCCCGGATCGCCGCGCGAGCATTCGTCGCGTGCCCGTGGCCACCAACCACCAGAAGAAGATCGAGTGGTACGCCCATGCCCTGGCCTCGGAGACCCTGATCCGCGAGCGTCAGCTGTCGATCCTGGTGGATGACGAGGCCACCACCGAGGAGCGGCTGGTCGCGGCCTTCTCGTCACCGCCACTGTTCCGTCATGACTATGGGCGTGGCCTGGGAACCATCTACACCGCTGTCTATCACCCCCGTACCGGGCGAGCACAGTTCCACTGGCCCGGCCTGAGTCTGGATCTGGGTTTCGATGATTTCCCCGAGGAGCGGATCACCGTGCGCTACGGCACACGCGGGCTGTCCGGCAGCTGAGCCGATACGCTGGTCGGTCGCTGTTCCTCGACAATAGAACAAGGATGGGTGTTGCCATGCAAGAGACGAGTCCCACCGAGACGCCCTACACCGCCCTGGGCTTCTACCACAAGATCTCCCAGCTGCGTGCCGACACCTGGAATGCGCTGAAACGTGACCTCGGGCGGCTGGTGCGCCTGAACGACGAGGGGCGGGCCAAGAACCTGGTCAAGGCGGTCGACGTCAAGCTGACGCGGCTCGAGATCATCGAGGACTACCACGCCTTCCCCTCCAAGGAAGACTTCCGTCACCTCTGGTCGCTGTTCGACCGCGAGGAGTACGCCCTGCTGGAGAAGGTGGTCAAGCGCCTGGTGCGGGCGTTGATCAGCGAGTCCTACCGGCGGCGGCACGTCGACCTCAGTGAGACCGATGCCGATGCCGAGGACCTCGAGACCCTCGATGCCCTGGCGCAGCTGCGCCGCGGGCACCCGGCGTCGAACAGCTCTGCTCAGCCCTACTTCGAGCTGTTGATCGTCGACAACCTCTCGGCGCCGGAAGAGGAGGTGGTCCGCGAGGCCTTCCACAACATGCGTCGTCCCGAGGACCGCTTCGTCTATGACGTGGTCACGGTGCGCAGCTTCGAGGATGCGCTGATCGCGGTGCTGGTCAATCCCAACATCCAGGCCTGTCTGATCCGCTACGAGTTCCCCTACAAGTCGAAGTACAACCTCAGCGCCCTGCGCAGCTACCTGGAGGGTATCTCCGAGCAGTCCCTGGAGCAGCAGTCCGAGGCCGAGCGCAGCATCCTGCTCAGTTCGATGATCCACGAGCTGCGCCCGGAGATCGACCAGTTTCTGGTCACCAGCGGCGACGTGGAGGCCACGGCCAGCCGTGACATCCGTCACTTCAATCGCATCTTCTACCGCGAGACGGATTACATCGAGCAGCACCACACCATCCTGCGCGCCATCGACAACCGCTATCGCACGCCCTTCTTCGATGCCCTGCGCGAGTACAGCAAGAAGCCCACCGGCGTCTTCCACGCCATGCCCATCTCGCGGGGCAAGTCGATCACCCGCTCCCACTGGGCCGGGCAGATGATCGACTTCTACGGCATCAACATCTTCCTGGCCGAGACATCGGCCACCTCCGGTGGGCTGGATTCGCTGCTGCAGCCCTACGGGCCGATCAAGAAGGCCCAGGAGTATGCCGCCCGGGCCTTCGGCGCGCGGCAGAGCTTCTTCGTCACCAACGGTACCTCCACCGCCAACAAGATCGTGGTGCAGGCGCTGATCAAGCCGCGCGATATCGTGCTGATCGACCGCGACTGCCACAAGTCGCACCACTACGGCATGGTGCTGGCCGGCGCCCACGTCAGCTACCTGGACTCCTACCCGCTGCATGACTACTCGATGTACGGGGCGGTGCCGCTCAAGGAGATCAAGAAGACGCTGCTCGAGTACAAGCGCTCGGGCCAATTGCACAAGGTCAAGCTGCTGTTGCTGACCAACTGCACCTTCGATGGCGTGGTCTACAACGTGCGCCGGGTGATGGAAGAGTGCCTGGCGATCAAGCCCGACCTGGTGTTCCTGTGGGACGAGGCGTGGTTTGCCTTCGCCGGCTTCAACCCGACCTATCGGCCGCGCACCGCCATGCATGCCGCCCGCACCCTGCGTGATCGCTACCGCAGCGAGGCCTATCGCACGGAGTACGACGCCTGGAAGGCGGCGTTCGATGCCCTCGACCCCGACGACGATGCCACCTGGCTCGATCGGCCCCTGCTGCCCGACCCGGACGCGGTGCGCATCCGGGCCTATGCCACTCACTCCACCCACAAGACCCTGACCTCGCTGCGCCAGGGGTCGATGATCCATGTCTGGGACCAGGACTACCGCCAGAAGGTCGAGGCGCCGTTCCACGAGGCCTACATGACCCATACCTCGACCTCGCCCAACTACCAGATTATCGCCTCGCTGGACGTGGGGCGCATGCAGGCCGAGATGGAGGGCTTCGAACTGGTGCATGCCCAGGTGGAGGCGGCGCTGTCGCTGCGCGAGCAGCTCTACACCCATCCGCTGCTGCAGAAGTACTTCCGGGTGTTGGTCAACAAGGACATGGTGCCGCTGGAGTACCGCCAGTCGGGGGTCGAGACCTTCTACGACCCGGTCACCGGCTGGAACAAGATGGAGGAGGCCTGGGCCAATGACGAGTTTGTCGTCGACCCCAGCCGCATCACCATCGCCATCGGCGCCACGGGCATCGATGGCGATACCTTCAAGAACGAATACCTGATGAACAAGTACGGTATCCAGATCAACAAGACCTCGCGCAACACCGTGCTGTTCATGACCAATATCGGCACCACGCGGGGCTCCATCGCCTACCTGCTCGACGTGCTGCTCAAGCTGGCCAAGGAGTTCGAGTATCGCTGGGAGGAGAGCAGCCGACCGGAGCGCAAGATCATCGAGAACCGCGTCCACTCGCTGACCAGTGAACTGCCGCCGTTGCCCGACTTCAGCCGCTTCCACGCGGCCTTCCGCCCCGACCCCGACGGCAACACCCCGGAAGGCGACATCCGCCAGGCCTACTTCCTCAGCTACGACGACGAGAATACCGAGTATCTGCGCTTCGACAACGGCGAACTCCAGGCCCAGATGCGCAGCGGCCGCGACGTGGTCTCGGCGAGCTTCGTGATTCCCTACCCACCAGGCTTTCCGGTGCTGGTCCCGGGTCAGGTCGTCAGCGAGGCGATCCTCTACTTTCTGCAGGCGCTGGACGTCACCGAGATCCACGGCTATCGCCCCGAGCTCGGCCTGCTGGTCTTCACCGAGGAGGCCCTGCGCAACCCGCCGGCGGGGTGATGGCGCCTTGCGCCTGGGCGTCGCCGCGCCGCAGAAAAAAGCGCATGTTTACGGCACAGGACAAAAAATCCTGTGCCGACAGTCCTTCTTAACAAAAAGTCCCGTCCCGCCAGAACCGTTACCCTGACACTGCCGAGCCGCCATGTCGTTTCATGAACAGGCGGCTCGCCCGTTTTTCCTTTTATCGGCGCCCACAGCCGCGCCGGAACATCGCCGGCGTTGACACCTGCCGGTGCGTCAGGGGAGGTACCGCATGACTCTGTCCAGCAAGCTCACTGATCCGCGTCTGTTCCGTCAGTACGCCTATGTCGACGGCAAGTGGACCCATGGAGAGGGGGGGCGCGAGGAGGCCGTGTTCGACCCGGCCACCGGCGAGGCGCTGGGGCACATTCCCTGGCTGGAGGCCCACCAGATCACCGCGGCGGTGGATGCCGCCGAGGCCGCCTTCGTGCACTGGCGTGCGCTGCGCGCCGACGAGCGCTGTGAGCGACTGCTGGCCTGGTACGACCTGCTGCAGGCCCATCGCGAGGACCTCGCCACCCTCATGACCCTGGAGCAGGGCAAGCCGCTGCCCGATGCCCGTGGCGAGGTGGAGTACGGCGCCAGCTTCGTGCGCTGGTTCGCCGAGGAGGGCAAGCGCACCTTCGGCGAGACCATTCCCAGCCACATCCCCAATGCGGCGCTGGGTACGATCAAGGAGCCGGTGGGCATCGCCGCGCTGATCACCCCGTGGAACTTCCCGCTGGCGATGATCACCCGCAAGGCCGCCGCCGCCATGGCCGCCGGCTGCACGGTGATCGTCAAGCCGGCCGGCGAGACGCCGTTCTCGGCGCTGGCGCTGGCGGAACTCGCCGAGCGCGCCGGCATCCCGGCCGGGGTGTTCAACGTGGTGCTGGGCGACCCACCCGAGGTGTCGCGGATCCTGTGCAGCGAGGACCGGGTCAAGGCGCTCTCCTTTACCGGCTCCACCCGGGTGGGACGGCTGCTGCTGGAGCAGTGTGCCAACACCGTCAAGCGCGTCTCGCTGGAACTCGGGGGCAACGCGCCCTTTATCGTCGGCCCGGACATGGACCCCAAGGAGGCGGCCTTCGCCGCGGTGGCGGCCAAGTTCCAGACCGCCGGCCAGGACTGCCTCGCCGCGGACCGCATCCTGGTCCACGAGTCGATCCACGACGAATTCGTCGAGCACTTCGCCGAGCGCATGGCGGCGCTGACCGTGGGCAACGGTCTGGAGAGCGAGATCGACCTGGGCCCGCTGATCCATCGCCAGGCGGTGGAGAAGGCGGCGGCCATCGTCGATGATGCCATCTCCAAGGGCGCTACCCTGGTGGCCGGTGACCAGAGCCAGGCGCCGGGCGAGAACTTCTTCATGCCGGTGCTGCTCACGGGCGTGACCCACGACATGAAGATCTGGCACGAGGAGAGCTTCGCTCCGGTGGCCGGCATCACCGCCTACGCCGACGATGACCAGGTCATCGAGATGGCCAACGATACCGAGTACGGCCTGGCGGCCTACATCTATACCCACGACATCCGCCGCATCTGGAAGATCATGCGGGCCCTGGAGTTCGGCATGGTCTCGGTCAACTCGGTGAAGATGACAGGTCCCCCGGTGCCCTTCGGCGGCGTCAAGCACTCCGGCCTCGGCCGCGAGGGCGGGGTGACCGGCATCGACGAGTACCTGGAGACCAAGTACTACTGCCTGGGGGCCCTCGGCTCCGTATCCGGCAGCTAAAAGGGTCTGGAGTGGGAGCGATCTTCAGATCGCGAACAGCGGTTGTCACTTTCGCGAAGCAAGCGGCGCTCCCACCCGGTATCACGGCACTTTGGAAGTCTATCAACAGGCTCACGGCGGGACGCCGGGGCGCTTGACATGAACAGAGGAAAAACATGAACCAGCAGCACCAGGACCTGGTCGACCGCGACCGCAAGGTGACCTTCCACGCCTCCACCCACCTGCGCGACTTCGCCCATGGCGACGCGCCGGGCCGCGTGATCACCGGCGGCAAGGGGATCCATGTCGTCGACAAGGATGGCCGCGAGTTCATCGACGGCTTCGCCGGCCTCTACTGCGTCAACATCGGCTACGGCCGCACCGAGGTGGCCGAGGCCATCTACGAGCAGGCCCTGAAGATGTCCTACTACCACACCTATGTGGGCCACGCCAACGAGCCGCAGATCGCCCTCTCCGAGAAGATCCTCGAGCTCGCCGGTCCCGGCATGTCCAAGGTCTATTACGGCATGTCCGGCAGTGATGCCAACGAGACCCAGCTCAAGATCGTGCGCTACTACAACAACGTGCGCGGGCTGCCGCAGAAGAAGAAGGTCATCTCGCGGAGGCGTGGCTACCACGGCTCCGGCATCGCCTCGGGCTCGCTGACCGGGCTGAAGGCGTTCCACGACCACTTCGACCTGCCCATCGACACCATTCGCCATACCGAGGCGCCGTTCTACTACCAGCGCGCCGCCGAGCTCGAGGGCATGAGCGAGCGGGAGTTCTCGAAGCACTGCGCGACCAGGCTCGAGGAGATGATCCTGGCCGAGGGGCCGGAAACCGTGGCCGCCTTCATCGGCGAGCCGGTGCTCGGCACAGGGGGCATCGTGCCCCCGCCGGAAGGCTACTGGGCCGAGATCCAGGCGGTGCTGGACAGGTACGACGTGCTGCTGATCGCCGACGAGGTGGTGTGCGGCTTCGGGCGCATCGGCGCCGACTTCGGCAGCCACTTCTACGGCATCAGGCCCGACCTGATCACCGTGGCCAAGGGCCTCACCAGCGCCTACCAGCCGCTCTCCGGCGTGATCGTCGGTGACCGCGTATGGCAGGTGCTGGAGCAGGGCACCGGTGAGTACGGCCCGATCGGCCACGGCTGGACCTACTCCGGTCATGCCCTGGGCTGTGCCGCGGGCCTGGCCAACCTGGCGATCATCGAGCGCGAGGGGCTGACCCGCAACGCCGCCGAGGCCGGTGGTTACCTGCAGCAGCAGATGCAGTCCGCCTTCGCTGACCACCCCCTCGTCGGCAACGTGCGCGGCGTGGGCATGCTGGCGGCCCTGGAGTTCGCCGCCGACCCGAGCCGTCGCGCGGCCTTCGACCCGGCACTGAAGGTCGGCCCACGCATCGCCGCCGCGGCGATGCAGGAGAACCTGATCGCCCGCGCCATGCCACAGGGGGATATCCTGGGCTTCGCCCCGCCGCTGACCACCACTCGCGAGGAGGTCGACGAGATCGTCGCGCGGGCTCGTCGCGCCGTGGACGCGGTACTCGACGAGCTGGTCCGCGAGGGGGCCGTCAAGGCGGTCGCGGACACGGTGGCCTGACGGCCTGCCCGATCCCGGCCTCCTGGCGGGCGCAAGCAATGCACGTCGCCGCGGGCCATCCCGCGGCGATGCCGTTGGCGTGGAGGAGACGATGCACGATCACGGTGTCTCCCTGGAGGCGCTCTACCAGGCGCGCCGGCGCATCGCCGGCGAGGCAGTGCGCACCCCCTTGGTGCGCTCGGCGGCGCTCTCGGCGCGCTTCGATGCCGACATCCGGCTCAAGCTCGAGACCTGCCAGCCCACCGGCGCCTTCAAGCTGCGGGGCGCGGTCAACATGCTCGCCGCCCTGGTCGAGGACCGCGGCCGCGAGGCGCTGGCGGCCGGGGTGGTGACGGCCTCCACCGGCAACCACGGCCGGGCGGTGGCGCACGCCGCGGCCCGGCTGGGCGTGCCGGCGGTGATCTGCCTGTCGCGGCTGGTGCCGGCCCACAAGGTTGCCGCCATCGAGGCGCTGGGTGCCGAGGCGAGGCGTGTCGGCGCGAGCCAGGACGCAGCGTTCTCCGAGGTCGAGCGGCTGGTGAGCGAGCGCGGCATGACCCTGATCCCGCCCTTCGACGACCCGCGGGTGGTGGCCGGGCAGGGCACCATCGGCCTCGAGCTCATGGAGGACTGCCCGGGCCTGGACCGGGTTATCGTCGGGCTCTCCGGCGGCGGTCTGCTGGGCGGCATCGGCGCGGCCGTGAAGGCGATTCGTCCCGCCTGCCGGGTCACCGGGGTGAGCCTGTCGCGTGGCGCGGCCATGTGGGAGAGCCTCAAGGCCGGCCATCCGGTGGACGTCGAGGAGGTCGAGAGCCTTGGCGATTCCCTGGGCGGCGGCATCGGGCGCGACAACCGCTGCACCTTCACGCTGGTGCGTGAGGTGATGGACGATCACGTCCAGGTCTCCGAGCGCGCCATCGCCGCGGCCATGATCGAACTCCTCGAGGAGGAGAAGCATCTGGTGGAGGGCGCCGCCGCCGTGGGGCTGGCGGCCATCGAGACGCATGGCCTGGACGTGCGTGGCCAGCGCGTGGCGCTGATCCTCTCCGGCAATGCGGTCTCGCTCTCGACCCTCGACCGGGCGCGGGCGCTGGCTGGGCGGTGAATGGTGAGTGGAGAGTGGAGAGTGGAGAGTGGTGAGTGGTGAGTGGTGAGTGGTGAGTGGTGAGTGGTGAGTGGTGAGTGGTGAGTGGTGAGTGGTGAAAGAAGAGGTGCTGTTCCCCAGCGCACCGAAAGTTGCAAGACTCTATCTTCCAGCTTCCAGCTTTCGATGAGGTTCCCATGCAGCTCTTTCAGCGTGATGCCATCGAAGGGGCCGTCGGCATCGACCAGGCGGCACTTTCCGCCGTGGAGGCGGGGTTTGCCGCCCTGGGTCGTGGCGAGGCGGTTCAGCCGCCGATCCTCTCCATGGCCATCGAGGAGGCCAACGGCGAAGTGGACGTCAAGACCGCCCATATCCGCGGTGCCGAGCGCTTTGCCATCAAGGTCAGCCCCGGCTTCTTCGACAACCCGGCGCTGGGGCTGCCAAGCCTCAACGGCCTGATGCTGGTCCTCTCGGCCAGAACCGGGCTGGTGGAGGCCGTGCTCTTCGACGAGGGGTATCTCACCCAGGTGCGTACCGCGCTGGCCGGTGCCATCGCCGCCCGGCAGCTGTCGCGGAAGAACAGCCGCCGGGTGGCGGTACTCGGCGCCGGCGAGCAGGCCGAGCGCCAAGTGCAGGCGCTGCGCCTGGTGCGTGACATCGATACCCTGGACGTCTGGGCCCGTCGCCGGGAAGGGGCGCAGGCCTACGCCGAGCGGATGCGCGCCAAGGGGCTTGCCGTCAACGTGCATGACAGCGTGAACCGCGCCTGCCAAGAGGCGGATATCATCGTCACTGCCACTCCGTCTCGTACGCCCCTGCTGCATGCCCGGGACCTGCCCGCGGGCGTGCATGTCACCGCCATGGGGGCGGACAGTCCGGAGAAGCGCGAGCTGGATGCCTCGGTGCTGACCCGCGCCGACGCCTTCGTCTGCGATACCCGGGCCCAGAGCGAGGGCAGCGGCGAGCTCAAGGCCTTCGCGGGCGGTGAAGTGCCCTTCAAGGTGCACGAGCTGGGCCGGGTGGTCGCCGAGGGGCAGCGCCTGCGCCTGACGGACGACACGCTGACGGTGTGCGACCTCACCGGCACCGGCGTCCAGGATACCGCCATCGCCAACTTCGCCCTGTCCAGGCTCCTCTCCGGCTGAACCTTTCAGCCTCAGGTCGACTTGTCGCGGCGGGGCGCCTGGCGCAGGCTAGGGTTTTCACCGCTGGAAGGAGCAAGGGAATGGCCAAGGTACTCGCCTTCGATGTCTACGGCACCCTGATCGACACCCATGGCGTGGTCGCCGAGCTCGAGCAGCGCCTCGCCGGGCAGGACCGTTCGGACCTGGCCCCGGAATTCTCGCGGCGCTGGCGCGACAAGCAGCTGGAGTACAGCTTCCGGCGCGGCCTGATGGGGGCCTACGCGGACTTCTCCCACTGCACGCGCGAGGCCTTGGAATTTACCGACCGCGCCCTGCAGACGCGCTTCTCGGAGACCGACAAGGACCACCTGATGGGCGTCTACGCCCGGCTGCCCGCCTTTCCCGAGGCCTCGGCGGCCCTGGAGCGCCTCGCCGGGGCGGGGGTGCGCTGCGTGGCCTTTTCCAACGGCAGTCGCGAGGCGGTCGAGGGGCTGCTGACCCAGGCCGGGATCCGCGAGCGCTTCGAGACGGTGGTCAGCGTCGACGAGGTCAAGCGCTTCAAGCCCGACCCGGCGGTCTATGCCCACCTGCGTTACCGGCTGGAGAGCGAGCCCGGCGATACCTGGCTCGTTTCCAGCAATCCCTTCGACATCGGTGCCCGCCATGCCGGCCTGCATGCCGTCTGGGTGCGCCGTATTCCCGATGCGCCCTTCGATCCCTGGGGAATCGAGCCGGACATCACGGTCACCGACCTCGATGCCCTGGCCGAGCGACTCGGCTAGGGCCATCGGCTGGCACGCAGGCACCCCGCGGCCGGTGCTCGGCCCGCGGGGCGTCGTGGTAGGGGCCTTCAGGCGTCAAGACTACTCGGCCAGCTCGCCGACGCGCACGGTGCCTCGGTCGGCCAGCTGGATGGGGCGCTCGTCGTCTCGCGTCCAGGCGGCCATGGAGCCGTCGTACATGGTGACGTCTTCCAGCCCGCCGATCTCGCTGAGCTGGAACCAGCCGCTGGCGGCCCAGTGACCGGTGTTGCAGAAGGCCACGGTGGATGCCTCATGGTCGAGACCGAGTTCATCGATACGGGTCTTCAGGGTGTCCGGCTGCAGGTAGTAGGCCCCATCGCGCGCCTCGAGGCTGCTGTCGTGGGGCAGGTTCACCGAGCCGGGGATGGTGCCTGGCACGCGAGCGGCGGGCGACTGGGTCTCGCCGGTGAAGAAGGCCGGCGGGCGGGCGTCCACCAGCGGCTCGTCGGCCTCATGGGCCTCTTCCACCTCCTCGGTGGTGGCCAGCAGCTGCTCCTGCAGCGTGGCCGAGAAATCGACCGCATCGGGGTCGCTCGCCGTGCCGCTGGCGACCTCGAGGCCCTGCTGCTCCCAGCCGGCGAAGCCACCGTTGAGGATGGTCACTTCATCGTGCCCCAGGGCCTTGAAGGTCCAGTAGACGCGGGCGGCGCTGCCGAAGTCGGTGGGCCCGGTGCCCGCCGAGACCACGACCACGGTGTCATCGTTGTCGATGCCCAGGCCGCCGATGAGTTTCTCGAGGTCATCCACCGCGGGCATCAGGCCGGCCACGCCGTCGCGGTCTTCCCGCCAGCCGGCATCGGTGTAGCTGCTGTAACGGCTGCCGGGAATGCGGGCGGCCTCGAAGCTGTCCCGGTCGCCGCCGTCATCGATGGCGGAGCGTACGTCCAGTACCACCAGGTCGTCGCTGCCAAGCTTGCTATCTAGCCATTCGGCCTCGACCAGGGGGGAAGGGTGCAGGGCGTGGGCCGATCCGGTAACGCTCAGGGCGCCGGCGGCCAGGAGGAGTCGAGTACGCATGGGAGCTGTCTCTTCGTCGGGGTAGAGGCGATGTAACCCCATGCTGCAACGAATCGGGCAGGTTCCACAAAGAATAAATATTATCTTTTTTATTCTTTAAGCGCCTAAAAGGCACATCCCTGTGCCGCCCTCGGCCGTCGTCTCCGCGGGCGTCCCTGGCCTACTTCGACGGGGGCCAGGCGTGAGCGGCGAAGGCCGCGTCGAGTTCGGGATGATTGACGTGGTTGGCGTAGTTGGAAAGCGTCTTGACCGCCAGGGCCAGCACGATCTGCAGCACCTGCTGCTCCTTGAAGCCGGCATCCAGGAACGCCTTGACATCGGCCTCTCCGGGCTTGCCCCGTGTCTCGAACATCACCCGGGTGAACTCGGCCAGCGCCGCCAGGCGCTCGTCGGGAATCGGCCGGTCGTTGCGGATGGCCTCCAGCACGTCGGCCGGCACCCGGGACATCTTGTCGGCCAGCATGCTGTGGGCGGACATGCAGTAGCCGCAGCCATTGAGTCGGCTGACGGTCAGGAAGACCACTTCCTGCTCGGGCGGCGTGAAACCGGAATCCTCGCGAAACAGCTCGTAGCCATGCAGGTAGGTGCTCAGCACGCCCGGTGCCTTGGCCATGCCCTCGTACATGTTGGGCACGAAGCCCAGCTTGGCGTTGGCCTCCTCGAGCAGCGGCCTCGCCTTGGCATCGGCGTTGTCGAGGGTCCGGGGCGCGAGTTGCATCTGATAGTCGGCGGACATGGGGGTGTCTCCTTTGTCGTCTGGGTGCTGCCGTTACACCATTTATGGACCTATCGTTCCACAAATGGCGAGAAAAAAGAGGGGTTCAGCGCCTGAGGCCCTCCAGGAGCAGCTCGACTGCTTGCTCGGCCTGCACGGCATTCGTCCCGCTCTTCAACAGGGTCCTGAGTCCGGCCATGCCCATCGTCAGGTAGCTGGCCAGGGCTGCTGGATCCCGTTCCGGGGCGATGTCGCCCTCCGCCTGGGCCCGCGTCACGGCCTGCTCGAACAGTGCCGTGATGGCGGCGATGCTCTGGCGGGCATGCTGCGAGGGGAGCCCCTCCTGCTGGCCGAGCTCGCTCGCGGAGTTGAAGATCAGGCATCCCAGGGCAGCGCGATCACTGCCGGCTTCCTGTGCCGTCTCGCGAAACAGGCACGCCAGGAAGGTCATTGCCGAGGGGGCTGCCTCGAGGCGGCGTCCCAGCCGTCCCAGCAGGGACTCGCGATAGCGCCGCAGGGCTTCCAGGAACAGTTGCTCCTTGTTGCCGAAGGCCTGATAGAGACTGCTGCGCGAGAGGCGCATGGCCTCGAGCAGATCCCGGGTCGAGGCGCTGTCATAGCCTCGTGCCCAGAAGACCTGCATGGCGGCGTTGGCAGCCTCGTCCGGGCTGAATGCGATGGGGCGTCCTCGTGTCATGCCGATCAATTTAGTACTGATCGGTCCATAAATCAAGGCGCGACAGATCCCGTCCCGGTTGCTATCGATGTAAGGAGCGTGTCTTGGCGTCGACAGAGTGGCCAGATACCACAATCACCAGCATCACGATCACCATGGCCGGACAGGAGATCCCGAGCATGACGGAGAAGCATTCGCCGACAAGACGCTTCTGGCTGGGCGGCAAGCGGGCTGCCGAGCAGGACCGGTTCTTCCGTGAGGCCCTGGAACCCCTGGGCTGGCAGGTCGGGGACGAGCATGACTGGGACGCCGGCTGGATCACCGGCATGCCGGATGCCGCGCAGTTCCGGCGGGTCTCGCCGACGCGCAAGATGAACCACTTCCCGGGCAATGCGGCACTCACCGTCAAGAGTCGTCTCCATGACAGCCTCTCCACGCTTCGCGAGCGCATCCAGGAGAGCCATGGGGCCGACCACGCGCTTGCCCGGCGGCTGGCGTTCTTTCCCCGTGCCTATGTGATGCCCGACGACTACCACGCGCTCCAGGCGGCCGCCCGGGACGACCCGAGCCAGCGCTGGATTCTCAAGCCCACCAATGCGTCCAAGGGCAAGGGCGTGCGAGTGCTGAAGGATGTCGCCGAGGCACCTCTCGCGCGGGACTGGCTGGTTCAGGAGTATCTGGCCAACCCCCATACCATTCGCGGCCACAAGTATGTGCTGCGGCTCTATGTGCTGATCACCTCGCTCGCGCCGCTGCGCGTCTATCTCTACCGTCAGGGCTTCGCCAAGCTGGCCTCCGAGCCCTGGAACCCCGAGGATGCCGACAATCCCTACAGCCAGCTGACCAACCCGGACATCAATGTCCTCAACAGTCGTGCCGATGTGCCGGTGGAGTTCATCGACCTGGAGCGCTACCGGTCCTGGCTGCGAGATCAGGGCCACGACGACGCTGCCCTCTTCGCGCGCATCGAGGACCTGGTGGCCCTGACCGCGATCTCCGCCGTGGATGCCATGCGCCGCCGCACGGCCGAGGCCGGGGCCGACCCGCGAGGCTGCTATGAGCTGCTGGGACTCGACTGCCTGGTGGATGACACCCTCAAGCCCTGGATCCTGGAGTGCAACCTCAGTCCATCGCTGGGCATCTGTGCCGCCCCGGAGACAGGAGGGCGCATCGAGGAAGCGGTCAAGGGTGGACTGGTGCGCGACATGGTCTCGCTGATCGATATCCCCGGCGAGATACCCTCCGAAACGGCCGAGGCGGATGCAGCCGAACAGGGCCCCGATTTCGCCGCTCGGTTGGTCGACGAGGCCGAAGCCGAGCAGGCGCGGGCCGGCGGCTTCCTGCGACTGCTGCCGGCTGCTGACCCCGAGCGGTATCTGCCCTATTTCACCCTGCCCACGCCGGCCGACCTGCGGCTGGCCGAGGCCCTGACGGGGCGCTCCCTGCCGCCCCTGCGACTGCAGCGGCGGCATGTGGCGGAACTGGTCGACGAGGAGCGTCTCGCTCTCTATGACACGCGCAGCGGTCACTACTACCGCCCCAACGACACGGCCGCCCTGACCTGGCTGCTGGCGACCGAGGGGCTGGACCCCGATGCCATCGCCGACGAGCTGGCACGCGCCACCAGCGAGGCGGGGGCACCGTCAGAGATCTCGGCGCTGCGGCGCGATGTGTGGGACACCCTGCACGACTGGTGCCGTGCCGGCCTGCTCTGCCAGCAGGGTGATGCGCCGGCAGCGTCGCCGGAAGCGCGCGAGGTCCCTGACCAGGCATCACCAGTGTCGTCGCCGGGGCGGGCCATGAGGCTCAGCCTGGACGGCCGTCACTGGGCCCTGGAGGTGGGCAGCGGCCCTGCCATGGCGCGGTTGACGACATGGTTCGGCGAGCGGCTCTCGCCGCTGGACGCCGAGGCGGCGAGCCGGCTGCCGCGGCTGGCGGTACTGCGTGAGTCCGGCGGCTATGCCCTGGCCACCGATGACCAGTTGCTGGCCTCGCGGCTGACGCTGGCGCAGCTGGGCCCGGTATTGACGGCGCATCTGATTCGCCAGGCCGCGATGCCCGGTCGACCGGTGGTCGACGCTGGCCTGCTGGTCACGCCACATGGCAGCGGCGTGCTCTGCCTGCTCCCCGACGAGACGGAAAGCCGCGCCCTGTTGCAGCGGCTGCTGGAGGCCTCGGGTGGCGTGCTGGCCCGCGGCGTACGCCTGGATCTCTCCGCTCCGAGCATCGCCGACCCCCTGGACCTTCCGCTGCCGGGTGTCGTCGGCCCGTCCTCGAGCAAGCTGCCCGACAGCGTGGCCGTGCGTGGCGTGCTGTTGCCGGCTGATGAGGGGGAGCAGAAAGCCCTTGCCCCTGTCGCCATGCTGGAGGCAATGGGTGCCCTGCTGCCGAATTGCCTGACTCGCGATGGCCAGGCCCTGGATACCCACAGCGTGACGGTTCTGGGCGACTGGCTCTCCTCCCTGGCCTTGTGCGCGGTGAGGACAGGGACAGGAGCGCCGGATACCGCATCGCTGGTCGAATGGCTGGTCACCCGGGTTGATGATCCTGTCCCCTCGGTCAATCGTTGCGTCACGGCGAGAGGATGACCGGGGTACGAGCAACCGGTGATGCCCCTGGCATCGCCGTTGAAGAAGCCGGTCGAGAGGGCCGACTTCAGCGCAAGTCGACATGTCCGACATGTCACCACCCTGTATCAAGGAGGTCATGATCATGACACTACAAGACGAGAAGCGTCGCAGCCTGCTGAGTCGTCTCAGCCGTCAGCTGGGCTATACGGCACCGGCACTCGCCCTGGTTGCGAGCGGAGCTGCCTTCCAGGCCGTGGCCGGTGAAACGTCCACCGAGATGAGTTATACCAACGGCCAGGAGGCGCCCCTGATGCTTGCTGAGGCCCATGCCGAGGGCGGCGCCGAAGCAGAGGGTGAGGCCGAAGGTGAAGCGGAAGGTGAGGCCGAAGGCGAGGGTGAAGCGGAAGGTGAGGCCGAAGGCGAAGGGTGAGCCCTTCTCCTTCCCCATCCGCGGGAGACCGGGTCCGCCACCGCGGTGGCGGCCTGGCTTCTTCCCTTTCTGCCGCCACACGGCGCCCCCTGACGTCACCCACAGTGGAACCCACAGGACACTCGCCATGACATCATGTCACTCCCGGCCGTCTTCCGACACGGCACGTCTCGTCGAGGAGAATCTGCTGACCCTTGCCCAGCTGAGGCGCATGGTTGCTGCCCTGGCTCCCGAGCGTTATCGACAGACGTTCGGCGCATACGGGCGCCACACTCTGGGCAAGCATGTGCGACATATCATCGATCATTACGATGCCTTCCTTGACGGCCTCGACCGAGGAGAGGACGTCGTCGACTACGAACAGCGCCGACGTGACGAGACCCTCGAGCAGTGGCCACAGCAGGCCACAAGCCATCTGGCCTACATCGAGTCAAGGCTCTCGGCGCTGGGCCGCGAGCCGTCTTCGGCCGCGCTCGCCCTGGCCTATCCCCTGGACGATCAGGGGCTTTTCCTGGGGTCGAGCCTGAACCGAGAGCTTGCCTTCCTGACCAGCCACAGCATTCACCACATGGCGATTATCGCCCTGCTGGCCGAGCAGTCGGATATCCATCTTCCCGAGTCGTTCGGGGTGCATCCCTCCACGCTTCGCCACTGGCGGAAGGCGCCCGAGGAGCAGGCGCCGACCTCGCGGAGGAGTGCCTGATGATGCGCGCGATCTTGGCAACGTTGCTCCTGGCGCTGCTCCTGGCGCCCCCGGTGGCTGCCGACCCCCGCTGGCCCGAACAGGGCTGGCAGGTCACGCCCACCTCGCTTGTCTACGACGACCTGCTGGAGACCTTGCGCGAGGCGGTCGAGGCCGAGGGCATGTTCGTGGTCACCGAGGCCGGGCCCACCGAAGCCGCCGCGAACCGGGGGGTTACCATCCCCGGCAACCGGGTCGTCGGCGTGTTTCGCAACGACTACGCGGTTCGGATCCTGCGGCTGAGCGTCCCGGCGATGATCGAGGCCCCCATGCGCTTCTATGTCACTGAAAATGACGACGGCAGTGCCACTCTCTCCTGGAAGACGCCGTCGCATCTGCTCGAGCCCTACGTGGATGCGGCCGGGAAGGAACTGGAAAGGGTAGGCCGCGAGCTCGATACCCTGTTCGCCGCCATTGCCAAGCGTGCTACCGAGGAATCGGAGTAGCCCCGGACACTCCGAGCCGGCTCATTCGGAGGCCCACATGTCTCGCGCATCCGCGGTCCAGCACCCGCTCCCCTCCCGGGAGGCGACGCTGATAGAGGCGCTGCTGATGATGATGGCGGTTGTGCCGGTGCTGCTGTCCGCCTACGTCAGCCTGGCGACCGGCGAGGGACACTGGTTCCAGCGTTCCGGCGCCTTGATGGTGCTGTTTTCCATCGGCGTCGAGTACCACCGAAAGCATCTGTTGCGCTGTCTCGATTTGGGTACCCATTCATGGCTGACCGCCTCCAGCCGCCCGGCCAGACTGGTCTCGTACTTCTGGCGTGCCGTTCCCTTCATCTGCTACCTCTCCATCGTGGTCGGCACCCTGATCTGGAGCTATGGCGACCTGCTGTTTGCCTGATTGGCGCTTGCGTCGAGCAGGTTCAGGGGCAGTCGGGCGGTTCGGGACTCGCGGAAAATGCCAGATGCGTGAACCAGGCCGTGGCATCCACCCCGGCATTGTCGCCGTCGCTCATCAGGGCAAGGCCATCGATATGGTCCGGGTGGCTCCCGAAGAGGCGCTGATAGTCCTCGCGGACATTCCGTACTTCCGCCACCCATTCACCCACGCGCGCTTCACCACTCTGCAGGGCCAGCAGCTGGGCGCGTGAGGTAAAGGCATTGGGCCAGTCCGATCCTGCTGGCTGGCTCGAGGCCCACACGTAGTTCACCGACTCGACCTGCCAGGGCAGCAGCCCGGTCTTGCGCGCCACATAGACCCTGGCCGGGTAATCGTCACCCGACTTTCGTGTCTCGTCGAGACCCTCATGAATGCCTGATACCTGCCAGCACCAGTGCAGGTAGGGCGTCTCGCGCAGGTCGATCTCGCGCTCCAGGTATTTCGCCGAGGCCTGCTGCCGGGCGCGGGCCTGGAGGAGTCGCGTGTCGTTTCGCTCGATGACCCGGTACTCGGTCTCGCCCTCGAAGTTTCGTGTCGGCCAGGCGTGAATGTCATCCGGCGAGAACGTCAGCGCATCTGCCGCGAAGACCGGTCCTGCGAGCAGTGTGGTCAACGTCAGCAGGCAGCAGCGGGGAAGGGGGCTTGTCATGGGGGAGGTCACTCCGTTCATCTAAAACGCCCTGGTTCGGACCGGGGGGGCTCTCATGTCTTGTCGCTTCATCAAGAGAGAAGGCGTTGGGAGAGATAAGGTTCTCTCTTTTTGTTATCCATTTTAACGTAAATCTTTCGGGTTTTCGTAAGGATGGTGTCCTGTATAACACCAACTATCAAGACCTGATTAAAGGTCTTTTATCAGCCGATAGTCACGAGGTGTAGCCATGAAAATTCGAATCGTAACATTGGCCATGATGGCCCTGATGCTGAGTGCCGGTCCCTTGATGGCGATGGATTCCGAGTATCAGGACAAGCGGCGTCAGGCGTTACAGGAGAAAAGGACAAGTTCGGTCATTCAGGCTGAGAGCTCCATCGGTCAGCAACGCAACAGGGAGGGAGTTCAGCGTGGTGAAGGGCCGCATGGGCGAGTAGATGACGAATGGTCGCAGACGCGGGAAGCCCTGCGCTACTGGTGGAATTGAACCCCTGCTCTTGTGCGACTGAATCCGGGCCTGATCCGTCAGGCCCGGGTGACTTGCCTTGAGCGAGGCTCTTGGCCATCCTGACAGAACATTGTCTGAAAGTGAGGAGATATCATGCGCAAGACGCTTCTCTGGACGGCCATGGCCATGTTGGCGGCCATGCCGATGGGAGTGCAGGCGGAAGAGGGGGGTGTGATGCACCTGCGGTCGAACGACGATATCGAGCGTGTTGACGAGAGGCTGCGCGACGCCATCGAGGACAAGGGACTGACCCTGATGACCGTTGTCGATCATGCCGCCAATGCGGAGAGTGTGGGGCTTTCGTTGCCGGCAACCCGCACCTTCATCTTCGGTAATCCGCAGGTGGGGACGCCGATGATGCAGTGCCAGGGGAGCATGGCGCTGGACCTGCCCCAGAAGATGGTGGTGCGAGAGACGGACGAGGGCGTCAGGCTGGAGTGGAATTCGCCACACTACCTGGCCGAGCGCCATTCCCTGGCGGAATGCGACCTTCCCCTGGACAAGGTCGCCGAGGTACTGGAAGGCGTGGCAAACGCTGCCGCAGGCCAGTGAGAACAAGGCTGTGAAGGATTGACGGGCCTTCAGTGCCCGTCATCGTCCTGCTCGGGGTCATGTTCCGGGCCGAAGCGCCTGCCGGCCTCATGAAGCAGCGTGAACTGTCTGTCGCACTCTCGGCAGGCGCCGCACATGGAAAGGTGCAACCGCAAGGACACCCGTTCCTGAAAGGTGAGAGGGCGGTCCTGCTTGAGGGACATCAGGCGGGTCGCCTCCTTGCACATCATCATGCCGTTTCCTCCTTCAGCCAACCCTTCTCGATGCAGGCCCTGAGGCGCAGCCGGGCACGATGCAGTATGACCCAGCAGTTGTTCTCCTTGATATCCAGCTCCCGGCAGATATCGCCAGTGGAGAGCCCCATCAGTTCGCGCAGGGAAAATACCCTGGCGGCGTTTTCCGGCAGGGCGATCATGCAGGCATCGAAGACCTGCCAGAAGTGTTCGGTCTCGAAGGCAGCCTCGGGTTCCCCCCAGCTGGAAGGGCGAGCACTCTCCTGCCAGCGGCCATTCTGCTGGAACTGTCGGTCGATGGCGTCATCATCGTCCTCGTCCTCGAGTGGCTGCCAGCGGCCATGACGTTTCTGGACGCGCATGGCGTCGAGAATCTTGTACTTGAGGATACCGAAGACCCAGGTCTCGTAACCGGATCGTCCAGCGAAGCTGTCATTCTTTTCGATGGCGGACATCATGGCCTCCTGCACCGCATCTTCGGCCTGACTTCGATCACGCAGGTGCATGAGAGCGAAGGAGACCAGTCGTGGCCTGACAGCCGTAAGCCGTTGCAGCCTATCCTCTTTTTCGTTCATCTAGAGACCCTCGTTCCCTGTGCCTATGCCTGGACCAGATTCAGGCAAAGTCTAGCAGCTGGTGTCAATCAGGGTACAGGATCTCTCGGGTAGGTCGTTCACGTCAGGCTTTCCTTACATCTTGCTCAAGGCTGTCATCGGAAATCATGGAATCAATGACATCATGAATGCTGCTGATTTACCGTGATGTCTTGTCGGTTGTTCGGCGCATGACGCAGGGGTGTCGTCACCGGTATGGCTGTTGATTTCCTGGTGTTGCGACAGGGTCTGGCTCACCTGACAGGAAAGTTGCCTCGGTCTTCATGTAAAGGAAGGGATGATATACAGATGCATTATCATCTCGAGAGATGGGGCGATGTCATCTGCTGTTCACCCCCCGCGATTTCGATCTTTCCCCCTGGTTCGAGGTCGTCAAGCCCGGGGTGGTCGGGGGCTTCGACTCCCACGAGCTGCACTGGCAGGAACCGGCCTGAGCCCGTCCCGGGCCAGGGGGCCCATAGGCTCAGTGGGACAGTTCGATCACCCGCCCACCGGCATCCTCGGCGTCTTCGGCGTCATGGGTTACCAGCAGGCTCGGGAGGCCAGCCTCGCGCAGGCGGTCGAACACCAGTCGGCGCATCTCGTGACGCAGGTGGGTGTCGAGCTTCGAGAAGGGTTCGTCGAGCAATACCGCACTGGGGGCCGACAGCAGCAGGCGCATCAGCGCCACTCGGGCCTTCTGGCCACCGGAGAGGGTGGCCGGGTCGCGGTCGCCGAAGCCGGCGAGGCCGATGTTTGTCAGGGTCTGCTCGACCCGTGAGGCCTTGTCGGCGCTGGCTCTGGGCATGCCGAAGCGCAGGTTGCCGCTCACCGAGAGGTGGGGGAAGAGCAGCGGGTCCTGGAACAGCAGGCCGATGCCGCGCCGCTCGGCCGGCAGGCCACCGATATCTTGGCCGTCGAGCAGCACCTGGCCGCCGGCCTGGAACTCGGGCGCCAGGAAGCCGGCGAGATAGGCGAGCAGGGTCGACTTGCCCGAACCGGAGGGCCCCATCACGGTGAGGACTTCACCGGGGCCGATCTCGGCATCGAGCTCCACCAGGACCTGGTTGTTCAGCACTATGCAGATGTCACGCAGTATGAGTCGATGCGTCGTGTTCATGGGGCTCCTTGCATGCCGCGCCGCCGCGACCATAGCAACCTGGGCAGGCCGACGGCGAGGACGAAACCCGCCAGGGGGAGGCAGGCCTGGACCAGTGCCCAGACACCGATCACCCGCTGATTGCCCCCGGCGGCCAGCGAGACGGCCTCGGTGGTGACCGTGGTCACCCGTCCTCCCCCCAGCAGCTGGGTCGGCAGGTACTGGCCGATGCTGACCGCCAGTCCCACGGCCAGGGCAGTGAGAATCGGCGCCAGGAGCATCGGCAGGCGTACCCGCCAGAAGGCAGCGTTGCACGAGGCGCCCAGTGTCAGTGCCAGCTGCGACCAGCGCGGGTCGAAGCGCCGGTAGGCCTCGGACAGCGAGAGGAAGACGTAGGGCAGCACGAACAGCAGGTGCCCGAAGGCGACCAGCGCATGGGTCGGCCGGGTACCGAGCTGCTCCATCACCACCGCCAGTCCGAACAGGAAGGCGATCTGGGGGACGATCAGCGGAAGGTAGAGCAGCCACAGGGCCCGCGAGGGGTGCCGGCCGCGGCGCTGCTCGTTTTCCAGCGCCGCCAGGGCCAGGGCCAGGGCGAACAACGTCGCACCGAGGGCGATCAACGCCGTCGAGGCAACCGGCCCGGCAAGCGAGGGCAGGACACGGGCCCAGTGGGCGGCGGTGAAGCTCTGCGGCAGGGCGTCGGGGAAGCGCCAGAAGCCGGCCACGGAGTGGATTGCCAGGCCGGCAATGCCGACAAAGGCGATCACCGTGGCGATCAGGATCCATAGCTTGCCGGCGACATGCAGGCCCGTCTCGGCCCGCCGCCGTCCGCCTCGGTCGATCCAGATGCCCATCAGCCGTCTTGCGATCCGCTCCAGCCCCCACCAGATCGCCAGCGCCGTGGCGGTGACGCCGAGCTGCAGGAGCGCGCCGGCCGAGGCCAGGAAGCGCTTGTCGAGGTCGGGGTCACTGAACCAGCCGAGGATCGACACGGCCAGCGTGGGGGGCAATGTGGGGCCGAGGATCATCGCCACATCCACCACCGACGAGGCGTAGGCGATTACCGCGTAGACCGGCAGGCGGATCAGCGGATAGAGCGACGGCGCGACCACCTTCCACCAGGCCAGAGTCGGGCGGTAGCCCAACGATCGTGCCATGGCCACGCGCCGCTCGGGGTCCAGCTGGGGCAGGGCCGCCAGGCTCATCAGCAGCAGGAAGGGAATCTCCTTGATCACCAGTCCCGCGATCAGGGAGAGCCCCCAGGGGTCCTGCACGATCAGCAGGTCCGGTGGGCGCTCCCAGCCGGTCAACCCCGGGGAGACGAATCGCGTGACCAGCCCCGAGGGGGCGATCAGGAAGGCTAGGCCGAAGGCCGCGGCGGCATGGGGGATGGAGAGCAGCGGCGAGACCAGTCGCCGGATCCAGCGATCGAGCCGGCTGCCGGTCGCGGCGGCCAGATAGAGCAGGACAACCGCCAGCGAGATGGCAGTGGCGAGCAGGCCGCTGACCAGGCTGATGGTGGCCGAGCGCCAGATGCCGGGCTCGGCGAACAGGGCCCGCCAGGGGGCGAGCGACAGGCTCTCACCCCCCAGGGCCGGCAGGTAGCCGAAGGCCGGCAGCACGACCATGCCCAGGCCGGCAAGGATCGGGGCGACCAGCAGCGCGACGAGCAGCACGGGGGCCAGGCGCAGTATCATCGAGCGGGCCTCGTCGCGGGAGCGGTCGGCACTTGGTGCCTCGCCATCAGTTGTCGATATAGCGGGCTTGCCAGGCGTCCTGCAGGGCCGTCATCCAGCTGGGGTGCGGCTCGGGCAGCGTCTGCTTCAGGGCGCCGGCGGGGAGCATCGACGGATGGTTCTCGTCCAGGGCAAACATGGCCCGGGTGTCGTCCTCGAGGCGGGCCACGTCGAGCACGGTGTGATCCCCCCAGACGGCGAGATCCTGCTTGTGGGCCTGGGCCTCGGGCGAGAGCAGGAAGTCGGCGACCACCATGGCGCCGGCCTTGTGGGGCGAGTTGAAGGGGATGGCCACGAAGTGGACGTTGCCCAGGGTGCCGCCCTGGGGCACATAGCTGCGGGTGCTTGGCGGCAGTTCGAAGTCGGCAACGGCTGCCGCCGGCTCCGAGGGGGTGAAGGTGAAGGCCATCGCCAGCTCACCATCGCCCATCAGGCTGCGCATCTCGGGGCCGGATGCGGGGAACTGTCGACCCCTGCGCCATAGATGGGGGTGGAGCGCGTCCAGATAGTGCCACAGCGGGGCCGTGACGGCCGCGAAGTCGATCTCGTCGACCGGTGCGTAGAGGGCCTCGTCCTCGTCGGTCAGCTCGATCAGGGCCTGCTTGAGGAAGGTGCTGCCGGTGAAGTCGGGAATGCGCGGGTAGGTGAAGCGCCCCGGATTGGCCTCGGCCCACTCCAGCAGGGCTGGGATATCCTGCGGGGGCGACGTGATCTCCTGGCTATCGTAGTAGAAGGTGATCTGTGCCCGGCCCCAGGGGGACTCGTACCCCTCGGTGGGCAGGGTGAAGTCGGTGACCACTTCGGGATTGTGCTCGGGGTAGGTGAGCGCGAAGTTCGGCAGCGCGTCGGCGAAGGGACCGAACAGCAGGTCGTTGGTCTTCATGGTGGCGAAGTTCTCGCCGTTCAGCCAGATCAGGTCGACATTGCCATCGTCCTGGTTGCCGGCCTGCTTTTCCGCCAGTACCCGGGAAACCGCCTCGGCGGTGTCGCCGACCTTGACATGGGTGAGTTCGATATCGAACCGCTCCTCGACCCGCCCGGCGACCCAGTCGATATAGTCGTTGGTGCGCTGCTCACCGGCCCAAGCATACCAGTAGACCGTCTGGCCGCGCGCCTCGTCGAGCACGGCCTCCCAGTCCGACGGGTCGGGCGCGGCCGCCAGGCCCGTGGCGGTGAGCAGCAGTGCCGGCAGAAGGGCGGCGAGCCGGGGAAGAGAAGCGCGCATTACAGGGTTCCTGTTCGTGGTGAAACGTCGATATGGGGGACAATACACTCCCCGAGTGTTTTTTCTTGCCCTCGGTGTTGGATGGTCGCACGTTGCACGGCGTTCCTTACACACGAGGGCCCGGCGGTCTGAGGGTGGCCTCGTGCATCTTGGCGGTCTGTAAGCCTGGGGCATCGTCATCGACACAGGAGAACCGTTGTCGTGCAACGGTGGAGCGAGGGCTCCGGATACCTTCTGGTTGGACACAAGCAAAGGAGAACAATATGTCACAGCATGACGATAAACGCCGCAAGCTCCTGGGCCGCCTGAATCGACAACTGGCCTATACGGCCCCGCTGCTCGCCCTGGTGGCGGGAGGCGCCGTCCTGCATGCCTCCGCGGGCGATGCCCCGACCGTTGCCGATGTTACCTCGCCCTCCGGTGCTCCCCTGATGCTGGCCAGCAACCACGCAGAGGGCGCCGCCGAGGCGCAGGGTGAAGCCCAGGGGGAGGCCGAGGCAGAAGGGGAGGCAGAGGGAGAGGCAGAAGCAGAAGCAGAGGGAGAGGCGGAAGCAGAAGCAGAGGGAGAGGCGGAAGGTGAAGCCGAGGTCGGCGCCAGCGATGCGGTGGCCAGGCCCGAGGGGTATTCGCCCGCCTACAGCGAGACCGGCGACAACCCCGCGGAGATGCTGGCTCGCGGCGAGGCGCTCTATTACGACACCGCCTTGAGCAGCAACGGCCTTGCCTGCGCGAGCTGTCACGGTAGTGACGGCCAGGACATGGGCTACAACCCGACATTCGAACAGCCCTTCCCCCATCAGGTGGCGATGGCCTCCAACCAGTTCGGGATGTCGGAAGTGCACGCCGACGAGATGGTGCAGATCTGCATGGTGGCACCGATGGCAGCCGAGACGCTCGAGTGGGGCAGCGAGGAGCTGACCTCACTGGCGGCCTACATGGTGGAGGTACAGAAGCGCGTCGCCGGAGAGCCACATGACCTCTGAACCCGGTTCGTGGCGCTGAGCACGCCCACTGCTTCTCTGTGCCATCGTCCTCGGGCCTGCCAGCTGGCGGGCCCGGCTTCCCGCGACGAAGGCATTGCCTTGCTCGATACTTCAGGCGGGCTGTTGCCGCCCACGGGTCCACTGCCTACGCTGATATCGGTAACGACTGAACCACTCTGCCTGGCGAGGTTCTCAGGGACAGGTACGGCATGGCGGGTACGAGATGACGAATCGATATCGCAGGGGCCTGGCCGGGCGCATTCTGATACTGGCAAGCCTGGTGTGTCTGGCGCTCGGCGCCCTGTTGGCCTGGCAGGCCCAGGCGCAGCAGAGCGGACGTACTGCCCTGGTCATGACGATCGACGACGCCATCGGGCCGGCCATCAGCGACTACTTCCAGCGCGGCCTGGAACTCGCCGAGGAGCGCGATGCCGAGCTGGTCATGGTGGAGATGGACACCCCCGGCGGGCTCGATGCCTCGATGCGTTCGATGATCCGCACCATGCTCAGCTCCAGCGTGCCGGTGGCCATCTATGTCTCGCCGGCGGGGGCCCGGGCGGCCAGCGCCGGGACCTACCTGCTCTACGCCAGCCATGTGGCCGCCATGGCGCCGGCCACCCATCTTGGCTCGGCGACCCCGGTGCAGATCGGTGGTGGTGGCCTGCCTGGACTCGACGATGACGGTGGAGAGGGCGACGCGCGGGCACAGGAGGCCGAGGAAACCGACGAACCGGCGACCGGGGGCGAGGAAAATGCCGGGGACGAAGCGGCCAGCGGCGAAGGCGGGACCGGCGAAGCGGCCAGCGACGACCGGCGCCGCGGCGAGACGGCCATGGAGCGCAAGGTGCTGGAGGACGCGGTGGCCTATATCCGCTCGCTCGCCGAGCGCCACGGTCGCAATGCCGACTGGGCGGAGCAGGCCGTGCGCGAGGCGGTCAACCTCACCGCCCGGGAAGCCCTGGAACAGAAGGTCATCGACGTGGTGGCCACTGACCTGGAGGATCTACTCACCCAGGTCGACGGGCGCACCGTGGTGATGGAGGACGGCGAGCGCACCCTGGCCACGGCCGATCTGGCCATCGAGCGTTTCGATCCGGACTGGCGGACCAAGCTGCTGGCCGTGATCACCAACCCCAATGTCGCCTACTTCCTGATGATCATCGGCTTTTACGGGCTGATCTTCGAGCTGTCCAATCCGGGCAGCCTGGTACCGGGGACCATCGGCATCATCTCGCTGTTGCTGGCGCTGTTCGCCTTCCAGGTACTGCCGGTGAACTACGCCGGCCTGGCGCTGATCCTGGTGGGTCTGGGGCTGATCGTGGGCGAGGCACTGATGCCCAGTTTCGGCATTCTCGGGATAGGCGGCATCGTCGCCTTCGTGATCGGATCGGTGATGCTGATGGACGCGGACAACCTGACTATCTCGCTGCCGATGATCGGCGGCATCGCCCTGCTGGCGGCGGGCCTGATGCTGTGGGTGATGACCCGCTTCATCGGGCTGCGTCGTCGGGTGCCCCGGACCGGCCAGGAAGAGCTCGTCGGCAGCGAGGCCACTGCCCTCGAGGATTTCGCGGGACAAGGCCACGTGCGGTTGATGGGGGAGCGCTGGAATGCGCGCAGTACCCAGCCGCTGACTCGGGGGCAGGCGGTCCGCGTGACGGCAGTCGACGGCCTGACCCTTGAGGTGGCGCCGCTCGACGCCTCGTCATGAGGCTCTGGCAAGATCTCCGGCGCCAGCCGTCGCCGGACCCATCGAAGGAGAGCAAGCCATGTGGATTTCCTATCTCGTTCCGGTCGTGCTGCTGGTCATGTTGCTGGCAGCGTCGATCCGTATCCTTCCCGAATACAAGCGCGGGGTGGTGTTCTTCCTCGGGCGCTTCCAGGCGGTCAAGGGGCCGGGGCTGTTGATCATCATTCCCGGTATCCAGAAGATGGAGGTGGTCGACCTGCGGGTGATCACCATGGACGTGCCCGAGCAGGACGTCATCTCCCAGGACAACGTCACCGTCAAGGTCAACGCGGTGCTCTACTTCCGGGTGGTGGACCCGGAGAAGGCGATCATCCAAGTGGAGAACTTCGTCAATGCCACCAGCCAGCTGGCCCAGACCACGCTGCGCTCGGTGCTCGGCAAGCATGACCTCGACGAGATGCTCTCCGAGCGTGACAAGCTCAACGACGACATCCAGGAGATCATCGACGCCTCCGCCGAGAGCTGGGGCATCAAGGTGGCCAACGTCGAGATCAAGCATGTCGACCTCGACGAGAGCATGATCCGCGCCATCGCCCGCCAGGCCGAAGCCGAGCGCGAGCGCCGTGCCAAGGTGATCCACGCCGAGGGCGAGCTGCAGGCCTCCAGGAAGCTGGTCGAAGCGGCGAACGTGATGGCCGAGAACTCCGCCGCCCTGCAGCTTCGCTACCTGCAGACCATGAGCGACATGAGCAACAAGAACGCCTCCACCATCGTCTTCCCGCTGCCCATGGACATCATGGAGGCCTTCAAGCACATGAAGGCCTCGCCCGCCGCCAGGGCCCGCACCGGCGGGACCGCGCCGGATGATACCGACGCCTCCTGATCCCGTTGCCACGGCCGGCCGGTCGTGGCAGCCCTTTGCCAGCCCCGCCCGGGAATGCACTGCAGCATATGTTCTGCTAGAATCCGCCGCTCTTCTCGCACACGGCCCTTGGACCTTCGTCTGATGGCGCGTCCTTGATACAGAGCAAGGGAATTCGCTGAACATGATGACTCCCCTGGCTGGGCTGGCCACGCCGCCCTAGCGCTCCCCTCCTGCCTTCCGGCGATGCCACCGTCATCGGTGCGTCATCGCGCGACATCACGATGATGTCCCGGGCGCCCTGGCGCGCCACCCTGCTTGCGATTATCGCCTTTTCCTGGACCTGCCATCGGCAACAGTGCCCCCCCGAGGGGCCCGGAAGGGCATGTGCACGACAGGATTCCGATGCCTCACGGCCCATCCATCACCTCCTGACTGGACCGCAGCATGTACGAAAAAATGAAACTGAGCTGGTTCTCCAACCTCAAGGGCGACACTCTGGCGGGCATCGTCGTCGCCCTGGCGCTGATTCCCGAGGCCATCGCCTTCTCCATCATCGCCGGGGTCGACCCCAAGGTGGGCCTCTACGCCTCCTTCGCCATCTGCGTGATCATCGCCTTCACCGGCGGACGCTCGGGGATGATCTCGGCCGCCACCGGCGCCATGGCGCTGCTGATGATCACCCTGGTCAAGGAGCACGGCCTGGAGTACCTGCTGGCCGCGACCCTGCTCACCGGGGTGCTGCAGATCCTCGCCGGCTACCTCCGGCTCGCCGAGCTGATGCGCTTCGTCTCGCGCTCGGTAGTGACCGGCTTCGTCAATGCCCTGGCGATCCTGATCTTCATGGCCCAGCTGCCGGAACTGACCGGGGTGACCTGGCATGTCTACGCCATGACCCTGGCCGGCCTGGCGATCATCTACGGCTTCCCCCTGCTGCCGGTGATCGGCAAGACGATTCCCTCGCCGCTGGTGTGCATCGTGGTGCTGACCGCCGTCTACATGCTCACCGGCATGGAGATCAGAAGCGTCGGTGACATGGGCGAGCTGCCCGACAGCCTGCCGGTGTTCCTGTGGCCGGACGTCCCACTCAACCTCGAGACGTTGATGATCATCCTGCCCTACTCGCTGATGCTGACCGTGGTGGGGCTGCTGGAGTCGATGATGACCGCCACCATCATCGATGACCTGACCGACACCCGCAGTGACAAGAACCGCGAGTGCAAGGGACAGGGCATCGCCAACATCGGCGCCGGCCTGCTCGGTGGCATGGCGGGCTGTGCGATGATTGGCCAGTCGGTCATCAACATCAAGTCCGGCGGCCGCCGCCGCCTGTCGACCCTGATCGCCGGCGTGGCGCTGCTGCTGATGGTGGTGTTCCTGGCCGACTGGGTCTCCCAGATCCCCATGGCCGCCCTCGTCGCCGTGATGATCATGGTCGCCATCGGCACCTTCAGCTGGAGCTCCATCAAGGACCTCAAGAAGCACCCCATGAGCACCAACGTCGTCATGGTCGCCACCGTGGTGGTCACCGTGGGCACCCACAACCTGGCCATCGGCGTCTTCGTCGGCGTGTTGCTCGCCGCCATGTTCTTCGCCAACAAGGTGGGCAATATCCTCTACATCGGCAGCGAGGAAGCCGACGAGGGCCGCCGGCGCATCTACAAGGTGGTGGGCCAGGTGTTCTTCGCCTCTTCCGAGCGCTTCGGCGAGGCCTTCGACTTCAAGGAGACGGTGGAGAAGGTCACCATCGACCTGTCGCGCGCCCACTTCTGGGACATCACCGCCGTCCAGACCCTGGACAGGGTGGTGATCAAGTTCCGCCGCGAGGGCACCGAGGTGGAGATGATCGGCCTCAACGAGGCCAGCGCCACCATCGTCGACCGCTATGCGGTGCATGACGATCCCGAAGCCGTCGAGAAACTGATGGGAGGTCACTGAGATGACGGAACAGGTGATGGCCGCCATCGACGGCTCGACGTTCTCGGAAGGAGTGTGCGACTACGCCGCCTGGGCCAGCCTGGCGCTGGATGCCCCGCTGACCTTCCTGCACGTGAATGACAACCACCTGCCGCCGGAGGAGCGCAATCTCTCCGGCAACCTCAGGGCCGGCGCCCGCGAGCGTCTGCTCCAGGAGCTCTCGCAGCTCGATGAGCAGCGCGCCAAGGTGGCCCAGGAACAGGGCCGGCTGATGCTCAAGGCTGCCAGGGAGCGGGCCGTCGAGGACGGCGTGGCCGAGCCTGGTACTCGCCAGCGTAATGGTACCCTGGTGGAGACCCTGGAGGAGCTGGCCGACGAGATTCGCTTGCTGGTGGTGGGCAAGCGCGGCGAGACCGCCCACCAGGACAGCGGCCACCTGGGCTCCAACCTCGAGCGGGTGGTGCGCACCCTGCACCGGCCGATCCTGATGGTACCGGCCACCTACAGGCAGCCCGAGAAGGTGATGCTGGCCTTCGACGGCAGCAAGACCACCCGCAAGGGCGTGGAGATGCTGGCCAGGAGCCCGCTGTTCGAGGGTATTCCCGTCCACGTGGTGATCAATGGTGCCGAGACCGGGGACAACCGCTCCCAGCTCGAGTGGGCGCTGACGACCCTGCGTGATGCGGGGCATGAGGCCGAGGGCGCCATCCGCGCCGGCGAGGTGGAGGCGACACTCCACGCCTACCAGGAGGAGCACAGCATCGACCTGCTGGTAATGGGCGCCTACGGCCACTCGCGTATCCGCCACCTGCTGGTGGGCAGTACCACCAGCGAGATGCTGCGCAAGTCGCGCATACCGGTGCTGCTGCTGCGCTGAGGTTCCCGAAACCGGCCCGCCACTCTCGGTGTGCGCCGGTTCGTTCTTTCAAGGGCTGCCAGTGCCATCCTGGTGAACCTGCCAGGCCATCGGTGACGGTGTCCTGGCTGCCGCGCCCTGGCCCCGACGACACGGAGACACAAGATGTCCAGCAAGATCTACTGCATTGCCAGCTTCAAGCCCAGGCCCGGCCGGGAACAGGCCGTGTTCAAGGCCCTGCAGGCGCTCGAGCCCAATGCCCATCGCGAGGATGGTTGCATTCAATACACCGTGACCCGGCATATCGATCACCCCAATGCCCAGGGGGAGAGCTATCCGGTCGTCTTCCACGAGGTCTGGGCCAGCCGCGAGGCCTTCGAGGCGCACTGCAACCGTCGCGAGATCAAGGCATTCTTCGCCAGCCAGGTCGAGGCCGAGGACGGCGACGTGGATCATGCCAACGTCTGCGTCTATACCGATGAGCCTCACGACTACGACGCCCCGGCGCGCTGAACCGGACTGCCCGACTGGGCGATGCCGCCCGGCTGGCCCCCGGTCGGGGGCGGCGCATCGCTGTCACCGGCGTGCTAGCGCTTCCTGCTGCGGCGCTGGGAGTAACGGCGAAGTACGAAGAGGATCGCAATACCCACGCCAAGGCCCGTCAAGGACCACAGTATCTCCTCGTGGTCGGTGGCGGTGATCAGGGCGCCGAGCTGGCTGCCCAGCAGCGTTACCGCGGCCAGCCCCGGCACGATGCCCAGCGTCGAGCCGAGCATGTAGTCGCGAAAGCGCAGATGGCAGGCGCCTGCCAGCATGTTGGTGAGCGTGAAGGGCGCCAGCGGCAGCAGGTTGATGACCGTCATGGTGCGCACTCCGCGGCGTGCCAGGTAGCGCGACATGCCGCGCAGGTGGCGCCCGCCGTAGGCCATCAGGGCCTCGCGCCCGAGTCGCCGGCCAACCCAGTAGGAGACGATCGAGGAGGTGAGGGTACCCAGGGTGGCATAGACGAAGCCCCAGGTGGGACCGAACACCAGGCCGGTGAGCGCTACCATCAGGCTCAAGGGGAGCATCACCAGCAGCGCGCCGGCATAGCCTGCCATGACCCCCAGAAAGACCCAGGGGCTATCGCGCCAGGCCGGTGCCGAGGCGACCCATGTCCGGAGCCGTTCGGCAGTCAGCAGGTCCTGCACGGCAAGCCACTGCCAGAGCAGGCCCAGTGTGATCAGGGTGGCCAGCAGGCCGAGGGCTGTACCGAGGGGGCGGGTCATGGTGGTGCTTCCTGCCGAGACGCGAAGGCACAGCTTACGGCAGGTCACGTCCTGCCCCAAGCCGTTGCCGGATCCCGGCGAGATCGCGCTGATGATCGACAGCGCGGTGCACGGGGTCGATGAAGTGCTCCAGGAGAAGCTGCGTCGTGCCTCCGTCGAGGGCATCAAGAACATCGTCGCAGCGTGACGGTGTTGATCCACGTCCTATGCAAGGCATGCGCGATCGGGTAGAAACGATGTGACAGACAGCGACATACGCCAGCCAGGAAACAGAGTGATGACCGAACAGGTGATGGCCGCCATCGACGGCTCGACGTTCTCGGAAGGAGTGTGCGACTACGCCGCCTGGGCCAGCCTGGCCCTGGACGCCCCGCTGACCTTCCTGCACGTGAACGACAACCATCCCCAGACCGCCGAGGCGGACCTCTCAGGCAACATTGGCCTGGGGTCCAGGGAGCACTTGCTCGAGGAGCTCTCCGAACTGGAGGAGAAGCGCGCCAGGGTGGCCCAGGAGCAGGGGCGGCTGATGCTCAAGGCGGCCAGGGAGCGGGCCATCGAGGATGGCGTGGCCGAGCCTGGTACTCGCCAGCGCAACGGTACCCTGGTGGAGACCCTGGAGGAGCTGCAGGAGGAGATGCGTCTGCTGGTGCTGGGCAAGCGCGGCGAGACCGCCCACCAGGACAGCGGCCACCTAGGCTCCAATCTGGAGCGGGTGGTGCGTACCCTGCACCGGCCGATCCTGATGGTACCGGCGTCCTTCAAGCCGCCGGAGAAGGTCATGCTGGCCTTCGACGGCAGCAAGACCACCCGCAAGGGCGTGGAGATGCTGGCCAGGAGCCCGCTGTTCGACGGCATCCCGGTGCATGTGGTGATCAATGGCGCCGAGACCGGCGACAACCGCTCCCAGCTCGACTGGGCACTCGAGACGCTGCGTGACGCGGGCCACGAGGCCGAGGGTGCCATCCGCGCCGGCGAAGTGGAGGCCACCCTGCGCGGCTACCAGGAGGAGCAGGACATCGACTTGCTGGTGATGGGCGCCTATGGCCACTCGCGCATCCGTCACCTGCTGGTGGGCAGCACCACCACCGCCATGCTGCGCAAGACCAGGGGCCCGGTGCTGCTGCTGCGCTGATGCGCCAGCCAGGCAGCCATTGCCCAGGCGCTCGCGAACATGCTCCCGGGCCCCCCTGCCGGTCTGCCACGACGAACATCAGCCTGGCGGTCATGACCTGCTGGCGCTTCCCGCTGGCAGGGAGCTGAAAGAGCGCCCACGGTTGCGCCCCGCCTATGACCTCGACGGGAAACATCCTTGAAGCATGTCCAGCGTATCGCAAGACGCCTGAAGGCACGGTATCCCGACAAGACGCAATCATCTTGGAGGCTGTTCTTCGGGGTGGAGGCCGTGCTGGCCATTGTCTATTTCCTGCTGCCCTACGGCAGGCTGGCCAGTGCCCTGTATATTTTCGCCACCGCCTTCGCGGCCGGAAGTATCTTCCTCGCCGTGCTCTCTCGACGCCACCTCTTCTCGCGACTGGCCTGGGGGCTCATTGCCGGTGCGCTGACCCTCGGCGCCACGGGGCATGGCATCTGGTACTGGCTTGACCTGCATGGCCTGGAACCCTTTCCATCCATTGCCGATGTCTTCTATCTGGCTGTCTATCCATTGTTCGGCATCGCGCTGTGGCAAATCGGGCGCCACGGCAGAGAGGTCGAGGCACTGGGTGATGCGCTCATCGTGGGCATCTCGGCGGCCGTGCTGGCCTGGGCCCTGCTGATTGCCCCCTACAGCTATGATCCCGACCTTACCCCAGGACAGTTGCTGGTATCTGCCGGCTATCCCGTGGCAGACCTCATCCTGCTGCCGCTGATCCTGCGACTGGTCTTTCTGCAGCGAGCCTGCATCCAGGCACATTTCCTTCTTCTGGTGGGAATGCTTGCCTATCTGCTGGCCGATATCTTCTATGCCCAGGGAAATGCAACGGGCGGTTATGCCCCCGGCGGCCTTGTCGACAGCCTGTGGCTGGTAGCCTACGCGCTCTTCATGGCGGCGGCTTGGCATCCCTCGGCAAGGATTGTGCCTCGCCACCCCGGCTGTGACGCCGAGCTCTCGATGCATCGCCTGTATGTCCTCGGTACGGCATCCGTGCTCGTGCCCATGGTGACGCTCTTTGCCGCGGATTCGGAGAGGGAGGTTGTGCGCGTGGCCGCCATCGGCTCTATCTTCCTTTTCCTGCTGGTCATGTGGCGTATGGCCGGTCTGCTGAAGAGAACGCACCACCAGGCACGCACGCTCGAGACGCTGGCCAGCACTGACCCGCTCACCGGTGCGGCCAATCGGCGACATCTCGAACAGCAGCTGACCAAGGAGATGGCGCGTGCCGAACGTAACGGCTCTTCTCTGGGGCTGGCCTTTCTCGATCTGGACTGTTTCAAGCGCTTCAACGATACCCATGGGCACTCGGCAGGGGATGCGCTTCTTCAGGAGTTGGTAGCTGGCTGGCAGGACACCCTGCGAGCCCAGGATCTGCTGGCCCGCTTCGGCGGGGAGGAGTTCGTCGTTCTCCTTCCCGATACCGCCACCAGCCGATGCCTGGTGGTGCTCGAGCGCCTGCGCAGCTGCGTGCCCCTTGGTCAGACCTGTTCGGCCGGACTGGCCCTCTATCACCCTGGTGAAACCGCCGATGCCTTGATCGGGCGTGCCGACGATGCCCTCTATGCCGCCAAGCACGGCGGCCGCGATCGTGTCGTGCTGGCTACAGCGGGTCTCTAGCGCCCTGCAGCGTGCCGGCTGCGGTGCTCATGGCGTGTTGATGTCGGACAGGACCCCCTGGGCCAGCCACCAGCCGCTGACCAGCAGCGCCAGCATGCCGGTGAGGATCGCGGTGAAGGGGACACCGGTATCGATGGCGATACCCAGCACCGCCGGGGCGAGCCCGGTGGAGAAGACCATGGCAGCGCTCAGGGTGGCGCGCACCGTGCCCAGGTGCTCGGCGCCCCAGATGCGGATCAGCACGCTGGTGGCGATGGGCTCCTGGGCTCCCATGGCAAGACCGCCTCCCACCATCAGGGCCCAGATGCCGATGTCGCCGCCGACGGACGCGGCCAGCAACAGGGCCAGGGCATACGGCAGCAGGTAGAGGCGTGCCAGGCGGATGGGGCCCAGCCGATCCACCCAGCGGCCCCCCAGCAGGGCTCCCGGCAGCTTGGCGAGCCCCATCCCGGTGAGGGCCAGGGCATAGACACCCAGGCTCGATCCCAGGTCCTCGGTCATCACCGCCTGGTAGATGAACAGCCCGGTCATGGTCACCGGCAGAATCATCAGCAGCGGCAGCAGCTTCCAGAAACGCCGCTCGCGGAAAGGACGTGGCCCCTCGCGTCGCTGGCCCTTGCTCGGGCGCTTGCCCGGGGCGCCCGGCCAGGGCCCCCGCAGCAGCAGGGGGGTCCAGAACAGTGCCAGCACGGCCACGAACAGCCACCACAGTTCCTTCCAGCCCAGCCACACCAGCAGCGCCGCCATCAGGGGCGGCATCAGCGTCTCGCCAAGCATGATGCCAAGGCTGGCCAGCCCCAGGGCGCGCCCCCGCAGGCTGGTGAACTCGCGACCGGCCAGGGTGTTGCCCAGGTGGGTCATCATGCCCTGGCCGCAGAAGCGCACCAGGCCCAGGCCCAGCAGTCCCAGTCCCCACCAGGGGGCGGCAGTCAGCAGCAGGATGCCGGCGAGCAGCGCGCCGATCACCACCAGCGCGAAACGTCGCGGTGCTATCCAGTCGATGCTGGGGCCCAGGCGCAGCACGGCGAATCCCGATATCAGGGTCACGATGGCATAGGCCGTGCCGAACTGGCCCGCGGAGAGGCCGAGGTGGGCACTGATCGGCGCCTGGAAGAGACCGATGAAAAAGCTCTGTCCCAGGCTGGAAGTGAACATCGCCAGCAGGGAGATGCTGATCAGGCCTCGATGGTCCTGCAGCAGGATCCGGTAGCTCATGGGCCCTCCCTGGCCGGATTGGGTGATGACAGTGAGCATTCGGTGGCATCATGTGCCCAGCACCCCATGATACCACCCGGCGAGGCATCAGATGTCCCGCCACCGCTTTCCAGGAGCGCCCATGAATCATCCCGAACTGGACATGGATGTGGTGCGTCAGCGCCTGGAGGCCCTGCGCCAGGCGCTCGAGGCACAGAGTCGTTCCAGCAGCGACGCCCGTGACACCGTGATGCTCGACCAGACCTCGGTGGGGCGGCTGTCGCGCATGGATGCCCTGCAGGGCCAGGCCATGGCCAAGGCCGAGGAGCAGCGACGCCAGCTGGCACTGCGGCGCATCACCGGTGCCTTCTCGCGCATCGAGAGGGGCGAGTACGGCGAGTGCATCGAGTGTGGCGAGTGGATCGGCGCCAGGCGTCTGGAGGGTGATCCGCTGGTGCTGAAGTGCATCGATTGCGCCGACTGATCCCCCGGGGCAGTCGACATTGATCACAACGACGAGGAGAGAACACGATGAGCATCGAGCGACACGACACCAAGGCACGCATGAGCCGTGCGGTGATCCACAACGGCATGGCCTGGCTGTGCGGCCAGGTAGCGGGTCCCGAGGCCCGCCACGGCGACATCACCGCGCAGACCGAGAGCATGCTCCAGCGTGTCGATGACCTGCTTGCCGAGATCGGTTCGGACCGTGAGCAGCTGCTGTCGGCGACCCTTTACCTGAAGGACAGCCACGACTTCGCCGCCATGAACGCCGTCTGGGATGCCTGGGTGCCGACCGGGCATGCGCCGGCCCGCACCTGCGTCTGCGCGCCCATGCCCGCCGACGAGCTGAAGGTGGAGATCACCGTGACGGCGCTGGTGCCGGAACGCTAGCGGAGAAGGTGCCGCGACACGCCCTGCCAGCGGCTAGCGCTGGCAGGGGTCGTCGATGACGGCAGCCTCGCGCGGGCGCAGGCGTCGCGAGAGGGCGTCGACAACGATGTTGAGGGCTGCGGTGACCAGCAGCAGGAAGAAGGCCACGTCGAACAGCAGGTACTCGAAATTCTCGTCGATGTAATAGCCCAGGGTGGCCACCCCCAGCATGCCCAGGATGGCGGTCTCGCGGAGGATGACCTCGGCGCGATAGTAGAGCAGCGCCAGCATGCCCGGATAGAGCCGTGGCAGGAGTTCATAGGCCAGCCGTCCCGAGGCGTTCACCCCCGGCATGCCCGGGGTAATGGCATCGGCATGGCGTGCTACCAGGAAGGCGATCAGGGCGCCGTTGTGCAGTGCCAGCGCCAACCAGGCGGGCAGCAGCGAAGGCCCCAGGAGCAGCAGGAAGAAGAAGGCCAGCATCAGTTCCGGCGTCGAGCGCAGGAAGACCAGCAGGCCCCGCCCGGCCAGTCGGGTCACCGGGTTGCCGAAGTGACGAGAGGCCAGCGGCCACAGCAGCATGGCGACCAGCAGAGCCCCCACGCTGCCCAGCAGGCCGAGCAGCAGGGTATTGCCGATGGCGGGTCCCAGATCAGGGATGCGCGCGAGCCACTCGACCACGCCACCCCAGTCGCCCGCCAGCAAGGCGCCGGGCCAGATATCCTCGGACACGAAGCGCCACAGCAGGCTGCCCTCTACCGCCGGCCAGGGGCCCAGCAGGAAGGCGCCGCCCAGGACCAGCAGCGGTATCAGCCGTCGATGACCCCACCAGGGCAGGCTGGCGATCAGCAGGTAGAAGAGCCACAGCAGTGCCCCGGCCTCGGGGTAGCGTCCCTCGCGGAAGGCGGTCTCGAGCTGGAAGCCCAGGGTCGGCAGACCGACGAAGCCCAGCAGGACGCTGGCGCGCAGTGCGCACTCGAAGCGGTAGCGGGTATAGGCAGCGAGCCGGGTCCAGGCCAGCGGCAGCTCGGCATAGACGAAGCGCGACAGCCGTCCGGCCCCTGGTGGCAGGGCATCGCGCGGAGCGGCCGGTATCTGTTCGAGGATTTCCGCATAGACCTTGGCAAAGATGCCGGCATAGGGAATCGCCAGGGCCATCAGCGCGGTGGCCGCCGAGAGACCGAAGACCTGCAGGAAGAGCAGCGCCCAGAACAGCTCGTGGATCGCCCGCACGAAGGCGCAGCCGGCACGCACCAGCCGCGAGCGGGCGAACAGCAGCGCCAGGGGGAAGCCCAGCAGCACCCCGCCCAGCGTGCCCCACAGGGCCACGGCGACGGTCAGCCCGAGGGCGTGCAGTGGTGACTCCAGGGCTCCCCAGGCGGGCCAGGCCAGCCCCTGGGCCATGCGCCCGAGTTCACCCCAGGGGTCGCGCGTCAGGATCGCCAGGTCGGCGAAGGGCATCACCACCACCGCCAGCGCCACCAGCGCCAGGGTATGGCGGGCCAGCTTCAGCCCGGGACTGTTGCCGCGCCACCAGTAACGGCCGTGGCCCGGCCGCTCGGTCAGGTCAGCACTCACGCCCGCCCCCGTGCGCAGGGCAGTGCCTCCGGGTCGGGCATCCGGGGGGTCGTTTCTTCCGGTGGCGGCTCGGCGCGTGTCTCGGCATCGGGATAGAGGCCGTCCAGATCCGCCAGGGTCAGCTGTTGGGCCGGGGCGTCGATCACCAGCTGGCCGTCACGCAGTCCCCATACCCGGTCGAAATGGCTGAGTGCCAGCTCGCGCTGGTGGAGGGCGATCACCGCGGTGGCGTGGCGCGCCTCGATCAGTGTCAGCAGGCGCAGCGCCTGGTGGGGGTCGACGCTGGCCACCGGCTCGTCGCCGAGGAACAGCTCGCGCTGCTGGTAGAGGGCCCGGGCGATGGCGACTCGCTGGCGCTGGCCACCGGAGAGCTGGCCGACGGGGCGGCGCATCAGCCCGGCCAGGCCCAGGGCATCGCAGAGCTCGGCGACCTGGCGCCAGGGCCCGGCCAGCGGGCGCACCAGGTTCCACAGATTGGCCAGCGCCGAGTGCTCGCTCAGCCGCCCCATGTAGACGTTGTGATAGACCGCCAGCTGAGGCACCAGCCCGTGCTGCTGGGGGCACCAGGCGGCGATGTCGTCCAGCCGCTGGCGCAGGGCACCGAGCAGGGTGGACTTGCCCGCCCCGCTGGGGCCCAGCAGGGCAACGCGCTCGCCCGCATGGAGGGCAAGGCTCAGGCCGGACAGCACCACCTGGTCGTCGTGGCCGAGGTCCTCGGCCTCGAAGGTGACCAGCGGCCGGCGTGGCTCGCTCGCCATCAGCGCAGCAGGCCGAGCGCTTCCGCGACATCCTCGATCGGGGCATAGAGGTCGTTGTCGGCCGGGATGAAGCCCTCGCGGGGGAAGCTCGCCAGCAATTCGGGGTCGTCCATCTCGAGCAGCGCCGCACGGACCTTCCCGGCGAAGCCTTCGCCGAACCGCTCGTCGACGTCGCCGCGCAGGGTCCAGTTGTAGTCGGGGTAGGGCGGGGTGGCCCAGATCACCTCGACCTTGTCGGTATCCACCCGGCCATCGTCCACGGCCGCTTCCCAGACGCTGTAGTTGACCGCGCCCAGGTCCCAGGTACCGGCCTCGACCAGGGCGATGGTGCGTGCGTGGTCGCCGGAGTAGCCGACCCGCGAGAAGAGCTCGTCGGGGGCCTTGCCGAAGTGCTGGCGCAGGAAGTGCTCGGGCATCAGTCGCCCCGAGGTGGAGGTTCGCGAACCGAAGGTCAGGCTCATCCCCTCGATGGCATCGGGCAGTTCCTCGGCCTCCTCCAGGTCGGTGGAGCGGTGGGCGATGAGGTAGCTCTGGAACTCCGGGTCCTCGCTGCCCTGGGCCACGGCCTGTGACCCCGGCACCAGGCGCCGCGCCTGGACCCCGGAGAGGCCGCCGAACCAGGCCAGCTGGACCTGGTCATTGCGAAAGGCGGTGACCGTGGCGCCGTAGGACTTGACCGGGACGTACTCCACGTCCACGTCGAGGCGCGCCTCCAGGTAGTCGGCGACCTTCGAGAAGCGCTCCACCAGCCGCGACTGGTCCTCGTCGGGAATGGCCGTGAAGCGGAAGGTGTCGGCAGCGACACCCTGGGCGAACAGGGCGAGGACAGTGGTGGAAGCGGCAAGCCAGCGCATCTCGATCTCCATTGTGAATGTTCGAAGCCGCTCATTGTTGTGGTTCGGCGCTGGCCTGGCAAGTCGGAGGCCCCTCAGCGCTGGCTGTCCTGCCCCTCGGCGGGGTAACGTGTCGCCTGCAGGCTGTCCTTGATCTTCTTGAGGTGGGGCAGGAAGTCCTCGCCGCGGCGCAGGGTCACACCGGTGGCCAGGACATCGATCAGTGCCAGCTGGATCATCCGCGAGGTCATGGGCATGTAGTAGTCGGTGTCCTCCGGCGTGGCCACTTCCAGGGTCTCGGTGCACTCGGCGGCCAGTGGCGAGTCGGGGGCGGTGATGCCCAGCACCACGGCGCCGTTCTCCCGTGCCAGGCGGGCGATGTCCACCAGTTCCCGGGTACGGCCGGTCCAGGAGAGCACCACCACCACATCGCCGGTGTGACAGGCGGACGCCACCATGCGCTGCATCAGCACGTCGATGTAGGCCGAGACCGGCATGTTGAAGCGGAAGAACTTGTGCAGTGCGTCCTGGGCCACCGCGCCGGAGGCGCCCAGGCCGAAGAAGTGCAGCTGCCGGGCCTGGATCAGGTGGTCGACCACGCGCTCGATGCGCTCCGGGGCCACCTCGCGGCGTGCCTGGTCCAGTGCGGCGATGGTGGCGCCGAAGATCTTCTGGGTGTAGTCGGCGGCGGAATCGCCGGGTTCCACCGCCTGGCTGACATAGGGGGTTCCCCCGGCCAGGCTCTGCGCGAGCTTGATCTTGAAGTCCGGGTATCCCTTGGCATCGAAGCTGCGGCAGAAGCGGTTGACCGTGGGTTCACTGACCGACGCCAGCTGGGCCAGGGTGGCAATGCTCATGCTGGTGGCCGTTGTCGGGTCGGCAAGGATGACATCCGCCACCTTGCGCTCGGAGCGGTTGAGTTCGTCGAGCTGTCGGCGGATGCGGTCGAGCAGGTCGTGTCGGACCATGGGCAATGAAGTCTCCGTGACGACGGGGCGCCATCGGCGGCGCGAGGATGAAATCCAGGTGATGTGGTGATTTAACTACATTATGCTGGCTGCACGGCGCCCCGCGCAAAGCGGGATGCCGATAAGGTCCCGTACGGGGCGTTATTGTTGTAAACTTACATAAATTTGTTGCGCATGGCGTCGCACTTGCGCTACTTTCCAGGTAAGTTAACCAGATGGGGCGGACATGACACAACGCAATCGATCCGGCGAGGCCAAGCCCGGCGGCGCTGGCAGCACGGAAATCGACCTGGCGCTGTTCGGCGCGCTCGGCGACCTGGCTCAGCGCAAGCTGTTTCCGGCGCTCTTTCACCTCGAGCGTGAGGGGTTGCTGGACCCCGCGACCCGGCTGCTGGGCCTGGCGCGCCAGGAGCTTGACCTGGACGGTTTTCGCAAGAAGGTGGAGAAGGCGCTCAGGACCCATGTCAAGGCCGAGGAGCTCCAGCGCGACGCGCTGGCCCGTTTCCTGGCCCGGCTCGACTTCCTCCAGCTCGACTTCACCAAGCCCGACGGCTACGCCGCCATCCGCGAGTGGCGACAGCAGGGGCTGCTGCGTCCCATGGTCGTCTACCTCTCGGTGGCCGCGAAGATCTATGGCGACATCTGCCGACATCTGGAGGCCAGCCGCAGCCTCGACGAGCAGAGTCGGGTCGTGGTCGAGAAACCGATCGGCCATGACCTCGACTCTTCTGCCGAGATCAACGATGCCATCGGCGCGGTCTTCCCCGAATCGCGCATCTATCGCATCGACCACTACCTGGGCAAGGAGACGGTGCAGAACCTCATCGCGCTGCGCTTCGCCAATCCGCTGTTCGGCACCCAGTGGAACCAGAATCACATCTCCCACGTGGAGATCACCGTGGCCGAGAAGGTCGGTATCGAGGGGCGCTGGGGCTACTTCGACGAGGCCGGCCAGCTGCGCGACATGGTGCAGAACCACCTGCTTCAGCTGGTCTGCCTGATCGCCATGGACCCGCCGGCCAACCTGGACGCCGATGCCATCCGCGACGAGAAGGTCAAGGTGCTCAAGGCGCTCAAGCCCTTCACCGACGACATGCTGGGGCGCGACGTGGTGCGTGGCCAGTACATGGCCGGCACCACGGATGGCCAGGCCGTGCCGGGCTACCTGGAGGAGGAGGGGGCCAATACCGAGAGCCACACCGAGACCTTCGTGGCCATGAAGACCGGCGTGGCCAACTGGCGCTGGGCCGGGGTGCCCTTCTACCTGCGCACCGGCAAGCGCATGCCGGAAAAGCTCTCGCAGATCATCATTCACTTTCGCCAGCAGCCGCACTACATCTTCGATCCCGACCAGCGCGGGCTGGCCGCCAACAAGCTGGTGATTCGCCTCCAGCCGGAGGAGGGCATCGCCCTGGAGGTGCTGACCAAGGACAGCGGCCTGGACAAGGGCATGCGCCTGCGCCGCGGCCCGCTGCACCTGGACTTCAACAGCGCCTTTCCCAAGACCCGTATCCCGGACGCCTACGAGCGGTTGCTGCTCGAGGTCATGAAGGGGCAGCAGTACCTCTTCGTGCGTCGCGACGAGGTGGAGCATGCCTGGCAGTGGTGCGACAGCCTGGTCGCCGCCTGGGCCGACCGCGACGAGCCCCCCCGGCGCTATCCGGCCGGCTCCTGGGGGCCCGTGGCCTCCATCGCCATGATCACCCAGGACGGCCGCAGCTGGTACGAGGATTATTAGCTGTAAGCCGTAAGCTTTAAGCTATAAGGGGTGAGGAGTGAGGGGTGAGGAGTGAGAAGTGCGGAGTGAGAAGTGCGGAATGCGGAGTAGCAGGAGCGCGCCCCTTGTGGGGACGACGATCCGGCGTCCCGGCGTCAATTCGCGACGGGGAGGCCGCTGGTGGCAACTGCAGGTCTATCAGGAGGAGTCGAGATGAGTGAGCAGTGCCGGAAACAGCTGGCCCGGCAGCTGGCCGAGGGCGTGGCCGAGGCGCTGCGCGCCGACCTGGCCCGACAGGACAATGCCCTGCTGGTGGTCTCGGGAGGCTCCACGCCGGTGCCCTTCTTCGAGGCCCTGGCGGTCTGCGACCTGCCCTGGGCGCGCGTCCAGGTGACGCTCGCCGACGAGCGCTGGGTGGCCGAGGACGCCGAGGACAGCAATGCCCGTCTGGTCCGCACCCACCTGCTGCAGGGGCCAGCCGCCGCCGCCACCTTCGTGCCGCTGACTACCGCCGATGCCACCCCGGAGCAGGGTGCTGCGGCGGTGGCCGAACGCCTCGCCGGGCTGGCCTGGCCGGCCAGCGTGGTGATCCTTGGCATGGGAGGTGATGGCCACACCGCCTCGCTGTTCCCCGACAGCCAGGAACTGCCCCTGGCGCTGGCTACCGACGCCCCGGCGGTGGCGGTGCGCACCCCCAGCCAGTCCCAGCCGCGCATCACCCTGAGCGCCGACCGCCTTCACCAGGCCCATCGTCACGTGCTGCACATCACCGGCGGCGACAAGCGCACCGTGCTGGCCCGGGCGCTGTCCGGCGACGACGTCCGCGAACTGCCGATCCGCGCCTTCCTGGCCTGCCCGCTGGCCATCTACTGGGCCCCCTGAGCTTCTGGAGACCATACCCGACATGACCTTGCAACAGAGTATCGACAAGCAGCTGCCCTCGACCCGCACCACCGAGCTGGACAGCATCTGCCTCAAGGCCGAGGTGATCCCGGTGCTGGCCATCCAGCGCATCGAGGATGCCGTGCCCCTGGCTCGCGCCCTCTTCGAGGGCGGCCTGACCGTGCTGGAGATCACCCTGCGCACCGAGTGCGCCCTGGAGGCGATCAGGCGCATCAAGGAGGCGTTGCCCCAGGCCAGCATCGGCGTGGGCACCGTGCTGACACCGGCTCAGTACCGCCAGGCCGAGGAGGTGGGGGCCGACTTCGTGGTGACCCCCGGTACCACCGAGGCGCTCTACCGCTACGGGGTCACCAGCCCGGTGCCGATGCTGCCCGGCGTGGCGACCGTCTCCGAGCTGATGTCCGGCTGGCAGTACGGCTATCGTCGCTTCAAGTTCTTCCCCGCCGAGGCCAGCGGTGGCGTCAAGGCCCTCAAGGCCTTCGCCGGACCGATCCCCGAGGCGCGCTTCTGCCCCACCGGGGGGATCGGCATCAACAATGCCGAGGACTACCTGGCGCTCAAGAACGTGATGTGCGTGGGAGGCTCCTGGCTCACGCCCAAGTCGCTGGTCGAGGCCGAGGACTGGGATGCCATCCGCTCGCTGGCCCGCGAGGCGGCGGAGCGCTTCCACCACTGACCAACGGTCTGCCAGTACCGCTTACCCTGTGCTCTCTCGACAGCGGCTAGCTGTCCCTTGCCCCGGCTTTGCCGGGGCTTTTTTGAGGTTCTTCGCAGGTTGGCGTGATGCTGTTCGTCAGGCAAGGAAATCGGCGGCCTTCCTGTGGGAGCGATCTTCAGATCGCGAATGGAGACCGGAGGCCTCCCGCCTTAGGCGCCCGGCTGGGGCGCCGCTAGGTGCTCGAAGGCAGAACAGAACGATCGCTTCCCTCCGCCAGTTGCGTCAGCTGGTGGACCACTGTCAGGATTACCAGCTTCTGTGGCGCGGTTTCAATCGGCTGCCAGCCGAAGGTCTCGTTCCTCATTCAAGTGCTTTTGACGGACCAATCCTCTATGCGTAGGCCGGGAACGCGCTCGAACTCGTGGAGGTTGTTGGTGACTATCACCAGCCCCATTGAACGGGCATGGCCGGCAATCATCTGGTCATACGGGCCTATCGGTGTGCCCGCCTTGGCGAGCTCGGCTCTGAGCTGGCCCGTATGGGCGGCCGCATCAGCATCGTACTGCAGCACCTCAAGGCGAGCTGCGAATCCCTCGATGCTGTGCAGGTTGCGCTCTGGATTGGCCGATTTCTCCGCACCGTAAATCAGCTCCATAAGGGTAACCGTGCTGATGCACAGTCGCTCCTGGTGACGCTTGAAGGTTTCACGCACCTGGGTCGGCTTGTTCTTGATGGTGTAGATACAGATGTTGGTATCGAGCATGTACTTGAGCATCAGAAGGACTCGCGCTCTTGCTCCGGGGGTTGGTCCCGCCCGCTCATGAAGTCCTCCGTGACGCCCTCTTCCTCGAACCAGCTGTCCCACGATTCGCCCGCAGGGGTGATCACCCGCGTCCGGCCAATCGCCACCACGTCCACGCGCTTCACGTCATCTGGCAAGGCAACTCCCTTGGGCAGACGTACCGCCTGGCTGCGGTTCGACTGGAATACGGATCCTTGTGGCATGGCTCTCACCTCAGTATATCCCCTACGTATATCCCACGATAGCAATGATATGGGATATGTCAAAGGAATATACGTTGCCGGGGCCTCCCTTCAAGGACCTGGCTCCCGAAGCCAGTCCCGGGGAGGTTCCGGAAGGGGGGGCGCGTCACCGTGGCCGACGCCGAGGGTCTTGGCCAGGATGTGGCCCTAGCCTCTTAGCCTGGCCAGGTCATCGCGGTCCGGCAGGGCGACATAGGCGCCGGGGCGCGTCACGGCATGGGCGCCGCAGCGACTGGCGATCTCCACGGCGCGGCGCAGGAAGGCGGTGTCCCGATGCCAGTCGCCGCCGAGGCCCCTGTCGGCGGTGGTCTCGGCGAGCTCGGCGAGCAGGCCGCCGATGAAGGCGTCGCCACCCGCCGTGGTGTCGACTGCTTGGACCTTGGGCGGCGTGACTCGCTCGTCGAGACCGACGCCCTCGAGCATCACCTCGCCCGGGCCGTCGGTGATCACCGCGACCTTGACTCCGGCGGCGAAGCGTTCGGCCAGCCAGCCCTCCCGGGGGTGGTCGGCGCGCAGGTGGTCGAGTTCCTCCGTCGACAGCTTGAGCAGGTCGGCGGCGTCGAGCAGCCGAGTGACCAGGCTGATGTCGGCGGTCCCGCCTTCCCAGAGATTGTGGCGCAGGTTGGCGTCCACGCTCACCAGGCAGCCGGCGCGGCGGGCCATCTCGGCCATGGCCAGGGTGGTCTCGGCGATCTCCGGCTCGGTCAGGCTGTTGCTGCAGAAGTGCACGATGGCCGGCTCGGCGAAGACACCCGCCGGCAGGTGCTCCAGACGATAGAGCAGATCCGCGGCCGGCGGGCGGTAGAAGTCGAAGGTACGCTCGCCCTCGGCATCGCGGGAAACGAAGGCCAGCGCCGTGCGTGCCTCGCGCGTGCGCACCACGCCGGAGGTGTCCACGCCATGGGCGGCCAGCTCGGCGGCCAGGAAGTCGCCGAAGTGGTCCTCGCCGAGCATGCCGAGGAAGCGGCTGGGCACGCCCAGGCGCGCGCAGGCCACGGCCACGTTGGCGGGGGCGCCGCCGGCATAGGGCGTGAAGGTCTCCGGGGCATCCGCGGCGACGCTCGGCGTGTCGCCGAGGCGGCTGGAAAGCAGGTCGACGAGGGCCTCGCCGAAGCTGATCACGGGGGTCATGGGGTTGCTCCCTCCTCACGGCTCAGGGTGGTGCCCAGCAGGTGCTGGGCGCCGGGAACCAGCCATACCGGGTCGAGCCGGGTATTGGCCGATTCGACGCACAGGAAGTGGCGGGCGGCCTCGATCGAGGTGTCATCGGGGGGTGTGTCGCCGGGCTGCCAGACCACCGCCGAGTCGCTGCCCTGGCGGGCGATCCTCAGGCGGCGGGTGCCGTCGTCGAGACACAGCTCGGCATTGCTGCGGTAGATGCGGTCCAGTGCGCCGCGCACGCCCAGTTCGCCCTGCTGATCGCGCTCGGCGAAGTCGGCCAGCTTGTCCAGGTAGGTGGCGCCGGCCAGGCCCTCGACACGGCAGGCGAAGGCATCGGCGACCGCCAGGTAGCTGTGCAGGGCCCCGGTGATCTTCACCGGTGTCTCCCCGACATGCTCGGTGATCAGCTCCACGTGCAGGCGTTTGGCATTGGCCTGGATCACCGCGCGCGGCACCAGCTGGCCATGCAGGCGCTCCTCGGGCGAGAGGTGCAGCTCCACGCCCTCCTCGTGCTCGTCCACGGCATCCAGCCGCCATGGGGCCTTGCGCGCCGGGCCATGCATGGGGCCGGAACGGTCGGGTGATTCGTCGGCGGTGTTCTCGTCGGCGAACCAGGGCCAGCACAGCGGGATGCCGCCGCGGATCGCCCCCGGCAGGGCCTGGGGGGTGGGCGTTACCCATAGCCAGCCACCCGCCGCCAGCGATTCCTCGCTCGCGCCTGGGCTCGAGGCACTGGCCGTGTCGTCGGACGCGTGAGAGAGCGGTGCAGGCGTAGAGCCCTCAGCGGTCGCGTCTTCGGGCGACGGTAGAAAGTGCAGGACCTGCGCGCCCTGCAGCGAGACCGCCAGCTCTCCCCAGGCCTCGTTGGCCAGCCACACCTCGCGACCGGCCCACTCGGCACGGCGCTGGCCGCGGGTCTCGTCGATCAGGGTTCGCAGACTCAGTGGAATCATCATTCGGCCTCTTGCGTCGATTTACTCGACCTCTTCATTGTGCAGGGCCTCGGCGGCGCCCAGCAGGCCCGTCCAGGGCGCGGTGACCACCTGGACCGGGATGGCCCCGGTATAGGCACTCATGCGTCCCTTGGCGGTGAAGGCCTCGAGGAAGCGGCTCTCGGGCAGCCACTCGAGCAGCCGCGGGAGGATGCCGCCGCACAGGGCGACCCCGCCGCGGGCCCCCATGGTCAGGGCGGCATCGCCGCAGACGTCGCCGAGGATTTTCAGGAACCGCAGCAGGGTATCACGGGCCACGCCGTCGCCGCCCGCCGCCGCCCGGGTAACCTCGGCCGGCGTGGCATGGCGCGGCGGGGCGCCCTTCAGCGAGCAGTGGGCCAGGTAGAGGTCGAGCAGTCCCTGGCCACACAGGATGCGCTCCACCGAGACGCGGCCATAGCGATTGCGGAAGTGGCGCAGCAGGTTCTGCTCGCGCTCGTCGGTGGGCGCGAAGGTCACGTGACCACCCTCGGTGGCCAGCGGGATCCAGGCGTGACGCCCGGGAAAGAGCCCGGCCACGCCCAGCCCGGTTCCCGGGCCGATCACCAGCCGGGCGGCATGGGGGATCGCCTCGCCGCGCTGCACGTCCACCAGGTCAGCGTCGGCCACATGGGGCACGCCCAGCGCCTGGGCGGTGAAGTCGTTGATGGCCTTGAAGAGGCTGAGTCCCAGCGTCTGCCGGACTTCCTCCCGGGAGAAGGTCCAGTGGTTGTTGGTCATGCTCACCCGGTCGCCGCGGACCGGACAGGCGAAGGCCAGGCAGGCCTCGCGGGGGGCGGCGTCGCCGCTCAGCCCGACCCGGTCGAGGTAGTCGTGCACCGCCTCGACCAGGCCCGGGTAGTCGGCACAGGGCAGGCTCAGGATCTCGCGAGGCGCGAAGGTGTCCGGCGTCACCAGGGCGAAGCGGGCATTGGTGCCACCGATATCGCCGATCAGGGCGGGTCGTGTCATGGGGGTGCCTCCGGCGCTTCTCGCCATGTCTGGTGTCGTGGCTCAGGCGTCGTCTTCGTGGATCTGGCCCTCGTGGCGCGCCAGGTCGTCGGCCTCGAAGCCGCCGAACACCCCGGCCCCCTCCTCGCCGCGCATGGCCAGGTGGCGGAAGCCGCCGAACAGCTCGCGCCCCAGGCCCACGTGGTAGTGATCGAGATCACCGACGTGCCGCTCGCGCTCGGCCCATTCGTGGGCGTCGATCTTGACCTCGAGGCTGCCGCTGTCGGCATCCAGGCGCACGATATCGCCATTCTTGAGCTTTGCCAGCGGTCCGCCGTCCAGCGCCTCGGGGCTGATATGGATGGCCGCCGGGACCTTGCCGGAGGCGCCGGACATGCGCCCGTCGGTGACCAGCGCCACCTGGTAACCCCGGTCCTGCAGCACGCCGAGGTAGGGGGTGAGCTTGTGCAGTTCCGGCATGCCGTTGGCCTTGGGTCCCTGGAAGCGCACCACGGCGATCACGTCGCGGTCCAGGTCGCCGGCCTCGAAGGCGCCCTTGAGGTCGTTCTGGTCCTCGAAGATGCGGATCGGCGCCTCGACCACGCGGTGCTCGGGCTTGACCGCCGAGACCTTGATCACCCCGCGGCCCAGGTTGCCGTCGACCACGGTGAGCCCGCCGGTGGGGGCGAAGGGTTCCTTGACGCCGCGCAGCACTTCCGCGTCGAGGCTCGCTTCTGGCCCCTCGCGCCAGGTGAGCTTGCCCTCCTCCAGGAAGGGTTCCCGGGTGTAGGCGGTCAGGTCGGTGCCGAATACCGTGGGGATGTCGCCGTGGATCAGGCCGGCGCCGAGCAGCTCGCGGAACAGGAAGCTCATCCCGCCGGCGGCCTGGAAGTGGTTGATGTCGGCCTGGCCGTTGGGATAGACCTGCATCAGGCTCGGCGTCACCGCGGAGAGGTCGGTGAAGTCCTCCCAGGTGATGGTCAGGCCGGCGGCGGCGGCCATGGCCACCAGGTGCAGGGTGTGGTTGGTGGAGCCGCCGGAGGCGAGCAGGCCGACGATGGCATTGACGATGGCGCGCTCGTCGATCTGCTTGTAGAAGGGGCGGTAGTCGCCGCCGGGCTCGGTGTTGCGGACCGCCTGCTCGGTGGCATAGCGGGTCAGCGCCTCGCGCATCTCGGTGCCGGGGTTGACGAAGGAGGTGCCCGGCAGGTGCAGGCCCATCATCTCCATCATCAGCTGGTTGGAGTTGGCGGTGCCGTAGAAGGTGCAGGTACCGGGGCTGTGGTAGGACTGCGATTCGGCCTCGAGCAGGTCCTCGCGGCTCGCCTTGCCCTCGGCGAAGAGCTGACGGATGCGCGCCTTCTCCTTGTTGGGCAGGCCGCTGGGCATCGGCCCCGCCGGCACGAACATGGCGGGCAGGTGGCCGAAGCGGGCCGCAGCGATGAACAGCCCCGGGACGATCTTGTCGCACACGCCGAGGTAGAGCGCGGCGTCGAACATGTTGTGGGAGAGGCCCACGGCGGTGGCCATGGCGATGACGTCGCGGGAGAAAAGCGACAGCTCCATGCCAGGCTGGCCCTGGGTGACGCCGTCGCACATGGCCGGCACGCCGCCGGCGAACTGGGCGGTGGAGCCCATGTCGCGGGCGGCAGCCTTGATGGTCTCGGGAAAGGTCGCCAGCGGCTGATGGGCCGAGAGCATGTCGTTATAGGCAGAGATGATGCCGAGATTGGCCGAGTTCATCAGCTTCAGCGAATTCTTGTCCGTCTCGCCGCAGGCCGCGAAGCCGTGGGCCAGGTTGCCGCAGGAGAGTTCGCCACGGTGCACGCCACGCTTGTGCTGGTCGGCCATGCGGCTTTCATAGAGGGCGCGACGCTCGGCGGAGCGTTCCCGGATGCGGCGGGTGACGTCGGCAACGGTGGGGTTGAGGGCGGATGTCGTGCTGGCCATGGGTCACCTCGGAATCGAGTGTCGGTTGTCTTGTAAACTTACCAATAAATTGTCCGGTTTTTTGGCCATTCTACCCGTTTTGCGGCAATACTTGTAGTTTTATTACCTAAGATTTGTGCGGCGAGAGACCGGTTTACAGCCCCAGCAGGCGCAGCCACCAGCGGCGCCAGGGGGGATTGAGCAACCCCACGGCGTTGCGGCGGGCCTGCAGGAAGACGCTGCGCTGGTGGCTGAAGCGCAGGAAGCCGGCCTCGCCCTGGTAGACCCCCATGCCGCTCTCGCCGATGCCGCCGAAGGGCAGGGCAGGCACGACGTAGTGCCACAGGGTGTCGTTGAAGACCACGCCGCCCGAGCGGGTCTGCTCCAGCAGTCGCCGGCGGCGGGTCGGGTCGTCGGTAAAGGCGTAGAGCGCGAGGGGGCTCGGCCCCTCGGCGACCCGCGCCAGGGCGGCGTCGAAGTCGCGCACGCCGATCACCGGTAGCCAGGGGCCGAAGACCTCCTCCTGCATGATCGCCAGGTTCGCGGTGGGGTCGATCACCAGGGTGGGCGGCAGCTTGGCGCCGTGGCTGAGCTCCATTCGCTCGCCGAGCTCGATCACCCGGCAGCCGTGGTCGCGGGCCTCGTCGCGCATGGCCTCGAGACGACGACGCGCCGCCTCGCCGGGTACCGCCGAGTAGTCGTCACTGGCGGTGCCCCGCGGGTAGTACTGCTTGACGACCTCGCGGATCGCCTCGATGAAGGCCGGCAGCCGAGCCGCATCGATGAGCACGTGGTCCGGCGCGATGCAGGTCCGTCCGGCGTTGAGCCACTTGCCGAAGGCAATCCGCCGGGCGGCATGTGTCAGGTCGGCATCGTCGGCGACGATGGCCGGGGCCTTGCCGCCGAGCTCCAGGGTGACCGGTGTCAGGTGCTCGGCCGCGGCACGCGCCACCTCGCGGCCGACACCGGGACTGCCGGTGAACAGCAGATGGTCGAAGGGCAGGGCGGCGAAGGCCCGGGCGGTGTCGGCATCGCCGGTGACCACGTGAAGTTCCTCGGGCGCGAAGTAGCGCTCGACCAGCCGGGCCAGCAGGGCGCTGGTGGTGGGCGTCTGCTCGCTGGGCTTGAGCATGACCCGGTTGCCGGCGGCCAGGGCATCCACTGCCGGCATCAGGGCCAGGCTCCAGGGGTAGTTGGCCGGGGCGATGATGCCCACGACGCCCAGCGGCTGGCGGTGGATGCGTGCCCGGCCCGGCTGCAGCCGCCAGGGAACGGCAGTGCGGCGAGGCGCCATCCATCGCTTCAGGTGGCGCCGGGTATGGCGGATGGCCATCAGCAGCGGGGCGACCTCCGCCAGGCGCGTCTCGGCCTCGGCGCGGTGGCCGACATCCTGGCGGATCGCCTGGCTGATCTCGTCGCGGTGGTGTCGGGTCATGCGCGCCAGGCGGGCGAGGCGATCGCGACGCGTCGCCGCCGAGGGGAAGGGCTCGGTAGCGAAGGCATGGCGCTGCTGGTCCAGGCGCGCCGGCAGGGCGCGGGTGTCGGTCATGCACGTCTCCGTGTGTCGATGAGGATGGAAGGGGGCTCGGGCACTGGGCACAATGTAGGCCTTCTGCCAACGGCTTGTCAGCTGTCGGAATCGTCGCATGGGCGGCATGGTTCGCTGCCAGACCGTCGGCAGGCTTGCCCCGATGCTCCTCACCCTGGATCACTGCGTTTGCCCGGGAGCCACCATGTCATCGCTCATCCTGCACGAACTGCCAGCCATCGAGGCGGTATCGGCCGCGGCCTGGAATGCCCTGGTCGGCGACGATCATCCCTTCCTGCGCCACGAGTTCCTGCACGCCCTGGAGGCCAGCGGGGCGGCGAGTCCCGCTTCCGGCTGGGTGCCCCGCCACCTGACCCTGTGGCAGGGCGAAGCGCTGGTCGGCATCCTGCCGCACTACCACAAGCACCACTCCTTCGGCGAATACGTCTTCGACTGGGGCTGGGCCGACGCCTGGGAGCGCGCCGGGGGGAACTACTATCCCAAGGGGCTCTCGGCGATTCCCTTCACGCCGGCACCCGGGCCGCGTCTGGCCCTGGCGACGCATGTCGATCCGCTGGCGGCCCGCCAGTTGCTGGCCGAGGCCTGGGAGGGGAGTGGTCTGTCGAGCTGGCACCTGCTGTTCGCCGAATCGGGCGAGGTCGATGCCTGGCAGGCGGCCTGTCCGTCCCTGCTGGCGCGCCGGGGGGTGCAGTTCCAGTGGCAGGATCGCGGCTTCGGCGATTTCGAGGGGTTCCTCGCGGCCCTGACCGCGAAGCGTCGCAAGGCGATCCGCCGCGAGCGGCGTCTGGTGGCCGAGCAGGGCCTGACCCTGCATCGCCTGGAGGGCGAGGCCATCGATGCGGCGGCCATGGCCCACTTCTTCCGCTGCTACGAGATCACCTACCTGGAGCGCGGTCGCCACGGCTACCTCGGTCTCGACTTCTTCGAGCGCCTGCGCCGCACCCTGCCCGCGTCGCTGCTGCTGATCCAGGCGCGCCGCGAGGGTATCCCGGTAGCCGCCGCGCTCTGCCTGCAGGGCGCGCGTACCCTCTACGGACGCTACTGGGGCAGCGAGGTGCTGGCCGACTGCCTGCACTTCGAGGCCTGCTACTACCAGGGCATCGAGCACTGCCTGACCCGCGGACTGACCCGCTTCGATCCGGGCACCCAGGGCGAGCACAAGCTCTCGCGAGGGTTTGCCCCGCGGCGGCTCACCTCGCTGCACCATATCGCCGACCCGCGCCTGCGCGACGCCGTGGCGCGTTTCTGCGCCGAGGAGGGGGCCCATGTCGAGGCCTACTGCCAGGCGGCACAGGCCGCACTGCCCTTTCGTGCCGCCTGACGGGCGGGGGCGGGGCGGGCGTTGCCGGGTGAGGAGGGGGGCATCGTCGCCGAGGCCCTGCCGATGGCCAACGAAACTGGCATAATGCCCGCCATCGGCAACCTCGTGACGGACTTCCTGCATGCTCAAGTGGCTGGCCATCGTGCTCATCATCCTGCTCGCACTGCTGCAGTATCGACTGTGGCTCGGCGAGGGCGGCATGCGCGAGCTCACCGAGGTGCGTCAGCGGGTCGCCGTCCTGGAGGAGGAGAACCAGCCGCTGCGCGACCGCAATGCCCGACTGGCCGCCGAGGTCGTGGACCTCAAGACCGGCCTCGACGCCATCGAGGAGCGTGCCCGCAGCGACATCGGCATGGTGCGCAGTGACGAGCAGTTCTTCTGGGTGCCCGGGGTCGCCGTGGAGAATACCGGCCTGAAGGTCAATGCCGGCCTGGTGGACATGCCGGAACCCGGGGCGGAGGCGAGCCAGTGAGGGCTCGACCGTGGCTGGTGGTGCCCGCGGCGGGGCAGGGGCGACGCATGGGCGCCGACCGTCCCAAGCAGTACCTGCCGCTGGCCGGCCGTACGGTGCTGGCTTGTACCCTGGCTCGGCTCCACGAGGCCTTCCCCGAGGCTCGGCTGTGCCTCTGCCTGGATGCCGACGACGGCCACTTCGACCCGGACTGGGTGCCCTTCGCCGACTGGCGTCGCGTGACGGGCGGGCTCGAACGGGTCGATTCGGTGGTCAACGCCCTGGCGGCCAGTGCGCCGGACGCCGCGGACGATGACCTGGTGCTGGTCCATGATGTGGCCCGGCCCTGTGTCACCGTCGATGACCTGGCAAGGCTGGTGGCCGCCATCGCCGACGACCCCGTGGGCGGGCTGCTGGCGGCGCCGGTGTCGGACACCATGAAGCGCGATGACGGGGCCGGCCGGGTGCGGGCCACCGAGTCCCGCCAGGGCCTGTGGCATGCCTGCACCCCCCAGGGCTTTCGTCATGGCCTGCTGCGCCGCGCCCTGACTGAGGCAGTGGCGCGGGGCGTCAGCGTGACCGACGAGGCGTCGGCGGTGGAAGCGGCGGGCCTGGCGCCGCGGCTGGTCAGCGGACGTCGCGACAACCTCAAGATCACGCATCCCGAGGATCTGGCCCTGGCCGAGCTGGTGCTGGCAGCCCAGGCGCAGGCGGCCCGGGGCCCGTAAGGTCTGGCCTCGGGCGCGGAGGTGCGCCATTGCCATGCCGGGTGCGCCGGCGGCGTATCCGGTCAGGGGGACGTTTTTCATGCCGAACGGCGATGATCCACACAGAGGACGGAGTATGAAACGCCCATGATGCGAATCGGCCATGGCTTCGATGTCCACCGCTTCGGCGAGGGCGACCACCTGATGGTCGGCGGCGTCGCCATTCCCTTCGACCGCGGCTTCGTTGCCCACTCCGACGGCGACGTGCTGCTGCATGCGGTCTGCGACGCCCTGCTGGGCGCCTGCGCGCTGGGCGATATCGGCCGCCACTTTCCCGATACCGACCCGACCTGGGCCGGTGCCGACAGCCGTGCCCTGCTGCGCCATGTCGCCGGATGGGTCGAGGAGGCCGGCTACCGGGTCGGCAACCTGGACGCCACCCTGATCGCCCAGGCGCCGAGAATGGCGCCGCATGTCGAGGCCATGGCCCGACATGTCGCCGAGGATCTCGGCATCGACCGGGGAGCGGTCAACGTCAAGGCCACCACCACCGAACGTCTCGGTTTTACCGGCCGTGGCGAGGGCATCGCGGCCGAGGCGGTGGCGCTGTTGATACGTCGCGACGCGGAGGCGGCCGGTGAGTGAGGGTGCAGCGTCCGGCGTCGAGGATGCCATCGACTGGCCGCCGGCCTGGCCGCGGGTGCTGGAAGAGGCGTTCGGCGCGCCACCGTCGGGTGACTACCGCGCCGTCCCCGAGGACTTCCGGGTCGAGGAGGTGCTCGACTTCGCTCCGGAAGGGAAAGGCGAGCACCTCTGGCTGTTCATCGAGAAGCGTGACCTGACCACCGCCATGGTAGCCCGTGACCTGGCCCGCCTGTGCGAGGTCTCGCCGCGAGGGGTCGGCTACTCGGGAATGAAGGACCGCGTCGCCGTGACCCGTCAGTGGCTCTCCGTGCCACTGCCCGGCCGCGAGGCGCCCGAAGGGCTGGTGGCGCGCCTCGCCGAGCGGGGCATCCGGGTCCTCGACCAGGCCCGCCATCCACGCAAGCTCAAGCGCGGCGTGCACCGCGCCAACCGTTTCCTGCTGCGGGTCACCGGGGCGGCCGCCGCTGATCCGGCGCTGGAGGCGCGCTGGCAGCGACTCTGCAGTGCGGGCGTGGCCAACTACGTCGGCCCCCAGCGCTTCGGCGCCGACGGCCGTAACCTGCAGCGCGCCCGGTCCGTGCTGGCCCGTGGCTGGCGCAAGCGCGACGACCGTGAGGGCATGCTGCTTTCCGCGGCCCGCAGCTTCCTGTTCAACGAGCTGCTGGCCGCCCGGGTCCGCGATCAGAACTGGGCGATGCCGCTTCCCGGCGAGGTGGTGATGCTCGACGGCAGCGCCAGCCAGTTCGCTGTCGCGCCCGATGATGTCGCACAGCTCACCGAGCTCGTCGACCGGGCTCGGCGCCTCGATCTTCATCCCGCCGGCGTGCTGTGGGGCGTTGGCGAATCGCGGGCTGCCGGCGCGGCCCGGGCCTACGAGTCGGCGCTGGCGGCACGCTATCCCGGCCTGTGTGGCGGGCTCGAGCACGCCGGCGTCCGCCTGGCCCGTCGAGCCCTGCGGCTGCGCCTGGGCGAGCCGCGACTGACACGTGGCGACGGCGAACTCTGGCTGGCCTTCAGTCTGCCAGGCGGCGCCTTCGCCACCGCCGTGCTGCGCGAACTGATCTCCCACCCCTCTCTCGGGGCCCCCGCGCCCTGACAAGGAGCCTGTGATGCGTCGACTGCTGCTATCCAATGATGACGGGGTGCATGCCCCCGGGCTGCGCGCCCTCCACGATGCCCTGCTGCCCCATGCGCGGCTGCGTGTCGTGGCGCCGGACCGCGACAAGAGCGGGGCCAGCAACTCCCTCACCCTGAGCCGGCCGCTGGCGCTCGCCTCGCTCGACAACGGCTTCTACAGCGTCGACGGCACCCCCGCGGACTGCGTCTATCTGGGGGTCAACGGCGTCTGGGACGAACGGCCGGACCTGGTGATCTCCGGCATCAATCACGGTGGCAACCTCGGCGACGACGTGCTCTACTCCGGCACCGTGGCCGCTGCCATGGAGGGGCGTAACCTGGGCATGGCGGCCATCGCCATGTCGCTGGTGGGCTCGCGTCACTTCGAGACCGCCGGACGCGTGGCGGCGAGCCTGGTCGGGGCGGCCGAGCAGCTTTCGCTGCCGCCGCGCAGCCTGCTCAACGTCAACGTGCCGGATCTGCCGTGGAGCGACATCCAGGGCTTCCGGGTCACCCGGCTGGGCTATCGCGGTCCGGCGGCTCGTCCCCTGGAGGTCCGGGATCCGCGGGGGCGCCTGCGTTACTGGATTGCCGCCGTGGGCGAGAATGCCGATGATGGGCCGGATACCGACTTCGCCGCCGTCGAGGCGGGCCATGTTTCCATCACGCCGCTGCAGACCGACCTGACGCGGCATGCAGCGCGCGACGACGTGCAGGACTGGCTGGATGCACTCACCTGACTTGCTGCGCGGTGTCGGCATGACATCGCAGCGTACTCGGGATCGTATGGTCGGCCGTCTGGCAGAGCAGGGGATCCGCGACCGCCGGGTTCTGGACGTGATGGCTCGGGAACCCCGCCACCTCTTCCTGGATGAGGCCCTGGCACATCGTGCCTACGAGGACACGTCGCTGCCCATCGGCCATGGTCAGACGCTCTCACAGCCCTGGGTCGTGGCACGCATGACCGAACTGGTCATCCAGGCGGCGCCGCGGCGGGTGCTGGAGGTCGGTACCGGTTCCGGCTATCAGACCCTGGTGCTGTCGCGCCTGGTGAAGGAACTCTGGTCGGTGGAACGGATCAATGCCTTGCATCGCCGCGCCGCTGGCCGGCTGCAGTTGCTCGATGTCCACAACACCCGCCTGCGTCTTGCCGACGGAGGGCACGGCTGGCCCGAACAGGCACCCTTCGATGTCATCCTGCTCACGGCCTGTGCCAGCGAGTTGCCGGTGCCGCTGCTCGCCCAGCTCGGCGAAGGCGGGGTGCTGATCACCCCGCTGGCGGAGCCGGACGGTTCGCAATGGCTGACACGCGTGCGCCGCAGCGCCGCGGGCTTCGACACGCAGCGGCTGGAGCCGGTGAGGTTCGTGCCGCTGCTGGAAGGTGTCATCCGTTGAAAGGCGCTGTTTTTTCGAAAGGAGTTCGCTGTTGAAGCGTCATCTCGGTATCTTCCTCAGGGGCGCCGGCATGGGGGCTGCCGATGCGGTGCCCGGCGTGTCCGGCGGCACCATTGCCTTTGTCACCGGCATCTACGAGGAGCTGATCCACAGCATCAAGCAGTTCGGCCCCAGTGCCTTCCTGGCCTGGCGGCGGGGAGGCCTGGCGCAGCTGGTGGTCCATCTCAATCTGGCCTTCGTGCTGCCGCTGCTGGCCGGCATTGCCATCAGCCTGCTGAGCGTGGCCCACCTCGTCGTCTGGCTGATGGAGGATTTCCCCCAGCTGCTCGACGGCTTCTTCTTCGGCCTGGTGGCGGCGTCGGCGCTGGTCGTCAGTCGTCATCCGGCCGACTGGCAATGGTGGCACCTGCTGCCGCTCGTCGGCGGCCTGCTGCTTGCCCACGGCCTGCCGTCGCTGATGCCGCTGGTCAACCAGCTCGGCAGTCCCGACCTGGTGCTGGTGGTGGGCGGCGCCATCGCCATCAGTGCCCTGCTGCTCCCTGGTGTGTCGGGCAGTTTCCTGCTGCTGAGCATGGGCCTGTACGGCACGGTGATGCAGGGCATTCGCAGTCTCGACCTGGGCTTGATCGGGCTGTTCGGGGCGGGTTGCCTGATCGGCCTGTTCGGCTTCTCGCGGTTGCTCTCCTGGCTGCTGCGTCACCATCACACCGCGACCCTGCAGCTGCTGGTCGGCTTCATCGTCGGCTCGCTGCCGGTACTCTGGCCCTGGCGTGAACTGGTACGCTATCAGCTGGGTTCCGAGGGTCAGATGATTCCCCTCGACTACCGTTACCTGACCCCGGCCGACTTCGCCGAGCTGACCGGGGACCCCGCCCAGCTGCCGGCGGTGGTGGCCCTGATGCTGATGGGGGCGGCCCTGGTGCTGCTGATCGGTCGGGCCAGCCGGCCCGTGACGCCCGCTTCGCGACAAGGTGCTGACAAGGAGGAAGGCTCCGATGCATAAGGTATTTCTGATTCCTGGCCTGGTCCTGGCCCTGGCTGGCTGTGCGGCCCAGCAGGGCGAGAGCGGCCCGGTCCAGGTGCGTGACCTGTCGGCCAGCCGGGCGGACGCGACGCCCGCCGAATACACCGTGGAGGCCGGCGACACCCTCTACGGCATTGCCTGGCGCCACGACATGGACTACCGCGACCTGGCGCGTCTCAACCGTATCGGTCCCCCTTATCGCATCGAGCCGGGACAGCGCCTGGTGCTGGGCGGGGAGGGGCGCGCCACCTCGGCCCCCGACCAGGGTGAGAGCGAGGACGCCGCCGATGGCCGTGGCGTCGTGGCCACCGGTCTCGGCGGCGAGGCAGCCGCGAGCGACGAGGAACTCGACTGGCTGCTTCCCGACGAGAGTGACGTCGAGCGCAGTCGTCGCCTCTCGGCCGAGCGCCAGGGCGCGGAGGATGCGTCCCGGGGGCCCTCCCAGGCAGCCATGGAGAGCGCCAATGCCGTCTCGGGGGGCGGTGAGGGGCCGGGCCCGGTCTACAGTCCCGACAGCCCGGGCGCCGACGGCGCCCTGAGCGAGCGCGACCTGGCCGAGCGGCGGGAGCTGGCCTCGCGTGCCGAGGCACAGGAGGCAGCGGCGGAGAGCTCGGAGTCGGAAAGCTCGGAGTCGGAAAGCTCGGAGTCGGAAAGCTCTGAGGCGGCGAACGCGGAAGAGCAGCAGGCCGCCGGTGCGACGCCACAGGATGGCCCCGAGCCCAACGATGCAGCGGCCGAGGACGAAGCGGCCCAGGTCGCGCGGGCATCGACGCAAGAGGACGATGCAGGCGCTGATGCCGGCACCTCGGTGGCCGGCGAGCCGGCGTCCGAGCAGCGTGGCGAGCGTCGCTACACCCCGGTGGACGAGGTGGACTGGCAATGGCCGGTCGAGGGGGATGTGGTCGGCCAGTTCGGCGAGGGCGAGAGCATCACCGCCGGCATTGATATCGCCGGTCAAAAGGGGCAACCTGTCCAGGCGGCCGGTCCGGGAATCGTGGTCTACGCGGGCAGCGGCGTCAGGGGCTATGGCAATCTGATCCTGCTCAAGCACAACGACCAGTTCCTGAGTGCCTATGCCCACAACGATACCCTGAACGTCAAGGAAAACGATGTGGTCGAGGCCGGCGAGATCATCGCCACCATGGGCGACAGCGATGCCGAGGACGTCAGGCTGCATTTCGAGGTGCGCAAGGATGGCCAGCCTCAGGATCCCCTGGAGTTCCTGCCGACTCGCTGACCCTGACGGTCGGCGAGTGCCGGATGCAGCTTGAACGGGGAGCACACAATAAAAACGTCGCGCGTCGATCGTCCGGCCATGAACCCACGACGCCGTTCGCAACCATGGGGTAGTAATCGATGAGCATGCTTGAACGGGACCTTCAGGATGTGAATCTGGCAGCCGCCGACGAGGCGGACGAGGACGCTGTCGGGCCCGAGGAGGAGCTGTTACGGGAGGATATCGAGGACGAAGCGGTGGTCGCCGGCGACGAGGAAGCCTTCGAGAAGGCACTGACGCGCGAGGACCGTCATCAGCGCAACAGCAGTCTCGATGCCACCCAGATCTACCTCAACGAGATCGGCTTCTCGCCGCTGCTGACGCCGGAGGAAGAGGTCCACTATGGGCGCCTGGCGCGCCAGGGCGACCCGGCCGGCCGAGCGCGCATGATCGAGTCGAACCTGCGGCTGGTGGTGAAGATCGCCCGGCGCTACCTCAACCGCGGCCTCACCCTGCTCGACCTGATCGAGGAGGGGAATCTGGGCCTGATCCGCGCGGTGGAGAAGTTCGATCCCGAGCGCGGCTTCCGGTTTTCCACCTACGCCACCTGGTGGATTCGCCAGACCATCGAACGGGCGCTGATGAACCAGACCCGCACCATCCGGCTGCCGATCCATGTGGTCAAGGAACTCAATATCTACCTGCGAGCGGCGCGTGAACTGACCCAGAAGCTGGATCATGAAGCCACCGCCGAGGAGATCGCCGACTATCTCGACAAGCCGGTGGAAACCGTCAAGAAGATGATGGGTCTCAACGAGCGGGTCTCTTCCGTCGATTACCCCATGGGTAGCGAGAGCGACAAGCCGCTGATCGAGACTCTCGCCGATGACAATGACCACGGTCCCGAGTCGACCCTGCTGGACGGCGACGTGCGACAGCATGTCGACGAGTGGCTGGCTGAACTCACCGAGAAGCAGATGGAGGTCGTGGTGCGTCGCTTCGGCCTGCGCGGCCACGAGGCTTCCACCCTCGAGCAGGTGGGAGAGGAGATCGGCCTGACGCGTGAGCGAGTCCGCCAGATTCAGGTGGAGGCGCTCAAGAAGCTGCGCCGGACGCTCGACAAGCAGGGCCTATCGCTGGATGCCATCTTCGAGTGACGCCGTGCGCCAGCGGACCCCGGGGTGGGAGTGCTTCGCACCATCATGGCCGGGTGATACGTCCATTGGATTGGTTTTCTGGCGTTTTTTTCGTCTGTCTGAGCTTGCCAAGGTAGTGGTTCGAGCCATGAAATAGCGCGCATTTTGGTGGATAATTGTAGCGTTTCCTCTCGACGCATCAGGATTGCGACCATGGCCCGGCCGCTGACCGCCGACATCGATCTCGACGCCCTGCGTCACAACTATCGCCTGGCGCGTGACCAGGCTCCCTTCAGTCGCGCCGTTGCCGTGATCAAGGCCGATGCCTACGGCCATGGCGCCGTGGCCTGTGCCCGGGCGCTCGAAGCTCTGGCACCGGCCTTTGCCGTGGCCTGCCTCGAGGAAGCCGAGGCCCTGCGCGAGGGCGGCATCACCGCGCCCATCGTGCTGCTCGAGGGTATCTTCGAGGCCGCCGAGCTCGAGCGGGTCGAGACCCTGGGGCTGTGGATGGCGGTGCACGCCGACTGGCAGCTGGAGGCGCTGCTCGCCTACCGTCCCGCGCAGCCCATCCCGGTGTGGGTCAAGGTGGATTCGGGCATGCACCGGCTGGGTTTCCCGCCGGACCAGGCCGAGGCCGTCTGGGCGCGTCTTGCCGCAGCCCCCGACCAGGCCTGCGACCTGCACCTGATGAGCCACTTCGCCACCGCCGATGCCCTGGATCCCGGCTATTTCCGCCGCCAGCTCGCGCTGCTCGACGATCTGGCGCTACGGCTCGGGGCCCCCACCTGCCTTGCCAACTCGCCCGCCACCCTGGCCTGGTCCGAGGCACACGGGGCCTGGAACCGTCCAGGGGTGATGCTCTATGGCAGCGACCCCCTCGAGGCCTCCAACGAGGCGAGCCGTCGGCTGGCACCGGTGATGACCCTGCGCTCCGCGATCATCGCCGTGCGTGAGCTCGCCGAGGGAGAGCCGGTCGGGTATGCCGGACGCTGGAAGGCGCCGCGCCCCTCGCGGATCGGCGTGGTCGCCTGCGGCTATGGTGACGGCTATGACCGGCACGCGGTCGACGGCACCCCGGTGCTGGTCGACGGGCAACGCACGGGCATCGCCGGCAAGGTCTCCATGGACATGCTGACGGTGGACCTTACCGACATTCCCGAGGCCGACATCGGCAGCGAGGTGGTGCTCTGGGGGCGGGCCGCGAACGGCGCGCTGCTGTCGGTGGACGAGGTGGCCCACCATTGCGACACCATCAGCTACACCCTGCTCACCGGGGTGCTGCCGAGGGTGCCCAGGCGCTATCTGGGGCAATCGGGGACAGACCCCCATTAAGGTCTTGAGATCAGGAGCCTTGCCATGGACAGGAGTCGTCAATGGGGGTCTGTCCCCCGATGATGAGCCACAACTTCGCCCATCCGCGTTACTGGCCCACCTGGCTGGCCATCGGGGCCATGCATCTCGTGGCCTGGCTGCCCTGGCGGCTGAAACTGTGGGTGGGGCGGGCGATCGGTCTTGCCGCCTGGCGCTTCGTCAGACGTCGTCGGCATATCACCGAGACCAATATCCGCCTCTGCTTTCCCGAACTCGATGAGGAGCAGCAGAGAAAACTGGTCAGGGAGACCTTTATCGCCAACGGCATCGGCATCGTCGAGACGGCCACCGCCTGGTGCCGCGATCCCGAGCACCTGCGCCATCGCGTCACCTTTCTGGGCCAGCAGCACCGCGCCCGGTTGCAGGCCGAGGGAAGGGGAGCGCTGATCCTGGGCATTCACTTCTCGACCCTGGACCTGGGCGCTGCCCTGCATGCGCTCTACTTTCGAGCCGACGCCGTGCAGCGCCCCCACGACAATCCACTCTTCGACCGCTTCATGGGGCGTGCCCGGGCCCCGTACTTCGACGCAGTCCTGGACCGCCACGATCTGCGCGGCGTCGTGCGGCGCATCAAGAACGGTCATGCGGTGTGGTATTCGCCGGACCAGGACTTCGGCCGCGATGCCAGCGTCTTCGCCCCCTTCTTCGGCATCCCGGCCGCCACGGTACGGATGACGTCGCGCATCGCGCGCATGACCGGCGCCCCGGTGATTCCGCTGATCTTCCACCGCAACCCCGATGACCGCACCTATACCCTGGCGTACCTGCCGCCGCTGGAGGACTTTCCCAGCGGCGACGAGGTGGCCGACGCCACCCGCATCAACGCGGTGATCGAGGCGGCAATCCGCAAGCACCCGGAGCAGTACCTGTGGCTGCACCGGCGCTTCAAGACCCGCCCCGAGGGCGAGCCCGGCTTCTACTGAAGCGGAGCTTCAGTAGAAGCCGGGAGCTGGAAGAACGCCCGCTTCGCGGGCTCAAGCTGGAAGCTGGAAGAAAAAAACCCCACAGCGCGGGGCCATGGGGTTTCTTCCAGCTTCAGGCTTCAAGCTTCAAGCTTAAGCGTCGATCCGCTTGTACTTCATGCGGTGCGGGGTGTCGTCGCCGATGCGCTTCTTGTGATCCGCCTCGTACTCGGTGTAGTTGCCCTCGAAGAACTCCACGTGAGACTCCCCCTCGAAGGCGAGGATATGGGTGGCGATACGGTCGAGGAACCAGCGGTCGTGGGAGATCACCAGGGCGCAGCCGGGAAAGGCCAGCAGGGCTTCCTCCAGGGCGCGCAGGGTCTCGATGTCCAGGTCGTTGGAGGGCTCGTCGAGCAGCAACACGTTGGCCCCCTGCTTCAGGGTCTGGGCCAGCTGCAGGCGCCCCCGCTCGCCGCCGGAGAGTTCGTTCAGACGCTTCTGCTGGTCGTTGCCCTTGAAGTTGAAGCGTCCCACATAGGCCCGCGAGGAGACCTCGTAGCCGTTGATATTGAGGATGTCCTGGCCGTCGGAGACCGCCTCCCACACCGTCTGCTTGTCATCGAGGCCGTCGCGCAGCTGCTGGACATAGGCGATGTCGACGGTGTCGCCGAGCACGACCTCGCCGGCATCGGGCTGCTCCTGGCCGGCGATCAGCTTGAACAGCGTCGACTTGCCGGCGCCGTTGCCGCCGACGATGCCGACGATGGCACCCTTGGGCACGCTGAAGGTCAGGTCCTCGTAGAGCAGCTGGCCGTCGAAGGCCTTGGCCACGTCGTGGAACTCGATGACCTTGTCACCCAGGCGCGGGCCGGGGGGGATGTAGATCTCGTTGGTCTCGTTGCGCTTCTGGAAGTCGCCGGACTGCATCTCCTCGAAGCGGTTGAGGCGCGCCTTGCTCTTGGCCTGGCGGCCCTTGGCATTGGAGCGCACCCACTCCAGCTCATGCTTGATGGCCTTGTTCTTCGAGGCCTCCTGCTTGGCCTCCTGCTCGAGGCGCTTCTCCTTGGCCTCCAGCCAGCCAGAGTAGTTGCCCTCGAAGGGAATGCCCTGGCCACGGTCGAGTTCGAGAATCCAGCCGGCCACGTTGTCGAGGAAGTAGCGGTCGTGGGTGATGGCCACCACGGTGCCGCTGTAATCGTGCAGGAAGCGTTCCAGCCAGGCGACGGATTCCGCATCCAGGTGGTTGGTGGGCTCGTCGAGCAGCAGCATGTCGGGGCTGGAGAGCAGCAGGCGACACAGGGCCACGCGGCGGCGCTCGCCGCCGGAGAGGTGGCCGACGCGCGCCTCCCAGGGCGGCAGCCGCAGGGCCTCGGCGGCCACTTCCAGCTTGCGCTCCAGGTTATGCGCGTCGGAGGCTTCGATGATGTTCTCCAGTCGTGCCTGCTCGGCGGCCAGGGCATCGAAGTCGGCGTCCGGTTCGGCATAGGCGGCATAGACCCCGTCGAGCTGCTCCTGGGCCTCCTTGATGCCGGCCAGCGCCTCTTCCACCGTCTCGCGAACGTTCTTGTCGTCGTCGAGCTCCGGCTCCTGGGGAAGATAGCCGACGTTGATGCCGGGCATGGGACGGGCCTCGCCCTCGAACTCGGTGTCGACGCCGGCCATGATGCGCAGCAGGGTCGACTTGCCGGCACCATTGAGGCCCAGCACGCCGATCTTGGCGCCCGGGAAGAAGGAGAGCGAGATATCCTTGAGGATCTGCTTCTTGGGGGGCACGACCTTGCCCACCCGGTTCATGGTGTAGACGTATTGCGCCATGTGAACCTATCGATTGGAGAGTGTTGAGTGGCCATGATGATAGAGCCCGGGGACGCCAAAGGCCAGCATTGCACCGGCAGGCGGCCAGGCTCCATCATCCTGCTCGGCGCTACTCTTCCTCTTCCTCGAGGCGCCAGTCGTCCTCGATGGCTCGCCGCAGACGGCGCTCCTCGATGAGCGCCTCCACGCGTCGGCGGGCCCTCAGGGTATCGGCACGGCTGCCGTTGCGTACGCGACCGCCGTCGTCGTTGACGGCTTCCAGATAGTCCTGCTCGTCGTCGGTGGTATCGAGAAGGGGTTCATGGCTCATGTGGCGTTCCTCCCATGGCCCGAGGCCGGACATGGCGGTGGCCGGCGGATCACACGATCGCTTCCCGTCCCGTCGGCGGAACCTGAAGCGCCAGCAGGCAACGACCGTTGCCTGCTGGCTATATAGCCTCAAGGCGCGATGGACACAAGCCTTTCGAGCGACTTTTTCCACGGACTTTTTCCACGGACTTTTTCCACCGAGGCGGGGAACTCACGTCAGGCCGTGCTCGGCCTTGAGGCGCTCGAGCTCCAGCTGGGCCTCGACGCGCTCGGTGACATCCTTCTGCACCCCGATGTAGTACGTCAGGTTGTCGTCTTCATCGTAGAGCGGCGTGATGGAGAGCTCGTTGTAGAAGAGGGTGCCGTCCTTGCGGTAGTTGCGCAGCACCTCACGGCAGGGGCGGTCCTCCTTGAGGGCCCTGCGGATGGCGTCGAGTCCCGGCTGGTCGCGGTCCTCGTTCTGCAGGAAGCGACAGTCCTGGTAGAGGATCTCGTCGGCGCTGTAGCCTGTCAGGCGTTCGAAGCCCTGGTTGACATAGATCAGGATGTTCTCGTCGCCTTCCTGCTCGGCGATCACGATGCCGTCCTCAGAGGCATCGATGATGCGTTCCAGCAGTTCCGGGCTGATCAGGGGGGATCGTTTCATGCAGGGGGTTCCTGTCGCGGTGCCCTTGACGCGTCGCGGAGCGACAAGGTGCGTGATATTGCTCTCATCATGGCGAGACGGCGTCGGGATTTCAACGCGCTGTCGTGTCGCTGGTCATTCGACCTCGGGCAGGCGCTGGGCGCTGACGGCAGCAGCGAGGCCCATCAGGGCGAGGATGGCCAGCAGTCCGGCGCTGCCCAGCCACTGGGCCAACAGGCCGACCAGCCCGCCCACGCCCAGCATCAGCACGCCGGTGAGGGTGTTGGAGAGGGCCACATAGAGGGCGCGCTGGTCACTGCCTGCCATGTCGGTGATATAGGTCTTGCGGCCCAGGCGAACGCCGGCATGGACGATGACCAGCAGCGCATAGACCAGGGCATAGGGCCAGACGGTCTCGTTCCAGGCGCCCGGCAGCCAGGCGAAGAGGGCGCCGAGCAGGCAGCCGGCCGCGGTGCCCAGGCCACCGTCGCGCATCACCCGGCGGCTCGAGGCATCGGCGCGCTTGCCCCAGACGGGGCTTGCCAGCATACCGGCCACCCCGGAGACCACGATCAGGATGCCCAGGCCGCCGAGCTCGGCGCCGCTCTGCTGCTGGCCCAGCAGCGCCACATAGGGCAGGGCCAGGGCGCTGGCCAGCAGCAGGGCGCGGGCGAGGTTGAAGTGCAGGAAGGCGCGGTCGTCACGCAGCAGGCGCAGCCCCATCCTGATGCTGTCAGCGACATTCTCGCCGCCCTCCACGGCACCGGGGGTCTCCTCGATGCGTGCCGCGCACAGGGCATTGACGGTCCAGCCCAGCGCCGCCACGCCGAGCAGCACGGCGAGCGCCAGCTCCCCCGGGCGGTCACCGAACAGCATCAGCACCCCGCCGGCGGCCAGGGTCACGCCACCGGCGACGCTGCCGCTCCAGCCCATCAGGGTGCCGCGGCGCTGCTTGGCGATGGTCTTGCCCATCACGTCCTTGGTGGCGATCGATGACAGGCCCCGGGCCAATGACAGCGCCACCAGCACGGCGAGAACCAGCCCGCCTCCCAGGGGCCCGCTTCCCGTCAGCGCCAGCAGCGCCAGCAGGGCGGCGGCCAGGGCCTGCAGGGCACCCCCCAGCACCCAGACCCACTTGCGCTCCGGCTTGAGGCGGATGAAGCCGGCCACGAGCAGCTGGGGCAACAGGGCACCGGACTCGCGGATCGGTACCAGCAGGCCGACCATCCACAGCGGGGCACCGATCACGCCGAGCAGCCAGGGCAGCACCAGGCGAGCACTCGAGAGCTCGTCGGCGAGCTTGTTGCCCAGCGCCGCCAGCAGGTGCAGGAAGAAGTTGCGCGGCTGCTCGCGGCAGGCCTCGTCGGGAATGTCCCGGCACATCCGGCTGTCCTCGTCGCCGGTGAGCCATTCGAAGAGGCGCGTCTGGCTGATTTCGGGGGCGGCCATTGCAACTCCCAGGCTGTTATCATCAAGTCGCTTATTGTCGCGATACTCGAGGTTCCATGTCACGCATCCGAATTCACTACTGTACGCAGTGCCAATGGCTGCTGCGCAGTGCCTGGTACGCCCAGGAGCTGCTCTCCACCTTCGGCGAGGAGCTGGATGAGGTGGCCCTGGTGCCCTCCCACGGCGGTCACTTCGAGATCCGCTGCGACGACGTGACGCTCTGGGAGCGCAAGCGTGACGGTGGCTTCCCCGACATCAAGGCCCTCAAGCAGGCGGTGCGTGACCGCCTCGCCCCCGAGCGTGACCTGGGCCACCTCGATCGATAAGGAGTCGATCATGCGGCTGACCGATGAGCAGGTTTCCGTCATCCATGACACCGTGGCCGAATTGCTGGGAGAAGAGGCGCATGTCTACCTGTTCGGCTCACGGATCGATGACAGGCGTCGTGGAGGCGATATCGACCTCTATATCGAGGCCCCCCGGCTTGATGAACCCCGCACCCGGATTCAGGCGCGTCTGCAGCGGTTGCTCTGGACGCGGTTGGGCCCCCGGCGCATCGATCTCTTGATTCGCGCCGCCGATGAAACGCTGCGGCCTATTCATCGTGATGCCCTGGAACAAGGAATCAGGCTATGACCACGACACCCCGGGCGATACTCGAAGAACAGCTCAAGGTGGCCGAACGAATGCACCACCACCTGCAGCGCTCCCGGGAGGCTATCCAGAGTGACTTGCCGATGGAGAGCGCGCGAGTCAGTGAACTCGACGACGATGCCATCGATCGGGTGGATCTGTTTCTTAGCCGCTTCGGCAAGCTGCAGGACTTCATGGCCAGCAAGCTGTTTCGCGCGCTAGCCCGTGCCAGCCTCGAGGATACCGATCAGGATGTCTCCTTGCTGGATACCCTCAACCGAATGGAAAAGTTCGGCGTGCTGCAGACCGTAGATGACTGGTTGGAAGTGCGGCTGTTATGCAACGCCTTTGCGCATGAATACCTGAGAGATAGCCAGGCGATCGCCGAGAACATCAACCAGGCGGCGCGTCGATACGATCTGTTGCCCCAAACCTTGCAGCGTTGTCATGCATTCTATCGCCGGCACATCGTGCCGGAACGCTCTGACGGTGACCCATGACCGGTGATCGCCAGGCGATGCTCTTCGGGCTGGGGGCGGTGGCGCTGTGGTCCACCGTGGCCACCGCCTTCAAGGTGGCGCTCGCCCAGATGTCGCCGCTGGCGCTGATGTGGCTCGCCTCGCTGGTCTCCTGGGCGCTGATCGGCGTGCTGGTGGCGCGCCAGGGGCTGCTGGGCCAGGCGCTAAGACGCGGCTGGCGCACCGCCGCCTGGGCGGGGTTGATGAACCCGGTGGCCTACTACCTGGTGCTGTTCGGCGCCTACGACCGTCTGCCCGGCCAGGAGGCCATGGCGCTCAACTACACCTGGGCGCTGGCGATGGCCTTCCTGGCGGTGCCGCTGCTGGGCCAGCGCCTCACGCGTATCGACGTGCTGGCGGGGGTAGTCGCCTATGCCGGGGTCTGGGTCATCGCCACCCGCGGGGCCGTGTTCGACGTGGCCTTCGCCGACCCGCTGGGCGTCGGCCTGGCGCTCGCCTCGACGCTGCTCTGGGCACTCTACTGGCTGCTCAACGCCCGTGATCACCGCCCGCCGCTGGTGGCCCAGTGGCAGAACTTCAGCGTCGGCGTGCCGGTGCTCACGCTGCTGCTGCTGGCCGGACCGGGCATGGCCTGGCACGGCTGGACGGCGCTGGGGGCGGGCATCTACGTGGGACTGTTCGAGATGGGCATCGCCTTCGTGCTCTGGCAGCTGGCCGTGCATCGGGTCTCGCGCACGGCGAAGGTGTCCAATCTGATCTTCCTCTCGCCGCCGGTATCGCTGCTGCTGCTCTACCTCATCGTTGGCGAGCCGATCCTGCCTTCCACCCTGGTGGGCCTGGGGCTGATCCTCGGCGGCCTGGGACTGCAGCAGTGGCAGAAGGGACCCGCGCCGGTGGCTCACGAAAGCAGTTGATACTCGAAGAGCAGCTGCTTGAAGTCCTGGCGCTGATGCGCGAACAGGTAGACGGAGACCTCCCCCTGTTCGGGCCAGAGTCGATAGATGACCCGGTAGCCGTCGATCAGCAACTCGCGGTAATGGCTTATGCCGAGTTCAAGGGCGAGTCTGCAAACCCGATAGGTGTCCGGCCGAGAGGAGAGCTGCTCGATTGTCGTGGTGATGAGATGCAGGGAGATGGCTTCGACCCTGTCCAACGGTATCTCCAATTTGTCGAGCAGGAAGTGTTCACAGCTTTCTAGCGAGGCGTTCCGCTGTGGCTTCGATGATGACATTCATCCGAAGGCCTCCTCACATCGACTCACCCCGCCTCGCCGCGTGACGGGCCCTGACTTTCGCCAGGAACTCATCCGGCGACATCGACCGGCCCTCTTCTCGGCTCTTTTCGCCCAGGCTCAGCAACTTGAGAAGGGCGATGGCCTGTTCGCGGCGCTCATGGGCCGCGTAGGACTCGACCACATAGGTAGGCTTGCCCTTTTGAGTGATCACCAGGGGCTCCTCGACATCGAGGGTGGCGGCATTCTGTTTCAGGTAGCTGATGGTCTCGGTGCGCATCATGCACTCCCGGGGGGACGCGGCATATGGTCAAAATATAGTCCATGTATGGACTGGTGGCTTAGTGCTCGGCCAGTTCCATGCCGTTTTCCTCCAGCAGCGGGGCAAGTTCGGGCCAGACATTCTCCAGGATAATGGGCTGGGCCTCGGCCGTGGGGTGGATGCCGTCCGCCTGCATCAGCGTCTCTTCAAGGGCCACGCCCTCGAGCAGGAAGGGGACCAGCGGCAGCTCGAACTCGTCGGCCAGCCGCGTGTAGACCCCGGTGAAGGCATCGCGATAGGCCTGGCCGTAGTTGGGCGGGATGTCGATGCCCAGCAGCAGCACCTCGGCGCCCGAGGTCTGGCTGGCCTCGATCATGGCGGCCATGTTGGCCGCGAACTGACCCGGCGGCAGGCCGCGCAGGCCGTCGTTGCCGCCGAGTTCGAGGACAACGATATCGGGTTCGTGCTGTCCCAGAAGGTCGGGCAGGCGCGCGGCGGCGCCGCTGGAGGTCTCGCCGCTGATGCTGGCGTTGACCACCCGTGCCTTCCCGTCCAGGCGCGCCTGCAGCAGACTGACCCAGCCGGCCTCGCGCTCGATGCCGTAGGCGGCGCTCAGGCTGTCGCCCATCACCAGCAGCACCGGCCTGTCGTCCGCCCGGGCTGCAGCGGCAAGCAGCAGTAACGTCAACCCGAGCACCGGCAATCCGAGTGCCGTCCACCAGCGCCCAGCGAGCCGGTGTCGTGCTTGCCGGCCCCATGTACCCACAGGGAAGCCCATCGCCATGTCCACCTCCTCTCGAACGGATGCCTCACCGATTCTACACGCCGACTGCCTCGCCAAGGAGGTCGAGAGCGGCGAGCGGCGCTTGACCATTCTGAGTGACCTGTCGCTGTCGGTGTTCCCCGGCGAGAGCGTGGCGATCCTCGGTCAGAGCGGCGCCGGCAAGTCGACGCTGCTGGGCCTGCTGGCGGGCCTGGACACGCCCAGCGGCGGTGCGCTCTCGCTGTTCGGTCAGCCGCTTCGCGAACTGGACGAGGATGGCCGTGCCTCGCTGCGCGCCGGGCGGGTCGGGTTCGTGTTCCAGAACTTCCAGCTGCTGCCGACCCTGACGGCCCTGGAGAACGTGCTGCTGCCGCTGGAGCTGTCGCCGACGCCCGGGGCCGAGGCCCGGGCCCGCGACTGGCTGGCCCGCGTCGGTCTGGGGGAGCGCCTGAATCACCTGCCCAAGCAGCTGTCCGGTGGCGAACAGCAGCGTGTGGCCCTGGCCCGGGCCTTCGTCACCGGCGCGGAGCTGGTGTTTGCCGATGAGCCCACCGGCAACCTGGACCCGGTCACCGGCGAGCGCATCATCGAGGCGCTGTTCTCCCTCAACCGCGAGGCCGGCACCACCCTGGTGCTGGTGACCCATGACCATGCCCTGGCGCGGCGCTGTGACCGCTGCCTGCGCCTGGCGGATGGCCGGCTAGTCGAAATGGCCCGCGACGAGGTGATGGCATGAGTCGGACTGCCTGGCCCGCCCTGCTGCGCCTCTCGGCCCGGGGCCTGATTCGTGACCTGCGTGCCGCCGACGTCCGCGCCCTGGCCCTTGCCCTGGCGCTGGCCGTGGCCGCCTCGACCATGATCGGCTTCTTCCTCGATCGGCTCGACCGCGGCCTGACCCGCCAGGCCGGCCAGCTCTCCGGTGGCGACGTGGTGCTGGAGCAGGGGCGGCCTTTCGATGCGGCGGTTCGCCAGACGCTCGAAGAGGCCGGCCTGACGCTCTCCGATCAGGTCGACATGGTCTCCATGGTCAGCCGTGGTGAGCGTTTCCAGCCGGCCAGCCTCAAGGTGGTCGACGACGTCTATCCGCACTACGGCACGGCCCGAGTGGACCGCGGCGACGGCGTCGAGTCGCTGGCCCATGGCCCCGCGCCGGGCGAGGCCTGGGTGGCGCCGCGTCTCGCCCTGCTGATGGAGCTCGAGGTGGGGGATACGGTACGCCTGGGCCAGACCGAGCTCGAGGTTGGCGGCGTGATCGAGCGCGAGCCCGACCAGTCCGCCGGCTTCGGCAGCTTCAACCCGCGGCTGATGATGCATCACGCTGACCTGGAGGCCACCGGCCTGGTCCAGGAAGGCTCGCGCGTCGAGTTCGAGCTGCTCGCTGCCGGCAGTGCCGAGGCGGTGGCGCGCGTCGAGCCATTGCTGGAACGGCTGCGCCGCGAGGGGGTGGAGGTGCGTGATGTGCGTAAGGATCGCCCCCAGCTGGGCAATGCCCTGGCCAGGGCCGAGCAGTATCTCAGCCTGGCGGGCCTGGCCGCCGTGCTGCTGGCCGGGGTCGCCGTGGCCATGTCGACCCGGCGCTACGTCGACCGCCACCTGGATACCGCGGCGCTGCTGCGCTGCTTCGGCGCCACCCAGCGCGAGCTGCTGCGCTTGTTCGTGCTGCAGCTGCTGTGGCTGGCGCTGGCGGCCTCGGCGCTGGGGGCGCTGCTGGGGCTGGCCGGGCAGGCGCTGCTGGTACGGCTGCTGTCGGTCTTTCTGCCGTTCAGCCTGCCGGCGCCCGGACTGCTGCCCTTGTGGCTGGGGGTCTTCACCGCCCTGGCGGTGCTGGCCGGCTTCGCCGGGCCGACCCTGCTGCGCCTCAAGCGCGTCAGTGCCCTCAAGGTGCTGCGCCGCGAGCTGGACCCGCTGCCGCCCGCGGCCTGGCTGGTGGTGGCTGTGGCGGCGCTGGTCTTCGGCGGCCTGCTGTGGCTCTACTCCGGCGACCCGGGGCTTGCCGCCGGCCTGTTGCTGGGCGGGCTGGTGATGCTGGTGGTGCTCTGGGGGCTGGGCGCCTTGCTGCTGGGCCTGGTGCTGCGGGGTACCGCTCGTCTGCCGCGCGGCCGCGGCCCGGCGGATGGCCTGGTGGCCGCCGTGCGGCTGGGCGGTCAGCAGCTGGCGCGACGCCGCCAGGCGAGCCTCGGCCAGCTGCTGGCCTTCTCGGTGACCTTCTTCGCCGTGGCCATGATCGCCCTGGTCCGCGGTGACCTGCTGACCACCTGGCAGGCCCAGCTGCCGGCGGACACCCCCAACCACTTCGCCCTCAATATCCAGCCCCAGGAGCGCGATGCCTTCGCCGCGGCCCTGGCCGGGGCCGCGGATACCCGCAGCGCGCTCTACCCGATGGTGCGGGGGCGTCTCACCGCCATCAACGATCAGGCCCCGCGCGAGGCCGTGCCCGCCGAGGCGCGGGGCGACAACGCCCTGCGTCGCGAGCTCAACCTGACCTGGCGCGAGACCCTGCCCGAGGGCAACCGGATCGTGGCAGGGGAGTGGTTCGGCGAAGGGGCGCCCGGTTCGGCAGGCGGCTGGCTGGACGAGGTGGCCGCCGAGCCGAGCCCTGGCGCCAGCCAGGCGGCGGTACCGGTCTCCGTGGAGGATGGCCTGGCCGAACGCCTGGGGCTCGCCCTGGGCGATCGCCTGACCTTCACCATCGGCAGCGACGAGGTCATCGGCGAGGTCACCAGCCTGCGCAGCCTCGACTGGGAGAGCTTCCGGCCCAACTTCTTCGTGATCTTTCCGCCGCAGACCCTGGAGCGCTTCGGCCACAGCTACATCACCGCCTTCCATCTCGGCGACGACGACCGCGACCTGACGCGCCGCCTGGTGCAGGCGTTCCCTGGCGTCACCCTGCTCGACGTGGACGCCATCCTTGCCCAGGTGCGCGAGGTGCTGACCCAGGTCACCCGGGCGGTGGAACTGGTGCTGGGGTTCGTGCTGCTGGCCGGTATCAGCGTGCTCTATGCGGCGCTGACCGCCAGCCTGCCGGTGCGGGCCCACGAGAGCGGCCTGCTGCGCGTGTTCGGCGCCGGCAATCGCCTGCTCTCGCGGATGCAGGCCGCCGAGTTCGCCGTGCTGGGGCTGGCCAGCGGGCTGATGGGGGCCCTGCTGGCGGAGCTGGCGGCCGCCGGGATCTACCTGGCCTGGTTCGATCTGGCCCCGCGGATCCACTGGCTGCTGTGGCTGACCCTGCCGCCGGCCGGCGCGTTGCTGATCGGCATCATCGGTCACCTGCTCTCGCGGGGGCTGCGCCGCCGGGCGCCGGCGGCCAGCCTGGGCCTGCTGGGCGAGACCTGAGGAGGCACGCATGAAGAGCGATACCCTGCGCGCCCGGCTGCTCGATGCCCAGCTCGATCTCGCGCATCGCCGGGAGCGGGCGGTGATCGTGCTGCTGACCGGCCATGCCGCCACCCACAAGGGGCAGCTGGTCAATGAGCTCAACCACTGGCTGGAGAACCGCCATACCGAGGTGCATGCCCTGGGGCCCAGCAGCGAGGAGCGCGAACGCCCCTACTGGTGGCGCTTCTGGCGGCGTATCCCCGATCGTGGTCGCATCGGCATCTTCATCCATGGCTGGTACGGCGACGCGCTCTTCGCGCGCGCCGAGAGGCGCCTCTCGGCGGGCGCCTTCCGCGACCGGCTGGCGGAGATCCGTGCCTTCGAGGCCGAACTGGCCGCCGAGGGGGTGGTGGTGCTCAAGCTGTGGATGGACATCGAGCGTCACGCGCAGCGGCGTCATCTGCAGGCGCTCCAGGACGATCCACTGCGTGCCTGGCAACTCGATGCCACCGACTGGCAGCGCCACCTGCAACATGCCGTCATCACCGCCCTGGGCCAGGAGGTGCGTGAGGTCACCGCGGCCGAGCATGCCCCCTGGCAGCGGCTGGCCTTTCGCGACTCGGCGGCGCAGCTCCAGCAGGTCGCGGGCCTGCTGCACAACAGCCTGGTCGCGCCGCCCGTGGTGCCCAGTGCCGAACCGGATGCGCTGCCCGACGAGGCCCCGGCGGCGCCCTCGATTCGCCACGCCGACCCCCGGGAAGGGAAACGGCTCAAGAAGGTCCGTTACCGCGAACGGCTCGTCGAGGCCCAGGCGCGTCTGGCCAGCAACGCGCGGGAGGCCGCCCGACGCCGTATCCCGGTGGTGCTGGCCTTCGAGGGCATCGACGCCGCGGGCAAGGGCGGCAGCATCCATCGCGTCACCGCGGCCCTGGATGCCCGCCAGTACCGGGTCCATCGCATTGCCGCCCCCAGCGACGAGGAGCTGGCGCTGCCCTGGGCCTGGCGCTTCTGGCGCCGCCTGCCGGCCGACGGGCGCATCGCCATCTTCGACCGCAGCTGGTACGGCAGGGTGCTGGTGGAGCGGGTCGAGGGCCTGGCCCCCGAGGCGGCCTGGCGGCGCGCCTACGCCGAGATCCGCGAATTCGAGCGTCAGCTGCTGGTGCATGGGGCCGTGCTCGGCAAGCTCTTCCTGGCCATCAGCCAGGAGGAGCAACTGCGCCGTTTCAAGGCGCGGGCCGCCACGCCCCACAAGCGCCACAAGCTCACCGACGAGGACTGGCGCAATCGCGAGCGCTGGGACGACTACCGGCAGGCCATCGACGAGATGTTCGCCCGCACCCAGGCGCCGGGCGCCGAGTGGACCCTGATCGCCTGCGACGACAAGCGCCGGGCCCGGCTGGCGGTGCTCGAGACGCTCAATCGGCGCCTCGAGGCGCGCCTCGCCTCGCCGGGTTGAGCTATGCTTCCCGGGGCATCCTGCCTCTCCTCTCGATCACACAGAAGGTGATTTCATGTCGCATGTTGCTTGGCGTATCACGACACGACGGGTGGCTTCCCTGGCGCTGATGGCGTTGCTGCCCGCTCTCCCTGCCCTGGGCTCGACCGACCGCCTCGAGGCCGACCTGCGTGGCCTGTTGGGTCAACAGGGCGAGGTCGAGATCGGCGAGGTGTCGAGCGGCATGCTGCGTTCGCGGGTCACGGCCGAAGAGGTGGTCTTCCGGGGCGAGACGGGGGAGCGCTTGAGCATCGATCGCTACACGGTCAATGGCGATTACGACAGCCCCGACGAGGTGACCCTGGAAGGGCTGCGCCTCGAGGATGGCGTCTCTGAACTGGCGCTGGTGGAGATCGAGCGCATCGTTCTTGGCGAACCCTCGCGCGCCGTCTTTGCGTTCGATGACAGCCTGGCAGCGCAGCACGTGCGCATCGCGAGCCTGGCGATCGACGGTATCGCGATCGACCTGGCGTCCGAGCTGGCCCGCGACCTGGTCGACGACGCCGACCTGGAGGACGCGACAGGGCGCGTGACGATTGCCCGGGTGCGCGGCGAGGGGCTCAGTCATGCGGCCATCGAGCGCTTCGAGATCGCCGATGTCTCGGCCATGGGCGAGAACTTGGGCGAGTTCGGCGCCGGCTCCTTCACGCTTGCCTCGCTGGTACTCGACGACCTGCATGGCCTCGATGACGACGATGAGCAGCGCCTCGATGCGCTGGTGCTCAACGACCTGGTCGTCGATGCCGAGCGGTTTGTCGGCAGCCTGGCGCGTCTGAGCGTCGATGGCGACGTCAGCGATGGCCAGGGCGGGGTCACGCTCGACGATTTCCAGGCCGATCTGGCGCGGATGATCGAGCTGGCACCGGAAGAGGAGCGGGCGCAGATGCGCATGGCCAGCAACGTGCTCACCGATGGCAGCGGCGCGTTGCGTATCGATGCTGCGCTGCTGGGCAACTGGGAAGAGGGCGAGCAGCAGAGCCTGATCACCAGCGACAGTCATGTCACGATCCATGACGCCCTGAGGCTGCTGCTCGATGTCGAACTGCCGGTGGTGCTGCCCGAGGGCATCACCCCGGCGGCGGTGTTTGCCGACCCGGAGGTGCTGGAGTCGTCCACGCTGCTGGGCGGCAACCTCCGCCTGACCCTCGACGAGCAGGGGCTGTTGGGTCGCCTGGCCACCCTCGGCGCCGCCATGGAGGGCGTCACCGAGAGCCAGTATCTCGAACAGGCGCGCACCCAGGCCGAGGGGTTCGGCATGATGTTCGGCCCTGAGGTCCAGCAGTTCCTGCTGGGGCTGGTGAGCCTGGCCGAAGGCGCCGCCGAGGAGCTCGAGGTGTCCGTCACCCTGCCGGCGGAGAGCGACCTGGACACCTATACCGGCGACCCTCTCGCGCTGCCCGACAAGCTCTCGCTGACGGTGGAGACACGCTAGGGGAGCGCTGCAGCGAGGCGCACGGTGGAGGGCCCGACAAGCTGGGGGCGCATCAAGCGAGAAGGCGTGATGCGCCGGTGGAGCGGCTCGGGATGTGGCAGACCCGGCAGGCCATCGCCCCGGGCCCAGGGGACAACCGGGCCCAGGGGACAAGATGAACGGCGCACTCGTCGGGGATGATCGGCTTTCATGTGAAAGGCAGCGGGGGCTGGGGTATCATGTTGCCCCCAGATTCTCCCGATTTGCGAGGTTTCCCGCCGATGTTCAGCCGTGACATGCAGATTGCCGGTTTCGATGACGCCCTGTTCGATGCGATGCAGAAGGAAGTCGCACGCCAGGAAGCGCACATCGAGCTGATCGCCTCCGAGAACTACGCCAGCCCGCGGGTGCTGGAGGCCCAGGGCAGCCAGCTGACCAACAAGTACGCCGAAGGCTACCCCGGCAAGCGCTACTATGGCGGCTGCGAGTACGTGGACATCGTCGAGCAGCTCGCCATCGACTATGCCAAGGAGCTGTTCGGCGCGAGCTATGCCAACGTTCAGCCCCACTCCGGCTCCCAGGCCAATGGCGCGGTGTTCCAGGCGCTGGTCAAGCCGGGCGATACCATCCTCGGCATGAGCCTCGATGCGGGCGGGCACCTGACCCATGGCGCGAAGCCCAACTTCTCCGGGAAGCATTATCACGCCGTGCAGTACGGCATCGATGACAGCGGCCGCATCGATTACGACGAGGTGGCCAACCTTGCCCGCGAGCACCAGCCGAAAATGATCATTGCCGGCTTCTCCGCCTACTCCCAGGTCATCGACTGGGCGAGGTTCCGCGCGATCGCCGACGAGGTTGGCGCCTACCTGCTGGTCGACATGGCGCATGTGGCCGGCCTGGTCGCCGCCGGCGTCTATCCGACCCCGCTGCCCCACGCCCATGTGGTCACCACCACCACCCACAAGACCCTGCGCGGCCCGCGTGGCGGCCTGATCCTCTCCGCCGAGGGCGACGAGGCCATCGAGAAGAAGCTGCAGTCCGCGGTCTTCCCGGGCGGGCAGGGCGGCCCGCTGGAGCACGTCATCGCCGCCAAGGCGATCTGCTTCAAGGAGGCCATGGAGCCGGGCTTCAAGACCTACCAGCAGCAGGTGGTCAACAACGCCCAGGTCATGGCCGGGGTGTTCATCGAGCGTGGCTTCGAGGTGATCTCCGGCGGCACCGAGGATCACCTCTTCCTGCTCTCGCTGGTCAAGCAGGGCCTGACCGGCAAGGACGCCGATGCCGCCCTGGGGCGCGCCCATATCACCGTCAACAAGAACGCCGTGCCCGGCGACCCGCAGAGCCCCTTCGTCACCTCGGGCCTGCGCCTCGGTACCCCGGCGGTGACCACCCGCGGCTTCGGCGAGGCCGAGTGCCGGGAACTGGCCGGCTGGATCTGCGACATTCTCGACGTCATGGCGGCAGGCGACGACACCGCGGCCATCGAGGAGGACGTCAAGGCGAAGGTCGAGGCCGTCTGCGCTCGCCTGCCGGTCTATCGGTGAGCGGTTTCGTCGCTGAACTGAGCTGACCCTGGCTGAGGCCAGCAAGCCCCGAACGCCCCGCCCGATGCACCATGGCGGGGCGTTCTGCTGTTAGCGGCAGCTGCCGTCGTACCTCCGGGCCGGGGGAGCGATGACCCTGCAGGCTGTTGAACCGGCTGTCGGGTCTGTTCTGGCATGGAGGGTGCATGACGAAGGGGGAGCCCACCGCCGGAGGCGACCCTGTCATGATCCCGACACCCGCCGTGTCTCCCGAACCCGCGCGGCTCCCGCGCCTGTTGTTCACCGACCTCGAGGGCTCGCTGCTCGACGCGGACAGTCACGATTGGGCGCCGGCCCGCCAGTGGCTCGACCGCCTGAAGGCGCTCGGCGTGCCGGTCATCCCGGTCTCCTGCAAGACGCGCAGCGAGCTCTTGCCTTTGCGTCACGAGCTGGGCATCGAGGACACTCCCTTCATTGCCGAGAACGGTGCCGTGGCCGGATTGCCGTCGGCCTGGTGCCATGCGCGTCTGGACCGCGGCGCCGGCGACGACGGCCTGGTAGTCCGGACACTCGGGGTCGATATCGGCTTGATTCGCCAGCGGCTTGCGGTGTGGCGCGCGCGACTGGGTGTCCGCTTTACCAGCATGAGCGAAATGACCCTCGATGACCTGATGGCGGTCACCGGTCAGTCGGCGCCAGAGGCCCGGCTGGCGCGCATTCGCGAGGGCAGTGAGCCGCTGATCTGGCAGGACGACGAGGCGGGGCTCGAGGCGTTCCGTGAAGGGCTGACCGGTGACGGCCTGCGCCTGGTGCGCGGCGGGCGTTTCTGGCACGTCACCGGTGACTGCCACAAGGGCAGCGCCGTGGCCTGGCTGATCGAACGCTTCGAGGCGCTGCGTGGCCAGCGACCGCTGACCCTGGCACTGGGGGACGGACCCAACGATACCGCCATGCTCGAGATGGTGGACCAGGCGGTCGTGATCCGTGGCTGTCACGGGCTGGCGGTCTCGCCCCGCCAGTCGGCGCTCTATCGCACTCACGCCCAGGGGCCCCTGGGCTGGGCTGAGGGGGTTGCCCACTGGTGGGAGCGAGTCGACGGGCTGCCAGCGCCGGTTCAGCAGCCGGGCGCTGCGGACAACACGCCTGTCGCTGCTGGGGGGCCATGATGCCCTCTACGGTCGCGATGCCGGCCTGGGCGACCGGCTCGACCGGCAGGACGCCATGGGGACCGCGCAGCTCGCCGACGCCTTTGTCGACTTGATGCACGCCAAGGTGCTGGAGCGTGAGATGCATGGTATCGGGAGCGAACCGGTGCACCGACCCACGCCAGCGAAGCGATAGTCCTGGGGCGGTCATGTCCTGCCTTTCACCGCGCAAGTGGTGACTCTCCGCTGTGAATCATGACAGCCCCTACCCACGGTGGGGGAGCGTCTGGTATTCTCCGGAGCCTTATTACCATACCCTCAGTTTTGCACCTTCCCTTCAACGGTGAATTGCCCTATGGCAAAGCAACAGGATGCCACGGACCTGCAGCGTGCCCTCCAGGCGTGTCGTAGCTCCTTTGTTTCGGTTGGCTTCTTCAGCATGTTCGTCAACCTGCTGATGCTCGTTCCTCCGATGTACATGCTGCAGGTCTACGACCGCGTGCTGACCACGCAGAGCGTCGAGACCCTGTTGATGCTTACCCTGGTGGTGGTCTTCCTGTTCATGATCATGGGCGGGCTGGAGCTCGTTCGCTCCCGCATGCTGGTGCGGGTGGGCAACCGCCTGGATACCAATATCAATGCGCGCCTCTACGGCGCCATGTTCCGACGCAGCGTCGTCTCCCAAGGGCAGCAGAGCGCCCAGCCGCTCAACGACCTGACCAGCCTTCGGCAGTTTCTGACCGGCAACGGCCTCTTCGCCTTCTTCGATGCACCCTGGGTGCCGGTCTACCTGGGGGTGCTCTTCCTCTTCCACCCTTGGCTGGGGATCTTCGCGACCTTTGCGGGCATCGTGCTGCTGGTCCTGGCCATCGCCAACGAGAAGGCCACCAAGACCCTGCTGGCCGAGGCCAACAGCGAGCACATCAAGGCGCAGGACCTGGCCAACTCCAACCTGCGCAACGCCGAGGTGCTGCACGCCATGGGCATGCTGCCCGGCATCATGGGGCGCTGGTCCGAGAAGCACCACGAGTTCCTGGCCAAGCAGTCACGTGCCAGCGACCGCGCCGGGGCACTGACCAACGCCTCCAAGGTGCTGCGTCTGCTGTTCCAGTCGATGATCCTGGGGCTGGGGGCCTACCTGGTGCTGCAGGCCGAGATGACCGCCGGCATGATGATCGCCGGCTCGATCATCATGGGCCGCGCCCTGGCCCCCATCGACCAGATGATCGGCAGCTGGAAGGGCTTCGTGAACGCCCGTGGCGCCTATGGTCGCCTCAATGAACTGCTGGAGCAGATTCCCGAGGACAATCGCCGCATGTCGCTGCCGGCACCGCGCGGCGATGTCGCCATCGAGACGGTGGCAGCGGCTCCCCCGGGGGTGCGCATGGCGACCATCCGCGGCATCAACTTTGCCGTATCCGCCGGCGAGCATGTCGGCATCATCGGCCCCAGCGCCGCCGGCAAGTCGACCCTGGCGCGGGTGCTGCTGGGCATCTGGCCGGCCCAGGTCGGCAACGTGCGTCTCGATGGCGCCGAGGTGACCCACTACAACCGCGATGAGCTCGGGCCGCACATCGGCTACCTGCCCCAGGACATCGAGCTGTTCGACGGCACCATCAGCGAGAACATCGCGCGTTTCGGCGAGGTCGATCCCGACAAGGTGGTCAAGGCGGCAAGAAAGGCCGGTGTCCACGAGATGATCCTCGAACTGCCCAACGGCTATGACACCTACATCTCCTCGACCAGCGGCGCCCTCTCCGGCGGCCAGCGCCAGCGCGTGGGGCTGGCCCGGGCGCTCTACGGCGACCCGGTGCTGGTGGTCCTCGACGAGCCCAATTCCAACCTCGACGATGCCGGCGAGCGCCATCTCGGCCAGGCGATCCAGACGCTCAAGTCCGAGGGCGTGACGCTGTTCGTGATCAGTCACCGCACCAGCGTGCTCAAGAACATGGACAAGCTGCTGGTGCTCAAGGAGGGGCAGGTCAGCATGTTCGGTCCCCGTGACGACGTGCTGGCCCAGTTTGCCAAGAAGCCTCAGCGCCAGGGGCAGGTCAATCAAGCCTCGAACGCGCGCCTGGCAGCGATCCGTGGCGGCCGGGGTGATTCGGGCACGGCAGGAACCCCCGAGGAGTAAGCATCATGGCCGATAAACGTGAACCCACCGATGCCGGGCAGCAGGTAACGCACCCCGAGATCGACGTGACGCCCCAGCCGCAGACGCTCGAGGGCGAGTACAGCGAAAAGCTGCCCACCAGCGACAAGGGCTACAAGCGCCTGGGCATGCTCATCCTGCTGGTAGCCCTCGGCGGCTTCGCTACCTGGGCGCTGACGGCCACGCTCGCCGTGGCGGTGGTGGCGCCCGGCAGTGTCTCCATGGAGTCCTTCAAGCGCACCGTGCAACACCTCGAGGGCGGCATCGTCGAGGAGCTGCTCGTCGAGGACGGTGACAGGGTCGAGGCCGGTGACCCGCTGGTGATCCTGAGCGATACCCAGGCCCGCTCCCAGCTGGATATTGCCCGGTCGCAGTACCTGATCAACCGCGCCATGGAGGTGCGCCTGCTGGCCGAGCAGGAGGGCGCCGAGATGCTCGACTTCCCCGAGGACCTGCTCGACACCGATCGTCCTCGTGTTCAGCAGGTGCTGGCCGTGCAGCAGAGCCTGTTCGTGGCGCGTCGCGAATCCCTGCAGGGGGCGCTGGAGTCGCTGGACGAGCAGGTCGAGCAGATGCGTGGCCAGATCGAGGGGCTCGAGTCCCAGATCGCCATCAACCAGCGACGCGTCAGCTCGCTGGAGTCCGAGGCCGAGGATTTCCGCTCGCTCTATCGTGAAGGGCTGGGGGACAACCAGCGCCTGCGTGAGCTCGAGCGCCAGGTGCTGGAGTACCAGGGGCGTATCGCCGAGCACCGCTCGCAGATCGCCAGCCTGAAGTCCCAGATCAGCGAGAAGCAGCTGCAGAAGGAGGTGCGGCGTCAGGAGTTCCAGTCCGAGGTCGGGGAGCAGCTGCGCGATGCCCAGTCGCAGATCGCCGAGGCCGAGGAGCGTATCACCTCGCTCTCCGACCAGGTCGCGCGAACGACGATCAAGGCACCGGTCTCCGGCACCGTGGTGGGGCGGCAGATTCATACCCAGGGCGCCGTGATCCGCGCCGGCGACCCCGTCATGGATATCGTCCCGGCGGGGGACGGTTTCGTGGTCGAGGCGCGGGTGCCCAATCGCGATATCGACAACATCTATATCGGCCAGGATGCGACGATCCGCTTCTCCGCCTTCAACCAGCGGCTGACCAACGAGATTGCCGGCGAGATCATCCATGTCAGCGCCGACAGCTTCGAGGACGAGGCCACCGGCGAGATGTACTACAAGGCGCGCGTCCGCGTGACCGAGGAGGGCGAGGAGGACATGACCGAACAGATGCAGCTGCTCTCCGGCATGCCCGCCGAGGTGCTGATCAAGACCGGCGACCGGACCTTCGCCAGCTATATCGCCAAGCCGATCACCGACATGCTGGCGCGTGCCATGAGGGAGGAGTGATGCGGGACTGGTCACGGCGGCATGACCGCCTAGTCACCCGGGGGCTGGTGCACCCGGCGATGCTGCTGATGCTGGCCAGCGCGCCTGCTGTGGGGCAGTCGACGCCGGAGGACGTCCCGGCCGACGAGGCCGCGATCGAGGAGCTGGCCGAGCTCGAGGCCCGGGAGGCCGATGCCGATGCCGGGGGCGCGGCATCGCTGCCATCGCTGCCCGGGCTCTTCGCCAGGGCCCTGGAGAACGATGCCGACCTGGCCCGCCAGCGCCTCGAACTGGAAGCCGTGGAGCAGGAAGAGCCGCTGGCGCGCTCCCAGCTGCTGCCCCAGGTGACCGCCAGCGGCGGCTACCTCTGGCAGGACTCGACCAATATCCAGACCGAGCCCGACGATTTCGGACTGGATCAGGAGGCTACGCGGCCGGGTGAGATCGAGGAGCAGTACTGGCAGGTGCAGCTGCAACAGCCACTGTTCAGCCTGGAGCGCTGGCGCGGCATGGGACGCGCCGATGCCCAGGTGGATGCCGCCAGGCTCGACCTGGCCCTGGTCGAACGCGACCTCGCGCTCACGGTCAGCGAGGCCTATGTCAACGCCTACCTGGCCTCGCGCAAGCTGGGGCTGCTCGAGGCCCAGCAGGAATCCCTCGAGCTTCAGGTGCGCCAGGCCAGCCGTGCCTACGAGCTCGGCGTGGGGGATCGCATCAACCTGCTCGAGGCCCAGTCGCGTCTCGACCAGAGTATTGCCGATACCGTTCAAGCCGGTAACGAGCTCGACGACGCCCTCAGTGAGCTGGAGCGCCTCACCGGGACGCGTCCCGCCTTCGAGGGGCATCGGCTCGGTAACCTGAACGCGGTGAATATCGACGGTGACCTCGGCAATCCCGAGGAGTGGCTCGAGCGCATCGTCCAGAACCTCGACGTGCAGCGCGCCGCGGCCGAACGCAAGCTCAACGAGCGCGACACCAGCGTGCGCCGCAGCGGCTACTTTCCCGAGGTCAACCTCAACCTCTCCTACAGCGACCGCGTCAGCGACGACGAACTGCGTGAAAGCGAAGACTATCGCGCCAATGTCGAGCTCAGCGTGCCGCTGTTTCGCGGCGGTCGGACCCTGGCCAGCGTGCGCCAGGGGGAACTGCGCACCGCCTCGAGCCAGAAGGCGCTCGACAACCAGCGCAACCTGGCGGCCCAGGAGGTACGCCAGCGCCTGCGCTCGCTGGACGGCAACGCACGGCGCCTGGAGGCGCTGGGGCAGGCCATCGAGTCCAGCGAGCTCTTCCTGGAAGCCGCCGAGCGCGGCGAGCAGCTCGGGCTGCGCGACCTGGTGGACGTGCTCGATGCCCGGGCCAGCCTCTATGATCAGCGCATCCAGTTCGTCGACACCCTGGGCAGCTTCGTGCTGGACCGGCTGACCCTGGAGTCCGCCGTCGGCGACCTGGGGCGCGATGACCTGGAGCGCAGCATGGATCTGCTGACCCGTATCACCCTGGCCGGGGGCGGCGACGCCGAACGCTGATCATGGCAGCAAGCACCAGTGACTGGCAGCGTCGACTCATGCGCTGTTTCGATGCCGCCATTGCGCTGCTGGTCCCCGCGCTGCTGCTGACGGTGTTGCCCCATGTCGACCGCGTCAGCGGGGTGGAGTATCCGCTGCTGATCCTCGCCGGCGGCCTGCTGCTGCCGGCCTGCGGGGAGCTCTCGGGGCTCTACCAGCCCTGGCGGGGCCGCAGCCTGTTCACCATGCTGGGGGTGTACAGCCTGGGCTGGCTGCTGACGATCATCCTGCTCAGCCTCTTCCTGGTCGCGACCCAGAGCGCGATCATCTTCTCTCGCCTGTGGATGCTGCTGGCCTCGCTCGGCGTGCTTGCCACCGGGTTGCTGCTGAGAACCCTGCTCTACGTGCACCTGCGGCGCATCCGCTCGCGCGGTCACAACATCAAGAAGGTGCTGCTGATCGGTGCGCCTGCCAACATGGCACGCATCCACCAGCGCCTGGAGAGCATGCCCTACCTGGGCTACCAGGTCGCGACCACGCTGCCCGATGGGCCCGATGCCGGTGATGACCTGCTGGGGCGCGTGGAGGCACTGGCGAGTCGCAGCGTCTTTCACCGCGAGTTTGACGAGGTATGGCTGACCTATCCGCTGGTCAGCGGCGACCGGGTCAAGCAGCTGGCCACCGCGCTGATGGTGGTACCGGTGGATATCCGCTACTTCCCCGACCTCACCGACGTGCGCCTGCTCAACCATCGCGTGACCCAGGTGGCGGACATGTTCTCCCTGGATCTCAACCGCTCGCCGCTGGACGGCCTCAGCCGCCTGCTCAAGGCCCTGGAGGACCGGTTGCTGGGCCTGGCGCTGTTCGTCGTCTTCCTGCCGCTGATGCTGCTTGTCGCGCTGCTGGTGCGCTGGCAGATGGGCCGTCCCGTGCTCTTCAAGCAGTACCGCCACGGCCTCGACGGCAAGCGTTTCCGTATCTACAAGTTCCGCACCATGGCACCCCATCGCGATACGGGAACGCCCCAGGCTCGCCATGGCGATCCACGCGTGACCCGGCTGGGTGCCTTCCTGCGGCGCACCAGCCTGGATGAGCTGCCCCAGCTCTACAACGTGCTGCAGGGGCGCATGTCCCTGGTGGGGCCGCGGCCCCATGCCGAGGGGCATAACGAGTACTACAAGGACGAGATCGACGTCTACATGCAGCGCCACCGGGTCAAGCCGGGCATGACCGGCTGGGCCCAGGTCAACGGCCTGCGCGGGATTACCGATGACGTGGCGCTGATGCGCAAGCGCGTGGAGTATGATCTCTACTACATCGACAACTGGTCACTGGCCTTCGACCTGAAGATATTGCTGATGACGGTGACCCGCGGCTTCATCAACCCGCAGCCCTGAGGTCGGCGGCAGGCGTCTGAAGGCGGCCTGTTGCATGGCGCCGACTCCTGCGGCTCGCACTGAAATGGTATGATCCGGCGCCACCGAAACAACACCTGTCGACCGACCGTGGCCGGTGAGCCCGGCAAGGAGTGCCCGTTTGCCCACGTCATCAAGGAACGCCCCGCTCACGCCCGTGATCCTCTCCGGTGGCTCCGGCTCTCGCCTGTGGCCGGTATCCCGCGAGCACTACCCCAAGCAGTTCCAGTGCCTCAACAGCCGCGATGCCAGCCTTCTCCAGGAGGCCGCACTGCGGATGGCCGGCGTCGAACACCTTGCCGCGCCGCTGCTGATCTGCAACGAGGCACATCGCTTCCTGGTGGCCGAACAGCTGCAGCAGATCGGCTGTGAAGCGCAGCGCATCCTGCTGGAACCCTGCGGGCGCAATACCGCGCCAGCCGTGGCCCTGGCCGCGCTGCATGCGGCAGAGCAGGTGCCGCATGCCCTGCTGCTGGTGATGCCCGCCGACCATGTGATCGACGACAAGGCTGCCTTTCAGGCCGCGGTTGCTCAGGGCCGGTGCCTGGCCGAAGCCGGCAAGCTGGTCACCTTCGGCATCACCCCCGAGCGGGCACACACCGGCTATGGCTACATCCGTCGCGGCGAGGCCCTGGCGGAAGGCGGCTACCGGGTCGATGCCTTCGCGGAAAAGCCCGATGCCGAGCGTGCCAGGGCCTACCTGGAGGGTGGCAACCATCTCTGGAACAGCGGCATCTTCCTGTTCCGTGCCGACCGCTTCCTGGCCGAACTCGAGGCCCAGGCGCCGGCCATCCTCGCGGCCTGCCGCGATGCCTTCGATCAGCGTCGCGAGGACCTCGACTTCCTCAGGGTGGGCAGCGAGGCGTTCGCCCGCTGCCCCGGTGACTCCATCGACTATGCCGTCATGGAGCACACGCGGGACGCGGCGGTGGTGCCCATGGCGCCCGGCTGGAGCGATATCGGCGCCTGGGATGCCGTCTATGACCTCAAGGGCAGCGCGGCGCAGGATGGCAATGTCGTCCACGGCGATGTCCTGCTCCACGGCACCGCCAACAGCCTGGTACACAGTCACTCCCGCCTGGTGGCGACCGTGGGCGTGCAGGACCTGGTGGTGGTGGAGACCGAGGATGCCGTGCTGGTGGCCAACCGCCATGCGGCACAGGACATCAAGCACATCGTGGAGCGCCTCAAGCGGGAAGGGCGCAGCGAGTCGCGGGCCCTGCCCCAGGTCTACCGCCCCTGGGGGCACTACCGCACCCTGGCGCTCACCACCTGTTTTCAGGTCAAGGAGATCGTCGTCAAGCCCGGGGCCCAGCTCTCGCTGCAGATGCACCACCACCGCGCCGAGCACTGGGTGGTCGTGCAGGGAACCGCCCGGGTCACCCAGAGCCAGGGGCATGGTGATACCGAACAGTTGAGCAGCTTTCTGCTCTGCGAGGACGAGTCGACCTATATCCCCCTGGGTACCCTGCATCGCCTGGAGAACCCCGGCGTCATTCCGCTGCACCTGATCGAGGTGCAGACCGGCAGTTACCTGGGCGAGGATGATATCGTGCGCTTCGACGACGCCTACGGCCGCTCATGACACATCAGCCGCCAGACGAGCTGTTCGCCGGTGAGGCAGGGCCCGCGCCCGTGCGCTCGGCGGCCGAGCCCAGGGTCGCCATCGTGCACGACTGGCTGGTGACCTGGGCGGGGGCGGAGAAGGTGCTGGATGTGCTGCTGCAACGCTTTCCCGGGGCCGAGCTGTTCACCGTCGTGAACTTCCTGGACGACACCCGGGCGCCGGCACTGCGCGGCCGGGCCATCCACACCAGCTTCATCCAGCGCCTGCCGGGGGCGCGGCGCCACTATCGCCGCTACCTGCCGCTGATGCCCCTGGCGGTGGAGCAGTTCGACCTCAAGGGCTTCGACCTGATCCTGTCGAGCAGCCATGCCGTGGCCAAGGGCATCATTCCCGACCCCGGCGCGGTGCATGTCTGCTACTGCTACAGCCCCATGCGCTACGCCTGGGACATGCAGCACCAGTACCTGCGCCAGACCGGGGCGCGCGGCCTGAAGGGGGCGCTGATGCGCTGGCAGCTGCACAGGCTGCGTCTCTGGGACCTTGCCAGTGCCCAGCGCGTGGATCATTTCATCGCCATCTCGCACTATATCCAGCGCCGCATCGAGTGCTTCTACCGGCGCGAGGCCGAGGTGATCTACCCGCCTGTGGAGACGGCGCGCTTCCGCCACGACCGCCCCCGGGAGGGTTTCTATCTGGCGGCGTCGCGGCTGGTACCCTACAAGCGGATAGACCTGGTGATCGACGCCTTCAATCGCATGCCCGACAGAAGGCTGGTGGTGATCGGCGACGGCCCCGAGCGGCGCCGGCTCGAAGCACTGGCCGGCCCCAACGTCAGCCTGCTGGGTTACCAGGAAGATGCTGTCCTGATCGACCATCTCGAGCGCACCCGCGCCTTCGTGTTCATGGCCGAGGAGGACTTCGGCATCCTGCCCGTGGAGGCCCAGGCCGCCGGCGCACCGGTGATCGGCTATGGCGTGGGGGGCGTGGCGGAAACCGTGGTGCATGGCGACACGGGCTGGCACGTGCCGCGCCAGGACGTTCATGCCCTGATCGACGCGATTCACGCCTTCGAGTCCAGTGCCCTGGGTGCCGATGACGCGCTGGCCGCACGTTGCCATCGCCGGGCGCAGGAGTTCGACCGCCGCTGCTTCGAGGCCGCGCTGGATCGCTGTCTGGCGCGACATGCTGTTGAGGTGGCACACGCGGATGGGTGACATGACCCCGAAGCGGCGGCTGCAGCGCAACGGCGCCGCCCTCGACTTCGAGGCGCTGGAGGCGCGCCTCGAGGCGCTGCTGGCGGCCGGCGGCGCAACCCCCGGCGTGTCGGAGCGCCGAGACATGGCGTCTGCCAGCGCCTCGGGCCGGGTGGCATGGTGGCAGAAGTGGCTGACGCGCCTGGGCGTGGTGGCCTTCCTGATGCGCCACCCCGGCCTCTATCACCCGGCCAGGCGACTCTATCACCGACTGCGACGTTGAGACCCCATGACCATGGACACCCCCCACGGGCGCTACCTGTACGGCAACAACCCCCGCCTCGATGTCGCCTCGCTCGAGCGACGTCTCGACGAGATCCTCGCCGAGCGGCGGGTCATGCCGGCGGCCGCCCAGCCCTTGCCCAGCCAGCAGCCGGCGAGCCGCCCCTCCTGGGCGCGGCGTCAGCTGATTCGCGTCAAGCGCAGCTACCTGGTCAGCCAGTGGCTACCCCGCCACCCGCTCCTCTACCGGCGTACGCGGGCACTCTACCACCGACTCAAGGGCCTGCTCCGCCGTTAGCACCTCGATCAGCTTCCGGGTGTTGCGTTGTCGCGCCTCGTCGACGAGGTGGTAGTCGGTATCGAACATCGCGTCCGGCGGATACATGAAGTCATGAGGTGCGCCCCGATAGGTCAGGCCGTGCCTGGCGGCCTGCTCCGGCAGGGTGGCGTAGAAGTGCCGTTCGTCCGGGTCTTCCCGGTAGGCGGGGTGAGACAGGAAGGCAGGGGGAACCAGCACCAGACAGGCGTCGCGGTCCCGGAGGCGAGCCTGGAAGTGGCGCAGCAGCGCCCAGCCCGGCGCATCGCGCTCGTGCTCGGCGCCATACCGGCGTGGCGCCTCGGCCACGGCCTGTGTGCGCATCCAGGGGGCACGCTGCTCGCGTGATGTCTGCGTCTGGTCGCCGTGGCCGTCCAGCCGGTGCGCGCCATAGGTGCCCGTCACCCTGAACCCCTCGGGCAGGCCGCGATAGCCCTGGAGAACCCGGGCAGGCGAGGTCTGCATCACGATCTGGAATGCCTCGCTGGCGATCAGGGGCAGCCAGCGGTACCCGGGCAGTGCCTCGCGATACAGCTGCCAGGCCTGCAGCAGCGCCTCGGGCTGACCCAGGTAATAGTCGTTCATGACCTGGTTCACCTCGCCGCGATGGCCGAACAGCGGGTACTCCAGCGGCATGACCACGGTATCGCCCGCCCCGGCCACCGTCAGTGTCTGGTGGAGAATCACCGGCAACCCCAGCCCGGCGTTGACGCCGAGGTTGACCGTGGGGCGCGCGAAGGTCGCTTCCAGCCGGGAGGAGTCGATGCCGAACATGGCGCTGGAGCCGCCTGCCACCAGCAGCCGCGGTGCCGGCAGCGCCTCGGCGCGGGCCTGCTTGTGCGCCCAGGCCTCGAGTACCCACTGGTGGTTGGGGTGGGGGCGTCCCATCTGGCCTGCCAGCAGCAGCAGCCACAGGCCGCCGGCCAGCAGCAGACCAAGGGTGATGCCGCCGGTGAGCGGCCATGGCGAGGGTTCACGGGGTGGGTGCTGGCGCATGGATGGCTTCCTGCCCTCAGAACTCGAAATAGAGAAAGGCCTGTTCCGGCTGGGCATACAGCTGCTTGAGCACCACGAACAACAGCACACCGCACAGCATCCCCACCCCCACAAGGGCGCGTCGGGCGCGTACCGGATCATGCCGTGTCATGGCCGTGCGCCACCCGGCGATCCATTGCTGTGAGCTGGGCAGCAGCAGGGCGATGGCCAGTCCCAGCACCACCATGCCGGTCAGCTGGCCATGCAGGCCGCTCAATGGCCAGCCCTGGTGGGGCCACTGCAGCTCAGGCCGCCACTGCCAGGCGTTGCCCAGGGCCTGGTAGAGGCGCAGGGCGCTGTCCACGGAGTCGGCGCGGAAGGGGATCCAGGCCAGCATCACGAAGCCGAGCATCAGTGGCACGGCCAGCCAGCCGGGCCAGCGCCAGCCGACGCGCCTGGCCCAGCTGTGGGCCAGGCACAGCGCCGCGCCGTGCAGGCCACCCCACAGCAGGAACTGCCAGCCGGCGCCGTGCCAGAGCCCGCCCAGCAGCATGGTCAGCATCAGGGCCAGATAGCGCCGCCGGCGACCGCCCAGCGGAATATACAGGTAGTCGCGCAGGAAGTGGGAAAGCGTGATATGCCAGCGGCGCCAGAAGTCGATGGGGGAGCGGCTCTTGTAGGGCGAGGCGAAGTTGACCGGCAGCTTCAGCCCCAGCATCAGCCCCAGGCCGATGGCCATGTCGGCATAGCCGGAAAAGTCGAAGTAGAGCTGCACGCCGTAGCCGAATCCTGCCAGCCAGGGGACTTCACCGCCCAGTGGCGCATCGCTGGCGGCCTGCGCGTAGAGCTCGCCCACCGGTGCGTCCAGCGGGTCGGCGATCAATACCTTCTTGGCAAGCCCCAGGCACAGCAGCGCCAGGCCGGCCGCGAAGGTACCGAGCTGCCAGGCGGGCCAACGGTAGCGTACCTGGGGCAGCATCTCCCGGGCATGCACGATGGGGCCGGCGATCAGCTGCGGGAAGAAGGTGACGAAGAAGGCGTATTCGGTCAGGCTCGGCAGGGCCACCTGGCGCCGCCACAGATCCACCAGCCAGGCGATCTGCTGGAAGGTGAAGAAGGAGATGCCCAGCGGCAGCACCAGCTGAAGGCTCGGCGCAGCCCACTCCGGCACCAGCAGGCGGTGCAGCGTTTCGGCGACGAACAGGCGATACTTGAACCAGCCCAGCAGGCACAGGTTGAATGCCACCCCGAGTACCAGCCAGGCCCGGTTGCGACTGGCCGTCATTCGTTGCCCGAGAGCGTGGTTCACCACCACCGAGGCCACCAGCACGGGGAGGTAGTGCCAGTCCCAGAGCGCGTAGAAGGTCAGCGATGCGACGATCAGCCCGCGCATCAGCAGCGCCGACGAGATCCGGTCGTGCACCTGCAGCGCGTACAGCATCAGGACCAGCGGGAGAAAGATCAGCAGGAAGGAGTAGGAACTGAAAACCATCGCGATCCGTCGCAGTGCCGGGCAATTGAAGTTAGCCAATGCGAGAGGCGTCGGGGACAGGTCGAAGGGGAGGTCCTACGCCAGGGATGGCGTCGGTAGCGCCCAAGGAGGGGTTCATAGCGCCTCCGCGAAGGCCTGTCGCCGGAACAGCCTCGAGCACTACTTCCATCAGCGATTGCCCTGCGTCGCAGTGCCGGGCGGCTGTGCTGGTCCCTGGGCTGTGATAATATGCGCCGCTGGTTCGACCATGCCACGCCACGGAAAAAATATACAGGAAACGGCAGGAATGCACAGTAAAACCGCGCTGATTACCGGTGTTACGGGCCAGGATGGGGCCTACCTGGCAGAGCTGCTGCTGAGCAAGGGCTACCGCGTCTGCGGCATTGCCCCCCGGCGCAGCACCTCGGATGTCAACCTCTCCCGCCTGGAGTGGCTCGGCGTCAAGGAGCAGGTAGTGCTCTTCGATGCCGACCTCGGCGACCTGGGCAGCCTGATCCGCAGCGTGCAGGAGTGCCAGCCGGATGAGGTCTACAACCTCGCGGCGCAGTCCTTCGTGCAGGCCTCCTGGAACCAGCCGGTGCTCACCGGCCAGGTCACCGGCGTCGGTGCGGTGAACGTCCTCGAGGCGGTGCGCATCGCCTGTCCCGCGGCGCGTTTCTACCAGGCCTCCACCTCCGAGATGTATGGCTTGATCCAGGAGCCGCGGCAGAGCGAGACCACCCCCTTCTATCCGCGCTCGCCCTATGCGGCGGCCAAGCTCTATGCCCACTGGATGACCGTCAACTACCGCGAGAGCTTCGGCCTGCACGCCTCCAGCGGCATCCTCTTCAACCACGAATCCCCGTTGCGCGGCCTGGAATTCGTCACCCGCAAGGTGACCGACGGCGTGGCGCGCATCAGGCTCGGGCTGGCCAGCGAGCTGCGCCTCGGCAACATCGATGCCAAGCGCGACTGGGGCCACGCCCGGGACTACGTCAAGGCCATGTGGCTGATGCTGCAGCAGGAGGTCCCGGATGACTACGTCATCGCCACCGGCGTCACCACCACGGTGCGCGACATGTGTCGCATCGCCTTCGAGCATGCCGGCCTCGACATGGACGACCACGTGGTGATCGACCCGCGCTTCTATCGCCCGGCCGAGGTCGAGGTGCTGCTGGGTAATCCGGACAAGGCACGGCAGCAGCTGGGCTGGCAGGCCGAGACCTCGCTGGAGGCGATGATCCGCGAGATGGTCGATGCCGACCTGAAGCGGCTGGAGCGGGGCTGATGACCGGCGGTGAGGCCATGCCGCCGGCATCGCTGCTGGTCACCGGGGCCGGCGGCTTCGTGGGGCGTCACCTGCTGGCGGCGCTGCGCCGTCGCTGGCCCGAGGCGGCGCTGCATGCCACCACCCAGGGCGAGCCTGACGGTGCGAGCCAGGGGGTGACCTGGCATCGGCTGGATATCCGCCGCGCCGGGCGCGTGAACGCCCTGCTGGCGCGCCTGCAGCCGGGGGCCATCATTCACCTGGCCGCGCAGTCCCACGTGCCCACCAGCTTTCGCCAGCCGGCGCTGACCTGGCGGGTCAACCTGCAGGGGACCCTCAACCTGCTGGAGGCCGTCAAGCGGCAAAGCCCGGCGAGCCTGGTCGTCAACGTCGGCTCCGCGGACATGTACGGCGGGGCCTTCCGCAGCGGCGAGCCGGTCACCGAGGCGAGCGCCTTCCAACCCCTGAACCCCTACGCCGCCAGCAAGGCAGCGGCCGACCTGGCCGCCGGCCAGTACGCCGCCAGCGAGGGGCTGCGGGTCATCCGCGCCCGGCCCTTCAACCACACCGGCCCCGGCCAGCGGGATGACTTCGTGCTGGCCGCCTTCGCCACCCAGGTCGCCCGCATCGAGGCCGGCCTGCAGCCGCCCGTGGTGGAGACCGGCAACCTGGATGCCCAGCGCGACTTCCTCGATGTCGAGGACGTGGTCGGCGCCTACCTGGCGCTGCTCGGTCTGCCCGAGGGCGAGCAGCGCGGCCAGGCCTACAACATCGCCTCCGGTCGTGCGGTGGCAGTGGGGGAGCTGCTCGATGCCTTGCTGGCCCGCGCCCGCTGCCCCATCGACCACCGCCTCGACCCGGCCCGTCAGCGTCCCGCCGATATCCAGGCCGTGCGCGCCGACACCACGGCGCTGCGTCAGGCGACCGGTTGGCGCCCGTCGATTTCCCACGCTGCCATGCTCGACCGGCTGCTGGATGACTGCCGTCGGCGCGTGGCCGACGCCACCCCGTGAGCCCGCGTCCATGAATGTTTCCCTGCTCTACCATCTGACCCGACAGGATCTGGTCGACCGCTACGCCGGCTCCATCCTCGGCGCGGCCTGGACCTTCATCATGCCGCTGGTCAATATCCTGATCTTCACCCTGATCTTCTCGCGCATCATGGGCATGCGCCTGGGCGAGCTGGGCGTGGAGCTGGGCCAGTACAGCTACAGCGTCTACCTGGTGATCGGCGTGCTGGCCTGGAATCTCTTTGCCAACACCCTCTCGCGGGTCACCCATGTCTTCCACGACAAGGCCGCCATCATCGGCAAGGTCAATGTTTCGCTGTTCGTCATGCCGCTCTACCTGCTGTTCAGCGAGCTGACCGTCTACCTGATCGCCAACGGCTTCTTCCTGGTCTTCCTGGTGGCCATCGACTTTGACTTCACCTGGCACTGGCTGTGGTGGCCGGTCATCCTGGTGGTGCAGCAGACCTTGGCCTACGCCATCGGCATCATCTTCGCCACGCTCAGCGTCTTCATTCGTGACATCAAGCAGTTCGTCGGCGTGCTGACCCAGCTGTGGTTCTGGTTGACCCCCATCGTCTATGTCATCACCATCCTGCCCGAGAACTGGAAGCCGCTGTTCCTGCTCAACCCGTTCTTCCATATCGTCAACGCCTTGCGCGATGCCCTGATGCTGCAGTCCACCCCGGCGCTGCTGCCGCTGGGCGTGCTGCTGGCCGGCGCCCTGCTGCTGCTGGCCTTCGGCCTGTGGCTGGGGCAGCGTCTCGAACGGGATATCCGCGACTTCATCTAGGGCGCCGCCATGATCCACGCGCAGGACATCACCAAGCACTTCCGCTTCTACGCCAAGCCCTCGGACCGGCTGCGCGAGATCGTCACCCGGCGGCCGCGCCACCACGCCCACCAGGCCCTGGCCGGTGTCAGCTTCCAGGTTGCCAGCGGCGAGACACTGGGCATCCTGGGGCGCAACGGCGCCGGCAAGTCGACCCTGCTCAAGATCCTCACCGGCGTGCTGCTCCCCGACAGCGGTGCCTTCCACATCGATGGCCGCATCACCGGCCTGCTGGAGCTGGGCACCGGCTTCGACAGCAACCTCACCGGCGCCCAGAACATCCTCGCCAACGGCCTGCTGCTGGGCATGACGCGCCAGCAGGTCGAGGATCGCCGTCAGGCGATCATCGACTTCAGCGAGCTGGGCAGCTTCATCGACGAGCCGCTACGCACCTACTCCTCGGGTATGGTCATGCGCCTGGCCTTCGCCATCGGCATCCATGCCGATCCCAGCTGCTTCGTGATCGATGAGGCCCTCTCGGTGGGCGATGCCCACTTCCAGCAGAAATGCATGCGTCGCATCCGCGAATTCCGCGCCCAGGGCGGCTCGATCATCTTCGTCTCCCACGACCTCAACGCGGTCAAGATGCTCTGCGACAAGGTCATCGTGCTGGAGGGCGGCCGCGCGGTCTTCGAGGGCGAGCCCGAGGCCGGGGCCAATCACTACAACCGGCTGCTGGCCGAGGAGACCGACCTCGACGGCCAGGCGGTGCTCGAGGCCCGCTACGGCACCGGCGAGGTCACCGTGGAGGCCTGCACCCTGGCCGGCAGCGACAGCGGCGGCTCGGCGCTGAGCAGCGGCGAGACCGCCGAGATCCTGATCGATCTCCAGGCGCATCGTGATCTCGACGACATCACCCTGGGGCTGATGATCCGCGATCGCTTCGGGCAGGATATCTTCGGCACCAATACCTGGTACCTGGGCCAGCCCCTGGCCATGCGCGCCGGCGAGCACCGCCGCTGTCGGCTGGCACTGGAGGTGTGGCTGGCGCCCGGCAAGTACACCCTGACCCTGGCGCTGCATGAAGGCAGCGATCACACCCGGCGCTGTTACCAGTGGTGCGACAACCTGGTGCGCTTCGACGTGGCCGGCATTCGCGGGCCCACCTTCGGTGGCATCTGCCGGCTGCCGCTGCACTGCACCTTCGAGCCGCTGGCGCCGCCGAGCAAGGAAGCGTCCCATGCTGCGTCACAATAACCCGTACCTGGATACACGACGCCTCGGCGAGCGGATTCGCCGCCGCAGCGCCGCCGCCGAGCCGCCGCCCGCCTGGCCGGGCGAGGCGGGCTGGCGTGACAGCCTGCAGGGGCGGGCCGTCGAGCTGGGGGCCAGCCGGCAGCGCGACACCCGGCCGGTTCGCGACTATGCAGCGCTGCTGGGCCTGCCCGACGTGGACTTCCTGCATGCGGCCTACCATTTCCTGATGGGCCGTCTGCCCAGCCTCGAGGAGCAGCATCGTGGCCAGGAGCAGCTGCTGGGAGGGCTGCCGCGGGAGCGGTGGCTGCTGATGCTGGCCGACCAGGCCCAGCAGCCACCCCGGCCGTTGCCCGGCCTGGCCCGGGGACTCGCCCGGGCCAGGCTGAAGTACCTGCCCAGGGTCGGGCGTGGCGTCCGCTGGCTGCTCGGTGCGCTGCGCCTGGATCGGCTGCGTGACCGGCTTGATCATGCGATCTACCTCCAGGATGCCCGTTACCAGACGCTGCTCGACCTGCTCCGTGAACAGGCGGTGCGCCTCGAGTCGCTGGAAGCCGCCCGGCACCGGCTGGAGGTCGACAACGAGGTGCTGCGCCAGCGGCTGGACGAGCAGATGGCCCCGCCGGGGCCTTCGGCGCATGACGCGAGCGGCGCCGGCACGCCCGAGCTACCCGGGCAGGATGACGCGGGCCGCGACTTCTATCGCGCCCTGGAGGCGCGCTTTCGTGGCGCGCCGGCGGCCATCGCCGCACTGATGCGCGAGCACCTGCCCGAGGTGCATGCGGCCGCTCCGCTGGCCGAGGGGCTGCCGCTGCTCGACCTGGGCTGCGGCCGCGGCGAGTGGCTGGCGCTGCTGCGCGAGGAGGGCATCGCCGCGCGGGGGGTGGACCTCAATGCCGCCAATATCCGCGCCGGCCGCGAGCAGGGGCTCGAGGTACGCTACCAGGATGCCCTGGCCGCCCTGGGCGAGAGTGCCGATGCCAGCCTGGGCATGATCAGCGCCTTCCACCTGGTGGAGCATCTCGACCACGCCCAGCTGCGCCGTCTGCTCCACGAGGCCCATCGTGCCCTGGCGCCGGGCGGGCGCCTGCTGCTCGAGACCCCCAACCCCCAGAACCTGATCGTCGGCAGCTGCAACTTCTACCTCGACCCCACCCATGTGCGGCCGCTGCCGCCGGACTTCCTGGTCTTCCTGGCCGAGTTCGCCGGCTTCGACCGCGTGGAGGCCCGTCCCCTGCACCCGGTGGACGAGGTGCACCGCCTTCACGAGCAGAGCGAGACGGCGCTGCGGCTCAACCACTATCTCTACGGGCCGCAGGACTATGCGCTGCTGGCCACGCGACCCGGGACACCCGACGGCGAGCACCCGCGCAGCGGGCAGGAGCAGGACGCATGACCCAGCCGATCACCGCCATTCACCAGTTCCACCACGGCGTCGACGCGGGTGACGGCGTCACCAACAGCCTGCTGTTCATCCAGCGGCTGTTACGTCAGCTGGGCTTCGAGTCTCACCTCTATGCCGCCAATATCCCCGCGGCGCTGGCCGGCCGGGTGCGGCCCTGCCACGAGCTGGAAGCGCTCGATGCCGAGGGCACCCTGCTGCTGCAGCACCACTCCATGGGCCATGAGCTGGGCGACTGGCTGCGTCGGCTGGCCGTGCCGCGGGCGCTGGTCTATCACAACATCACGCCGGCGGGCTTCTTCTCGCCGGGCAGCGACCTGCACCGTTACGCCACCCTGGGGCGCGAGCAGCTGGTGCAGTGGCGCGACGACTTCCGGGCGGTGCTGGCGGTCTCCGACGTCAACGCCGAGGACCTGGTCGCGCTGGGCTATGAACGCGAGGCGATCACCGTCATTCCGCTGCTGGTCGACCTGGCACATCAGGGGGCCGATCCGCACACCCTGCCCGACCCGGCACAGCGGCTGCATCCGGCGCTGGCCGAGCGGCCGACGCTGCTGTTCGTGGGGCGGCTGGTCGAGAACAAGCGTCAGCACCTGCTGCTCGAGGCGCTGTGGCACCTGCAGCGCATGCAGCCGCGCGGGGCCGCGCCGGCCATGCTGGTCCTGGCCGGCGGCGGCGAGCACTCCGACTATGCGCGCTTCCTGCGTCAGCGCCTGCATCAGCTGCAGCTCGACGACAGCGTGGTCATGCCCGGCAAGGTGGACGACGTCCTGCTCCAGGCCCTCTATCGGCACAGTACCGCCTTCGTCTGTGCCAGCGCCCACGAGGGCTTCGGCATGCCGCTGGTCGAGGCCATGCTCGCCGACTGCCCGGTGGTGGCCATGGGGCTCACCAACGTGCCCCACACCCTGGGGGAGGGCGGCCTGGTACTGGACAGCGAAGACCCGGCGGTGATGGCCGCGGGCCTCGCGCTGCTGCTCGAGGACGAGGCCCTGCGAGACGAGGTCATCGCCGGCCAGCGCCGCTCCCTCGAGCGCTACCGCCCCGAGGTGCTGGTGAATGCCCTGGAGGCGTGGTTAAGCAGGGCCCTGTCGATCGAATCGCGTGGCCAGCAAAGGAGTTCATGACACCATGCCTTCCCTCACGGCCATCCACCAGTTCGCCGTCACCTGCGCCAGCGGTGACGGCATCACCAACGGCATGCTGTTTACCCAGCGGCTGGTGCGCGAGTGCGGGCTGGCCTCCGAGATCTACGTCATCGACACGCCCGCCGACATGGCCGGACGGGTCCGCGACTACCGCGACTTCACGTCCCGGCCCGACCAGCTGCTGTTGATCCACCACGGCAGCGGCAACCCCCTGGAGCGCTGGCTGGAGGGCCTCGACTGTCGCAAGCTGCTGGTCTATCACAACATCACCCCGGAGCGCTTCTTCTCCCCGGACGACCCGGCGGTACCGGTGCTGCGTCACGGCCGCGAGCAGCTGACCCGCTGGCATCGCTGGCTCGACGGCGCCATCGCCGACTCCGAGCACAACCGCCGCGAACTGCTCGAGGCGGGCTTCGCCGACGAGACGACCCTGACCCTGCCGCTGCTGGTGGATCTCGCCCGGCTGCCGCTGGGTCAGCCACCCGCCGCGCCGGCGCCCCAGCCGGCCACGGATGCCCCCTACCGGCTGCTGTTCGTCGGGCGCCTGGCGCCCAACAAGAACCAGGCGGGGCTGATCGCCGCCCTGGCCGCCATGCTGCGGCGCAGCGCCTGGCCCGTGGCGCTGACGCTGGTCGGCGGCGGTGATGCCACTCACCTGCGGCGGCTGGCCCAGGCCTACGGGGTGGCCGAGCGCGTGACCTTCACCGGCAAGGTCGACGATGCCGAGCTGCAGCACCACTTCCGCCAGGCGGATGTCTACCTGAGCCTGAGCGAGCACGAAGGTTTCGGCATGCCGCTGATCGAGGCCATGGCCCACGAGTTGCCGGTGCTGGCCCATGCCGCCCCGGACAGCAGCATCGCCGATACCGTGGGCGAGGGCGGGCTGCTGCTCCGTGAGGCGGACCCCGAGGTGGCGGGCGCGGCGGCGCTGATGCTGCTGCGCAACCCGGGGCTGCGCGCACGGCTGCTCGACGCCCAGCGCGAGCGCCTGGCCCACTTCGAGCCGACCCGGCTCTTCGCGCGCCTGCAGGCGTTCCTGGCCGAACTGGGCATGACCCTGCCGGCACTGCCCGCCGAGGTGCGCTGTCTGCCGGTACGCCGGCGCTGGCGCATCGAGGGGCCGTTCGATTCGAGCTACAGCCTGGCGCTGGTCAACCGCGAGCTGGCCCGGGCGCTGCAGCGGCTGGACGGCGACGACCAGCTGGCCCTGCACAGCACCGAGGGCGGCGGCGACCTGGCGCCCGATCCGGCCTTCCTGGCCGCCGAGCCGGCGCTGGCCGCGGCCGCCATCCGCGCCGCCGAGCCGGCCTGGCACGACGCCAGCCTGCGGCTCTGCTACCCGCCGCGCACCACCGACCTGGCCGGGCGTCATCGGCTGATCCACAGCTACGGCTGGGAGGAGTCGGTCTTCCCCCATGAGCACGCCCAGGCCTTCAACGCCCGGCTCTCGGCGGTGACCACCATGTCGCACTATGTGTCACGGGTGCTGGCCGACAGCGGCGTGGGGCTGCCCCTGCCGGTGGTGGGGGTGGGCACCGACCACGTCCGTGACGTGGCCCCCGATGCGGCGTCCCTGGGCGCCTGGCTGCCCGAGGCGGACACCGAGCGCATGACCTTCCTGCACATCTCCTCCTGCTTCCCGCGCAAGGGGGTCGACGTGCTGCTGGCCGCCTGGCACGCCACCTTCAGTGCCGACGACGCTGTGGTGCTGATCCTCAAGACCTTCCCCAACCCCCACCATGATATCGAGCGCGAGCTGGCCGAATGGCGCCGGGCCTGCCCGCAGGGCGCCCCGGTGCAGCTGATCAACGCCGACCTCGACGCCGCAGCGGTGCGCGCCCTCTATGCGCGCGCCGATGCGCTGGTGGCGCCGAGTCGCGGCGAGGGCTTCGGCCTGCCCATGGCCGAGGCAATGTGGTGCGACGTGCCGGTGATCACCACGGGCGGGGGCGGCCAGCGCGACTTCTGCACCCCCGAGACGGCCTGGCTGATCGACTACGACCATGCCCGGGCCCGCACCCACATGGGGCAGTTTGCCTCGGTGTGGGCCGAGCCCCGGGCCGCCCACCTGGGCGAGCTGATGGCCGCGTTCGCCGCGCGCTGGCGCCAGGGCGAGCTCGACGCCTGGAGCGCCGCGCGGCGCCGCGCGGCCCGGGCGCTGGTCGCGCGGGAACACACCTGGGACGCCGTGGCGCGACGCACCCGGGCCGCGGTCGAGGCCCTGGAGGCGCTGCCCGAGCTGGCGCCGCGACCGCGTATCGGCTGGGTCAGTACCTGGAACAGCAAGTGCGGTATCGCCACCTACTCGCGGCTGCTGGTAAGCCCGGCCCTGGCCGACCAGGTCACGGTGCTGGCCAACCGCGATGCCGAGCCGATTGCCGAGGATGGCCCCGAGGTGGTGCGCTGCTGGGCGCAGATCGCCCCGGACGGCAAGGGCGGCTTCGTGGAGGATCAGCTCGAGGCGCTGTACGCCGAGATCGTCGCCCGCGAGCTGGACACCGTGGTGGTGCAGTTCAACTTCAGCTTCTTCGGCCTGGCGCCGCTGGCGGCGCTGCTCGAGCGGCTGCAGGGCGAGGGCATCCGTACCCTGGTGTTCTTCCACTCCACCGCCGACGTGGAGTGGGGCGGGCTGGCCAAGAGCCTGAGCCAGATGCAGGCGGCCCTGGCCGGCTGCGATCGCCTGATGGTCCACGGCGTCGATGATCTCAACCGCCTCAAGGGCATGGGGCTCGACGCCCGGGCCACGCTCTTTCCCCACGGCGTGATGGCCGCGCCGGCGGTCACCGCCCCCGAGGAGCCGCGCCATGCCGCGCTGGCCGGCAAGCGGGTGATCGCCAGCTACGGCTTTCTGCTGCCCCACAAGGGCGTGCACGAGCTGATCGAGGCCTTCGTCGAGCTGGCCGAGCAGGAGGCCGGGCTGCACCTGCTGCTGCTCAACGCCCTCTACCCGGCACCGCCCTCCGAGGCCGAGGCCGAACGCTGCCGCCAGACCATTGCCCGCCTGGGGCTGGACGAGCGGGTCACGCTGGTCAACGACTTCCTGCCCGACGACCAGACCCTGGGCTGGCTGCAGGCCGCCGAGCTGCTGGTGTTTCCCTACCAGCACACCCAGGAGTCCTCCTCGGCGGCGGTGCGCTGGGGCCTGGCCAGCGGGCGGCCGGTGGCCTGCACGCCGCTGGGCATCTTCGACGACGTGGCCGAGGCGGTGGCCTTCCTGCCCGGCACCGCCCCGGCCGAGCTGGCCGCGGGCATCCGCACGCTGCTTGACGATGCCGGGCAGCGCCAGCGGCTGCAGCAGGACGCCGCCGCCTGGCTGACGGCCCACGACTGGCCGCGCCTCTCCCAGCGACTGCAGGGGCTGCTGACCGCCCTGGCCTGGCCCGGCCGCGGGCAGGGGCCGGTGTAAAGGACCTGGTATCAAGGGCCTGGTGTCAAGCGGGGAAAGGAGCAGGGGAAGCGGTGCAGGCGCAGGAGATGCAGGCGCAATAGGTGCAGGGGGAGCTGTGCAGGGGAAAGGCGTTAGGAGCGACATCGGTGGCAGGGCGCTCGCCTGGCTGGCACCCGGCAGCGGGCGCCTGCTGCTTGTCGTGCTGCTGGTGACGCTGGCCGCCTGGCTGGTGCGTGCCGACCCCCTGGCACCTTTCGGGCGGCTCTCCTGGCTGACCTACGACACCGTGGTGGCGTGGCGCCGGCCCGCCGAGCAGAGGGATTCGCGCATCGTCATCGTCGATATCGACGAGGCCACGCTGCAGGCCCACGGCCGCTGGCCCTGGCCGCGCGAGCGGCTGGCCGAGCTGATCGATGCCATCCAGTCGGCGGGCCCGGCCATGGTGGGGCTGGATGTCCTGCTGCCCGAGGCAACCGAGCCCGAGCAGGATCGCGCCCTGGCACGCCGCCTTGCAGCGCCGGAGGTGGTCACGGCCATGGCCTTCGGCGATGTCCAGGCCGGCGAGGCCGCGTTGCCTCGGGCATCGCGGGAGGTGGCGGCAAGCCCCGCGCTCTCCTACCAGGGCGAGCCACCGGCCCAGGGGCATATCACCCCCGAGCTGGAAGGCGACGGGCGTATCCGCCGCCTGTACCCGTACATCGCCACGCCCGACGGGGAGCCCCGCGCCGTCCTGGCCCTGGCCATGCTCGAGGAGTGGACCGGCCTGCCGACGCGGCGCGAGGCCACGCCGGGTGGCACCCGGCTCTGCGTGGCCGGCTTCTGCCAGTGGAGCACGCCCGGGCAGGGCCTGCTGGTGCCCTATCATCATCCCAGCCGCTTCGACTACCTGAGCGCCGCCGAGGTGCTCGACGGCCGGCATCGCGAGCGGCTGGCCGGCCGCCTGGTGATGGTGGGGACCTCGGCAGCCGGCCTGGGGGATCTGGTGGCCACCCCCCGCGGCGCGCTGACGCCTGGCGTCGAGCTCCACGCCGTGCTGCTGGCCGGCTGGCTCGATGGTCTGGCCTGGCGGCCCCTGCCGCAGCCGCGGGCCTGGCTGCTGGGCGGCCTGCTGCTGCTGGGGGCGGTGGCGCTGCCGCTGCTGGGCCGGTCGCACATCACCCTCTGGCAGCGGGTGCTGGCGGTGAGTGTCGGTGCGGCACTGGTGGTCGCGCCGCCACTGCTGATGATCAACGGCTGGTGGCTGGCGCCCTGGGCCTGGTGGGGTAGCGTCGCCGCCTTGCTGGTGATCTGGCTGGGCTGGGAACGCTGGCGCCTGTGGCAGCGACATCGCCGCCTCTACCGGGCCTTCGGTGCCTATGTGCCGCGCAGTATCCTGCGCCAGCTGGCCGAGGAGGGCGGGGAAGCGCGCTTTGCCCCCCAGCGCAAGCCGCTGGTGATCCTGTTCAGCGATATCGTCGGCTTCACCGCCATCAGCGAACAGCTCTCACCCGAGCGCCTGGCCGTGCTCACCAATCATATCTTCACCGAGCTCACCGAGGTCGTTCACGCCCACGGCGGCACCCTGGACAAGTACCTGGGCGACGCCCTGATGGCCTTCTGGGGCGCGCCGCTGAGCAGCGGCGAGGATGCCCGGCTGGCGCTGGCCTGCGCGCGTGGGATGCAGCAGCGCCTGGTCGCGATCAACCGCTGGGCCGCCGCCCGAGGCTTCCCGCCCATCGCCCTGCATACCGGCATGGAGGCCGGCGAGGTCACGGTGGGTAACCTGGGGTCCCAGCAGCGGCGCGCCTATACGGCCCTGGGCCCGGCGGTGAATCTGGCGGCGCGGCTCGAGGAGCACGCCGGCCAGATCGACCAGCCCGTGCTGATCGGGCCGGGGCTGGCCGAGGCGTTGAAGGCAGAAGGGGAGGAGGGGCTGGAGCCCTTCGGGGAGGTATCGCTCAAGGGCATCCGTCAGCCCGTGCGGCTATGGCGGCCGGGTGAGCGTGCTTGGCAGTTGTGAGGGGTGAGCGCCGCTTCGCGGCGGGTGAGTCGTTACCCCTCACCATTCACCATTCACCTCTCACCCCTCACTACAGAATCCACTCATCCGAGCCGGTATCGAACTGCAGCCCGGCCAGCCAGTCATCGGCGTTGCCCCGGTTCTCCTCGGACTGGGCGAAGCTGACCAGCACCTCGGCGTGGGAGCGGCCGTTGTTCTGGATATCATCCAGCCAGTAGTCCAGGCCCGCCTGGTCGGCCTCGCGCCCCAGCACGTTCTCGTAGAGCTGGTTGATATAGCTCGCGTCGTCGAACTCCTCGAACTGGCCGCGGAACTCGTCGGCCTGGTAGAAGCTGTGAGCCACCTCCTGCAGTGACTGGCCGCCGCGCAGGTTGCTGACGAAGTAGTTGAGCCCTTCCATGTCCGGCACCCGGTCCAGCGCCGCCTGGTAGAGCAGGGCCATGTCCTCGACCAGTGTCTCGGGGAGCTGCTGCTGGGCCGGTGTCTCCTCGGGGAGCTCGTCATCGGGGAGCTCGCCGCCCGGGAGCATGCCGACGTCCGCGCCGTCCCCCTCCATGAACGACTCGATCACGGCCATGTAGTCGTCGTAGAACGGCTGTTCCATGAACGCCTGCAGGTAGTTGACCGTGTTCGACTCGTTGGCGAAGTAGGACTCTAGCCTGGCGGCTTCCTGCTGGCTGACCCCATCGCTGACCTCGACGCCGACGTTGTCGCGCATGTAGGCGAAGAGCCACTCGCTGAGGGCTTCGGCCGTGGGTCGGTCCATCAGGCCGGCATCGGCCCAGACGGTGAAATCAAAGCTGGTATCGGATTCCATGGTGCTTCTCCCTTGACGACGTACCACGAGGCCGACGCCGTGCGCCGGCTACCCATGGGGCGAGTCTAGCCCGTGAGGCGAAGGGTGACCCCCTGCAAACGAACAGGGCGTCGGCGAGCACGATGATCCTGCCGCAGGCTCGGCACGCGCCCTTGCGTCGGGCTTCAGGCCTCGCTGTCGGCGGTCTGCTGCATCAGCTCCTTGCTGACCTCGATGCTCTTGCCGTGCACGCGCACCAGGCCGCCCTGCTCCAGCGCCTTGAGGGCGCGGCCGGCCATCTCGCGGGTACACCCCGCCATCAGCGCCAGCTCCTGGCGCGTGTAGTGGATGGTGACGCCGTCGCATTTCGCCTTGGCGGCCAGGTGCGAGAGCTCCTGCAGGCAGCGCCGGATGCGTCCCACCACATCGTGGAAGGCGAAGTCGCTGGCGCGCTGGGTGGTCTTGAGCAGCCGCACGGAGAGCTGCCTGCCCAGCGCATAGAGCAGCTGCGGGTGCTTCTCCGCCAGGGCATGGAACTCGCTGTGGGGCAGCATGCCCACCTCGCACTCGCTGTGGGCGATCACCCAGGCGGAGCGCGGCACCTCGGGGCAGAAGATACCCACCTCGCCGGCAAACTCCCCCGGCCCCAGGTAGGTGACGATCATCTCCTGCCCCTGGGGACTGATCAGCGCGACCTTGGCCACGCCCTTGATGAAGTAGAGCAGGGCGTCGGCCCTGTCACCGCCGTTGAGGATCATCTCCTTGCTGGAGAAACGGTGGCGGTGGCAACGGGCCAGCAGCAGGGATTCCAGCGTATCGTCGAGATACGGTGACGCCATGGCTAGTCACGCTCCAGTGCCCAGTGGGTGGCACCCACGGCATCGACGCCGGGCTCGACCTGATACTCGAACAGCAGCCCCGCCTCGGCGGCGGCATCGCCGAGAAAGCCGCTCAGCTCGCTGGGTGACTGGCCATCGCTGCGGAAATAGCCGTCCTCCGCGAGGTTGCCGCCGCCCACCACCGGAATGCTGCCCGGCAGCGACTCGGCGTGGACATCCAGGCGGGCGGCAAAGCGCTGCTCATCGAAGTCCACCACCAGGCCGGGATGGCTGATGCCGGCGGCCTCGAGCTGGTCACCCCGCTTGATGTAGGCCTCGTAGCGGTCGAGGTCGAAGTAGGCCTTGCCCGTCTCGGGCAGGCGGCGTGTCCTGCTAGTCTGGTCGACCATGCCGAATACGTCGTTGACGACGGGGTAGGGGTAGCGGCGCTGACGGCCGTCGCCATGCAGCAGACGCGCCACGGCGCGCGTGTCGTCCTCCTCGAACTGGCTCCAGCGTCCCCAGTCGATGGTGGAGTCATCGATCAGGCCACGATCGCGGGGCTGGAGCTCGCTGGCCGCGTCGCCGCGCTCCACCGCCTCGGCGATCAGGCCGGTCCGGGCCATGTAGCGTTCGGCCTGCTCGAGTGCCGCCTCGTAGTTGCTGGCGCCGGGCAGGGAGTCGCCGGTCAGCCGCTGGACATCCCGAGGCAGAGTCGCGCGTGAGGGTGCAGGGTCCAGCCGGGTCTCCTGCGGGTGCGGGGGGCGCAGCTCATCCGGAGTGATGCCCTCGCGGGTCAGGCGCGCCGCCGCGTCACCCAGCCGGGCCTCCAGCAGGAGCTGCTGCTGGTCGTCGAACAGCTCTTCCGCGCCGGGCACCTCGCAGGGCCCCAGCCCCCCCTGGCGACACTGATCCGAGAGCGGCGCCATTACCACGCCCCCTTCGCTCAGGCTCAGGCGGCTCACCGCATCGGTGGAGAGGACGCTGAAATCGGTGCCGCGAATGCCGATGGCCGCCACCGGAGTGTCCAGCCGGAAGCGCTCGCGGCTGCGGGCGCCGATCTCGCCGCTGATCGAGCGCACCACCCCGCGGTGCAGGGTCAGGTTGGCCCGCGACTCCCGGGGGGCGGCCGGCGCATAGCGGTAGCTCTCGATGCTCAGGGCGCTGTCGCTGCGCAGGCTGAGTAGCGCGCCGTCGATCATGCGCAGGTGCACGTGGCTGTCGGCGCGCGTTTCCAGGCGATCACCCTCGTGCACCGCGTCGCTGATGGAGAGGGTGAGTTCCTGGTCGTCGCGAAGCACGGTCGCCTCGCCGCTGACGAAGGTGACGTTGCCGGCCAGCTGGCCGGCCCATGAAAACGGGGAAAGCAACAGCCCCAGCAGCAGTAATGCGGCTGCGTGGGCAATTCCGATATGCGCCTTGGCTCGTTGCATGGCAATTGGGTTCCATCGTGTTCATGGGCTAACGTGGGCCAGGCATCCCGCCTCGGCTGCCAGGGAGGCACTGCCTCGGCCCGTATTAGAGTTGACTCAATACAGAGACACTATCTCACCAATTTATATTAGGCATGATAGGCTAAGCCATCCATACCACCAAAGTTAATCTGCATTGCGCTACTCATCGACCTCGATTCGTCGCCGCCCGCGGTACCCGGGGGCCTTGACCTGCCTGCTGCTGGTCGGGCTGCTGCTGGCCGCGCCGGCGGCAGCGCTGGAGGAGGCGGTGCTGGCACAGCGCCTGGCGGAGCAGCCGTTGCCCGCCGTCTACCGCTGGCTGCAGCGTCAGCCGGTGCCTGCCCTCCCCGTGGAGGCGTCGCGCTACCACCGGTGGCTGGGCGAGATGGCCATGCAACTGGACAACCCCGCCGCGGCCGTGACGCATTTCGAAGCGGCCATCCTGGCCAATCCCTACGCCCTGGGGGCCCGCCTCGAGCAGGCGCTCGCCTACACGGAGCTGGGCAATGTGCCGGCGGCACGCGGCAGCCTGCGGGCACTGCATCGCTACCGGGGCGACGCCGAGCTGCCGCCCGAGGCCGCACAGGCACTCGGCCGGCTGGAGCAGCGCCTGGCCGAGTCATCCGCCGCCGGCTGGCAGGATGCCGTGGCGGGCACGCTCAGCGTGGCCCAAGGCTTCGACAGCAATGCCAATCTCGGCTCGCGGCACAGCACCATCCCCCTCAACCTGTTCGGGATGATCCCTGACGAAGCCCGGCTCGCCGACGCCAGCCGTGCCCAGCCCAGCCACTACAGCCGCGTTGGCCTGACATCGCGCCTGCCCGCGGGGACGCTGCTCGGCGGCGCCGACGCGACCCTGGCCGACTGGCAGCTGCTGGGCGGGCTGGGCGCGCAGCGCTACCACGACCTCGAGCGCCTGCAGCGTCGCGATGCCTACCTGGGCGCCGAGTGGCAGCCGGACAGGCGCCATGAGCGCGTTACCACCCTGCTGCAGTACCAGCATGTGGCGGGTATCGGCACGGCCTGGTACCTGGATGCCGACTACCGCCGGCTGCTGGGCGGGCACTGGCTCGCCGAGCTGGGCGTGCAGTGGCAGGAAGCGCCCGGCGGGCGGCGCAGCTTTCGCCTCAAGGGCGGGGTGTGGCGGGAGTGGCAGGGCATGCTGCTGTGGGGCAACGCCAGCTGGCAGGTGCGGCCCGATCGCCCCGCCGGCGATACCTGGCGGCTGCGTCTCGGCGCCCAGAGCCCCAGGTGGCGCTGGGGCGACCTGGAAACCTACGGCTATGCCCACCTGGAGCGGCGCCAGGACACGGATGTCTACAACCTGGCCTTCTTCGGCGATCAGCGGCGCCGGGAGACCACCGCCACCCTGGGCGCCCGCCTCAGGCACCCGATCGATCAGCGCCTGGCGCTGGTGGTGGACGCGGGCTGGGAGCGCACCCGGGCGCGTCTCGAGCTCTTCGAGCTGGAGCGCTGGCGCCTCGAAGCCGCGCTGCAGTGGCGCTGGTAGACGGGCTTGCTGGCAGCGGCGAGGGGCATGTTAGGGTGACTTCGGCATCGGGGTGGGGGTGTCCCGCTTCGGCAAGCCGCCAGGGAGGGTGACAAGATTTCTTGCAAAGTGTGAACTGCTTCACACTTTTGCCTGCAGGATTCCACACAATGCACCTTGCCCCGAAGGGAAACTGTCCCTTCGCCGGGACTGCACTGCAGGCCGGGCTGACGGGCCTAGGCCCCCACGGGGGTGCCACGCGTCTGCAATGTCGATTCGACAACCAAACGGAGTTTGAACAACCATGGCAACTGTTGCTGAACAGATCCAGAAGGTCTACATCGGCCTGCTGGGCCGCGCCGCCGACCAGGCTGGCCTTGACTACTGGACCGACGAAATCGAAAGCGGCGCGCTGACCCTCGAGCAGCTGCGCGCCAACATTGTGGAAGAGCAGGACGAGTACGACAAAGGCATCGGCGACATGAGCCGTGCCCAGGCGGTCAACCAGCTCTACCAGAACCTCTTCAACCGCAGCGCCGAAGACGAAGGCCTGGACTACTGGGTCAACGGTGGCGGTGCCGACGTCAGCTTCGACCAGCTGGTGATGGCCCTGGTCGATGGCGCCTCCGCCGCCGACACCCTGGCCCTGGACAACAAGGCCCAGGTTGCCGAGTACTACACCGCCCAGGCCGGTGAGGACTACGCCCCCGCCGCCGCCCGCGCTGCCGTGGACGACGTCGATGGCGACACCGACATGGCCGACGCCCGCGCCGACGTGGATGCGCGCATCGAGCAGGGTACTCCCAACCCGACCCTGACCCAGCAAGCCGACAACCTGCGCGGCACCGACGGCGATGACGTCTTCGTCGCCCCGGTCACCCAGAACGAGACCGGCTCCGGCGAACTGGCCAACACCTTCGAAACCGGTGACGTGATCAACGGTGGTGAAGGTCAAGATGCTCTGCGTGCTGATCTGATCGCAACCGGCGCTATCGGCTTGGGTGGCTTCCAGTCACCGGCTATCTCTGCTGAGACCACCAGCGTCGAAGAGGTTTACTTCCGGGCTCAGAATGCTCAAGGCCTTGATCTTGGCAGTAACACCACTGCTACTTCTTTTGTCGACGCTGAGAAGATGCAGGGTGTTGAGCAGTGGTGGACTGAGAATAGCCGCGCCAATATCCGTATCGAGGATGTCCGTAGTCGCGCCGATGATGTCACCGTGGGTATGCGTGATACTGATCCGGGCGTTGGCTACCAGCTGTACTTCAACCCGCTCTTCATGGAAGGTGATGTCACCGAGACCGAGTCCGCCCTGACTCTGACCATCCAGGAAATCACCGACGGTCAGGCGCCTGGCGCGACACAACTCGATAATATCTCCGTTCGCGAGATCAACTTCTCACTGGGCGGCGAAGATTTTACTCTCTCTTCCGACGCCATGAGTGCTGCCGAAACCTGGGGTGAGTTGCAGACTGCCATCGCCGACCAGCTAGGCGAAAATGGCCTCGCCGGCGTGACTGTCGAGCATCGTGGTAACGGTGTCTTCGTCCTGGAAGACGAGAACAGTGGCACCTTCGAGGTCTCCGACGGCGAAGCGCTGATCTTCGGTGCGGCCTCCGACATCGACGTGCGCAACCGCGCTGAGGTGGGCGAGCCGGTCGTCATTGAAGGTCAGACCTCTACCAACATCGTATTGGATGGTGTAGGTGCCGGCTCTCGTGGTGGTTCGTTGAACGTCGCTGCCATGTCTGGCGATCGTGGCGTCGAAGTTTTCAATGTCGAAGTGGGGGCTGATAGCCATCTGACCAGTCTCAGTTCCGTCAACAGCCCGAATACCAACGGTCGCTCTTTCGACAGCGAGAATCAGCTGGAGGAAGTCAAGATCGAGCATCAGGAGGGCGCCTCTGGTGCACTGAAGATCGGTTCTCGCACCGAGACCGCGATGGGTGTTTCGACTTCTACCGATGATCGTCTGCAGACCAATGGCTTGACCGACGTTCGTGTCTTCGATGCTTCTGGTTTCGAATCCGAGCTGATGGTCGGTGCTTCTCTCACCAATGAGGTCTTCAACAAGTATCTTGCGGATGCGGAAGAAACCGTTCCGTTCAGCTACTTGCTGGGTGATGGTGGCTCCAATCTGAGCCTGATGGTCAATAACGCGGTGGCCGCCGATCCGGATTTCTCCCTGGAAATCATCGGTGGTGGCAGCGATGATCGCATCAATCTGAGCGGCCTGCAGTTCAAGAACACCACATCTATTGATGGTGACGGTGGCAGCAACGTGGTGGAGGTCAATACCACGACCGGTGCCGCGACCGCTAATAACACTGCAGGGGAGAACAGCTGGGCTGGTTTCGAGAATATCGAGACTCTGGTCGTAGCCGGCAGCAATGTCACTACCCAGAACCTGGTTGTTGGCAACATGGAAGGCTTGGATGATGTCGTCGTGGCGACCACTGGAGGTGTCGATACTACCATGCAGCAGATGCGCATGGATCAGGACTTGACCATCTCCGGAAAGAATCAGACCCTGGGTGATAACAACAGCAATAATGGTCAGAACTTCGGTACCATCAACGTAGATGCCACTAGTGCTGTACCTGGCGTTGATAGCTTCGGCATCACGCTCGATAACACGGCACGTGTTGATGAAGAGCTGACAGTCAACCAGCTGAACGTACGCGATCTGGGCAATCTGCAGAGCGATATTCGCACTCTGGACCTCAGCTCTGAAGGTCGTCGTGATACCACGAACCTGATTCAGGCTGCTAGCCTGGCTCGCGTCAACACTGTCAACCTGGACGGCTCTCAGGATCTTGGCCTGCACATCTCTGCCATGCAGGTGAATGCTCAGGGCAATTCCACCGACTCCACCGTCGACGGTTCCGAGCTGGGTGGCGACCTGGACCTGGCGATGAGCGCCGATATCCTCAACGGCGCGACCGATGTGGTGACCGGCACTGCAGGTAATGATCGCCTCTATGTCTATGGCACCGATGCTGAGGCAACCGTCAATGGCGTCGAGACTGTTGATCTGGGTCTGGGCGGCGCTGACATGCCGGCATTCGCAAATCCGGCTAACGGTACGGGCGCCTTTGGTGGCACCTTCAACGCTGCTGCCGTGTCCGACGTTGAGCAGTACAATGTGCAGACAACCGACGACGACACCACTCTTGAGAACCTTGATGGTTCTGAGGTGATCAACGTCAATACCGCCGGCGCTGACAACGATCTGACGCTGGTAGCTTCGGACCGCGCCGCCAGCAACGAGATCGACGTCAACTTCAGCATGGCTGATAATGGCTGGGCTAACGGCGCCAATACTCTGTCCGTCCAGGACTACAACACCGTTAACCTGGACCTGACCGAAGGTGATTACGAGTTCGCTCTGGATCTGGAGACAGCAGGTTCAGACACCTATGCTCGTACCCTGAGCATCACCGGTGGTACCGATGACGCGGCCGATACCAGCCTGGATATCGGGGCTCTTGACACCGCCCTGACTCGGGTGGATCTCTCCGACTACACCGGTTCGCTGGTTGGTGGTGAGTGGGATGATACCGCTGGCTCCAACGCTCGTGTCGTCATGAACGAGTTCGACTTTACCTTCGACGTGGGTGGTGATATCGCTGCTGGCCCGGCTAGCGAATTCATCACCACCTTTGAGGTTAGCCGTGATGCGGCTGAGGGGGAGGTCTGGACCATCGATAACTTCCAGGCCTTCGACGATACTGATATTACGGTTACCACTAACAATGTCAGTGTCCTCGACTTCAGCGAGCTTGGCTTCACTGGCCTGTCGGATGTCAACACCGATGACGACAATAGCGGTAATGCTGTCATTACTGCCAATGAAGATAGCTTCAACTTCGAGATCGTTCTGAATGGTGTTGATGTAGCAGAGCTCAACAACGAGAACTTCCAGTTCGCCTAAGCTGCCATTGGTAGCTTGACGACAGAAGCGATCGTACAGAAGGCCACCCTACGGGGTGGTCTTTTTTTCGTGTGGCTGGTGTAATGCCACCTGTTTTTCTATGCCACCCACTGGAGAGGCTTCATGTTCACTAGACCCACCGCTCTCGATGCCAGCGCGCATCGCGATTTGCGCTTTACTGCCAATCAGCCCTATGATTTTGCTCGCGATCTTATGCTGATCCCGCTGGTTGCTGGAGAGGCAACGAGGGTTGCCCGCGAGATGCCGATCGTGTTTCCCATGGGGGAAGAGGTGCCCCAGGCCCTGGTAGGCGTCCGCCCCGGTGAAAATCTCCATGTGAAGGACTCCGGACACTGGGTAGGGCGCTACGTACCGGCCCATCTGCGACGTTATCCTTTCCTTCTTGCCGAGATATCCACCTCGGAAGATCAGCAGAGCGAGAAGGGGCGCCAGTATGCACTGCAGTTCGACGCCGCCGCTCGGCACTTCGAACGTCCGGATGGCCAAGCGCTGATCGACTCACAGGGAAAGCCCACCGAGATACTTCAAAAGATCCAGAAGGTGTTGATGTCCCTCCAACAGGAACGGGAGCGTACCCTTGAACTGGTCAAGAAGCTCGATCAGGCAGGTCTGCTGGTTGAGCGCTCTATCACCGTTGTCCAGGGCGAAGATAAGCACGAACTAGGCGGTTTTCGCATACTGGACGAAAAGGCATTGGCCAGGCTGGATGCCGAGCCCCTGGCCAAGCTTCGCGATAGCGGTGCCCTGGCACTGGCCTACGCGCATCTGCTCTCACTGAGCAATCTGAAGGATGGCTTGATCGCCAAGGCAGCCGCTGGAGCCGATGCCGCGCCGGACCTCGACGAGGTATTCGGCAGCGACGACGACTTCAGCTTCGACTTCGATAGCTGATTCACCATTCGACAGGAGCCACCCCATGGCAGACGCCAATCAAGGGCAGTCCCTCACCATCGACGGCCAGCAGTACGACCCCGCCGAGCTCTCCGAGCAGGCCCGCACCCAGATCATGCAGGTCAAGGTCACCGACGAGCACATCGAGCGTCTGAATCAGCGTCTGGCCATCGCCCAGACCGCCCGCACCGCCTATGCCAGGGCGCTCCAGGCCGCCCTGCCCGATGTCGCGCATTGAACCCGCGGTGGGTGGGGGCCCGGGGGGGGGGGGGGGGGGGGGGGGGGGGGGGGGGGGGGGGGGGGGTGTTCGAGC
>JBNJIL010000005.1:0-185100 GCA_051749325.1 Pseudomonadota bacterium | reverse complement strand
TACGGCTTACGGCTTTTCGTGCGTCCGGCGGGCCGCTTGCGGCGTGGCTTGGGCTTGGGTGTCTCCGGGGGGACACGATAGTGCAGGTAGAGGTCCAGCACCAGTTCCGGCAGCTGGGTGACGAGTCCCTCGAGACGCGTCGTATCGCCGGCCAGTTCCGCCATGTCGGGTTCGTCAGCGAACAGTCCGGAGAGCAGCATGAAGGGGAGCAGCAGGGTGGCGGCGGCTTCCTCGTCGTCACTGAACCAGGCGGCCTCGTCGAGGAAGACCCCCTCCATGAAGCCGGCGCACCAGTCACCGATCGGTGTCGTCTCCGGGGCGCTGTCACCCAGCTCCAGCTCGAAAGGCAGCTCCGGCAGCCCCCCGGCTTCGAGCACCTCGATGGCGCTTTGCCTGAGGCGCTCGAGCAGCCCCAGAATGGTCTCGCGCTCGGCGTCATCCGCGAAGGCCGGCTCGCCATGGAACAGTTCGGCGACCCAGGATGCTGCGGGTGTCTCGCGCGGCGCCACGGCCAGGGCCACCAGGAAGCCGTGGGCGCCGATCAGGTCGAGGGCATCGGCGTCGACTCGCTCGGAGTCCAGGAAGTCATCGAGAAGCTCGAGCGCTTCATCCTCTAGCAGCGGCTGGGGGAGGGGCGTTTCGGCATCGGACATGACGGCTCTCGCAGGGAAGACGTGGGCTTGGAGAAGGCTTTACGCCTCGGCACGAAGAGGCCATTCTAGCACCCCATGACGACGCCCGCGCTCCCTGACCTCGACCCCAGACGGCTCGACGCTCTCGACCGGACCGCCCTGCACCGCGCACTGATGGCGCGGGTCGAAGCGGCCTGGCACCTGTGCCGTGAACTGCATCCCGGGTTGCCGCGCCCGGCGGTCTGGCTGGACCTGCGCGGCAAGTGTGCCGGCCAGGCGCACTTCGGTCGCGGTGGGCTGCGCTTCAATCGGGTACTGCTGGAGGAGAACCGTCTTGCCTTCCTGGTCGAGGTGGTGCCCCACGAGATGGCCCACTGGCTGGTACATCACCTGGAGGATGGCCATCGAGCGCGTCCCCATGGCCGGGAGTGGCAGACCGTGATGCGTCACCTCTTCGGCCTGGAGCCCCGGGCGACTCACCGTTTCGACACCGGGCGTGCCAGTCCGGCGCCCTACCGCTACGGTTGTGGCTGCCGGGAACATGGCTTCAGCGCTCGGCGGCATGCCCTGGCATGCCGGGGACGGACGTACCGTTGCCGGCAATGCGCTGAGACCTTGGTCTATCGCGGCCGTTCTGGCGCCTGACTCTTCTTTTAAGCTATTGTTATTATTGTGAAAAATGTTTCTACCAATGTCTAAAGGGAAGCCTGCTTCCTGACGTATATGCTGTCAATGACGTTTATGGGGCCGGCCCGGCCAATCACACAGCGGCCGGCAACATCCACCTGGAGGGTTCATCCTCCCGGACAGAGGCATATCCATGACCGAACAGCAAAAAGTCTATCCGGTAAGCGATTCGTTTGCCGCCAAGGCACATGCCGACAAGGCCACTTACCAGGCCATGTACCAGCAGTCGGTTGACGATCCCGAGGGCTTCTGGGGGGAACAGGCCAAGCGCCTCGACTGGTTCAAGGCGCCGACCAGGATCAAGCACACCTCCTTCGACTCGCACAACGTGGATATTCGCTGGTTCGAGGACGGTACCCTCAATGCCAGCGTCAACTGCCTCGACCGCCATCTCGAGACGCGTGGCGACCAGCCGGCCATCATCTGGGAAGGCGATGACCCCAGTGATGACAAGACGCTGACCTATCGCGAACTCTTTGATCAGACCTGCCAGCTCGCCAACGGTCTCAAGGAGCTGGGTGTCGGCAAGGGCGACGTGGTCACGCTCTACATGCCGATGATCCCCGAAGCCGCCATGGCGATGCTGGCCTGCGCCCGCATCGGTGCGGTGCACTCGGTGGTGTTCGGTGGCTTCTCCCCGGACGCCGTCGCTCAGCGCGTGATCGGGGCCAAGTCCAAGCTGATCATCACCGCCGACGAATCCGTGCGCGGCGGCAAGCAGGTGCCGCTCAAGGACAACGTCGATGCGGCCCTGACCCGCGACGGAACCGAGGTGTGCGAAAAGGTGCTGGTGGTCAAGCGCACCGGCGGGGAGATCGACTGGAAGGATGGCCGCGACGTCTGGTACGAGGACGTTGTTGCCAAGCAGTCCACCGACTGCCCGGCCGAGGAGATGGGGGCCGAGGACCCGCTGTTCATCCTCTACACCTCCGGCTCCACCGGCGCGCCCAAGGGGCTGAAGCACACCACCGGTGGTTACCTGCTGCATGCTGCCATGACGCACCAGTACGTCTTCGACTACCAGGAGGGCGAGATCTACTGGTGTACCGCCGATGTGGGCTGGGTCACCGGCCACAGCTACATCGTCTACGGGCCGCTGGCCAATGGTGGCACGACCCTGATGTTCGAGGGCGTGCCCAGCTATCCGACCCACGGTCGCATGGGCGAGATCGTCGACAAGCACGGCGTCAACATCCTCTATACCGCACCGACGGCGGTGCGTGCCCTGATGGCCCATGGCGACAACGTCATGGACTCGAGCAAGCGCGACAGCCTGCGAGTGCTCGGCTCGGTAGGTGAGCCCATCAACCCCCAGGCATGGGAATGGTTCCATCGAGTGATCGGCAACGAGAAGTGCCCCATCGTCGACACCTGGTGGCAGACCGAGACCGGCGGGATCATGATCGCCCCGCTGCCCGGCGCCACCGATCTCAAGCCGGGCTCCGCCACTCTGCCGTTCTTCGGCGTGGTACCGGCACTGGTCGACAACGAGGGCAATGAGCTCAAGGGCGCCACCGAGGGCAACCTGGTGATCCAGGACTCCTGGCCGGGGCAGGCGCGCTCCATCTGGGGCGATCACGAGCGCTTCGTGCAGACCTACTTCTCGGCGTTCAAGGGTGTGTACTTCACCGGTGACGGCTGCCGTCGCGACGAGGATGGCTACTACTGGATCACTGGCCGCGTCGATGACGTGCTCAACGTCTCCGGCCACCGCATGGGCACCGCCGAGATCGAATCCTCCCTGGTCGCCCACGAGGCCGTCGCCGAAGCGGCCGTGGTCGGTTTCCCCCACGATATCAAGGGGCAGGGCATCTATATCTACGTGACCCTGGCCGATAATGTTGAGGAGAGTGACGAGCTCAAGAAGGAGCTGACCCAGTGGGTGCGCAAGGATATCGGCCCGATCGCCTCGCCCGACGTCATCCAGTGGGCGCCGGGCCTGCCCAAGACGCGCTCGGGCAAGATCATGCGCCGCATCCTGCGCAAGATCGCCGCCAACGAGTGTGACGGCCTGGGTGATACCAGTACCCTGGCGGATCCGTCGGTGGTCGACGAGCTTATCGAGCATCGCGCCAACCGCTGAGGGTAGCGTCCGTCCGACGGCGGTGCATATTGCCAGTCGCTTCATGAGACGCCAAGCCGGCCCCACGAGGCCGGCTTTCTTGTGGGTGCCTGTCGCCGCGTCTACCATATCCTCAGAGCCCTTGGGGATCGTCGCAGCCATGGGGTAATATACGTGCCATGATGTAGAGCCCAGTGGGGCAACCGTTGGCTTGCCGCTCGAGGAACCGGAGGAATATCCATGGCCTTTGCCCAGAAATTCATCGTTGCCGATGACCATCCGCTGTTCCGTGCGGCCCTGACTCAGGCCCTGCGCCAGCTGGCGCCACAGGCCGAGATCGTCGAATCCGACACCATGGAGGCCACCACCGAGGTGGTCACCCGTCATCCCGATGCCGACCTGATCCTGCTGGACCTGCACATGCCGGGTGCCCACGGCTTCTCCGGCCTGATCCAGTTGCGTGGTCAGACGCCCGACGTTCCGGTGGCGGTGGTGTCCGGCAGTGATGAAGTTCATGTCGTGCGCCGTGCCATCGACTACGGGGCCTCGGGCTTCATTCCCAAGTCCTCGTCCCTGGCGCTGATTGCCGAAGCTGTAGGCGAGATACTCGATGGCGAAGTCTGGCTGCCCGTCGAGATGGCCGAGGCCCTGGGGGAGGCCAACGAGGAGGAGACCCGCTTCGCCGAGGCCATCGCTTCGCTGACACCCCAGCAGTTCCGGGTGCTCAACATGCTCACCGAGGGATTGCTCAACAAGCAGATCGCCTATGAGCTGAGTGTCTCCGAGGCCACCATTAAGGCCCACGTCACGGCCATCCTGCGCAAGCTCGGCGTGCACTCCCGCACCCAGGCGGTGATCGCCGCCCAGAAACTCGAGGTCGAACCGCCGAAAGTCGAGTCCTGAGCCGGCGGAGCCGGCTCAGGAGCTGGTCCCCGGCTTCGCCGGGAGCTGGAAGAACGCCCGCATCGCGGGCTTAAGCTGAAAGCGTGAAGAAAAGTCTTGACACCTGGTCGGATGGCAAAATGCTGCTTTCCAGCTTCCAGCTTCCAGCTTCCAGCTTCCAGCTTCCAGCTTCCAGCTTCCAGCTTCCAGCTTCCAGCTTCCAGCTTCCAGCTTCCAGCTTCCAGCTTCCAGCTTCCAGCTTCCAGCTTCCAGCTTACAGCTTCCAGCTTCCAGCTTACAGCTTCCAGCTTCCAGCTTCCAGCTTACAGCTCGCCGCTAGGCGCCGGGCGCCCGGCTGGCCTGCAGGGTACGGGTCAGCAGGGCGCGCAGGGCGGCGGGGCGTACCGGCTTGAGCAGCAGCTGGTAGCCGGCGCGCTTGACCTCCTCGGCCACCTCCTCGGTGCGGTCGGCGGTGATCACGATGCCGGGCACCGCGCCTTCCAGCCGCTCGCCGAGGGCCTCGAGGGCCATCAGTCCGGTGACCTCGTTGTCCAGGTGGTAGTCTGCCAGTATTGCGTCCGGGTCGCCGTCCAGGTGGCGCAGCACTGACTTGGCGCCGCCGATGGTGGTGGCCGTGAAGACCTCGCACCCCCAGCCCGAGAGCATCGCCTTCATGCCCTCGAGGATCAGCGACTCGTTGTCGATGCAGACGATGCGGGTGCCGGCGAGCTTGTTGACGGCGCGTTTCGGAGTCGCGTCCTCGGCCTGCTGCGTTGCGGTGCGCGGCGTGACAACGGGCACGCTGACCGAGAACATGGTGCCCTGGCCCTCTTTCGACTGCACCCGGATGGGGTGGTCGAGGACCCGGGCCATCCGGTCCGCGATGGAGAGCCCCAGGCCCAGGCCCTTCTCGCTCTCCTTGTGGCGAGTGGCCTGGTCGAGGCGTCGAAACTCCTGGAAGATCTCGAGCTGCTTGGCCTCGGGGATCCCCGGACCCGAGTCCCATACCTCGATGGTGGTGCGCTCGCCGTGGTGGCGGCAGCCCAGCAGCACCCGGCCGGCCTGGGTGTAGCGAATGGCGTTGGAGAGGAAGTTCTGGATGATCCGGCGCAGCATCTGCGGGTCGCTGTCGACCCACTGGTGGGTCGGGACCACCACCAGGTCCAGGCCGCGCTCCTCGGCCATCACCTCGAACTCGGCACGTAGCGGCTGGATGATATCGGCCAAAGCGAAGTGGCTGCGCCGCGGGGTAAGGGCACCGGCATCGAGCTTCGAGATGTCGAGCAGGGTGCCGAGCAGCTCCTCGGCGGCCTGGAGGGAGTTGTCGATATGGCCGATGGTGCGCTTCATGTCCTCGGCTGCCATATCCTGGGCGAGGGCCGAGGTGAACAGCCGAGCGGCATTCAGCGGCTGCAGCAGGTCGTGGCTGGCGGCGGCCAGGAAGCGGGTCTTCGAGGCGTTGGCATCCTCGGCCAGCTGCTTGGCCTGACGCAGGGCGAGTTCGGCCTCGGCACGTACCCGGTTTTCCTGGCGCAGGGCGGCGTTGGCCTCGGAGAGGGCCTGGGTACGCTCGCGAACCCGCTCCTCCAGGGTCTCGTTGGTCTCCTTGAGCGCGATCTCGGCCAGGCGTCGCTCGGTGATGTCCTGGTAGAGGGCGAAGAACCCCAGGATCGCCCCGCTGTCGCCGAAATGCGGGGTATACGTGACCAGCATGTAGCGTCGATCATCGCCGATCGGCAGCGAGACCTCGAAATTGACCCGCTCACCGGCCAGGGCACGCTCGATCCAGGGTTCCCGCTCGCGCGCCATCTCCGGGTCCATCACCTCCTCCACGCGCTTGCCGATCACCGCGTTGCGGTCGATGCAAAAGGCCTGCTCGTAGGCGCGGTTGGTGAAAAGATAGCGGCACTCCTTGTCGAAGTAGGCGATCAGCGCCGGCACGTTGTCCGTATAGATGCGGATGTTGTTCTCGGAGCGGATCAACGCTTCCTCGATGCGCTTCTGCTGGGTGATGTCCTGGTAGGTGTAGACGAAGCCGCCGCCCGGCATCGGGTTGCCCTGCACTTCCAGCACGCTGCCGTCCTGGCGGTAGCGGACGTAGCGATGGGGGTGGCCCTCGCGGATGTTGTCGATCAGCAGGCGCACGTGCTCCTCGGGATCTCCGGGGCCGTATTCCCCGTTGTGGGCGTTGTAGCGGAAGATCTTGTCCATCGGGGCGCCGACGCGGATCAGGTGGTCGGGGAAACGGAACAGCTCCAGGTAGCGCTGGTTCCACACCACCAGGCGAAGGTTCTGGTCGACCACGCTGATGCCCTGGTTGATGTTCTCGATGGTGGCCTGGAGCAGGGCACGGTTGAACTCCAGCACCTGGGACGCCTCATCGACGATGGAGATCACGTCCGAGATGCCGATGCCGCGTCCCTGCAGGGCGGAGTTGACCACGATACGGGCCGAGGAGGCGCCGAGCACCGAGGCGAGGAAGCGCTCGGTGAACTGGATCACGTCGATGGAGGCGCGGGTGTTGTCGTCCAGCGGCTTGCCGGTGCGAAGGGCATAATCCTCGAAGGCGCGGTTCACCTGGCCGGCCCCCAGGAAGCGCTCGCAGAGCACCTTGAGGTCGCCCACGGTGGTGGCACCGGTCCAGGGGCGGTTAACCGAGGTCTGGCGGGTCTCGACGCTGTCGACGAACAGCGAGGCCTGGATACGCTCGACGACGCGCTGGGGGGTCATCTGGGAGACGAAGATGTAGCAGAAGAGGTTCACGCCCAGGGAGAGCATCACGCCATGGGTGAAGCTGTCGCCGACATTGAGGCCGAACAGGGACGTGGGGGCCAGCCAGGCGATATCCAGCGGGCCGCCCTCGAGCCAGCTCCCCGGCAGCACCCCGGCGCCGATGAGAGTGGGCATCAGCAGGCTGTAGGCCCAGATCGCGAAGCCGGCATTCATGCCGGCGATGACCCCGAGGCGATTGCCGCGTTTCCAGTAGAGGCCACCGATCAGTGCCGGGGCGAACTGGGCCGCCGCGGCGAAGGAGAGCATGCCGGTGCTGGCCAGCGAGCTGAATTCGCCGATAAGCTGGTAGAAGCCGTAGGCCATCGCCAGGATCACGCCGATGGTGATGCGCCGCGCCCGCAGTACCAGGCGGCCGTAGTCGCGCGGCTTGGTATCGAACCAGCGCAGCCGGAAAAGGGCCGGGATGACGATCTCGTTGGAGATCATGATCGACACCGCTACTGCCGCCACGATCACCATGCCGGTGGCCGCCGAGAAGCCGCCGATGAAGGTCAACAGCGTCAGCCATTCATTGCCCGCGGCCATGGGCAGGGACAGCACGTAGGTGTCCGGCTCGATGCCGCTGTCGGCGAAGATGGTCAGGCCGGCTGCCGCGAGGGGGATGACGAAGAAGGCAAAGGCCAGCAGGTAGAGCGGGAAGAGCCAGCGGGCCTTGGTGGCATCGTCGCGATGGATGTTCTCTACCACGGCCACGTGGAACTGGCGGGGCAGGCAGAGAATGGCCAGCATGGCCAGCAGGGTCTGGGCCCAGAAGCTCTGGCCGAAGTTCTGGTCGGCCAGCTGACGCTGCAGCTGGAGCTGGGTCTCGGCACGGCCCAGCAGGTCACCCAGGCCGTCGAACATGCCCCAGGTGACATAAGAGCCGAGTGCCACAAAGGCGAGCAGCTTGACCAGCGACTCGAACGCGACGGCGTGGATCAGGCCCTCGTGGTGCTCGGTGGCGTCGGTGTGGCGGGTGCCGAAGAGGATGGCGAAGGCTGCCATCACCATCGCCACATAGAAGGCCGTGTCGCCGAACAGCGGCGCTTGCGTGATGTCACCGGCATCGGTGATCACGCTGAAGGAGGTGGAGACCGCCTTCAGTTGCAGGGCGATGTAGGGCAGGGTACCGATCAGCGCCACCAGGCTGGCAAAGGCGGCCAGCGACTGGGTCTTGCCGTAGCGCGAGGCGATGAAGTCGGCAATGGACGTGACGTTCTGGTGCTTGGCGACGCGGATCATCTTGGCCAGCACCGGCCAGAACAGCAGCAGGGTGAGGATCGGCCCGACGAAGATGCTGGCGAAGGACCAGCCTGCCGTGGCCGCCTGGCCGACGGCGCCATGGAAGGTCCAGGAGGTGCAGTAGATGGCCAGCGCCAGGCTGTAGATCACCGGACGACGCCGGCTTGCTCCGTGCTCCCGGGCATGGCGGTCGCCGCGCCAGGCGATGGCGAACAGTACGGCGATGTAGAGCAGTGAAACGGCGATCAGCAGCCAGCCAGCGAACATGCACTCTTCTCCCTTCCGGATGCGCCCATTCTAGGGCAAGGCGGCTCCCGGGGCAGCCGGTGGCGATGAGAGGCGGGGCCTGTCAGCCCTCCCTGCAGATGGTCTGGTAGAGGGGGCTGGAGGCCTCGACGCGGCGCATCTGTTCGGTACGGGGGGCGCGGGATTCGCCCTCCAGGGGCAGCATCTCGCGAGTCGCGCAGTTCATCAGGTAGGCCTGATGATTCACCTGGTCCACGTACTCCTTCTCGAAGCGGTAGAGGATGAACTCGACCAGGCGACCGTCATCACCCTGGCGCACCGCCAGGTTGTCCTGGTCGACGATGGTGAAGGCCGTGGTCATGGGGAAGGCGAACGTCCAGGGGCGCCAGACCATCTGGCCCTCCTCAACGGAGACAACCTCAGCCGATGCGGGCAGCTGCTCCTGCTTGTGCTCGAACCAGGTGTACTCGTTGTGGATCTGGTAGCCGAGCATCCCCAGGCCACCACACGCCGGGATGATCCAGCGCGGCAGTCGCTTGCCGCTGGCCGTTCGCAGGATCAGGCCGATCCCCGCGGCGCCAAGGCCCGCGAAGACCGCTGCTATCAGGTGCCAAATCATGATGGATGCGTCCTTGAAAGCGATCGGGCTTCCCTGAGGAAGCCCGATCGGTCGTGGTTGGGCTGGCCCGGCTAGCCGGGCCAGGTGGCCATTATGGCTCAGTGCCCGGTCGCGATACCAGCACCCTTGGGGTAGCGCACGCTTTCCACCAGGTCCTGGATCTCCTGCGGAGGCTCTTCGGTCGCATTGGAGACGAGGAAGGCCACGGCGAAGTTGAAGATCGCGCCGACGGCACCGAAGGAGAGCGGCGAGATGCCCAGGATCCAGTTGTCCGGCGTGTTGGGCAGCATGTTGGTTCCTGGAATGAAGAACCAGCCCAGGTAGGTGAAGATGTAGAGCAGGGTGGCAATCAGACCGGTCAGCATGCCGGCAACCGCCCCCTTGTTGTTCACCCGCTTGGAGAAGATGCCCATCATCAGCGCCGGGAACAGCGAGGCACCGGCGATACCGAAGGCCAGCGCCACCGTCTGTGCCGCGAAGCCCGGTGGGTTCAGGCCCAGGTAGGTCGCCAGCAGGATGGCGCCGGCCATGGAGAGTCGCGCCGCCAGCATTTCGCCCTTCTCGGTGATCTTCGGGTTGATCATGGTCTTGATCAGGTCATGACTGATGGCCGAGGAGATGGCCAGCAGCAGGCCGGCAGCCGTGGAGAGTGCAGCGGCGATACCCCCGGCGGCGATCAGGCCGATGACCCAGCTTGGCAGATTGGCGATCTCCGGGTTGGCGAGTACCAGGATGTCGTTGTTGACGTCCAGTTCGCTGCCTTCCCAGCCGCGCTCCGATGCCTCCTCGGCGAAGTCCTCGTTGCCGTCGTTGTAGACCTGGATACGGCCATCGTCGTTCTTGTCGGTGAAGGTGATCAGGCCGGTCTCTTCCCAGGTCCTGACCCACTCGGGACGCTCTTCATAGCGCAAGGCATTTTCCGTGGCGTCATCGTAGTTCTCGACCTGGCCAGCCATGTCCGGATAGACCGTGGTCATCAGGTTCAGGCGCGCCATGGAACCCACGGCAGGGGCCGTCAGGTAGAGCAGGGCGATGAATACCAGGGCCCAGCCGGCCGACCAGCGCGCATCGGCCACCTTCGGCACGGTGAAGAAGCGGATGATGACGTGGGGCAGGCCTGCGGTACCGACCATCAGCGACAGGGTGAACAGCACCATGTTGAGCTTGTTGTCGACGTCGGCCGTATAGTCACGGAAGCCTAGCGCATTGATTACCTCATCCAGCTTGGCCAGCAGCGGTACACCGGATTCGGTGTGCGTGCTGAACAGGCCCAGCCCGGGAATGGGGTTGCCGGTGAGCTCCAGGGAGATGAACACGGCCGGGATGGTATAGGCGATGATCAGCACGATGTACTGGGCCACCTGGGTATAGGTGATGCCCTTCATGCCGCCGAAGACGGCGTAGAGGAAGACGATGAAGGCTGCGATCCAGATGCCCCAGGTATTGGAAACTTCCAGGAAGCGGGAGAAGGCCACGCCGGCACCGGTCATCTGGCCGATGACGTAGGTGATCGAGGCGACGATCAGGCAGATCACGGCGACCAGGCGTGCCGTGTTGCTGTAGAAACGGTCACCGATGAAGTCGGGCACCGTGAACTTGCCGAACTTGCGCAGGTAGGGTGCCAGCAACATGGCCAGAATGACGTAGCCGCCGGTCCAGCCCATCAGGAAGGTGGAGTTGGCATAGCCACCGGAGGCCAGCAGGCCCGCCATGGAGATGAAGGACGCCGCGGACATCCAGTCGGCGGCGGTGGCCATGCCGTTGGTGACGGGATGCACGCCACCGCCGGCGACATAGAAGTCCTTGGTCGAGCCCGCTCGGGCCCAGATCGCGATGCCGATGTAGAGGGCAAAGGACGCCCCTACGAACAGCAGGTTGATTGCAAACTGACTCATGCTGGCTTACTCCCCGAGTCCGAACTGTTTGTCGAGCCGGTTCATCTTCCAGGCGTAGAAGAAGATGATGCCGATGAAGGTCAGGATCGAACCCTGCTGGGCGAACCAGAAGCCCAGGTCCGTTCCGCCGACGGGAATGCCGGCCAGCAGCGGGCGAAGCAGGATGGCGAAGCCGTAGGAGACCAGGGCCCAGACGATCAGGCACCCCGTGATCAGGCGTACGTTCGCCTTCCAGTAAGCAGCGGCATTGGCTTTGTCGTCTGCCATAGTGTTGCTCTCCACTTGTTATTGAGGTTGGGAAGTTGCCCAGAGCGTTGCGGTCACTCATCAGGACAGTCGTGTCGACGGAGACAGCCTTGCATGGCTTGACTGGCTCAGCCTGTCATCAGGGTGCCCGCTCGTTGTCGAGGTGCATCGCCGACGCGGGATTGTCCTGTATGGCTCCTGGCCAATAGTGGGCAGAAACTGCCTAAAAAAAATCCCAGACTTTCGTATCATGAAAACATACCGATGGAAGATTTTCTCAATAAGTCCTTTTTAATCAGTGTTTTATAGATTTTCTGCGGGCAGGGTGGTTATGCGAGGAGCGCCTGCATAGGACGATGGTATAGCCTCGAAATCAAGGTCGGTCACGACCTGCCGTCGGGGTGTCTTTGACGATCGTCTAAGGCCGCCGGGATAGGACGATTGTCTAGGTTATTTACTGAAACCCGACTTTGCTATCTTGGGTCTCAGTGGAAGACGAAGCACAACCTAGCCAGCGTGGTGGTTGTCATCGCGCAATGAGGACGGCCCCATGGTCGATATTGAACTCTCTCAGCCGCCTTTCACCTTCCTCGACGAGGAAGGTCGGGAGCGTGTCCGCAGTGGTATCGATCTGGCCTATTTCGACCGTGACGAGATCATCCTCGATGCCGGCCAGCCCGGGGAGTACGTCTTCCTGATCCACAAGGGGGAAGTCGCCGAGCTGGACCCTACCCTGCCGGGTGCCCAGTCCCGCATCGGTCACTACACCGCCGGTGATCTCTTCGGGGCCATCAGCATCCTCAATGGCAAGAGCCGCTATCGCTTCCGCGCCGAACAGGAGAGCCTCTGTTACCTGCTCCCCAAGGGGCTCTTCAAGCAGCTCTGCGAGGCCTATCCGGCCTTCTCCGAGTTCTTCCGCCAGCGCCTGGCGCAGAAGACGCGGCTGCTGACCGAGCGTCGCGCCGAAGGTGGCGTGACCATGGCCGGCTTCATGCTTGCCCGGGTCGGGGAATGCATGCGCGCCCCCTTGCTCGTCGATGGCGCGACCAGCGTCGCCCAAGCGGTTCACACCCTGAATGACAGCCATGCCGACAGCCTGCTGGTCCAGGGTGAGGGCGGCCCTGGCATGGTCACCAAGACCGACCTGCTCAATGCCCTGGTGCTCGAGGGGTTGGACCAGCAGAGTCCGGTGCAGGCGGTTGCCCACTTTCAGCTGGTCACGGCGACCGCGGGTCAGTACCTGTTCGAGGTGCTGGTGCAGATGACCCGCTTCAAGGTGGAGCGGGTCGTGGTGATGGCGGATGGCGCCCCGGTCGGGGTGGTGGAACTCACCGATGTGCTCAGCTACTTCTCCAGCCGAAGCTACGTGGTCAGTCTGCAGGTGGAACAGGCCAATAGCCTCGAGGCGCTGGCTGCCGCCAGCCGCCGTACCCCGGAGCTGGTGCGCGCGCTGATGGCCCAGGGCGTCAAGCTGCGCTTCGCCATGGGGCTGCTGGCGGCCCTCAACGGACGCATCATGAACAAGGCCTGGGGCTTTCTGGTCGACGAGCGCTATCATGGCGACAGCTGCCTGATCGTGATGGGCAGTGAAGGACGGGGCGAACAGATCCTCAAGACCGACCAGGACAACGGCCTGATACTCGCCGATGACCTGGAATGGACGGACTGCCACGAGCAGATGCAGCGCCTCACCGAGACGTTGATCGAGCTGGGGTATCCGCCCTGTCCGGGTGACATCATGGTCTCCAACCCGGAATGGGTCGGTACCGAGAGCCAGTGGCACGGACGCATCGCCCAGTGGGCGGCCAGCCGTGACGGCGAGAGCCTGATGCGTCTGGCCATCATGCTCGACTCTCACGCCGTGGCCGGCAATCCGGCCCTGCTCGAGCGGCTGCGCGAGGAGCTCTTCGAGCGCTGCAGTCGCGACGAGATCCTGCTTTCCTATTTTGCGCGTACGGCCCTGCGCTTCTCCACGCCGCTGACGCTGTTCGGTTCCCTGAAGAAGCCGCAGCACGGTATCGATATCAAGAAGGGAGGCATCTTCCCCATCGTTCACGGTGTGCGCACCCTGGCGCTGGAGCGTCGCATCACGGCAACCTCGACTCACGACCGGCTCGAGGCGCTGGTGGTCGACGGCCGCCTGGAAGAGCGTTTCGCCGAGGATCTGGGGGAGGCGCTGTCGCTGTTCACCGAGCTGCGGCTGCGTCAGCAGCTCGAGCGTCTCGGTGACCCGCAAGGGCGGGGCGAGGATGCCGACCGGGTGGTGGTCCAGGAGCTCTCCTCGCTGGAACGGGACCTGCTGCGCGAGGCGCTGCATATCGTCAAGGATTTCAAGCAGCGGCTGTCTCACCGCTTCCACCTCGAGTATTCATGAGTCGCGCTGGACGCTTCAAGGAACGAAAGAACAATGACATCAGGAGGTTTTCATGCTCAGGGCACTGAGGCGTGCCGCGGATCGTCGACGACAGGCCCACGGCGACTATGGCTGGCTCTTTGCTCCCTATACCGGGGACGAGATGGTGGCCATCGACTGCGAGACCACCGGACGCGATATGCGTCAGGCCGAACTGGTGTCGCTGGCGGCGGTGCGTATCTGTGGCGACCGTGTCCTGACCAGTGATTCGCTGGACCTGCGTCTGGTGAGGCCGGCGAGCCTTACCGGCGATTCGATCCGCATCCACGGCCTGCGCGGCATCGACCTGGCCGACGGAGCAGGCATCGAGGAGGCCCTGCCCCGGCTCCTGGACTTCATCGGTAATCGGCCACTGGTCGGCTGGCACCTGGGTTTCGACCTGGCGATACTCAACCGCTACCTGCGTGCCCACTTCGGCTTTGACCTGCCCAATGCCGGTATCGATGTGGCGCATACCTATCAGCACCAGCTGCGCCGCAGCCATCCGGAACTGGATATCCGGCCGCGCTTCGAGGAAGTGGCCGAGCGCCTGGGGGTGCCGGTCATGGGACGCCATACCGCCCTGGGTGATGCCGTTACCACGGCCCTGATCCATCTGCGCCTGTCGCGCGGTCCCATGCTGGCGGAAAGGCTCTGCTGATCGGAGGCGCTTCGCCAGGCCCTGGCTGGGGTGGTAGGATGGGCCCGCCATTTCCAGCCGCCCAGGCAGTGCTCGAGACCATGCAAGACGCCCTGATGTTCGACCCCCGTGATTCCGCTGCGCCCGATGGCCTGCCCGCCAGGGGAGCGGCGTCACCCCGCGAGGGCCGCGATGCCCGAGGCAAGCGCGAGTTCAACAAGCTACAGAAGCGCCTGCGCCGCCAGGCAGGCAAGGCGATCATCGATTACGGCATGATCCATGAGGGGGATCGGGTGATGGTCTGCCTCTCCGGAGGCAAGGACAGCTACACCCTGCTGGAGATCCTGCGCAACCTGCAGCGCAATGCGCCGGTAGCCTTCTCGCTGGTGGCGGTGAACCTCGACCAGAAGCAGCCCGGCTTTCCCGAGCACGTGCTGCCCGAATATCTGGAGGGCATCGGCGTCGAATACCATATCCTCGAGCGTGATACCTACTCGGTGGTCAAGGAGAAGACGCCCGAAGGCAAGACCACCTGCGCCCTCTGTTCACGATTGAGGCGGGGGTCGCTGTACGGCTTTGCGGAAGAGATCGGTGCCACCAAGGTAGCGCTGGGCCACCACCGCGAGGACATCCTCGAGACGCTGTTTCTCAACATGTTCTTCGGTGGCAGCCTCAAGGCGATGCCTCCCAAGCTGCTTTCCGACGATGGGCGCAACATCGTCATTCGCCCCTTGGCCTACTGCCGGGAGGCGGATATCGCCGAGTTCGCCCGGCTGATGGATTTTCCGATCATCCCCTGTAACCTTTGCGGCTCTCAGCCCAACCTGCAGCGCCAGGTGGTCAAGGAGATGCTGGCCGATTGGGAGAAGACGCATCCTGGTCGTCTCGAGAGCATGTTCAGGGCGGTCACCAGGGTGGCGCCCTCGCAGCTGGCCGACCGTGAACTCTTCGACTTTGCCGGTCTGGAGGATAAGCAGGCGCGGATGCAGGCCGACCGGATCGATATCCAGCAAGAGCTATAAGCTTGAAGAGCGGCGCTTCGCGGCTGGAAGGACCCGGACTTCGTCCGGGAGCTTGAAGCTAGAAGAGCGCCGCTTCGCGGCTGGAAGCTGGAAGAAAACCAACCGGGCTGCGCCCGGAGCGGTAAGCCTTAAGCTTGAAGTTGGAAGAAACACCTTGACCCAAGCGGTGGAGATTTCATGCTGCCTTCCAGCTTCCAGCTTCCAGCTTCCAGCTTCCAGCTTCCAGCTTCCAGCTTCCAGCTTCCAGCTTCCAGCTTCCAGCTTCCAGCTTCCAGCTTCCAGCTTCCAGCTTCCAGCTTTAGTGCGCCCCCTCTTCCTCGGCCACCGCGATCAGCGCCTCCAGGTCGAGGATGTTCACCTCGCGGCCGGACACGGCCACCAGCCCCTGTGACTGGAAGCGGCCCAGGATGCGGCTGACGGTCTCCACGGCCAGCCCCAGGTAGTTGCCGATATCTGCCCGGGACATGGATAGCCGGAAGCTGAAGGGGGAGTAACCGCGGCGGCGGAAGCGGTCCGAGAGGCTGGTGAAGAAGGTGGCCAGGCGCTGATCCGCGGTCTTTCGCGAGAGCAGGCGCATCATGCGGCGGTCGTCGCGCATTTCCTTGCTCATGCTGCGGTAGAGCTGGCCGCGAAGTTCGGGCAGCGACTCGGAGAGGGCATCGAGACGGTCGAAGGGAATCTCGCAGACCGTGGTGGTCTCCAGGGCAACGACCGTTCCGGGGTAGCGTTCCTCATCGATGCCGTCCAGTCCCACCAGCTCACTGGGCAGGTAGAAGTTGGTCAGCTGGTCTTCACCGCTGCCTTCGGTGGTCACCTGCTTCAGGCTGCCGGAGCGCACCGCGTAGACACTGGTGAAGGGGCTGCCCTGGCGGAACAGCGATTCGCCCTTCTTCAGTGGTGCCCGACGCCGGATGATGGCATCGAACTGGTCCATGTCCTGAACCTCGAGCGCCAGGGGCAGGCAGAGCGAGCTCAGGCTGCACGTCTGGCAGCGGGCCTCGTTGAGCAGTGAACGTCGCCTGCCGGTCACGGTGTCGGGCATGCTCTCCTCCATGAATGATGACTCGCGTCATAGTATGGGGGATTGTCGGCCGCCGGCAAAGCATCCCTTAGGAGGTACTCCTCTGAGAGACAGGTCTTGCTGCGTATCGGTCAAGCCATTCGCGAATCGAAGGCCATGGCGAGGCGATGAGCAAGCAATCGTCCAGCCGGCGTGACCTCCAGATGGTGGCCGCACCGTTTTACCAGGCCGTCCTGCTCGGCTGGCGCCAGCCGGACCAGGGCTTCGCTGAGATGGGCGCCTGCATCCAGGTCGAACTCCTCGCTCAGACCATTCAGATCCAAGCACATGTCGCACATCAGGCGCTCGATGGCTCGGGCCCTCAGCCGGTCGTCGTCGGTCAGTCGCCGGCCGCGCTCCACCGCTAGCTGGCCGGCATCGAGACGTGCCTCATAGTCGCCGAGAGCCATGGTGTTGCGGGTGGCGATGCCGCCGAGCCGGCTCTGGGCACCCATCCCCAGACCCAGGTGGTCACAGGGCGCAAGCGCGCTGTAGCCGTTGAGGTTGCGCGACAGCTGTCCCCGTGCCTGAGCCGTTGCCAGCGGGTCCTCGGGGCGGGTGAAGAGTTCCATGCCGATGTGCACGTAGCCGGCTTCGGCCAGTATCGTGAGGGCGGCGTTGAGGATGGCCAACCGCTCGCCCGGCGCCGGCAGTTCCTCGGCCCGGATCCGGCGCTGGGCCGCGAACCGCTCTGGTCGATGCTCGTAGGGGAACAGTGACAGGCGAGCCGGCGCCATGGCGACCACCTGCGCTAGCGTCTCGGCAAAGCTCTCGCGGGTCTGGCCGGGCAGGCCATGGATCAGTTCGAGACCCAGGGAGCGGAACCCCAGGCGATGGGCCTCGTCGATCAACTGTTCGGTGAGCACCCGGGGCTGGTGGCGGTTGATGGCGCGCTGGACCCTGGGATCCAGGTCCAGCACCGACAGGCTCAGGCGGTTGAAGCCCAGGGCCTGGAGATGGCGCAGGGAGAAGACATCGGCGTCACGGGGATCGACCTTGATGCTGTAGTCCCGCTGGCGTGACCCCGACAGCCCGAAGCGGGCATCGAGCCGGTCGATGAGGTCGCTCATCTGCTCCAGGGTTAGGAAGGTCGGGGTTCCGCCGCCCCAGTGCAGCTGCATGATCTCCCGCGCCCGGTCCAGGTGGCGCGAGGTGAGTACCATCTCCCGGTCGAGCCGCGCGAGGTAGGGATCGGCATGCCGGGTGTTCGCGGCGGTGACCCGGTTGCAGGCGCAGTGGTGGCAGCTGTGGCGGCAGAAAGGGACGTTCACGTAGAGCGACAGATCCCTTCCACTGGCGTTACTGCGCGCCAGGGCTGCCGTGAGGTCCTCGTCGGAGACATCCGCCGTGAAGCTGTCAGCGGTGGGGTAGCGGGTATAGCGCGGACCATCCCCGTGTTGCAGGCGCAACAGGTCCGCATCGCGGACCATCGCGGTGCCGCTGGTACGGTCGTCAACGAGGACCCGAGCGGACATGGGCGGCACTCCGAAGTCTGAATGTGCCTTCATGCTAGCGCCGGGTAGCGGGGGCTGCGTTGAGCTGCATCAAGCGAAGCGGGAATCGCGCTGGAGGTCAGTGCCCCGCCGAGACGGGCAGCAGCGTCCACAGCTGCCAGAGGGCGAAGGCGATGATCGACAGCGCGGCCACTGCTCGGGTGGCGCGGTGGCGGATCAGGGCACCGAGCTGGTGGGCGGCGAACCCGGTGGCCAGCAGGGCCGGCAGGGTGCCGAGGCCGAAGACCCCCATCAGGGCAGCGCCGCGCCAGGGATCGGCGATGGCCAGGCTCCAGGCGAGCATGGAGTAGACCAGCCCGCAGGGCAGCCAGCCCCAGACGGCTCCCAAAGCCACCGCCTGGGGTACCCGTACCACCGGCATCAGACGTCTGCCCAGCGGCTCGAGATGCTTCCAGAACCTGCGTCCCAGCGCCTCGACCCGCAGCAGTCCCCGCCACCAGTCGGCGATGTAGAGAGCCATCAGGATCAGCATCACCGCGGCCAGGACCTGGAGGACAAGGCGCGCCTGGGGTGTGAGGGCGACCAGGGTGCCGAGCCCCGCCACCAGGGCACCGGCCACCATGTAGCTGGCGATCCGGCCCAGGTTGTAGCCCAGCAGCAATCCCGAAAGGCGCGCCGGGCTGCGCATGCTGGGCGGGACGGCGAAGGTCAGGGCGCTCATGATGCCGCCGCACATGCCGATGCAGTGGGCGCCCCCGAGCAGACCAAAGACGAAGGCGGCGGCCAGGGGGGGGAGGTCGAGGCCGGTGGGGTCCATCAGTCGTGGCGTTCCTTGTCATCGGTGGTGGAGCGAGGCTCGGCGTTGCGCGCGTCTTCCTTCGGGGGGGCGTTGTCATCCTCGTCGAAGAGAATGCGATAGGCGGGACCCTCCAGATCCTCGAACTGGTCATGCTTGACGGCCCAGAAGAAGGCCCAGACGGCCAGTCCCAGCAGGATCAGCGAGAGGGGAATCAGCAGGTAGAGAATGCTCATGCGTTCACCAGGCGGGGGGTGTTGCTGCCGGCCTCATGAGAGGGCGCGTCCCGGGTCAGGCGCAGGGCATTGCCGACGACCACCAGGGAGCTGGCCGACATGCCGATGGCGGCCAGCCAGGGGGGCACGAACCCCATGGCGGCGAGGGGCAGCGCGGAAACGTTGTAGATCAGCGACCAGGTCAGGTTCTGCCGGATGATCCGGCCGGTGGTTCGGCCGGTCTCGATGGCCTCGACGATACGCCCCAGGCGCGGGCCGAGCAAGACGGCGTCGGCGCGCGTCCGTGCCAGGTCGGTGGCACCGTTCATGGCGATGGCCACGTCGGCACCGGCCAGGACCGGGACGTCGTTGATGCCGTCACCGACCATCGCCACTCGTTCTCCGCTGGCCTGCAGGGCCTGGAGGCGGGCCAGCTTGTCCTCGGGGCCAGCCGCCGCCTGCCAGGTGGCAATGCCCAGGCGCCTGGCCATGTCGGCCACCGCCGAGGGGGTGTCGCCGGATAGCAGTTCCACCGCCAGGCCCCGTCCCTGCAGGGCCTCGACCGTCTCCCGGGCATCCTCCCGGAGGCGGTCATGCAGGGCGAACCAGGCCCGCGGCTTACCCTCCTCGGCCAGCAGCAGCCACTGCCCCTCGCCGGGCAGCACCGGAGGACGCTCGGGGGCGGCGAACTCGGGACTGCCGAGCCGCCAGCGTTGACCGCCGAGGCGGCCCTCCAGGCCCTGGCCGGGGTGGCTGAGCACTTCCCCGAACGTAACGCTTGCATCGCGGAAGGGGCGGAAGGCGCGCGCAATGGGGTGTTCCGACTGGGCCTCCAGGGCGGCCGCCACGCGGCGTGCCTGGTCCACGTCGAGTGTGTTGCCCGGTTCGTCCGCCAGACGGGTCTCGATCAGGCTCATCTCGCCACTGGTCAGGGTGCCGGTCTTGTCGAAGATCACCCGATCGAGCTGCGACAGCGTTTCCAGGGCATCGGCGCGGGTAATCAGCACGCCGCGGCGGTGCAGGCGCCCATGGCCGGCGGTCAAGGCCGTGGGGGTGGCCAGCGCCAGGGCGCAGGGACAGGTGACCACCAGCACCGACAGGGTGACCCAGAGCATCCTGTCCGGGTCAATGAACCACCAGGCGACGGCGACCCCGAACGAGATGAGCAGGACCTGCAGCACGAAGTGATGGGCCATGCGCGCGGCCAGCTGGGCGATACGGGGGCGGCTGGCGAAGGCGCGGTCGGTGAGATCGACGATGTGGGCGACTCGGGCATCGGTGCCGGCATGGGTGACGCGTACCGTCAACGGGCTCTCGATGTTCTGGCTGCCGCCGGTCACCCGGTCGCCGACGCCGCGGGTCACCGGCAGGTACTCCCCGGTGAGCATGGATTCGTCGAGGCTCGACGCGCCGGACTCGATGACCCCGTCGGCCGGCACGCCATGGCCGGGCTTGACCAGCACCCGGTCGCCGGCGGCGAGCTCGCTGGCCGGCAGGATGCGCTCCTCGCCCGCCTCGGTGAGGCGGATCGCCGAGAGGGGCAGGGCGTCGGACAGGGCGTTGCCGCTGTGGCCACTGCGGCGTCGGGCCCGGCCCTCCACGTAGCGGCCGAAGAGCAGGAAGAAGGTGAACATGGCCACCGAGTCGAAATAGACGTCGCCGTGGCCGGCGATCACCGCATAGCCGCTGGCCAGGTAGGCACCGCCGATGGCCAGCGATACGGTCACATCCATGCCCAGCACCCGGGTCTGGAGGTCACGCAGGGCGTTGCGGAAGAAGGGCTGGGCCGAGAAGAGCACCACCGGCGTTGCCAGGGCAAAGGAGAGCCAGTGGAAGAGCGCGAGGAAGTCGACACTGATCTCGTCGGGACCGGCCACGTAGATGGGGATCGAGAACATCATCACCTGCATCATGCCCACGGCGGCGACGATCAGGCGGCGCACGTTCATGCGCTCCTCGTGCTGCAGGCGCTGCTGCGCGGCATCGGGCTCCCAGGGCTGGGCCGGGTAGCCGATGGCCGCCATCTCGGCGAGGATCCGCGACAGGGCGACCCGTTCGGGGTCCCAGCTGATCCGCAGGCGATGATGCGTGAGGTTGACGGCGCTGGCGGTGATCCCGTCCAGGGCATTGAGACGGTGTTCGATCAACCAGGCACAGGCCGCACAGGTGATGCCGTCCACGGCCAGGGTGGCATACACCGTCCCGTCGTCCCCCGCGGAATGCACGAAGCGGGCCTGCAGTCCGGGATCGTCGAAGACCGCCCAGGTCTCGGCCCTGGCCGTCTGGCGGTCGTCCGGTCGCTCGGGGAGCGCGGTGCGAAAGCGGTAGTAGCTCGCCAGGCCGCCATCGACGATGGCATGGGCCACGGCCTCGCAGCCGGGGCAGCAGAGCGGACGACGCTCCTGGTCGAGGGTGATCGACCAGGGTGCACCCGTCGGCACTCGGTTGCCACAGTGGTAGCAGCCGGGGGGCGCGTCAGGCGACTGTGGACTCTGGGTCATGGACTCTCGTCGGCCGGCATCAGAGGCCGGGCGCCAGGGCGATCTCGTCGTCGCTGGGGAAACGGGCCTCGCCGGTCAGGCGCCATTCGGCGTCATTGCCCTCGGCGGGCTGCAGCTGGAGGTACCAACGGTAGTTGAGCGGCTCGTCGATCATGCCCACGTAGCGCCCCTCGCGGACGTGTTCCAGGGTCAGCGACCGGTCACGATGGCTGTCGGTGGGAAAGATCAGGGCCAGGTGGAGGCGCTCGGGACGCCGCTCCCCCTGCAGGTCGACGACGATGTCGCCGGTGCGGGCGTCGGCGCGCATGACGGCCTCGAGGCCTAGTGTCTGCGCATGCTCCTGCTTGGCCAGCTGCTCGTTGATGGCCAGGCCGCGCTCATAGTAGTCGCCACCCACCGAGCCGTCATAGTAGCGGATCGACAGCGTCAGATAGACCAGGCTGAAGGTGATCGAGGAGGCCAGCAGGCCGATCAGGAACCAGGGCCAGAACTGCTTGTACCACGGCGGGATGCTCTCGTGTTCCGCACTCATCAGCGGGTTTCTCCTATGAAACGGCTGTCGCGTTCGATGGCGATGTCGGCATTCAGCGCCTCCAGCCGCAGGATGATCTCGGTGCTGGGCCGGTCGATGACCTCGGGCGGAACGCTGGCCTGGATCACCAGCTGGCGCGATTCGCCGGCGGGCACGCTGACCTGGTCGGTATCCAGGGTCATGTCGGGCAGGCCGGAGGCCTCCAGCCGATAGACGTGCGCCTGGTTGTCGAGGTTGCGCACCGTCAGGGTATAGACGTTGCTGATGCGTCCATCACGGGTCATCTGGAAGAGCTGATTACGCTCGCGTTCCACATCGAAGCCCAGGGGTGTGCGGTCGGCCACCGCCCAGGCGAAGACCCCGACCATCACCAGCAGGGCGGCCAGGTAGCCCATCAGGCGCGGTCGCAGGATATGCGTCGGCCTGCCTTCCAGGGCGTTTTCAGTGGTATAGCGGATCAGGCCGCGGGGATAGCCCATCTTGTCCATGACGCTATCGCAGGCGTCGATGCAGGCCGCGCAGGTGATGCACTCGTACTGCAGGCCATCGCGGATGTCGATGCCGGTGGGGCAGACCTGCACGCAGAGGTCGCAGTCGATGCAGTCGCCGTGGCCGTCGGCTCGGGCCTGTTCGTGGCTCAGGGTCTTCTTGCGTGGCCCCCGAGGCTCGCCGCGTGCGGTGTCGTAGGAAACGATCAGGGTGTCGCGGTCGAACATCACTGACTGGAAACGGGCGTAGGGGCACATGTAGATGCACACCTGCTCGCGCAGCCAGCCGGCATTGAGGTAGGTGAAGACCAGGAAGAAGCCGACCCAGAAGTAGGACCAGCCGTGGGCCTCGAGGGTGGGCAGCTCCACCACCAGGTCGCGGATGGGGGTGAAGTAGCCGACGAAGGTGATGCCGGTGGCCAGGGCGACCAGCAGCCAGATGGCGTGCTTGGCCGACTTGCGCCACAGCTTGTCGCGGCTCATCGGCTGCTTGTCGAGCTTCATGCGACGGTTGCGCGACCCCTCCAGGCGGTGTTCGACCCAGATGAACAGGAAGGTCCAGACGCTCTGCGGACAGGTGTAGCCGCACCAGACCCGGCCGGCGAACACCGTGATGAAGAACAGGCCGAAGGCGCAGATGATCAGCAGCCAGGAGAGCAGCATGAACTCCTGGGGGTAGAAGGTGGCGGAGAAGATGTGAAACTCGCGGCCGGGGAGGTCGAACCAGATCGCCGGCCGGTCACCCCAGGGCACCCAGGGCAGCAGGAAGAAGGCCAGCATCAGGGCCCAGTTGGACGTGCGGCGCAGGCGCTGGAAGAAGCCCTTGATCTCGCGTACGTAGATGTGACGTCGGCTGGCGTACATCTGCTGGGTAACCGCTTCCTGGGGCGCATGATGCCCCACGGGATCCGGGGTGACATCGCGGGTCGGGATCTTCTCGCTCATGGCAGGCTCACGGCTGGCAAGGAGGGCAGGGCCTGTGGGGCCGCTGGGATGGGGGTCATTGTATCGGGGTGGCCGCATAACGAGAAAGGGTGCGACCGGGGGTCGCACCCTTCAGAGCCTGAGCCCCCTGCCTCAGTCCTCGAGGCGCAGACTGTAGACGTAGGCGGCGACCAGGTGGACGCGTTCCTCGCCGATGTAGGCGGCCTGGGCCGGCATATGGCCGTTGCGGCCATTACGCAGGGTCTGGCGCACCGAGTCGGCAACGCTCTGCCCCGGTGCCTGATAGAGCCAGGTATCGTTGGTCAGGTTGGGGGCGCCCAGCCCCTGGTTGCCGGTGCCGTCGGGCATATGGCAGGCCGCGCACACCGAGGCGAAGGTCGCCTCACCGCGCTCGGCGCGCTCGGCATCGTGCTCGAGGTCGGACAGGGCGAGCACATGCTGAGTGACGTTCTCGATATTCTCGCTGCCCAGTTGCTGCCAGGAAGGCATCAAGCCGTTACGCCCCTGGTGCAGGGTGGTCAGGATATCCTCCGGCTCGCCGCCGTAGAGCCAGTCGTCATCGGTCAGGTTCGGGAAGCCGTAGCCGCCCTTGGCGTTGGAGCCGTGGCAGACCGCACAGTTGTTGAGGTAGATGCGCTCGGCGACCTGCATGGCCTCATCGTCCTCGGCCAGGTCGGGGATCGGCACTTCCTCGTACTGGGCGAAGATTGGCGTGAAGCGCTCCTCGGCACGGGCCACTTCCTCTTCCCACTGGCCCTCCTGGGTCCAGCCCAGCACGCCGGCGAAGTTGCCCAGGCCCGGGTAGAGCACCAGATAACCGAGAGAAAAGACGATGGTGCCGATGTAGAGCTGCAGCCACCAGCGTGGTAGAGGGTTGTCGTACTCCTCGATGCCGTCGGCGGCGTGCCCGGTGGTCTCGACATTGCCTTCGGCGTCGGGGGTCTTGTCGGTCTTGCGGTTGGCATAGAGCAGCCAGAAGGCAATCCCGATGGAGCCCAGCGTGATGACGATGATCCAGGCACTCCAGAAGCCGGAAAGGGAGTCACCCCAAAGATTGTTCATTTGTCTCTTTCTCCCCTGTCATGGCGGGAATCGGTCTCGCGCGAGGCGCTCGTGTCATGGTTGGCCGGCGCATCGTCCTCGTCGGCGAAGGGCAGGTTCTTCGCTTCATCGAAGTCCTTGGTGCGACGCTTCGAGTAGGCCCACAGGGTGAGCCCGATGAAGGCGATGATCAGGATTCCCGTGATGATGCCGCGAAAGGTTCCGGTATCCATAATCAGCGTGTGCCCTCGAGCACGGTCCCAAGCTGTTGCAGATAGGCAATCAGCGCGGTGATTTCCTGCTCGCCCCGCACTTCACTGCTTGCGTTCTCGATCTGCTCGTCGGTATAGGGCACGCCGAGGGCCTTCAGGGCGCGCATCTTCTTCGGCGTGTCCTCGCCATCCAGGGTGTTCTCGAACAGCCACGGATAGGCCGGCATGACCGATTCCGGCACCACGTCACGCGGGTTGTACATGTGGGCGCGGTGCCAGTCGTCGCTGTAGCGGCCGCCGACACGGGCCAGGTCCGGCCCGGTCCGCTTGGACCCCCACAGGAAGTTATGGTCGTAGACCGACTCGCCGGCCACGCTGTAGTGGCCGTAGCGCTCTGTCTCCGCGCGGAAGGGGCGGACCATCTGCGAGTGGCAGCCGACGCAGCCCTCGCGGCGATAGATATCGCGGCCTTCGAGCTCCAGTGCAGAGAGCGGCTTGAGCCCTTCGACGGGTTCGGTCGTCTGCTTCTGGAAGAACAGCGGCACGACCTCGGCCAGCCCGCCGAAGCTGATCACCACCAGGATCAGTACGGCAAGCAGGCCGACGTTCTTTTCGACGATCTCGTGTCTCATTGGTGTCGGTTTCCCCGTTGGCTCAGGCAGTCTGCGGAATCGGCTGACGGGCACCTTCGCCGCGCCGGACAGTCATGAAGACGTTGAAGGCCATGATCAGCATGCCGGCCACCCAGCACAGGCCGCCGATCAGGCGCACGATGTAGCCCGGTCCGCTGGCCTCCACGGATTCGACGAAGGTATACATCAGGGTGCCGTCGGGGTTGATGGCGCGCCACATCAGACCCTGCAGGATGCCGTTGACCCACATGGCGGCGATGTAGAGCACGGTGCCGATCGTGGCCAGCCAGAAGTGCACGGCGATCAGGTTGACCGAGTGCATCTCGGTGCGGCCGAACAGGCGCGGGATCAGGTGGTACATGGAGCCGATGGTGATCATGGCGACCCAGCCCAGAGCGCCGGCATGCACGTGACCGATGGTCCAGTCGGTGTAGTGGGACAGCGCATTGACGGTCTTCACCGCCATCATCGGCCCCTCGAAGGTGGACATGCCGTAGAAGGAGAGGGCGACGACCAGGAAGCGCAGGGTCGGGTCGGTGCGCAGCTTATGCCAGGCGCCCGACAGGGTCATCATGCCGTTGATCATGCCGCCCCAGGAGGGGGCCAGCAGGATGATGGACATGATCATGCCCAGCGACTGGGCCCAGTTGGGCAGAGCGGTGTAGTGCAGGTGGTGCGGGCCCGCCCACATGTAGACCATGATCAGCGCCCAGAAGTGGACGATGGACAGGCGATAGGAGTAGACCGGCCGCTCCGCCTGCTTGGGCACGAAGTAGTACATCATCCCCAGGAAGCCTGCCGTCAGGAAGAAGCCCACCGCATTGTGGCCATACCACCACTGCACCATGGCATCGATGGTGCCGGCGTAGATGGAGGTGGAGTACATGGCCGTCACCGGGATGGCGGCATTGTTGACGATGTGCAGCACGGCCACGGTCAGGATGAAGGCGGCGAAGAACCAGTTGGCCACGTAGATATGGGAGGTCTTGCGCAGCTTGATGGTCCCCAGGAAGACGATGGCGTAGCTGATCCATACGATGGCGATCAGGATGTTGATCGGCCATTCAAGCTCGGCATACTCCTTGGTTGTCGTCATGCCCAGGGGCAGGGAGATCACCGCGGAGAGGATCACGGCCTGCCAGCCCCAGAAGGTGAAGGCCGCCAGCCGGTCGCTGAACAGCCGGGTCTGGCAGGTGCGCTGCACCACGTAATAGGAGGTGGCGAACAGCGCCGAGCCGCCGAAGGCGAAGATCACGGCGTTGGTGTGAAGGGGGCGCAGGCGGCCGAAGCTCGTCCAAGGCAGTCCCAGGTTCAGTTCCGGCCATACGAGCTGAGCGGCAAGGATGACACCGAGGGTCATGCCCACGATGCCCCACACCACCGTCATGATCGCGAACTGCCGAACTACCTTGTAGTTGTAGGTCGGGTGTTCCAGTGCTGTGCTCATGTCTGTTTCCCATCGAACGCGGTTTGGGGGTGGCCCGCGACATTCTGCCTCGGGGCGACCTCCGCAGGATGATGCAGGTCTGTAACCAGCGGCTATTCTAGCGCAGGGGTGCGACAACCTGAACACGCCAATGTGTTGATTGTTGAACGCGAGGAGGGATAACTTGTCCGACTTTTTTGCTCGGGATATGCCTATTCTGGGCCGCGAGGCACTGCGTCGATTGCTGGAAAAGGGGGAGCCCGGTGGCGGGTATATTGAAGGCCTCGGCCCCCTGGAGGTGCGTGGCGAGTGTCGTGAGGGTCGCCTGCTGATCACCCACGGCGCCGGTGCAGGTCAGGATTCAACCTTTATGCAACGGTTGCGTGATGCCCTGGCCGGGGTGGGGGTCCAGACCCTGGCCATCGAATTCGCCTATCTGCAGCAGATGAGGCGAGAAGGGCAGCGGCGGCCGCCGCCGAGGATCGATCGCCTGGTCGAGGAGCTGGCCTGCTGGTGCGACAGCGTGTCGCACCATGATCTTCCTCGCCGCCTCTGGCTGGGGGGCAAGTCGATGGGCGGGCGTGTCGCCAGTCAACTGGCGGCCCGGGACGGGGCGCCCGGCCTGATACTCTGCGGCTACCCCTTCCATCCTCGCGGCAAGCCCGAGCGTTTGCGGCTTGGCCACTGGCCGGCGCTGACGTGTCCGACGCTGGTGGTCCAGGGAAGCCGTGATCCCATGGGGAGCCGCGATGAGGTGGCGGGTTACGCGCTGCCCGGTATCGCCAGGCTGTACTGGCAAGAGGATGGTGACCACGACTGGAAGCCGCGTCGCGCCTCGGGCAAGACCCAGGCGATGCTGATTGACGAGGGCGCAGACGCCATCGCCGCTTTCATGAGAGCGAATGCCTGACATGCCCGTGCTGTCTGTACTGCAGGCAGGCCGATGAACGGGCAGTGGCTGTGGGTGCGCAGGTCTTGCCCGGTAATGATGCGAAAAGCGTTGACATCGGCCGGGGCCCCTGTAGAATGCAGCGCCACGTGACCGGGGGTGGTTAGCTCAGCTGGGAGAGCACCAGCCTTACAAGCTGGGGGTCACAGGTTCGAACCCTGTACCACCCACCATCGCCCAGGCGATGCCCGATCATGTCGCAGGAAGAGTGCAGCGGACCGGTAGTTCAGCTGGTTAGAATGCCGGCCTGTCACGCCGGAGGTCGCGGGTTCGAGTCCCGTCCGGTCCGCCATTGTCTTCCCTGTCGCAGGTCATCTTGCGGACCGGTAGTTCAGTTGGTTAGAATGCCGGCCTGTCACGCCGGAGGTCGCGGGTTCGAGTCCCGTCCGGTCCGCCACGATGGCATCACGACAGCAGCAAGCTTGCAGTAACGCGTGGGTGATTAGCTCAGTTGGTTAGAGCACCAGCCTCACATGCTGGGGGTCACTGGTTCGAGTCCGGTATCACCCACCACGCGGACCGGTAGTTCAGCTGGTTAGAATGCCGGCCTGTCACGCCGGAGGTCGCGGGTTCGAGTCCCGTCCGGTCCGCCATCTGCACACGACTTCTTCAGCCCCGAGGCCAACCCGGCCTCGGGGCTGTCTCGTTGGTTCCAGGCATTTCCCTGCTCCCCGGTATTCTGGGTCGATGACCCTTTGCGTGATCCGGCTCGATTATCATACAGTTGTTTGAATTGACCGCCGTTCCGACCGCGAGGACCCTGACGTGAATGCCTATCCCCAGCTGTTTCGCCCCCTGAAGGTCGGCCATCTGACGCTGCCCAATCGCGTGCTGATGGGCTCGATGCATACCAATCTCGAGGAGGCCCCGGGCGGCTTCGCGCGGCTGGCAGCCTTCTACGCCGAGCGGGCCCGCGAGGGCGTCGGGCTGATCGTTACCGGTGGCATCGCCCCCCATCCCGAGGGCGCCGTCTTCGAGGGAGCGGCGACTCTCGAACGCTCCGATCAGCTGGCGGATCACCGTGGCGTGGTCGAGGCCGTGCACGAGGCCGGCGGGCACCTCTGCCTGCAGATCCTGCACGCCGGTCGCTATGCCTATACGCCGGCGCTGGTCGCGCCCTCGGCGCTTCAGGCCCCCATCAACCCCTTCACCCCCCGGGCGCTTGCCGGCGACGAGGTCGAGGCGCGTATCGAGGCCTACGTGCGCTGCGCGACCCTGGCTCGGGAAGCCGGCTACGACGGCGTCGAGGTGATGGGATCGGAGGGCTACCTGATCAACCAGTTCCTGTGTCCCCGGACCAACCAGCGTGACGATGCCTGGGGGGGATGCCTCGAGAATCGCCTCCGCTTTCCGGTGCAGATCGTGCGGCGGATCCGCGAGGCGGTGGGCCAGGATTTCCTGATCATCTTTCGGCTGTCGATGATCGACCTGGTGGAGGAGGGTAGTACCTTCGAGGAGGTCGCCACCCTGGGGCGTGCCCTCGAGGCCGCCGGGGTCGACGTGATCAACACCGGAATCGGCTGGCACGAGGCGCGTGTTCCCACCATCGTCACCAGCGTGCCGCGGGCCGCTTTCACCGAAGTGACCCGGCGCATGAAGGCCGAACTCTCGGTGCCGCTGATCACCACCAACCGCATCAACATGCCGGAGGTCGCGGAGCGGGTGCTGGCCGAGGGGCACGCCGACATGGTCTCCATGGCGCGCCCCTTCCTGGCCGACCCCGCCTGGGTAAGCAAGGCCGCTGCGGGACGCAGCGAGGAGATCAACACCTGCATCGCCTGCAACCAGGCGTGCCTGGACCAGGTCTTCCTGGGACGGGTGACCTCCTGCCTGGTCAATCCGCGTGCCTGCCACGAGACGGAGCTGGAGATTGCCCCGACCGCTGCGCCGAAGGCGATCGCCGTGGTGGGCGGCGGTCCCGCCGGGCTTGCCGCCGCGGTCACCGCCGCCGAGCGCGGCCATGCCGTGACCCTGTTCGAGCGAGGAGCGGAGCTCGGTGGCCAGTTCAATCATGCACGGCGGATTCCCGGCAAGGAGGAGTTCGACGAGACCCTGCGCTACTACCGGGTGCGGCTCGAGAGACTGGGCGTCACGCTGCGTCTGGGGACCGAAGCGGATATCCCGGCCCTGCGCGACTTCGACGCCGTGGTGCTGGCCACCGGTGTGCGGCCACGTCGGCTCGCGCTGCCGGGCAGCGATCATCCGAAGGTCATCGGCTACCCGACAGCGATCACCCATCCCGAACGGGTCGGACGGCGCGTGGCGATCATCGGTGCCGGAGGCATCGGCTTCGATGTGGCGGAACTCCTCACCCACACCGGGGGCGTTGCCCCGTCAGTGGCGGCCTGGTGCGACGAGTGGGGGGTCGACCTGGGTGTTGCACAGCGTGGCGGCCTCAAGGCGACCGAGCGTCCCGCGACGCCTCGTCAGGTCACGCTGCTGCAGCGCAAGACCAGCAAGCCCGGCAAGGGGCTCGGCAAGACCACCGGCTGGGTGCATCGGGCGTCGCTCAAGCATCGTGGGGTCGAGACGCTGGTCGGCTGCGAGTATCTCGGCATCGACGATCAGGGGCTCCATCTTCGCCTCGATGGCGAACCGCACTGTCTTGAGGTCGATACCATCGTGGTCTGCGCCGGCCAGGAGCCGGTGCGAGAGCTGCTTGCGCCCCTGCAGGCGGCCGGCATGGCCGTGCATGTCATCGGCGGTGCCGAGGAGGCGGCGGAACTCGATGCCCGTCGCGCCATCGAGCAGGGAACCCGGCTTGCCGCTTGGCTCTGATGCCCATCGCGGCCACGGTGTTGACCGCCCGTGCCGGCCTGCCATGCCCTCTCCGCTGCCCGCCTCCGGCGGGCAGCGTCGTTTCAGCGTTTAATCTTTCGCGGTGACTCATGAACCCGGTGGTACTCGCCGGGCTCTCAGGGAAGAGGGGTCGGGTGCGTTGATTGATGAGGCAAACCGTTATCCGCTGATGCTGTCTACGCTGATGAGACCCCACCCTGGCCGTCATCACCCTGTCGAGTGGCCGGGGAACCGGGCATACAGGAGGCATCGATGAGCATCTTCGATCATGTGCAGAACCGCTTCGCTCGCGTCCAGCAGGAAGAGATGAGCCTGCAGGAGTATCTGGAACTCTGTCGCCGGGAGCCCGTGGCCTATGCCACGGCGGCCGAGCGAATGCTGGAGGCCATCGGCGAGCCCGAGGTGATCGATACCGCGAAGGATTCGCGGCTGTCCCGCATCTTCTCCAACAAGGTGATCCGTCGCTATCCGGCCTTTGCCGAGTTCTACGGCATGGAAGAGGCCATCGAGCAGATCGTTGCCTACTTCCGCCATGCTGCCCAGGGGCTCGAGGAGCGCAAGCAGATCCTTTACCTGCTGGGGCCGGTGGGCGGCGGCAAGTCATCCCTGGCCGAGCGCCTCAAGCTGCTGATGGAGAAGGTCCCCTTCTATGCCATCAAGGACTCGCCGGTCTACGAGTCGCCGCTGGGCCTGTTCTCCCCGGAAGAGGACGGCGAGCTGCTGGAGAAGGAGTACGGGATTCCCCAGCGCTACCTCAAGAGCGTGATGTCGCCGTGGGCTGCCAAGAGGCTCAAGGAGTATGGCGGCGACATCTCCCAGTTCCGGGTGGTGCGCCTCTACCCCTCGCGGCTCAACCAGGTCGCCATCTCCAAGACCGAGCCCGGCGACGAGAACAACCAGGATATCTCCTCGCTGGTGGGCAAGGTGGACATTCGCCAGCTCGAGCTCTACTCCCAGGATGACCCGGATGCCTACAGCTTCTCCGGAGGGTTATGTCGGGCGAACCAGGGGCTGATGGAGTTCGTCGAGATGTTCAAGGCGCCGATCAAGGTGCTGCATCCGCTGCTGACGGCGACCCAGGAGGGCAACTACAACCCCACCGAAGGCATGGGCGCGATCCCCTTCGACGGCGTGGTGCTGGCTCACTCCAACGAGAGCGAGTGGCAGACCTTCCGCAACAATCGCAACAACGAGGCCTTCCTCGACCGGGTCTACATCGTCAAGGTGCCCTACTGCTTGCGGGTCACCGAGGAGATCAACATCTACAAGAAGCTGCTCGAGCACTCCTCGCTGGCCGAGGCGCCCTGCGCCCCGGATACCCTGCGCATGCTGGCGCAGTTTTCGGTGCTCTCGCGGCTCAAGGAGCCGGAGAATTCGAGCATCTACTCCAAGATGCGGGTCTACGACGGCGAGAACCTCAAGGATACCGACCCCAAGGCCAAGTCGATTCAGGAGTATCGCGATGCCGCCGGGGTCGACGAGGGCATGGAGGGGCTGTCGACACGCTTCGCCTTCAAGATCCTCGCCAAGGTGTTCAACTTCGATAACCACGAGGTAGCAGCGAACCCGGTTCATCTGCTCTACGTGCTCGAGCAGCGACTGGAGCAGGAGCAGCTGCCGCGGGAGACCTTCGAGCGCTATCTGCGCTTCATCAAGGAGTTCCTGGCCCCGCGCTACGTCGACTTCATCGGCAAGGAGATCCAGACGGCCTACCTAGAGTCCTACTCCGAGTACGGCCAGAACATCTTCGACCGCTATGTCACCTACGCCGACTTCTGGATTCAGGATCAGGAGTACCGGGACCCCGAGACCGGCGAGTTCCTCGACCGCCAGGCCCTCAACGAGGAGCTGGAGAAGATCGAGAAGCCGGCGGGCATCTCCAACCCCAAGGACTTTCGCCACGAGGTGGTCAACTTCGTGTTGCGGGCGCGTGCCCAGAACAACGGCATGAACCCCAGCTGGCAGTCCTACGAGAAGTTGCGGGGGGTGATCGAGCACAAGATGTTCGCCAATACCGAGGAGCTGCTGCCGGTGATCTCCTTCAACGCCAAGGCCTCGACGGCAGACCAGAAGAAGCACGAGGACTTCGTGGCACGCATGGTCGACCGCGGCTACACCGAGAAGCAGGTTCGCCTGCTCTCCGAGTGGTACCTGCGGGTTCGCAAGTCGCAGTAGGCCGAGGAGGTCGTCATGACCTATTTCATCGATCGTCGAGCCAATGCCAAGCACAAGAGCGCGGTCAACCGCCAGCGCTTCCTCGACCGCTACCGTACCCATATCAAGCGGTCGGTCGAGGAGGCGGTGAACCGTCGTTCGATCACCGACATGGAGCGCGGCGAGAAGGTTTCGATTCCCAGCCGGGACATCTCCGAGCCGGTCTTCCAGCATGGCCCGGGAGGCAGGCGCAGCATCGTTGCACCGGGCAACAAGGAGTTCGTCGAGGGGGACCGGCTGCGCCGACCCGGCGGCGGGGGTGGCGACGGTGCCGGGGAAGGCGGTGCCTCCAACCAGGGCGAGGGCATGGACGAGTTCGCCTTCACCCTGAGCCGGGAGGAGTTTCTCGACTTCGTCTTCGACGGCCTGGAGCTGCCTCACCTGGAGCGCAAGAACCTGGTGGACCTCGATGAGGTGCGCCCGGTACGTGCCGGGGTGTCGAAGGAGGGGGTGCCGGCGCGCATCAATATCGTGCGCTCCATGCGCGAGGCCCAGGCCCGACGCATCGCCATGCGGGCGCCGATCCGGCGGGCCCTGCGCGAGGCCACCGAGGCACTGGCCGAAGAGGAGCGCAAGGACCCGGTGCTGCGCAACCCGGCCCGCATCACCGAGCTCAAGGCGGAGATCGAACGTCTGGAGAAGCGCTTGGAGGCGGTGCCCTTCATCGATACCTACGACCTGCGCTACAACAACCTGGTCGATCAGCCGCAACCCTCGAGCAAGGCGGTGATGTTCTGCGTGATGGATGTCTCGGGATCGATGACCCAGGCCCACAAGGACATTGCCAAGCGTTTCTTCCTGCTGCTCTACCTCTTCCTCGAGCGCAACTACGAGAAGGTCGAGCTGGTCTTCGTCCGCCACCATACCGCGGCCAAGGAGGTCGATGAAGAGGAGTTCTTCTACTCGCGCGAGACTGGCGGCACCATCGTCTCAAGCGCCCTGACGCTGGTCGACGAGATCATCGAGGCGCGCTACCCGCCCGGTCAATGGAACCTCTACGTGGCCCAGGCCTCGGACGGCGACAACTGGGACGACGACTCCATCACTTGCCGCGACCTGCTCGTCGAGCGCCTGATGCCGCGGCTGCAGTACTTCACCTACGTGGAAATCACCCCTCATGCCCATCAGGCGCTGTGGGAGGAGTACGAGCGGGTGGAGGCCGACTATGCCGAGCGTTTCGCCATGCGGCAGATCGTCGAGGCCGGGGACATCTACCCGGTCTTTCGCGAGCTGTTCAAGCGCCGCAATGCCAGCACGTGATCCCCCGAGCAGGCGGCCCGAGGAGGCAGCATGATCCGACACAAGCCCATCGCCACCGGTTCCGACTGGAACTTCGAGATCCTCGATGCCTTCGAGGAGGAGATTGCACGCCTGGCGGATGAGTATCGCCTGGATACCTATCCCAACCAGATCGAGGTCATTACCACCGAACAGATGATGGATGCCTATGCCAGCGTGGGCATGCCGGTGGGCTATCACCACTGGTCCTTCGGCAAGCAGTTCCTGGCCGTTGAACAGGCCTACCGTCGTGGCCAGATGGGACTGGCCTATGAGCTGGTGATCAACTCCGACCCCTGCATCGCCTACCTGATGGAGGAGAATACCCTGATGATGCAGGTGCTGGTCATGGCTCACGCCTGCTATGGCCACAACTCCTTCTTCAAGGGCAATTACCTGTTCCGCACCTGGACCGACGCCTCATCCATCGTTGACTACCTGGTGTTTGCCCGCAAGTACATCAGCGAGTGCGAGGAGCGCCACGGCGTCGCCGCGGTGGAGCAGCTGCTGGATGCCTGTCACGCCCTGCAGAACTACGGCGTTGACCGCTACAAGCGTCCCTCGCCGGTCTCCGCTGCCGAGGAGGCGCGCCGCCAGGAGGAGCGCGAGGCGCACCTCCAGGCTCAGGTCAATACCCTGTGGCGTACCATTCCGGGCGGGCCGCGCGATGATGCCCTTCCCGACATGGCTGACGAGGAGGACCCCCTGGGTCTTCACGAGGGCGGGCGCTACCCGCCCGAGCCACAGGAAAACCTGCTCTACTTCATCGAGAAGAACGCCCCGTTGCTGGCCCCCTGGCAGCGTGAGGTGGTGCGTATCGTGCGCAAGCTGGCCCAGTACTTCTATCCCCAGCGCCAGACCCAGGTGATGAACGAGGGGTGGGCCACCTTCTGGCACTACACCCTGATGAACCGGCTCTACGAGAAGGGGCTGGTGGACGAGGGGCTGATGCTGGAGTTCCTGCAGTCGCATACCGCGGTGGTCAACCAACCGGCCTTCGACAGCCCCTACTTCAGCGGCATCAACCCCTACGCGCTGGGTTTCGCCATCTTCACCGACCTGCGGCGCATCTGCGAGGCGCCGACGGAGGAGGATCGGCAGTGGTTCCCCGACACCGCTGGTGGCGACTGGCGGGAGACCCTGGAATTCGCCATGAAGAACTTCAAGGATGAGTCCTTCATCCAGCAGTTCCTGTCGCCCAAGGTGATCCGCGACCTCAAGCTGTTCATGGTGGTCGACGACGACCAGGAAGAGATGCTGGAGGTGGCGGCGATCCACGACGAGCGCGGTTATCGACGCGTTCGCGAATCCCTCGCCACCCAGTACGCCCTGTCCGTGCGCGAACCCAATATCCAGGTCACCTCGGCTGACATTCGCGGTGATCGGTCGCTGACCCTGCGCCACGTCCAGGACAGTCGGCGACCGCTGGCACGCAGCGTCTACCCGGTCATCCGCCACCTCCATCAGCTTTGGGGCTTTCCGGTGCGGCTGGAGTCGGTGCAGGACAACGAGGTGGTGCGCCGCTACCACTGGCCACTGCCCGAGGAAGTGGGGCGCGATTGAGGTGTCCGAACGACAGATCCCGCGTCACATGACGCGGGATCTGTCGTTGACACTGGTACGGTGACGCTTCTGTCAGCTGGGGTGACGCGTCGATTAACCCTGGGCAGACCAGGACTGGCACCAGCCGCCGGGCTCGACACTGTTCTCCGGGAACAGCTGGCAGCCTTCGTTGTCGGCCTGGTAGAACATGCAGTTGTCGCAGCGCTCGCCTTCCTCGTAGGCCGGATGGTCGCTGGCGTCGCTGGCATTCTCGACGTAGTTCAGGGCCTTCGCCTGTTCGGCACTCGGGTCGAGTCGCGGCAGGTCCTGGGCGAAGGCGCTCTTGGACAGCAGGCCGGCCCCCAGGGGGAGGGCGGCAAGGCCCAGCAGGCTGTTACGCATGAAATCACGACGGCTGTGGTCGGCCATGGTTTCTCCTCATCATTGCGGTGGGTCTGATGGTCACGGTGGGCATGCATGATGCCCGGTTCTTCTTGGCGGGTGGTCGAGCCACCTCTTGGTCCGACAGGTACATCCCTGCAGAGTTCGTCCGCTCAATGGTAGTAAACTGATGAAGGTATCGCTAACTGGCCGGCGCCCGTGCGGCAATCCACCGCACGGGCATCGGCCAGGGAGGAGGCGCGAAGGCCATGTGTGGCCCCTCGGTTCTGCGACCTGGATGGCACTGCTATACTCGCGCCAGCTGCGGCGGCCGCCCGGTCGGGCGCAGAACGAGACGTGCGCGCAAGCGCCCAGAGCAGGGAGAAGTCAGATGCAGAATGCGGTGATTCTGATCAATGCCGACAAGGGGCAGGTGAAGGCGGTGGCCGAGCGGCTGGCCGACGTCGAGGGCATCAGCGAAGTCTATTCCACCTGTGGTCGTTACGACCTGGTCGCCATCGCGCGTACCCGTGACTTCGAGAGCCTGGCGGAGCTGGTGACCGGACGACTCAATGCCGTCGAGGGCATTCGTGATACCGAGACGCTCAATGCCATGCAGGTCCACTCCCGGCATGATCTGGAGACCATGTTCTCGCTGGGTTGGTGATGGGCCCCAGGCGCCTCGCATGATCGGACAGGGAAGGGGCAGGCATGGCAGCAAGGCGAAGGCGCGTCGCCACCCGCTGGCGACGCCGGCTGCGTCGCTTCGGCATCACGGCGCTGTTCGTGGTCGTGGCCGCCGGTCTCTGGTACTTCCAGGAGCGCGAGCTGCGTGACGGGCTCAGCTGGCAGGGCGTGACCACCTGGCAGGAACTCACGCCGTTGAGCTTCCATCGCGTGCTGCGCAACGACGGTTTCCTGGTAGGGTGGTCCGACGTGCGGGTCAACCCGCTGTGGGTGAGCTATGTGCTGCACGAGGTCGAGGACCCCGGCGCCGGGCCGCGTCCCGGCTTCCAGCGTGACTGGCGGGCCCTGTGGCCGATCGCGCCGGACAGCTACTTCGGCAGTGGCTACGACCGGGGGCATCTTGCTCCCAACTATGCCATCGCCGCGGTGCATGGCCGGGCGGCGCAGCGCGACACCTTCCTGATGAGCAACATGTCGCCCCAGCGGCCCGAGCTCAACCGGCGCCTCTGGCAGCGCCTGGAGGAGGTGGTGATGGATCGCTTCGTGCCCCGCTTCGGTACCCTTCAGGTGATCACCGGCCCGGTCTTCCCGGCGTCGTTCCGGGACAACGTGCTCAATCGGGTTGGCCTGGTGGAGGTGCCCGAGGCCTTCTACAAGATTCTGGTGGTGCCGGGCGAGGCGCCCCGTGCCCTGGCCTTTCTGATGCCGCAGCATGTCACTGGCGACGAACCGCTGGATGACTTTCTGGTCAGCATCGATGAGCTCGAGGCGCGCACCGGCCTGGATTTCTTCCCGCAGCTGCCCGAGGCGGCCGCTGCGGCACTGGAAGCCGAGGTGGAGACCGCGGGCTGGGGGCTCGAGGCCGCGGCAAGACTCCCCGGTCGCTTCTGAGTGTCGGACACAAAAAAACCGCGAACGTGGCGTCGCGGCTTTCTACTAGTCGGCTTTGTCATGGAGTCATGATGCGATGAACAAGTGGTGCCCAGGAGAGGACTTGAACCTCCACATCCGTAAGGATACTAGCACCTGAAGCTAGCGCGTCTACCAATTCCGCCACCTGGGCGCATCATGCTGTCGTCGTGTTCGCGGGCCTCGCGTGAGCGATGGTGCCCAGGAGAGGACTTGAACCTCCACGTCCGTAAGGACACTAGCACCTGAAGCTAGCGCGTCTACCAATTCCGCCACCTGGGCGAACACGAGCGATTCGAGCTGACAAAGAGCGCGGGAGTGAACTCCCTGATATCCAGTCTACCGGATATCGTTGGTGCCCAGAAGAGGACTTGAACCTCCACGTCCGTAAGGACACTAGCACCTGAAGCTAGCGCGTCTACCAATTCCGCCATCTGGGCAAGCGAGGCGTATCTTACCGGATCTGCTCGCCGATGCAAGTGGTTCAGTGCGCGTCGGGCAGGATTCTTTGCTGCCTGCCGCGCTTCGGCGTCGCCACCATGGTTGGGTGATGAGGAGACCGGCGCTATACTGCGCCGATGACAATTGATTCGACATGCCAGACGCCGCGCGCCGGACATCATCCCTGCGCCCTCTCGATCACGCTGCTCCCGATGCCGCCAAGGATGCCCACCGCATGACCCACTGGACGCTCAGCGACGATCCGCACGCCAAGCGCGAAGCCCACAAGTACGACAAGCCTGCCCCCAGCCGCGAATACCTGCTCGCTCGACTGGAAGAAGCCGGCAAGCCGCTCACCCATGAGGCGATGAGCCAGCAGCTGGGCCTCGAGGACGAGGAACTCCAGGAGGCCGTGCGTCGTCGTCTGGCGGCGATGGAGCGCGACGGCCAGGTGCTGCGCAATCGACGCGGCGCCTACGCCTTGATCGACAAGCTCGACCTGATCAAGGGCAAGGTGCTGGGGCACCGCGACGGCTTCGGCTTCCTGCTTCGCGACGATGGCAAGAAGCCCGATCTCGTCCTGCCGCCACGGCAGATGCGCCGTGTCTTCCATGGTGATCATGTGCTGGTGCGCGTCAGCGGGCGCGATCGCCGGGGCCGCGACGAGGCCACCATCGTCGAGATGCTCGCGCGCAATACCCAGACCATCGTCGGCGTGTACCGTGCCAACACGCCGGAGTTCGGCGTGCTCATCCCCGAGAACTCCCGTATCACCCAGGAAGTCATCATTCCCCACAGTGCCTGCGGCGGCGCCCAGGACGGCCAGGTGATCTCGGCAAGGATCACTCAGCAGCCCGAGACCCGGGTACAGCCGGTGGGCGAGGTGGTCGAGGTGCTCGGTGAGCGCATGGATCCCGGGATGGAGATCGACATCGCCATTCGCAGCTACGAGATCCCCGCCGAGTTTCCGCCGGACGTCCATGACCAGATCGCCGGCATGTCCGCCGAGGTGGACGAGCAGGACAAGCACCACCGCATCGACCTGCGTGACGTGCCGCTGGTGACCATCGACGACGAGAGCGCCAAGGATTTCGACGATGCCGTCTGTGCCTGGAAGACCAAGTCGGGCAGCTGGAAGCTGCTGGTGGCCATCGCCGATGTCTCCCACTATGTGCGACCCGGGAGTGCCCTGGACCAGGAGGCGATCACCCGCGGCAACTCGGTGTACTTTCCGGGCCAGGTCGTGCCGATGCTGCCGGAGCTGCTCTCCAACGGGCTCTGCTCGTTGAACCCGGCCGTCGACCGACTGGCGCTGGTCTGCGAGATGAACATCTCCCAGAGCGGAGCGATCAGTCGTTACCGCTTCTATGAGGCGGTGTTCCAGTCGCATGCGCGCCTCACCTATAACAAGGTGGCCGCCATCCTCGATGACCAGGGAGAGGAGGGCGACGCCCTGCGCGAGCAGTATCGCGACCTGGTGCCCTCGCTCAAGAACCTGCACTCGCTCTATACGCTGCTGCGCGAGGCCCGCGTGGAACGGGGCGCCATCGATTTCGAGACCACCGAGACGGCCATCGTCTTCAATGACGAGCGCAAGATCGAGAAGATCGTGCCGCGCTCGCGCAACGACGCCCACAAGATCATCGAGGAGTGCATGCTCGCCGCCAACGTGGCCACGGCGCGCTTCCTCGACAAGCATGACCTGCCGGCACTCTACCGTATCCACGAGAAGCCCTCGCCGGAACGCCTCGACAAGCTGCGTCTGTTCCTCAACGAGCTGGGCTTGTCGCTGGGCGGCGGTGACGACCCGAGTCCCCAGGACTATCGTGATCTGGCCGAGGCGATCAAGGGGCGTGACGATGCCGACGTCATCCAGACGGTGATGCTTCGCTCCATGAGTCGTGCTGTCTACTCGCCGCAGAACGATGGCCATTTCGGCCTGGCCTATCCGGCCTATGCGCACTTCACCTCGCCGATCCGGCGCTATCCGGATCTGCTGGTGCACCGCGCCATCCGCTCGGTGATACGGGGGCCGCGTCAGACCAACACCGTGCTGCGTGCCGAGGGCGCCGGGGTGGAACCGCCCAGCAAGTGGGCGCCCTATACCTTCGAGCAGATGCTCGAACTCGGCGAGCACTGCTCGATGACCGAGCGGCGAGCCGATGACGCGACACGTGACGTGGAGGACTGGCTCAAGTGCGAGTTCATGTCCGACAAGCTCGGCGAGGTCTACGAGGGCAGTATCGCCTCGGTTACCCAGTTCGGTATCTTCGTGCGTCTCGATGAGGTATTCGTGGAGGGGCTGGTGCATGTCACCTCGCTGCCCTCCGACTACTACCATTACGAGCCCGAGAAGCACCGCCTCAAGGGCGAGCGCAGCGGCATGAGCTATCGTCTGGGCGATGGCGTGACCGTGCAGGTGGCGCGCGTTGACCTGGACGATCGCAAGATCGACTTCGAACTGGCCGACGACAAGCCGCGTCCCCGGAAGCCGTCGCCCAAGCGCCGCGGGAGCGACAAGTCCAACGAGGCAAGCACCGGCAAGTCCGGTAACAAGTCAGGGGCGAGCAAGAGCAGCCGGCGTCGTCGTGGCCCGCGCAAGCCGAAGGCGCAGGGCTGATGGCGACAGGGCGCAAGCCCCGGCACGCCAGGAGGCCGGAGCAGGACAGCCATCGTTGGCGACGCGCCGGAGGGGAGGCATCTCCTGCGCCTTCCCCTCCCGGCGGGCTGGAGGCCGTGTTCGGCGTGCATGCCGTGCGGGCACTGCTCGAACGCGGCGAGGTGCCCCGCGAGGTCTGGGTCCAGGAGGGCAGTCCCGGAGCGCGCCTGGCCGAGCTGGTCGAGGCGGCACGGCAGGCAGGTGCGCGGCTGCATGCGCGTCCCCGGGATGAGCTCGACCGTCTCGCCCAGGGCGGTGCCCACCAGGGCATCGTCGCTTTCGCCACGCCGCTTGCCTTCGAGGGCGAGGCGTCCCTGTGGCTGAGGCTCGAGGGCTGGCCGCATGAAGCACCGCCGCTGCTGCTGGTGCTTGACGGGGTCACTGATGTGCACAATTTCGGTGCCTGCCTGCGCAGCGCCGATGCGGCCGGGGTCCATGGGGTGGTCGTGCCCAAGGACAAGGCGGCCCCGCTCAATGCCATGGTGCGCAAGGTGGCCTGTGGGGCCGCCGAGAGCATACCGGTCTACCGGGTCACCAACCTGGCCCGCACCATGGCTCGGCTCAAGGAACTCGGCGTCTGGATCACCGGCACCGCCGGTGAGGCCGAGGCGAGCCTCTTCGAAGCCGACTTCAGCGGACCCACCGCCCTGGTGATGGGCGCCGAAGGCAGGGGGATGCGGCGCCTGACCCGCGAGGCCTGCGATACCCTGGTCAAGCTGCCCATGTCAGGAAGTGTCTCGAGTCTCAACGTCTCGGTGGCCACCGGGATCTGCCTGTTCGAGGCGGTCCGGCAGCGTTCCAGCGCGCCGCCCGGAGCTTGAAGCGAGAAGAGCGCCGCTTCGCGGCTGGAAGCTGGAAGAAAAACCAACCGCGCTGCGCCGGGAGCTGGGCCGGGAGCTTGAAGCCATAAGCTGGAAGCTTGAAGAAAAATCTTGACACCTGGTTGGGTGGCAACATGCTGCCTTCCAGCTTCCAGCTTCCAGCTTCCAGCTTCCAGCTTCCAGCTTCCAGCTTCCAGCTTCCAGCTTCCAGCTTCCAGCTTCCAGCTTCCAGCTTCCAGCTTCCAGCTTCCAGCTTCCAGCTTCCAGCTTGCGCACTCCGCGCGCATTCTTTAGAATGTTTGCGCCCGTTCGTCCTGCGAGCGGGTCTTTCTGTCTTATGACAATCACTCCTTGCTTCCCCTGAGCGACCCGAGATCGCCACTGTGGAAGCTGCCAAACCGCAAGGAGATTTCATGCGTCACTACGAGATCGTCTTCATGGTCCACCCGGACCAGAGCGAGCAGGTCCCGGCCATGGTCGAGCGCTATACCGGCCTCGTCACCGAGAACGGCGGCACCGTGCATCGTCTCGAGGACTGGGGCCGTCGCCACCTGGCCTACCCGATCAACAAGATCCACAAGGCTCACTACGTGCTGATGAACGTCGAGTGCAGCGGCGAGACCCTCGATGAGATCGAGAACATCTTCCGCTTCAACGATGCCATCATCCGCAGCCTGGTGGTTCGCGCCAAGGAAGCCGTTACCGAGGCCTCACCGATGATGAAGCCGGTGGAAGAGAAGCGTGTTCGTCGCGACGAGAAGCCGCGCAGTACCGAATCCGCCTGAGCCACCCCATCGTCCCTCTGAAGGAGTCTTCCCATGGCACGCTTTTTCCGTCGCCGCAAGTTCTGCCGTTTCACCGCTGAAGGCGTGAAGCAGATCGATTACAAGGATCTGGACACGCTCAAGGCCTACATCACCGAGACCGGCAAGATCGTTCCCAGCCGTATCACCGGGACCAAGGCCCGTTACCAGCGCCAGCTGTCCACCGCCATCAAGCGGGCACGCTACCTGGCACTGCTGCCCTACACCGATAGCCACCAGTAACGTACCGCGCGTGATGCTACCCGTTGCCCGCTGGATGATGCGCGGCACGCCCCATGCGGCTGCCGGGGCGGCCGTGGCCACCGCGATTCCCTGGCTGTTCTGGCTGGGCGCTGCCGTGGCTGCGCTGGTCACGCTGCGATACGGCCTGGCCGCGTCCTTGCCGGTGATCATCGCCGCGGCCGTGCCGGCCGGCTGGTGGTGGACACAGGGAGATGTCATCCCGTTGGCCAGCGTCCTGCTGGTCGTGCTGATGGCGGTGGTGCTGCGCTCACGGCTGCGCTGGAGCGAGGCGCTGATCGCCGGCGTGCTGGCCGGGGGCGCCATGATCCAGCTGGAGGTCTTCCTGCCGCCTGGCGGGGTCGGCCCCTTGCTGGAGCAGCTTCGCCAGGGGTCGCCGGACATCGCATCGATGCTCACCGAGCTTTCCCGCCAGGGCATGGATACCGAGCAGCTGGCTGGCCTGCTGGTCAGTGGCGTGACCGCGCTGATCGTGCTGCTCGCCGCCGTGGCCTGCCTGGCCCTGGCGCGCGGCTGGCAGGCCGGGCTCTACAACCCGGGCGGGTTCCGTGAGGAGTTCCACGGTCTGCGTCTGGCGCCCCGCGAGCTCGCCGTGCTGGTGGTGCTCGGTGTGCTGGGGGCGGTGCTGGAGCTGCCGGCCCTGGGCATGCTGGTCTGGATACCGCTGCTGGTGGCGGGTATCGCGCTGGTGCATGGTTTTATCGGATTGAAGGGAATGAACGGGCTGTGGCTGGTCGCCTTCTATGTGCTGCTGATCACCACCTGGCCCATGATTCTCATTGTGCTGCTCGTGGCCTTCATCGACACGTTCGCGGACTTTCGTGGACGACTGGCCCGCAGCCACTGACAAGAGGTTTACGAGAATGGACGTCATTCTGCTCGACAAGATTGGCAAGCTGGGCGGTCTGGGTGACCAGGTCACCGTCAAGCCCGGCTACGGCCGTAACTACCTGGTGCCCTACGGCCTGGCCGTTCCGGCGACCAAGGAAAACATCGAGGCTTTCCAGGCACAGCGTGCCGAGCTCGAGGCCGAGGCCGCCGAGCGCAAGGCCGTGGCCGAGGCGCGTGCCGAACAGCTCAACGATATCGAATTGTCGCTGGTCGCCAAGTCAGGCGATGAGGGCAAGCTGTTCGGATCGATCGGTCCGCGTGACCTGGCCGATGCCATCTCCAGCGCCGGCATCGAGGTCGCCAAGAGCGAAGTGCGCATGCCCCAGGGCCCGATCCGCCAGACCGGTGAATACGACATCGACCTGCACCTGCACGCCGAAGTCAATGCCACCGTGCGTGTGGTGGTCGTGGCCGAGTAAGGCCTGGGTCGCGGCACGTCCTGACGGGCGTACCTTGAAAGGGGGGCGAGGAGAACATCCTCGCCCCCCTTTCGTGTCCAGAAGGCGCACTGTCGTCCCGCCGCGGGCATGGGGTCGGAGCGTGCCATCGCGTAGAATGCGTCTGTCCCTTTCCCCTGAAGGTTCGCCCCCATGAATGACTCCCTCACTCTCGATCGGGAAACCGCCGCCCTCAAGGTGCCGCCGCATTCGCTGGAGGCCGAACAGTCCGTGCTCGGTGGCCTGATGCTCGACAACCAGGCCTGGGACAGCGTGGCCGACCGCCTGATGGCGGATGATTTCTACCGCTACGAGCACCGCCTGATCTTCAATGTCATGTCGCGCCTGGCAGAGGCGGAACATCCGCTGGACGTGGTCACCCTTTCCGAGGCCCTGGAAGGGCGTGACCAGCTCGACACCGTGGGGGGGCTGGCCTATCTGGCGGAGCTGGCCCGGAATACCCCCTCCGCCAGCAATATTCGCGCCTATGCCGACATCGTCCGCGAGCGTGCCACCCTGCGCAAGCTGATCCGCGTGTCCAGCCAGATCGCCGACGGGGCCTTCAGTCCCCAGGGCCGTCCCGCCGATGAACTGGTCGACGAAGCCGAGCGTCTGGTATTCCAGATCAGCGAGGAGCGTCCCAAGTCGGGGGGGCCGATCGGCATGAGCGAGCTGCTGACCAAGGCAGTGGATCGCATCGACGAGCTGTTCAACATGCAGGGCGAAATGACCGGGCTTTCCACCGGCTTTCGCGACCTTGACGAGATGACTTCGGGACTGCAGCCCTCCGATCTGGTGATCGTTGCCGGCCGGCCTTCCATGGGCAAGACAACCTTCGCCATGAATCTTGTCGAGCATGCCGTGATTTCCAGCGACAAGCCGGTGATGGTGTTCTCCATGGAGATGCCCGCGGACTCGCTGATGCTGCGCATGCTCTCCTCGCTGGGTCGCATCGACCAGACCCGGGTACGGACCGGTCAGCTCGAGGACGAGGATTGGCCGCGGTTGACCTCGGCGGTCAATCTGCTCAAGGACAAGCAGCTGTTCATCGATGACACGGCGGCGCTGTCACCCAGCGAGATCCGCTCGCGTGTTCGCCGCGTCGTGCGTGAGCAGGGCAACCTGTCGCTGATCATGGTCGACTACCTGCAGCTGATGCAGATCCCCGGCTTCTCCGAGAACCGCACCGGCGAGATCTCCGAGATCTCCCGCTCGCTCAAGGGGATCGCCAAGGAGTTCGGCTGCCCGGTGGTGGCCCTCTCCCAGCTCAACCGCTCCCTGGAGCAGCGGCCCAACAAGCGTCCGGTGATGTCGGACCTTCGCGAATCCGGTGCCATCGAGCAGGATGCCGACATCATCGGTTTCGTCTATCGTGACGAGGTCTACAATCCGGATAACCCCGACAATCAGGGGCTGGCCGAATTCATCATCGGCAAGCAGCGTAACGGGCCCATCGGGACCGTGCACATGGCGTTCATCGGCAAGTACACCCGTTTCGAGGACCTGGCACCGGACAGCTATCGCGAGGCCTTCGGCGAGTGAGTGTGCCCTTGAGTCCCGCGGCCGGCCCCGTATAATGCCGAGCCCTTGCACAACACAGGAAGGAGGCACCATGGCAGGCGGATTCCGACGTGGCAATCGCCGACGCACGCCCAAGCTCGAGGGGCGTGGCGAACTGCAGTCGATGGAGCGTGAAGGCCCCTTCAAGGAGTGGCTGGGCATGCCCGATCTCTACCGCTTCCACCTGGTGGTAGACGGCGAGGCCTACAGCTATCAGACCGAGGATGCCGAGCTACCGGTCCAGGTGGGGGATCGGGTGGTGTTTCGCTACAAGGAGACCAAGGCCGGCAACTGGGTGGACCGCAACTCCCTGGGCAAGGCGATCGACCCCTCCGAATATCAGTAGGTCCGGAACCTGACGATGTGGTCAGGGTCACATTCAGGTAACGTCGACGACACGATTTCGTCATCGGGTGCAGCCACGATGGCCTGGATCGTGTATCTCGATACCAATGACCCGGACATGAGGAGGAAGAATCCATGGAATTCCAGGAACTGAAGGCCTTCGTGGCGCGCCACGACAACTTCGAGATCCGCGTGATCGGCCATGCCGGTAGCCGGTTCTATCAGGTCGAACTGGAGGATGTGGAGGGGCAACGCCATATGCTGACGCGTTCCGGCAAGCCGATGCTCTTCCGCTCGCTGGATGATGTCTATCTGGAACTCAGGCGTGCCGGTATCCATCGTGCCTACCTGGTGCAGCAGGTGCCCCACGATGAGGTCGTCGGACGTGAGGCCCACTACCAGGACCCGCTGACGTCACGCATGCCACTGGTCTTCTGATCCGCCTACTTCCTGGCCCGCCGTCGACGTTGCAGCCAGTCCCCCAGGCGCAACCTGCGGCGAGCAAACCCGCGATACCCCGCATCCATCATGCCGGCGATGCCCGGCAGGGTGCTCAGCCACACCAGCCGGCGATAGCCCAGTACTGCATAGAGCGCTCGGCTGGCATCCATGCCGATATACCATCGACCGACCGCGTCACGGACGTGTAGCCGCCCCATCATCGCCTCGAAGCTGGTACCCAGTGACGTGGCATCGAAATCTGCTGACTGAATGTCCACCAGTCTGACATGGCTGCGTCGTGGATGGCGTGACAGCCAGGCCACCTCGCGCTGGCAAAGCGGGCAGTGGCCATCGTGATAGAGGGTCGCCGGAGCGCGGGCCGCCAGGGCGTCGCGTCGTGTCATGGTGTCGTCTCCTGAGTGCTGTCATAGCCTGCCCGGTGCAGGCCCCGGCCATAAGTGGGCACGGTCTCGAGCTCTGCCAGGAAGGTTTCGGCCTGTCTGCGCATGGCCATGCGCTTGTCGTCGCTCATGCGCCGCAGGCTGCCGTAGATCAGCTTCATGCGCGGGTTGCGGCTCAGGGTGTCGGCATGACGCTCGAGGAAGGCCCAGTAGAGGCTGTTGAAGGGGCATGCCGTGGGCCCCGTGACCTGCTTCGGGTCGAAACGACAGTGCTGGCAGTGATCCGACATGCGGTCGATGTACTTTCCCGAGGCGCAGTAGGGTTTTGAGCCCATCAGCCCCCCGTCGGCGTGCAACACCATGCCCAGGGTGTTGGGCAGCTCCACCCATTCGCAGGCGTCGGCGTAGACGGCCAGGTACCAGTCGCATAGCGCTTCGGGCGCCACGTCACACAGCAGTGCGAAGTTGCCGGTGACCATCAGCCTCTGGATATGATGGGCATAGGCGTGGTCATGGGTCATCTCGATGGCGCGTTTCAGGCAGCGCAGGTCCGTTTCACCGTTCCAGAAGGCGGCCGGCAGGCCACGCTTCGCCTCCAGGGCGTTGCGGCGCTTGTAGCCGGGCATCCGCGTCCAGTAGAGGCCGCGCACGTACTCGCGCCAGCCCAGCACCTGGCGGATGAAGCCCTCCGCCGAGTTGAGCGGGGTACGCCCTTCGCGGTACTCGCGCTCGACCGCCGCGCACACTTCACGAGGGACGAGCAGCCCCAGGTTGAGGGCCGCAGAGAGCCGAGAGTGAAAGAGGAAAGGCTGGGTATCGCTGATGGCGTCCTGATAGCGACCGAAGTCGGGGAGCAGGTGCTGGGTGAAGTGATGCAGGTCCGCCAGGGCCTGGCGGCGCGTCACCGGCCAGTGGAACCGTGCCAGAGCGCCGAAATGGTCTGAAAAATGCGCCGCCACCAGCGCCAGCACGTCATCGGTGATGGCGTCCCGGTCGTGATCCGGTGGATCGGGTATTACCAGTGCCTGGGGCAGCGGTTCGCGGTTGTCATGGTCGAAGTTCCACTGGCCGCCCGCCGGTGTATCACCCTCCATCAGCAGACCGGTGCGGCGGCGCTGCTCACGGTAGAAATGCTCCATGCGCGGCGCCTTTCGCCCCTCGGCCCAGTCAGCGAACTCTTCAGGCGTGGTGAAGAAGCGATCATCCTCGATCAGGTACCAGGGCCGGGCGGCGTCCTGGCGCTCGCGCATCGCCTGCCACAGTCGCCACTCGCCAGGACGCACCACGCGGACCTCGTCGCAATCGTGGAGGTCGGCCAGGCGCTCCGCCTCGTCGACCAGCGTCTGAGCGTTGTCCGGGTCGTCCAGGGCACTGTAGTGCACCCGAAGGCCCCTTTCGCGAAGCTCGGCGGCGAAATGGCGCATGGCGGAGAGAATCAGGGCGATCTTCTGGGGGTGGTGGGGGACATAGGTGCCCTCTGCGCTGACTTCGCACAGGGCGATGACCGCATCTTCCGGCAGATGGCGCAGGCTGGCCAGGTCATGGCTCAGCTGGTCGCCGAGCAGCAGCACGAGCGGTCGGGCCATGGGATGTATTCCAAGTTGTACAGATGCCGTTAATAGTACAACTTTATCCCACTCGGGGCGAGCAGGCTGATAGACTAGTGAAGACCGTCTCATCGACCCCAAGGAGTTATTGCATGACCTCTCCGACCCCGGACAAGGCGTCTTCCGACCTGGATTCGCCGGGGCGTGGCCGGCTGGCCCACGCCCCGGCTGACCACCCGCCGGTGGCCAGGCCGAAGGTCGGCGTGGTGCTCGCCAATCTGGGCACGCCGGATGCGACCGACTACTGGTCGATGCGGCGTTACCTCAACGAGTTCCTCTCCGACAAGCGGGTGGTCGATTACCCGGACTGGAAATGGCAGCCGCTGCTGCAGCTGATCATCCTCTCGCGCCGACCCTTCAAGTCCGGCGAGGCCTACCGTGGCATCTGGAACACCGAGAAGAACGAGAGTCCGCTGCTGACCATCACGCGGGAGCAGACGCGCAAGGTCGCGGCAGGGCTCCATGAGCAGTACGGCGACGACGTGATGGTCGACTTCTGCATGCGCTATGGCAATCCTTCTACCGATAGCGTGCTGACGCGCATGCAGGCCGCGGGCTGCGAACGGATCCTCTTCTTCCCGCTCTACCCGCAGTACGCCTCGCCGACGACGGCCACCGCCAACGACCAGGCCTTCCGCACTCTGATGAAACTCAAGTGGCAGCCGGCGATTCGCACCGTGCCCGCCTACTTCGAGCACCCCGCCTACCTGGATGCCCTGGCGAATTCGGTGCGCGAGGTCTACGACGCCGCTGAGGCGCCCCCCGAGGTGCTGGTCGCCTCCTATCACGGGGTGCCCAAGCGTTACCTGCTGGAGGGTGACCCCTACCACTGCCAGTGCCAGAAGACGACGCGCCTGCTGCGCGAGCGGCTGGGCTGGGCGGAGGAGTCGATCCAGACCGCCTTCCAGTCCAAGTTCGGCCCCGAGGAGTGGGTAGGGCCTGCGACCGTGGAGCACGTCGCCGAACTGGCCCGTCAGGGGAAGAAGCATATCGCGGTGGTGTCGCCGGCCTTCTCGTCGGATTGCGTGGAGACCCTGGAGGAGATCGAGGAGGAAATTCGTGATGCCTTCATCGAAGCCGGTGGCGAGACCTTCACCTATATCCCCTGCCTCAACGACCGCGACGACCATATTGCCGCCCTGCTCGCCGTCATCGGCAACGAACTGGGCGGCTGGGTGTAGTGCCTGTCATGCGGTGGTTTCTGTCTCTTTCCAGCCGAGGTGACAATACATGAAAGGGTCCGTAGGAACCGTGTTGGTCTGCGCTGTCCTGCTGGCAGCATCCGTCAGCTGGGCCCGGGAGGCCGTGGAGCCGGGCGAGCCTCTGCCCGCCGTGGTGTTGCCCGATGCTCATGGGAATGAATACAGCGTTCCCTATCCTGGGGTTCGTCATGTGCTGTTCGGTACCGACATGGCGGCCAACGAGCTCATGGAGCGGGCCTTCGGCGAGCTCGACAAGGGCGAGTTCACCGCCTCAGGCCTCGTCTACATGGCCGATATCAGCGGCATGCCCGGTCTCGTGGCGCGCTTCTTTGCGCTCCCGGCCCTGCGTGACTATCCGTTTCGCGTGCTGCTTGCCAGGGAAGCTGACATGCTGGCGTTCCTTCCCCGGGAAGAGGGGGCCATCACGGTCGTGACGCTTTCGCCTGAAGGTGAGGTCAGTCAGGTGCGTTACGAGCAGGAAGCGGCCCGGCTTGCAGGGCTTCTCGCCCCCCAGGAGCCTAGCGGCTGAACCAGAGGGCGGGGCGCGGTCGCGAGGTTATTGACGGTCTCGGGCCTGCCGTCGCCGGCCCGAAGATCGTCAGCCATGGCCGCGATCGGGGTGGGGCACCGGCTTCTCGCCGATCTCCTCGTCGCGCAGTTCGGGCGGGTTGCCGCGGGTCTTGTCCGCGTGGCGCAGCTGCAGGTGCAGGCCGGTCTTGGCCAGCAGGTGGGCGCTCACCGGGGCGGTGATGAACAGGAACAGCGTAATCAGCACCTCCTGAATGTCGGGCTTGCCGTCGATCACCCAGAAATAGAGCATCGAGGCTGCCAGCATGCAGCCGATGCCCAGGGTGGTGGCCTTGGTGGGGCCGTGCAGGCGCATGTAGAAGTCGCGCAGGTGGGCCATGCCCAGCGAGCCGATGAAGGCGAAGGCGCCACCGGCGATCAGCAGGAAGGCGATCACGCCCTCGAGGAATACGTACAGCGTCATGGGGCCTCCTATTCGATGATGTCGCCGCGCAGCAGGTACTTGCAGACCGCCACGGTGCTGATGAAGCCGAGCATGGCGATCAGCAGCGCCGACTCGAAGTAGGTCTTGGTGTTGAGCCACAGTCCCATCAGCACGATCAGCGCGATGGAGTTCACGTACATGGTGTCCAGCGCCAGGATCCGGTCCGGCATGTCCGGCCCCACCGTCAGGCGATAGACGTTGAGCAGCAGGGCCGCGACCACCAGGGCCAAGCTGGTCCACAGGGCAATGTCTAGCATTCGTAGATCTCCTTCAGCGGCCGCTCGTAGCGTTCGCGGATATGCGCGATCAGCGCTGCCTCGTCCTCCACGTCCAGGGCATGGATCAGCAGCGTCCGGCCGTCCAGGCGCAGGTTGGCCGATACCGTGCCCGGGGTCAGGCTGATGGTGTTGGCCAGCAGGGTGATGGTGAAGCGGTCCTCCAGCATCAGTGGGTATTCCACGAAGTGGGGGCGCAGCCGGCGCCAGGGATTGACGATCAGCCAGGCCACCTCGATGTTGGCGATGAGGATGTCGCCCAGCACGCGCAGCACGAAGCGCAGCAGCTTCCAGGGCCGGGCCACGTGGGGCTGGGCATCCCAGAAGCGATGGGTGGCCAGCGGGATCACCACCGCCAGGCAACCGCCCAGCAGGAGCTGGCCGAAGGCGGTGCTGCGCACCAGCAGCAGCCAGACCGCCAGCAGCAGGATCGACAGCAGGGGCGTCGGCAGCCAGGGACGTGGCTTGATCATGGCGTGCCTCCGGCATCGTTCATCAGGGCGTTGACCACCACCTGGGGATTGGCCAGCTGGTCGGCGGTGGCCCGGGTGTAGTCGCTGACCGGGCCGGCAAGCACCACCAGCAGTGGCGAGGCACCCAGCAGCCAGGCGACCCCGAACCACTGGCGTCGCGGCAGGGGCAGGCCCACCGGCTCCCCCTGACTGCGCCAGAACAGGGTGGAGCCGGCACGCGACAGGGCGACCAGCGCGCACAGGCCGGTGCCCAGCAGGAGCGGCCACAGCCAGGCGCGCTGACCACCCTCGGCGGCCGCCATCATCAGGGCCTTGCCGATGGCCCCCGAGAGCGGGGGCAGGCCGGCCACCGCCACGGCGCCGACGAAGAACAGCCCGGCCAGCCAGCCGCCCTGGTGCAGGGGGCGGCCCCTGACCAGGCGGGTACCGGCCTTGCCCCGCTGCAGGCCGATCAGCTCGGCCAGCAGAAAGAGCCCGCCGGTGATCAGGGTGGTGTGTAGCAGGTAGTAGAGCAGGGCGGAGATGGCGGCCGGCGAACCCATGCCGATGCCGGCCAGCAGGGTACCTACCGAGACCAGCACCAGGTAGGCCACCAGCAGGCGCAGGTCACGCGCCGCGAGCACACCGACCCCGGCCGCCACCAGGGTGCCCAGCGACAGCCACCACACCCAGGCCTGCTCGAGATCCGCCAGCGGACCGGCGTGGTCGCCGAAGACCAGCGAATAGACCCGCAGGATGGCGTAGATGCCGACCTTGGTCATGATCGCAAACAGCGCCGCCACCGGCGCCGGAGCGGCGGCGTAGGCCCGTGGCAGCCAGAAGTAGAGCGGCAGGATCGCCGCCTTGAGGCCGAACACCACCAGCAGCATCAGGCCGCCGGCGGTAACCAGCCCGGTCCGTTCGGCGGGCAGCTCGGCGAGGCGCACTGCCATGTCGGCCATGTTGAGAGTGCCGGTGGCGCCGTAGAGCACGCCCACGGCGATCAGGAACAGCGAGGAGCCGGCCAGGTTGAGCACCACGTAGTGCACCCCGGCCTGGATGCGCGCCTTGCCGCCGCCGTGCAGCAGCAGGGCGTAGGAGGCCAGCAGCAGCACCTCGAAGAACACGAAGAGGTTGAACAGGTCGCCGGTGAGGAAGGCCCCGTTGATACCCATCAGCTGCCACTGGAAGAGGCCGTGGAAGTTGCTGCCGCGCTCGTCGTCGCCGGCACAGGCGAACACCACCGCCCCCAGGGCGAGCACCGCGGTGAGCAGCACCATCAGCGCCGAGAGGCGATCGAGTATCAGCACGATGCCGAAGGGCGGCTGCCAGTCGCCCAGCGCATAGTAGGTGACCTCGCCGCCGGCGGCACGCGCCACCAGGGCGATGCCGACCACCACCAGCAGCGCCGTGGCGACGACCGCGACCAGTCGCTTGGCCCGGGTGGCCCCCTGGCGGCGATAGAGCAGCAGGATGCCGGCGACCAGCGGCAGCACCACGGGCAGGACAATCAGGTGCTGCATCACGGGCGGCCCTCCCCGTCTTCATGCTTGCGGCCGTCGACATGGTCGTTGCCCGCCTCGCTGCGCGCGCGCATGGCCAGGATCACCACGAAGGCGGTCATGGCGAAGCCGATCACGATGGCGGTGAGCACCAGCGCCTGGGGCAGCGGGTCGGCATAGTCCGCCGGCCCGTCGAGGATCGCGGCCCCGTCGGTGGTCAGCCCGCCCATGGAGAACAGGAAGAGGTTGACCGCATAGGAGAGCAGGGTAAGGCCGACCACCACCGGGAAGGTGCGGCCACGCAGCACCAGATAGAGCCCGCAGGCGGTCAGCACGCCGGTGGTGATGGCATAGAGGCTTTCCATCAGCGTTTCTCCTTGTCGGGTCGTGAAGTGGGGGGCGTGTCGAAGCTCGTGGCGGCTTCCTTGGTCGGGCGGTGGGGCGTGGTGACCTTGCCCAGGTTGGCGAGGATCATCAGCGTGGCGCCCACCACCGCCAGGTAGACACCGAGGTCGAAGAGCATGGCGGTGGCCAGCTCGAACTTGCCGACCAGCGGCAGGTGGAAGTAACCGAAGGCCGAGGTCAGGAAGGGATGGCCGAACAGCCAGCTGCCGAGCCCCGTGAGGGTGGCGACGGCCACCCCGGCGATCGCCACCGGCTGGTAGGGGAAGTCGAGGCGCTGCTGGGCCCACTCCACGCCGCGTGCCATGTAGAGCAGGATCAGCGCCACGGCGGTGACCAGGCCGGCGATGAAGCCGCCCCCGGGCTGGTTGTGGCCGCGCAGGAAGATGAAGGCCGACACCAGCAGGGCCAGCGGCAGCAGCGCCATGGAGATGGAGGTGAGGATCGCCGGATAGCGGTCCGGCGACCAGAGACGGCCCTCGCCGTCGCTGTGCGGCATGAACAGGCGCAGCCGATTGAGCAGCTTGAAGATGGCCAGGCCCGCCAGCGCCAGCACGGTGATCTCGCCCAGGGTATCGAAGCCACGGAAATCCACCAGGATGACGTTGACCACGTTGTGGCCGCCGCCGCCGGGCACGCTGTTCTCCAGGAAGAAGCCGGAGATGGGGGTAGTGTCCCGCGTCAGCACCGCGTAGTTGAGGCTGGCGACCACCATGCCCAGGGCGCCGGCCAGTAGCACGTCGCGCAGACTGCGGCGATGCGAGGACTCCCGGGGCGTCTTCTGGGGCAGGAAGAACAGCGCCAGCATCAACAGGATCATGGTCACCACCTCCACCGAGAGCTGGGTCAGCGCCAGGTCCGGTGCCGAGAAACGGGCGAAGGTCAGGGCGACCACCAGGCCCACCACCGAAAGCATCAGCAGCGAGATCAGGCGGTAGCGGTGGGTGGCGGCCGTGGCGATGCCGCCGAAGATCAGCAGACCGGCCCCCAGCAGCAGGATGCCGTCGACGGGCTGGTTGCCCTTGCTGCCGGTGAGCAGCGGCATGCCGGCCAGGCCCAGAGTGCCCATCAGCAGCGTGGCCAGCAGCAGCCAGGTCATGTAGCGCTGCAGCGAGCCACCGTCGAAGCGAGCGAGGCCCGCCTCGGCGCCGCGTCCCAGCCGTTGCATGGCGGCCTCGAACAGCAGGCGGGCATCCATTGGGCGAAAGCCCTTGAGGAAGCGGCGCAGGTCGGGGTGGCGCCAGTAGGTCGCGACGCCGGCGACCAGCGCCACCAGGCTCATCAACAGCGGCAGGTTGACGCCGTGCCAGATCGCCAGGTGGAACGAGAACGCCTCGCCCAGCACCGGCGCCAGCGCCAGGCCCAGCAGTCCCTCGGCCAGCACCGGCGCGAGGCCCACCACCACGCACAGCACCACCAGCAAGACGACCGGCGCACGCATCAGCCATGGCGGCTCATGGGGTGACCTGGGCGGCCCCTCCTTGGCCGGCTTGAAGAACACCGCGTGCACCAGGCGCAGCGAATAGGCCACCGAGAGGATGCCGCCCAGGGTGGCAAGTGCCGGCAGCAGCCAGCTCAGCCCGCCCAGCACCGGGCTCGCCAGGGTCTCGGTGAAGAACATCTCCTTGGAGATGAAGCCGTTGAGCAGCGGTACCCCGGCCATGGCGGCCCCCGCCACGCTGGTCAGCAGCGCGGTGACCGGCATGGCCCGGCGCAGGCCCCCCAGGCGGCCGAGCTCGCGGGTGCCGGTCTCGTGGTCGATGATGCCCGCACTCATGAACAGCGCCGCCTTGAAGGTGGCATGGTTGAGGATATGGAAGAGCGCCGCGAGCACCGCCATGGGCGTGCCGATCCCCAGCAGCACGGTAATCAGTCCCAGGTGGCTGACCGTGGAGAAGGCCAGGATGCCCTTGAGGTCGGTCTTGAGCAGGGCGAACCAGGCGCCGTAGAGCAGGGTGGCCATGCCGACCAGGGAGACGATCACCGACCACAGCTCGCTGCCGGCGATGGCCGGGTGCAGGCGCGCCATCAGGAAGATGCCCGCCTTGACCATGGTCGCCGAGTGCAGGTAGGCAGAGACCGGCGTGGGGGCCGCCATGGCATGGGGCAGCCAGAACTGGAAGGGGAACTGCGCCGACTTGGTGAAGGCGCCCAGCAGCACCAGCACCAGCATCAGGGGATAGCGCGGGTCGGCGAGGATGGCGTCACCGCTGGCTAGCACCACGTTCATGTCGTAGCTGCCGACCATGTCCCCCAGCAGCAGCAGGCCGGCGAGCAGCGCCAGGCCGCCGGCGCCGGTCACGGTCAGCGCCATACGCGCCCCCTTTCGGGCGTCGCTGCGGTGCGACCAGAAGCCGATCAGCAGGAAGGAAGAGAGGCTGGTGAGCTCCCAGAAGAGCCACAGCAGCAGCAGGTTGTCGGCCATCACGATGCCGACCATGGAGGCCATGAACAGGATCAGGTAGGCGTAGAAGCGCCCGAAGGGTTCCTCCGGCGACAGGTAGTAGTGCGCGTAGAGCAGGATCAGCAGGCCGATTCCCAGGATCAGCAGGTTGAACAGCACTGACAGGCCGTCCATCCGAAAGGCCAGGTCCAGGCCCAGGGTGGGCACCCAGTCGACGGCGAAGCGCAGCACCTCGCCGGCCGCCAGGGCCGGCAGCTGACCGAAGGTCAGCAGCAGGGCCAGCGCGGGCAGCAGCGCGGTGGCGAGGGAACAGAAACGGCGCCCGCGTCGCTGGGTGAACGCGGGCACCAGTACCCCCAGCAGGGGTAACAGGGCTATCCACAACAGTATCATCGGTTGGACTTCCTGCAGATGGTAAAACAGGGAATCTAGGGTGACCGCCTGGCAGCATGGCGCAAGTGGCAGCCGGTCGCACCCTGCCCCGGGCCAGAAACACATTCGCGTCGAATGTGTCGGCTACTTTATCGTAAAGAGCGTTTCGACGCTCTATCCTTGTGTTTCAACACTTTGTGTCGCTAGAGTTGATCGATTGTCGATGGTGGGCTGCCATGGTCGCCGCCAGGTTCAAGGAGGGCATCTGATGCAACTGGTTGTGCTGGGGGGCTTTCTGGCAGCGATGCTGGCGCCGCTGCTGCATCGGCGTTTGGGTGCACGTGCGCCGCAGGCGATGGCGCTGCTGCCCGCCGCCATTGCCCTCTGGTTGCTCGGCCAGTGGCCGGTCGTGGCGTCCGGCGAGACGCTCTGGCTGGAGTGGTCCTGGGTGCCCGCCCTGAATATTTCCCTGACCTTCATGATCGACGGCCTGGCCTGGCTGTTCGCCATGCTGATCACGGTGATCGGTACGCTGGTGCTGGTCTATTCGGGCGAGTACCTGCGTGGCCATCGCGACCTGCCGCGCTTCCTGACGGTGATCACCGCCTTCATGATGTCGATGCTGGGCCTGGTGCTGGCCGACAACCTGATCGCCCTCTTCGTGTTCTGGGAACTGACCAGCATCACCTCCTACCTGCTGATCGGCTTCAACCATACCGACCTGGCCGCCCGAAAGTCAGCCCAGCAGGGGCTCTTCGTCACCATGGGGGGAGGGTTGGCGCTGATGGCGGGGCTGGTGATGCTGGGCATCGCCGGCGACAGCTGGTCGCTGGCCGAACTGACCGAACGTGGCGATGCCCTGCGCGAGCATGCGCTCTATACGCCGCTGCTGATCTGTGTGCTGCTGGGCGCCTTCACCAAGTCGGCGCAGTTCCCCTTCCACTTCTGGCTACCCAACGCCATGGCGGCACCGACCCCGGTCTCGGCCTACCTGCACTCGGCGACCATGGTCAAGGCGGGGATCTACCTGCTGGCACGCCTGCATCCCGCCCTGGGCGGCACCAACGGCTGGGTGGTCACCCTCTCGCTGGTGGGAGCGCTGACCATGGCCACCGGCGCCTTCCTGGCGATCCAGCACACCAACGTCAAGAAGCTGCTGGCCTACTCCACCGTGATGGCGCTGGGCGCCCTGACCATGCTGCTCGGCATCGGCACCGAAGGAGCCCTGGTCGCCTTCGTGGCCTTTCTGCTGGCCCACTCGCTCTACAAGGGGGCCCTGTTCATGGTGGCCGGCATTCTCGACCACGAGGCCGGTACCAAGGACGTCACGGCCATGGGCGGGCTGCGTCATGTGATGCCGCGTACTGCCCTGGTCGCCGGGGTTGCAGCGCTATCACTGGCCGGGCTGCCGCCCCTGCTCGGCTTCGTGGGCAAGGAACTGATGTTCGCGTCGGTGCTCGAGGCGAGCCACTACCGTCTCCTCATCCTGCTGCTGGCCTTCACCGCGGCCTTCCTGACCCTGGCCGTGGCGGCCATCGTCGCCCTTCGCCCTTTCTTCGGCACACCGCGCGAGACCCCCCGGGCACCCCATGAGGCACCGCATGCCATGCTCGTCGGGCCGGCGCTGCTGGCCACGCTGTCGCTAGCGTTCGGTCTGGCCCCGGGACTGCTCGACCCCCTGGTATCGGCCACTGTCTCGGGCATCGGTGTCGGCGCGGTCGATGTGCATCTGTCGCTGTGGCACGGTATCAACCTGCCCCTGCTGCTGTCGCTGGCGAGCCTGGTGCTGGGCCTGCTGACCTACCGCCGCTGGGATCGCCTGCGTGCCCGGCTGGCTCGTCTTGACCCGTTGCTGGCGCGCGGGCCCGAAGCGGGCTACGAGTCGATCATGCACGGTGTGGTGAGGCTGTCCGAATGGCAGACCCGGCTGCTGCAGAACGGCTTTATGCGCAACTACATCCTGGTGATGATCGTTACCCTGATCGCCCTGATGAGCAACTCCCTGCTGTTGCGGCATGCGCCCGAGTTCGCCTTCTCCCTGGACGTGCAGTTCCACGAGGCAGTGCTGGTGGGCACCATGGTGATGGGGGCGCTGTTCGCTGCCATTGCCCGTTCGCGGCTGGGGGCGGTTGTCTCGGTAGGTATCATGGGGTTCTCCATTGCCCTGATCTTCATCCTGTTCAGTGCGCCTGATCTTGGCATCACCCAGCTGCTGGTGGAGACGCTGACGGTCATCCTGCTGGTGCTGGTGCTGTTTCGCCTGCCGCGCTTCGCCAGCCTCTCGACTCCCATGGAACGTGTGCGCGACGTTGCCGTGGCAGGCAGTCTTGGCGGGCTGATCACCCTGTTGGTGCTCACCTCCTGGAGTATCGACCAGTTCGTGCCGATCTCCGACTACATGGTGGAGAACAGTGCCACGCTGGCCCACGGCCGCAACATCGTGAATGTGATCCTGGTGGACTTCCGGGCCCTGGACACTCTGGGCGAGATCTTCGTGCTTGCGCTAGCCGCCATCGGGGTCTTTGCCATGCTCAAGCTGCGTGCCGCGGAGAAGCCGAAGAAGCGCGCTCCGGCCAAGGAGGAGGCCGATGGTTAAGTCCGGTACCATCATTCTCAACACCGCTGCGCGGCTGCTGATGCCGCTGCAGCTGCTGTTCTCTATCTTCCTGCTGCTGCGCGGCCACGATGAGCCCGGCGGCGGCTTCATTGCCGGCCTGGTGGCGGCGGGGGCCTTCACACTCTACCTTTTCGCCTTCGGGGTCAGTGCCACCAAGGAGGTGCTGCGCATGATTGATCCCCGCGATCTGGTCGGCATGGGCCTGTTGCTGGGCATGATCTCGGTGGTGCCGGCCTGGTTCGTCGGCGAAGCCTTTCTCACCGCCCAGTGGTGGACCATCCCGGTTATCGACTTCAAGGCCTCGACGCCGCTGATCTTCGATATCGGCGTCTACCTGGCCGTGCTGGGGTCGGTGCTGACCATGGTGATGACGCTCATGGAGGTGGACAAGGATGAGCCCTGAAACCGCCGCTTACAGGACGGGAGGCGCCCTATGGAACCCCTGATGGCTATCGCCATCGGCATGCTCTATGCCGCCGCGATCTTTCTGATGCTGCGTCGCTCCATCGTCAAGCTGGTGATCGGGCTGATGCTATTGACCAATGCTGCCAACCTGCTGATCTTCACCTCGGCGGGAATGACACGCGGAGCGCCGCCGTTGATTCCCGAAGGGGCGACGGCGCCGGAGGGGCTGGTGGCCGATCCACTGCCCCAGGCGGTGGTACTGACTGCCATCGTGATTGCCTTCGGTGTCCTGGCCTTCGCGGTGGTGCTGATTCGTCGGGCCTACGAGATCGTCAAGGCCGATGACCTGGACAAGATGAAGGATACCGACACGTGAGGCCCGAAGTCGCACTTCCCGTCCTCCTGCCGCTGCTGTCGGGCAGCATCTCGCTGCTGTTTTGGCGTTCGCGCCCGATGCAGCGCTTCACCTCCATCGCCGGCAACCTGGCGCTGCTGGTGATCGCCCTGTGGCTATTCGACTCGGTCCAGAGCGAGGGCTACGTGACCATCCAGATGGGGGGCTGGGACGCGCCCTATGGCATCACCCTGGTGGCAGACATGCTCAGCGCGGTGATGATCGTGCTGACCGCCCTGATCGGCCTGGTACTGGCGATCTATTCGCTGGCCTCCACCGGGGTGGATCACGAGAAGTTCGGTTTCTACCCCCTGATGCACCTGCTGCTGGCGGGGGTCTCCGGTGCCTTCCTGACCGGGGATATCTTCAATCTTTATGTGTGGTTCGAGGTCATGCTGGTGGCCTCCTTCGCGCTGTTGATCCTGGGCGGGGAGAAGGCGCAGATGGAGGGGGCCATCAAGTACGTCACGCTCAACCTGCTGGCATCGGTCATCTTCCTGACCGCCGTCGGCCTGCTCTACGGCATGGTGGGCACACTCAACATGGCCGACATTGCCCTGCGTCTCCATGAAGCGGAGCACCAGGGGATGGTCGAGGTGCTCGCGGTGATGTTCATGGTCGCCTTCGGTATCAAGGCGGCGGCCTTCCCGCTGTTCTTCTGGCTGCCGGCCTCCTATCACACGCCGCCCGTGGCGGTCTCGGCGCTGTTTGCCGGTCTGCTGACCAAGGTGGGGGTCTATGCGCTCTTTCGCGTCTTTACCCTGCTGTTCGACGAGACCCTGGGCTACACCCAGGACCTGCTGATCTGGGGGGCGGCCCTGACCATGGTCACCGGGGTGCTGGGGGCGGCGGCACAGTACGAGTTCCGCCGCATCCTGTCATTTCATATCGTCAGTCAGATCGGCTACATGATACTGGGACTGGCGCTCTACACCCCCCTGGCCATTGCCGGGGGAATCTTCGCGGTGATGCACAACATCGTGGTCAAGACCAACCTCTTCCTGATCAGCGGCATCACCCGGCGTCTGCAGGGCACCTATCAGCTGAAGAAGATGGGCGGGCTCTACAGGGAGCACCCCTGGCTCGCCTTGGGGTTCTTTCTCTCCGCCTTCTCCCTGGCAGGGGTTCCGCCCCTGTCAGGCTTCTTTGCCAAGTTCGTGATCGTGCGCGCCGGGATCGAGGCCGAGGCCTATGTTGTCACCGGCATTGCGCTGGCGGTGGGCCTGATGACCCTCTACTCCATGGTCAAGATCTGGAACGAAGTGTTCTGGAAGTCGCTGCCCGAGGACAACCTGGTGCCGGAGGAGAGGGTGCTGGCGGGGGATGACAGCCGCCTGGTCAGGCCCAGTCTGTGGCTGATGACCTTGCCAGTTGCCCTGCTGGCGGCGCTGTCGCTGCTGATCGGCGTCTTTGCTCAGCCGCTGATGGTCGTCATGGCCCTCATCGGCGAGCAGCTGATGAACCCTCAGGGCTATATCGATGCCGTGCTGGGTGGCAACGTGGACGTCAGAGAGGCCCTTGTCGAGGCGCCGGCAACCGAGGAGCTGAGCCCATGACCGGAGCCATCTGGAACCTGCTGCTGGCGCTTGCCTGGGTCACCCTCAGTGGCGATTTCACCGGCCTCAACCTGACGGTGGGGCTGGTGTTCGGCTATATTGCCCTGTTGCTGATCGAGCCCCAGGTGGAGGCCCTCAAGGGCTATCCGGCACGTATTCCGCGGATCCTGGGCTTTATCGGCTTCTTCATCAAGGAGTTGCTGATGGCCAACCTCAAGGTGGGGTTCGATATCCTGACGCCGCCCTGGCACATGAAACCCGGGGTGATCGCCTTGCCGCTGGAGGCGCGTACCGAACTGGAGATCACCATGGTGGCCAACCTGATATCGCTGACGCCTGGCACTCTGAGCCTGGACGTCTCCGATGACCGCAAGGTGCTCTATATTCATGCCATGTTCCTCGACGATGAGGAGGAGCTGCGCCACAACCTCAAGGAAATGGAATGCCGTGCCCTGGAACTGTTTCGCTGAGTCTGGCCGCGAGGGGGTGAGATGGAGAGTGTGATCCTGATCGGCCAGGTGATCATGAGTCTGGCGCTCATCCTGGCCTTTGTGCGTGTGGTACGTGGACCGAGCCTGCCTGACCGAGTGGTGGCACTGGAGCTTTTCGCCAGTACCGTGGTGGGGCTGGTGGGCGTCTATGCCATCAAGTCCGGCGTTTCGAGCTTTATCGATGCCGCCATCGTCATCGCCCTGATGGGCTTTCTGGCCGCCATCGGCTTCTCGCGTTTTCTGGAACGGGGAGGGCCACGTGATGATTGAGTTCATCAAGGGGACCTTCGTCATCGCCGGTGCCCTGCTGATGCTGCTATCGGCGCTGGGCATCCTCCGCCTTCCCGACCTGCTCACCCGCATGCACGCGACCACTAAGGCCGCGGCTCTCGGGGTGATACTGATCATGCTGGCGGTAGCGATGCACTTTGCCGAGGTGGGAGTGGTGGCGCGAGCCTTTGCCATCATCGTCTTCATCCTGATGACAGCTCCCGTGGCCGCCCACGTGATCGGCCGTGCCGGCTACTTCGTGGGCTCCAAGCTGTGGAGTGGCACGGTCAAGGATGAGCTGCGTCCCAACTACGACCCCTTGACCCATGAGCTGAAGAGCGGGCGCGAGACCGAGGCCAACGCTCGTCGCGAACCCAGGGAGACCGATCCCCCCTGAAGCCTCGTACGACTGACGCCGCTGCTGAAGGCCGCCTCCCCGGGGCGGCCTTCTGTCGTAGTGGAGGGGGACGACAGGGCTTTAAGTTATACATATACTGTACGATAATTATGATCTGTCCATGATTCTGGGGTCCTATCGTGCACCGCAAACGCCACCTGCCCAGCAAGCTCTGCGTCTACTGTCGAAGACCCTTCGTCTGGCGGCGCAAGTGGTCGCGATGTTGGCAAGAGGTACGCTACTGCAGCGAGCGCTGTCGGCGCGCGTCGCGTTGCGACGGAGCCATCCAGTGAGCCAGGCCATGGTGTGGCTGCGCAGTGATCTGCGCCTGGCCGACAATCCCGTCTTCCACTTTTCAACGCCTCCCGAGGCACTGTTCTGTGTCTATGTACTGGATAAGGCCTGGCTTGCCCCCCTGCCCGGACTCGGCGTGTCGCGAATCGGGTCGGCCCGCCTGCGCTTCCTGTGGGAGTGCCTGATCGGGTTGCGTGGCGAGCTGCTCAAGCGCGGCAGTGATCTGTTGGTCCGGATCGGCAACCCTGTCGACGTGGTGGCGGAGCTGGTCGTCGAACACGACATCGATGAGGTCAGGGTGCGTGCCGACGCCGGCTGGGATGAAGCGCAGGCCTCCGCACAGCTGGCCGAGCGCCTGGGGAGCGCCGTGGCCGTGTCCTGCCAGGATGGAGGGACGCTGCTCGATGAAGCGTCGCTGCCGATGGCAGTCGACGACCTGCCTGCCGGCTTCTCGGCGTTTCGCCGCAGGGTCGAGCGTACCTGGGCCGTTCCCGCCGCTCTCCCGGCGCCGGTGACGCTGCCTGGCTGGCCAGCGGATGCGCCGCGAGGCTTCCCACCGTTAGGCAAGGTCTGCGCTCGTGCGGCCGCCTGGGCCCCGGACCCGCGTGGCGGCTTTGCCTTTGTCGGCGGGGAGGCGGCGGGTTGGTCGCGTCTCGGTCACTACCTGTGGGAGTGTGGCGGCGTGGCCCACTACAAGCAGACCCGCAATGGCCTGCTGGGTAAAGACTTTTCCACACGGTTCTCTCCCTGGCTGGCGCTGGGCTGCCTGTCGGCGCGCCAGATACATGATGCGGTGCGCGCCTGGGAGGCCAGGCATGGTGCCAATGACTCGAGCTACTGGGTGATCGTCGAACTGCTGTGGCGTGACTATTTCCACTGGGCGGCGCGTCAGGAGCGCGCAGCGCTGTTCGGTCAAGGCGAGCTGCCGGTACCCGGTGACGGTTTTCTCGCCTGGTGTGATGGCCGCACCGGCGTTCCCCTCGTGGATGCCGCCATGCGTGAACTGGCCGCCACCGGTTGGCTCTCCAATCGTGCACGCCAGAACGTGGCCAGTTTTCTGGTCAATGAACTGGAAGGCGACTGGCGTCTCGGGGCGGCCTGGTTCGAGCACTGTCTGATCGATTACGACGTGGCCAGCAACTGGGGCAATTGGCGCTATGTGGCCGGGATCGGGCGTGACGCGCGCAACCGTTGGTTCAACGTGCTGAAACAGGCGCAGCACTATGACCCCTGGGGCGATTATGTCGCCCACTGGCAGCCTGAGCTGGCCGAGCTGTCACCCGGGCAGGCCCGGCACCAGCCCTGGCGCGCGGCTCCCTCGCGTTTTGCGCCGCCGCTGGTGGAAGCGCCCGGCTGGCACGACTGGCTGCTGCCTCGAGGTGCCCCTGATGGTTAGCCTGGGCATGGCCAGGTGCCGCATATTGCCGCACTCAGGGCGCCGACAGGCGCCCGGAACACCCCCGCCGTCGCGTCGGATCGCGCGGCAAGCCGCGCTCCCCACAGGGGGGCGTCGCCTCCTTCACTCCAGGGTGCGAAGAACTCAAGCAAAGGTTCATCGCATTTTGCTGCCAAACAGCATTGCGCCAGAATGCGATGATCCCGATCTTTTGAACCAGACACGGAGTCGTCATGAGATTCATCGCCACATCTCCCTTGCCTCTGGCGCTGGGCCTTGCCGGGCTGCTGCCCTTTCTGTTCACCGTGGCGTCGGCCTGGCTGGCCCCCATGGCCTGGCAGGTCGTCGCGATCCAGGGCTTTCTCTACTACAGCGCCGTCATCCTGTCGTTTCTCGGTGGCGTCCAGTGGGGCGTGGCCATGTCGCTGGAACCGGTGGGCAGTGCTGGCTTTCGTGCCCGGATGCTGCTGAGCATGGTGCCGAGCCTGATCGCCTGGCCGGCACTGCTGCTCCACCCGTTCACCGGTGCCTGGGTGCTGGCTACCGGCTTCGTGCTGGTCCGACTCCACGAACTGTCCCGGGAGGGCAGGGCAAGGCTGCCCGGCTGGTACCAGTCCCTGCGCATGCCGCTGACCCTGGTCGTGCTGGCCTGCCATGGGCTGCTGATCTGGCGGCTCTGGGGGAATTGATCGGGCTGGTCTGGCGGCCGGTTCTGGGCGATGATCGGGCGCATCATGGAAACGTTTTGCAGGAGCAACGATGAGACGGATGCTGACCCCCTCCCTGCTGCTGGTCCTGCTGGCCGGCTGCCAGATCGCGCCTCCCAGCGAGGCCGGCGCGGATCGCGAGGCGGAGCGTGGCGAGACGGCTGACGCCGTGGCCGCGGCCGGTGAGCCGGCGGACTTCGCCAGCTGGCTGACCGACTTCCGGCGCGAGGCGCGGGCAGAGGGCATCAGTGAGTCAACCCTGGGGCAGGCCCTCGATGGCCTGCGCTACCGACCGCGGGTCATCGAGCTCGACCGCTCCCAGCCCGAGTTCGTAAGGCCGATCTGGCAGTACCTGGACAGCGCTGTTTCGGCGAGCCGGGTGACCACCGGGCGGGAGCGCCTGGCGGCACATCGCGACACGGCCCGGCAGATGGAGCGGCGCTATGGAGTACCCGCCGAGGTGATCGTCGCCATCTGGGGCATCGAGAGCAATTACGGCGGCAATTTCGGTGACTTCTCGACGCTGGAGGCCCTGGCCACCCTCGCCTATGACGGTCGCCGCCGCGACTTCGCCCGCGGCGAGCTGCTCGCGGCGCTGCGCATCATCGAGGCCGGGGATATCGCTGCCGACCGCATGCTCGGCTCCTGGGCCGGTGCAATGGGCCACACTCAGTTCATTCCCTCGAGCTTCGAGGCCTATGCCGTGGATGCCGACGGCGATGGTCGCCGCGACATCTGGGACAGCATCCCGGACGTCATGGCCTCCACCGGCCACTACCTCGACCGGTCCGGCTGGCAGTCGGGGCAGCCCTGGGGCGTGGAGGTCCGTCTCCCCGACGACTTCGACTTCGCCGAGACCGAGCTCTCCACCCGTCGCCCCAGCCGCGACTGGGCCGAGCGCGGGGTGCGCACCCTGGACGGGTCGCCGCTGCCCGACTTCGAGGCGGCCTCGGTGATCGTGCCCGGTGGCGCGGAGGGCCCGGCTTTCCTGGTGGGCCCCAACTACCGAGCCATCCTGCGCTACAACAATGCCACCAGCTATGCCCTGGCGGTGGGCACCCTGGCCGACGAGATCGCCGGCCGTGAAGGGGTGGTGCAGGGTTGGCCCCGTGAGGAACAGCCGTTGAGCCGCAGCCAGGTGCGCGAGATGCAGCGCCTGCTCAACCAGCGTGGCTTCGAGGTGGGCACGCCGGATGGCATCATGGGCCCCAATACCCGCCGTGGCCTGCGCGCGTTCCAGGCCGAGATCGGCACCACCCCGGATGGCTTCGCCACCCTCTCTCTGCTCGAGCGCCTGAAGCGCTGAGACCCGACACGGAGGAGACCATGACCCTGACCCGTTACGGCCTGACCCTGCTGGTCACCCTTCTGCCGAGCGTCATGGCCCCGGCCATCGCCGACGACGAGGAGAGGGTCTTCGGCTGGGTGGAGAAGGCGACGCTGGAGCCCTGGGGGGTCGAGGTTAAGGCCAAGCTAGACAGCGGTGCCCTGACGTCGTCACTGGACGCACGCGATATCGAGATCCTGGAAAAGGACGGCGAGGAGTGGGTGCGCTTTCGCCTCAGGCTCGAGGACGAGGCCAGCGGCGAGACCTTCAGCGAGCGCATGGAGCTGCCACTCTACCGGGACCTTCGGGTGCGCGGCGCAGGCGGCCGAGACGAGCGTCCGGTGGTGCTGATGAAGGTCTGTCTGGGCGATACCGTCTACGAAGAGCAGTTCGGGCTGCGTGATCGCGCGGAGATGAACTACCCCCTGCTGCTCGGGCGCCGCTCCATCGGCCACCTGGGGTTGCTCGATGTTCGCGAGACCTTCCTCAACGAGCCCGACTGCGACGACGACGCGCGCCTGGTGGCGCATGACCCGGAGGAGGAAGAGGCCGTGGAAAGTCCCTAGGAGCCTGTCGGATGCGACCGGTCGTCGCGAGAGAGTCGGATTTCGAGACAAGTTAATCGATCTGATGAGGTGAATAGCCCGCTATTCAACGAATCAGCTTCTAGAAGAGCCGGGCCAGGAGTGCCGTCACCGCGGTCTCCACCCGCAGGATGCGTGGCCCCAGGTGGATGCCCTCGCAGCCTGCTGCCAGTAGCTGCTCCACTTCCCAGGGGATGAAGCCGCCCTCGGGCCCCACCAGCAAGAGGCCGGGTTCATCGAGGCCACGCGGCGCATCGCTTGCCATGCCGGGGTGGGCCACCAGGCCCCGGCGCCCGGTCAGCAGGCCCGGCAGCCTGTCCTCGACGAAGGGGCGAAAGCCCCTGGCCAGGGTGATCTCGGGCAGCCGGGTGTCGCGTGCCTGCTCGAGGCCCAGCACCAGATGGCGACGGATCTTCTCCTCGCCGAGCTCCGGTGATTGCCAGTAGCTCTTCTCCACGCGGCGCGTGTTGAGCAGGGTCAAGTGCTTCACGCCGAGCGCGGTGACGTGCTCGAAGCTGCGGGCCAGCATCCTCGGGCGGGGCAGGGCGAGCACCAGGTGCACCGGCAGGGCCGGCGGCGGTGCCTGGTCCAGGGTGGTGATGTCGAACAGCGCCTCATCGTCGTCCAGCGCGAGCAGCTCGCCGCGTCCCAGGCAGCCCTCTTCGATGCCCAGTGTCAGCAGGTCGCCAGGCCTTGCGCGATGCACCTCGCGCAGGTGTGCCAGGCGCCGCGGGTCGCGGACGCGGGCCAGGCGGTCATTCTCGATGTCATCGGGAGAGAGCAGGATCAGGTTCATGACGGCTCGCCGCGTTGGAGACTGAATGGTGGCCATGCCTTGCATGGAGGGTGTCGCGGTGCACAATACCCCTACAGGGGCAGCCGCCTCTTCGTATAACAAGGAGCAGCGCCGTGCGCGTGATTCGCAAGTATGCCAACCGCAGGCTCTATGATACCGAACAGAGCCGCTACGTGACCCTCGAGGATCTACGGGGTCTGATCCTCGACGAAGTGCCCTTCCGCGTGGAGGATGCCAAGAGTGGCGAGGACCTCACCCGTACCATCCTGCTGTCGATCATCATCGAGCAGGAACAGGCCGACGGCGATGCCCAGGTCTTCTCCAACGACCTGCTTGCCCAGTTCATCCGCGTCTATGACATGGCCCAGCCCTTGCCCCTGGCCCGCTACCTGGAGCAGGGCACCAAGCTGATGCTCGAGCAGCAGCAGCGCATGCAGGACCAGTGGCAGCAGGCCTTGCGGAACTCGCCCATGGAGCTGATGCGCGAGCTGGCCGAGGAGAACATGAAGTTCTGGCAGAAGACCATCAACCAGGCCGGCCCCCCGGACGAGGACGACAAGGGCAGCAAGAAGCCGTGAGCGGCGTCGCGGGCGAGTTTCTGACATAATGCCGCGACGTTTCCAGCATGGTTTGAGGTAACACAGCGGATGAAGGTCCTGATCATCGGCGGCGGTGGCCGCGAACACGCCCTGGCCTGGAAGGTCGCCCAGTCCCCACGGGTCGAGACCGTCTTCGTGGCCCCCGGCAATGCCGGCACGGCCCGTGAACCGGGCCTCGTCAACGTCGACATCGGTGCCACCGACCTGGCGGGCCTGGTGGCCTTTGCACAGGAACAGGCGGTGGCATTGACCATCGTCGGCCCCGAGGCGCCACTGGTCGAGGGCGTGGTCGACCGCTTCCGCGAGGCGGGGCTGGCGATCTTCGGGCCGACGGCCGGCGCGGCCCGGCTCGAGGGCTCCAAGGCCTTTTCCAAGGACTTCCTGGCCCGCCACGCCATCCCCACCGCCGACTACCGCAGCTTCACCGCGGTCGAGCCGGCGCTCGAGTACCTCGCGCAGAGGGGGGCGCCCATCGTCATCAAGGCCGACGGCCTGGCCGCCGGCAAGGGGGTCATCGTGGCCATGACCCATGACGAGGCGGAGGCCGCGATCCGCGACATGCTCGAGGCCAATGCCTTCGGTGATGCCGGGGCCCGAGTGGTCGTCGAGGAGTTCCTCGAGGGTGAGGAGGCGAGCTTCATCGTCATGGTCGATGGCGAGACCATCCTGCCCATGGCCACCAGCCAGGACCACAAGCGGGTCGGCGACGGTGACAGCGGTCCCAACACCGGCGGCATGGGGGCCTACTCCCCGGCGCCGGTGGTCACCGACGAGGTCTTCGAGCGCATCATGACGGAGGTCATCCGGCCCACGGTGCGTGGCATGGCCGAGGAGGGGCACCCCTACACCGGCTTCCTCTACGCTGGCCTGATGATCGACGCCGAGGGCAATCCCAGGGTCATCGAGTACAACTGCCGCTTCGGCGACCCCGAGACCCAGCCGATCCTGCTGCGCCTGGCGTCGGATCTCGCGGAGCTGTGCCTGGCCGGTGCCCGCGGCGAGCTGGCCGGCCATGCCTGCGACTGGGACCCGCGGGCCGCGGTGGGCGTGGTGCTGGCGGCCGGGGGCTACCCGGGCAGCTATCGCAAGGGGGATGCCATCGAGGGCCTGGAGGCCGCCGAGGCCACCGGCTGCCAGGTCTTCCATGCCGGCACCGCAGAGGATGCCCAGGGCCGGGTGGTCACCGCCGGCGGGCGGGTGCTCTGCGTCACTGCCCTGGGCGACGGCGTCGGGGCGGCGCGGGACCTGGCTTACCGTGGCGCGGCCGAGATCCACTGGCCCGATGTGCACTACCGCCGCGACATCGCCCACCGGGCCATCGCCCGAGAGCGCGACGGCGCCTGACGGCGGATAGTCCCGTTACCACAAGATCAGGAGCGAGGATGGAGCGTGTCAGACTGAGCTTTCCCACGGGTGACGTGATGCATCGACACCCCCTGACGGTGCGCATCACCGACATGAACTATGGTCGCCACCTGGGCCATGATGCGCTGGTCTCGCTGCTGCATGAGGCTCGCGTGGCGGCCTTCGCCACACGGGATCTCCGCGAGTGGGACCTGGGGGGGTATCCCTGTGTGGCGGCGGATCTTGCCGTTCAGTACCAGGCCGAGACACGCTGGCCCGATGCCCTGGTGGTGGAGACGGCCATCCCCGAGCCGGGGCGCAAGGCGATCGGCGTCTATCACCGTATCCTGCGCGAGAGGGATGGCGCCACGGTGGCCACGGCCCGCCTCAACCTGCTGCTGGTCGACCCCCGAGACGGTCGTCCGGTGGCGATTCCAGCCGGCGTGCGACACGCCCTGGCAGGGGCAAGCTGATGTCCCGGGAGTATCCGATCATCGCGCTGACCGGCTCCTCCGGCGCCGGCACCACCACGGTGAGGCGCACCTTCGAGCGGATGTTCGCCCGTGAGGCCGTTCACGCCGCCTTCGTTGACGGGGACGCCTTTCATCGCTACACCCGACAGGAACTGGCGCGGCTGATCCTCGATGAGCCCGAGCGCAAGGACGAGCTCTCCCACTTCGCCGTGGAGGCCAACCTGCTTGACCGGCTCGAGGCGCTCTTCCAGGAGTACGGTGAGCATGGCAACGGCACCTACCGACATTACATTCACGCCGAAGACAAGCAGATGATCGAGGCCGGCTACCAGGTGGGCACCTTCACCGAATGGCAGCCGCTGCCCCGTGGTACGGATCTGCTGTTCTACGAGGGGCTGCACGGAGGGCTGGTCACCGCCGAGCTCGACATCGCTCGCCACGTGGATCTGCTGGTGGGGGTGGCGCCGACCATGAACCTGGAGTGGATCCAGAAGATCGATCGCGACATGCGCCACCGTGGCTACTCCCAGGAGGCGGTGATCGACACCATCCTGGGGCGCATGGACGACTACGTGCGCTACATTCAACCGCAGTTCTCGCGGACCCACATCAACTTCCAGCGGGTGCCCACGGTGGATACCTCCAATCCCTTCGAGGTGCAGGATATCCCCACCGATGCCGAGTCCTTCGTGGTGATCCGCTTCCGCGATCCGGCCACGGTGGACTTCCCCTATCTGCTGGCGATGATCCAGGATGCCTTCATGAGCCGGCCGCACACCCTGGTGGTGCCGGGGTCGCGCCTGTCGCTGGCCATGGAGCTGATACTGGGGCCGCTGGTCCGTCACCTGCTCGCCCAGCGGCGCTTTCGCTGACCCGAGACCCGACCGAGAGGAACGACTCCCATGGATTGCCTGTTCTGCAAGATCATCGAGCGCGAGATTCCCGCCGACATCGTCTACGAGGACGATGCGGTGCTGGCCTTCAACGATATCAATCCCCAGGCGCCCACCCACATGCTGATCGTGCCCAAGCAGCATATCGCCACGCTCAACGACATCGAGGAGGCGGATCTGGCGCTGGTTGGTCGGCTGCAATATACCGCCGCGAAGCTGGCGGCGGAGCAGGGCTTTGCCGAGCAGGGCTATCGGGTGGTGATGAACTGCAATGACCAGGGAGGCCAGACCGTCTACCATATCCACATGCACCTGATGGGCGGTCGTCGCTTCACCTGGCCGGCTGGCTAGCTGGCGCCCTGCGGCCCAGGCCGCGCGCGACGCGCGTACGACGCATCAGGTGCATTCTCGAGAGCCCCGCCATGAAACTCACCCTTACCCGCACCGACAACTTGATCCAGCAGTTCGATACCGTGCTGAGAACTCTGGTGCCCCATGCGGCCGCCCCCTCGCGGCCGTCGCCGGCGACCGAGGAGGTCCACGACGAGCCGCTGAGCGACGAGGAGCGTCGTCATGCGGCAGGGTTGATGCGCATCAACCACACCGGTGAGGTGTGTGCCCAGGCCCTCTACCAGGGCCAGGGGCTCACCGCCAGGCTGCCGGAGGTGCGCGACCAGATGGAGCGGGCCGCTCAGGAGGAGATCGACCACCTGGCCTGGTGCGATGCCCGGCTGCAGGAGCTGGATGACAGGCCCAGCCTGCTCAATCCGCTGTTCTATGCGGCCTCCTTCGGCCTCGGTGCCACGGCCGGTGTCGTGGGCGACCGGATCAGCCTGGGCTTCGTGGCCGCCACCGAGGAGCAGGTGGGCCACCACCTGGAGGAGCACCTGGTCACCTTGCCGCCGGGGGACCAGCGCTCCCGGGCGGTGCTGCGCCAGATGGCCATCGACGAGGCCCACCACGCCCAGCTGGCCCTGGAGGCCGGTGGCGCCCGCTTCCCCGCCCCGGTCAAGCTGGGCATGAAGCTGATGTCGAAGGTGATGACCAAGAGCGTTTACCAGCTATAAGCTCACCCGGGCTTTGCCCGGAGCTGGAAGAACGCCCGCTTCGCGGGCTTAAGCTTGAAGCTGGAAGCAAAACCTTGAGCCCCGGATTAGCGGGATCATGGCGCCTTCCAGCTTCCAGCTTATTCCTCGACGATGGTGAAGGAGTGGGTGATCTCGACCCCGCCCTTGACCAGCATGATGGAGGCGCTGCAGTACTTCTCGGCCGAGAGCTCCACGGCGCGCGCCACCTGCTTCTCCTTCAGCCCCTTGCCGCTGACGGTGAAGTGCACGTGGATCCTGGTGAAGACGCTGGGCACCTCGTCGGCGCGCTCGGCCTCGAGGCTGGCCACGCAGTCGGTGACGTCGGCGCGGGCCTTGTCCAGGATATTGAGGACATCGAAGGAGGTGCAGGCGCCCATGCCCATCAGCAGCATCTCCATGGGGCGCGGGCCGGTGTTGCGGCCGCCGTGGTCGGGCGGGCCGTCGATGACCACGCTGTGGCCGCTACCGCTCTCGGCGACGAATTGACGACCATCGGTCCATTTCACGCTGGCTTTCATGATAAGGGCTCCTTTTCAATTGTCGGCCAAAAGGCGCCAGCATACAGGGGTATCGTGGCTGCCCATAGCGAGAGGCGCCGGGGGCAGGACGTAGAAACAGCCTTCAGTTCATGCCCGCAGGCGGCGGTCGAGGTCGGCCAGCCGCTCCGGCGTCCCCACATCGATCCAGGCGCCGCGGTGGTGATGGCCGCCGATGCGCCCCTCGGCCATGGCGTGCCTGAGCAGCGGCGCCAGGGCGAAGGCGCCGGGCGGCTCGTGGGCCACCAGCGCCGGGTCGAGCAGGCTGATGCCGGCGAAGGTCAGCCGTGGCTCGCCCTCGGCGTGCACCCGGCCGTTGCCGTCCAGGCGGAAGTCGCCCTGCGGGTGATGGTCGGGATTGTCCACCAGCACCAGCCGGGCCAGGTCGTCGCCCAGGGCGGGCAGCTCTGCCGGGTCCAGCTCGCACCAGATGTCGCCGTTGACCAGTAGAAAGGGGGACGGGCCGAGCAGCGGCAGCGCCCGGCGGATGCCGCCACCGGTCTCCAGCGGTGTTGCTTCCCGGCTCCAGGCGATGGAGACCCCGAAGGCGCTGCCGTCACCCAGCGCCGCGATGATCTGCTCGGCGCGGTAGCTGACGTTGATGACCACTTCGACGATGCCGCCCGCCCGCAGGCGTTCGAGATGGTGAACGATCAGCGGCTTGCCGCCCACCTCGAGCAGTGGCTTGGGGCAGTGGTCGGTGAGCGGGCGCATGCGAGTGCCGAGCCCCGCGGCCAGGATCATCGCCCTCATGCGCCGGCCTCCAGCCGTGCGGTCAGCGCCGGGCGGAAGGTGTCGGCGAGCCAGCTGCGAAAACCGGCGTGGCCGGACAGGTCGGCGAGGCTATCCTCCAGGTGGCCGAGGAAGTGCGGCAGCCGCTCGAGGTAGCCCTCGCGGGCGTCGCGCAGGGTCAGCCGACAGAAGATGCCCAGCACCTTGAGGGCGCGCTGGGCACCCATGGCCTGCACCCGGCGATGGAAGGTCGTGGCGTCGACATCGCCGGGCAGTCGGCCGTCGTCGATGGCGCGTACCCGGAAGGCTTCCACCCAGGCGGCGAAGCGTGCCGGGGAAAATCGGCAGTAGCGGCCGCGCAGCAGCGAGATCAGGTCGTAGCTCAGCGGCCCCGCCACGGCATCCTGGAAGTCGATCAGGTGCAGGGTATCGTCCTGCACCATCAGGTTCATGGCGTCGAAGTCGCGATGCACGGCAACTACCGGCTGGGCCAGGGCCTCGGTGATCAGGGCCTGGCGCAGTGCCGCCCAGCCCGGCGGGGGGGGCATGCCCAGCCACTCGCCCAGGCACCACTCGGGGAACAGGTCCAGCTCGCGGCCGAGCAAATCGGCGTCGTAGGCAGGCAGTTCCTCCGCGGGGGCACGATTCTGCAGCGCGTGGATCAGCTCGAGGGCGCGCTCGTGCCAGGCCAGGGTGTCAGGGGTCTCGTCGCCGTCGAAGCACGCCTGCAACGGCGTGTCGCCCAGGTCGTCAAGCTCGATGAAGCCCTGTGCCAGGTCCACGCCATGCAGGACCGGCACCGGCAGGCCGGCCGAGCGCCAGCACTCGGCGATGGCCACGAAGGGGCGGCTGTCTTCGCGGTCGGGTGGGGCATCCATCAGCATGCGGGTAGAACCGTCGGGCAGCGGCAGGCGGAAGTAGCGTCGGAAACTGGCATCGCCGGCCGCGAGCCGCAATTCGATGGCGGATGCCGGGAGCGCGTGGCGGTGCGCCGTCCACTGACGCAGGCGCTCCGGGCGCGTGGGGTCGATGACCTCTGGCATCGTCGTCTGGCTCCTTGTGGTGAGAAGGCGAGGCGGTTGACGCTCTTCGGGACGCCCCGCATGCTGAGTTCCCGGCCGCGTCGGTGATGGCAGGGCCCATGCCGGCAGGACAGGCCGGGTACGGTCTGTATAATACCGATTCACCCCGCCAAGGACATCGTTGAGCATGGGCAAGCGACTCTCGTGGACATGGACGGCCCTGGCCGGACTGGCGTGTACCGGCCTGGCGAACGGGCCTGTGGTGGCGGCGCCGCCCGATTCGCTGCCCGCCGACCAGCTGGACTGGCAGCCCTGGGGCGACGCGCGCCCGGCCGGCGAGCTGTGTCGCGGCCGCTACGTGATGCCGGATTACCGGCTTGCGTCTCCCTCCGGCAAGAAGGTGGCCAGCGAATCCGACCTGGCCGACTATGGGGAGGAGGGCGAGACGACCCTCGGGGGCGACGTGCTGCTGCGCCGCGGCAATGCCCAGCTCGAGGCGCCACGGGTACGTGTGCCCGGCAGTCGCGAGACCGCCTATGCCGAGGGGCCCCTGGCCCTGCGCGACAGCGGTCTGCTGGTGCGTGGCGAGGCGGCGGAGCTGTCGCTGACAAGCGATGCGGCCAGCATCGACAGCGCCCACTACGTGGCCCACGAGCAGCGCCTGCGCGGCGACGCGGTGCGTCTGGCGCGCCTCGAGGATGGCCGTTATCGTCTCTCCGAGGCGAGTTTTACCACCTGTGAGCCGGGCAGCGACCTCTGGCGTCTGGTGGGGGGTGACATCCTCCTCGACCGCGAGCGTGGCGTCGGCACCGCGACCCATGCCCGACTGGAGTTGGGCAAGGTGCCGGTCTTCTACTGGCCCTGGGTGCGCTTTCCCCTCGACGAGCGACGCCAGACCGGTTTCCTGTGGCCGCTGGTCGGTCTTTCCAGTGACTCGCTGGACTACGCCCAGCCCTTCTACTGGAACATCGCCCCGAACCATGATGCCACGCTCACGCCGCGCTGGATCAGCGATCGTGGCCTGCTGCTGGGGGGCGAGTATCGCTACCTCTTCGCACAGGATGCGGGGCAGGTCGAGGGCGCCTATATCGCCGATGACCGCGCCGCGGAAGACGACGCCTCCGACGCTTCCAGTCTGGAAAACGGCGATGCCCGCTGGTACCTGGACTATCGCCATGCGGGCCGCTTCGATGCCCGCACCCGCTATCGGCTGCGCTACGGGGCGGCCAGCGACGGACGCTACTTCGACGACTTCGGACGTGGCTTCGGTGAGGGGGATACCGGCAGCATGACGCGTCTCGCCCAGCTCGACCATCGCGGCGACGTCTGGCGGCTGCAGGCCAGGGCCCAGGGCTACCAGAAGCTCGATGACCCCCTGCTCGAGCGCGACAAGCCCTTCTACCGCCTGCCCAGCCTGACTGCCGACGCCCGCTGGTCACAGGACAGCGGCTTCTACCAGCAATGGCGCTCCAATGTCACTCACTTCTGGCGGGACGTGGATGAGACGCAGGTGCCCATTCGCGAGGCGGCCAACGGAACACGGCTTCATCTCTCGCCGGCCACGGGGTGGCGCCTTGAGGAGAGCTGGGGGCATCTGGAACCTCGCATCGAGTGGCTCGCCACCGCCTACCAGCTCGACTACGGCGCGCGCGAGACGGCCCGGGACGAGGACCTGACCCGCAGTGTGCCGGTTGGCACGGTCGATGCCGGCCTGGTGTTCGAGCGCGAACTGGATCTGGGCGGCCGCGACTATCGCCAGACCCTGGAACCCCGCCTCAACTATGCGTACGTGCCGGCACGCGACCAGACCGACTTTCCCGATTTTGACACCGTCGAACGGGCCTTCTCCTGGAACCAGCTGTGGTCGCCCTACCGCTTCTCCGGGAGCGACCGGGTGGGGGATCTCAACCGTGTCTCGCTGGGGCTGGAGTCGCGGCTTCTGAGTGACGCCACCGGGCGCGAGCGGCTCTCGGTGGGGGTCGGTCAGGCCTACTACCTCGAGAATCGCAGCATCGACATGGCGGGTGATCCGGATGTCCTGCCGCCGGTGTCGGACGTCGAACGCTACTATCGGGCGACCCGTGATCGCTCGCCGCTGGTCACCCGGGCGGACTGGCAATTCACGGATCATTGGCGCATGCGCTGGCAGTGGCTCTATGACGACCACCGCGAGCAGACGGAGAACGCCTCGCTGGCTCTGCAGTATCGCGCTGACGCGGGGCACGTAGTGAACTTCGGGTATCGCTGGCAACTCGAAGGTTTCGACCCCGCCCTGGAAGACGAGGACGTGGCCAACTACAACCGCGAGGAGGCCGACCTTTCGTTTGCCTGGAAGGCCAGCGGACGCATGGACCTGATCGGCAGGTTGCTCTATGACAACACCAACGACCGCATTCTGGAGCAGTTGGCGGGTGTTCAGTGGAACGACTGCTGCTATGGTCTGCAGCTGGTCTGGCGCGAGTGGATCGACGACAACGACACCGCGAATACCATCGAGGACGACCTGACCGATCGAGGGGTCTTCCTGCGCCTGGTGTTCAAGGGGCTGGGCGGCGTCGGCGGCGATACCGGCCGTTACTTCGAGGAGGCGGTGCCCGGATATCGGGCGACTGCCCTCGGCCAGCCCTGAGACATTCGACATTGACGAGAGGATAGAGAAAGATGCGCAGTCGACATATCGCCACCCTGGCGCTGGCCCTGTGCCTGGCTGTCCTGCCCCTGGCGGGGCAGGCGCAGGAGGCCGGCTCCATGGACACCCAGCCGGTGGGTCGTGAGACGCTGGATCGCATCGTGGCGGTGGTCAACGATGGCGCCATCATGCGCAGCGAACTCGAGGAGCGCGTTGCTCAGGCACGCAGCCAGATAGCCGGTCAGGAGCAGCAAGTCCCCAGCGACGGCGAGCTTCGCCAGCAGGTGCTGGACCGCATGATCGTCGAGGAGATCCAGCTGCAGATGGCGCGTGAGGCCAACCTGAGCGTCGATGACACCGAGCTCAACGGCCAGGTGCGGGCCATCGCCGAGAACAATGGGATGACCCTGGACCAGTTCGCCGATGCCCTCGAGGCGGATGGTCTCTCGCTCACCGTGGTCCGCGATCAGGTTCGCCGCGAACTGATGATGCGCCAGCTCCAGCAGCGCCAGGTTGCCAGCCGAGTCAATATCTCAGAGCGCGAGGTGGACCGTTTCATGGAACAGGAGGGTGCCAGTCGCGATCAGGCCCGACAGGCGCTGTTCCAGCGCAAGGTGAATGCCGAGATGGAGGAGTGGATCCAGGAGATCCGCAGTCGGGCCTTCGTCGACAACCGCCTGGCGGAGCGTTGAGCGACTTGGCTGACGCGCCGGTACTGGCTCTCACCTGCGGCGAGCCGGCGGGCATCGGCCCTGATCTGGCCGTGATGCTGGTGGCCGAGGCGGCTCCCCCCGCGCGGCTGGTGGCAGTGGGCGACCCGGCCCTGCTGGCCGAGCGCGCCGCGCTGCTCGGCCGCCGCGTCGACATCCTGCGCCTTCCTCCCGGCGCCCCTCCGCCGGCGCCGCGCCGCGGCGTGCTGCCGGTCTGGCCCGTGGCGCTGCCGTCCCCCGCGCATCCCGGTCGGCTCGATACTGCCAATGCCGGGCATGTGCTGAAGACCCTGGACGTGGCGATCGACGCCTGCCGTGCGGGCCGGGCGGCCGGCATGGTCACGGCCCCGCTGCACAAGGGCGTGATCCTCGATGCCGGCCATACCGGCTTCACCGGCCATACCGAGTATCTGCGCGATGCCTGTGGGGTCGAGGAGGTGGTGATGATGCTCGCCACCGACAGCGCCCTGCATGCCCGGGCGGCGGGCTGGCAGGGCGAGGCGGCACTGCGAGTGGCGCTGGCCACCACTCACCTGCCGCTGCGCGAGGTGGCCGACGCCATCACCGCTCCTCGGCTCGAACGCCTGGTCCGTATTCTCCATGCCGAGCTGCAGCGCTGGTTCGGCGTGACGGCACCACGCATCGCCGTCTGCGGGCTCAACCCCCACGCCGGGGAGGGGGGGCACCTGGGGCGTGAGGAACTGGACGTCATCATTCCGGCCCTGGAGGGGCTGCGGGCCGAAGGGATGGCCCTTGACGGGCCCCTGCCTGCCGATACCCTGTTCACTCCGCGCCACCTCGAGGGCGTCGATGCGGTGCTGGCCATGTACCATGACCAGGGCCTGCCGGTGCTGAAGTATGCCGGCTTTGGCCGTGCCGCCAACATCACCCTGGGGCTGCCGCTGGTGCGCACCTCGGTGGATCATGGCACGGCCCTCGACCTGGCCGGCACGGGGCGCGCCGACCTCGGCAGCCTGCGGGTCGCGGTGGCCCTGGCCGCCGAGATGGCGCAACGTACTTAGCGGGGCGTCGGGGATAGATCTAAGCGGAGGTCCTGTTCCAGGGATGGAATCGGTAGCGCCCAGGGATGGGTTCACAGCGCCTCCGCGATGGTCCGGCACCCCGGGGTCTTTCGCCGGATCAGCCCATTCAAGATGCTGAAAAAGCTCACAGAGACAGAAGGACACCCCTGAATGGCATCTCGCCCCCCGGTCCACCGGGCCCGCAAGCGCTTCGGCCAGAATTTCCTGCGTGACCCCGGGGTCATCTCGCGCATCGTGCGGGCCATCGGGCCCCGGCCCGGTGAGCGGCTGGTGGAGATCGGCCCCGGCCAGGGAGCCCTGACCGAACCGCTTCTCGAGGCGGCCGGCGGTCATCTCGAGGTGATCGAGCTCGATCGCGACCTGATTCCCGGCCTGCGTGTGCAGTTCTTCGACAAGCCCGGCTTCGTCATCCACGAGGGCGATGCCCTGAAGGTGGACTTCCGCGCCATGAGCGGCGACGGCGGGGCGCTGCGGGTGGTGGGCAATCTGCCCTACAATATCTCCACGCCGCTGATCGCCCACCTGCTGGAAGCCGGCGGTGCCGTGGCCGACATGCACTTCATGCTGCAGAAGGAGGTGGTCGAGCGGCTGGCCGCTGGACCGGGCGGTCCCGACTGGGGGCGTCTCTCGGTGATGGCCCAGTACCACTGTCGGGTCGAGGCGCTGTTCACGGTGCCGCCGGAAGCCTTCGTGCCACGCCCCGCAGTGGAGTCGGCCATCGTTCGCCTTACCCCTCATCGAGACCTGCCGCATCCGGCGCGTGACGAGCGGTTGCTCTTCGCTCTGGTGCGCGAGGCCTTCGGTCAGCGGCGCAAGACCCTGCGCAACAACCTCAAGGGTCGCATCGACGCGGCAACCCTGGAGACGCTGGGCATCGACCCGGGGCGTCGCCCCCAGACGCTCGGCGTCGACGAGTTCGTGCGTATCGCCAATCACCTGACCGCAGCTGGACAAGGAGAGGCCTCATGACCCTGACGACCCCGGAAGCGCTTGACCATGCCATACGCGTCGATGTGGCGCCGGATTTCCGCGTCGAGGAGTCTGCACCCGACGAGCAGCGGTTTGTCTTCAGCTACACCGTCACGGTGCACAACACCTCGGGTCACAGTGTGCAGTTGCTCGCCCGCTACTGGAAGATCACCCAGGGTAGCGGCAAGGTGCAGGAAGTGCGCGGCAAGGGAGTGGTGGGTCAGCAACCGCTGATTGGCCCCGGGCAGACCTTCCGCTACACCAGCCGGGCGATCCTCGACGGCCCGGTAGGCGTGATGGAGGGCGCCTACACCTGTGTCGACACCGCCAGCCAGCGGCCCTTCGAGGTCGCCGTTGCCCCCTTCCGGCTGGCCGGTCCCAACCAGGTGCACTGACCCCAGACGGCGATGCTGTCAATCCACACGAGGGAGCCACGATGACCACCTATGCCATCGGCGATCTGCAGGGCTGTCATGAGGAGTTCGTCACCCTGCTCGAGCAGCTTGACTTCGACCCGCGACGCGACCGGCTCTGGCTCGTGGGTGACCTGGTCAACCGCGGCCCGGGGTCGCTCGACTGCCTGCGCGAGGTGACGGCGCTGGGCGAGGCCGCCACCACCGTGCTCGGCAACCATGACCTGCACCTGCTGGCAGTGGCCCGTGGAGGGGGGCGCGAGAAGCGCAAGGACACCCTCGCGGATATCCTGGCCGCCCCGGATCGCGAGAGCCTGCTCGACTGGCTGCAGTCGCGTCCGCTACTGGTGCGCCGGCACCTCGCGGGGCAGGGTGACACCGTCATGACCCATGCCGGCCTGCTGCCGCAGTGGCCGGTCGAGCAGGCCGCAGCGCTGGCCGATGAGGCCTCGGCGTGCCTCATGAGTGAGCGGGCCGGCGCCTTCCTCGAGCAGATGTACGGCAACGCGCCTGCCTGCTGGCACGACGGCCTCGAGGGGATAGCGCGTCTGCGGATGATCATCAACGTCTTCACCCGCATGCGCTTCATCGATGCTGCCGGCTGTCTCGACTTCGCCGCCAAGGAGGGGCTCGACAGTGCCCCGGCGGGCTTCGCGCCCTGGTTCCAGTTTTCTCGCGCCGACGACCCCTGGCTGCTGTTCGGTCACTGGGCCGCACTGCAGGGCGAGACGCCGGCCAGTCGGGTTCGCGCCGAAGCGCTGGATACCGGCTGCGTCTGGGGGAGTCGGCTGACCGCCCTGGACCTCGAGAGCGGCCGTCGCGTCAGTGTTCCGAGCCGCCAGTGCTGACTTTCCCTTTTGTGATCACGAGGCTGCCATGACGCCCTTCCAGCATCTCGACATCCCGACCCTGGCCGGTTGGCTCGATGAGCGACGCGAGCTGGCGCTGGTCGATATCCGCGACCCGCAGAGTTTCGACCAGGGCCATATTCCCGGCAGCCGCCGCCTGGACAACGCGACGGTGGGCGCCTTCACCGATCAGGTATCGCACGCGCTGCCCCTGGTGGTGGTCTGCTACCACGGCCACTCCAGCCAGCAGGCCGCCGCCTGGCTGGCCGGCCAGGGGTTCGCCGAGGTGTATAGCCTCGATGGCGGCTTCACCGACTGGCAGCATCGCCACCCCGATCGCGTGGAGCGCTGAGCCATGTCCGAGGATCCGTACCTGCTGGGACTCGAGGTCTACCGGGTCGGCGGCGCGGTGCGCGACGCCCGGCTCGGCTGGTCGGTCAAGGATATCGACTGGGTGGTGGTGGGGGCCACGCCCGAGGAGATGCGCCGGCGTGGCTTCAAGCCGGTGGGGCGGGACTTCCCGGTCTTCCTGCACCCCGAGAGTCACGAGGAGTTCGCCCTGGCGCGCACCGAGCGCAAGTCGGGCCACGGTTATACCGGCTTCGAGGTTCATGCCAGTCCGGAGGTGAGCCTGGAAGAGGACCTGGCGCGCCGTGACCTGACCATCAATGCGATGGCGGAGACCCCGGAGGGCGAGCTGGTCGACCCCCATGGCGGTCTGGCCGACCTGGAGGCACGCCGGCTGCGCCATGTCTCGCCGGCCTTCGTCGAGGACCCGCTGCGGGTCCTGCGTACGGCACGCTTCCTCGCCCGCTACGCGGGCCTGGGCTTCGTCATCGCCGAGCCGACGTGTCGGCTGATGCGCGATCTGGTGGCCAGCGGTGAGCTGGCGCACCTGGTGGCCGAGCGCGTCTGGACCGAGACCGAGAAGGCGCTCTCCGAGCCCTGGCCGGAGGTCTATTTCCAGGTCCTGGACGACTGCGGCGCCCTGGCCGTGCTGCTGCCGGAGCTGGTGGCCGATGCGCAGGCCTTCGACGAGGCACTCGGGCGTCTCCATCGGTTGCCGGAGGACATCGAGGCCGACGCCCAGGCCCGCTGGCGCTGGGCGCGGCTTGTGGAGCACCTGGATGACGCGGATCGCGACGCCCTGGCTGGCCGGCTGCGCCTGCCCCGGGCCCATCGCGAGCTGGCCACCCAGGCGGCGCGTACCCGCACCCTGCTGGCGCGGGTAGCACGGCACGGTCTGGACGGTGCTCGGGTGATGGCCTGGCTGGATGGCATCGACGCCTGGCGTCGCGGTGACCGGGTGCCACCGTTGATCAGCCTGGTGAGTCTGGATCAGCCGGAACTGGCCGATGACCTGGCCCTGGCCTGGCGCCTGGCTCGGCAGATCCTGCCGAAGGCCCTGGTGGCCGAAGGCTACCGCGGTCGCGAGCTGGGGGAAGAGCTCGATCGACGGCGGCGAGAGGCCATCGACGGTGTGCTCGGCGGCGTCAGTGGACGACCCTGACGTTCAGTCCGCCACGGAAAAAAGCCGGCCCTGCCAGACGAACCTCACCGGCCAGAGGCGCTGCTGGCCGGCTTCGAAGGTTGCCCAGTGGTCGCGGTAACGCTTGCCGGTGAGCGGGTGGCGCGCCTCGGGCAGCAGCTCGGCCAGCGGCTGCAGCACGAAAGCGTGGTAGAGGATCTCGTCGCGGGGCAGTTCGACGTCATCGTGGCAGCCGGTCAGCTCCCCCACGGTGAGCAGGTCGATGTCCAGGGTTCGGGGACTGAACTTGGGACCTCCCTTGCGGCGGCCGTTGGCAAGCTCCAGCCGCTTGCACCAGGCCTGCAACTCGCCGACCGGCCGGTCACTCTCGAAGGCCACCACCAGGTTGTAGAAGTTGCGACCGTCCTCGAAGCCCACGGGCTCGCTCTCGAAGACCCGCGAGATGGCTAGCGAGCCGAAGGTTGCGGCCAGGGCGTCCAGGCAGGCCCGAACATGGCGTTCGCGCTCGATGTTGCTGCCGATGCTGACGGTGATCCGCGCCATCAGGCACTCCCTGCCCGGGTGCCGCGCTCGATCGAGACCCCCACCGAGGCCGCGGCGGCCACCGCGCCAGGCTTGCGTACGGTGAGGCGCAGCCAGGGAATGCCGAACTCGTCGCGCAGGGTCTCGGCCAGGCGCTCGGCGAAGGTTTCCACCAATGCAACGTCATGCTCGCCGGCGAAGCTGGCGATGCGCTCACTGATCGCGGCGTAGTTCAGGGCCAGGTGGATGTCATCATCGGCTGAGGCGGGGCGAATATCGGTGCCCAGCGCCAGGTCGAGCCGCAGCGTCTGGGAGATGGTCCGCTCCCAGGCATAGACACCGATCACGGTGTCCACCTCGAGCGCTTCTATCAGCACAAGATCCATCGGGGCTCCCGGGGCCATTGGAGATTGCAGACCGGGCTTGCGCCGTGTCCGCCTGCAGGCGGCTGATTGTACGCCAGCCAGTCCCCGAGCGACACCGGCAGGGGGTGAACCTGTCGTGTACCCTCCATGGCTGGCAGAATCAACGCTTCACTTCACTGGAGGCCGTCCGTGGAGGCACCACTCGACCTCATTCTGCCGCTGATGGCGATCGGCTATCTGAGCGGTACCTGGCTCGGTGCACTGACGGTGTGCCGCCTGGTCGGCGCGGGGGATCCACGGCTGGCCGGCTCCTGCAATCCGGGCTTCTCCAACGTCCTGCGCTTGCACGGGCGTCGACTGGCCCTGGCCACCCTGTTGGTGGATGTGGTCAAGGGCATGCCGGTGCTGTGGCTGGCCATGGGCCTCGGCCTGCCGCCCTGGGGGCTCGGCCTGGTGGGGCTGGGCGTGCTGCTGGGCCACAGCTATCCGGTCTGGCATCGCTTCCGGGGCGGCAAGGGCGTGGCCAGTGCCTTCGGCGTGATGCTGGTGCTCACGCCCTGGGTGGCGGTCTGCTGCGCTGCGCTCTGGATCCTGCTGCTCTGGCGGGTTCGCACGGCCGCCATTGCCTCCCTGGCCAGCGCTGCCGTGGCACCGCTGGCGAGCCTCTGGCTGGCGCCGGCGTTCACCGGCGTGGTGATCGTCTTCACCCTGCTGGTGCTGGGGCGGCACGTGCTCAATATCCGACGCCTGGGGCGCGGCGACGAGCCCCCCCTGTAAGCTGAAAGCTTGAAGAGCGGCGCTTCGCGCCTGGAAGCTGGAAGAAAACCCTTGACCCCAGAGCTAGGGGGATCATGCTGCCTTCCAGCTTCCAGCTTCCAGCTTCCAGCTTCCAGCTTCCAGCTTCCAGCTTCCAGCTTCCAGCTTCCAGCTTCCAGCTTCCAGCTTCCAGCTTCCAGCTTCCAGCTTCCAGCTTCCAGCTTCCAGCTTCCGGCTTACGGCTCCCGAAGGGTATCCATCGGCCAGCGCGGCACCGCCTTCATGATGCCGGTCTCGTCCCGCTCGCCGGCCATCAGACGCTGGGCGCCGACATAGGCAATCATGGCGCCGTTATCGGTGCAGAAGCGTCCCCGGGGGTAATAGGCTCGGGCGTCGCGCTTGGCGCACTCTCTCTCCAGACGCTCGCGCAGCCGCACGTTGGCGCTGACGCCCCCGGCGACCACCAGGCGCTTGAGGCCGGTTGCGTCCAGCGCGCGGCGACACTTGATCACCAGGGTATCGACCACGGCCTCCTCGAAGGCGCGTGCCACGTCGGCGCGGGCCTGGTCGTCGAGCTCGCCGGCCTGCTCGAGCTGGCGAATGGCCGTCAGGGTGTGGGTCTTGAGGCCCGAGAAACTGAAGTCCAGTCCCGGACGGTCGGTCATTGGCCGCGGGAAGCGCAGGCGGCCGGGGTCGCCTGCCTCGGCCAGCTTTGCCACCTGTGGGCCGCCGGGATAGTCGAGCCCCAGCATCTTGGCCGCCTTGTCGAAGGCTTCACCGGCGGCGTCGTCAACCGATTCGCCGAGCAGGCGGTACTGGCCCAGGCCGCGCACCTCGACCAGCTGGGTATGGCCGCCGGACACCAGCAGGGCGACAAAGGGAAAGCCGGGGGGCTCGTCCTCCAGCATGGGGGCCAGCAGGTGGCCCTCCATGTGGTGGACGCCGAGTACCGGGACTTCCATCGCCCGGGCCATGCCATGGGCGGTACTGGCCCCTACCATCAGGGCACCGACCAGCCCGGGGCCGGCGGTGTAGGCGATGGCGTCGAGTTCGCTGCGTGCCAGGCCGGCCTCGTCCAGCACCTGCTGGATCAGCGGCAGCAGCCGGCGTGTATGATCCCGGGAGGCCAGCTCCGGGACCACGCCGCCGTACTCGGCATGCATGGCGATCTGGCTGTAGAGGGCGTCGGCCAGCAGGCCGCCCTCGGTGTCGAAGAGCGCGACGCCGGTCTCGTCGCAGGAGGTCTCGATACCCAGTACGCGCATGGCTAATGGCTCGGTGGTACATGAAAGGCCATATTCTACGCCTTTTGCCGTGCAGGCGCAGTGCGGACGCAGTGCGGAAACGATTTGCACGCGTCCGGCATGGCGGCTAGAATTACGCCCGCTGCAAGACTGGGTCGTGCACCCAGGAGCGGCCTACCGCTTTCTCACCCATCGGTCCGGTTCGCCTGGCGATACCGGTTAGTGGTCGTGATAGCGAATGGCCCTCGCAAGGTGTGCGTACAAACCGAACTCAAGTTACCCAAGGTAGGTGAGTGCTTAATGCCTTCTGTCAAAGTACGTGATAACGAGCCGTTTGACGTCGCGCTGCGTCGCTTCAAGCGTTCCTGTGAAAAAGCCGGTGTTCTCTCGGAAGTGCGTCGTCGCGAGCAGTACGAGAAGCCGACCGCAGAGCGCAAGCGCAAGGCGGCCGCTGCCGTCAAGCGCCATGCCAAGAAGCTTCAGCGCGAGCGCAAGCGTTTCGAACGGCTCTATTGATCCGTACTGGGGGCGGCAGGGGCATCGAGCCCGTGCCGTCTCAAGAGGGACGCCAAGCGGCTGCCTAACGGCGGCCGCTTGTTTTTGGTCTCTTCCTTCTCTCTTGCAGGATGCCTGAATGGCCGGTCAGATTCCCCAGCGCTTCATCGATGATCTCCTGGCCCGCATCGACGTGGTCGAGGTGGTCGGTGAGCGCGTGAAATTGAAGAAGGCTGGACGCAATCACTCGGGCCTGTGCCCCTTTCATCAGGAGAAGTCTCCCTCCTTCACCGTCAGTGCCGACAAGCAGTTCTATCACTGCTTCGGCTGTGGCGCACATGGCAATGCCCTGCGCTTTCTGATGGAGTACGACAACCTGCGCTTTCCCGAGGCGGTGGAGCAGCTCGCGGCGCGCCTGGGCATGGAAGTGCCGCGTGAAGGGGCCGATGATCCGCGCGCCCAGGCCCGCGAACGCAAGCGCAAGGAGGGGGTCAACCTGTTGGAGCTCTCGGCCAGCTTCTACCGCGAGCGGTTGAAGATGCCGGAAGGCGAGGCTGCTCGTCGATATCTGGCCGAACGTGGACTGTCACCGGAAGTGCAGCAGGCCTTTGCCATCGGCTATGCGCCGGGTGGCTGGGAGGCGCTCAAGCGCCACCTTTCGGAGCGTGGCGTCACCGAGGCCGTGCAGATCGAATATGGCTTGCTGGTGCATCGCGAGGAGAGCGGGCGAACCTACGACCGCTTCCGCGATCGGGTGATGTTCCCGATCCGCGATATTCGCGGGCGCACCATTGCCTTCGGTGGTCGCGTGCTGGGCGATGCCAAGCCCAAGTATCTCAATTCACCCGAGACCCCGGTGTTCCACAAGGGGCGTGAGCTCTACGGGCTGTACGAGGCGCGTCAGGCCAATCCGCGACTCGAGCGGCTGGTGCTCGTCGAGGGCTACATGGACGTGGTGGCGCTGGCTCAGTTCGGCATCCGCAACGCCGTGGCCACCCTTGGCACCGCCACCAGCGAGGAGCATCTGGGCCGGCTGTTCCGGATGGTCGGCGAGGTGGTGTTCTGCTTCGATGGTGACCGGGCCGGCCGGCAGGCCGCGGCCCGGGCGCTGGAGACGGTGCTGCCCCAGATGATCGACGGGCGCCAGGCGCGCTTCATGTTCCTCCCGGAGGGGGAGGATCCGGACACCCTGGTGCGCCGGGAGGGGCCGGAGGCCTTCGAGGATCGCATCACCTGCGCCAGTCCGCTGTCGGAGTTTCTCTTCGACCATGCTGCCGAGGGGCGTGATCTGGCCGCGATCGAGGCGCGCGAGCGCTTCGCCAGTCAGGTGTTATCAGCGATCGGCAAGCTGCCGGAGGGTGTGCTCAAGTCGCTGCTGCTGACGGAGCTTTCGCGGCGTACCGGTGTCGACGAGTCGCGCTTCGAAGCGCTGGTTGCGCCGTCCGGGCCGCCGGAGGTCGAGTCGTCTCCCCTGGCCGACGAGCCGGTTGGCGGCCGGGGGGAGCGTGCCCTCCCTGAGCAGGGGGGCGGTTCGCCGGGAGGGGCGTTGAGCCTGATGGGGCGGGTGCTGCAGCTGCTGGTCCACGAGCCGCAGCTGGTGGATCGCCTGCCCGAGGAGGGGGACTGGTATCCCGGTGATGACCCGGAGGCACGGTTGTGTCTCGAGGTGGAACGGCTGCTGCGTGCGGGGCGCTATCGCAGCGCCCAGGTGCTGCTGGCGCACTTCCATGGCACCCCGGAGGGCGAGCGGCTGGCCGAGCTGGCGCGTCGTGAATTGCTCATTCCCCCGGGCGCGCGGGCCGCCGAGCTGGACGGGCTGGTCGAGCACTTTCAGCGCCACCGTCTCAGGCCATCGCATCAGGAGGAAGTCGATGCGCTGTTGTCAAAGCAGCAGCGGGGGGAAAGGTTATCCCGGGAAGAGCGCCAGCGCCTGATGACGTTGCTGACCGAGCTCAAGCGGTGAGGCCAGGTTCCATCGCGCGGACAGACGTTGGCGGTGGGGTTGAATTCTCTCCTACCATCACCACATACCAGGCAATGCCCGTGAACGGTGCAACCTGACAACCTAACACACCTGAATGACCGCGCAAATACACCGAACTGGCAAAAAGGTGGTTTCACCCGCTATACTGTTCGGCTTATCGAGTTTTCACCGCCTCAGTGCTTCAGGTGCTTCATTCTTCTTCGTCGAGATAGGGTTTCTATGGCTGGAAATGCACAGCAGCAGTCACGTCTGAAGGAGTTGATCGCGCGCGGCAAGGAACAGGGCTTCCTGACCTATGCCGAGGTCAACGACCACCTTCCCGAGGATATCGCCGACCCGGATCAGGTGGAAGACATCATCGGCATGATCAACGACATGGGCATCAGTGTCGTCGAGGAAGCCCCCGATGAAGATACCCTGATGATGTCGGATCACTCCACGGACGAGTCGGCGGCCGAAGAGGCCGTTGCTGCCCTTGCCGCCGTGGAGAGCGATGTCGGCCGTACCACCGATCCCGTGCGCATGTACATGCGCGAGATGGGGACGGTGGAACTGCTGACTCGCGAGGGCGAGATCGAGATCGCCAAGCGGATCGAGGAGGGTACCCGTGAGGTGATGTCGGCGCTCGCCTATCTGCCCGGTGCCGTGGATTCCATCCTCGAGGCCTATGATGCTACCCAGGATGAGGAGGCACCCGGGCGTCTCTCCGATCTTTTCTCCGGCTTCATCGATCCCGACGAGGGGATTCCCGGCGTGGCCGAGGCGGAAGTGCCCGAGGAAGAGCCGCGTGACGTGGCCGAGGGCGATGCCGACGACGAGGATGGCGAGGCCGAAGAGGAGAGCTCCGGCGGCCCCGATCCCGAAGAGGCCCGGGCCCGCTTCGAGCAGATCCGCGAGCAGAATGCGAGCGCCCAGGCTGCCATCGAGGCTCACGGCCGGGGCTCGAAGGAGGCACAGGAAGAACTGGCGCGCCTTGCCCAGCTGTTCTCGCCGATCAAGCTGGTGCCCAAGCACTTCGAGCGCCTGGTGGGGCAGGTGCGTATCAGCGTCGAGCAGGTGCGGGCCCAGGAGAAGGCCATCATGCAACTGTGCGTGAAGCAGGCGAAGGTGCCGCGCAAGACCTTCATCAAGGCCTTCCCGGGCAGCGAGTCGAACCCCGAGTGGCTCGACGAGTTCAGTGCCGCCAATCCGAAGTACGCGGCGCGCCTGGCACCGTTGCGCGGTGATATCCAGCGTGCCCAGCGCAAGATCGCCTTCGAGGAGGCGATGATTCAGCTGCCGGTGACCGAGGTCAAGGAGGTCAACCGCCGGCTCTCCATCGGTGAGGCCAAGGCGCGGCGGGCCAAGAAGGAGATGGTCGAGGCCAACCTGCGCCTGGTGATCTCCATCGCCAAGAAGTATACCAACCGCGGGCTGCAGTTCCTGGATCTGATCCAGGAGGGCAATATTGGCTTGATGAAGGCGGTGGACAAGTTCGAATACCGTCGTGGCTACAAGTTCTCTACCTATGCCACCTGGTGGATCCGCCAGGCGATTACCCGCTCGATCGCCGATCAGGCGCGCACCATCCGCATACCGGTGCACATGATCGAGACCATCAACAAGCTCAATCGCGTTTCCCGTCAGATGCTGCAGGAGATGGGGCGCGAGCCGACCCCGGAAGAGCTCGGCGAGCGCCTCGAGATGCCCGAGGACAAGGTGCGCAAGGTCCTGAAGATTGCCAAGGAGCCGATCTCCATGGAGACGCCCATCGGCGATGACGACGACTCGCACCTGGGCGACTTCATCGAGGATGGCACCATCCTGCTGCCCATCGACTCGGCGACGGGGGAGGGGTTGATCGAGGCGACCCGCAATGTCCTCGGCGGCCTTACCGCCCGCGAGGCCAAGGTGCTGCGCATGCGCTTCGGCATCGACATGAACACCGATCACACCCTGGAGGAGGTCGGCAAGCAGTTCGATGTCACGCGCGAGCGGATCCGCCAGATCGAGGCCAAGGCGCTGCGCAAGCTGCGTCATCCCAGCCGCTCCGAGCCGCTTCGCTCCTTTCTCGACGAGTAGCGGCCTGGCAGACCCGCCCGGGTCGTTGCCGAACGAGAAGCCCCCGCTCGCGCGGGGGCTTCTTTGCCTGGTGTGGGGCAACGCCCGGCGTTCAGCCGGGCCGCCCGGCGCTAGAGGGTATAGTGGGTCGCCGAGCCCGGTCCCACCGGCAGGCCGAAGACGAAGACCCATACGAAGAACAGCAGGCTCCAGCCCACCATCATGATCAGCGTATAGGGCAGCATCAGCGCCACCAGGGTGCCGATGCCCAGGTCCTTGCGGTAACGCGCAGCGACCGCCATGATCAGGCCGAAGTAGCTCATCATCGGGGTGATGAGATTGGTCACCGAGTCGCCGATGCGGTAGGCGGCCTGGATGACCTCGGGCGCATAGCCCATCAGCATCAGCATCGGCACGAAGATCGGGGCAGTCACCGCCCACTGGGCCGATGCGCTGCCCAGCGAGAGGTTGACGAAGGCGCACATCAGGATGAAGAGCGCGAAGAGTGCCGGACCGCGCAGCCCCAGGGATTCCAGCAGGTCGGCGCCGGCCACGGCGATCACGGTGCCGAAATTGCTCCAGTTGAACAGCGCCACGAACTGGGCGGCGAAGAACACCAGCACGATGTAGAGCCCGAGGCTGCTCATGCTCCGGGCCATGGCGTCGACGACGTCGCGATCGCCGCGCATGGTGCCCGCCAGGCGGCCATAGACGAAGCCGAGGAGGGTGAAGGACACCGCCACGATCACCACGATGCCGCTCAGGAAGGGGGAGCCGCTGATTGCTCCCGTTTCGGGGTGGCGCAGCACGCCCCACTCCGGCACCACCAGCACGCCCAGGACCGCCACGATGGCCAGGGCCGCAAGTCCCGAACCTTTCAATGCCCGCCTTTCAGTCCCCGTGAGGCCTTCCATGCGCTGCTCATCGATGTCCTCCTCCGCGTAGTCGGGGTCGAATCGCCCCAGCTTGGGTTCGACGATGCGCTCGGTGATCAGGCCGCCGAGCAGGGTTACCGCAAAGGTGCTGGCAATCATGAAGAACCAGTTGGCTTCGGCGCCGACCGCATAGGCGGGGTCGAGCAGTCGTGCTGCCTCCTGGGTGATGCCGGAGAGCAGCGGATCCACGGTGCCGATCAGCAGGTTGGCGCTGTAGCCCCCGGACACGCCACAGAAGGCCGCCGCCAGGCCGGCCAGGGGGTGGCGGCCCAGGGAGTGGAAGATCATCGCCGCCAGCGGGATCAGCACCACGTAGCCGAGTTCGGCGGCCATGTTGGACATGATGCCGGCGAACACCACCGCATAGGTGACCACCCGCGGCGAGCGGTCGAGCACCAGGGCACGCATGCTGGCCGAGAGCAGGCCGGAGTGCTCCGCCACACCGACGCCGAGCATGGCCACCAGCACCGTGCCCAGCGGCGCGAAGCCGGTGAAGTTGGTCACCATCTCGGTGATCAGGCGGCGCAGCCCCTCGGCGTTCATCAGCGAGGTGACGGCAATCCACTCGCCCTCGTTGGCCGGGCGTGGATCGGCTACCGCGACGCCCAGGGCGCCGGCGATGCCGCTGGCTACCACCACGAGGACGCAGAGCAGGGCGAAGAGGGTAACGGGGTGGGGCAGCAGGTTGCCGAGCCACTCCACGGAGTCGAGGAAGCGAGTGAAGGCACCGCGCCTCAGGCGCTCTCCTCGCATGCCGGTACTGGACATGGTTATTTCTCTATATGAGTGTATTTGCAGTTATATATGTTGCCTGTCAGGCATGGCGCGCGACATTACTTCGAACCTGGGGCGGCTGCAAATCAAATTTCGTATGCGCATGTCGCAACGCAAGACGGCCTCCCGAGGGAGGCCGTCCGGCAGGGGGCAGGGGGAGCCTCAGGCGGCGCGACGGGCCAGCGCCCGGCGGCGGGCCAGCAGCAGCAGCTCGATCATGGCGATCAGGATCAGCGCATAGCCGAAAAGCTCCACCACCTCCTCGGCGGCGTTCTTGAAGTCACGCAGATAGTGTTCCTGCAGTACGGCGCGCCAGAAGTCCTGTCGGCCATACAGGCGCGAGAAGACATAGGTGGTCAGGAAGCCGGCGGCGAACAGGCCGAAGGAGAGGCTGTTGGCATAGCTCGCGAACTGGGCAGCGAAGGCCTGGCGCTGGCGGATCACGGCGTAGAGACTGGGCAGGATGATCAGCGTCACCAGCAGCTGCCAGGCCCCATCGAAGACGTGGGCGTCCAGCCAGATGTCCTGCTCGCGGACCAGGGAGCTCGCCACGAAGGCAAGCAACAGCAGGCTGACCTGCGGCAGTTCGCGAAGCCCGAGTCTCACGTAGCACAGCAGGAGCGTCGAGAGTGCGAGCAGGCTGGTCTGGGCCAGCTCGGTGAAGCCACGCTCCGAGAAGCGGTCCTCGGGCAGGTGGAGCGCTTCGTAGTGAACCCCCTGGGCGATACCGGCGACCAGCAGAATGTAGAGGGCGGCCCTCAGGCAGGTGGCAGCGAAGCCGATCGGCATGAGGTGTTCGGGGGGGCGATGAGGCGACATTGCGAGTCCATTCAGCCATGCAGTCCAGAGGGCATATTGTAGCGCCCCGCCATTGGGCGTGCCTACTCGTCGGCCCCGTGTCCGGTCGGCACGCCTGCCGGCGCGGTGCGGCGGGCCTCCTCGACGATCCAGTCATGCACGGCGGCAATCCGGCGGTCGTCAAGGGCGCCGGCGGCATGCACGATGCTGTAGTGCATGCCGGTAGGCACCCGCTGCGTGAAGGGGGCGATCAGGGCGCCGCTCTGCATCTCCCCGCGGATCAGGGTCTGACGGGCGATGGCGACCCCCATGCCGGCGATGGCCGCCTCCATGGTGAGGTGGTTGCGGTTGAAGGTGTAGCCTCGGCGCAGGTTAAGCGGTGGGCCTGCGATGGCGGAAAGGTAGTGCTCCCACTCGGCATGCTCGTGGCTGCCGCGCCAGGCGGTCACGTCGTGGAGCAGCGGATACCAGGCCAGGTCGGCAGGGTGACGCAAGGGCGGACGCCCCCGCAGCAGGCCGGGTGCGCAGACCGGAAAGATATGCTCCTCCATCAGCGGCGTGATGGACAGCCCCGGTATCTGGCCGTCGTTGAGGTCCAGGGCCAGGTCGAAGTCGCCGTCGCGCAGGGAGAGGCTGCTGTCCTCGGCCCTGACATGCAGTTCGATGTCGGGAAAGCGAGCCTGCAGGCGTGGCAGGCGCGGCATGAGCCACTTGTGCAGGAAAGAGGGGACCGAGCGCAGGCGGACGACGCCGCTCATCACCCCGCTGCGCAGTCGCCGAACCTCCAGGCCCACGGCCTGATAGGCCTCGTCCACCACCGCGGCCAGCCGCCGCCCTTCCTCGGTCAGCTCCAGCCGTCGCGGCAGGCGACGGAACAGCTTGAAGCCCAGCCGTTCTTCCAGTTGCTTGATCTGCTGGCTCACTGCGCCGGTCGTGACATGCAGCTCCTCTGCCGCCCGCGTGAAGGAGAGGTGGCGGGCGCTGGTCACGAAGACTTTCAGCCAGGCGTGGGTCTGGGCGTGCAGGAGTCGGCTCATCGTTTAGTTTTACTATACTGTAGGCGAGATATTCTGGCTTGCTGCCGGGAGAATGCCGCACCAGCATAGAGGCATCGTCAACCCAAGGCCAGAAACGTTCAGTAGCGCTGAACCGTGAAGCGGTAAGGTTCCGCTCGGGCCACACTCCCAGGCATGCGAGGCGTCACCCATGGCAATCAGCGTCTTCGACCTCTTCAAGATCGGCATCGGGCCCTCCAGCTCGCACACCGTGGGCCCGATGGCGGCGGCCCATGATTTCGTCCAGCTGCTGAAGCGTCGCGACCTGCTGGAGCGCGTGATGCGCCTCGAGGTGCACCTGCATGGCTCGCTCTCCGCCACCGGCAAGGGGCATGGTACCGACCGGGCGGTGGTCATGGGCTTGATGGGGGAGCATCCGTCGCGCATCGATCCGTCCATCGTCGCTCCTCGCATCGCGACACTGCTCGAATCGCGTAGCCTGCTGCTCGGCGGCCGGCAGGAGGTTCCTTTCCACTGGACCCGTGACCTGCAGTGGCATGACGAGAGCCTGCCCTACCATCCCAATGCCCTGACCCTGGTCGCCCTGGGGCATGCGGGGACGCTCTACCGCAACGTCTACTACTCCGTGGGGGGCGGTTTCGTGGTCGACGAGGCCCAGGCGCGTTCAGGCGCGCTGGACAGTGACACCACGGCCCTGCCCCATGACTTCCATTCCGCTGCCGAGCTCATGGCCCTGTGCCGCATGCACGGGGTGAGCATCAGCGAGCTGATGCTCGAGAACGAGAAGGCCTGGCGCAGCGAGGCCGAGGTGCGCGCTGGCCTGTGGGATATCTGGCAGGCCATGCAGGCCTGCGTGCAGACCGGCCTTGCCGCCGAAGGGGTGCTGCCCGGGGGGCTGGATGTCCGGCGCCGGGCGGCATCGCTGCACCGGCGACTGCTGGCCATGGACGACAACCAGAGCCTGATCGCCTCGACCTTCTCGGCCATGGACTGGGTCAACGTCTTCGCCCTGGCGGTGAACGAGGAGAATGCCGCCGGCGGGCGCATGGTCACCGCGCCCACCAACGGCGCGGCAGGCATCATTCCGGCGGTGTTGCACTACTACATGAAATTCCAGCCCGAGGCCTGTGAACGGGAGGTGGTGGACTTCCTGCTCACCGCCGGCGCCGTGGGCATCCTCTGCAAGAAGAATGCCTCCATCTCTGGCGCCGAGGTGGGGTGTCAGGGGGAGGTCGGCTCGGCCTGTGCCATGGCCGCCGCCGGTCTCGCCGAGGTGATGGGTGGCAGCGTTGGCCAGGTCGAGAATGCCGCTGAGATTGGACTGGAGCACAACCTCGGACTGACCTGTGACCCGATCGGTGGTCTGGTGCAGGTGCCCTGCATCGAGCGCAACGCCATCGCCTCGGTCAAGGCCATCAATGCCGCGCGCATGGCCCTGCGCGGTGACGGTGAGCACTTCGTCTCCCTCGACCATGCCATTCGCACCATGCGCGACACCGGCGCCGACATGCAGGAGAAATACAAGGAGACCTCTCGCGGCGGCCTGGCCGTCAATGCCATCGAGTGCTGATGACGGCCGGCCAGAGGCGGCTGGGAGCGAACGCAGGCGCGGTGCCCTTCGGGGGCATCGCGTTTTTGTTTGCAAGCTATTGATCGCGTGGGCGTCTACACCATTGGTCGAGTTCAACGCTTCTTCTGTTGCCGTGCCGCGGTCACTCCTCTAGCTTACGTTAACGTAAAGTGCCGAGTGTTCTTCGGGGAAGCCGCCGCATCACCCAGGCCCTCGATGTTGGAACCGCCACAACAACGACAACGGTCGATAACAACGACAACAGCATCCACGGCGGATCGCCAGAGCGATCCAGAGAGGACGAACCATGACCCAGGAGTTCTTACTGGAAACTCGCGGGTTGACCAAGGAGTTCCGCGGCTTCACCGCCGTCGACGACGTCAACCTGCAGGTCCGGGAAGGGCATATCCATGCCCTGATCGGCCCCAACGGAGCCGGCAAGACGACCGTCTTCAATCTGCTCACCAAGTTCCTGCCCCCCACCCGCGGCGAGATCCTCTACCGCGGCAAGCCGATTACCGGCATGAAGGCCAACGAGATCGCGCGGCTGGGGCTGGTGCGCTCCTTCCAGATCTCCGCGGTCTTTGGCCACATGACCGCCATGGAGAACGTGCGGGTGGCGCTGCAGCGCAAGCTGGGCACTTCCTTCCACTTCTGGAAATCCGAGAAGAGCCTCGAGCACCTCAATGAGCGGGCGCTGGAACTCCTCGACGAGGTGGGGCTGCGCGAGTACGCCGATGTCCTCACCGTGGAGATGCCCTACGGGCGCAAGCGGGCGTTGGAAGTGGCGACCACTCTCGCCCTGGAGCCGACCCTGATGTTGCTCGACGAGCCGACACAGGGCATGGGTGCCGAGGACGTCGACCGCATCGTCGAACTGATCCGACGGGTCTCGACAGGCCGTACCGTGCTGATGGTGGAGCACAACCTCAGCGTGGTCAGTCGGCTCTGCGACCGCATCACCGTGCTGGCTCGCGGCAGCGTGCTCTCCGAGGGCGACTATCAGCAGGTCTCCCGCGATCCGCAGGTACGGGAAGCCTACATGGGCAGCGATGCGTCAGCGGAAGAGGAGGCAAGCGCATGAGCCAGGCAGCCGAGAAGCTCACCGAGTACCACGACCTGGACGGTGCCGAGATGCTTCGGGTCAGCGACCTGCACGCCTTCTACGGTGAGTCGCACATCCTGCACGGCGTTGACTTCGACGTGAAGCGCGGGGAGCTGGTGACGCTGCTGGGGCGCAATGGCGCCGGACGCAGCACCACCCTCAAGTCGATCATGAACATGGTCGGCCATCGCACCGGGTCCATCGTCATCAACGGTGCCGAGACCCTGGCGATGAAGCCGCATCGTATCCCGCGGCTCGGCGTCGGCTACTGTCCCGAGGAGCGCGGTATCTTCGCCAGCCTCGATGTCGAGGAGAACCTGCTGTTGCCGCCCACGGTGCGCAGCGGGGGAATGGGGATCGACGAAATCTACGCCATGTTCCCCAACCTCTACGAGCGGCGGCGAAGCCAGGGCACCCGGCTCTCCGGCGGCGAGCAACAGATGCTGGCCATGGCCCGGATCCTGCGTACCGGCGCGCGACTGCTGCTGCTCGACGAGATCACCGAGGGTCTGGCACCGGTCATCGTCCAGGCCCTGGGCGAGGTGCTGGTCAAGCTCAAGGAGCGAGGCATGACCATCGTGCTGGTGGAGCAGAACTTCCGCTTCGCCGCGCCCCTGGCCGACCGTCACTTCGTGATGGAGCACGGTCGCATCATCGAGGAGATCAGTGCCGCCGAGCTGCCCTCGCGGCGCGATCATCTCAACAGCCTGCTGGGGGTATGACGGCCCGCCGTCCTCCCCGCAGTTCATCCACCGCAATGCAACCCTCTGCATCGACAACAACAAGCAGCCCCTTCCGGGGCCACGGAGATGAAACCATGACCTTCAGCAGCATGACCTTCAACAGGAAGACGCTCGCCAGCAGCATCACCCTCGCCGCTGCCACCCTGATGGCCAGCGGCGCCCAGGCCCAGATGAGCGACGAGGAAGTGCGAATCGGCTACCTGGCCGACATGTCCGGCACCTATCGTGACCTGGCCGGCCCCGGTGGCCTCGAGGCACTGGAGATGGCCATCGAGGACTTCGGCGGCGAGGTCAACGGCGTGCCTATCGAGGTGTCCAGTGCCGATGATCGCAACAGCGCCGACGTTGGCGCCAACACCGTGCGCGAGTGGATCGACGAGGATAATGTCGACCTGGTGGCCGGCCTGGTGGCCTCCTCGGTGACCATTGCCGTGACCAAGGTGCTCGAGGAGAACGATGGCCTGGGCATCGTCTCCGGCTCCGCCGCGTCCAGCATCACCAACGAGCACTGCACCCCGAACCATATCCACTGGGTCTATGACACCTACCCGCTGGCCAACGGTACCGCCAAGGCGGTGGTGGAGCAGGGCGGCGACACCTGGTTCATGCTGACGGCCGACTACGCCTTCGGCCACGCCCTCGAGGGCGATGTGACCAAGGTGGTGGAGGAGAACGGCGGCGAGATCATCGACTCCGTGCGTCATCCGTTTCCCACCAGCGACTTCTCCTCCTACATCCTCCAGGCCCAGGGTTCCGGCGCCAAGATCATCGGCCTGGCCAATGCCGGTGCCGACACCGTCAATGCCATCACCACCGCCAGTCAGTTCGGTGTGGTCCAGGGCGGCCAGCAGCTCGCCGGCCTGCTGATCTTCCTCAACGACGTCCACGCCATGGGGCTCGAGGATACCCAGGGACTGCTGCTGACCACCGGCTGGTACTGGGACATGGATGACCAGGCCCGCGAATGGGCCGAGCGCTACTACGAGCGTACCGAGCGCATGCCGACCATGGTCCAGGCGGGCATCTACTCCAGCACCATGCACTACCTGGAAACCGTGGCCGAAGCGGGCACCGATGACCCCGAGACCATTCGCGCGGCCATGGCCGAGCGCCCGGTGGAAGACTTCTTCGCGCGTAACGGCAGCATCCGCGAGGATGGCCGCATGGTCCACGACATGTTCCTGGCCGAGGTGAAATCGCCGGAGGCGTCCACCGGCGAGTGGGACGTCTACGAGATCCTTTCCACCATTCCCGCCGAGGAGGCCTACCGGCCACTCTCCGAGAGCCAGTGCAAGCTGGTCAACAACTGAGGCGGTCGGAAACCGGCGGCGGCCTCGGCCGCCGCCCCTCTGACGGGAGGTCCATGACATGACAATGATTTTCGGGGTGCCGTTGGCGGTGTTCATGGGCCAGCTGATGCTGGGCCTGATCAACGGTGCCTTCTATGCCCTGCTTAGCCTGGGGCTGGCGGTGATCTTCGGCCTGCTGAAGATCGTCAACTTCGCCCACGGGGCCCAGTACATGCTGGGCGCCTTCGCCGCCCTGCTGGGCCTGCAGTACCTGGGGCTCAACTACTGGGTGGCGCTGTTGCTGGTGCCGCTGGTGGTAGGGGGGCTGGGCATGGTGATCGAGCGCCTGATCCTGCGGCGCATCGCTCATCTCGACCATCTCTACGGGCTGCTGCTCACCTTCGGCCTGGCACTGATCTTCGAGGGCACCCTGATCAACTTCTTCGGCGTGTCGGGCTCAAGCTACCCCACGCCCGCGGCGCTTCAGGGCGGCCTCAATCTGGGCTTCATGTTCCTGCCCACCTACCGCGCCTGGGTACTGGCGGCGGCGCTGGTGGTCTGCCTGGGCACCTGGTTCGTCATCGAACGCACCCGCCTGGGTGCCTACCTGCGTGCCGGCACCGAGAACTCGGCGCTGATGCAGGCCTTCGGTGTCAACGTGCCCCAGCTGATCACGCTGACCTACGGCTTCGGCGTGGCGCTGGCCGCCTTCGCCGGGGTACTGGCGGCCCCGCTCTACCCGGTGTCACCGACCATGGGCTCGAGCCTGCTGATCGTGGTCTTTGCCGTGGTGGTGATCGGTGGCATGGGCTCGATCCTGGGCGCCATCATTACCGGCCTGTCCATGGGGCTGATCGAGGGCCTGACCAAGGTCTACTATCCCGAGGCGGCCAACACCGTGATCTTCCTGGTGATGATCCTGGTGCTGCTGCTGCGCCCCGCGGGACTCTTCGGCAAGGAGGCATGACGTGATGGCCACGACTCAACACCTGACCCCCGCCATGCAGCGCCAGCGCAGTGCGCGCCTGCGTCGCAACACCCTCTATCTGGTCCTGATCGTGATCGGCCTGCTTGCGCCGCTCGCTATCTATCCAGTGTTCCTGATGAAGGTGCTGTGCTTTGCGCTGTTCGCCTGCGCCTTCAATCTGCTGCTCGGCTATGCCGGCCTGCTCTCCTTCGGCCACGCGGCCTTCCTCGCCACCGGCGGCTATTTCACCGGCATCATGCTGGCGAGTTACCCGGGGCTCACGTCGGAGATGGGCATACTGATCGGTACCCTCGCCGCGGTGGTGCTCGGCACCTTCTTCGGGGTGCTGTCGATCCGTCGTCAGGGCATCTATTTCGCCATGGTGACCCTGGCGCTGGCGCAGATGATGTTCTTCTTCTTCATCCAGGCGCCCTTCACCGGGGGCGAGGACGGCCTGCACGGCGTGCCGCGGGGCGAGCTGTTCGGGCTGATCAGCCTGCGCGACAACCTCAACATGTACTACTTCGTGTTCGCGGTCTTCTTGATCGGTTTTGCCATCATCCAGCGCACCGTGCATTCGCCCTTCGGGCAGGTGCTTAAGGCGATTCGTGAGAACGAACCCCGTGCCGTATCGCTGGGCTACAACGTGGATGCCTACAAGCTGGTGGCCTTCGTGCTCTCCGCGGGCCTGGCGGGCCTGGCAGGGTCCACCAAGACGGTGGTCTTCCAGCTGGCATCGCTCACCGACGCCCACTGGCACATGTCCGGCGAGGTGATCCTGATGACCCTGCTGGGTGGCGTGGGCACCCTGTTCGGCCCCGTGGTGGGCGCCGGCCTGGTGGTCAGCCTGCAGCATCAGCTGGCCCAGTCGCCGCTGGGCAACTGGGTGAGCGTGATCCTTGGCCTGATCTTCGTGGTCTGCGTGCTGAGCTTTCGCAGCGGCATCGTCGGCGAGATCCAGAAGGTGGTACGCAAGAACTTCAAGTAGGCCCTCAGGGCCACGACGTCATCGGGCGCCCCCTGGGGCGCCCGTTTTCGTCTGCGGCCACGAGGGCCGAGGCAGCACATCCTGCATGTGCGCGAGCAGGTAGTCGATGAACTGGTGCACCTTGGGAGAGCGATGGCGATGGCGCGGGTAGACGGCCCAGACGGCACTGTCGTCGTGTCGGTAGGCATCGAGTACCGAGACCAGTTCGCCGCTGGCCAGGTAGGGATCAACGTAGTAGTCGGGGAGCTGAGCGAGTCCCAGGCCCTTGAGGGCCGCATCCAGCAGGGCGGGTCCCGAGTTGCCCTCCCAGGGGCCCTCGACACGCAATTCACGGCGCTCCCCGCCGACGGCGAAGCGCCATTGGTCGCGTGAGCCTACCAGACAGCGGTGGCGAGAGAGCTCGGAGAGCGCATGGGGCTGGGGCATTCGGGTGAAATAGTCGGGTGAACCGACCACGTGCTCGCGACGCTCACAGAGCCGTCTGGCCACCAGCGAGGAGTCCTCCAGCTGGCCCATGCGAATCGCGATATCGAAGCCCTCCTCGATGATGTCCACCCGGCGATTGGTGAAGTGCAGCCGAATGCCCAGCTGTGGATAGCGGACCTGGAAGTCGTTCACTAGCGGGGCAATGAAGCGCTCCCCGAAATGGGTGGCGCAAGTCAGGCTGAGGACCCCGCTGGGGCGGGACTGGAGATCCTTCACGGCCGCCTCGGCCTCGCGGAACCCGTCGAACAGATGATGGCAGTGCCGGTAATAGAGGGTGCCAGCCTCGGTGAGTCGGATCTGGCGGGTAGTGCGATAGAGCAGGGTCGTCCCCAGCTGGTTCTCGAGTTGGCTGACCAGCCGGCTGACATGGGAGCTCGAGACCTTGAGTCGGCGAGCTGCCGCGGCAAAGCTGCCTGCACGAACCACCACGATGAAGGCCTCGATCCGGTCCCAGCGCTGCATGTGGACTCCTTGCAGTATGATTGTTGCTGTATGGCAATAATCTCATGTCTTTGATGCAGTTTATCCCGATGCGTCGAATTGCCTAGACTGTCGTCAGGGTCAATACACACCGAACGAGGAAGTTGCCATGAAGTCACGTGCCGCCGTTGCCATGGAAGCCGGCAAGCCCCTGGAACTGGTCGAGATCGACGTCGAGGGCCCCAGGGCCGGCGAGGTACTGGTGCGGCTCGCCGCCACCAGCGTCTGTCATACCGATGCCTTCACGCTCTCCGGTGCCGACCCGGAGGGCAACTTTCCGTCGGTGCTGGGCCATGAAGGCGCCGGCGTCGTCGAGGAGGTGGGCGAGGGCGTCACCAGCGTTCGCCCCGGTGACCACGTCATTCCCCTCTATACCGCCGAGTGCGGCCGGTGCAAGTTCTGCCTCTCCGGCAAGACCAACCTGTGCAGTGCGGTGCGCGCCACTCAGGGCAAGGGCGTGATGCCGGATGGCACCTCGCGCTTCTCGCTGGACGGCACGATGCTGCACCACTACATGGGCACCTCCACCTTCAGCGAATACACCGTAGTGCCCGAGGTCTCGCTGGCCGTGGTCTCTCAAGAGGCGCCGATGGACAAGATCTGTCTGCTGGGCTGTGGCGTGACCACCGGCATCGGCGCGGTGATGAATACCGCCAAGGTGGAGCCGGGCAGCACCGTCGCCGTCTTCGGCCTGGGCGCCATCGGCCTGGCGGTGATCCAGGGGGCGGTGATGGCCAAGGCCTCACGGATCATCGCCATCGACGTCAACCCGGAGAAGTTCACGCTGGCCGAGCAGTTCGGGGCCACCGATTTCGTCAACCCCAGAGAATACAGCGACCCCATCCAGCAGGTGGTCGTCGATCTCACCGATGGCGGCGTCGACTACTCCTTCGAGTGCATCGGCAACGTCAACGTCATGCGCTCGGCGCTGGAGTGCTGCCACAAGGGCTGGGGCGAGTCGGTGATCATCGGCGTGGCCGGCGCCGGCGAGGAGATCTGCACGCGGCCGTTCCAGCTGGTCACCGGGCGGGTCTGGAAGGGTTCCGCCTTCGGCGGGGTGAAGGGGCGCACCGAGCTGCCGGGCTACGTGGAGCGCTACATGAATGGCGAGATCAACATCGACGACTTCATCACCCACGACATGCCCTTCGAGAAGATCAACGAGGCCTTCGAGCTGCTGCACCGCGGCGAGAGCATCCGCACCGTCCTTCACTACTGAGTTCGCAGGAGCCTGAACATGACCATGACCGAACACCTCGACCTGGTCTCGGCCAACAAGAGCTTCGGCGGCTGGCACAAGCGTTATCGTCACCGCTCCCGGGCACTGGATTGCGAGATGACCTTCTCCCTCTATCTGCCCCCCCAGGCCGAGGCCGGGCGAGTGCCACTGCTGTGGTGGCTCTCCGGGCTGACCTGCACCGACGAGAACTTCATGCAGAAGGCCGGTGCGCACCGGGTCGCTGCCGAGCTTGGCATGGCCATCGTCTGCCCGGACACCAGCCCGAGAGGCACCGATCTGCCGGGCGAGCATGACAGCTATGACTTCGGCAGCGGGGCCGGCTTCTACGTCAATGCCGCCCGTGCGCCCTGGAAGAAGCACTACCGCATGTACGACTATGTCGCCGAGGAACTGCCCTCGGTGGTGCGCCAGCACTTCCCGGTCAACGGCCGCGAGTCGATCAGCGGCCACTCCATGGGGGGGCATGGCGCCCTGGTGATGGCCCTGCGTCGTCCCGGGCACTACCGCTCGGTCTCGGCCTTCGCGCCGGTCGTCAATCCCAGCGAATCCCCCTGGGGGCAGAAGGCCTTCAACGGCTACCTGGGCGAGGATCGCGGCCTCTGGACCCAGTACGATGCCTGCGAGCTGGTGGCGCGCGGGGCCTCGAGCCAGCCGCTGTTCATCGATCAGGGCGAGGCCGACGACTTTCTCGAGGAGCAGCTCCGCCCCGAACGGCTCGAGGCGGTCTGCGCCGAGCATGACCACCCGCTGACCCTGCGCCGTCAGCCAGGCTATGACCACAGTTACTTCTTCATAGCCACCTTCATCGAGGAGCACCTGCGCTACCATGCCGAGCGACTGAGCAGGCGCTGAGTGGCCCCAGTGGCATGTCAGGGTGAGACGCTGCCTCCCTTCGGGGAGGCAGCGTCGTTATACTGCCGGGTATTCATGCAGTGGCGAGGGACGTCCATGGTCGAGCGAGGGGCGCAATGAGGGAGTGGCGGCAGCGGGCCTGGCGGGTGCTGTGGCGAAGCCTGCTGGGCTTCGTGGTGGCGTCCCTGGTGCTGGTGCTGCTGCTGCGCGTGGTGCCGGTGTTCGGCTCCATGGTCATGGTGGAGCGCAAGATCCAGTCCTGGGTCGCCGGAGAGTCCCTCGACATCCGCCACCAGTGGCAGCCCTGGGAGCGTCTCTCCGAGCATGCCAAGCTGGCGGTGATCGCCGCCGAGGATCAGCGCTTCCCGCGGCATCACGGCTTCGACTTCGACGAGATGCGCCGCGCCTGGGAGGCCAGCCGCAACGGAGGACGTCTGCGCGGCGCCAGTACCATCAGCCAGCAGACGGCCAAGAACCTCTTTCTGTGGACCGGGCGCAGCTGGGTGCGCAAGGGGATGGAAGCCTGGTTCACCCTGCTGATCGAGGGGCTGTGGCCCAAGCAGCGCATTCTCGAGGTCTACCTCAATATCGTCGAGTGGGACAGCGGGGTATTTGGCCTGGAGGCCGCCTCACGCCACTACTTTGGTGTTGCCGCTGGCCAGCTCAGCGAATCCCAGGCCAGCCGCCTGGCGGCTATCCTGCCCGACCCCCGTGGCCGTGATGCGGCGCGCCCCGACCCGCGGGTGGAGCGACGCAGCATCTGGATCCGCCAGCAGATGCGCAACCTCGGCGGCAGCCGTTATCTCGAGCGGCTCTGAGGGCCGCTTCTCACCACCAGCACCACGCCGGCGATGGCGATGGCCATGCCGGCGAGCGACAGGGGCGGGAGACGCTCGTCGAATAGCCACCACGCCTCCAGCGCCGTGACCGGCGGCACCAGATAGAAGAGGCTGGCCACCCGCGAGGCCGCGCCGCGCTTGATCAGCGCCATCAGCAGCAGGATGGCGGAGATGGAAAGCACCAGGACCAGCCACGCCAGGGTCAGCAGGAAGGTGGGCGCCCAGTCGATCTCCCGGGTCTCGAACAGCAGCGCGCCAAGGCCCAGCAGCGCGCCGGCGCCCAGATACTGCACCACGGTCCCGGCGAGCAGCGGCATGCCGGTACAGAACCGCTTTTGGTAGAGGGTGCCCAGCGAGATCCCGACCAGTGCCACCATGACGCTGGCCAGTGCCCCGATGCCGAACCCCTGGAACAGCATCTCTCCCGGATCGAGCTTGCCGCCCAGCACCATGGCGATGCCGGCGAGCCCCATCACCAGCCCCAGCCACTGGAGGCGTCCCAGCCGCTCCCCCAGCAGGGGACCGGCGAGCCCCGCCGTCAGCAGCGGCTGCAGCCCCACCAGCAGGGCGGCCAGGCCAGCCGGCATGCCCTGATAGATGCCATAGAAGACGCCGCCCAGATAGGCCCCGTGGACCAGCAGGCCGGAGACGGCGATATGTCCCCACAGCCTTGGCCCCCGTGGCCAGTCCCCGCGCAGCAGCATGACCAGCGGGACCAGCAGCGCCAGGGTCAGCACGAAGCGCACGAACAGGAAGGTGAAGGGTTCGGCATGGGGCAGGCCGAACTTGGCGCCGATGAAGCCAGTGCTCCACAGGGCCACGAAGAGGATGGGCATGGCGGCCATCCAGGCCTGGCGGTGACGTTCCGATGTCATGGCAAACAAGGTCCAGGGTCAAGGGGTGCAGGCATCATCGCGGCCAAGGGCGCGGGATGCCACTCTCGCGACTCGTGCTTTGGTCGTAGGGGGCGCCTTCGCGGAAAATTGGTAAGACCAAGATTTTGCCATTATAGACAAGGTGTTGTCACGAATGATCGCCTGGTCAGACCAATATGCAGGGGCCGTCTGCGTTGAAAGTCCCTATTGGCCGGGGTCGGGCTTTTCGCTAACTTGCGCCATGGAAGGCGTTTCCAGATTGACGAGACCTTCCGCGGCTCCGCAAGGAAGGCGGTGCCGGATGTCCGGTGACGTCTCTCGGTCGCCGTGACGCATGATGGGCCATGGATGACAACAACAATATCCCGTTGCTGCCCGCTTGCCTGTGGCGTGCGGGTGCTTCCCAACCAGGAGTCCATGCCATGCAAGACGACAAGCAGCCGTCAAGCATCTCTCCCGTCGACAACGACAACACGAAAGTCATGGAGGCGTTCAAGACCCCGAGCCGGCGTAACTTCCTCAAGGCGGCGGCCGTCGGTTCCGCTGCGGCCGTGGCGGCCCCCTGGATCGGTAACGTCCAGGCGCAGGAGGGCATCCGCATTCGCATGCAGTCTTCCTGGCAGCCAGGAACCGTCGGTTACCGCACCTTCGAGTCTTGGGCAGCTGGCGTCGCCGAGGCGACGGGGGGCGAGGTGCGTATCGAGCCCTTCCCCGCCGGTGCCGTGGCCGGCGCCTTCGAGGTGGCTGACGCCGTGCGTAACGGCGTGCTCGACGGTCAGAACTGGTTCACCGTCTACTGGCCCGGCAAGATGCCGGCGGGCGTGTTTCTCACCGCCTTCCCCATGGGCCTGTCACTGCCCCACCAGTGGGACATGATGTTCGGCGCCTACGGCGGTTTCGGCATCGCCAAGGACCTCTACCGCAAGCAGGGCCAGGAGCTGCTGGGCTATGTCCATCATGACCTCAACCTGATCCACTCCAAGAAGCCGCTGCGCAGCTTCGATGACTTCGAGGGCGTCAAGATCCGCATGCCCGGGGGCATCGTGGCCGAGACGTTCGCCGCCATGGGGGCACGGACCACCCTGCTGCCGGGCTCCGAGGTCTATCCGGCGCTGGAGAAGGGCACCATCGATGCCGCCGACTTCACCGGCGCCGCGGTCAACTATGAGCTGGGCTTCTGGCAGGTGGCCGACTACATCATCATGGGACCGCCCTCCACGCCCTGCCTGCACCAGTCCGTCGACCTGATGGACATTGCTGTCAACCGTCGCATCTTCGAGAGGATGTCCTCCCAGACCCAGGACCTGATGCACGATCTGGTAGCCGCCTATTCCCGCGAGCACTATGCCGCCATCCAGAAGGCCAATGCCGAGGCCTGGCCCAAGTACCGCGAGAAGGGGGTGGAGATCATCCACCTCTCCGAGGAGGATGCCGACCGCTTCCGCGAGGTCGCCATCCCGCTGTGGTTCAAGTGGGCCAACAAGGACCCGGATGCCGCGCGCCTCTTCAAGGTACACCTGGACACCATGATGGACCCCGCAGTGGCGCTGATCACCGAGGACGACATCAAGGACTACGAACTCAACGTCTGACCTGCCTGCTCGACCATGCCGGGTGTTGTGAGCCGAGCGAGGGCCGCAGCACCCGGCTTGCATAGGGCGCCACTCTCAATCCCGCATCCCGTCGGCTCGATGATCCGTCACCATCGCCGGGAGGCGATGGTATCGCGGAGGAGTTTCCATGAATCTTGAGATCAATTTCATCCTTCCCCACTGGCTCTACTGGTCGGTACTGTTCTTCCTGCCCCTGCTGGTGATGTGGCTCGTCGACCGCAGCTTTCGTCGCGGCGGCGCCATCAGCGGCGGTGATACTGCCGAAATCCCCGCCGGCGAGGCGACCGAGGTCGCCTACCAGCCCCCCGGCAATCTCTTTACCGCAGCCGTCGACCGCATTTCCGGGTTCTTCGGCCGCTACGTGGCCTATTGGGCGCTGATCGCCCCCTTCGTCTTCGCTTACGAAGTATTGATGCGCTACGCCTTCAACTCGCCAACCAACTGGGCCCACGAGTCGATGACCCTGATGTTCGGCATGCAGTACCTGATCGCCGGGGCCTTTGCCCTGCGCGAGGGGGGGCACGTGCGCGTCGACATCCTCTACAGCCGGGCCAGGCCGGCCAACAAGGCGGCGCTGGACCTGCTGACCTCGGTATTCTTCTTCATCTTCACCATCGCGCTGCTGGTCACCGGCTGGAAGTTCTTCTCCCAGTCGGTGAGCGATCGCTTCTTCTTCGGCTCGAGCTACGCCAACGAGACCTCCTTCACCGAGTGGTCGATACAGTTCTATCCGGTGAAGTTCATGCTCTTCTTCGGCGCACTGCTGCTGCTGCTGCAGGGCATTGCCCAGCTGATCCGCGACCTCCAGGCCTTCCGTTATCATCGCCGGATGCATGACGGCAGCCGCACCTTCTCGACGCTGCTGGTCGCGGCCGGGGCCATCCTGGCGGCCTGGACGCTGTTCGAGATGGTCAACATCGCCACCACCGACTACGAGAGCCTGGCGGGCAGCCTCGAGGGAGCCCTGGCCAACGTGGGCATCGGCGGTCTCACCCTGGTGATGTTCGGTACCCTGATGGTGGTGCTGGTGGCGGGCCTGCCGCTGGCCTTCGTCACCGGCGGCCTGGGGGTCTGCTTTCTCTACCTGGTCGGCACCCAGGACATGCTCAACCTGATGCCGTCGCGCATCTTCCCGATGATGACCAACTACCAGCTCTCGGCCATTCCGCTGTTCATCTTCATGGCCTCGGTGCTGGAGAAGGCGGGGATCATCGAGGAACTGTTCGACGTTGTCTACAAGTGGATGGGCGGCCTCAAGGCGGGTCTGGCCATTGCCACCGTGATCGCCTCCACGCTGCTGGCGGCCATGGTCGGCGTGATCGGCGCCGCGGTGGTGACCATGGGGCTGATCGCCCTGCCGGCGATGCTCAAGCGTCACTACGACCCGGAGATCGCCATCGGCTCGATCATGGCCGGCGGGACCCTGGGCATCCTGATCCCGCCGTCGATCCTGGCGATCATCTACGGCGTCATCGCCCAGCAGTCGGTGGGCGAGCTCTACCTCGGCTCGCTGATCCCGGGCCTGCTGCTGGCCTTCATGTACGGCTTCTACTGCTGGATGCGCGGCACCCTGAACGTCAAGATGGCGCCGCCGATGCCGGTCGAGGATCGGGTCGACATGACGGAGAAGCTGCGCCTGCTGCGCAACATGCTGGCGCCGATCATCCTGGTAGTTCTGGTGCTTGGCATCATCTTCACCGGGATCGCCACCCCGGTGGAGGCCGCTGGTATCGGCACCTTCGGCGCCCTGGTGGTGGCGGCCATGCACAAGCGCCTGACCTGGCCCAATCTGCATGCCGCCTGCATGACCACGCTGGTCGCCTCGGCGATGGTGATGTGGATCATCTTCGGTGCCAGCATCTTCGTCGGCTTCTACATCCTGCAGGGCGGACAGACCTTCGTGCAGGAGCTGATCTCCGGCGCCGGCCTCGGCCCCTATACGGTGCTGATGCTGATGATGGTGCTGCTGGTGGCGCTGGGCATGTTCCTCGACTGGGTGGGTATCCTGCTGCTGGCGGTGCCGATCTTCGTGCCGCTGATCAAGGGCCTTACCTTCGACGGCGTGTTCGGCCTGCCCGGGGTCGACCCCAGCGACGTTTCGCTGTGGTTCGGCGTCATCTATCTGGTCAACATGCAGATGTCGTTCCTGAGCCCGCCGTTTGGCTACGCGCTCTTCTATATCAAGGGCGTGTGCCCGCCGCATATCACCATGGCGCAGATCTTCCGCTCCTCCTTCCCCTTCCTGGGCATCCAGGCGCTGGGGCTGCTGCTGGTGATCCTCTTCCCGGCACTGGTGACCTGGCTGCCCAACCTGGCCTATGGCTGAGGCCGCTCTCGCAGCCGGGGTATCCAGGACGCTCCCTGCGGGGAGCGTTTTTTACATATCGTTACAATTTACCGTGAACTCGCCGTCCAGAGGCGCATCTCAGGGGGGCACATTCACAACGCAACACCCTGGAGGTATTCATGCAACGGATGACTGCTCTGTTCTCGGCCGCACTTCTCTCTCTCGGTATGGCTGCCACCGTGCAGGCTCAGGAAACCCAGCAGAGCCAAGGCCAGGACCCGGCCGGAGCGGAACAGCCGGAGGCCCAGGCGCCGGCCCAGGACTTCTCCGACGAGCAGCTGCAGCAGTTTGCCGATGCTTCTGAAGAGATCGCCGTGATCTCCCAGGAGTACACCGAGGAGCTGCAGTCTGCCGAGGATGAGCAAGCCCAGCAGGATGTCCGCATGGAAGCTAACGAGAAGATGGTCGAGGTGGTCGAGGACAGCGGTCTCGACGTGGATACCTTCAACGCCATCGGTCAGGCTATCCAGCAGGACCCGGAAATGATGCAGCGCGTGCAGGAAATGTCCGAATCCTGATCGTAGGCACATCCTGACCGACTCGGTCGGTATCGGAGGGCCACCCGACGGGGTGGCCCTCCTTGTGTCTGGTGGCCCGTTCCATGCTCTTTACAGCGCGGTGTGGTCATAACAGACTGACGAGCAGACATGAATGGGCGGAGGGCGTGACGCATGGACGTGGAACTGCTGGAGATCCGCCAGCACCTGGGGCGTTCTGCTCCCTTCGACGGGCTCACCGATGAACTGCTCGACGAGGTGGCCGGCAGCGTGGAGGTGGCCTACTTCAAGGCGGGGAGCGACATCCTGGTGCACGATCAGGAGGTCCACGAGTTCTGCTACATTCGCAGCGGGGCCGTGGAAGTCTTCCGTCGCGGGGGGGAGCTCTACAATCGCCTGGGCGAGGGCGACATCTTCGGCCATTTCAACCTGCTGAGGAATCATCGCGTACGCTTCCCGGCCCGGGCCATGGAAGACAGCCTGATCTACTTCATTCCCGAGGCTATCTTCCAGCGGCTCTGCGAGGCCGATGACAACTTCGCCGACTTCGTCGAGCTCGAGCGTCCGCGTCTGGAGTCGACCGTCAAGGAGCAGAACAAGAACAACGACATGATGATCACCCGGGTGCGCAAGCTGCTCACCCGCTATCCGGTGATGGTCGAGGCCTCTACCACGGTGCAGGAAGCCGCCCGGCAGATCACCGAGTTCGGCGCCTCGGCGGTGCTGGTGCTTGACGCCCCCGGGGATACCCCCCGTTATACCTTTCGCGACAGCCAGGATCGCCACTGGCAGGTACAGGGCATCCTTACCGACAGCGACTTCCGCAAGCATGTGGTGGCCGAGGGGCGTTCCCCCGAGACGCCGGTGGGGGAGGTGATCGGTCCCCGCCTGATCGCCATCCAGTCCGACGAGTCGGTGCACGAGGCGATGCTGTGCATGCTGCGCAACAATATCCATCATCTGCCGGTCATGCACCGTCGCCACCCGGTCGGCATCGTGCACCTTTCCGATATCATCCGCTACGAGACCGGCAGCAGCCTCTACCTGGTGAGCAATATCTTCCACCAGTCCAGCGTCGAGGGGCTGGCGCGCCTGTCATCCGACGTGCGCGACGCCTTCGTGCGCCTGGTCGAGGAGGGCGCCGACTCCACCATGGTGGGCAGCGCGCTTTCCACCATCGGGCGAAGCTTCACCCGTCGCCTGCTGGAACTGGCAGAGGAGGAGCTGGGGCCCCCGCCGGTGGCCTACTGCTTCATGGCCCTGGGGTCCATGGCGCGCAACGAGCAGTCCATCGTCACTGACCAGGACAATGCCATGGTGCTCGCCGATGACTTCGACCCCGAGCACCACGACGCCTACTTCCTGGCGCTGGCCCAGCGCGTCAGTGATGGCCTGGATGCCTGCGGCTACCCCTACTGCAAGGGGGATATCATGGCCACCAACCCCCGCTGGCGCCAGCCCCTGTCGGTATGGAAGCAGTACTTCCGCGACTGGATCGATCACCCCTCGCCGGAGCGTCTGCTGCACAGTTCGATCTTCTTCGACCTGGACAGCGTGCATGGCGAGAATGCCTTCGTCGAGCAGCTGCAGGACCTGGTGGCGACCCGGTCACCGAAGAGTCCGCTGTTCCTTGCCGCGATGGCGCGCAATGCCTTGAACCGGACGCCGCCCCTGGGCTTCTTCCGCACCTTCGTGATGGAGAAGGATGGCAAGCACAACAACTCCATCAACCTCAAGCGCCGCGGTACCGCGCCGATGACCGACCTGATCCGTGTCCACGCCCTGGCCTGTGGTTCACGTGCCCAGAACAGCTTCGCGAGGCTCGACGATATCGACCGCACCCAGTTGCTGGCCCAGGGGGTGAGCCAGAAGCTGCGCTATGCCCTTGAGTTCCTCTCGATGTCGCGGATCCGCCATCATGTGATCGATATCGAACACGAGCGCACACCCGACAACAACATCGAGCCGGAGAACGTCTCCGACACCGAGCGCCATAATCTCAAGGATGCCTTCCAGGTGCTGAGCAACGCCCAGAAGTTCCTCAAGTTCCGCTATCCCATGCCATCGCGCTCCCGGTCACGCTGACATGACCCTCGTGCGTCTGCGACCGCGAACGTCCCCGCCGACGCCGGCCTGGCCGGAGTACCTGGCCAGGCGCGCCGAGGCAGCCAGGGACTCGCGCCTGGCCCGCTATTTCGCGGCGGGCCTGCCGGATCCCGAGACCCCCATCGGCGAGGCCCCCCTGGTGGCCATGGACATGGAGACCACCGGTCTGGACGAGCGCCGCCATGCCATCGTCAGCATCGGCGTGGTGCCCTTTACCCTCGGGCGCATTTCCCTGTCACGGCGACGCTACTGGGTCGTGCGCCCTTCGCGTCCACTCAACGACACCTCGGTGACCTTTCATCACATCACTCACGCCGATATCGCCCGTGCCCCGGACCTCGACGAGATTCTCGGTGACCTGCTCGAGGTCCTGGCCGGACGCCTGGTGGTGGTGCATTTTCGTCATATCGAGCGCCCCTTCCTTGACGCGGCGGTCAAGGCAAGGCTGGGCGAGGGCGTGATGTTTCCCGTCATCGACACCATGTCGCTGGAGGCGCGCATCCATCGTCAGTCGCTGCTGGCCCGCTTCAAGCGCTGGCTGGGGCGGCCACCGGCTTCCATCCGTCTCGGTGACAGCCGGGCACGCTATGGTCTGCCTGCCTATTCGGGCCATCACGCGCTGATCGATGCGCTGGCCACCGCCGAGTTGCTGCAGGCTCAGGTCGCCCGCCACTACAGTGCGATGACGCCGGTGAGGGCGCTCTGGAGCTGAGGTGGCCCAGGTAGGGGCAGAGAGTAGACGAAAACGCGGAAGGCGGCCTGCAGGTGCAGGCCGCCTTCCTGTTGCGGGCCGACGCCCGTGGCGTCGGCAAGTGTTGCCGTTACTTGGCGCGTGGCTCGCTCATTAGGCCCTTGACGATGGCGAAGCAGCCGACCAGCAGCACCAGGGTGAAGGGCAGGCCGGTCGTCAGCGCCGCCGTCTGCAGGGCGGCGAGGCCGCCACCCAGCAGCAGGGCAATGGCCAGGGCCCCCTCGATCAGCGCCCAGAAGATGCGCTGGGGCTTGGGCGCGTCCACCTTGCCGCCGGCGGTGATGGAGTCGATCACCAGCGAGCCGGAGTCCGAGGAAGTGATGAAGAACACGATCACCAGCGTGATACCGACGAAGGAGGTGATGGCGGTCAGCGGCAGTTGCTCGAGCATGGTGAACAGCTGCAGCTCCAGGTCGGCATCCTGCACTGCCGTGACGCCGGAATTGACCACCTGGTCGATGGCGGTGGTACCGAAGGCGGTCATCCATACCACCGAGGCCAGGGTCGGCACCACCAGCACGGAGATCAGGAACTCACGCACGGTGCGGCCGCGGCTGACTCGGGCAATGAACATGCCGACGAAGGGTGACCAGGCGATCCACCAGGCCCAGTAGAAGGCCGTCCAGCCCTGGCTGAAGTTGGCATCCTCGCGCCCGAAGGGCATGGAGAGCGCCGGCAGGTGTGTCACGTAGCCGATCAGGTTCTCGACCACGCCGGTGGCGATCATCAGCGTCGGGCCGACGAAGATCACGAACAGCAGCAGCAGCAGGGCAAGTGCCATGTTGATTTGCGACAGGCGCTGCACGCCCTTGTCGACGCCGAGCATGATCGAGCCCAGGGCCACGAGGGTAATGCCCAGGATCAGCAGTACCAGGGTCGCGTCGCCGGCGGGGATGCCGAAAAGGTAGTTGAGGCCGCCGGCCGCCTGGGTGGCGCCGATGCCCAGCGAGGTGGTCAGGCCGAACAGGGTCGCGAAGACCGCCAGGATGTCGATCACGTGCCCCGGCCAGCCCCAGACGCGCTCGCCCAGGATCGGGTAGAAGATCGAGCGCATGGTCAGTGGCAGGCCCTTGTTGAAGGCGAAAATCGCCAGCGACAGGCCGACAATGGCGTAGGCACCCCAGGGATGAAAGCCCCAGTGGAAGATGGTGGCAGCCATGCTCAGGCTGATGGCGCCGGCCTGGTCACCCTCGGCGCCGCCCAGCGGGGCCCAGTCGGTGCGCAGGCCATCGTCGCCCATGCTGATGCCGCCCATGGCCGTCCCGTAGTGGCCCAGTGGCTCCGAGACGCCGTAGAACATCAGGCCGATGCCCATGCCGGCGGCGAACAGCATCGAGAACCAGCCGGCGTAGCCGAAGTCCGGCGTGGCGTTGGCCCCCCCGATGCGTACCTTGCCCATCGGAGTGAAGATCAACACAATCGCCAGGACCACGAAGACGTTGGCGCCGAGCAGGAAGAACCAGCCCAGGTTGGTGGTCAGGAAGCTGAACATGCTGTTGAAGATCGGCTCCATCTGTTCCTGCAGCGCCAGCGTCAGGACCACGAACAGCAGGATCACGATCGAGGAGAACAGGAAGACCTTGCCGTGCAGGTCCACATTCACGCCCAGCGGCGAGGCGGTGATGTTGTCCTGGCCGATCACATAGTCGGTATCGATAAGGTTCGCCGCCCCTTCCGGAGCGGGTATCCCCTCGGAGCCGGTATTCGGCTCCTGGGGGTTCTCGTCTTTGGGATCTTGAGCCACGAGACATCTCCCTTGCGGTTGTTGATGTGTTTGCCTGGTTGCCGGTCCGGCTTATTCTCCGGCGCCGGGGCGTACCAGGAATACTGACGCCTTGGTATGAGTGGCGATCTTGCCACCGTGAGACGGCATGATGGCGTCCAGATGCTTGGGCGGATGCGTCGGCACCACGACCAGATCGGCGCCCACGTCCTCGATGGCCTGGATCAGGTCGTTATCGAGGTCGGCGATCGGATCGGGGCTGACGATGGTATGGGTGCTGACGGGCTGGCCGTGGACCTGGTGCCGTGCCTGGGCGAAGGCCTCGAGCTTCTGGGTGTACTCTTCCGGTGTCCGCGCGACACTGCCGGGTGTATTGGCGGTCACCCCCACGTAGCAGACTTCGGCATCATAGTGGCGTGCGAGATCGGCGACGGCCTGCAGCGACGGCTCTATCACCTCGAGATGTGCCAGGTCGACCGGCACCATGATCTTGTTGAACATGCCTGTATCTCCTTGTATGCCGTAAAGGCTCTGCGAGATTAGTGTGGCCGTTTTTCCCCGCCTTGCCAGGCGGGGCGATTCAACGGCGTGCCTGCGCATTCTGACCGGCCATGTTACGCATTCTAGCCGCGGAGTACAGAGGGCTTGTCTGTCTTGAGCGACAGATGCCGCCGAGAGCGAGGCGTGGCATCCACGAGAAGGGGAGGCACCTCTCGATGCCTCCCCTTGCGCTCGATGCGGTCAGCCTCGCGGGAAATGCGAGGCCTGGCCTGCCCTCATGATTCGGGCAGCCACTCCTGGACCAGATCCTGGTTCTCCTCGACCCACTGCTTGGCGTTCTCGTAGGGGTCGGCGTCGTCTTCCTGGTTCATCAGCATGACCTCGCCCATCTGCTCCGGCGTCCACTCGAAGGCGTCGAGGATGGCGTGGGCTTCCGGCATGTCGTCCTCGAGGCCCTGACGAACGATGGTGTGGATCTGCTCGGCACCGCCGTAGACGTTCTCCGGGTCCTCGAGGTACTTGAGGTCCCAGCGAGCGAATTTCCAGTGCGGGGTCCAGCCGGTAACGGCAACCTCTTCCTCGTTCTCGATGGCGCTCTCCAGCGCTGCGGTCATGGTCGCACCGCTGCCGCTGCGCAGGGCCAGATCCAGGTCGTAGGTGTCGACCACCTCCTCGGTGAGCCCCATGATGCCGGCACCCGGATCGATACCGATGATCTCGCCGTTGAAGGCGTCGGCGTGGTCGTTGAGATCGGCAATGGTCTCCGCTTCGCTGTAGGCCGGTACCACCAGGCCGAGCTTGGTGCCATCCAGGTTGGGCCCGAGGTCCTCGACCTCGTCACCGACGCGCTCCATGTAGTCAGCATGGGTGGTGGGCAGCCAGGCGGCGACGATGGCATCGGCGTCACCGGTGGACACCGACTGCCACATGGCCGCGGCGGAGAGGGAGGTCATCTCTACCTCGTAGCCGGCCTGTTCCAGCACGGCGCGCACCACGTTGGTGGAGGCGACCTCGGAGGACCACTCCACGTAGGCCAGGTGCACGCTGCCCTTGTCCTGGGCCTGGGCGGTACCGGCGGTGAGGGCGGCACCGGTGGCCAGTGCCAGGCCGGCCAGACGGATGCGATGGTTCAGCATATGCGTTTTCATGATGTTTCCCCTCTTTTGGTATCCATTTTCTACCCTGCAGATGACCTCGTGACTATGCAAGGGAAGCGTTCAACGTTCAGGTCTTGCGCCCCTTGCGCAGTGACTGGGTCACGCGGTCGAGCAGCATGGCCAGGATCACCACGGCGATACCCGCCTCGAAGCCATCACCCGGGCGCAGTCGCTGGATGGCGCGCCACACTTCGCTGCCCAGGCCATCGGCACCGATCATGGCCGCGATCACCACCATGGAGAGCGCCAGCATGATGGTCTGGTTGATGCCGGCCATCACCGTGGGTAGCGACAGCGGCAGCTGAACCTTGACCAGCTTCTGGCTGCGCGTGGCGCCGTAGGCATCGGCGGCCTCGATCAGCTCCACCGGCACCTGGCGGATGCCCAGGGTGGTAAAGCGGATCGCCGGCGGCATGGAAAAGATCACCGTGGCAAAGATCGCCGAGACCGAGCCGATGCCGAAGAACGGGATGGCCGGAATCAGATAGACGAAGGCCGGCATGGTCTGCATGAAGTCCAGTACCGGCATGATCGTCCGGTAGAGCCGCTCGGAGAGCGCCGCGGCGATGCCCACCGGGATGGCGATCACCACCGCCACCAGGGTGGCGATCACCACCAGGGTGAGTGTCTCGATCATCGGCTCCCAGAGGCCGAGGTTCCAGATCAGTGCCAGGCCGAGCGCGGCCCCGATACCCAGGCGCAGATTCGCCACCCACCAGCACAGCCCGACGACGATCGCCAGCAGCCCCCACTCGGGCAGCCACATCAGCGCCTCGTTGAGCCCGTCGATGCCGGTCTGGGTGACCCGCGAAATGGCGCGGGTGACGATGGAGTACTCGCTGGTCAGCCAGTCGAGGCCGCCTTCGATCCAGTCACCCAGCGGAATGCTCGGAATCTCGATAGCCATCATGCGTCTCCTGTTGCTGCCATGCTCTCGTTGTCCTGCCCATTCTCTTCCAGCGTCGGCGGTTCGGCGGCCTTGGCCAGCTGGTCGAGGACGGCACCCTTGACCACGACGCCGAGCAGCCGCCGTTGGTCATCGACCACGGCAACAGGGAAGCTCTTTTCGCTGAACATGGCGAAGAGGTTGTGCATGGGCTCCTCGGGGGGCACGCAGCGGAAATCCTGGGTCATGATCTCGCGAATCTTGTCCTTGCCCTCCTTCGCCGCCTGCTCCAGCGCATCCACTTCCACCAGGCCCAGGAGCTTGCGGTCCCGGCTGGTGACATAGATGGAATCGATACCGTTCTCGTTCATCTTGCGCAGGGTGGTGCGCGGACCGTCCTCCTCGCGGGCGGTGGCACGTACCGGGCGCATGGCATGTTCGGCGGTGAGGATCCTGGACATGTCCACCCCCTCGATGAAGCGCTTGACGTAGTCGTCCGCCGGCTTCGTGAGGATCTCCTCCGGGGTGCCGATCTGCACGATCTCGCCATCCTTGAGCAGGATGATGCGGTCGGCGATGTTGATCGCCTCGTCCAGGTCGTGGGTGATGAACACCGTGGTCTTCTGCATGCGGTGCTGCAGTTCCAGCAGCTCCTGCTGCATGTCGCCCCGGATCAGCGGATCCAGTGCCGAGAAGGCCTCGTCCATCAGCAGCACCGTGGAGTCGTTGGCCAGTGCCCGGGCCAGGCCGACGCGCTGCTGCATGCCGCCGGAGAGCTGGTTGGGATAGGCATCCTCCCAGCCATCAAGGCCGACCTGGTGAAGCGCATGGCGCGCCACCTTGCTCCGCTCCTCCTTGTCCACGCCACGGATCTCCAGGCCGAACTCGGCATTCTGCTGCACCGTGCGGTGGGGGAAGAGCGCGAAGTTCTGGAAGACCATGGAAAAATGGCGACGACGGCAATCGAGCAGCTCCTTGTCGCGAAGCTCGGGAATGTTCTCGCCATCGATGACGATCTCGCCCTCGGTGGGCTCGATCAGACGGTTGAGGCAACGGATCAGGGTGGACTTGCCCGAGCCGGACAGCCCCATGATCACCAGCAGTTCCCCCTCGTAGACATCGAAATCGATGTTCGACAGGCCCAGCGTCTGGCCGGTCTTGTCGAAGATCTCGGGGCGCTTCAGCCCCTGCTTGCGCAGTTCGAGCGCCTTCTTCGGCTGGTTGCCGAAGACCTTGGTCAGGTTGCGTACCCGAATCTTGACGTTTCGGTTCTCGTTCATTGGCTCTGCCTCTTGTCGGCCCCCCGTCGTCGGGCGGGGTGCGCCGTAGGGTCGAGTGTTGTGACGTAAGAAAACGACGTCATGATGCCATGCCGCTGCGTTGAGAGCGGCATTCGGTGACGATGAAGAGGCATCTACCCTAGTGTTTTTTGAATGATCATTCAAATTAAAACCAGGCGTATCGAAGGTCTGCAGGATGGCGCAAGAGTGACCCATGTGTCGAGTTTAACCACACTCCGGCCTGTGCTGGGCGGCATGTCTGGTGGCGCTTGAATTAAATAAATTATTGATATTAATGATTAAATATCATTTTTAGCGGGCGCTTGGCACGATTGTCGCTAGGGTTGGGTACAGCCCCCACAACGCAGGAGACAGCGATGACCGACCACGAGCTGAGCCCGCAGAGACAGACAGCGAAGCGATTGTGTCGACGGAAGACACTCGCCGCGATCGCTGCCCTGGGGCTAGGCGGCCTGGTCCTGACCGGCTGCGGCAGCAGCGATGAAGAGATGCCGCCGATGGAAGAGCCGGCCGGAGAATCGTCCTCCACCATGGAGGAAGGATCCTCCACCATGGGACAGGAGAGCGACATGGGACAGGAGAGCGACATGGATCAGGGCGCGAGCATGGATAGCCAGGACCCCGCCATGCAGCAGGATCAGTCCATGGATCAGGAGTCCTCCCTCGAGTCTCAGGATTCCGGCAGCCTGGAAGGTGACGACGACCAGAGCAGCTTCTGAAACGTCGTTACGGCTGATATGTCTTTACGCTGGGTGATCGGCTGATCGGATGGACGCCGGTCACCCCTCGGGCCAGCAACGCCCGACCCACCCGCGATCTTCACGTAAGGAAGGAGGTACAAGATGATGTCCAGGGAGTCCCTCAAGAAGCTTGGCATTCTGGGTGTCGCGTTCGGCCTGATCGCCAGCCCGCTGGCCTTCGGCGAGGAGCCTGCCGACCCCGCCGCCCAGGGCACCGGTTCCGCGGCCGAGCCGGCAGATCCGGCGGCCGGCGATCCGGCGGCCGGCGATCCGGCGACTGGCGACCCGGCGACTGGCGATCCGAACGCCCAGGGTACGGGCACCGCGGCTGACCCCTCGACTGGCGATCCGAATGCCCAGGGTACGGGCACCGCGGCTGACCCCTCGACCGGCGATCCGAACGCCCAGGGTGACCCGACCCAGGACCCCGGATTCGGCGAGGGCACCGAGGCAATGCCCGGTGCCGACGACCCGGCCGCCAGCGAGGAGGAGACCTACGAGGAGTACGAGAACGAGGAGGAGGAAGCGCCCTGGGACGAGGAGGGTGACGACAGCGAGGATGAGGAGCAGGGCTGGTAAGCCCTTGGCGCCGCTTTGCGGAGCGGCGCCCGAGTGATGGACAGGTCTCCTGGTCCACATGCCAAGTTGGCCGGCATCTCGTGTTCCCCTCTGGTCGGCCCGGCATGTGTCCCCTGGCCCCCGCTGCGGCGGGGGTCCTTTTTTTACGGGTTACTCCTCCTCCAGGCGACGATAGAGGGTGCGCCGTGCGATACCCAGCACTTCGGCGGTACGCCGCTTGTTGCCGCCCGTGGCCTCCAGCACCTTGCGGATATAGCGCTTTTCCACCTCCTCCAGGCTTGGCCATTCGGCCTGGGTGGCCGTGCTTGCCAGCGTTCCCTCGGCCCGGGTCTCGCGCTGGGTGCGGCGGCGTGCCTCGTGCTGGTCGCGGATTCGCTGAGGCAGGTCGGCATGGCAGAGCTGGCCCGCCTCGGCGAGGGTCACCGCGCGCATGACGGCATTTTCCAGTTCTCGCACGTTGCCCGGGTAGTCGTAGGCAAGCAGGGCTTCCAGGGCAGCGGGCTCGATCCGCCGGATGCGCTTGTCCTGCTGCCCGGCATGCTTGTCGACCAGTGCCGGAATCAGCCGCTCCATGTCGCCCTCCCGCTCGCGCAACGGCGGGATGCGTAGCGAGAAGGTCTCGAGTCGATAGAAAAGGTCGCTGCGGAAGTGGCCGTTCTCGATCTCCTGCTCCAGATGGCGATGGGTGGCGGCGATGATACGCACGTCCACCGCTTCCTCGCGTTCGGCGCCTACCGGGCGCACGCTCTTCTCCTGAAGGGCCCGCAGCAGCTTGGCCTGCAGGGCGAGAGGCATCTCGCCGATCTCGTCAAGGAACAGGCTGCCGCCCCGCGCGGCCTGGAAGAGTCCCTGGCGGGACTCGTCGGCCCCGGTGAAGGCGCCCTTCACATGGCCGAAGAACTCGCTTTCCATCAGCTCGGCGGGAATGCTGGCGCAGTTCACGGCGACGAAGGGTCCGCCATGGCGGGGACTCTCGGCATGCACGGCGCGGGCCATCAGCTCCTTGCCGGTGCCGCTTTCACCGAGCAGAAGCATGGGCGCATTGCTGTCGGCCAGCCGTGTGGCGTCATGGAAGAGCGACTGCATGGCTTCGCTCTCGCCGACGATGCCGTGGAAACTGTTCACCGCCCCGTCGCTCGCCAGGCGGGAGGCCAGACGGCGGCTCTCAAGCACCCGGTAGACCGCCTCGCGCAGCCCTTCCAGATCCAGCGGCTTGGTCAGGAAGTCGTCGGCGCCCTGCTTCAGCGCTTCCACCGCCTGGTCGATGGTGCCGAAGGCGGTGATCACGATGAAGCCTACCGTGCTCTCCTCGTGTCGTAGCCGTTCGAGCAGCTGCATGCCGTCGATGCCGGGCAGGCGCACGTCACTGATCACCAGCGCCACGTCGCTATGGCTGAGTGTTGCCAGGGCCTGTTCGGCACTGGTGGCGGTCAGGGTCGGATAGCCGGCATCGGCGAGTTCCTCCTCGAGCAGTTCGAGGATGGCGGGGTCGTCCTCGACGATCAGCAGGGGCAGCGCCGGCATGTCGCGCTCCGTGTCGGGCATGTCGTGTTCATTCATGGGGATGTGGTGTCCTCGAGTGGCAGAACGATCTCGAAGCCGGCGCCGCCCAGCGCGCTATCGATGGCGCCGATGGAGCCGCCGTGATCGTTGATGATGCGGTGAACCATGGAGAGCCCAAGGCCACTGCCCTGGCCCACGGGCTTGGTGGTAAAGAAGGGATCGAAGACTCGGGATCGGTCGGCCTCGGGAATGCCGCATCCGTCATCCTCGAGCGTAAGGCAGAGGCTGTCGTCCCGGCGGCGGGCCGCCAGCCGGATCCGCTGCACACCGTCGGCCTGGGCAGCATTGCGCAGCAGGTTGGTGAGAACCTGAATCAGCTGCTGGCCATTGGCCAGCAACATTACCGGCGGGGTCGGCAGCGCCAGCTCGAGGTGGATGTCGCGTGCCTCGAGGTCGGCCTCGACCAGCTGCCGGGCGTCATTGACGAGGTCATCCAGGGCCAGTCGCTCCTTTTCGACGTTGTGCTGGCGTCCCAGGTCCATGAGTTGACGCACGATCTCGACGATGCGCTGGACTTCGCCACGGATGCGCTCCAGCCGCCGCCGTTCGTCCTCGCCGATGGTCTCGCAACGCGCGAGGCGCTGCGCCTGGCCCTCGATCACGGTCAGCGGTGTGCCAACCTCATGGGCCACACCAGCGGCGAGCACGCCGAGTTCGGCCAGCTTGCGCGACTTGCGCAGCCGCCGCTCCAGCTCGATCTCGCGACGCTGACGGGCCTCGATATCGGCATCCTTCTCGGCCAGGGCGTCGAGCATGTGGTTGAGGGCCATGCCGAGCCGGCGAAACTCGTCGAGGCCCTGGGTCGCCGCGCGCTGGCGGCGCTCGCCCCGGGCGACGCGCTCCATCACCACGAGCAGCCGGCTCAACGGGCGCTCGATATGGCGCCGGAACATCCACCAGATGCCCAGCACGATCGCCGCGGCGCCCGCGCTGAAGGCAACCAGGGCAATCTTGCTGAGAAAGCCGGTGTAGTTCTCGATGCCGGTATTGAGGCGGTTGACCTGAAGCACGCCGAGGGTATTGCCTTCGGGGGATTTGAGCGGCATCAGCGTCGAGAAGTAGGTCCAGCCGTCGTCGTCATGATAGTCGCTGCGCATCTCGTCGGCCTCGACCACCGCCTGCAGTTCGGCGGCCTCGTAGAGTGCCTCCCCGAGCCCCAGGCCATGGATCTCGCTGCCCTTGATATCGAAGACATAGGCGCCGTAGATACGGTTGTAGGAGAAGGCCGATTGCAGGGTCTCCTGCAGTGACTCCGGACTCTCCCGGGTCAGGGCATAGCCCAGGGAGGTGCCGATGGCGCGGCTGATGGTCTGAACCTCGGTCTCCAGCTTGGAGCGCGCGTTTTCCTCCAGTGACTTGATGGCCACCAGGCTGAAGACCATCAACACCAGGAAGAGCGGCACGATGACCGTGACGATGATCAGGTTGCGCAGGCGCATGGGACTCCCTGTGGTCGGAGGGGCCGCATCCGCTGCGGCCCCGAAGTGGCTAGTCGGCAGGCACCAGGCGGTAGAGGCCGCCGTCGGCGTGGTCGCTGAGCAGGTAGATGGCGCCGTCGCCACCCAGACGGACATCACGGATGCGGCCGATCTCCCCCTCGAGGATGACTTCACGCTCGATCACCCTGTCGTCGTCCAGGGCGAGGCGCACCAGCCTCTCGCTGGCCAGGCCCCCGGCGAGCAGCTGTCCCTGCCAGACGGGAAAGGCGTCACCGCTCACCTGGGCCAGGCCCGAGGGGGCGAAGCGCCCGGCAAAGACATGCACCGGGTCGCGCATGCCAGGGGCGCTGTCCCGGCCGATGGGCTGGTTGGTGGCGTAGTCGTTGCCGCGGCTCACCACCGGCCAGCCGTAGTTCTCGCCGGCCACCAGGCGGTTGAGTTCGTCGCCGGTACGCGGGCCGTGCTCGGTGGACCAGGCCGTGCCGTCGGCGGCCACGGTCAGGCCCTGAGGGTTGCGGTTGCCGTGGGTGAAGAGCTCGGGCAGGGCGTCAGCGTCGTCGAGCCAGGGGTTGTCGTCCGGCGCCTCGCCCTCGGCGGTCAGGCGCAGCACGCTGCCGGCGTGGTCATCGCGGTTCTGGGCGCGTTCGGGAGTGCCGCGCTCGCCGACACTCATCAGCAGGGTGCCGTCGGGCAGCCAGGCCAGCCGCGAGCCATAATGGCGGCCCGGCCGCGAGAAGCGGTCCTGGACGAACAGCGTCTCCAGGTCCACCAGGGCGTCGTCCTCCAGGCGAGCGCGGGAGAGGGTCGTGGCGCTGCCGCCGTCTCCCGGCTGGCTCCAGGTGAAGTAGACCCAGTCGCTGCCTTGGCCGTAGTCGGGATGCAGGGCGACATCGAGCAGGCCCCCCTGGCCGCGGGTGGAGACCTCGGGGACGCCGGACAGGCGGCTGACGTCGCCTTCCTCGGTGACCCGTACCAGGCGACCGGGGCGCTCGGTGACCAGCCATTGGCCGTCGGGTAGCTCGGCGGCCGACCAGGGGTGCTCGAGGCCGGCGGCCACGCGCTCCAGGCGCAGATCATGGTGGTCGGTGGCGATGCGCTCCTCGATCACCTCGGCGGCCATGGCCGGGCCGCCGAGCAGGGCGCCGCTCAGCAGCAGGACGGTCGAGAGTGCCTGATGTGACGCGTGCATGTGGTGTCTCCCCGCGTTGGCTGTACCCGCATCGGGCCGCTTCACAACGACCCCATACAGGGACTCCACCGGAGCGAGGGTGTTCCCCGCGAAGGGGGAGGAGAGCGGTACTACATCAGGATCGCCAGCAGAATCGGCAGATAGACCAGCGACAGCAGGGTGGAGCAGAACACCAGGCTTGCCACGTACTCTGGCTCGCGACCGGCCTTCTGGGCGAAGAGGTAGTTGAACACCGCCACCGGCATGCTCATCTGCAGCACCAGGATCGCCAGCGCCATGGGCGGAAGCGCCAGCAGGGTACCGGTGCCCCAGGCGATGCCGGCGGCCACCGGGATGCGCAGCAGGCTGAAGCCGATGCCGGACGTCAGGCTCCTCACCTGGATGCTGGCCAGCGAGACGCCCAGGGTGATCAGCATCAGCGGCACCGTGAAGCCCGAGATCAGCTCGACGCTGTTGGCAACCCAGAGGGGCAGGTCGGTGTCCGTGAGCAGTAGCCCCAGGGCGATCAGGATGGCGTAGACCACCGGCGTCCTTGCCAGTGATGTCAGCGGGTTGCCGCGGCTCATGAGGAGGGTGCCCAGGGTGAACTGAAACAGCGAGACCGTGACCATCACCGTGATGCCGAACACGAACCCGGCATTGCCGAAGGCGTAGAGCACCACCGGCAGACCCATGTTGCCGGTGTTGGGGTACATGGTCGGGGCCAGCAGTACCCGCCACTCCTTGCCCAGCAGGCGCGCCAGCGGCCAGGTCATCCCGGCCATGGCGGTGAGTACCAGCGCCGTGGCCAGCATGGTGCGCCCGAAGCTGCCAGCATCGATCTCGGCGCCGGAGAGCGAGGCGATGACTAGGGCCGGGGTACCGATGTTGAAGACCAGGCGCGTGACGAAGGCGACCGGGAAGTCATGGCCGAGGCGTACCCAGAGGAAACCGAGCCCCGCACCGGTAAGCACGGGCGCCATCACGGCGAAGAGTTCGGCGAACATAGGGTCGTCCCTGAGGGTGGAGGGCCGGTATTGTCGTGAATCGATGGCCGGCCTGGCAAGCCGCGCCACTCAGGCGGCGGCTCGCCACTCCTCAGGCAGGGAGGCGCGCAGGAAGTCGAGCAGGGCAGTCACCCGACGTGGCAGCTGACCGAAGGGGTAGAGCAGGGTGATCGGCAGCGGGTCGGGCCGCCACGCCGGGAGACAGGAGACGAGCTGGCCCGGGTGGTGGGCCTCCCGCGCGGCGACGAGCCACTCCGGCAGCACGCCGATGCCCTGGCCGCGGGCGATGGCGTCGACATGCAGCACCGGCAGGTCGACGCGCAGCCTCGAGCGTGGTGGGCGGAAACAGAAGGCGTCCTGCTCGGGGTGACGCAGCGTCAACCCCGCACGCGTCGTGCCCAGCAGGTCGATCCAGGCGTGGTACGCGAGCGCCTCGGGATGCACCGGTGCCCCGTGTCGTGCCAGATAGTCGGGGCTGGCATAGAGATGGCGGGAGAGTCGCCCCAGCGGTTCCGCCCTGAGGCCGGTCTCGATGGGCACCTCGCCCAGCCACACCTGCACGCACTGGCTCTCCGGCGAGCACGCCGGTCGCTCACGCGCCTGCAGAGTCAGCTCCACCTCCGGGTAACGTGCCAGGAAGCTTTCCACCACCCCCGCCGCCCAGCAGCGCGCCAGTCCGCTGTGCACCCCGAGGGTAAGGCGCCCGCGCACCGCCTCGGCGAGGTCGGCCAGCGCCTCGCGGCTGCGGCCGGCCAGGGCCAGCATCTCGCGGCAGTAGTCGTGGAACAGCAGCCCCGCCTCGGTGGGTATCAGCCGGTTGGCCTGGCGGCGCAGCAGGGGCTGGCCCAGCCGCGCCTCCAGCTGGCTGATGCGCCGGCTCAGGGTCGACTTGGCCAGGCCCAGCTTCCGGGCACTTCGGGTCAGGCTGCCCGAGGCCATGACCGCATCGAAGGCGGTTAGCTCATCGAAGTCGTGCATGGTTAGGTAGTGTTCGCGATGCCGATGGGGCGCGTATGGTATGTCATAAATAGAATAAAAATCATTGTCATTAGATATCGAGCGGCATGGCGTGGCGGCAAAAAGCCCCGGCATGGCCGGGGCGAGTCGATCGAAACAGCGAGACAGCGTCGCGGCCGTGCCTAGAACGCGTAGCGGGCGGAGAGCCACAGCCGGCGGCCCTCCTCGCTGTTGGCATGGGTGTTGCCGTAGCTGTCGCCGTCGTCGTAGGCGCGATAGTCGACGAAGTCCTTGTCGAAGAGGTTGTAGAGGGTGGCGCTGAGGGTGAAGGCGTCCGAGACCTCATAGCTGCCGCCCAGGTGGAAGAGCGCATAGGACTCGAAGTCGCCCAGGTCGGCAAAGGAGGGCGCACCGCGGACGCGCTCACGGTTGCGATAGCGCTCGCTGCGATATTCGCCGGAGAGCCAGGTACTCAGCCGGTCGGTGGCCTGCCAGCGCAGGGTGCCGTTCACGGCGTGCTCCGGGGTATCGGTCAGCGGTTGCCCCTGCTGTTCGCCGCTCTTCTGCTCGCTGTCGGTGTAGGTGTAGTTGGCGCTCAGGTTGACCGCCGATGACAACGGGATGCGGGTCGCCAGCTCGATGCCCCGGGTCTCGGCCTCGTCGATATTGATCTGCTGGGCATAGAAGCCGGTGGGTATCAGCGGATCGTTGTCGACGAAGATGTCCGAGCCATCGGCGATCTTGTCGTCGAAGCGGTTATGGAAGAGGGTGGCACTGGCCATGAAGCCCTCGCCGTCGTCGTACTGGGCGGCGAGCTCGCCGCTGGTGCTGGTCTCCGGCTCCAGGTCGGGGTTGCCGATGGTCAGGATGGTGCCCTGGCCGGTGACGCCGTTGATACCGTCGTGGAGGTCGTTGAGCGAGGGCGTCTTGTAGCCGCGGCTGACGCCGCCCTTGATCGTCCAGGCGTCGCTGGCGCTCCATGCCAGGTAGCCGCGCGGGCTGAACTGGCTGCCGAAGGCGTCGTGGTGGTCGTAGCGCCCGCCCAGGGTCAGTGCCCAGTCCTCGGCCAGCCACCACTCGTCCTCGGCGAACAGCGCCCAGGTGGTCTGCGCGAAGGCCTCGGTGGCCAGGCCGTCGGTCAGCTCGGCGTCCATCCACTGCCCGCCGAGGGTCACCATATGCTCGCCCAGCGGCAGGGTGAACTTGCTGTCCAGTACGCTGTTCGTGGTCTCGAGCGCGCGCGCCTCGCCGCCGACGATGGAGGGAAAGCCCGCGTAGGGCTCGCCCATCTCCCCGGGAATGGTGCGTCCGGTGGTCTCGGTCACGTTGCGCATCAGGCTGGACTCCAGGGTGCCGGCGGCGAAGCGGCCGGTGTGCCCGATGGCGACCTGGTCGCGCTCGAAGCGCAGCGCGTCGCTGTAGCCGTTGGCCGTTCCCGGTGCCGGCTCGCAGCTGCGGGTGCGCCCGTCCAGGGTGCCCAGCTGACACTCATCGTTGTTGTACGCTTGGCGACTGGTTTCGCCGTCGAGCCACAGTTCGTGATCCTGATGTGGCGTCAGGGTGAGCCTGGCCCCCAGGCTGTAGACGTCGCCTTCCACGGGGCTAGGCCCGCGCTGGCTGACCGGCACCTCGGTGCCATCCGCCTCGGTGTAGGTCAGGTGCGAGGCGTCGCGCTCGAAGAAGCGGCCGCGCAGCTGCAGGCCCAGGGTCTCCTCGACCAGCGGCCCCGTGGCGTAGAGGCTGGTCTCGCGGCTGTCGCCGAACTCGTCGTGCTGGTTGAGGGTGGTTTCGGCCTGCACCGAGCCACTCCACTCCTCACCCACCTTGCGCGTGATGACATTGATCACCCCGCCCATGGCGTCGGAGCCGTAGAGGGTCGACATCGGCCCGCGGATTACCTCGATGCGCTCGATGCTCGATACCGGCGGGAAGAAGCTGGTGGCGGTTTCACCGAAACCGTTGGGCGTCACGCTGCCGGCGGTGTTCTGGCGGCGGCCGTCGATCAGCACCAGGGTGTAGTCGCTGGGCATGCCGCGGATACTGATGTTGCGTCCGCCGGTCTTGCCCACCTGGCCGCCCACGTCGACCCCCTCCACGCCGCGCAGGGCATCGGCGAGGTTGGACACGCGCTGCTGTTCCAGCTCCTCACGGCTGATCACCGAGATGCTGGCCGGGGCCTCGGCCATGGCCTGTTCGAAGCCGGCGGCGGTGACCACGATGTCGTCTAGCCGCGGGTCATCCTGGGCCAGGGCGGGCAGGGCAGAGGGGACGGCGGCCAGGGCCACCGCGCTGACCAGGGCATGGGGAGGGAAGCGTTTCATGGCAATCCTTGAATGATATTGATTATCAATGGCGCGGTAAGTCTAGTGGGGAAGGTTCACCAATTGATACTCATTCGCATGAAACGGTGCGTTGCCTATCCTGGAACAGCCACTGTGACGGCTGCCCTCGAGTCCCATGGCCGGCCATGAAAAAGCCCGGTCATCGACCGGGCTTGAGGCTGGGAAATCGAGTCGCCGCTGGGCGGTTACTCCTCGGAGCGGTCGGCGGCCTCGCGGGTTCGTTCACCGACGTTCTCCAGGGCCTCGCCGATGCGGTCCAGGGCGCGTGATGCCCCCTCCTGGGTGGTTTCCCAGGCGCTGGCAGCGCCCTCCTTGGTGTCTTCCCAGGCCTGCTGGGCCCCCTCTCGGGCGTTCTGCCACCAGTCGTTGGTGTATTGCGGCTGTACGGCAATCTGCTCCTCGCTCAGCTCGACATTGACCCGGTAATCGATCTCATCGAGGCTGTTGCCATCCTGGGTCTCGACGGTGAACTTGCCGGCTTCGATGACGAACTGCTGTTCGCCCTTCAAGTCGAGCAGGGAGCCGGTGTCGATGACCAGAGCGCGCACCTGCATGTCGTTGTCGAGCAGGATATCCTCGACCTCGCCGATCTGGTCGCTGCTGGAGGTGGCATAGACATCGGCATCGAGCAACTCGTCGGCCGAGTAGAGACCCTGGGGCTCGGCCATGGCAGTACCCGCGGCCAGGCCCCCGGCGAGCAGCACCCCGAGGGCGGCCTGCTTGATGGTGTGATCGAGCGGTTTGCGTTGGGCCATGCGTTCACTCCTTGTGATTCGTGAAGGTCCATGCAAGCGATGACGCCAGTCGACGCCTCTCTCGTTAGTGTGGCCAGCGGCCGGTGAGTTCAATGGCGAGCCCGCCGGGGCCCGTTATCGGCGCCCGAGGCCCCACATGAAGTAGGCACCGCCCAGCAGCGAGGCGACCAGGCCGGCGGGGATCTCCGCGGGGAACAGCAGCTGTCGGCCCAGCCAGTCCGCCAGCACCATCAGCAGGGCGCCGATCAGCGCGGCCCCGGCGAGATGAGCGCGGGCCCGGGAGAAACCCGCCAGCCGTGCCATGTGGGGGGCCAGCAGACCGATGAAGGAGAGCGGGCCCACTATCAGGGTGGCACAGGCTGTCAGCAGGGCAACCAGCAGCAGCAGCGCCAGACGCGCCCGCTTCACGTGAACCCCCAGCGCCGCGGCCGTGGCCGCCCCCAGCGGCAGGATATCCAGCCAGCGGGCGAGGGGGCGCGCTGCCAGGGCCAGCCCCACGGCGAGGCCCGCGACCACGCCCGCGCTGAGGGAGTCGATGTAGTAGGTCGAGCCCGAGAGCCAGGCGACGACCTGCTGGCCGCGCGGGTCCCCCCCGGCCAGCACGATGGCGCGCACGGCATCGAACAGGGCGGTGATCGCCACGCCGCTGAGCAGCAGCCGCTCGGGCACGAAGCCGCTGCGGCGGTTGAGCACGACCAGCACGGCCAGGCTGGCCAGCGCCCCGAGGGTGCCGGCGGCGATCAGGGTCAGGTTGCCGGGAGTGGGCAGCAGGAAGAGCGCCGCGATCAGGGCGATGGCGCTGCCGCCGCTGATGCCCAGCACCTCGGGGCTGGCCATGGGGTTGGCGGTGAGGCGCTGGATCAGGGTGCCGGCGATGGCCAGCATCACCCCGCTGGCCGCGGCGGCCAGCAGCCGCGGCCAGCGCCACTCGAGTACCGCCGCGTCGAGGGTCGCGAACCAGCCGCCGGCCGTCTGGCCCAGCAGCAGCGCCAGCAGGGTGGCGGCCATGAGCCCCAGGGCCAGGCCCGCGGCCAGGCGTCCGGGGGCGGGGTGGCGCGGGGCCAGGGCCGCGGTGCTGGCGGGTGGGCGGCCGGCCGCGAGGCGTAGCCGGGGAATCAGCCACAGCAGCAGCGGCGCCCCCAGGGCGGCCGTGGTGGCCCCGGTGGGAAGCAGGGTGGGCAGGGCGCCGGCGAAGCGCTGCAGCAGCAGGTCGGTGGTGGCGAGCAGCAGGGCACCGAGCAGCGTCGACCAGAGCAGGCGCGCGCCCAGGCGGCGCGCCCCGGCCAGGCGCACGATATTGGGCGCCGCCAGGCCGATGAAGCCGACCACGCCCACCACGCTGACCACGCAGCCGGTGAGGAAGACCGCCAGCCCCAGTCCCGCCAGGCGCAGGTATTTCAGCGACACGCCCAGGCTCCTGGCACTGGCGTCGTCGAGCTCGAGCACCGTCAGTGGCCGCAGCAGCAGCCAGGCCGCCAGGCCGCCCAGCAGCAGTCGCGGGGCCAGGAAGGCGGCGTCGCCCCAGCCGTTCTGGGAAAGCGACCCCGCACCCCAGATCAGCAGGCCCTTGAGGGTCTCCTGGTGGAAGAGCAGCAGCACCATGCCCAGGGCCCCGGCGTAGAGGTTGACCACCAGGCCGGCAAGCACCACCACCGCAGGGGAAAGCCCGCGGTGCCAGGTCAGGGCGAAGACCAGTGCCATGGCGCCGCCGCCGCCGGCCAGGGCCACCCATTCGCGCCCGGCCAGCAGCAGGCCCGGGGCGAGCAGGGTGGCGGCCATCAGTGCCAGGTTGGCCCCACTGGCTACCCCCAGGGTGGTGGGCGCGGCCAGCGGGTTGCGCAGCACCTGCTGCATCAGCACCCCGGCCAGGGCCAGGCCGCCGCCGGCCAGCAGCGCCATGGCCAGGCGGGGCCACCAGCTGTAGTGACGCACCAGCGCCTGCGCATCCGTCGGCGTCACCGTCGTCAGCGCGCGCAGGCCATCGAACAGTCCCTGCTCGGCAAGCGAGCCGAGTATCAGGGCCAGCAGCGCCAGGCCCGACAGCAGGCAGACCAGGGCCGGGGCACGGCAGCGGAGAGCCTCAGTCACCATGGGGCGCCTCCGTCAGGGCGGCCACCAGGTAATCGGCGAAGCGCTGCGCCGATGGCAGGGCGCCGAAGCTCCATACCGGGGGCAGGGTGATCAGGCTGTCATCGCGCACGCTGGGCTGCTGCTGCCAGAGGCCGCTGTCGGCCAGCGCCGCCTCCACGCCCACCGGGTAGGGGGCGACCACCACCAGCCGCGCCTCCAGGCCGGCCAGCCGCTCGAGGCCCACCAGCGAGAAGCCCCAGGCGTTGGTCTCGCCGTGCCAGGCGTTCTCCAGCCCCAGCTGGGCCATCACGGCCTGGTAGAGGCCACCCTCGCCGAACACCCGGACATGGCGCTCGTCCATGAACTGCACCACCAGCAGCGGCGGCACTCGTTCGGGCAGCCGCTGTTTCAGGGCCGCCAGTCGCGCCTGTGTCTCGTCGATCAGCCGCTCGGCGGCCGCCTCGCGCTCGGCCAGGCGGCCCAGTTCGCGGGTCAGCTCGCGCAGCTGGGGCCAGGTCTCGCGGTCCGGCGTGTAGAGCGACAGGGTCGTGACCGGGGCGATGCGCGACAGCCGTGGCGCCAGGTGGGCAAACATCGGCGAGATCAGGATGCGCTCGGGCGCGAGGCTCGCCAGCAGTTCCAGGTTGGGCTGGCTGCGCAGGCCGAGATCGACGGTCGCCTCCGGCAGGCGCGGCGCCCCCACCCAGGCGTGATAGGCGTCGCGCTGGGCGACGCCGGTCGGGGTGATGCCCAGCGCCACCAGGGTCTCGGCCAGGGTCCAGTCGAGGGTGGCGATGGCCGGCTCGGCCTGGGCGCGGGGCGTCGCCACCAGCATCAGGGCCAGCAGCAGCACAGGCACGAGACCGCGGAGCAGCCGGGCGGGCACGTCAGGCATGGACCAGCGCGACGGGATGCTGGCCGGCGGGATGCGCCATCACGCGCATGGGAATGCCATAGATGGCCTCCAGGGTGGCCTCGTCCATCAGCTCGGCCGGGGTGCCCCGGGTCAGCACGCGCCCGCCGTGCAGGGCAACCAGGTGGTCGCAGTAGCGCGCCGCCATGTTGACGTCGTGGAGCACGATCACCACGCCGAGTCCCAGGGTCTGGCTCAGCTCGCGGATCAGCGCCAGCACCTCCACCTGGTGGGCGATGTCCAGCGCGGCGAGAGGCTCGTCGAGCAGCAGGAAGTCGCTGCCCTGGGCCAGCAGCATGGCCAGCCAGACCCGCTGGCGCTCGCCGCCGGAGAGGGTGTCCACCAGGCGGTCGGCGAAGGCCTCGGTGTGGGTCGCAGCGATGGCCCGCTCGATGGCCGCCTCGTCCTCGCGCGTGTGGCGCCCCAGCAGACCGCGCCAGGGGTAGCGGCCCATGCCCACCAGCTCGCGGCCGAGCAGGTTCTCGGTGGCGGGCAGCTGCTGGGGCAGGTAGGCCACGCGGCGGGCGAACTCGCGCTGGCCCCAGCCGGCGAGCGGGCGGCCGGCGAAGTGCAGCTCGCCCTGGCTGGCCGGCTGCTGGCGGGCCAGCAGCTTGAGCAGGGTCGACTTGCCCGAGCCATTGTGACCGATCAGGCCGTGCACCCGGCCGCTCTCGAGGGTCAGGTCGGTGGCGGCGAGCAGTGGCCGGTCAGCTGCGCTGAACCCGGCTCCGCGCAGTTCGAACATGCAGGGCGCTCCTTCAGCGGGCCCCGGTAGGGGCGGGAGAGGACGCTACCTTACCGTCGGTGATAATGGTTATCAATAAGATCCGTTTCGGCGCGGCCATCTTCCCGGTATGCTGTGGCGTTTCACTCTCCAGGACCGTCGTTCCCCATGCCTGATGCCACCACCTCCAGCTTCCGGGCCCTGGTGCGCCTGCTGCGTTATGCCCGCGGTTACCGCCGCCGGATCATCGCCGCCAGCGCCTGCTCGATCATCAACAAGCTGTTCGACATCGCCCCCGAGATCCTCATCGGCGTGGCCATCGACGTGGTGGTCAACCAGGAACAGAGCTTCGTGGCGGGGCTGGGCTTCGAGTCCGCCCGCGAGCAGATCCTGATCCTCGGCGCGCTGACCTTCTTCATCTGGGCCGGCGAGTCGCTGTTCGAATACCTCTTCCAGGTGCTGTGGCGCAACCTCGCCCAGCGCCTGCAGGCCGACCTGCGCCAGGACGCCTACGAGCACGCCCAACGGCTCGACATGGGGTTCTTCGAGTCGCGCAGTTCCGGCCAGCTGGTGGCGACCATGAACGACGACGTCAATCAGCTCGAGCGCTTCCTGGACGGCGGTGCCAACGCCATGATCCAGGTCGGTGTCACCGTGGTGGCGGTGGGGGCGGTGTTCTTCGTGCTTTCGCCGCTGATCGCGCTGCTCGCCTTCACACCGATCCCGCTGATCGTGTGGGGCGCCTTCTACTTCCAGCGCAAGGCCGGACCGCTCTATGCCGAGGTGCGCGAGCGGGTCGGCGACCTCTCGAGCCGGCTCTCCAACAACCTGGCCGGCATCGCTACCATCAAGAGCTTCACCGCCGAGGCCCGCGAGGCCGAGCGGCTCAAGGCCGCCAGCGAGGCCTACGTGGAGGCCAACCGTCGGGCCATCCGCATCAGCTCGGCCTTTATCCCGGTGATCCGCATGGCGATCCTGGCCGGCTTCCTCGCCACCTTCACCGTGGGCGGCATGCTGGCGTTGCAGGGTGACCTGAACGTCGGCGCCTATGGCGTGCTGGTGTTTCTTACCCAGCGGCTGCTGTGGCCGCTGACCGGCCTGGCCCAGGTGATCGACCTCTTCGAGCGTGCCATGGCCAGCACGCGGCGCATTCTCGACCTGCTGGCCACACCGATCCAGGTGCGTGACGACGGCGGACGCGCACTGGCCGAGCCGGTGCATGGCGAGGTGGCCTTCGCCGACGTGAGCTTTCGCTACCCGGGCAGCGGCGAGGGGGTCAGCGAGGTCAATCTGGCGGTGCCGGCGGGCCATACCCTGGCGCTGGTCGGCGCCACCGGTTCGGGCAAGTCGACCCTGATCAAGCTGCTGCTGCGCTTCCACGACCCCGAGGCCGGGGAGATCCGCCTCGATGGCCAGCCGATCCGCGAGCTCGAGCTGGCCTCGCTGCGCCGGGCCATCGGCCTGGTCAGCCAGGATGTCTACCTGTTCGAGGGTCCGGTGCGCGACAACATCGCCTACGGCCGCCCCGAGGCCCCCGAGGCCGATATCATCGCCGCGGCGCGGACCGCCGAGGCCTGGGACTTCATCCAGGCACTGCCCCGGGGGCTCGACACCCCGGTGGGGGAACGCGGCGTGCGCCTCTCCGGCGGCCAGCGCCAGCGCCTCTCGCTGGCCCGGGCGCTGCTCAAGGACCCGCCGGTCCTGGTGCTCGACGAGGCCACCAGCGCCGTGGACAACGAGACCGAGGCGGCCATCCAGCGCTCGCTGAAGCGCATCGCCCATCAGCGCACCGTGATCATGATCGCCCACCGGCTCTCGACCATCGTCCACGCCGACGAGATCGCCGTGGTTCACCACGGACGAGTGGTCGAGCGCGGCACCCACGGCGAGCTGCTGGCGCGCGACGGGCGCTATGCGGCCCAGTGGCGGGTGCAGACCGGCGAGATCGAGGCGGCGGATGTCACGCTGACCTGACCCCGTTCTCCTCCCTGCAAGCCAAGGCCTGCTTCGCCGGTGACCCGATGGTCACCGGCGGCGTCGTCTGCCCTGTCCCCGCCGCCATCCGGTCAGGGGCTCGGCCGAGATCACCCAGGGGGCATTCCCGGTTGCTATTGTTAATGCGAGTCATTATCATGCGCATTCATTTTAGATAAGAACCAGAGGCTTGCTCACCCATGTTGTATCCCGTTTCCCGCTCCGTGGGGCTCGACCCGCTGGCCCAGGCCGTTCGCCGCGCCCTTGGCCTGGCCACCGCCGGTGCCTTCATGGCGACCTCCCCGGCACTGCTGGCCGAGGAGGCCGAGACACTCGAGACGGTGACCGTCGAGGCCGAGGCCCTGTCGGTCGTCACCGAGGGCACGCAGCGTTACCGGGTGCCGCTCATCAGCACCGCGACCCGGCTCGACCTGACGCCCCGCGAGACGCCCCAGTCGGTCTCCACCGTGACCCGGGCGCAGCTTGATGACTTCAGCCTCGATACCACCAACGATGTCCTGGAGACGACCCCGGGGGTGACGGTGGAGCGCCTCGAAACGGATCGCACCTACTTCACGGCGCGGGGCTTCGAGATCTCGAATTTCCAGGTCGATGGGGTGCGCGTGCCGATGCCCTACAACAATGTGCACGGCGACATGGACACCGCCATCTACGACCGGGTGGAAGTGGTGCGCGGTGCCACCGGCCTGATGTCCGGCTCGGGCAACCCGGCGGCGACGGTCAACTTCGTGCGCAAGCGGCCCACCTTCGAGTCCCAGGCCGCGGTCTCGGCGAGCCTCGGCGCCTGGGACCGGCGGCGCCTGGAGGCCGATGTCGCCGGGCCGCTGGACGATGAGGGGCGTGTCCGCGGGCGCCTGGTGGCGGCGGGGATGGAGAGCGATTCCTACCTGGACCGGCTGAGCCGCGAGCGCGGGCTGCTTTACGGCGTGCTGGAAGCCGATGTGACCGACAGCACCCTGGTGACCCTCGGCCACACCTGGCAGCAGAACGACACCGACGGCAACATGTGGGGCTCGCTGCCGCTCTACGACACGGCCGGCAATCCCACCGACTATGACACCGCGACCTCCTCGGCGCCCGACTGGTCCTACTGGGACGTGGAGACCCGTCGCAGCTTCCTGGAGGTGCAGCAGGCGCTTGGCGAGCGCTGGTCGCTCAAGGGAACGCTCACCCACCTCGACATGCTCTCCGACACCCAGCTGTTCTATATCTCCGGGTCCCCCGATGCCGAGTCCGGGCGCATCGCCGACGACCAGCTGACCCTCAGCAAGTATGACCGCCACCTGGAGCAGTGGGTGGCCGACCTGCATGCCAAGGGCGAGGTGGAGGCGTTCGGTCGCGGCCATCAGCTGGTGGTGGGCACGGACTGGAGCCAGAGCCGCAACCAGCAGCTCTCCCGCTACCCCACGGCAGGCTTCGACGCGGGGGGCCAGGGGCTGCCGCCGCTGGACGACTGGAACGGCCGCTACCCCGAACCCGACGCCTGGGAGGCCTTCTCCGGCACCGACGGCGATGCCACGGTCAAGGAGCGCAGCATCTACAGTGCGGCCAAGCTGGATCTCGCCGACCGCTGGACCGCGGTGGCGGGCGCTCGTCTGAGCTGGGCGGACGCCACGGGCGAACAGTACGGCAGTTCCCAGGCGTCCGATGTCGATAACCAGCTCACTCCCTATGCCGGTCTGATCTATGACGTGACCGACCGGGCGTCCCTCTACGCCAGCTATACCGAGATCTTCAAGCCGCAGACCGAGATCAACCGTGACGGCGACTTCATCGATCCGGTCGACGGGGTCAGCCAGGAGGTCGGCCTCAAGGCCGAACTGTTCGGTGGCGGCACCGATGCCTCGCTGGCACTGTTCCGCACCGAGCAGCACAATGTCGCACAGCCGACGGGCGAGAAGCGCGGAACGCAGGACGTCTACAGGGGGGCCGATGGCATCACCAGCGAGGGGGTGGAGGCCACGCTCGCCGGCGAGCTGGCGCCGGGCTGGCAGGCCAGCGTCGGCTATACCTACCTGGAGATCGAGGACGCCGAGGGTGAGGCCACCAACACCTATATTCCGCGTCATCAGGTACGCGCCACCACCAGCTACCGGCCGGCCGCCCTGGATGCCCTCAAGGTGGGCGCCCGGCTGCGCTGGCAGGAGGATATCGAGCGTGATCGTGACCTCGCCGAGGGCAAGACCCGCCAGGAGGCCTACGCCCTGGTCGACCTGATGGCCAGCTACGATTTCAGCGACAACCTGACCGGTTCGCTGAACGTCAACAATGTCACCGACGAGAAGTACCTGACCAGCCTCAAGTGGGACCAGGCCTTCCACGGTGCGCCGCGCCATGTCATGGCCAACCTGACCTGGCGCTACTGAGCCCTTAAGCGGCGAGTCATGCCAAGAGGGCCCATCCCGGCATCGGGGTGGGCCCTCACGTGGGGGCGGTCAGGGCGTAGCAGCGGAGCGGTTCCTGTGGCGGCAGGCCAGCGGGCAGTTCCCGCAGACCCCCAGCTCGTCGATCAGGTAGCGGAGGCAGCACAGGCGGCGCACCCGCCGGGGCTTGCCTCGGCTGTCTTCGACATAGCGCACCGGGCGATACAGGGGGTTGCGCCGGCCGTCGGGCAGGGTGCGGCTTGCCAGCAGCGCCCGGGCGGGCTCGGCGACGTCCGCTGCGGCCATGGGATGGTCGGCCAGGGCGCCGGCGAAGTACTCGACGTAGTTGCCGGCGTTGCTCCAGAACACCCTGGGCGAGGCGCCGCTGGCCGCGGCCAGGGTCTCGATCAGCGGGGTCAGGTGGCCGTCGAGCAGGGTGGTGAAGCGAGGGTAGGGGTCGAGCTCAGCCAGGGGCTTGCCGGCATGGCGCAGGGCCAGGCCGGTGGTCTGACCCTCGGGGGACTGCGCGAGGCGCAGCTCGTCCAGCCCCAGCGGCAGGTCGCGCTCGAGCAGCAGGTTGGCGGCCAGGCCGTGGGCCGCCAGGGTACTGAAGTGCCACTTCGACCACAGCGAGGCCACTGCCCGGCGATCGCCGTGAGCGTACCGGGCGCCGAAGCGGGCGAACAGCGCGTCCAGGTAGGTCGGGTCGAGCAGGTCCCGGGCGGGCCGGGTGTCGGCGCCGGGCGTCGCCGACACCCGGGGGGGCGCCAGACTTTCCAGGGGCCCGATATAGAGCGGCGACAGCGCCTGATGCATGGTGGGGGCTCCACGGGAGTCGCGTCACGGGATCATAAACAAAATGATAATCGTTATCAAATGATGGGCGCGAGGCAGTGTGCCATTGCTCTGCCCCGGGTTCTGGACAAGACTCGCTTCATGGTGCCGACGCAGGGGAGAGTGCTGCCATGCCAACAGTGAGTGTTACCGAAAGCGGGAGGCCGTGTCGGGCGGGCATGGCATGCCTGGGCCGCAAGAGGCGAGCGACGTTACTGTTCGCAGTCCTGACCGTGGCCGGGCTGGGGCTGCCGGCCGCGGCCGAGGAGCGCCTCCTGGACGCCGAAGCCTCCGATCCCGTTGCCCTGGGTTGGATGCAGGGCTTCCCGCCGCCGCCCGAGCGGATCATCGGCCAGCCCGATGCCGACTACTTCAGTTTCCCCAGGCTTCGCTGGACGGTATGCCACTTCCGCGAGCTGTTGCCTACCCGACGTGTCAGCCGTGGCCTTGGCGCACCTCGCGTGCTCGAGGAAGCGCCGGACGCCGGGATCGATGCCGTCACCTTCACGCCGCTGGGCGGCGGCGCGCCGATGACCTGGGAGGCGTCGCTGACCCGGAACTACACCGACGGCATCCTGATCCTGCACCATGGCCAAGTGGTCTACGAGCACTATGCCGGCTGCCTGGACGAGGCCGGCGTGCATGGCGCCATGTCGGTCACCAAGTCGATGACCGGGCTACTGGCCGAGATCCTGGTGGCCGAGGGGGCACTGGACGAGACGGCCAGGGTGGCTACGATCCTGCCCGAGCTCGCCGACAGTGCCTTCGGCAGTGCCACCGTGCAGCAGGTCATGGAGATGACCACAGGGCTCGACTTCAGCGAGGACTACACGGATCCCGAGGCCGAGATCTGGGCCTACAATGCGGCGGCGAGCCCATTGCCCAAGCCGGAGGGCTACCAGGGGCCACGTACCTACTACGAGTTCCTGGCGACCGTGCAGCCCGAAGGCGCTCACGGCGAAGTCTTCGGCTATCGCACCGTCAACAGCGACGTCCTGGGCTGGATCATTGCGCGCACGGCCGGCCAGTCGGTAGCCGATCTGCTGGCGCAGCGGCTCTGGCAACCCATGGGCGCCGAGCAGGATGCCTACTTCACGGTGGATGCCATCGGCACGCCGTTCGCCGGCGGCGGCCTCAGTGCCGGCCTGCGTGACCTGGCACGCCTCGGCCAGCTGGTGCTGGAGGGCGGTGAGCTCGACGGCGAGCGCCTCTTTCCCGACGCGGCCGTCGGACGCATCCGCCAGGGGGGCGACCGCGAGGCCTTCGCCCGGGCAGTCTATGCGAGCCTCCCGGGCGGCAGCTATCGCGGCATGTGGTGGGTGCTGCACAACGATCACGGTGCCTTCGCCGCCCGCGGGGTGCATGGACAGACAATCTACATCGATCCCACGGCGCACATGGTCATCGTGCGGTTCGCCTCGCATCCGGTAGCGGCCAACGCGGCCAATGATCCCACCTCGCTGCCCGCCTACCAGGCGGTGGCCGAACACCTGATGGCACGAGACTCGCTGGCTACGGAGGAGTAGAAGGCGCTCCCTTCCCCTGGTCTCGGCAGCACATCCGCTTGTCATCGGGAAGGGCCGTCACCTGGACGCCGGTCGGCGCATGGCCGAGCAACAGCGGCACCGATCGCAGCGCCGGGTTGGCCGTCAGCTCACGGCCCTCCAGCGCCACCCGCTCGGCGTTGGTGACGCGCACCGCAACGTGCCGTAAGGGAGGGAATTCGGCCCGGCAAGGGCGCCTGGCTATGGTCACCTACATCGCCATTCGCTATCATACGGCGGCGCCGCTCGGCGCCATCCGCTGCAAGGGCCTATAGCTCAGTTGGTTAGAGCAGGGGACTCATAATCCCTTGGTCGCTGGTTCGAGTCCAGCTGGGCCCACCAATGAAATCAATCGGTTACGCCGCTAAGAGTCAATTTTCTTCAGTGTGTGGTTGCTGATTGGTTGCTGATCCGCGGCAGCTTCGCCACCACGCTCTCCCATCTTGCCGGGTCGGCATGCGCATAGCGGCTGGTCACCGTCAGTGACGAATGCCCGAGCAGATCCCTGATGCTCGTCAGCGCTTCCCCCTTGCTCGCCAGCAATGAGGCATAGCAGTGACGCAAATCGTGAAAGTGGATGTCGGGGCGACCGATCTTCTCCCTCGCTTTCTCGAACGCGCCACGCACCCTGTCGCCGGTCGTGTCAAACGGCAAGGCTTCCACCAGCGGTAGGGCTTCCTCCGTTAGGGGTATGACCCTCGGCTTCCCGCTTTTCGTCTGATTAGGCCTGAGCACGATGCGGCCGTTGTAGACGTTCCCTGATTCCAGTGCCATCAGCTCCCCCCGCCTCATGCCCGTCAGCATCGCCAGCAAGATCACCTTTCGTTCGATCCTGTAGCGTTCCGGCACTGCTTCAAGCAGTTCGGCGAGTTCCATCTCGGTCAAGTAAACATGGCGCTCGTTCTTGGGCGATGGCTTGCGGAGCTTGCCGTCCAGCGGCAGGTCGATCCAGTCCCATTCCCGGTATGACAGCGAGAGTACCCGCTTGACGACCTGAGTGCGGTTGTTGATGGTCGACTGCGCCAGTCCCTTCTCCTTGAGAGCCTTCTGCATCCTGCGTGCCGCGTCCAGCAGCTCCTGACCGATGATCACGCCAGGGGCATGCTCATCCATCCACCTGGCTACCAGCAGGATGTGCTGCTTCTGGGAGCGGACATCGTATTCGCTGACCATGCGTTGCAGCCCCTCGGAGAAGGTGTACTTGGGCTTGCGGCCCATGACGCCGTTGAACTCATCCTCTTGGCGCTGAGCCTCTGCTTTCAGCGCAAACTGCCTTGCTTCTCCTTCTGTGCGAAAAGTTCGCTGAGTACGCTGGCCGTTGATGGTGCAGCGGACGACCCACGTGCCGCGATCTTTCCTGTGCGAGACTGTGTATCCCATTTCCGATCCTCCTTCCACTGAGGACCGCGCCTGCAGCTCTCAGCGTACCTCTCCACTGCGCTTTGCTCAAAGCGAACCGCGCTGCCTAGCTGGACGTAGCCGATGCTGTGCTTGTTGCCATAGACCCAGCTCAGACTCATGCCCAGCCTTTCAGCCACTTGCTCTGGGCGTAGAAGTGTTCCTGCCATTGCCGTTTCCCTAATTCGCTGTCTTGATGGCCCGATCTTGGCGCCCCGTCGTCGCCTGCGAATCGGCATTCCTTAAGCTTCTCGGAAATTTAGGGGGCGACATTGACATTGTTTCTTGGATGTGTATCGGCTTGGTTGGGGTGGCTGCAACCAGAAGCGGGTGCTATATAGGGGATCACTGGATCAGACAGGGAGGCATGAGTGACGTGACGACAATAGACCCTTGGCAGATGATCTTTGATAAAGCCGGTGATCTTGTTGATGCTATATTGCATGAGCAACCGAAGAGTGAATTCGATGCGATCGATTTTGAAAATGCAATAAATAGCAAGGCGATAGAAATTGTTTGGGGGAAGATTGACCCTGAAGATGATTGGTCTGTGGTTATACGACCTGTAAAAAAGGGGGTTAAGCTTGATGATAAGATAGAGGAGCACTTCAATATTGCCCTGCGGCAAGGTGTTTTTGTTCGTATGCTTTATGAAGAGAGTGTTCAAAAAATAATAAAGAATTACACTGAAAGCTCTCAGCCAGGTGAATTGTTTAAGGTTGGTGATAAAATGATTTCAGCCTTTGCTTGTGCACAGCAGCATGCAACGGCTTGGCGAATTTTGAAAGACGTAAAAAACAATAGTCATGAAGTTAAGCAGGAAAAGGCCCGGGCTGCGACTAAGGAGAAAAAGGAAGAAGGAGAGGCTTTGCTGCGTGGTTTGGTGAAGGGAGCGCTATCTAAACGCCCAGTCCATGGTTGGCAAGGGCATGTTAGAGCGGCGCAGACGATTGCCAAGACTTTATTTCCCCTGATCGATGAATATAGTCTTCCGCTGCCGAGTAGCGAAGACAAGCTCTCTGAGAGGATTGAGAAGCTCATCTTTCGTGAGCCCAGTGTTCGCAAAGTCTACAATGAAAATGCTAAGCATCCGCTTGAAGAGCCTACAAAGGTGCGTGAGGTGGGTGGGGTTAGAGTAGCATATTCACGTGATAGTGGGCCAGTCGGGTAACTGATTCCAGGCGGTTTGAGTTCAGGATTGAGCCGCTCTGACTTTCCGCCGTTTTCACGTCATTAGCCTGAGGCTTGATAGCGTGATTGAACCGGATACCCATGGTGGGCTTGGCAGGCGATTTTACAGAAGCTTGAAACAAATTCCTTCGGCCGAGTAGCACTTGCCGCCCTGCGGGGCGGCAAGTGCAAACGAGTGTCAGTACATGCTCGGATTCGGCGGCCCCAGCCAGGGAGCTAGGTCGATGTAGCGCGTTCGGTGGTGAGTAAAAACGGCCACCTGCTGGTGGGCAATCAGTACCTCCAGGGCTTCCTTGAGGCGCTTTTTATCTCGCAGCGGGCGTGGACCGCGTTGGCGTACATCGTTGTAACGCATGGTGCGCCAGTTGAACTGCCGGAGCTCATTGAACCACTCGTTTAGCCGCTGAGCATCTTGCTCCTCCTGGGGAGGTGGCATGAAAACCTGCATGAAGTGACCAGAGTAATAGAGGCAGGTATCCATTGCCATCAACACTGTCTCCGGTGTGATGCCCCCCTCATACTCCTCGAGCAAGTGTATCAACGCTGCGACGCGAGCCACGTTTTCCGCTAGCTTCGAGCCATGGTCGGGACACGCTTCAAAGTACCCCCCGGGGCCCATCTGTCGCTCGATCTCATTGGCCACCTGTACCCAACAGGCTGCCCCTTCTGGCGTGAACTCCAGTACTTCACGCGGCGTGTCAGGCGCATGGATCAGGATCAGGTTCTCTCGCGTCAAGGTGGCCAGGCGTGCTTCAGCCTGCTCCCAGGCATCCCATGTCGAGGAGGACTGCAGCGAGTAGAACCGCTGACCGCGAACCGATAGTGGTGCACAGATGAGAAAACGGGCGAGCATGCCCGAGTCTCTTGCCTGTTGGCCCTGTGCCTCCATGTACTTGTGCAGGATGCCGGGCTGCACCATCAGCAGCAGCATTAGGCGAGCATCATCTAGCACGATGTCTTCCTTGGTAGCCCGCGTGATGACTGTGCTACCGCCACTCCAGAGTGAGTTGATATGGCCGCGTGCCCGGTTCATGGCGCCCTTGAAAAAGACCTCCGCTTCGTCGGTCGCCAGGGCGGCGCTCGGAACCCTCGTGTCCAGTCCTGAGAAGAGCGCTTCCGGTGAGGTGTCGTCATACAGTAACCGGAACTCGCGGGGTAACTCGGGCCGACGCTGATGCAACTCACGTAGTCCTTGCCGCTCACTCTCCGCGGTACCGCCCTTGGTCTGCTTGCGATAGATCGCCGAGGTAAGCACCTTTTCCTCGGTGCGCCACTCCTCTAGATCCCCCTGGTAGGTATCCAACTGCCTGCGCCACTCGCGGCGCTGTTCACGCTGCGACTCCAGGATGACATTGAGTACTCTGTCGAAGAGCGGCGATTTGCCTTCACCGGAGCCGGCGACTCCCAAGACGTTGATTGTTGTGGGTTTGACCGCGCCGTAGGGCATTTTCAGGTCGTAGCGGCCCTGAGCCACCATGCTGACCCCTGCCAACAGGGTCAGGACAGTGAGATCCAACGACACCTGACAGTTCTGGCTGAGCTCATGGCTGGATCGCCACAATAAAGTGGATTCGACGCGCTGGGCATTGAAGCTGCCCGGGGCGGGCAGTATCGGGTGAAAGGGATAGCTCATTGTCACTCTCCTGTGTGGGGTGGTGGGTGCCACCGGGCACTTTTCGGTGGCAGGGCAGAGAGTGACGTTTCCAGCCCAGCAAAAAATCGGCACTGCTTAAGATGCGCAAGCTGTTAAGCAAAGGCCTTGACATTGGCGGTGAAATGCCGTCTAGAAATCAGGCTGCCGAGATTGCGAGGCCAACCAAAGTGGTTATTTCGGCTATTGGTAGCCGAAATAACCGGTTTCCAGTTGACGTTTTGAGCAAGCTCCTAAGTCGCTGAGCACCTGGCGTGCTGGGTGGTTAAAAATCGGTCTAGACTTTTTTGTTATGTAAATAATTTTTTTATAACCTTCTTTTGGGGCTCAGCTTTGCATGCCGCGTGCTTCGCCACCGAATAGTGGATGCTGTCGCGGGCTGGCGATAGGGGGGGGGGTGGAATCACGGCCTGATACCGATGATGATTCGCCCTGAGTTTAGATGACCTGTCAGGTGGTCCAAGGGTGGGGTCTACTTCAGTCAAAAGCCTACCGGCTGCTGCCCTGGTGACAGCGGATGCCCTGGGCAATCGGTTTGGAGTAGGCCTTGCACAGGTAGCTGGCGGCGTAGAACACCAGGGCAAAGGTCGCCGCGTCATCGCGGTGCTGGCGGTACACGTAGGGCTGCTGAGTCAGCTTGTCTGTGGCGACATGGACCCGCCCCGCCATGTCGTGCATGGGCCAGCCGATGGCCCAGCTCCAGGCCCTGACGCAGCGGTGGTAGAGATTGTCCATCTCGTATCCCCCATCGAAGGAGGGGGAGAAGCAGCCGAGCGAGCAAAAGGCGTCGTAGTTGAGCAGCAGCATCAGGTGGTAGTGGGGCTTGTCGCTGGTGTCCTGCTCGCGGGCCCACAGGTAGCGGATCTTGGTCTGATACTTGGTGCCTGCCGCGTCGAGCTCCTTGCGCAAGGCATAGAAGAACCGGTTGAGGCATGCGTTGTCAGCGTGGATCGGTCCCACCGGCATGGCCTGGGGAAAGCGCAGGTCGAGGCGAAACGCCAAGGTCCGGTTCTGCTCGTAGGTGGTGTGCTGGAGTACCCGCAGGGTGGTCTCCAGGTAGTTCTCGATCTGCGGTCCCTGCTCACGCTGCTGGACGGGTAGCCCTTGAAACCAGTTATCGTAGCAGAGGCGGAGCTTGGTGTTGTGGGGATGACGCTTGGGGCAATTCGTGAACATGGGAGTCTCCGGGCTATAGCTGATGACACACGCGCGCACGGCGCTCTCCGCCGTTAAGCGGTGGCTGTGAGTGATGGTCATGGGGTGGGGGATGGGTCTGTCGTGACGGGCCCCTCGGTAGGGCCCTGGCGATCAAGGGACGTCAGCGCTCATGCACAGCGTTGTGGGGCTGGTCAGTAGGGGCATGTCCTGGAGTCGCCTCTGGAAGGCGATCCCTGTGGTGGTCTGATCGTCATGGCGTCATCCGCCATCATGTAGTTGTCGGTCTGCTACCTCCTGTCGGTACTGTGAGGGGCATGGCGTCTCTGCCATGCCACTCCCTCTGGTGATCTCTCCCTTCTTGGTAATGCCTCCTTTGGTCTCTTCCTATGGGAGGGTCGGAGGCTCTGAAAGACCTCCTCCTTTGGGGTTCCTACTCTCCAGTTTCCTCTGTTCTGTTATTACTATTGGGTATGGCTTTGCTACCGCATATTACTACTACCGTCATCCTGGCCACTCTTCCGGGGGTATCAGCGCCATTCGATACGCGATGTCCGGTGGTGCGGCTGTTATCTAACCCCTTGTTGAAGTGGGAAAAATAATTCCATTTCATCAAGGGGGTAACGGAAAACCCGGCCAGGTTCACAGTATCCGGCACCCCAGTAAAAAAAATCTGAGACCTATATCACCCCTGTGAGCAAAGCCCTCCCCGGGCTTGTTTCACCTGCACAGGAGACCCGATATGTCCCCACCCTGCGTGCGCTGCGCATCGCGGCGCATCATCAACCTCGAGACTGCCCGTAAGCTCGGTACTGCCGCCGGCGGACTGGTCGGCTCCCTGAAGGGTGCCTACGTCTCACTCTACTCGCGAAACTTGCCGCTTACCCCCTCGGCGTCCTTCCCGCTGAGTCGGGTCGCGGCTGCCGTGCTGGCAGCGTCAACCGGTGGGATCGCCGGTGCGGCCGCAGGTCACCAGATGGTCCAGCACCTGTTTCCCCCCGGCCAGGGTACGCCCTGGCTCTGCCTGAGCTGTGGCCACGCTTTCCGGGTGCTGGACTGACCCATCACATCACTCTCTTTCTGTCTGCCGGCGACCTGCCGGCTTTTTTTCGTCCTGGAGATTTCTCATGGCACATCAGATCGAACAGATGGCTTACGTCGGCGACACCCCCTGGCATGGCCTGGGACAGCAACTCTCGCGTCATCAACCGCTGGAGGTGTGGCGGCAGCAGGCCGGCATGGATTGGCACATCGAGGAGTCGCCGGTGCGCTTCATCGCCGATGGCGCCGGGCACCTGGGCAGTATCCACTCCTTCCCGGAACAGAAGGTGCTCTACCGCTCCGACACTCGCACCCCGCTGTCGGTGGTCTCCCAGCGCTACAAGGTGGTCCAACCCGAAGAGGTGCTGGAGTTCTACCGCGACCTGACCGAGTACGCCGGCTATGAGCTGGAGACCGCCGGCGTGCTCAAGGGTGGCCGCAAGTTCTGGGCGCTGGCCCGAAGCGGTCTGGGGACGGCGCTGAAAGGCCAGGACCAGGTGAACGCCTACCTGCTCCTGGCGACCTCCTGCGATGGCTCGTTGGCGACGGTGGCCACGCCCACCTCGGTGCGGGTGGTGTGCAATAACACCCTGACCATCGCCGTGGATGGCATGGCCCAGGGCGTGAAGGTGCCGCACAGCACCGAGTTCCGACCGCAACTGGTCAAGCAGCAGCTCGGCATCTCGGTCTCGCAGTGGGACGACTTCATGTACCGCATGAAGACCCTGGCCGAGCGCAAGGTGAGCCAGGAGGAGATCCAGAGCTACTTGCAGTCGGTGATCTGCAACGCCGAGGAGCCGCTGGACGATCCCTCCAAGCTGCCCAACTACCGGGCCCTCAATCGCGTTCAGAAGCTGTTCCATGGCGAGGGGCGTGGGGCGCAGTTGTGTACCGCCCAGGGCACCGCCTGGGGCCTGCTCAACGCGATCACCGAGTACGTCGACCACGAGAAGCGCGCCCGCAGCAACGACTACCGGATGGACTCCGCTTGGTTCGGCCAGGGGGCGAGCCTCAAGGACAAGGCGCTGGAGTCGGCAATGGCGCTGGTCGCCTGATCGGCTACATGGACGGCGACATCAGCGGTAACCCTCGTCACTTCATCCAACCCATTCCTATCACGGCATAGCGCCCGGCCCACCACGGCCGGGCGTTTCTGTCTCTGGAGGATTCCATGTCATCGCGACTGTCATTCGAAACCTGCCGCGTCCTGACCCAGCTGACTCGTCAGCTGCTGGGGGCCAATGAACGTGAAGCCCAGACCCACGTGCTGGCCAAGGGCCAAGTCTACCGCGTGGTCGTGTACCTGGAGCCGGTGCCCACCGAGCAGCTCCCGGCCGTCATTAACCGCTACCTGTGAGGTGACTCCCATGGCAACGCCCATTCCTCCCCAGAGTCGCCGGGGCAACCAACCCAACGGCCAGCTCACTCCCGAGCCGTCAACGCAGCCCCTGCAAGAGAGCACCGCGATCATCCAAGTGATCGAGCGCGCTGCCCTCAACCCCGAGGTCGATATCGACAAGATGGAGCGCCTGCTGCAGATGCAGGAGCGCGTGCTCGACCGCCAGGCGCTGATGGCCTACAGCGCCGCCATGGCGGCCATGCAGACGGAGCTGCCGAGCATCGCCGAGCGGGGACGCACCAACACCGGCTGCTACGCCACCCTGGAGGACATCGTCGACACCGTCAGGCCGATCATGAAGAAGCACGGCTTCGCGGTGAGCTTCCGTATCCAGACCCAGGAGCGCGGCATTCAGGTGACCGGTGTGCTGATGCACAAGGATGGCCACCGCGAGGAGACCAGCATGCTGCTGCCGGCCGATACCAGTGGCAGCAAGAACGCCGTGCAGGCCTTCGGCTCCTCCACCAGCTATGGCAAGCGCTACGTGCTGTGTGCCCTGCTGAACATCACCACCCGCGGCCAGGACGACGACGGCCATGCCGCCGCCCCGGTGAAGCTCGTCACGCCCTTTCAGGCAGGACAGCTCCGGCAGCTGATCGCTGCCTGCCCACAGGCCACCCAGGAGTGGTTCGTCGGCAAGTACGGCGAGGCCGAGCAGGTGCCGCGCAGTGACTTCGACCGACTGCGGGCCTCGCTGCAAAAGCGAGCACTAACCAACCGCCAGCACCATTGACTACCCGGCGAGGGGCGTTCCCTCGCTGGCTATGCCGCATTTCATCAAGGAGATTGTCATGCAGATCCTGACACTGGAACAGGGCACGCCTAAGTGGCATGCCGCCCGCCTGGGCATCGTCACCATGTCCGAGCTGAAGACGCTGCTGGTCAAGGGCAAGGGGCCGGCAGGCTTCGGTGCCGGTGCGCTCAGCTACATGCATCAGTTGATCGGCGAGCGCATCACCGGTGAGCCCTCCGATGCCTTCCAGGGCAACGCCCACACCCAACGCGGTCACGAACTCGAGCCCATCGCCCGGGAGCTCTATCACGAAGCCTCCGGACTGCCCCATCTGGAGCAGGTCGGCATCATCCTCAACAATGGGGTGGGCTACTCACCTGACTGCCTGGTGGACAGCAGCGGTCTCGTGGAGATCAAGACCAAGCTGCCCAAGTACCAGATCGAGCTGCTGCTGGCCGACGAGCTGCCCCAGGAGCACGTGGCGCAATGCCAGGGCGGGCTGTGGGTCAGCGAGCGGGAGTGGATCGACTTCGTCAGCTACTGGCCCGGCATGCCGCTGTTCGTGAAGCGCGCCTACCGGGACGAAGCCATGATCCGCACCATCGCCGAGCGGGTCGAGGCCTTCTATGAAGAGCTGGAGCGCCGTATGGCCATGGTCATGGCGGCCTGAGGAGGGAGCATGAACCATCGTAAGCTGAGTGCCGGCGAGACTGCCGGCACCTATCGCATCACCGACGCGGTCACCGAAGCGGAGCTGCTGAGCATCGCCAAGGCTTTTGCGCGTCGCCGGCTGGCCAGGGGGCGCAAGATCACCCAGCCAGCGCTGGCGTTCGAGTACCTGCAGATCTTGCTGCAGGACTACGAGAACGAGGTGTTCAGCGCCGTCTTCCTCGACAGCCAGCACCGCGTGATCAGCTTCGAGGAGCTGTTTCGCGGCACCATCGACTCGGCGAGCGTCTATCCCCGTGAGGTGGTCAAGCAGGCCCTGGCCTGCAACGCCGCCGCGATGATCCTGGTGCACAACCACCCATCAGGTGATCCGGAGCCCAGCGACGCCGACCGGCGCATCACCCAGCGCCTGAAGGAAGCCCTTGGGCTGGTGGAGATCCGGGTCATCGATCACATCGTGGTTGGAAGCCAGGGATGTACTTCCCTTGCGGGGTTGGGGTGTTTGTAAATAATTTGATTACATAATACCGGTGCTGCCCTTGGGGGCAGCACCGGGGGCCTTGTATCACTTGTTTTTTTAGTTCATCGCACTCTACCGGAAAGCGCGAACTTCAGTCACGAGAAAAGCGCTAGTCGAAAATGAAGAAGGGGCGGGTGTCAACCGGCCAAGAGCGGGATATGAGGCGCGGGGAGCGTAAGAGCAGCCCACGTTGCGCAGAGTGGCGAGACCATCCCGAGGCGGCCAAAGCCATCCAAGCATCCCTGAGCTGGGAGGCATTACCGTAAGCCAGCGCTTGCGGTCTATATATTCCGGCGGCAACATGAGGAAGAAGAGAAAATGAGGGATGAGGCTTATTGGAGTCCACCCTTGTCTCGTTCGATTTGCACACCTGGCTGCGTATGACACCCTTTGCTGACCTTCAACGCCGATTTCGCGAACTCACGACGGCAGAGCTTGAAGATCCCGAGCATCTTGCCACTCTCAGCGATCACGGCCTGGGCACCGATATGGGCTGGCCGGAGCTGCTGCAACACAGCCGTGCCATTCTTCTGGCGGAAGCCGGGGCTGGCAAGACGAGAGAGATGGATGAACAGGCAAGGCAGCTGAGGAATGAAGGAAAATTTGCCTTCTTCGTCCCGCTGGAATCGCTTGACCGTGAGTCACTGGCCAACTTGCTCTCAGCCGATGAGGAGGCTGAATTCGAGTCTTGGAAGGCGGATAGCCATGCTCCGGCGTGGTTCTTCCTTGACGCGGTGGACGAGTTGAAGCTGACATCGGGCAAGCTCGACAGAGCACTCCAACGACTCTCGAAGGCGATCGGCAATCATATCGGCCGCGCTCGTACAGTCATTTCATGCCGACCAAGCGACTGGCGCCCGAGCCGTGACCTCGATCCTATAAAGAAGAGGTTGGGCTCCTCTCAGGCAGTTGAAGACACACCGTCCACGCCAGATGACGAGTCATTTCTTCAGGCACTGAGGCAAGAATACAGTTCCGCAGCACCGTTATACAGCAACGAACAGAAATCCGAAGTTTCCGGCACCGTTCATACAGTCGTTATGCTCCCCCTGAGCGATCAACAGATCAGGGCCTATGCACAGCAGAGCGGTGTGCATGACCCAGACGACTTTCTGGCAGAGTTGAACAGGAAAAATGCTTGGACCTTCGCGCGCCGCCCTCTCGATCTCGCCGAGCTGATCGCGACCTGGATCGACACAGGGCGTTTGGGCACCCGGGCTGAGCAGCATGAGATCAACATCAGCGCAAAGCTAAGAGACGACCCCGAGCGCCCGGACTGCGACGTACTGCCTGACTCACGTGCGCGAGCTGGAGCGGAACGCCTTGCCCTGGCCTTGTTCCTAACCAGAACGCGCACTCTGCGATCACCCGAGCAGTCGCTTGATCTTCATCGAGCGAAGGGTGTCCTCAACCCTGCCACGATTCTCGAGGACTGGACGGATATGGAGAGGCAGGCCCTCCTGCGCCGCGCCCTTTTCGATCCTGCCACGTACGGGCGCGTCAGATTCCACCACCGGTCGGTGCAGGAGTACCTCGCGGCCCGTCGACTTAAGACGTTGCGTGATAATGGAATGTCCATAAAGGCACTGTTTCGTCTGATCTTCGCGAAACGATACGGGGTTGAGGTCATGTTTCCCTCCGTGAGGCCGATCGCCGCCTGGCTGGCTTTGTGGGATGACGACGTGCGTCTGGAGCTGGCAAGGCGAGAACCGGAGGTGCTGCTCTCGCTGGGCGACCCCGAGTCGCTGCCTATCAGCGCACGCTGCCAACTTCTGAAAGCGTTCATGGAGGCGTACGGCAAAGGGAGCTGGCGCGGCTTCGACATCCCGATCGATGAGGTGCGACGGCTGGCAGCACCTGAGCTGGCACCCCTCGTTCGGGAACTTTGGGGCAATGGCCCGACGAACCCAGATGTTCGGGAGCTATTAATCGAGCTGATCTGGCTGGGTCCGATCGAAGACTGTGCCGATTTGGTAGAGGAAGCTGCGCGCGACAGTAATGAGGCCAACTATCATCGTACTGTCGCTATTAGAGCGCTGATCGCTTGCGGTAAGCAGGACATCGTTTACCGGCTTGCTGAAGACATCCTGGTTCACCCTGACTACTGGACAGACAAGATCGTGATCAGTGTGGCCGCGGATCTATTTCCAAGATACCTTGACGTCGACAAGCTTATCACGTTGATGGAGCGAACTCGTGAGCCGGAGGGTGCCGTTAACGGGTTCGGCTGGGTATCACGCCAGATTGTGGAAGACATCGAGCCGCAATCTTCACAAGGCTCCTCAATGCGTGATCAGCTGGCTGACCTCATCTGGCGCGGGCGCAACCCGACACAAGAGTTCTTCTGCATCCGCGGACAATATGATCACCTCTCTCCAGCCCTAGCCATGCTGTGCGAGCGACTATTGACCGCCGGTCCCGCACAAGCTGACCCGCCCTTGATTCGCGCCTGTGTCGTCTCCTCCCGATTCGGAGATAACGATGTAAGAGCACGAGATCCGGTCAGCGAGCTGAGAAATCACTTCCGGAGCAACACGGAGTTGAGGCGTATTGCCTTCTGGGAAGAGCTAGCTCTAATGGACCAGTTGACCCCGGCGAAGGATGACTGGCAAAGATACTACCAGGCTGAGCATGGCAGCCTGATCGGTCAACTGGCCGAGAGTGATCGGCCGTGGCTTGAGGCGGCCGTAACTGACCAGAGTCATCCGGAACGCCGGTCGGTCGCCCTGCACGCGCTAATACAGTTCTGGCACCAGCGGGACCGGGTGGAGCATGACCCGGAAGAGCTCCGCGACATGGTGCGGGGTGAGCCCTCGCTGAGGTCAATACTAGAGGAGCGCACCGCACCAAGACCTCGCGACAATGCCCTCGAAATGATAGATTCCAAGTCAAGGCAGCGGCGGGAGGAACAAGCGGAGCGTGAAGCACAGCGCATCCGGGCCTGGGAGACTTGGCGAGCAGAGCTGCTCGGCAACCCCGATGAGGCTTTCTCGCCTTCCAAGCTTTCAGTCACAATAGCAAATCTTCATGCATGGCTCAGAGCCTCTAGCATGGGACGCAACCGTTTCAACATCTGGGATAAGGAGGCCATTGCTCGAGCCTTTGGCCCCGACATCGCCGGTCGGGCCGAAGGAGCCTTCCAGGCGCTGTGGCGAAAAACATCGCCGTTGCTTTGGAGCAAACGGTCACCCAAAGCGCGCAACACCTTTCCCTCCGACTGGATATATGGGCTGTGCGGCGTATCGGCCGAGGCCGAGACCCCAGGATGGGCAACCGCCCTTTCCACTGAAGAAGCCAGAGTCGCTGCCGCCTACGCGACCGTGGAGATGAACGGCTTTGCCCCTTTCATCAATGATCTTGTCATGAACCACCCAGAGGCAGTGGATGCAGTGGTCGGGGGGGAACTGAGCACCGAACTCCTGCTGGCTGAGGAGCACAGTCATCTCCCTGTGCTCCAGGATCTGACCTACGCAGAGAGTAAGTTGAAGCGCCTGCTAGCTCCCCGCTTGCTCCATGCACTGACCCAGTGGCCGAGCACATTCACCGACGAGATTGGCCCGCGATGGGCGCATCATCTAGATCAGGTTTTGCGTGTCCTTAGGGGGGCAGACGCCACAGAGCGAGAAATAGTCGCAAAGGAGTGCGCAAGCCGCTATAAAGCCGATACGGCTGGGCTGCTGGCCCTGGTTTGGCTAAGGGGGCTATTCCACTTTGACCCTATGAGTGGGGTAAAGGTACTGACAACAGGGCTGGCGAAGGCCGATGCCCCTGAGGCACGTGAGCGTGCGATTGAAACATTTGCTGGGCTCTTCGGTGAGCGTGAGTCCACCCTGCTGGAAATTGAAGATCGTGATCTGCGCGCTCGTGCCCTCGTGCAGCTTGTCCGTACAGCCTATACTTTTGTCCGCCGAGAAGATGATCAGGAGCATGAATCCGTCTTTACTCCTGACACCCGCGACCTGGCTGAAACAGCCCGAAACTTTCTGCTTTCTGCGCTGCTCGACACGCCAGGACCGGAGGCACGCCGAGCTATTCTCGAACTCGCTGAAGAACCTGATTTTTCCCACTTCCCCGACCGGCTGAGGTTATTTGCTCGACAGCGTGCTGCAGCGGATGCGGAATTTTCACCCTATGATGTCAAAGCTGTATCTGACCTTGATACCCACCTTGAGGCTCCTCCCTACGATAGAGATGGGCTCTTTCAAGTCGTGCTGGACCGCCTGGATGATCTGAAACATGACATTGCATGCCACCCATTCACTAACCGCCGCACTCTCAGAAGCATCACAGATGAAGAGGAGATGCAAAGGACGCTGGCCTTGCAACTTGAAGCAAAGGCCAACGGTACTTACGTGGTGACAAGAGAGGATGAGGTCGCCGATAGAAAACGGACAGATTTCCGGCTCTCGGCTGTCAGGGGAGACCAGCAGGCGGTAGTCGAGCTGAAGCTGGCTGATAAGCGCTGGTCATTGTCCGACCTGGAACGTGCACTCCGAGATCAGCTTGTGGGTCAATACCTGCGGCACTCAAAATGTAAAGCCGGCTGTCTGCTTCTGACATATGACGGGACTAAGAAATACTGGCAACACCCTGACACCCATCAACGCATGTCTTTTTCGGAGTTGGTCGACTACCTGATTGAAAAAGCCCGTGTTATAGAGGCAGGAATGCACCAAGATGTTCGGTTGGCTGTCGTCGGGCTCGACTTGACCGATCCCCCGCTGACTCCTGCACATCGCTAATCCGTATTTTGCACTGGAAAATTAAAAAAAGGCTGGAAATCAGCTGATAATTCAAGCTGCTACACAACAATCAACCGCTTCAGCCACCATAACGAAATTTACCACGCCTTCCCTATCGTTTCCACGCTGCAAAGGCTGTCAGATCATTGCCAGCTTCAACGGCGGTGGTGTCACCGCCGACGGAGGCATTCCGCTGCTTCCTCAACTCGTTTGCGAGATGGGCCTCACATGCGCCGTAACCCGCCGCCTGAGTTCTTGGTGTGGCGTGCTGGCCCCACATTGAATCATTACCTTTCTGGAGCCTGATGAGCCTCATCAATCCTTGTTAGCCCCCTAGCCTATGACTAGAATGTCCAGATTTGCACTCTTTTGACAGGCCGGGCAGGGGATGACAGAGCAGATCATGACCATCAAGGAGGTGGCTGGCTACCTCAAGGTCCACGAGCGGACTGTCTACCGGCTCGCCGCCAAGGGCGAGCTACCGGCCTTCAAGGTCGCCAACGCCTGGCGTTTCCGCCTGCAGGACATCGATCACTGGATCAGCCAGCAGACGCGTTCACCCGCCGGCGCGGCCAACGCTGCTGAGGCGGATCGCGGAGGCGAGTCATGAGCATGGCCACTCATTGGAAGCAGATTACCCCCTCCGACTACGCCTGGGAGCGGGAAGCGCTGGAGTTCCTGTGCGAGGCGCTGCCGGATCACGATCCCTACCGGGCCTGGTCGAATTTCGAGTTCATCGCTCAGGATGGTTCCATCAACGAAGTCGATCTGCTGGTCCTGACGCCCAAGGGCTGCTTCCTGGTCGAGGTGAAGTCGCACAGCGGTGAGCTGAGCGGCGATGCCAGCACCTGGGTCCAGGTAAAGCGTGATGGCCGCCGTCAGTCGTTCGATAACCCGCGTCTGCTGGCCGATCGCAAGGCCAAGAAGCTGGCGTCACTGCTGCAGGCGCAGGCCTCCAGCCGCAGAACCAACAAGGAACGGATCCCCTTCATCACCTCCATGGTGTTCCTCTCGTCGGAGAACCTGACGACTCGCCTGGAGGGCCCGGCGCGCATCAATGTCTGCACACGCAACGACGTACTGGCGACACTGACCGAGATGCACGAAGACTGGCCGCATCGGGTCATGACGCGCCCGGTGGCTACGTTGCTGTCGCGGGCCATGGAAGAGGCGGGGATCAAGGAGTCCAAGCGCCTGCGTCGCGTCGGCCAGTATGAGCTGACCGAGCTGTTCGACGAGTCGGACTACTACCAGGAGTGGCTGGCTCGGCACCTCGACGTGGGCATGGCCCGCAAGGTGCGCATCTATCTGACCCAGCATCGTCCAGTGGAAGAGGCCAGGCGGCTGCAGAAGGCCGCCGAGCTCGAATTCCGCATTCTGGAAGGCATCGAGCACCCCGGTATCCTACGCGCGCTGGATCTTCAGCAGCATGACCACGGGCCGGCGCTGGTCTATGAGCACGACCCCGAAGCCTTCCGCCTGGACCTGCTGCTGCGTAACAACGTGCGTCGTCTGGACACGCTCCAGGCCATCGATCTGATTCGGCAGATTGCCGAGGCGGTGAAGTTCGCCCATGGGCAGCGTCTCTACCATCGCGCCCTCAGTCCGCAGAACGTCTACGTCAAACAGCTGCCCGACGGCGAGCTGCGCTGCAAGATCGCCAACTGGTCCACGGCGACCCGCATCTTCGAAAGCGATACCCAGCAGCTGAGCGTGCTGAGCCACCTGACCTACTTGGTGCGCGAGGAAGCCGGGCCCTACGTGGCGCTGGAGGCTCACCAGGGCCAGGGCGACGGTGTCCAGATGGATGTCTTCTCCCTGGGGGCCATCGCCTATCACCTGTTCACCGGCAGCAAGCCAGCAGAGAGCGACCTGGAGCTGCAGGACAAGCTCAGCCACGGCAAGGGGCTGCAGGTTACCGATGCGCTTAACGGGGCCAGCCCCGAGATGCAGTACTTGGTGCAGTACGCCACTCATCCCGACGCCAGCAGTCGCATCGACTCCGTGGAGGAGTTCCTCGAGCTGCTCGACAAGCTGGAGCAGTCACTTGCCCATGCCGAGGGAGAAGTGCCCGCATCGCCCACCGAGGCTCAACCCGAGCAGCTGCTGGCCGAGGGCATTCGCGTCATCAGGCGTTTAGGTAAGGGCGCGTCGTCGGTGGTGTTCCTGGTGGATTACCAGGGGCAGGAGCGGGTGCTCAAACTGGCAGTAACGCCGGATCACAATACGCGTCTGCAGCAGGAGGCCAATACTCTGGCCAGGCTGCGTCACCAGGCTATTGTTGGTTATCACGAGAAGGTCGAGCTGGATGGGCATGTCGGCCTGGTGCTCGACTATGCCGATCAGGGCACCCTGGCGCAGCGCCTGCGGCGCGAAGGGGCCGTGCCGCTCGGGATGCTCGAGCGTTTCGGTGAGGATCTTCTAGGTGCCCTGGTGCACCTGGAAGACCACGCCATCTTCCACCGCGACATCAAGCCGGAGAACTTGGGGCTGCTCAAGCTGGGCGGCAGCCAGCTGCACCTGGTGATGTTCGACTTCTCGCTCTCCAACGCCGGGGCCGACAACATCACCGCCGGCACCCTGGCCTACATGGACCCCTTCATCCGCGATCCTGGCCGGCGCCGTTGGGACGACTATGCCGAGCGCTTCGCTGCTGCGTTGACGCTCTATGAAATGGCAGCGGGCAGCCTGCCAGGCTGGGCTGGTGATACCGGGCTTCCGGCACTGATCGAGGGCCAGTTGGAGATCGACAGCACCGTGTTTGATCCCAACGTGCGCGATCGACTGACGGACTTCTTCCACAAGGCGCTGACCCGCGATGTGCGCAAGCGCTTCGCCAATGCCGAGGAGATGCTCAAGGAGTGGCGGCTGGTCTTCCTCAATGCCCAGCCAGTTGCCCAGCACCCGCGTCTCGAAGCGTCCGGCACCTGCCCCTTCGACGAGGCCTCGCTCGATACTCAGATCGGCTTGCTGCCTCTCTCCGCCGCCGCCCTGGATGCGCTGACCCGCCGCGGTGTGAACACCGTCGCGGACCTGATCGGGCTGAGCCGCAGCAAGGTGAGGGTGTGGGTCGGCGTGGGGAGCCAGACCCGTGCGGATCTCTCCGAGGCGATCGGCGCCCTGCAGGAACGGCTGCAGACCGAGCAGCAGTCCCGCGAGCAGGTGCAGGGCAGCGATGAGCATGCCAGCATCGATCGCCTGTTTGGCATGGTGATGCCCGCCCGGCGTGCCGACCCCCAGCGAGAGCAGTTCCTGAACGAGTACCTGGGACGACTGGATGGCGAAAAGCCCAGCAACAGCCACTCGGTGCACTGGCCGACCATGCTCAGCATCAGCGCCCACACTGGCCTCGAGACCAGTGAGGTGCGTGCCTTCCAAGAGAAGGTGATTGCCCTGTGGAGCAAGAACAAGGCGGTCACCGAGGTCCGCGACGAGATCGCCGAGATTCTGGCCGACAACGGCGGCGCGATCACCGCACTGGAGATCTCCGAAGCGCTGCTGCTGCGCCGTGGTTCCCTGCAGGAGAGCCCCCAGCGGGAGCGCTGGGCCCAGGCAGTGGCGCGTGCCGCCGTGGACACCGAGCTCGCCAAACAGGAGCCGCGTTGGATCATCCGCCGCATCGGTCGCCGTCTGGTGCTGGCCGACAATGTGCTGGGGCGCGGCGAGGAGCTCGCCGATTATGCCGAGGCGCTGGGGCAGCTTGCCGACGAGTGTGCGGAGCAGGAGACCCTGCTGTCGCCCAGCCGTACCCTCGACAAGGTGCGCAGCGTGCCCGCACCGGAAGTCTCCAAAAGCCTGAGCAATGCCCGCCTGTTGCGCCTGGCGGCAGCGGCGTCGCAGAAGGCAGCGCTCTCCAGCCGGGCCGAGTTCTATCCCATCGGCTTGAAGGCCCAGCGTGCGCTGGAGCTGGCCCAGGGGGCGCTACTCGGCAGCAAGGCGCTGACCGTGAAGGAGGTCCAAGAGCGCGTGCAGGGTCGCTATCCCATGGCTGAACCCCTGCCGGGCAGGCCCCAGTTGGACGACCTGATTCGCAGCCTGGACATGGGCTTCGACTGGGATGGTGACTACGAGCTTGGCGGCAAGCGGCGGGGCGCCTACTGCCTGCCGCTGGCCAATTTTAGTACCAGTGGTACCCGCAGCCTGAGCCAGAGCCACCTCAGTAGCAGCGATGAAGGTCCTGGTGTCACCCTGCAGGACGTCAAGGCCTTGGAGCAGTCGATTGACAACGCCCTGGAAGGGGCTCGCTTTCTGGCGCTGACCGTGCAGCCTCGCAAGTGGGAGCAGGCCAAGGCCAAGCTGCGGGCCCACTACCCGCTTAAGCTGATCAGCTTCGACGAGCTGCTGCTGCGCCATTTACATCAGCTGTGCGACGGCATGAAGCGCCCGCCGGACTGGTCTGTGGTGCTCAAGGCCGATGCCGCCGAGCGCACCAGCCGCGACTGGCAGAACTTGCAACGCCTGGTGGCCAGAGTGCTCCCGGCCATGGCCGATGAGATCCGTCAGGCTGGCCAGCCGGTGCTGCTCACCGAGCCCGGCCTTCTGGCCCGCTACGAACTGGTCACCACCTGGCTCAACGATCTTCGTCAGCAGCTGGTAACCTCCGCTGGCGATGGCACCACTACCCAAGCCTTGCTGCTGCTGATCGCCGCTGATGCACAGCATGATGGTGCCACCATCGATGGCATGACCGTACCAAGGGGGGCAGGTACGCGTGAATGGACAAGGATTCCCAGCGTCTGGCTGGATAGTGACGCAATGGCCAGCGTGGCCGTGGCCTAAGGAGCGAGGAAATGAAAGTCACACAGCTGTCGCTGAAGAACTTCCGACATCTCGCTCACTTCGAGGCCACGCTGGATGAGCGCCTGACGGTGCTGGTTGCCCGCAATGGCCAGGGCAAGACCACCGTGTTGGATGCCCTCGCTGTTCTGTTGGGCCCATTTGTTGGCTCCTTCGATATGGGCAAGGGCCGCCATATTGATCGGTCGGATGCACGCTATCTGCGCCGAGGAAAAAATGCAGAGCAGGAACAACAGTACCCGGTTAGCATCGCCGCCACGATATCAGGCCTGGAATCTCAAGATACACCCATCCATAGAGAGCTGACGGGCCCCAAAAACCGCACCACCATCAAAGGCGCTGCACCTTTGACTGAGTATGGAAAGATGCTGATGCAAAAGGTGCGGAATCTCGAGGAAGAGACACTTCCGCTGGTGAGCTACTATGGCACCGGCCGCCTTTGGAAGACTCACAAGAACTTGAAGCGCAAGGCTGTGCTCACAGAGAGCCGCACCTTGGGCTATGAAGATTGCTTGACCTCTGCCTCCAATTTTCTACAGCTGCAGGAATGGATGGGAAAGGCCACTATGGCTGTTCTGCAGCAGAAGAAACGAGGTACTGCTTCCAGATTGGGTAGCCAACTTAAGGGTATCCTAAGTGCTGTCGATAAGGTGCTGGAGGAAGAGGGTTGGTCAGATGCTCACTTCAGTCTGACCTTCGAAGAGCTGGCAATGCAGCAGCGAAATCAAGGCATTCTGCCGGTCAGTCTTCTAAGTGATGGTGTGCGTGCCATGGTGTCCATGGTGGCTGATATTGCCTGGCGATGCACCAAGCTAAACCCTCATTTAGGGGCGCGTGCAGCAAAGGTAACCCCAGGGGTTGTACTGATCGACGAGGTCGACCTGCACCTGCATCCTGCCTGGCAGCAACGGGTGATCCAGAGCCTCGTGTCTACCTTCCCTAAGATGCAGTTTATCGTCACCACCCATAGCCCACAGGTGCTGACCACGGTATCCCGCGAGTGCATCCGCCTGATCGATACCCAATGGGATGAAGAGCGAGAGGAGTGGGCCTGGACCGCCATTGAGCCGGACTTCCAGACACGTGGCGTGTCCAGCGTGGAAACGCTCTCGCGGATCATGGGCATCTACCCGGTCCCCGATGTGAAGGAAGCACGCCTGCTGGATGAGTATCGCCAGATGATCGAGCAGGGCCAGGAGGAGAGTCAGCCAGCGCAAGGGCTTTATACACAACTCATCGCGCATTTCGGCTCGGACCATCCGGTGATGATCGAGTGTGAGCGGCTGCGGCGCTTTCAGTCGATAAAGCGGAGGATGAAAGGAAGGGAGTCCGCATCGGATGCATAAGCTGGGTAGACCCGAAGCTCCCAAATGTTTGTCCCGATTTCGGCATGGTCGTGATAACTGGCGTAGAGACGTCAGCCCTGACGACAAGAGCGAGATATGGGAAAAGCTGGAAGCTATGCAGGGACAGCGCTGTGCGTATTGCGAAGACAAGCTGCCAGAAGGTAGCCGGCATATCGAGCATTTTCGTCAGCAGTCCCGCTACCCTCAGGGCACCTTTCAGTGGGACAACCTGTTTGGCTCCTGCGAAAAGCAAGACAGCTGTGGCCGGCGCAAGGACAGAACCACCTATCGTGATGGCGATATCCTCAAGCCCGATGTCGACGATCCGGATGACTTCCTGCAGTTTCTGGCCGATGGCCGCATAGTACCGCGCAGCGACCTGTCAGCCGTGGAGCGACACCGCGCGGAGGAGACGCTGCGCGTGTTAGACCTCCATCATGAGCGAGGGGCTCTACGTCAGATGCGTTGGTCAGCCATGCAGGGCTACCTCAGATCGGTTCAGGATCTTAAGGAACTGGCTGAGTCAGATGAAAATATGTACTTCGAGTACCTCCAGGAAGAGCTTGAGGCGATTGCAGGTCAGCCGTTCGAGACGGCCATCCGGCATCTGCTGAGGGCGCACTGAGCGCCGCACAATGACTACGTAGGGAACAGGGAATGATTGATCGCGAGAAGTTGCTGAGCGACCTCAAGGGCGAGCTACCCAAGATCGAGGCGGACATCCTCCAGTACAGCGAGCGCCACGCCGAGCTGGGTCAGCACCTGCAGGAGGAGTACCAGAAGGCGGTGGTGGCCGGTCGTACCGCTGAGCACTTCGTTGCCTGGCGGGAGGCGCAGATCACCCAGGCCGCCGCGGCCTGGGTGCTGACCTGTGTGTTCGTGCGCTTCCTGGAAGACAACGGCCTGCTGGATGAGCCGGTGCTCTCCGGCCCGGCCTCCCGCCAGGATGGCAGCCGCCCGCTGGCTCATGCCAAGGAGCGCATCAAACACCACTTCAGCGAGCACCCCGCCCACGCCGAGCGCGAGTACCTGCTGACCCTGTTCCGTGAGCTCGACAAGTACCCGGTGATCGATGCGCTGCTCGACCCTCGGCATAACCCCCTATGGCAGATCCCGGTCTCCGACGACGGCGCCAAGCGGCTGGTAGACTTCTTCCAGCGTATCGACCCGGAGAGCGGCGAACTGGTCCACGACTTCACCGACCCGGAGTGGGACACCCGCTTCCTGGGCGATCTCTACCAGGATCTATCCGAGACGGTGCGCAAGCGCTATGCGCTGCTGCAGACGCCGGAGTTCGTGGAGGAGTTTATCCTCGATTACACCCTGAGCCCGGCTATCGAGACCTTCGGCCTGGAGGGGCTGCGGCTGATCGATCCGACCTGCGGCAGCGGCCACTTCCTGCTGACCACCTTCGAGCGAGTGTTCGACGCCTGGCAACGCCGCGAGCCGGCCACCAATGCGCGCCACTTGGCCCAGCGCGCCCTGGACGTGGTGCACGGGGTGGATATCAACCCCTACGCGATCGCCGTGGCCAAGTTTCGCCTGCTGATCGCCGCCCTCAAGGCCGCCGGCTCCGACAAGGTCCGCAACGCCCCGGACTTCGACTTCCACCTGGCGGTAGGCGACTCCCTGCTGCATGGCAAGCGCCATGAAACCCAGGGGCAAGGCCTGCAACTGGATACCTTCGATGACTCGCTCAAGCACGCCTTCGAGACGGAAGATCTGACCAAGCTGAATCAGATTCTTGGGCAGCGCTATCACGTGGTGGTGGGCAATCCGCCTTATATCGTGGTCAGGGATCAGGCGCTGAATGCGGCCTATCGAGCGCTTTATCCGACCTGCCATCGGCAGTATTCTCTGGGCGTCCCCTTCACGGAGCGTTTTTTCGATCTGACGCTGCCGCCTGAAGGCAACCGACCGGCAGGCTATATGGGCATGATCACCGCCAACAGCTTTATGAAGCGGGAGTTCGGTAAGAAGTTAATTGAAGAATATTTGTCGAAGAAAGAATTGACACATGTTATCGATACTTCGGGAGCCTATATCCCAGGGCATGGTACGCCGACAGTAATCATTTTTTCTCGCAATCAGCAGCCGAGAAGTGAAAAAGTTAGGGCGATATTCGGTATCCGTGGTGAGCCTGGCACACCACAAAAGCCCGAGGATGGAGAGGTTTGGACATCAATTGAGAGTCTTATAAGCTCCCCCGGGAGTGAGAATTCTTTTGTGAGCTCTGTGGATCAAGATAGGGGGCACTTTGGTTTTTTTCCATGGAGTCTTTCTGGGGGAGGGGCAGATGAGCTCAAGGCCAAAATGGAAGAAAGCTCATTAGCTGTTATCGGAGACTTTTCTTTCGCCATAGGGAGGGTTACTCATACAGGGTCTGATGATGCCTATTTTTTCCCTTGTGGGGCTTTGCAGCGCCACTCCGTTTTTCAAGAAAATCATCGACCTGTAGTTGAGGGTAATGTGGTAAGAGACTGGTCTGTAAACTGTAGGGCAGAAGTGCTTTTCCCTTACGATGAGGATCTGAAAGTAATTTCTGAGTCTTCGGTCAACCCTGTAGTTAAGCTCCTATGGCCGCTCAAGTCTATTTTGTCTATGAGAAGAGAGCCTGGTGGGACACACGAAGAAATTGGGCTGACTTGGTATGAGTGGAGTCGGTGGCACCCTGAGAGGTATATGGTGCCGCTTGGGATTTGTTTTTCTTTTGTAGCGACAAACAATCATTTTTCCCTGGATCGTGGTGGTAAGGTTTTTAATCGCTCTGCGCCAGTAATAAAGCTTAAAAAAGAAAGTGAGGAGTCAGATCACTTTAAGTTGCTGGGGGCTCTTAATAGCTCTATTGCTTCTTTCTGGATGAAGCAGATTTTTCATAACAAAGGAAGCACGGTGGATGATAAGGGGGCGCGTCAAACGACAGTGGCCTTTGAAAATTTCTACGAGTTTACCGGGACTGGGATTAAGAAGTTTCCTATCTTTGATGGCGTTGGGGAAAAAATCATTGGGCTGTCTACGAAGCTGGATGGCCTTTCGCGTAGGCAGTTTGAATTTGAACCTTTTGCGGCTTTGCAATCCAGCGAATGGCTTCCTAGAGAGGCGCTTGAGGCTGCGCATACGGAAGATATTGCAATTTGGCACCAAATGATCGCTCTCCAGGAAGAGATAGACTGGCACTGCTATCGGCTCTACAACGTCTTGGATGAAGACCTCTGCTTTCAAGGCACCCCGCCGCCAGTAAAGTTGGGCGAGCGTGCCTTCGAGATTGCGGTGGCTCGTTGTATGGAGGCCGGCGAGACCGAGACCACCTGGTTCGAGCGCCATGGCAGCACCCCTATTACTGAAGTACCGGACCACTGGCCTGAGGACTATCGCGAGGTGGTGGAGCGTCGCCTGGAGGCCATCGAGGAGAACCGCTGGATCAAGCTGGTGGAGCAGCCGGAGTACAAGCGCCGCTGGAACCGCGAGCCCTGGGAGAAACGCCAGCAGCGCGCCCTCAAGGAGTGGCTGCTGGATCGCCTGGAAGAGGAAGCCAAGGCCAACGGCCCCGAGCTGCTGACTGGAGCGCAGCTGGCCGACCGCGTGCGCCACGACGAGAAGTTTCAGCAGGTCGGCGAGCTCTACACCGACAACCCGCTCTTCGATGCCCAGCAGCTGGTCACCGAGCTGATCGCCGTCGACGAGGTGCCGCAGATGGCCCCGGCGCGCCTCAAACCAGCGGCGATGAAGAAGTTCCGCGCCTGGCAGGAGACCTGGGACAAGCAGCGCCAGGAAGACGCCATCGACGCCGAGTTCAGCGTGGCCGAGCCGCTGAGCCCCGAAAACGCCGAGAATGCCGAGAAGGTAAAGTCCTATGAGGCCGCCAAGAAGCAGGCCGAGGCCAGGAAGGCCACCGAGGTGGGCACCATCCCGGTGCCCCCCAAATATGCCGCTACCGATTTCCGCAAGGGCAGCTACTGGTCACTGCGCGGCAAGCTCGATGTGCCCAAGGAGCGGTTCTTCAGCCTGCCGGGCTGCGAGAAGCCTGGCGATAGCACCCCGGTCATTGGCTGGGCCGGCCTGGATCACCTGCAGCGCGCCCAGGCCATCGCCGGCTGGTACATGGACCGCAAGGACCGGGACGGCTGGGAGGCCGACAAGCTGATGCCGATGCTGGTAGCCCTGGAGGAGTTGATCCCCTGGCTCAAGCAGTGGCACAACGAGCTGGACCCGGAGTACGGCGAGCGCATGGGTGACTTCTACGAGGGCTTCCTGTTCGAGGAGCTGCGTCAGCTCGAACTCATCCGCGACGACCTGCTGGCTTGGCAGCCCCTTGCCGCCAAGCGTGGCCGACGCAAGAAGGCAGTCAGTCAGGCATCATGAATCTAACCCGTCATATGCAGGAGCCCAGGCGATGCTGAAGTCTCTTAGGCTGGACAATGTTGGCCCCGCTCCCACCATGGAGTTGAGGTTTGCCAGGCGACTCAACGTCATCACCGGTGACAACGGTCTGGGCAAGAGTTTTCTGCTCGATATCGCTTGGTGGGCGATGACCCGCCAGTGGCCGGCAGAGCTCAACCCCAAGCTCACCTCCGGCAAGAAGGCGCTGCCTCGGGATACCGAGTCGGCCAGCATCGCGTTCGAGTTCACCGGGAAGTCCCGCGCCAAGGCCTACACCAGTGAATTTCAGCCACGTGAAGGTAAGTGGAAAGGTAGTGCGGGGCGCCCTGCCAATCCGGGGCTGGTGTTCTATGCCATGGCCGATGGCAGCTTTGCGCTCTGGGATCCTGCCCGTAACTACTGGCTGACTAAGGGGGATGAAGACGTTCAGGACCGTCCTCCAGCCTACGTCTTCAGTCCGACGGAGGTGTGGGACGGCCTCGAAAACCAGGACGGCACCTGGCTGTGCAACGGACTGATCCGCGACTGGGCCAGCTGGCAGAAGGAGCGTGGCGAGCCTTTTGACCAGCTGTGTGACGTGCTGAAGGTACTGTCAGCATCTCCTGATGAGCCGTTGACGCCCGGCGAGCTGACACGCATCAGCCTGGACGATGCCCGTGACATGCCTACGGTGCGTATGCCCTACGGACAGGATGTGCCAGTAGTGCACGCTTCAGCAGGCATGCGACGGATCATCGCCCTGGCCTACTTCATGGTCTGGTCGTGGCAGGAGCATCAGAAGGCAGCGCGGCTGCTGGGCGAGCAGGAAACGCATCAGGCAGTGTTCCTGATCGACGAGGTAGAGTCCCATCTGCATCCCCAGTGGCAGCGCAAGGTGGTGCCGGCTTTGATCAAAGTGATGGGCGCGTTGATTCGCAACGCCTCGGTACAGCTGATCACAGCGACCCATTCGCCGCTGGTGATGGCATCGATCGAACCTCTCTTCAACGAGAAACGTGACGCCTGGTTCGACCTCGACTTCGTCCACGGCGAAGTGATGCTGACACGTCGCGATTTTCGCAAACACGGTGATGTCAGCACCTGGCTGATGAGCGAAGCCTTCGATCTCAAGAGCGCCCGGGCCGAGTCCCAAGAGCACCTGATCGAACAGGCCTCACGGCTGCTGGAACAGGAGGAGCCAGACTCGTCAGCCATCAAGCGCATGCATCAGAAACTGGTCGAGTCGCTCAGCCCCACAGATGACTTCCTGTTCCAGTGGCGCTACATCGGCAAGCGCAAGGGGTGGCTGGAGTGATTCCTGTGGCGCTGCAGCCGGAGCCTGAAAACTTCGACCGTGACGTGCGTCAGAAGGGGCTCGCCTGGCTGGCCGAGCATGACATCGAGCCCGCGGCACCCCCGCCCAAGGCCGGCAAGTTGCCCGCCTACTGGCAGGCGACTAATCGGCAGCTATGGGAAGCCTATGACGGGGTGTGCGCCTACCTGGCGATCTACTTCGAGTGGGCAACCGGGGCTAGTTCGACGGATCACTTTGTGGCGAAGTCACGCCATGCCGGCGGTGCTTACGAGTGGTCTAACTATCGGCTTTCGTGCCTGGGGGCCAACCGCAGCAAGCATGCCTTTGATGATGTGCTGGATCCCATAGGGCTGCCTGAGAACACCTTTCATCTCAACTTGGCCAGTGGGCATATCTATCCGGCACCACATTTGCCAGACAACCTGAAGCGCCAGGCGATGGCCACCATCGAACGCCTCGAGTTGGATAGCCCGGACCTCAACGCCATGCGTGCCCGTCATTTTGCCCGCTACCTGCGTGGCAAGGATATCGATACGCTGCGCGAGCTCTCGCCCTTTGTATGGCACGAGGCCAGGCGCCAGAATTTATTATAACGCTCTGTTTTCGTGGGGAAGCGCTTCATGACACTGATTAAAGAGCTGATCGAGATTCCCGAGAAGGTCCAGCGCGGAGATTTCGTGCTCAACCTCTCCCAGGGGCTGGAAGGCGACGCCATTCACCAGACCCTGGCCCAGTATGTGGTGACTCCACAGCTCGCCAAGGCTTTCGATGAGGCTCTGGCCTTCATCAAGAGCACCGTAGCGGACAACCAGAACCGCCAGAAGGGCGCTTATTTGCACGGCAGTTTCGGTAGCGGTAAATCGCACTTCATGGCGGTGCTGCATCTGCTGCTGCAGGGCAACCCCGAGGCGCGAGCGATCAAGGAACTGGCTCCTACCGTCAGCCGACACGACGACTGGCTGCAGCAGCACAATATCCTGCTGGTGCCCTACCACATGATCGGAGCGCCGAGCATCGAGGCGGGCATCCTCGGCGGCTATGTGCGCTACATCAAGAAGCGCCACCCGGAGGCCCCTCAGCCGGGCTTCTATCTGAGCGACCGCCTGTTCCGCGATGCCGATGGCATGCGCAGAAGACTTGGCGACGACCAGTTCTTTGAGCTCCTCAACCAGGAGGATGCTGGCCCGGCCGAAGACGATGGCTGGGGCGAGGTAGGCGACGAGCGCTGGACGCCGCAGAGCTTCGAGGCGGTGCTTCAGGGGCGGGCCAGTATGGAGGACCACACCGCGCTGGTCTCGGCGCTGGTGGGTACCTTCTTCCAGTCCATGAGCGACCTGGCCAACGCCTCCAGCGACGAGCTGAAATCCGGCGAGAAGGTCGGCTACGTCGATTTCGACGAAGGCCTGCGCATCATGACCCAGCACGCCAAGGCGCTGGGCTATGACGCCGTGGTGCTGTTCCTCGATGAGCTGATCCTGTGGCTGGCCAGCCATATCTCTGATCAGCAGTTCATCGCCAACAACATCCAGAAGGTGGTCAAGCTGGTGGAGCCCAGCGAGCCCCGTGCGCTGCCCGTGGCCAGCTTCATCGCCCGGCAGCGCGACCTGCGTGAATTCGTCGGAGAGCAGACGGTGGGGGCCGATCAGGTGGCCTTGAGCGACTCCCTGAAGTACTGGGAGGGGCGCTTCCACACCATCAAGCTGGAAGACCGCAACCTGCCGGTGATCGCCCAGCGGCGTCTGCTCAAGCCCAAGGACGAAGCCGCGCGTCAGCAGATCCAGCAGGCCTTCGATGCCATCGACAAGGGCCTGCGCGATGAGGTGCACAACATCCTGCTGACCTCCCAGGGCGACCGGGAGATGTTCCGTGAGCTCTATCCCTTCAGTCCGGCGCTGATCCAGGCCCTGGTGGCGCTCTCCTCGGCGCTGCAGCGCGAGCGGACCGCCCTGAAGGTGATGCTGATGCTGCTGGTGGAGCAGCGCGACACCCTGGAGCTGGGCGGGGTGATCCCGGTGGGGGATCTCTACGACGTGATCGCCTCCGAGGCGGAGCCCTTCTCCGAGCAGATGCGTGCCCATTTCGAGAACGCCAAGCAGCTGTTCGAGCGCAAGCTGATTCCGCTGCTCGAGGCCGAGCATGAGATCAGCTACGCCGAGTTCCAGGCGCTGCCGGCCGGCGCTGCCAAGGCGCGGGCCTTCAACAACGACCTGAGGCTGCTGAAGACTCTGCTGCTGGCCGCGCTGGTGCCCGAGGTAGAGTGCTTCAAGCAGCTCACGGCCAACAAGCTCGCCGCCCTCAACCACGGCACCATCAAATCGCCGATTCCCGGGCGCGAGGCCCAGGCGGTAATGACCCGCTGCCGGAAATGGGGTGGCCAGGTCGGCGAGATCAAGATCACCGACAACAGCAACAACCCCACCATTGCCATTCAGATCGCCGGGGTCGATACCGAGAGCATCCTCGAGCAGGCCCAGATTCACGATAACCCCGGTTCGCGCAGCAAGATGATCAAGGACCTCGTTTTCGAGGCCTTCGGCATCCACGACGATGGTCAGCTGTTCATCGAACACCGCTGGCTGTGGCGAGGTACCTGGCGACATGTCGATGTGCTGTTCCAGAACATCCGCGAGATCGACGACTTCAATACCTTCGAGGCCAACGGCGACGACTGGAAGTTGATCGTCGACTTCCCCTTCGATACCGGCAACCATTCGCCGGCGGATGATCGGGCACGGGTGCAGGAGTATCTCGACGCCGACAGAAGCTCACGCACCCTGTGCTGGCTGCCCTATTTCCTCAGCCAGTCGGCCCAGCGGGACCTCGGCATCCTGGTGCGACTCGACTATGTGCTGAAGAGCGACGACCGTTTCAGCTCCTTCAGCAAGCACCTCACCCCGGTGGATCGCGCTCAGGCCAGAACCCTGTTGGAGAATCAGCGCAGCCAGCTGCAGCAGCGCCTGAAAGACTGCCTGCTGGGGGCCTACGGCGGCAGCAATGCCATCACTGGCACCCTGGATGACTCCGTGACCATCGACGAGCAGGTGATGTCGCTGGAGCCGAGCTTCAAGCCACGCCTGCCCCACGGTGTGAACCTTGGCCAGGCCTTCGAGCAGCTGCTCGACCAGGCGCTGCGCTTCCAGTACCCCGAGCACCCTGAGTTCAAGACCGAGGTGCGGGTCAACGACCTGGGCAAGGTACTGGCGGAGATGCGCCGTGCGGTGCATGCCCCCAACGGGCGTATCGATGTAGAGGGCTCGCTGCGTGGCCTGATGGAGAAGATTGCCGAACCGCTGGGGCTCGGCACCATGCACGAGCGCCATTTCGTCTTCAAGGACACCTGGCCCAATCTGCTGCGCACCAACCTGGCGAAGATGGGGCAGGGCAATACCTCGCTCAGCGTGGCTCAGCTGCGCAGTGCCATCGACTACCCCGACCCCAAGGGGCTGCCCACCGAGGTACAGAACCTGCTCATCCTGGTGTTCATGGAGCACGGCCACTATGCCTGTCAGCTGCATGGCCAGGAGTACGACCCGGGCCTCAAGGACCTGCCGGATAGCCTGGTGCTTAGCAAGCAGGAACTAGCCGAACCCGCGGTGTGGAAGGGCGCGCTCGACAAGGCCGGCGCGATCCTCGGGGTAACGCTGCGCAGTCAGCTGCGCACCGCCAACCATCAGAATGAGCTGGTCAAGCAAGTGCATGAGGAGGCCGAGGCCTATGTGCCCAGCGCCGAGACGCTGGTGGAGGTCCTTCGCCAGCGCCTTGCCCAGCTTGGCGTCAGCGATCAGGGGCAGCGGCTGGCCACGGCCGAGTACGCCGTGACGCTGATGAATGAGTTGCGAGACCTAGAGGGCACGGCGCTGGTCGAGGCACTTGCCGGCTGCCAGGCGCCCAGCTCGGATCAGGCACTGGGGCGCAGCCTCAAGACCGCCCAAGAGGTAGCCAGCCGGGTCAAACACAACAACTGGGCCTTGCTGGAGAAGATCTGGAAGGGGGGCAATGCCGAGGCGCAGGCGATCAAGGAGCGTGTAATCGAAGCGCTGAAGGCGGACGAGCTCGCGAAGCCAGTCGGGCCGGTGCTGGAGCGGGCCCAGGAGGACGCCACCGCGCTGATTGCGCCGACGCCCCCCGTGACCGATCCGCCGACACCGCCCGGTGGGGGAGGCGGCGACACGGGTACGGGGCCCGCCAAGCGTGTGGTGCGCCAAGACCAACGCCGTGGGCTGAGTCGCCAGCAGGCAAGGCAGCTGTTTGCCGAGCTTGAGGCCGAGTTGTCGGATGAACAGCTTCTGGATGTGGAGTTTACGATCACGACCCGTGAAGGACAGGATGCCTGATGCCGGCCACGCGACTCACCCGACACGCCGATACGCTGCCTGGGGCGATCTATAACCAGCTTCAGGCCATCCTGCAGCGTGACCCCAATGCAGACAGGGTAGCGCTGCGTTGGCTTGACCCGCTGCAGCCCGAGGAGCAGATCCGCCAAATTGGTTCTCAGGCGGTTAAGCTTGTTTGGTGCCCTTCCGAGCTCGCCATGCGCGAAGCCCTGGTCACCCATGATGATCCGGAGAAAGAGAGCCCGGAGAAGCTGGTGATCCTGGCCAACCTGGATCAAAGCCAGCTGGGCAAGGATGTGCTGGCTCGTCTGTGGAAGAACGAGCCGCAGCGCATCAGCCCCTGGCGAACCCTTGAGCAGCTGGCCCGGGTGCAGTCCATCGACCCTCGGCTGACGCGCCACCACCGCTGGATGGCCGACGCCCTCCTGAACGGCTTCGATCGTTTTCAGGGCCATATCGTGTTCGGCGAAGTGCTGGACCAGGAAACAGCCTGGCAGGCGCTGGCCTGGGGCTACCTGGATTACACCGAGGCCAAGCCGGAGCTGCCGGCGCTATTCCGCTGGTCGCTGCAGGAGTCGGCCAAGCAGCGAGTCGAGGCCTTGCCCGAGAGCATGCGCGAGCACCTGGGTGAGTGGCTACAACCCGCACTGCCTCGCACGGGTGAGGTGGTAGAGACGCTGCTGCGAGAGGGTCATGCCCATGAACTGCTGGCCGTGGGCCTGGCCTGCAGCGTGATGTACGCGAAAGAGCTGGAAGCCGCCGAGGAGATGACCGCCCCGGTGATCTATTCGGGGCGCGGGCGATTCATCGAGCGCTACCTGGATGGGCGAAAGTTCTCCCCGGAGGTGCTTAAGGCTTTCGGCAGCGAGGCGCTGGAAACGGCGCAGTCACTGCTTCGCCAGCAGGGGCTGAAAGCGGTTAGCGCGAGCCTGAGCCAGGCGGAGCAGATCCTGGCCAGCCTCGATTTCATGCCGGCTCTGTGGATATCGCCTCTGCTGCCGGGGGCGCTGACGCAGCGACTGGATGCCTTTGCGGCCGCGCTAGGCAAGGCACTGGAAAAGGACGCCAAGCCGCCATTGTTGGCTCAGGCCGAACAGGCCTGGGACCGGCTCCAGGCCCATACGCTGGCCCATGAAACCCAGCGGCATGACCAGATGCGTCGTGCCGAGATGGCGCTGCGGCTGTTGCGCTGGCTGGGACAGGCGCCCCCCACCGTAAACGGGACAGCGCCGCAGATGTTCAGCCAGTACATCACTGACGAGAGTTTTGTCGATTGGGCGCGTACTCAGCTCTGGGCGGGGGAAGATCACGAGGCCTTGTCACGCGTCTACGCCGCACTCTCCGAGGCGGTCTCTCAGCGCCGTGAGCAGCAGAACCGCGGCTTTGCCCGGCATCTTCCGGCCATAGCCCGCGGGGATTCCCTGCCGCCTTCCCTGGTGCCGGTGGAGAGAGCACTGGAAACGGTCGTGGCGCCGATTGTGGCCGAGAAGAAGCCGACGCTGCTGCTGGTGCTGGATGGCATGAACGAGGCGGTCTACCGAGAGCTGCAGGAGGATCTGGTCGCCTATGGGTGGATCGAGGTCAGTGAAGAGGCCGACCCGCCGCCACGTTGCCTGGTCTCTGCGCTGCCTTCCGCCACTGAGTTCAGCCGCTGCTCGCTTCTTTCCGGTGCCTTGGCGAGAGGCAATGCGGCTCAGGAGAAGCAGGCCTTCGCCGGCCACAACAAGCTGAGACAGCAACTGTCGACCCGCTTCCCGCCGGTGCTACTGCACAAGCAGGACATTCAGCAGCCGGGGAGTGGTGGTCTGGCTCCGGAGGCCAGGGCCCGCATTGCCGGTACCGAACACAAGCTGGTCGGGGTGGTGATCAATGCCATCGATGATCAGCTCTCCAGCAGTTCCCAGGTCGTGGTGCACTGGAGCCTGCAGTCGATCCCGATGCTGCGTCAGGTACTGGAGGCCGCGCGCGAGGGCGGGCGCGCGGTGGTCATCACCAGTGATCATGGCCATGTGCTGGATCATGACTCCCAGTTTGCCCAAACCCAGGTCGAGACCCACAACGGCGAGCGCTACCGTGAGGGGGGCGCCGCGCCCAGCGAGCAGGAGGTCGAGGTCAGCGGGCCACGCGTCCAGACCGCATCACAGTATGCCGTAGTGCCTTGGTCTGAGAAGCTGCGCTACACCAAGGGCCGCAACCGTGGCTATCACGGCGGCGGTAGCCTGCAGGAAGTGGTGATTCCCCTGGGTATCTTTATCAGTGCCAGCGACCCGGTGGGCATGCCAGGTTGGTGCGAGTTGCCTCGTCGCCTACCGACCTGGTGGCAGAACGAGGCGCAAGGTGCAGAAGTGGATGGCTCAGTGGCCGAGTCACCCGCCGAAGCGTTGGTGAAGCCTGCCAAGGCGGGACGCAAGACGAAGAAGCCCGTTGAGCCCGATACTTCCATGCCGGATCTGTTCGAAGAGGCATCATTGGAGCAAAGCGCTCCTGCCGACGAACAAGAGGATCGCCTCACCGTTGAGCCTGTGGGCACACGCAGCTGGATCGATGAGCTGTTTGCGTCACCAGTCTTCGAGCAGAGCTTCCAGCGTGCAGGGCGGGTGCCGGTAACCAATGAGCAGATACGTAGCCTGCTGGAGCTACTGGAGCAGGGCAAGGGCAGCGCCATGGAGACCCAGGTCGCCAAGCACCTGGCGATTCCCGGCATTCGCCTGCGCGGTTTTCTCTCCGCGGTGCAGAAGATTCTCAACGTGGATGGCTATCCAGTGCTGAAGACCGATCGGGAAAGTCGTACCGTGGTGTTGGACAAGGAATCGCTCAAACTCCAGTTTGAGCTGTAAGGAGTACGCCGTGAATATCAGCCGCCAGCGCCGTCAGGACATCATCGATGCGCTTCGTCGTGGCACCGTGCCCCAATACGGCCTGGATGCCCTGGCGGTGGGGTTGGGTCACCTGGAGCAGGCCTTCGACGATGAACTGGCCAAGGCGGCTCGTGGCGGTGCCGTATTCAAGGCGATCCGCGGCGAGTATGGCAGCGGCAAGACCTTCGTCAGCCGCTGGCTGCGCGAGCGCGCCCATGGACTCGGCTTTGCCTGTGCCGAGGTGCAGGTCTCCGAGACTGAGACCCCGCTCCATCGCCTGGAGACTGTCTATAGGCGACTGATGGAGCGACTGACCACGGCGGATTCTCCCACTGGAGCCTTCCGCAGCATCATCGAATCCTGGTTCTATACCCTGGAAGAGGACGTGCTGTCCCAGCAGTCGATCGATCCCGATGACGTGGAAGCCCTGGTAGAAGCGACCGACCGGCTGATGGAGCAGCGGCTGGGTGAGGTGGTGCGTTCGGCACCGGCCTTCTCCCTGACGTTGCGCGCCTATCGCAAGGCGCTGCTGGAGGGCGAAGAGGAGATCGCCGACGGGCTGCTGGCCTGGATGGCGGGGCAGCCCAATATCGCCGCCGCGGTGAAGCGCTATGCGCGCATCAAGGGCGACATCGATCACTTCGGTGCCCTGAGCTTCCTGCAGGGGATCCTGACCATCCTCAAGGACTCTGGGCATCCCGGGCTGCTGCTGGTACTCGATGAAGTCGAGACGCTGCAGCGCATGCGGGGAGACGTGCGCGACAAGAGCCTCAACGCGCTGCGACAGCTGATGGATGAGATCGACAGCGGCCGCTTCCCCGGGCTCTATCTGGTGATGACCGGCACCACCGCCTTCTTCGAAGGACCCATGGGGGTGCAGCGCCTGCCGCCTCTTGCTCAACGCTTGGCGGTGGACTTCGCCACGGATGCACGCTTCGATAATCCGCGTGCCGTGCAGATCCGGCTGAAGGGCTTCGATACTGGCCTGCTGCAGGAGGTGGGCTGCAAGGTCCGCGACCTCTATGCCGCCAATAGCGAGGTGCCCGAGCGGATACGCTCCCGGGCCGATGATACCTACGTCGAGAGCCTGGCGATGGCCGTGACCGGTGACCTCGGCGGCAAGATCGGCATCGCCCCGCGGATTTTCCTCAAGAAGCTGGTAGGGGAGGTGCTCGACCGCATCGACCAGTTCGAAGACTTCGACCCGCGTCAGCACTACGCCCTGACGATCTCGGACACCGAGCTCTCGCCTGTGGAGCGAGCGGCCCGTCGGGCCGACTCGACGGATGATATCGAGTTGGATCTATGAGTGCGTTCGACCGGCTGCATCCGGCGCTCCAGCACCATATCGTCAACAGCCTGGGGTGGCCGCGTCTTCGGCCCTTGCAGGAAGCAACCATCGAGCCGGTACTGAGCGGGGAGCATGCCATCCTCCTGGCACCCACGGCGGGTGGCAAGACCGAAGCGGCGTGCTTTCCTGTCCTCTCGCGAATGCTCTCGGAAAACTGGGGAGGTATCAGTGTCCTGTACCTTTGCCCGATCAAGGCCCTGCTCAACAACCTGCTGCCCAGGCTTGAATACTACGCTGGCTTGCTGGGTCGCCGGGTAGCCCTCTGGCACGGTGATGTCAGCGCCTCCCGTAAGGCGAAGATCGTTGCGGAACCTCCCGATATCCTGCTGACCACACCGGAGTCACTGGAGGCGATGTTGGTCTCGTCTCGTATCGATCACCGTTGGCTGCTCGGCCGGGTGCGTAGCGTCATCGTCGATGAGGTGCATGCCTTCGCCGGCGATGACCGCGGTTGGCACCTGCTTTCCCTAGTCGAGCGTCTCCAGAGTTTGACGGGCCAGGAAATCCAGCGGCTCGGCCTTTCCGCGACGGTCGGCAACCCCGAGGCGCTGTGCGACTGGCTGGCCGGGGGCTGCCAGGCCAGGCGCAGCGTCATCAATCCTTCGGCCGAGGGAAGCAAGCCTTCCGATGTCCAGCTCGACTGGGTCGGCTCACTCAAGAATGCCGCCATCGTCATCTCGCGCCTGCACCGCGGTGAGAAGCGGCTGGTGTTTGTGGACAGCCGCTCTCGGGTGGAGCTGCTGGCCATGGAGCTGCGTGGTCTCGGCGTCAACACCTTCGTTTCACACAGCAGCCTCAGCCTCGAGGAGCGCAAGGCAGCGGAGGCTGCATTCTCCGAGGGGAGTGATTGTGTCATCGTGGCGACCAGCACCCTGGAGCTGGGTATCGACGTGGGCGACCTGGACCGAGTGATTCAGGTCGATGCGCCTTTCAGCGTCAGCTCCTTCCTGCAGCGCATCGGTCGCACCGGGCGCAGAGCCGATGTGGCACGAAACTGCCTGTTTCTGGCGACAACCGAGGAGGCCTTCCTCAGAAGCATCGGACTGCTCTCCCTCTGGCGTTCGGGCTTTGTGGAGCCTGTTGAGCCTCCCGCGCTCCCTTTACACATTTATGCCCAGCAGATCATGGCGCTGTGCCTGCAGGAGCGGGGCATCATCGAGGCGGATATCGAGCGCTGGATCGGCAAGATGCCCGGCTTTCAGCGGATTGCCCCTGAGCATCGCAACACCGTGCAGCGCTACATGCTGGAGACCGGCATCCTGCACAGTGACGGTGGCCTGCTGGGTATCGGTGATCGTGGCGAGCGCACCTTCGGCTACCAGCACTTTATGGAGCTGGTCTCCGTCTTTACGACGCCACCGATGGTGAAGGTCTTTCATGGCAAGCAAGAGCTCGGCGAGGTCCACGAGCTGACCTTTGCCGTGGGCGACTCGGAAAGCCCGGCTTTGCTCACCCTGGGGGGTAGGAACTGGTCGACCACCTACGTGGACTGGCCCAGACGACGAGCCTTCGTGGAGCCCACAGAGCTGAAAGGCCGCTCACAATGGCTCGGTTCAGGGCAGCCAATGCACTTTGCCCTCTGCCAGGCCATCGAATCCGAACTGCTCTCTGAAGATATCCCCCAGGGGTACTCGAAGCGTGCCAAGGCGTTGCTTGAGCAGCTGCGTGAGGAGTTTGGCTGGCTGGAGGCGGGGCAGACCACGGTTCTGGTTGATAGCGACCGCAGCGCCACCTGGTGGACGTTCGCAGGTGCCGTCTTCAATGCGGCCATGGCCGATGCGCTGGGTGACCTGGCTGACAAGGTCAGCTCCGACAACCTGGCGATTTCGCTCAGCAAGGTGGTCGATACGACGCGGCTGAAGAAGCGAATCCGGCAGTTGTTGGATTCAGAGGGTGGGGCTGTGGTGGAGGTGCCGCTGGATACTGGGTTCATTCAGGAACTGAAGTTTGCCGAGTGCTTGCCTCAGGGTCTGGCAGATGCAGAGCTATCCACGCGGTACTCCTGCGTGTGTCAACACGAAAAGCTTTCTGCGAGGCGGATGGTCATGATCAATTCCTATATTCATGCTGGGAATACCTCATCATGACATCAGGTAAATGATACTTTGGTTTGTGAAGCGAGAACGATAACGAGCAGGGAGAAGTCATGTGGACGGGATATGGTTCATTATCTTCACCATTGGGGGGATCTGGTTCCTAAGCCGCTTGTTCGGGGGGGCGCGTAAAGGTAGGAACGGACCCCCTGGAACCCGCTCATCGTCCCGGGAACACTCAGACCCGATGCCGCGATTCACTATCGAGGTGCGCTATGGCGAACATGACGAGGACGACGATCACTTGCCGAACGCGAATGTTACCGCGCAGAGCTGCTGGGTGCCAGCCGGCACCAGTAGAACTTTGTGCGGCGTTACGATTACGAAGGGCCGCATCTTTATGGGTAGTGGGCTTGCCGCGGGGAACGGCTTTAGCGTCGAGCCGGCTCTAGTAAACCCTGACTTGACGGTGGAATCGGGAAGAACTGACCTCCAAGATTACGAGCTTGGATATTGGCCTCAGTACCATCGTATCGGACCCCAGACGCGAGCGGGCTATCTTCAGTACCTGGCAACTGACCGTGACGATCCCGAGACCCCTATAGGCTTCGTGTTCCTGTATTTCTATGGATTGGAGAGGCGTCTGCTCGTTGATGCCATAGACCCAGGGTTCGATGAGGCGGAATATCGTGATCTGATTGCCGAGATCGAGCGATTGCTGACTGTCTACGACCACAGTCGTAGCTTCCGAGGGTATGCGAACGGTCTGCTCGACTTCCTTCGGATCAGAGGAGCGTCGTTGGACCAGCCAGGCGAGCCTCCAGTAGTAAATGAGTATGCTCCCCACGTACCTCTCTCCTTGCAGGTTGATCTGGGAATATTCTCAATTAATCAACGGCCAATCCCTGCTGAGTGGGCCTACGCATGGATTATGCAAGATCCGCAGTTCCAGTTTCGGCAGCGCAAGGTCGCCGAACGCTGTACCGGTGAGTTTCGAGAGCTATTCAAAGCTCTCTATCGTGAGCGCTATGGCGATGGGATCGTCGTGAAGCCAAATAAGACAATGATCAAGGCTGAATACCATCCCGCTAGTCCCGGACTGAGGCATGTTTCTGAGCCTTTGGAACTGCCAAACATCTCTATCCTGAAAGGACCCACTAAAAAGCTGGCCACGTTGATCGACACCTGTTGTGAGAAGCTGGCCTCTTATAGCCGCTTCATTGGTCGTTCCCCTGAGCGTAAGGAGAGTCTCGAGGCCCTTTCACTGCTGCCGGCAGAACTTTCCGCCTTGAGAAAGTCCGATGACGTGGCAGTCTTGGAGAGTACGTTGAGACAGCGTTTGTATGGTCAGGCTTTTTGTCGAGTGTCTTTCTCTGAGTTGACGCTAGACGAAGCTTTTTCCAGTGCCAGCAAGCCAAGCGCGAAAAGCATGCGTGGGTTGACCAGCTTCCTGGAAAAATCTGGCATTGGTTTGGAGCCCGATGTGCGCTATACCGGTGCGGTGCCCGATCTAGAAGGCGATTGCATTCTCTTTGCGGTTCAGGGAGCGAGCGAGCTTCCGCCGAGTGAGGATTTCGAGCACGCTGTCGTGGTCATGCGGCTTGCGGGTTTTGTGCTGTACGGTCAGGCCGATAGCCTGACCGATCGACATACCGCCGTCATCGATGACTTCTTAGGTGGATTCAGTTCGCTGACATCATTGGAGACACAGCATCTCAAGGCTTATTTCTTCTGGGAGATGGGAAGGAAGTCGACCCTCGCTGGTATGCGTAAACGCGTGGATGGAATGAGCCATGAGGATCGGACCGAACTCGAGCAGGTGCTTGTGAGGTTGGCCAGTGCAGATGGTGTCGTCGATACCCATGAGCTCAAGAAGCTCAGGCGCACTGCGAGTCTGCTGGGCCGGGATCCGGAGGCCTTGTATTCGCAAATCCATTCGGCGATGGCGGAACCTACCTTGGTTCGGCCAGCCCGCGTCAACGCTACGGGGTTCCGTATTCCTGCTCCTCCGGCTGAGCCAGACCCGGCATCATCGAAGCGAAAGCCCCTGGATGCGGAGGCCATACAACACAAACGCCAGGAAACTGAGCACATATCCGACGTGCTGCATGGAATTTTCGGTGAACAAACTTCGCCAAGGGAAGGTGACAGAACAGCTGCGCCTCGTGGGGAGAAGCCTCAGGAAATACTGGACGGAGCATCCGAGGCACCGGCCGAGGAGGACAGCACGACCGCTGGGCACATAGGCGGGCTCGACGCCGCGCATCTTTCCCTCCTGGTGGCGATCGCCCAAGAAGCGGACGGGCTACCTCGAGGAGAGGCCGAAGCAATGGCTGCGGAGCTGAAGTTGATGCTGGCTGGTGCCCTGGACCGCATTAACGAGGCCGCTTTCGAGATTACCGATGCCCTTGTTATCGAAGAGACCGGTGGGGCACTGGTGGTAGACAATGAGATTCTGGAGGAGATGAGAGGGTGAGTCGATTACGTGAGCGTGAAAGGCAAGCGATCCTGAATTCCCTGCGGACAGGGGTCGTGCCTCGTGTTGGGCAACAGCATATCCAGGTTGGGCGAGCTGCAGAACTCAAGGCCCTGATTTCGGATATCGCCACTCTTGCCGATGGAGGCTCGGCGGTCCGCTTCATCATCGGGGAGTATGGCTCGGGCAAGACCTTCTTTCTCAACTTGGTGGGGTCGATTGCCCGAGAGAAGAAACTGGTTACGGTGTCGGCAGATCTTTCTCCCGACCGGCGCCTGCATGCCACCGGCGGGCAGGGAAGGGCACTGTACGCCATGCTGATGCGCAATATGGCGACTCGGGCCAAGCCTGACGGTGGAGCTTTGGCGAGTGTCACCGAGCGCTTTGTCTCCCAGGCCCTGCAGCAGGCCGACCAGGCGGGCATCAGCCCCGAGGCGGCGATCAAGCAAGGCCTCGACAGCCTCATGGAGATGCACGGCGGCTATGCCTTCGCCGAGGTGGTGCAAGCCTATTGGCAAGGCCATGACACTGGAAATGTTGAGCTTCAGCAGGCAGCGATCCAGTGGCTGCGTGGGGAGTTCAGCACCAAGACCGAGGCACGTCAGGCGCTGGGGGTCAGGACCATCATCGACGATGCCAACGTCTATCAGAGTCTAAAGCTGATGGCCCGGTTTGTTCGCCTGGCGGGCTTCGAGGGGCTGCTGGTCACTCTTGATGAGATGGTTAACCTCTACAAGCTATCCAATAGCCAGGCCCGCAACGCCAATTACGAGCAGATTCTCGGCATCGTCAACGATGCCCTGCAGGGCAGTACCGAAGGACTGGGTGTGATGTTCGGTGGGACCCCTGAGTTTCTGATGGACCCTCGTCGGGGGCTCTACAGTTATGAAGCGCTCCAGTCGCGTCTTGCCGAGAACCGCTTCGCCCGCGACGGGCTGGTGGATCTATCTGGTCCGGTGATCCGTCTCACCAACCTCACTCAGGAAGACCTCTACCTGCTGTTGGTTAACATTCGCCGGGTGTTCGCCCGCGGCGAATCGGGCAAGGACCTGCTGCCTGACGAGGGCCTTGAGGCTTTCCTTGACCATTGCCATAGCCAGATCGGCGACGCCTACTTCAAGACGCCTCGCAACTCGGTTAAGGAGTTCACTCAGTTCCTCTCCCTGCTCGAGCAGAATCCCGGTGTGAAGTGGGACAGCTTGGTCAAGAGGGTGGAGGTGGCGTCGGAGTCGCCCGACCAAATCCCCGAGGCGCCTTCATCGCAAAGTGGCTCACCTTCACCTGAGGTGCCCCCAGCACCGGTGCCCGCCAGCGAGGTTGTGAGTCAGGGGGATGAAGATGAGGACGATGACAGCTTTGCGACATTCAAGTTGTAGGAAAGACAGAGCATGAGCGAGGCCGCCTCCAGCAGTTTCACTCGCCTGGATCCGCGTATCCAACGCTGGATATGGCGCCAGCGGTGGGATCAGTTGCGCGACGTGCAGGAACAGGCCATTCCGGTTGTGCTTGCAGGCGAGCGGGATGTGCTGATTGGTGCCGCCACGGCATCCGGCAAGACCGAGGCTGCCTTCTTCCCCGCGCTGACCGGACTGCTCCAAGCCCGGGACTCGGGTCATTCTCCGGCGCCTTTGCTGCTCTATGTAGCGCCCCTCAAGGCCCTGATCAATGACCAAGTTGGCCGGCTGGAGCTGCTGACTGAGGGCACTGATTTGGAGCTAACGCCCTGGCACGGCGATGTCTCGACGAGTCGCAAGACCCGTTTTGGCAAGAAGCCTGGGGGCGTGTTACTCATTACCCCTGAGTCTCTCGAAGCAATGTTCGTTCGGCGGGGAACCGAGATAGCACGGCTGTTTGGCGGGCTTCGACAGATTATCATCGATGAGTGGCATGCCTTCATCGGCACCGAGCGAGGGATCCAACTGCAGTCCCAGATGAATCGTTTGGAGGTCGTCCTGCAGCGACGTATTCCCCGTATCGGGCTCAGCGCTACCTTGGGGGACATGTCACTCGCCGCGAACGAATTGCGGCCGGGCGAAGGGGATACCGTCATCCCCATCGTCTCGAACCATGGTGAGCAGGCCTTGCACGTCCAGTTGCGGGGTTACGAGCGACTACCCCCCAAAACAGCCCCTAAGGAGGCTGAGGCGCTCAGCAGACAAGGTAAGGATGTCCCGATTGAGGATGTCACCCATGGCGATGAGTTGGACATTCGTGATCACTTGTTCAAGCACTTGCGTGGGGAATCGAATCTAATCTTTGCCAATCGCAAGCGAGACGTCGAGCTCTATGCCGAGCTACTCAGGCGTAAGAGTCAGGATCAGCGTCTCCCCGAGGAGTTCTTCGTCCATCATGGCTCGCTATCGAGGGATCTTCGTCACCATGTCGAGCAGTCGCTGAAATCGGGGAAGCCGCTGAGCGTGGTCTGCACCTCGACGCTCGAGATGGGCGTGGATATTGGCAGTGTCGCTAGCATCGCGCAGATTGGTCCGCCTCACCAAGTGGCAAGCCTGCGTCAGCGCCTGGGGCGTTCGGGGCGACGGGGAGATCCGGCAGTGCTGCGGCTCTACGTCACCGAGTCGAGCTTGACCCCGCATACCCCCTTCCTAGACCGCCTCCGCCCGGGGGTGTTCCAGGCCGCGGCTATGATCGAGCTCCTGGTTGAGGGGTGGTGTGAACCGCCTCCCAGCGGTTATCTGCATCTCTCCACGCTGATCCAGCAGGTCATGTCGCTCATTGCCCAGTATGGCGGAGCCTCGGCGAACGACTTGTGGCGCGCATTGATCAAGTCCGGTCCTTTCCGCCAAGTGAGCCAGGCGCAGTTCATGGCCCTGCTGCGCGCCATGGGGGCGGCTGAATTGCTGGTGCAGTCCAGTGATGGGCTCCTGCTGCATGGCCCGGTTGGCGAGCACCTGGTCAACCATTACGACTTTTATGCTGCCTTCTCCGCCCCGGAGGAGTACACGCTCTATCATGGCGCCAAGGTTATTGGGAAGCTCCCGATTGATTCTCCTATCGAGACAGGCGGCTTGCTAGTGTTCGCCGGCAGGCGCTGGTTGATCCAGGACATTGATGCCGACCGCAAGGCCATTTCCCTGATGCCCTCCGCAGGTGGCATTCTGCCGCTCTTTGGTGGCAACGCTGGCTTGATCCGGCGTGAGATCCGCGAGCGCATGCGTAGGCTTTATATTGAGGGGGAGGTTCCCAGGTTTCTCAACCGTGGGGCAGCGCGGCTGTTTGCCCAAGGCGGCAGTTTCTTTCGCGAAGCTAAGCTCGAGACAATGTCAATCGTCCAGGAAGCGGACCAGACACTGCTACTGCCTTGGCAGAGCGATCAGGTGCTGAATACCCTGGCGCTGCTACTGCGCCGACTCGGCTTAGCGGCTGAACGAGAGGGGGTAGCCGTCACGGTACAGAAAAGCGATATCGACATGGTACGACAGGGGCTGGAACACGCCGTCGCCCATCCGCCAACATCGGCGGTTGAATTGGCTGCGGTAGCGGAGAACAAGATCAACGAGAAGTACGATCAGTATCTCCCCGAAGAGCTGCTGTGCAGTGAGTTCGCCTCGCGCTTTCTCGACTTGGAAGGTGCCTTGGAAACCGCTGGTGATCTGCTGGCACGTCGATGAGAGAAAGCCTGCAGGCCATCGACCTTCAAGGTCCTACTGTTATGTCTCTGGCAGAGCAGGGTGGCGCGTGTGTGAGAAGTCGTGGACGTTATCCCGGTACCGCCAGCGGCGGATGGTGGCGTCAGAGACGCCGTACTGGCGAGCCAGTTCGCTGTCGCTGATGCTTGTCGGCACCGCCTGGAGCTCGTCGCGAATCTTGGGGGTGGTGACCTGTCTGTTTATGCAGTTTGATGTCCATATCTTTCCCTACCGAAATCGAGCGAGGTTGCTTACCATCTGACCAGGTTGCAGCATAGAATCGGGTTTCTATGCATAAATATTGCGTATCATGCATAATGCTGGTAATCTATGCGAACCCGATGAGATCAGAGGTGAGTATGGCCTTTCGAGCGGATGAAGCGGCAGCAAGAGAGTTTGAGAATGTAAAGACCTATCTTGCATCTAGTAGGAGCTTGGAGGAATATCAAAGAAAAATCGCCATAGAGGAACTGTCAGAGATTGTTTTTGAATACGGTCCTGTAGTAGAAAGTTATCCTACTTGGCATCCATTAGTTTCTAATCACGATAGCTGCTATGACCCAGTTACACATCCAGGGAGATCTTGTGGTTATAGAGGTCTCGACCATACCCGATATTTTGCCAACGCATTCATCACGTGTCCCTATGGTGATGGACAAGAAGTCATAGACTCTGTTAATGAGTTGCCATCACACCCCTTAGCCACTTTCAGTGCGGAGAGGCTGGACGTTAAGCTATACCATCCCAACGCCACTCCTGTATTGGTCAAATGCCATTGGAAAAAGCCTTTCGAGGGGGATGGAACCATCCCGCTATCCATCGCCATGCCTTTGCTCTTGGAGCAAGAGGTACCCTGTTGGAGGAATGCTCAAGTAGCCGAAACATGGGAGACTATGCGTCCCTATTTCCTTGGTAGGCCTCACGGCAGCCGCTCATCGCTGTTCGTTAACCAAGAGACCGGACAAGGCATCAAGAAAGTGTGGAACGCGATCATCAACACAGGCATGTATGGTCCGATTAAGGTCTGACGAGCGCCAACTGAACCCCTGCCCCACTTGCGACCTTGGTAGCGTCGGCTGGTCCACCCCCCGGCCAGCCGATCACGCCCGGGGCCTGTCTCTGCTACAGTGGAAGCGGCTGTGACCTCAGCCATAGCCAGCGTGGGTTGTGGTGGTGCCCCAGTTTTGAAAGGGGGAACACTACAACCACACTGGTTGCGATTTGGTTGCCGACTGGGTGAATTTGGTGTGAGTCATGTAATGGGTAGAAAACTGTAACCTTATGAAATCCCGAAGATATGCGTTGCAGGCGCGATCCTCGAAGCGGCTTGGTTGCACTCATAATCCCTTGGTCGCTGGTTCGAGTCCAGCTGGGCCCACCAATGAAATCAATAGATTACGTGCATGGCTTGGTGAGTCCCATAGTCCAAGGGTACAGTTTCGGTACAGTGCCGATCCTTCAGTCCCCTGGAGACTTTCATGGCCACCATCGTCAAGACCCCTGCCGGTAGCTGGAAAGCCGTCATCCGCAAGACCGGCTGGCCCACTACCGCCAAGACCTTCCGAACCAAGCGTGATGCACAGGATTGGTCACGCCGCACCGAAGACGAAATGGTGCGTGGTGTCTATATCCAGCGCAGTGCTTCGGAGCGCATGACACTCGAAGCCGCTATCTGGCGTTACCTCGCCGATGTCACCCCTACCAAGAAGCCCAGCACGCAGAAGAGCGAGCACCACAAGGCGCGCACTCTGATCGAGCACCTGGGCAAATACTCCCTTGCGGCGCTGACGCCGGAGCTGGTCGCCAACTACCACGACACACGGCTCAACAGCCTGGGGAGTCGAGGCCAGCCTATCAGCCCCAACACCGTGCGCCTGGAGCTCGCCTTGCTCGGCCACCTCTTCACCGTGGCTATTCAGGAGTGGGGCCTGGGATTGACCTACAACCCCGTCCAGAACATCCGCAAGCCCAGCCCGGGGGAGGGGCGTGACCGCCGCCTGAGCCCTGACGAGGAGAAGCGCCTGTTCGCCGTCCTGCGGCAGCACGGCAACCCCATGCTGGCCTGGATCGCCAGAATCGCCCTGGAGACCGGCATGCGCTCCTCGGAGATCCTGACCCTCACTCGCTCTCAGGTCGACGTGAAACGCCGCGTGGTGCGCCTCACGGACACCAAGAACAACGAAGCCCGCCTGGTACCGCTGACCATGGCCGCAACCGAGGTGTTCAAGCAGGCGCTGCACAACCCCGTGCGACCATTCGACTGCGAACTGGTGTTCTTTGGCGAACCTGGCCGAGACGGCAAGCGCGGCCCATATGCCTACACCAAGCTCTGGAACCATGCGAAGAAGAAGGCCGGACTCGACGACTTCCGCTTTCATGACCTACGCCATGAAGCTGTGAGCCGGCTGGTAGAGGCTGGTTTATCCGACCAGGAGGTCGCCGCGATCAGCGGGCACAAGTCCATGCAGATGCTGCGGCTCTATACGCATTTGAGGGCGGAGGATTTAGTAGCGAAGCTAGATAAGATTAGTTATGATTAATATCTTAGTGTTGTTTATCTTAATTAATATATAAAAGGAACTTTCAAATTAGATCCGATAAGACAAAAAAAGACTTGTCTGCCGCATGAGTAGGTAATGTGTGATATGATATTGAATGTCGTTGTCTAGAGTTGTTAGGGTAGTGGAGCACGAAGTTAGGTTTTTAAGGTATGGAGGATGAGTCATGGGTGATGATGAACCATTGGAAATTGAAAGAGCTATTATTCTTGATGCAGAGAACCCGTTAAAAAATATCGATACAAGAAATAACCAGGTGCCAATTAATAGTGAGCTTGATAAATATATTTATAACTGTTCACAGGCGCTATCAGCAATTAGCTCAGCTATTGATAAAGTTAAGATATCAATAATAATGCTCGAAAACTCTAGAGATTTACTGCCTGAAGATTCTCCATATAATGAGGCCGAGCACATAGAGTATGCTATTGAAAATTACTTCATAAGAAGTTCTTGTTTGTATGACAGGTGCCTAATATTTACGGTGAAGTTGCTCGATTTAGGGGTTTCAAATGAAAATGTCACTCATAAAGTAATTATCACTAACGAGCATGTGAAAAACAATGATCTTTGTAAGGCTTTGAAAAAGATAAGTAAAGCATGTAGAGAGTTTTCTACTGAGCGAAATAAAATCATTCATCATGGGAGCTACAATGATGAATCCTTCTTGACTGTTTCTGCAGTTCACAAGGTTAATCAGCTTTCTGTTGGTAATGGATCAGAACCACCGTTTGGACAAGAGGTGATTGACTATTTTACTAATAAAGCTATTGAAGAGAAAAAAATAAACTTCAATGCTCATCTAGATAAGATTCGAAGTGACATTAATAGTTTTTTTGAAAAGGCGCTTCCGATTTATACTTCCATGAAAGAACGTCGTAGAAGGATGTGATTTAAAGATTGTACAGTGATGGTATACATCTGACACAGTCCGGTGGGCTCCCTATGTTAAGCAGTGTTTTATGCCGTTTTCCTGGGTGCCTTCTTCGTGGCTTTAGGGAGCCTTTCTTGAAAACTAGAAGATCTTGTCTCGAAGCTAGACCGAATTCAAAGCCAATAGACAAATCTCTTGATTATAGTTGGCTGCGCTGATGCTGGTGCTTCGTTGCCAGTGGTTAAGGAACCACCGAGCAGTCCGTTAATAATGCAGATATTAATCAATAATAAGAAGAATAATATTATTATTCTTCTTATTATTGCCCCGTTTCGGTTGCCTTAGCCTCATTGCTGTGGAATTTGTTAAATTTTGTTAATTCTTTAATTTTTTGAAATTGCATGCTCTTTGCGAGCGTCAACTCTTCAAAATAATACACCTTGATAATCAAAATATAGTGCATTGATTTCTGTGAAAGAAGCGTGCGCTTGAGCTTTTTCTTGGATTGGTTAGCATCAATTTCGTCAATGTTCGATTGATGGGTGCTAACCATGACTGTAGATGACTATCTTGTCGGGCGATTCGGCCTTCTAATGAGCATAACTGACCTGGCGGACCTGCTTGGTCGCTCACCAGATGGCGTGCGGGTTTCTCTTTATTCAGATACTGAGGTCTCTCGAAAGCTGAAGCCGACGATGGTGAAGGTG
>JBNJIL010000004.1:0-212832 GCA_051749325.1 Pseudomonadota bacterium | reverse complement strand
AATCGTTTCTCCTTGCGAGCCCTTTCCCTAGGCAAGCATAGCCGTCGAATGATGACTGCGGTGCCCGGGTATGAGGGTAGCGCGGGAAGGCGCGATGGGGCGACGAATTGCCTCATGTGAGGTGGCATAGCTTAGCAGAGCGACCTATCTATTTGTTTTCTCGAGAATGAGGATGCGCAATGGCAAGAATTGGCAGTGCTGATGCCTGCCATGGGTCGCGGATGCTCGGTCAGCGAATTAAATGAGATCGATTATCGTTATTGTCGAAAACGTCCGTGAACGTGGTGCGATCCACCTGATTAAGCGCCAGGACTTCACATCAAAATGATACAGGACTAAAATGGTCCTCAATCGAATCCAAGGGGGTGTCTGACCCCCGGGAGCCAGACCTTGCTCAAGCTTTCTCGGCTGACCGACTACGCCGCCGTGGTGATGGCACAGATCGCTCGGCATCCAGACCAGCCCCAGGCCGCTGCAGAGCTTGCCGAAGCGGTCCAGCTCCCGCATCCCACCGTCAGCAAGACGTTGAAGATGCTGGTCAAGGCGGGACTGCTGGAGTCGCGCCGTGGCGCTCAGGGAGGCTATTCCCTGGCGCGGCCCGCGTCCCGGATTACCGCCAGCGATATCATCTCCGCGATCGAGGGGCCGGTGGCGATGACCGAGTGCAGCCAGGCCGGCGGCGACTGTGAGCTGGCAGCGACATGCGGGGTCGCCGATAACTGGCAGCGTGTCTCACTGGCGATTCGAACGCTCCTCGACAGCGTGACCCTGGCCCATCTGGCCGACACCAACCCGATCAAGCTGCCGGTGCAGCTGCCCATACAGAGCGTGAGTCTGGCCGCCGAGGCCTGACACATCCAAGCGTTTCACTACCCGAGGCGAGCCTCGCTCGCCGACCCAACCGCCCGGGAGGGGATACATCATGGCAAGTCAGGAAATGGAACAGCTTGTCCGTCGCGAATACAAGGAAGGTTTCGTGACCGACATCGAGAGCGACACGGTACCGCCCGGCCTGGATGAGAGCACCATCGCCTTCATCTCGAACAAGAAGGGCGAGCCGGAGTGGATGCTGGAGTGGCGCCTCAAGGCTTACCACCAGTGGCTGAAGATGACGTCGCCTTCCTGGGCGCACCTGGATTATCCGCCCATCGACTACCAGGCGATCTCCTACTACAGCGCGCCCAAGCGTGACGAGGACAAGCCCCAGAGCCTCGACGAGGTGGACCCCAAGCTGCTCGAGACCTACGAGAAGCTGGGCATTCCCCTGCACGAGCGGGCGGCCCTGGCCGGCGTGGCGGTGGATGCCGTCTTCGATTCCGTGTCGGTGACCACCACCTTCAAGGAGAAGCTCCACGAGGCGGGCGTGATCTTCTGCTCCATCTCCGAGGCGATCCGTGACTACCCGGAACTGGTCAAGCAGTACCTGGGCAGCGTGGTGCCCCAGGGGGACAACTACTTCGCGGCGCTGAATTCGGCGGTGTTCACCGACGGCTCCTTCGTCTTCGTCCCGGAAGGCGTGACCTGCCCCATGGAGCTCTCCACCTACTTCCGCATCAACGCCGCCAACACCGGCCAGTTCGAGCGGACCCTGATCGTCTGCGAGAGCCGTGCGCAGGTCTCGTACCTGGAGGGCTGCACCGCGCCGCAGCGTGACGAAAACCAGCTGCATGCGGCGGTGGTGGAGCTGGTGGCGCTCGAGGATGCCTACATCAAGTACTCTACGGTGCAGAACTGGTACCCCGGCGACGAGGACGGCAAGGGTGGCATCTACAACTTCGTCACCAAGCGTGGCGACTGCCGCGGCGATCGCTCGCGGATCAGCTGGACCCAGGTGGAGACCGGCTCGGCGATCACCTGGAAGTACCCCTCTTGCGTGCTGCGCGGCAAGGACAGCATCGGTGAGTTCTACTCCGTGGCGGTGACCAATGGCCGCCAGCAGGCCGATACCGGCACCAAGATGATCCACATCGGCGAGGGGACCCGCTCGAGCATCATCTCCAAGGGCATCTCTGCCGGGTGCAGCGACCAGTCCTACCGCGGCCTGGTGAAAGTGGGGCCGCGGGCCAGGGGTGCGCGCAACTTTACCCAGTGCGATTCGCTGCTGATCGGCGATACCTGCGGCGCCCACACCTTCCCCTATCAGGAGATCGGCAACAGCACGGCGACCGTCGAGCATGAGGCAACGACCTCCAAGATCGGCGAGGACCAGCTGTTCTATTGCCAGAGCCGGGGCATCTCCGAGGAGGATGCGGTGAGCATGATCGTCAACGGCTTCTGCAAGGACGTTTTCCAGGAACTGCCCATGGAGTTCGCCGTGGAGGCCGAGGCGCTGCTCAACGTCACCCTGGAAGGGGCCGTGGGGTAAGCCGCCGGTGAGGTAACCGCTAGCGAGTTCAGCCATTGTGGGCGTTCCACTTCGCAAGCTGGACTCCCACGAAAACCCTAGTGGTACATACGAACGTATCGAAGTCGCCCTGGCGGCTTGCCAGAATTGAAAAGGTAGTCAACATGCTCGAAGTCAAGGATCTGCACGTCACGGTCGAAGGTTCCGAAATCCTCAAGGGCCTCACCCTGACCATCAACGCCGGTGAAGTCCATGCCATCATGGGGCCCAACGGGGCCGGCAAGTCGACCCTCTCGGCGGTGATTGCCGGCAAGGAGGGCTACGAGGTGACGAAGGGGTCGATCACCTTCGAGGGCCGGGACGTGCTGGAGATGGAGATCGAAGAGCGCGCCCGTGCCGGCCTGCTGCTGGGCTTCCAGTATCCGGTGGAGATCCCGGGAGTGAAGAACATCTACCTGCTCAAGGCGGCACTGAACGCCCAGCGTGAAGAGCAGGGGCTGGGCGAGATCCCGGCACCGGAGTTCATGAAGCTGATCAAGGAGAAGGTCGCGTCCATGAAGATGGACACCAGCTTCCTGCAGCGTGCCGTCAACGAGGGCTTCTCCGGCGGCGAGAAGAAGCGCAACGAGATCCTGCAGATGCTGGTGCTGCAGCCGAAGCTCGCCATGCTCGACGAGATCGACTCGGGGCTGGACATCGACGCCATGAAGGTGGTTGCCGACGGCGTCAACTCCCTGCGCGCCGAGGACCGGGCCATCCTGCTGGTGACCCACTACCAGCGCCTGCTCGACTACATCGTGCCGGATCGCGTGCACGTGCTGGTCGATGGCCGCATCGTCAAGAGCGGCGATGCCGATCTGGCCCGCGAGCTCGAGAGCCGCGGCTATGACTGGGTGCAGGAGGAGACCGCCGCATGAGTGATGCAGTGCAGAGCGATGTACAACGCTTCCTTGACCGGCTGAGCGAGCGCAGCGATGCCCGCGGCGCCGAGCCGACCTGGATCGCCGCCCGGCGCCAGGCGGGGGCCGCCCGCTTCGAGGCGCTGGGCTTTCCCCATCGTCGCATCGAGGAGTGGAAGTACACCGACGTGCGGGCCATCGCCCGCAGCGACTTTTGCCTGGCCACGGAGGCCGACTTCTCCCCGGCCACGGCGGCAAGGCTGACCCTGCCAATGGAGGCACACCGGCTGACCTTCGTCGACGGCGTCTTCGCCCCGGGCCTGTCGAGGCTCGACGACCTGCCCGCTGGTGTGCAACTGGTGCCGCTCTCCCAGGCGCTCGAGGAGAACCACGAGGCGGTGGGCGGTCCGCTGGGCCGGCTGACCGGGGTCGAGTTCTCGTCCTTCGCGGCACTCAACACCGCCTTCATGGAGGAGGGCGCCGTGCTACGTGTGGCGCCGGGCACCGTGGTGGAGAAGCCGATCATCCTGCAGTTCCTCTCCCGGGCCGGCGAGGCGCCGGTGATGAGCCATCCGCGCATCCTGCTCGAGATGGCCGGGCGCAGCCAGGCCACGGTCGTCGAGCACCACGTGGGCGAGGAGCAGGCCGCCAACTTCACCAACCTGGTGGAAGAGATCATCCTTGATCGCGGCGCGATTCTCACTCACTACAAGCTGCAGGAGGCGCCGCTGGCCGACCTGCACGTGGCCAGCATCCACATTGAGCAGGCCCGCGACAGCCGCTACACCTCCTTCAACCTCACCCTGGGCGGCGGCCTGGTGCGTAACGACCTGGTGGCCGAGCTCAACGGCCAGGGGGCCGAGGCCAACTTCAACGGCCTCTTCTACGGCCAGGGGCGCCAGCACGTGGACAACCACACCCTGGTCAACCACAACGCGCCCTACACCTTCTCCCACGAGAACTACAAGGGTATCCTCGACGACCGCGCCCATGGCGTGTTTAACGGCAAGGTGATTGTCAAGCGCGACAGCCAGAAGATCGAGGCGGAGCAGAGCAATGCCAACCTGCTGCTCTCCGACCGCGCCGAGATCGACACCAAGCCCGAGCTCGAGATCTACGCCGACGACGTCAAGTGCGCCCACGGCGCCACCACCGGCCAGCTCGACGAGGAGGCGGTGTTCGCCCTGCGTACCCGCGGCATCGACGAGCAGACGGCCCGCGGCCTGCTGACCCTGGCGTTTGCCGGCGAGGTGCTGGAGCAGGTCGACCTGGACGCCATCGCCGAGCGGGTCGAACTGGCCGTGGCGGGCAAGCTTCCCGAGCGCTTCAACCTGGCCGGCCTGGTGGAAACCGCCGTTGCCCTGAACGAGGAGTGAGCCATGGCCGACTTCAGCGACCTGACGCTGGACGTGGTGAAGGTGCGACGCGACTTCCCGATCCTCGACCGGGAAGTCCATGGCAAGCCGCTGGTCTACCTGGACAACGCCGCCACCAGCCAGACCCCGCGCCAGGTGATCGCGATGTTCGACGACTACTACGGTCGCTACAACGCCAACATCCATCGCGGGCTGCACACCCTGGCGGACGAGGCCACGGCGGCCTTCGAGGGGACCCGGGAGACGGTGCGGGCCTTCCTGAACGCGGGCGAGACCCGCGAGATCGTCTTCACCCGCGGTACCACCGAGGCAATCAACCTGGTGGCCAACAGCTGGGGGCGTGCCAACCTCGGCCCGGGTGACGAGGTGTTGATCTCGCGGCTGGAGCACCACTCCAACATTGTCCCCTGGCAGCTGCTGGCTGGGGAGCTCGGCTTCGCCATCAAGGTGATCCCGGTGGACGAGCGCGGCGTGCTGGACATGGCGGCCTACCGCGACCTCGTCACCGAGCGCACCCGGCTGGTGGCGGTGAACCATGTCTCCAACGCCTTCGGCACCGTCAACCCGGTGCGCGAGATGGCGCGGGTGGCACACGAGCACGGTGCGCGAATCCTGGTCGACGGCGCCCAGGCCGCGCCCCACCAGGGCATTGACGTGCGCGACATCGATGCCGACTTCTATGCCTTCTCCGGCCACAAGGTCTATGGCCCCACCGGCGTGGGCGTGCTCTACGGCAGGGCCGAGCTGCTCGAGGCGATGTCGCCCTGGCAGGGGGGCGGCGAGATGATCCGCACGGTCTCCTTCGAGTCGCCCACCACCTTTGCCGATATTCCCCACAAGTTCGAGGCCGGAACGCCGGCCATCGCCGAGGTGATTGCGCTGGGGCGTGCCCTGCAATGGGTCCAGCAGATCGGCCTGCCGCTGATCGGCGCCTGGGAAACGCGGTTGCTCGAGCATGCCACCGAGGGCGTGCAGCGCATCGACGGTCTGCGCATCCTGGGAAGGGCACCCGACAAGGCGGGCGTGCTGTCGTTCGTGGTCGACGGGGCGCACGCCCAGGACATCGGACTGCTGATCGACCAGCTCGGGGTGGCGATCCGCACCGGCCATCACTGCGCCCAGCCGCTGCTGGCGCAGTTCGGGGTCGAGGCCACCTGCCGGGCATCCTTTGCCGCCTACAACACACCCGAGGAGATCGACGTCTTCGTCGAGGGTCTCGAACGCGTCGTCGGCATGCTGCGCTGAAGGCCATCAAGGAGCGATATGAGCGATATCGAGCAGATTTCGACCCTCCACAAGGGCCAGGAGCTGCCCCTGCAGCGCGACGTGGAGGCGATTTCCATTCCCTTCGGCAAGACCGTGACCCTTCCCGAGGACAGCATCGTCAGCGTGATGCAGGCCAAGGGGAGTACGGTCAGCGTGGGCTTCGAGGGGCGCCTCTACCTCATCGAGGGAGCCAACCTGGATGCCCTGGGCCTCGAGGCTCAGCCCCGGCCGACCCTCTCCGAGGATGCCACGGATGACGAGATAGAGCAGTTCGTCTGGGATCAGCTGCGCACCTGCTTCGATCCCGAGATTCCGGTGAACATCGTCGACCTGGGTCTGGTCTATGGCTGTCGCATCGAGCGGCTGATCAGCGGTGAACGCATCGTTACCATCCGCATGACCCTGACCGCACCGGGGTGTGGCATGGGTGACGTGATCGCCGCCGATGCCCGCAACAAGATCCTCGGTGCCCCTCAGATCAGCAAGGTCCATACCGAGATCGTCTTCGATCCTCCCTGGAGTCGTGAGATGATGAGCGACGAGGCCAAGCTGGAACTCGGCATGTTCTAGCACTCGCTCCGGGGAGCGCGATGTACCGGCAAGTCTGGAAGGTCTTCAAGGTCGCACTGATGTTGCTGGGAGCCCTTTCGCTTCTGGCATGCCTGCTGTTTGCGCTGGGTAACTTCTATGTGCTGGGTCGCACCCAGGCAAAGATCGAGGACGAACTGTCGCACTGCGGCAGTGAGCCTGTGGGCATCGTCTTCGGCACCTCCCACTGGACGCGCAGCGGGGCGCGCAATCCGCATTTCGAGGGGCGCATGGGCGCTGCCGCTCACCTAATTCACCTCGGCCGGGTCGACCATCTGCTGGTCTCCGGTGACAACAGCACCCGTTACTACAACGAGCCGGTGACGATGTGGCGCGACCTGCGCGGTCGCGACGTTCGCGATAATGACATGACGCTGGACTATGCCGGCTTCAGCACCTTCGATACCCTGGCACGGGCACGCGATGTCTTTGGCGTGGAGCGGGCGTTGCTGATAACTCAGGACTGGCACCTGCCGCGGGCACTGTTCATTGGCGAGGCCCTGGGGCTCGACGTTCGGGGGTGCGCGGCACCCGAGCGCGCCACGGAGGGGCTTTGGCGGCTCAAGTTGCGGGAGCAGGTGGCGCGGGTGGCCACGCTGGGGGATCTCTACCTGTGGGAACGCGAGCCGCACTTTCTGGGGCCGCTCGAGCCCCTGCAGATCATGCCAAGGGAGCGAGACCGGCTGCGTCTGTCGCCGGGGCTGTTCAGCGCTTCGGGCCCTGCTTCTGAAGACGATACAGCTCGCGGATCAGCGCTCGACAGCCCTTCCAGCACTCCTCGATGACCGGTTCGATCGGCTCGGGCAGGGGATGGGTGAACAGCGTCGACAGCGACTGCATCAGTACTCTCTCCTGTTCCAGCAGTTCGCCGATCACCACCTGGCTCTCGTTGCCGACGAAGCTTTTCAGCCGGCTCCACAGCCACATGTAGTCGTCACGTTCGACATCGGCGTCGCGGGGCAGCAGATTGAGGTGCTTGCGCGACAGTTCCTGAAGCTCGTGCATCGACTTCGCCCGAGCTTCATAATGGGGTTTCAGGCTGTCGCGTAGCGAGGGTCTCAGGCGCTCCAGGTTATCCTGAAAGTAGTCGATGCTGTCGGCCATCGCCTCGAGGGCGCTGTCCATCGCCACCTGGCGATTGTCGAGAAACATGAGCGGTCACCTCCTCCGGTGACGCAGATTGTGGGGCTGTCGCCGCCCATTTGCCACCCCCGGGCGTCAATAATTTGCCGTTTCGCCGTTAGTCTTTTGGCTGAGGATTCAGCCCTTGGGGCGGGGTGGGGCCTTGCGACGAGGGGCAGCGTTCTTCTCCAGGTGCTCGATGACCAGCCCGGCGATGTCCCTGCCGGTCGCCGTCTCGATGCCCTGTAGCCCCGGCGAGGAGTTGACCTCCATGATCACCGGGCCGTGGTTGGAGCGCAGCAGGTCGACGCCGGCCACCCGCAGACCCATTGCCTTGGCAGCGCGGATCGCCGTGGAGCGCTCTTCCGGGGTAATGCGGATCACGCTGGCACTGCCGCCGCGGTGCAGGTTGGAACGGAATTCGCCTTCGACGGCCTGGCGCTTCATGGAGGCCACCACCTTGTCACCGATCACGAAGCAGCGGATATCGGCGCCCTTCGCCTCCTTGATGTACTCCTGCACCATGATATTGGCCTTCATGCCCATGAAGGCCTGGATCACGCTCTCGGCGGCCTGATTGGTCTCGGCGAGTACCACGCCGATCCCCTGGGTGCCCTCGAGAAGCTTGATGACCAGTGGTGCGCCCCTGACCATGGTGATCAGGTCGGGGATGTCGTCCGGGGAGTGGGCGAAGCCGGTGATCGGCAGGCCGATACCCTTGCGCGACAGCAACTGCAGCGAGCGCAGCTTGTCGCGGGAGCGCGTGATGGAGACGTTGTCGTTGAGTACATAGGTACCCATCATCTCGAACTGGCGCAGTACCGCACAGCCGTAGAAGGTGATCGAGGAGCCGATGCGCGGGATCACGGCGTCGAAGGGCTCGAGCTCCTCGCCCTTGTAGTGGATCGAGGGATGGTGCGAAGCGATGCTCATGTAGCAGCGCAGGGTATCGACCACTCGTGCGGTGTGGCCGCGCAGCTCGGCCGCCTCGATCAGACGACGCGTGGAGTAGAGGTTGCGGTTGCGGGACAGCAGCGCGATGTGCATTGGGGGCTCCAGGGTCGATGGCCGGGGAGGATCAGGGTTCGCCATGCAGGAAGGCCACGCCGGGCGCTACCAGCAGGCGACGCAGGGCGCGGCGGCCCAGCAACATGGGATGGCGCATGTCGCGGCGGTCGGTCAGGCTCAGCTCCACCGGGAATTCCAGACTGCCCAGCTGCATCGTGGTGCGGATCACGTAGCGCCACTCGGCCTGGCCGTTGGAGCTGGTGACGCGTCTGCGATCGTGCAGTGGCATGCGGTGGACGTGGGCCGGAGTGCCAGGGCCGCCGCTGCGGGTCGTGAAGCTGAGCCAGAGGTGGCCGTCCTCTTCAAAGCACTCGATGTCCTCGGCGTGCAGCGCCGACGTGCGGGCGCCGGTGTCGGCCTTGGCACACAGCGTCAGGTGAAGCTCCGGCAGGGCAACCATCTCGCGGCGGCCGATCACCGCCTTGGGCGTGTAGGGCAGTTCTTTCATCATCTCGCTCCCAGGTCTCTGCACTCAGCGTGACAGGCCGGCCAGTCGGCGGCCGATGGCGGAATCCGGCTCGGCTTCGCGCAGCGTCATCAGCAGCGGCAGGCGCAGTCGCGGAATAAGCGCCAGGTCACGGGCCACGGCCGTGAAGTCGGCCCTCGGGGTCTCGGCCAGGCGGTCGAGGAAGCGGGGCAATCGCTCACCATCTTCCAGGTGGTGCCAGCCACGTCCGACCATGGCAGCCAGCAGGTCGGGGCCACAGGCGTTCGGGTCCTCGAGCAGCACATCGAACCAGGCGCCGGCGAGCTTGCGTGAGGCACCGCCCATGGCGCGCACGCAGGCGCAGAAGGTCTCGAGGTCCCCGTCATGGCACGCCATTTCCCCCCGACGGCGCAGGGCATGGGCGAGATCATCGTCAATCGCGACATGCTCCAGACAATAGCACAGCGAGGTCAGCACCTCGTTGGGCAGCGAGTCGAGGCGCGTGGCCAGCGTCCTGCTGGAGGCTGCGTCCATACGCACCGCGAAATCGGCCAGTCCCTGCAGCCCCAGAGCGCGCCAGTCGATGGCCTGCTGCCCGCTCAGGTAGGCCTCGACCGGTTCGAGGTGCTGGCTGGCGGGGCGACCGGCATCTCGACTGGCGCGGGCATGCAGCATGGCCTGGAAGGGCAGTGCAGGACGGAAGACCAGAGGGTTGTCCTGCATCAGGTTGTCGATGCGAGTGCCTTCTTCGCGCCCAATTCCCTGGACGCTGTGGCCGAGGGTCTCCAGCAGGCGCTGCACGAAGGCATCCCGCGGAGCCGGGTCGAGGTGGCCCTGCTCATCCAGTGGCAGGGCCAGGAACCAGATCAGCGGGTCCTCAAGGTCACCCAGGCGGAATACCATGGCCAGTCGTGCCGTTCCCTGCCAGGGAAACGGCCAGGCCAGGTCGCCGGCCTCGAAGGCGGCCAGGGTGTCGAGCGAGCAAGGCTCGACCCGGCGTCCCAGGTGATAGAGCCTCACCTCGGCACCGCTGAGCTGGAAGAAGTCGTGAAGGCTGTGGATCGGTTGCATGCTGTCTCCCGGTCAGGAACCGTGCACTCTACCGCGGAGCCAGGGTGCTGTCAGCCGTCCGTGAGGGGATCATGGCGATCCGCCATTGGTCAGTTGTTGATCACTCCTGTCCAGTGCCCACGGGGAGCGGGCAGGGGAGACCTTTCCAGCGTTTATCCACAGGCTCGTTCAGGGTATCTGTGCACTGTGCACAAGGTGGATCGCGCATGGCCTTGGATGAGGATAATGGTCAGTGGGGTGGCCAGCGACGGGGCCGCATGGGGATAATGGGCACACCTGCAGCGGAGAGATTGCTTATGACCGTTCACGACGAACTCGGTGCCGCCCTGCGCGAGCTCGAGGCTACCATGAAGGCCGCCAACCTGTGGCGCATGGAGCGCCCCGAGCCGGGCGCCTTCCAGAGTGTCCAGCCGTTCTGCATCGACACCATGACGCTGCCACAGTGGCTGCGCTTCGTGTTCATCGTGCGGCTGGAGGCTCTGGTCGAGTCCGGCTCAGCGATGCCGACCAGCTGCGACGTGGCGCCGGCAGTGGATGCCTGGTTGAAGCAGGAGGGCACGCGGGCCAGCGACCGCTTGCTGGTGTGCAAGGCGGTCGAGGAGATCGATCGCCTGGTGACCGAGAACTGATGCCGCCGGAACGCTGACATGCCCTACTACTTTGCCTATGGCAGCAACATGAACACCGCCCGGGTCGCGGCGCGTATCGGTCCGACCCGTCGGGTGCTGGCCGGTGTGCTGCATGACCATGCGCTGCGCTTCGACAAGGCCTCCCGAGTGGCGGGCATCGGCCACGCCAACGTCGTGCCCCGGCCGGGCGACAGCGTGGAGGGTGCGCTGTTCGAGCTGGAACAGCCCGGACAGATCCGGCGCATGGATCCCTTCGAGGGCTATCCTTGCGAGTACGATCGTCACCGCCTGCCGATCGCGACCCGCGAGGGGGACATCGACGCCTGGGTCTATATCGCTGCACCGGGAACCACCGCCGCGGCGCTTCATCCGGCGCGGGAGTATCTCGAGCACCTGCTGGCTGGAGCGCCCTTTCTCAGTACCACCTATCATGCACGTCTCTCGGCGGTCGAGGCGATCACCGGACTCGACGAGACGAGTCTGGCGTCGCTGGGCCTCTCCCGACATTCGCCGCGCTAGCCGTGGGTGGCGGACACCAGCAGGCCCGCCACCTGGCGGGCCTGCTGGCGTCCGGCGGGAGGGTCAGAAGCGGAAGCTGAGGCCCGCCATGACGACCACCGGATCAATACTGACAGTGCCAGCGTCTTGACCGGCCACCTTTGCATCGGTGTCGATATCGATATACCAGGCAGCGGCGTTGAGCGCCCAGTTATCATCGATCAGCAGGTCGACGCCCAGCTGGCCGGCGGCGCCCCAGGAGTCGTCCAGTTCAAGGCTGACATCAGGGACTTCGGTTTTCTCGTCAGAGAAGCGGGTGTAGTTGACGCCGATACCCGCGTAGGGCTGGACCCGGGCAGCCGTGCCGCCCAGCGGATAGTACTGGAGGGTCAGGGTCGGTGGCAGGTGATCCGTGGAGGCCAGGTTGTCACCATTGAGCTCGATATCGTGATCGAAGGGCTCGGCGGCAAGCAATTCGATGCCCAGCTTGTCGGTAAAGCGGTAGCCCAGGGTAAAGGCAAGGCCGCTATCGTCTTGCACGTCTGTTTCCAGCACGCCCAGGGCAGTATCAAGGTCGCCGTTATCACTCTTGGGTTCGACCTTGGCGATGCCCACGCGAGTGAAGAAGTCGCCCGCACCGTAGGCGAAGGCCTGGGTGCTGGCGGTGAGGGCAGCCGCAGCAAGGCCGGCGGCGAGCAGGGTGGGGAGAGCAGTCTTGCGCATGGGTCGACTCCTGATTATCGAAGGTGCAGCGTCTTGCCGCCATGGGACTGGTCACCACTCTATCGCGACCGGACCGGGGCAATATTGATCCAGCGCAAGGGTGTGGGGGCAGTGGCATGAATGAATGCTGATTTCAGGCCGTCTACGGCGACCGGGTTCGCTGGGATAGCGATCGTCCGATCAGAAATGGTAGGTGATGCCGTTGCCGGCGGGCGCTGAGCCGCCCTGGGTCAAGGCCTGGTCAATCAGCCGCTGGCCTGGTGCTCCATCCTCGATACGCGCGCCGAGCGCATTGAGCTTCTCCTCCGAGAGCCGACTGTAGTGGCGTACGACGATCGAGTCGGGCTGGTATCGTTTCCGCGCGGCATCGTGTCTATCCGGTACCCCAAGGCGTGGATCATCAGCTGTCAGGCGCGCATGCTGGAAGCGGTCATCCGCCATGCCGATGCTGCCATGACCCGGGGCGCCTCCAGTGCTGTACGACAGGACGAACTGGCTCGTCAGGGTGCCGCCGATTGCGATCATGGCGATGGTCAGGAAATGGGATGGTTTCATCAGGGCGTTCCTCCTGTCCTTCGCGTCGCGCATCGAGCGTTGCGAGACTGTTTCTTCGAAGCTTCCACCTTGTACAGGTATTAATATAGAAACAGTCTGTGCAAAAGTCTTGTAAAGTTTTTCATGCGCTTTACCGCCGGAGAGAGGATGCTGAGCAGCGATTCAGGCGTCAGGCGGCATCCAGTGCCCTCATTAGCCCGTCTTCTGTACAACTATTGGTGCGCTCCAGCATCGGCGATTCGCCAGTTCAGCATGAATGGTCTTGACTGGAAACAGGCGACAAGGAGAGCCGAGATGGAGACCAAGAGTCGAGCACGTCTGCCCGTCCTGACCCTGGGGGCAACGCTGCTGGCGGCGGCACTGGCGCTGTGGCTGCTGTGGCAGCCCGCCCTGATCAGCACGCTGCCGATGGCATTGCGTCTACCGCTGATCGGGCTGGGAGTCTGGTCGCTGGGGGCGGCCTTCATGGCGGCGATGGGCCTCGAGGCACGGCGTCCCTGGCTACGGCGGATGACCACGCCGCCCTGGAGCCTGGCGGCCCTCGGTACCTTCACCCTGCTGCTGCTGTGGCGGGGGGCGGTCATGGCCTGATCATGGGGGAACGCCATCCGCTTGCTCCAGGGTGACTCACCAGTAACGAGGAAAGCCGCCCTCGGGCGGCTTTCCTGCGTGCGCGCCAGCCCATCGCGGACCGCCACGCCTGGCACGACCCCTGATGGCAACAAGGGCTCCCGCAGGAGCCCTTCAACTGCCTGCAGGCTCGCTGTTAGCGAGAGATCTGCTGATACTCACCCGCATCTGCCGTCGCGCTGCTCACCACCAGGATGGCGACGAAGGCAGCGATGAAGCCAGGAATGATCTCGTACACGCCGGGACCTCCCATGAACGAGGCGTTCCAGCCCAGCGAGATCCAGAGCATGACGGTGACGGCGCCCGTCACCATGCCCGCGAGGGCGCCAGCGCCGTTGGTGCGCGACCACATCAGCGACAGGATGATGAGCGGTCCGAACGCCGCACCGAAGCCGGCCCAGGCGTTACTGACCAGCCCCAGAACCTGAGAGGTGGGGTCGGATGCAATGACGGCGGCCACCAGGCCCACCAGAACAACGCTGCCCCGGCCAACGGCGACGACCTCCTTCTCCGTTGCCTCCTTGCGCAGGAAGAGGCGGTAGAAGTCCTCGGTCAGTGAGGAGGACGACACCAGGAGCTGGCTGGAAATGGTGCTCATGATCGCCGCCAGCAGTGCCGCGTAGAGGAAGCCGGTGACCAGCGGATGGAACAGCAAATTCGCCAGGATGATGAAGATCGTTTCCGGATCCTGGACATCCATGCCGTTGCGGACGGCATAGGCACGCCCGAAGATGCCAAGAGAGATTGCGCCGATCAGGGAGATGAGCATCCAGCTCATGCCGATGTTGCGGGCAATGGGCACATCCTTCTGAGATCGGATGGCCATGAAGCGCACGATGATATGCGGCTGCCCGAAGTACCCCAGGCCCCAGGTGACCGCAGAGAGCCAGCCGACAATGGTCAGCCCCTCCGTCCACGACAGCAGCGTGGGATCGACCTCGTTCAGGGTCTGCGAGGCCTGGGAGAAGCCGCCGCCACCCTCGCCAAAGAGCACCACCGCCGGCATGATCACCAGGGCCAGCATCATGATGCAGCCCTGCACGAAGTCCGTCATGCTCACGGCCAGGAAGCCGCCAACCACCGTGTACACAAGCACCACGCCCAGTGTGATGAAGACGCCCGACGCATAGTCGCTCATGCCACCAATATTGAGAACGCCGGCAAACGCGCTTTCGAACAGCTTGCCGCCTGCCACCAGGCCGGAGGCCGTGTACACCGCGAAGAAGATCACGATGACGATCGCGGATACCGTTCTCAGCGGAATGGCCTGAGTGGGGAACCGGTTGCCCAGGAACTCCGGGATGGTGATCGCATCATTATAATGAAGCGTCTGTTCGCGAAGGCGAGGTGCAACCAGCGTCCAGTTGAAGAATGCACCCACGAGCAGGCCGATTCCGATCCAGGCGGAGCCCAGCCCCGATACGAACATCGCCCCGGGGAGGCCCAGCAGCAACCAGCCACTCATGTCCGAAGCCCCGGCCGACAGGGCCGCCACTTGTGGACTGAGCTGTCGGCCACCCAGCATGTAATCCTCAGAGGTGGACGTGGACTTGCGCATGGCATAAAAGCCGATGGCGATCATGAGTGCAAAGTAAGCGAAGAGACTGATCCAAACGCCAGTAGCCATAGAAACTTCTCCCGTTTATTGGGCCGGATGGGGTTCCGACATCTTGTTGGTAGGCATGCCGGCCAGAACACTGGTGGCGAGCACCACGATCGGGCCGGGCGCTAGCGTGCGGCCGTTGGTGACATTGTTTTCCATCATGAGGGGATTCCTTCAGTTTCTTGTTGATGATGAGCGAGGGTCACTCGTCTCCCAGCGCAAGCAGTGACGCATTGCCACCCAGAGCGGCGGTGTTGACGGTCACTGTCTTCTCGGTGGCGAAGCGCAACAGGTAGTGCGGCCCGCCGGCCTTGGGTCCGGTGCCGGAGAGACCTTGTCCGCCGAAGGGCTGAACGCCGACCACGGCACCGATGATGTTGCGATTGACGTAGACATTGCCAACGCGGATCTTCTGGGCAATGTCTTCGGCAAAGGATTCATTGCGGCTGTGGACACCGAAAGTCAGGCCATAACCCCGTCCGTTGATGGCATCGATCACCCGGTCGATCTCGCTGGCCTTGTAGCGCACGATGTGCAGCACGGGACCGAACTGTTCGCGCTCCAGCGCCTCGATGCCGTCGATCTCGAAGGCTACTGGTGCAACGAAGGTGCCGTTGGCGGTCTGGTCGGGATCGAGTCGCGTCTCGGCCACCAGGCGACCCTCGCCCTTCAGCTTGTCGATATGGGCCGTGAGCCCCTGGCGCGCGTCCTCATCGATCACCGGGCCCACGTCCGTCCCCAGGTCGCGGGGGTCGCCGACCTGCAGTTCATCCATGGCGCCCTTGAGGATCTCGATGACCCGGTCGGCCACGTCGTCCTGCAGGTAGAGGACCCGCAATGCCGAGCAGCGTTGCCCCGCGCTCTGGAAGGCTGAGCGGATCGTGTCGACCACGACCTGCTCGGGGAGGGCGGTGGAGTCGACGATCATGGCATTCATGCCACCGGTCTCGGCGATCAGCGTGGGCAGCGGGGCATTGTCGCGGGCGGCCAGCGCACGGTTGATGACCTGGGCGGTGTCGGTGCCACCGGTAAACACGACCCCGGTGATGCGCGGGTCGCGGGTCAGCACGCTGCCCACGGTGGGGCCGTCGCCGGGCAGCAGCTGCACCACGTCACGCGGCATGCCGGCCTCGAAGAGCAGCTCGATCACCCGATGGGCGATCAGCGAGGTCTGTTCGGCAGGCTTGGCGAGCACGGTGTTGCCGGCCACGGCGGCGGCAACCAGCTGGCCGCAGAAGATCGCCACCGGGAAGTTCCAGGGGCTGATGGCGGCGAACACCCCCTTGCCGCCCATCATCAGGTCATTGGATTCGCCGGTCGGTCCGGGCAGGCGGGTCGGCTCGGCGAAGAGCTCCTCGGCCTTCATGGCGTAGTAGCGGCAGAAGTCCACCGCCTCGCGCACCTCGTCGATGCCATCGGTGAGCAGCTTGCCGCCTTCGCGGGAGCAGAGCGTCATCAGCTCGGCCATGTGTTCTTCCATCAGGTCGCCGAGGCGGCGAACGATGTCGGCGCGCTCGGCGACCGGGGTGTCCGCCCAGCGCGGGAAGGCGGCCCAGGCGGCGTCCAGGGCCTTGCCGGCCTGCTCAGCGGTGGTCCACTGGATGCTGCCGACCCGCTGACGGCGGTCGTAGGGGCAGGTCACCTCCCGGGTATTGGCCGGATCGGCCTTTACCTCGAAGGCCAGCAGGGGGCCTGCCTGCCAGGTCTTGTCCATGGTCCTGGCCATGGCATCCATCAGCGGTTGATAGTGGCTGCGAATGTTGAGGTCGAACCCGCGAGAATTGCGGCGCTTGGGACCGTAGAGGTCGGCCGGCAACGGAATCTGCGGGTTCGCGTAGCTGCCGTAGTGGCGCAGGCTTTCCACCGGATGCACACAGAGTGACTCGACCGGTACCTTGGGATCCACCAGCTGGTGGACGAAGGAGGAGTTGGCGCCGTTCTCCAGCAGGCGACGCACCAGATACGGCAGCAGGTCCTTGTGGGCTCCGACCGGTGCGTAGATGCGGCAGTAGGTTCCCTCGGGGGCGCGCTTGAGGGCGGCATCATAGAGGGCCTCGCCCATGCCGTGCAGACGCTGGAACTCGAAGGCCCGGGTTGCCTCGTTGGCCTGCTCGAGGATGGTGCTGATGGTGTGGGCATTGTGGGTGGCGAACTGCGGGAAGATGCGCCCGCGGGTCGCGTCGGAGAGCAGGAAACGAGCGCATACCAGGTAGGCGACGTCGGTCGAGGCCTTGCGGGTGAAGACCGGGTAGCCCTCGACGCCGAGCTGCTGGGACTCCTTGATCTCGGTGTCCCAGTAGGCGCCCTTCACCAGGCGCAGCGGGATCTCGTCACCCTGGGACTCGGCCAGGCGGTTGATGTAGTGCAACACCGGCAGGGCGCGCTTGGCATACGCCTGCACCACCAGTCCGAAGTGGCCCCAGCCCTTGCAGGTCTCGCTTTCATAGACGGCGCGGAAGACCTCCAGGGAGATCTCCAGGCGGTCGACTTCCTCGGCATCGATGGTCATCGCGACATCACGCTCGCGGGCCATGGCGGCGAGCTCGCGCACGCTGTCGACCAGCTCGCGCAGCACCTGGTCGCGACGACCAAACTCGTAGCGCGGATGCAGGGCAGAAAGCTTGATGGAGATCGATGGTGAGGGCGTTCTGGAGGACAGCGCCTTGCTGGTCTTGCCGACCTGCTGGATGGCGCGGGCGTAGTCGTCGAAATAGCGCTTGGCATCGGCCCGGGTGCGGGCGGCTTCGCCGAGCATGTCGTAGGAGTAGGTATAGCCCTTGTCGAACAGCGGCTTCGAGCGCTTCAGTGCTTCGTCGATATCGCGGCCCAGCACGAACTGCTTGCCCATTATCTTCATGGCTTCAACCATGGCGCGGCGGATCACCGGCTCGCCCATGCGGTTGACCATCTTGTTGATGAAGCCCGATGGCCTGCCCTCACGCGGCTTGTCCATGGTCACCACGCGCCCGGTCATCAGCAGGCCCCAGGTGGAGGCATTGACCATCCAGGACTCGCTCTTGCCGACATGGGCCTTCCAGTCGGCCGGACCCAGCTTGTCCTCGATCAGGGCATCGGCGGTGGCCTTGTCGGGAATGCGCAACATGGCCTCGGCCAGGCACATCAGCATCAGCCCTTCATGAGTGTCGAGGCTGTACTGCTGGAGCAGCTCATCGATGGTGTCGACGGCGGTATCCATTTCGCGAACGTCGCGCACCAGTTCGGCCGTCTTCCCGGCGATGCGCCGGAAATCCGCATCGTCGGCATCGAGAACCTTGACCATTTCGTCGATGAAGGCGTTCTCGTCGACCACGTAGTGGTCACTGATGCGTGCGAATAGCGTGTCGAGTTCCTGGTGCCAGGTGCTGGCGTCGAGCATGGTGTGGGCGTTGAGCATCTAGGTCCCCCGGTAAGTAACCCGTCGTCAGAGGGCAGTACCCGGCCGCTGCGGCGATGAGTTCGCAGACATGCGCGGGGCATTCACTGAGGGTAGGGCGCCGCGCTCTCTCTTGCTTGCCGATTTCCCGGGCCGATTTCACGATTTCCCGGTTATTGTCCCTGCAAGGGTTGAAATTTCGACCTTCGTCTAACGGTCTGAGGGGGAGAAGTCAGTGGCTGGCTGCTGGCACGGCGCAGCTGGCTGGGAGGGTGGCCGAAGGCCTGGCGGCACGCTCGCGACAAGGCGCTCTGGTTGGTGAAGCCGGTCAGGGCGGCGATCTCGGAAAGCGGCAGCTCGCTCTGTTGCAGCATCTGCCGAGCGCGCTCGAGCCGGCGTCGCATCACGTATTGCCAGGGGGAGAGTCCTGTGCGTTGACGGAAGCGTTCGCTGAAATGCGCTTCACTCAGGCAGGCCTCTGCCGCCAGGTCGGCGACGCGCAGGCGTCTGCCAAGGTGCTGGTCGATGAAACGGTCGAGGGCGGCCAGGTCCAGGGCACGGCCCGGTGCTGGAGGCTCGGAGGCCAGGCGAGCGTGCAGGGAACCCAGCAGGGTGCCGGCAAGACGCTCGTGGTGGGTGGGGTCGATGGGCGTCTGGTGAGCAAGCAGGCTCAGTTCATGGAGCAGGAAGTCCAGGTAGTGGCGCAGCGATGTGTCGAGCGAGAAGAAGCGTGGGGCATCAAACAGGCGCACCAGCTGATGGTGATGCCCGGTCACCGCGAAGGCATCGCGGGGAAGATCCAGGACCAGCTGGCGGTTGTGGCCGGTTCCGGCGTAGTAGTGCATGTGATTGGCCGGCACGATGCAGCCCGAAAAGGCCGAGATCGAGCCCCCCAGCCCTTCGATCTCGAACTCAGCCTCTCCCCGCAGGCCGATCACGATCTGGTGAAAGTCGTGGGCGTGGTGATGGATCGTGGTGTCGAGCGGGATCTGGCGGATGGCGCTGGTCATGGACGGCCTCCGGCTTGGCATGTCCGATACATGACATCACAGACCAGCACACGGTTCATCAACGCTGGGATCACTCCTGGCGGCGTTGCAGCGAGGTGTGCGCGGCAAGATGATCGCGCAGTGCCGCAAGCTCCTCCTGGCCCGTGGCGTCAAGCAATGGCTTTCCGCGGGCCACGCGGCCATGTCGCCCGTGCTCGTCCATCAGCCGCAAGGCACGGCGACGGATGCCGTCGAGGTAGTCATCATGACGGATCGGATAGCCGATGACGGCGTTCCATTCGGTCTCGCCGACGCGGCTCTCGAGCGCCTTGTCGAACAGTTCCAGCAGCTGCTCGGGCTCGGTGCGGTAGCGGGGCGTGCCGGTCAGCATCAGCAGGGCGATCATGCCGCCGAAGATGACCAGGCAGACAACGAGAACCAGCAGGAACAAGGCCATGGTGTGCCACTCCGGATGGCCGGGCCCTCTCGAGTCGAGGCCCGGTGGGGGTGCATGTCAGCGCCTGGGGCTGACGGGGGTATGGCGCTCAGAGGCTCAAGAAGTGAGGCACTCTCTCGGCTTGCGTGACCGGCCCGGCGGATACCGACAAGCGCACGGTGCGTGATGGAGGTTCGCTATCGCCCTCGGGGTGTGGCAGGCGACGACCGGAACCTGCATGAATCCCAGCCATGCACACCGATGGGGCGTGACGCCGTGGCAGGCTATCGAGGCGAATCAGCTGCCCGATGGGGATGGCGACCTTCGTTGACGCCGTGCTGGAGCGGGTGAAGGGAATCGAACCCTCGTCTTAAGCTTGGGAAGCTTCTGCTCTACCATTGAGCTACACCCGCGATGCGATTTCGATAGTAAAACCAGTTGGTTAGCCTTTGCAAGTCGCGCCGGGCCTTTTTTGCACCCTTCTCGCTAAGTCGCTGTTTTTCTCTGCCTTGCCGGCCCATCCGAGGGAAGGGAGTGCTCGGGTCACGTTGCGGCACCGAAATTTTTTCCTGCCCGACGAACTTTTCACCGTGAGGCTGTCTGAATGGGCATAGGCAGCAACGCGATAGCAGTCGCTAACACTGTTGCCTTGGCTTGCACTTTCGATCTTGCCGCCCCATGTCTCATGGGGCGGCTTTTCTATGTTGGCACCTGGGCACCCGGCGCGGTGCCGGATGCCAGGGTGAGACGGGTCAGGAGTGGCGCATGCGAAGCAGTGCGCTGAGCACGTCGCGGCGGGTGACAATGCCCACCAGTCGGCCCTGTTCGACCACCGGGTAGACCTTGGGCTTGGCACCGAGCATCTCCTGGGCCAGGTCGGTGATGCTCTTGTTCGGCGGTACCGAGAGAACCTCGTTGCGCATCAGTTCCCTGACCAGCGGCGGCTCATCGTTGAGGTAGGAACTCTCCAGCACCTTGCCCATCACGTCCTGTTCGGAAATGAAGCCGATCAGATGGTCGCGCTCGTCCACCACGGGGACCCCGGGCAGGCGGTGCAGCGCCAGGCCCTCGGCCAGGGTGGAGACCGAGGTCTTGCCGGTGACCCGGTAGCAGTCGCGGGACATGATCTCGCGCACGATCGTAGGGGCCTTGTTGGGCATGGCGTGTCTCCTTGTGCCGGACAGTAATGGCCTGGGCTGCAGCCAGCGTTCACCATGCCGGGCACGGGCCGCAGCCGTGTCTCGCCACCAGCATAGCCGAATCCCGGGAAACTCCGGTACGCAAGCCGCCAACGTTTCTCCACGCTGACCAGGGGCGCGGCCAGCAGCAGGAACCCGTCCCCGGTTCCCGGCTCCAATATGGCACACTCGTATACCCATGCCGGCCATGGGGCCGGCGCGCAATGACCAGGGGAGTTGCCTCATGGATGCTCGGGAGTACATGGCAAGAAAGGGCCTGGATGGTGAGCGAGACCAGGAGCGCCCCAACACGCTGGAAGAGAAGGCATGGTCGAGGGCTCGTGAAGCCGGGGAACACCGTCCCCGTGCAGGCACTCCCTTCGACTGGGAGGAGTGGGAGCGCTACCACGAGACGCTGGCCGAGGGGGCGGAAGAGATCGAACAGAAGATCGATCATGATGCCCACCGTCGGTCTCTCGCACACGAGACGGGAGACGCCGTCGGGCACTTCACCCCGGCGGCAGGTGACCGGGCCAGGGTCGACCGGCCTTCGACATCGCCCGAGCCCCAGGACCGGACAGCCGCGCCGCCCGACCCGGGGGAAAAGCAGGCAGCGGTTGCCACGTACTGGCGTGCCCTTAATGCCCTGGCGGTGCTGTTGCCGCCCGTTGCCATCGGTCTCTCTCGGGGAGGCGGTGGGCGGGTGGCGCTTAGTCTGTTGTTGACCCTGCTGGGCTGGCTGCCCGGGGTCGTGCATGCGTTGTGGTGGCTTCGTCAGTCGTCGCGCTGAAGAAGCGCAATCACTCAGACGGGCTTTGCTCGACGCCCGAGTGGCGTATAATTGCTGTCAACCTTTACTTTATAAGGAGTTGACAATTGGGCCTTCTCGTCGGTGTTACCGTCCTCTGGGCGTTCTCTTTCTCGCTGATCGGCGTCTACCTGGCCGGTCAGGTAGACAGCTACTTCGCGGTCCTGATGCGTATCGGCCTGGCGGCGCTGGTCTTCCTGCCGTTCCTTCGGCCCTCGCTGCTGCGCGGCCGGCAGCGGCTTGTCCTGATGGGGCTGGGGGCCGTTCAGCTGGGCGTGATGTACATTTTCTTCTATCAGTCCTTCCTGCTGCTCTCGGTGCCCGAGGTGCTACTGTTCACCATCTTCACGCCGATCTACATTGCACTGCTCGACGATGCATTCTTTGGGCGCTTCACGCCCTTCTATCTGGTGTCCGCATCGCTGGCCGTCCTGGGCGCGGCGGTGATCCGTTACCAGGGACTCGACAGCGGGTTCTGGACCGGCTTTTTGGTCGTGCAGGGAGCCAACCTCTGTTTTGCCCTGGGGCAGGTGGGCTATCGCCGGCTATCAGCGGGCCTGCCTGCCTCGCTGCCCCGCCACAGCGTGTTCGGGTGGTTCTACCTGGGGGCCCTGGCAGTGGCCGTGCCCGCCTTCGCACTGCTGGGTAATGCCTCGGCGCTGCCTGCTACCGGGGTCCAGTGGGGCGTACTGCTATGGCTGGGGCTGGTGGCGTCGGGTCTGGGCTACTTCCTCTGGAACCTGGGGGCCACGCGGGTCGATGCCGGTGCCCTAGCAGTCATGAACAATGCGTTGATTCCGGCGGGCTTGCTGGTCAACCTGGTGATCTGGAACCGCGATGCCGACCTCGTGCGCCTCGGGCTGGGGGGGGCGATCATCGTCGGTTCGCTGGCACTCAACGAGTGGTGGCTCAAGCGCCGACGCCTCACCGCCGTCTGAGCGAGTTTGCCCGCCTGGTGGGCAATCGCCATAATGAGCGGCCGCGAAGCGAGAGGCCTGTGCATGCCAGCTTTCAAGAACATTGGTCTGATCGGTCGCCTGGGCAGTGGCAAGGTGGTCGAGACCCTCAAGCGCCTGATCCGCTTCCTCGACGCCGCTGGCTACCATGTCATCATCGAGGACAGGACCGCCACGGTGCTGCTTGACCATGGCCATCCCGAGGCGAGCAGGCGCCTGCTCGGCGAGCTCTGCGACCTGGTGGTCGTGGTGGGGGGAGATGGCAGCCTGCTCGGTGCCGCCCGCACGCTCTGCCAGAGCGGCACCCTGGTGCTGGGTGTCAACCGCGGACGGCTGGGCTTTCTCACCGACATCTCGCCCGACGAAATCGAGGCCCGTGTCGGCGAGGTGCTCGAAGGGCGCTATGAACTGGAGGAGCGCTTCCTGCTGGATGCCGAGCTCTATCGTGATGATGTCCAGGTGGGCAATGGTGATGCCTTGAACGAGGTGGTGCTGCATCCGGGCAAGGCGGTTCGCATGATCGAGTTTGAGCTGTTCATCGATGACCAGTTCGTCTACAGCCAGCGTAGCGATGGTCTGATCATTGCCACGCCCACCGGCTCCACGGCCTATGCGCTCTCCGGTGGCGGGCCGATCATGCACCCCAAGCTCGATGTCATCACCCTGGTGCCGATGTTTCCGCATACCCTTTCCAGTCGTCCCATCGCCATCGATGCCGCCAGCGAGATTCGCATCCATATCGGCGAAACCAACCAGACCTATCCGCATATCAGCTGCGATGGCCAGACTCGCGCAGTGGCAAAGCCCGACGATGTGCTGGTGATCCGTCGCAAGCCTCGTCGGGTTCAGCTGGTTCACCCGCTGGGTCACAACTTCTATGAGGTCCTGCGCAGCAAGCTGGGCTGGAGCAACCGCCTGGGGGATTGATGGGACGAGGAGAGTGACGTGAGCATCCAAGGTGGCCTTGAAGGCTACGACCTGATCGGCGACGTCCACGGTTGTGGAGCGACCCTGGGCTCACTGCTGGAGCGTCTCGGCTATCATCAACGCGGCGGTGTCTATCGCCATCCGCGCCGCAAGGTGATCTTCCTCGGTGACCTGATCGACCGAGGGCCGCGAATCCGGTTGGCGGTCACGATCGCCCGACGGATGGTCGAGGAGGGCGAGGCCTACATCGTCATGGGCAACCACGAGGTCAACGCCCTGGCCTACTGCCATCGCGCCCCCGGGAGCCTGGAACGCGAGTGGTTGCGCGAACACACGCCGCGCCACAATCGCATCATCAAGGAGACCCTGGAGCAGTATCACGACCATCCCCAGGAGTGGGAGGAGGCACTGGCCTGGTTCCTGGATATTCCGCTTTGCCTGGAGCTTGACGGCCTGCGGGTGGTCCACGCCTGCTGGGATCAACCGCTGGTGGACGCGTTGCGCCATGAGCATCCCGATGGACGCATCGATCAAGCCTTCCTGGAAGCCTCGGTGGTCCCGGGGACACTGGAGTTCCGCATCCTCGACCGCCTGACGCGTGGCATCCACCTGCCCCTGCCGGAGGGCATGGAGATCCAGTCGGGTGACGGCTTCTCCCGTCGCAGCTTTCGTGCCCACTTCTGGGCGCGGCAGCCACAGACGCTGGGAGACGTCATCTTCCAGCCGGATAACCTGCCCGACCACCTGGAGCGGCGCGAGCTAACCGATGACGAGCGCTCTCGGCTGAGCTTCTATGGGCCCGACGAGCCACCGCTGTTCATTGGCCACTACTGGTGCGAGGGCATCCCGGCGCTGCCCGCTGCGAACGTGGCCTGCCTGGACTATAGTGCGGTCAAGTTCGGCCGCCTGGTGGCCTACCGCTGGAGTGGAGAGCCCACGCTCGATGCCGATCGCTTCGTGTGGATTCGCGTGCCTCGTGAGGAAGAGGCCCGGCCGCAGCCCTGGGAGATCGATTTCGATTGATACAATCTGTTACGTAAAAAACGCGTCATTGCAGTGAACTCACGCCAACCCACGCCATCTGAGTAGGTGTTCCCTTGAATGATCCCTTGCTCTTGTCCGGCGGCCCCCTCCGCCGGACTTTTCTTTGCGTGGCCTGCTGGTGCCGTCACGCCCTGGTCGTCAACCGCTGGAGATGCCATGTATCGGGTAATCCTGTTGCCGCATGATGTCGATACCCGCGAACTGCGGCGCGCCCTCTGGGCCCATCGCATCGGACACCGCATCACCGAGGAGAGCGAGGGACAGGTGCTGTGGCTGGTCGACCCCGAGCAGCACGATGCGATGCTAAGGCTGCTCGAGCGCTGGCGGCAGGGGCAACCCCTGATGCCCGAGCGGGCCCCGGCTGCCAGGCGTGCGCGAAGCGAGCTGCTCGGTCCGTTCCGGCAGGTCCCGGTGACCTCCCTGGCACTGGGCCTTTGCCTGGTGGTCTTCGCCGCCATGGGGGTGCTCGGCGACCGCGTGGTGGCGGCGATGACCATCGTGCCGGTGGTCGTGGCCAATGGTGGCCTGGCCTTCGGCAACCTTGGCGAGGCGCTTGCCTCGGGCCAGGTCTGGCGGCTGCTGTCGCCGGCCTTCCTGCACTTCGGCTGGATGCACCTCATCTTCAACATGCTGTGGCTGTGGTACTTCGGCCGCCAGGTGGAGGCGCTGCAGGGCAGCAGGCGCATGTTGACGCTGCTGCTGGTCGCCGGCATTGGCGCCAACCTGGCCCAGTACGCCGCCGGGACCGTGCTGTTCGGCGGCATGTCCGGCGTCGATTTCGCGCTGCTGGCCTATGTCTGGCTGATGTCCCGGCGCGCGCCGCACAGCGGTTTCTTCGTGCCCCAGATGCTGGTGGTCTTCATGCTCGGCTGGCTGGTCTTCGCGATGACCGACATGGCCGCCATGGTGGGGTTCGGCAACGTGGCCAACGAGGCGCACCTGGGCGGGCTGGTCGTGGGCCTGGCGTTGGGCTGGTATCATTCCGGCCGTGCCCGCCGTCAATCCTGAGAGAACCCGTCATGAGCGAGATGTCCTTTGATCGCATGATCCAGCAAATGACCCCGTCCATTTACGAGAGCCTCAAGCGCGCCGTGTCGCTGCGCAAGTGGCCGGATGGCCGGATGCTGACGGCCGAGCAGACCGAGTTGTGCCTCGAGGCGGTGATGCGCTACGAGGTGGAGAACCAGGTGCCCGAGGAGCAGCGGGTCGGCTACCTGCAGCGACGTACCTGCGGCAGCGCCAGCAGCGGGACCGACGTGCCCCCCGAACGGGCCGGCCTGGCCCGGGATGCCAGCCGTGACTGAGTCGATCGAGGCTGCCACAGTGCTTCAGGGCTGCCTGAGCAAGATGGCCGTTGCGCCGGGCTCGCCGGCCCGCTACATGCTGCGGGCCGGCGAGGCGCGTCTCGACCTCAACGCCTGCCTCGGCAGGCCCCTGAGGCTGGAGTGGACCGGCGCCATCGCCTGCACCCACTGCGGGCGTGCCACCCGGAAGAGCTTCGCCCAGGGCCATTGCTACCCGTGCTTCAAGCGGCTCGCGCAGTGCGACACCTGCATCATGAAGCCGGAGCTCTGCCACTTCTTCGAAGGGACTTGCCGCGAGCCCGACTGGGCCGAGCGCCACTGCTTCCAGCCCCACGTGGTCTACCTGGCCAATGCCTCCGGCCTGAAGGTGGGCATCACCCGCTCAAGCCAGATGCCGACCCGCTGGCTCGACCAGGGCGCGGTACAGGCCCTGCCGATCCTCGAGGTGGATACCCGTCAGCAGTCGGGATTCGTGGAGGTGCTGTTCAAGGAGGAGGTCTCCGACCGCACCAACTGGCGGGCCATGCTCAAGGGGGACACCCTGGCCCTTGACCTGGTGGCCGAGCGGGACCGCCTGCTGGCGCGCCTGGAGGCCGGCCTGGCCAACCTGCGCGAACGCTTCGGGGCCGACGCCATCCGCCTCCTCGACGAGGCGCCGCTGAGCTTCGACTATCCGGTGCTGGAGTTTCCCGCCAAGGTGGTCTCCCACAATTTCGACAAGCATCCCCTGGTGGCCGGCACCCTGCTGGGCATCAAGGGACAGTACCTGATCCTCGACACTGGTGTGATCAATCTGCGCAAGTTTACCGGGTACGAGGTCAAGGTCTGCGCCTGAGCCCTGGACTATCCTGCTGGCAGTGACCACATTCACTGGCAGGAGGAACGTCGATGAGCGAGTTCATGCGAGCCATGCGCCTGCATGCCCCGGGCAGGCCACTCGAGCTGGAGCGGGTGGCGCGTCCCTCGCCCGGTCCCGGTGAAGTCGAGGTGCGCGTGCTGGCCTGCGGGGTCTGCCGCACCGACCTTCACGTCCTCGATGGCGAGCTTGCCGAGCCTCGGCTGCCGCTGGTCCCGGGGCACGAGATCGTCGGTGAGGTGACGGCGCTGGGGGAGGGCGTCCAGGCACCGACCCCGGGCACGCGGGTCGGCGTGCCCTGGCTGGGCTGGACCTGTGGGGAGTGCGCGCCCTGCCGGGCCGGCCGCGAGAACCTCTGCGAACGGGCCGAGTTCACGGGCTACACCCGCGACGGCGGCTACGCGGAGTACTGCGTGGCCGATGCCCGCTACTGCTTCCCGCTGGATGTCGAGGATGCCCAGTCCGCTGCCCCGCTGCTCTGTGCCGGCCTGATCGGCTATCGCACCTGGCGGCTGGCCGGTGGCGAGGCGAACCGGCGGCTCGGCATCTATGGTTTCGGTGCCGCGGCGCACATCCTGGCCCAGCTCGCCGTCGCCCGGGGGCAGGCGGTCTATGCCTTCACCCGGCCCGGGGACACCCAGGCCCAGGCCTTCGCCCGTCGCCTCGGTGCCACTTGGGCCGGCGGCAGCGACGAAGCCTCGCCACAACGCCTGGATGCCGCCCTGCTCTTCGCCCCGGTGGGGGATCTCATCCCCACGGCACTGGCCGCGGTGCGCCCCGGTGGAGCGGTGGTCGCCGGGGGCATCCACATGTCCGATATCCCCTCCTTTCCCTATCGCCTGCTCTGGGAGGAGCGCCGCCTGAGTTCGGTGGCCAACCTCACCCGTCGCGATGGCGAGGAGTTCCTGGCCCTCGCCCCGGAGGTGGGGATCCGAACCGAGACCCTGGCCTATCCGCTGGAGCAGGCCAACCAGGCGCTGGAGGATCTGCGCGAGGGGCGTCTCTCCGGCGCCGCGGTGCTGATTCCCTGAGTCGGTTTCGGGAACGGAGGGAAAGTGGCCCACGCGGGAGCTGCGTTGGCTGCCGTGTAAGGGATCGTGGGTCATGGGTTTAGGAGGTGCCCAGCATCGGTGTTCCAGGCGACATGCCGCATGGAAATCCAGCGTCGACAGCTTGACGGAGCTTGGCCAGATTGCTGGACGGCGCGTTGACGCTTCATCGGGGGATTGCTAGCTTACGCGCACTCTCAGGTGCTGGTGGATGCCTCTGCCAGTGAAACGGGAAGTCGGTGACTGCATTCCGACGCTGCCCCCGCAACGGTGATCGAGGAAAGAACGGCTATCACGCCACTGTGCTGCGGCACGGGAAGGCGGTCGTTCAGGAGGTCGGGCCTGCTGCATGCCCATCGCCCACTCGTCAGCCCGGAGACCGGCCCGAGAGCTCATGCCGAGTTGCGGTGGGCGACCTCGAGGCAGGGCTGGCGCCGCCTTTCCGTTCGCCCTTGTTCTCGCGCTCTTGCCGCCTCGGTGTTCAACACGCCATCACGCCGTGCGGGTGAGCACGGTGAGCAAGGGACATCTCATGAAACACCGACATCACGCTGTCGGGGGCCTGGCGGCCATTGGCCTTGCCGCGCTGCCGCTGGCCGTGCACGCACAGTCGACAGCCGCCGATCCGGCGACCGCCTCCGTAGCGCTCAATCCGCTGGTCGTGACCGCTGCCCTGGCCCCTCGAACCGCCGACCAGAGCCTTTCCTCCGTCACCGTGATCGACGAGGCCACTCTGCGCCGCCAGGATCCTGTCAGCATCACGGACGTGCTGCGCGGTCAGCCCGGGGTGGATGTCACCACCCAGGGCCGCTTCGGCAAGCAGAGCAGCGTCTTTCTGCGTGGGACGGGCAGCAATGCCAATGTGCTGCTGATCGACGGCATTCGGCTGCGCTCGGCGACCACGGGGGCGGCGTCCTGGGAGTTCCTGGACCCGCGCCTGTTCGAGCGTGCCGAGACCGTGCGCGGGCCACGCGGCAGCCTCTATGGCGCCGACGCGGTGGGCGGGGTGGTTCAGCTGTTCACGCCGGAAGGGAAGGAGGGCGATCCTCAGCCGCGCATCTCCGTCGGCGGAGGCTCCTTCGAGACCCAGCGCTACTCCGCCAGTCTCTCCGGCGCCGAGGGCGGTACCCGCTACCACGTCGCGGCCAGCCGCTTCGATACCGAGGGCGCGCCGGTGCGCCGTGGCGGCGACGACAAGGGCCATGACAATACCATGGGCTTGGTAAGGCTCTCGCATACCTTCGAAAGCGGGGCCGAGGTCGGAATGCTGGCATTGCGCGGCCGCGGTAGCACGGAGTTCGACGCGTCCGGGCCGGCAGAGGATGATGTCGTGCAGCAGGTGGCTGGCCTCTACACCGAGTTGCCGGTCACCGATATCTGGACAACTCGCTTTACCCTGAGCGAGGCGCGTGACGAGCGCGATACGCTGGCACCGACCTACCGCTCCCGGTTCGATACCCGGACTCGCACCGCCCGGTGGAAGAATACCCTGGCGCTGGGTCAGCACGAAGTGGTAGCAGGTGCCGAGTACAGCGACGATGACCTCGGCGACAGCCAGACGTCCGGGCTCGCCTTCGACGAGGAGAGTCGCGCCAACCGCGCGGTCTTTGCCCAGGGGTTGCTGGACTTCCATCCACTGACGACCCAGCTGAGCCTGCGTCATGATGACAATCAGGCATTCGGAGAGGAACTGACCGGCAGCCTGGCGCTGGGCTACCATCTGGACGACGCCCATGTGGCCCGAGCAAGTTACGGGAGGGCCTTTCGTGCCCCGACCTTCAACGAGCTCTATTTTCCCTTCGAGGGGTCGAGCAATCCCGATCTGGGTGCCGAGACCTCAAGGAGTCTTGAACTGGGGATACGCGGGCAGTACGCCACCTGGTTCTGGGATCTGGCGGCCTACCAGACCGAGGTGGACGATCTGATCGCGCTGGATGCCGCCTTCCGGCCGGTGAACGTCAACGAGGCCCGGATTCGCGGCGCCGAGCTGTCTACGGGTGCCGAACTTGATGAATGGACGCTGTCGACGGCGCTTACCTATATCGATCCCGAAGACCGCGGCACCGGTATGCAGCTGGCACGTCGTGCGACGCAGGCGCTGCGTGTCGATGTCGATCGTCAACTGGGGAACTGGTCGCTGGGAGGCTCCTGGGTCGCTCAGAACCATCGTTACAATGACGCCGCCAATACCGAGCGCTTGTCCGGTTATGGCCTCGTCAATCTGCGCGCCGCCTGGGAGATTGCGCCGATGTGGTCCGCTCGCCTGACGATGGATAACGTCCTGGACAAGGCGTACGCCACCGCAAGGGGGGCCGAATTTGACCCCGTGACCTCCGAGTCGGTCCCGTTCGACTATATCAACGCCGGCCGGGCGGCCTTTGTCAGCATCCACTTTGGCGACTAGGGACCCCTTGTGACCCGCCTTCTGACAGCCTTGCTTCTGTTCTCCCTCATGCTGCTGGCGGTGCCTGCCGGGCTGGCTGCGGCCGACGAGGTCTGTGCCATCGACGATACCGATCGCCAGATCTGCCTGGCGGCGCCGGCCGAGCGGATCGTCTCACTCTCACCCGGGGCCACGGAGCTGCTCTACGCCGCCGGGGCCGGCGAGCGAGTGGTGGCGGTGGTGGATCACAGCGACTACCCGCCCGAAGCCGGCGAGCTACCCTCGGTGGGAAGTCATGATCGCCTGGATCTGGAGCGACTGGTGGCCCTGCAGCCGGACCTGGTGATCGGCTGGGTCACCGGCAATCCCGCCGAGCAGATGGAGCGCCTCGAGCGGCTGGGGGTGGCGGTGTTTCGGATCGAGCCGCGGGCGTTCGAGGGCATCGCCTCGGCCCTCGAGCGGCTGGCGCGGCTGGCCGGCAGCGAGGCGCAGGGGCGCCAGGCCGCCGAGCGGTTTCGCCAGGGGCTCGACGAGCTGGCGGCACGTCATGAGTCCGCACCCCCGGTGCCGGTGTTCTATCAGGTGTGGGACTCGCCGCTGATGACCGTCAACGATCAACACCTCATCGGCAAGGTGATGACGCTGTGCGGGGGCGTGAACGTCTTCGGTGGCCTCGCGCGGCTGGTGCCGCGCATCGACGAGGAGGCCCTGCTGGCGGCCGATCCTGAAGTGATCCTTGCCGGTGGGCGAGGGGAGGAGAACCGCCGTTGGCTCGAGCACTGGCAGCGCTTTCCCGAGCTGACGGCGGTCAAGCGCGACAATCTCTTCTTCGTGCCTCCATCGCTGCTTCAGCGGCCCACGCCGCGACTGCTCGAGGGCAGTCGGCTCCTCTGTGACAGGCTGGAGGTGGCCCGTGGCCGCCGCTAGCCCGCGCATCCTCGACCATGGGCATCTGACGCTTGGCCAGCTGGCATCGATCCTCGGGGTGCTGGCTGCCATTGCCCTGGCGACCCTGGGGCTCTCCGTTTCCCTGGGTAGCGTGGCCCTGGCGCCAGGGAAGATCCTGACCGCGCTGGGCGGCGGGGGCGACGCGCTGACACGCACCCTGATCCTGGAACTGCGCCTGCCACGCGCCCTGGCCGCCTTCGCCACGGGCGGTCTGCTGGCGGTGGCCGGCGCGCTGATGCAGGTGCTGCTGCGCAACCCTCTGGCGGACCCTTATGTGCTGGGGCTTTCCGGCGGCGCGGCGGTGGGCGCTCTGCTGGCAATGCTGGCGGGACTGGGCAGTGCCCTGGTCTCGGGGTCGGCCTTTGCGGGTGCCCTGGCCGCGACACTGCTGGTGTTCGGCCTGGCCCACGGGACCGGCAGCTGGACCCCCTCGCGGCTGCTGCTCACCGGTGTCGTCGTTGCCTCTGGCTGGGGCGCTGTAATCACCCTGATCCTGTCGCTCACCCCGTCCCGGCAGTTGCCCGGCATGCTGTACTGGCTGATGGGAGACCTGGCCCATGCGCGCGCGCCCGGCGCCGCGCTGGGCCTGCTGGGCCTGGCCTGCGTGCTGCTAGTCCCGCTCGGGCGAAGCCTCAACGTGCTGGCCCGAGGTGGGCTACAGGCGGCCGCCCTTGGCGTGGCAGTGCGACGGCTGGAGTGGCTGATCTACCTGCTGGCGAGCCTGGTCACTGCCGTCGCCGTGACCACGGCCGGGAGTATCGGCTTCGTGGGGCTGGTGGTACCGCATCTGCTGCGCCTGGCACTGGGCAACGACCAGCGGCTGATCCTGCCTGCCGCTGCCCTGGCCGGCGGCACGCTGCTGGTGCTGGCCGATACGCTGGCGCGGACGGTCATTGCCCCCGAGCAGTTGCCGGTGGGTGTGATCACCGCGCTGCTGGGCGTGCCGATCTTCCTCTACCTGCTGCATCGGAGTCGCTGATGAGTCGCCTGGAGGCCCATGGGCTGGTCATCGACGTGCCAGGCCGCAATAGCGGGGTTCCCCTGGATCTCGCGGTGCTGCCGGGCCAGGTCTGGGGAGTGCTGGGACCCAACGGCGCGGGCAAGACCACCCTGCTGCATACCCTGGCCGGCCTGCGCGCTCCGCGCAATGGCTCGATCGAGGTGGATGGCGTGTCCTTGATGCGCCTGCGCCGTCGTCGACTGGCCCAGCGCCTGGGGGTGGTCTTCCAGGCGCATCATGACGGCTTTCCCGCGACGGTGGCGGAGACCGCCTTGATCGGTCGCCATCCCTGGCTCTCCCCGTGGCAGATGGAAACTGCCGAGGACCTGGCGCTGGCCCATCGGGCACTGGAGCGACTGGACCTTGCCGCCCTGGGCGGGCGCCAGGTGGCGACCCTCTCCGGTGGTGAACGCCAGCGTCTGGCGATTGCCACTCTCGTGGCCCAGGAGCCGGGTATCTGGCTCGTCGACGAACCCACCAATCATCTGGACCTGCACCACCAGGTGGCGGTGATGCGCCTGCTGGCCGAGCAGGCGGCCGTTGGGCGCGGCGTGATGATGTGCCTGCATGACCTCAACCTGGCCGCTCGCTGGTGCGATCATCTGCTGTTGCTCTATCCGAACGGTGAGGCCTGCTGGGGGCCGGCGGAGGACATGCTGGTCCCCGCGGCCCTCGAACGACTCTATGGGCAGCGTCTGGCCAGTGCCGAGGTGGAGGGCTCACGGGTGTTCGTCGCCGTGCCCTGAGCCTGACAAGTGAGTCCTGTTGGTCGTGCCCGCTCATGCTGGTGATGCTGCTGCTTCACCGCCGGGGCCGCCGTGGTCTCAGGCGGTGTTCTCAGGCGCCGGGTAGGTGGCCAGTGAAGCGCGCCGGGTCGTCGCTGATCACCGACGCGACGCCCCACTGCCAGCGCGGGGCGAAGGCGGTGGGGTCGTTGGCCGTGTAGCAGAGCAGCCGGTAGCCTGCCTCGACCACCTCACGCGCACGCGCCTGCTTGAGGCGCTTCCAGTCGGCATGCACGCTGAAGGCCTGCACCGACTGACAGTGCCGCTGCCAGTCCTGGCCGATGGCCTCGAAGAGCACGCCCAGCGCGAGTGTCTCGGGCCCGGCCAGGTCGCGTGCCCTGCGCAGGGCCGTGCCATTGAAGGAAGAGACCACGTATCCTGCCGGCGGCAGTGCCTCCAGCAGCGGGGGCAGGGCGGTCGCCACGAGGGCCAGTGGGTCTCGGCCACGGTTAACCTTGAGCTCCAGGTTGACCCCCATCCCGAGCTCGTCGAGCAGGGTGAGCATCTCCTCGAGGGTGGCCATGCGCTCGCCCCGGAAGTCGTCGCCGAACCAGCTGCCTGTATCGAGTCGGCGGGCCGTGGTCAGGTCCAGGTCGGTGAGTCGTCCGCGCCCATCGGAGCAGCGACGCACGTCGGGGTCATGCCAGATCACCGCTGTTCCGTCACCGAGCAGCTGCACGTCCAGCTCGACCCAGTCGCAGCCGGCGAGGTGAGCGGCACGTACCGCGGACAGCGTGTTCTCGGGGGCATGGGCGGAGAGGCCGCGATGGGCAATCAGGCGAGGCAGAGGGATATCGGCTTGGGACATGAACAGTCATCCTGGTCATCGAGTTGCCGTCCACTGGCGGCGAGGAAGCGGCCCACAGCGTATCGTCATCCACCATGGCCTGGATATGGTAGGCTGCGCGATTTTATCCCTGATGATGGCGCCACAAGCGGCGATGCGAGGAGCGTGAGATGAGAGTCGTGCATATCAAGAACCCCCGGCAGCGCGAGGCCTGCCTGGCCCGGTTGTGTGCCGAGGCCTACGGCCAGGACGCGGGTCTCAGGCCACTGGCGATCTTTGCCGGTACCCTGGGGGTGCTGGTCAAGCAGGAGGCAGCCCGGGTCCTGGCGCTGGTGGATGAGCGGTCATGTCCGTTGGCGCTGGCGCTGCTTGTGCTCGACGAGGCCGGCAGCAGCATGACCGTGATGCTGCTGGCCGAGCTGGAACAGGACCCGCAACAGGAGGAGGAGGGCGTGGCGCGGCCGGCAGAGCGCCTGGTCGCCGAGCTGGCGCTCAAGGCCCCCCTGCGCATCGATGCCCGGGACGCTGACCAGGAGACACGCTTTCGCGCGGCGGGCATCACGCGCTGGCTGGACGGAAAGGGCGGGGTGCGTATCGGGCTGGGATCCAAGCATCCTGCCGTTTCCCTCGAGGACCTGCCCCGGGCACTGACCTTTGACGAGGCGGCGGTGATCCAGTCCTTCAAGCGCGACCGCCAGCAGTTCGATGACTACAAGGCGCGCTTCCTTCGTGGACTGGAGACCTTTCCTGCCACCCTGTGAAGGCAGCGTGACTTGACCCTGAAGGCCCACGGCGCTTGACTGGGGGACCATTTCGCAGGCATTGCAAGGAAAACACGCCCCATGGCCAAGCGCATCCAGTTCGCCCGTACCGGGGGGGCCGAGGTCCTCGAACTCGTCGACGTCACCCCGGCCGAGCCGGCGCCCGGCGAGGTCCGCGTGAGGAACCAGGCCGTCGGCCTCAACTTCATCGATATCTACTTTCGCAGCGGTCTCTATCCTGTCCCCTCGCTGCCCTCCGGCCTCGGCACCGAGGGGGCCGGCGTGGTCGAGGCGGTGGGCGAGGGCGTCACTCACCTCGAGGCGGGGGACCGGGTCGCCTATGCCCAGGGGCCGCTGGGCGCCTATGCGGAGCAGCATGTGCTGCCGGCAGAAAAGGTGGTGGTGCTGCCCGCCGATGTCGACGTCGAAACCGCTGCCGCCAGCATGCTCAAGGGCCTGACCGTGCAGTACCTGCTGCGCCAGACCTGCCCGCTCGAGGGTGGCGAGACGATCCTCTGGCACGCCGCCGCCGGGGGCGTGGGCTCCATCGCCTGCCAGTGGGCCAAGGCGCTGGGCGTCAAGCTGATCGGTACCGTCAGCTCACCGGAGAAGGCGGCGCTGGCCCAGAGCAACGGTGCCTGGGCAACCATCGACTACACGCGGGAGAACGTTGTCGAGCGAGTGCGCGAGCTGACCGAGGGCGCAATGTGCGACGTGGTCTACGATTCGGTGGGCAAGGACACCTGGGAGATTTCGCTGGACTGCCTGAAACCACGTTCGCTGATGGTCAGCTTCGGCAACGCCTCGGGCGCCGTGGAGGGGGTCAACATCGGCATCCTCAACCAGAAGGGATCGCTGTTCGTTACCCGGCCGAGTCTCAACGGCTATGCCGACACCCGCGAACGACTGGAGTGGATGGCCGGTGAGCTCTTCGCCATGCTGCAGAGCGGCAAGGTGACGGTCGATATCTCAAGCCGCTACCCGCTGGCGGAAGCCGGCAAGGCCCAGGAAGCCCTCCAGGGCCGTCAGACCACCGGCTCCACCATTCTGCTTCCCTGACCCGGGTAAAAGCTTGAAGCTTGAAGCTTGAAGAGCGTCGCTTCGCTCCTGGAAGACCCGGACTCCGTCCGGGAGCTTGAAGCTATAAGAGCGCCGCTTCGCGGCTGGAAGCTGGAAGAAAAAACTGGATCCAAGCGGTGGATGTTAGATGCTGCCTTCCAGCTTCCAGCTTCCAGCTTCCAGCTTCCAGCTTCCAGCTTCCAGCTTCCAGCTTCCAGCTTCCAGCTACGGCTCCGGCTCAGCCGTTCTCCACATAGGCCCCCATCTGGCGCATCCGCGACTCGAAGCGCGCCACATTGTCCACCAGGTCGTCGGGGCCGAAGGCCACGCATTCGGCCAGCAGCACCTCAATCAGGGTGATTGCCGAGAGAATCGAGGGGAAGAAGTGCGGCGTGGCGTTGGCCACCGGGAAGGTGATGCTGGCACCAGGGACCAGCGGCGAGCGCATGGTGTCCGTCACCACGATGGCATTCACGCCGTTGGTGCGGGTGACCTCCAGGGCGCGCATGGTCTCGGCACAGTAGGGCTCGAAGCCGAAGGCGACCACTACGTCCCCCTCGCCGAAGGGGGCCAGTTCGGTTAGCAGGCCCCCCTCCTGCCCGCGAATGAGGAGGATGTCGGGCATGGCGATGCGTCCCACATAGGCGAAGTGGTAGGCGCAGGCGAAGGTGTCGCGAAAGCCTACCACCGCCACCTTGCCGGCGCCCAGCAGCAGCTTGGCCGCCTCGCGCACCTTCTTCTGGTTGTCGGCGGTGAACAGCCGGCCGATGTTGTCGAAGGCCGCGTCCCCCACATCCAGGAACACCTGGTCGTCGGTCTGGCTGGCCAGGCTTCGCAGCTGGCTGGCCCGCCCCGAGAGCTCCACCGGACCGGCCTGGACCGCCGACTGAAACACCTCGCGGAACTGCTCATAGCTCTCGAACTCCAGCCGCTTGGCCAGGCGCATCAGCGTCGAGGGCGTGACCTCGGCGGCCGCGGCCGACTTGCGGATCGACTGGAAGGCGATCTCCACCGGGTGTTCCAGCACGTAGCCGGCGGCCAGCTTGAGCTGCGGGCTCAGCTCCGGATAGGCCTCGGCCAGCTGCTGGTTGACGGCATCCAGTCCCGCCGGGGCTTCCGGCGGCGCCTCCTGGCTCGGGGTCTGCGGTTCCAGCACGCGGTTCTCCTCAGCTGCTCATGTGGATGGCATCCGCCCATCGTGGCGGCGCGTAGTGTAACGCATGCGGGCCGACATGAGTGAAACAAATGTGTCTCATGACAAAAAGCAATGGTACGTATGTATTGACGCTTTTCGGTGCCTTCGTCTAGGATGCTGTGCAATACAGACGTGCCTAACCCTTGTCTTTTATGAAACGTCTGTTTCATTCATCGCCAGCCTCCACCAGGAACGACCGACCCCCACATGAGCCACTCCGACAAGCCTTCCGCCTACCAGACACTGATCACCCAGCGTCACGGCCAGGTGATGGAGATCCGCTTCAACCGGCCCCATCGCCTCAATGCCGTGGTCGAGGCACTGTATACCGAGCTGCTCGATGCCCTGGCCATGGCCTCCGCCGAGCGCGACATACGCGCCGTGATCCTCACCGGTGAGGGCCGTGCCTTCTGTGTCGGTGCCGACATGAAGGAACATGGCAGTGCCAAGCGTTCACTGTTCCAGCGTCGTCAGTACCTGCAGCTGGGCAACGATGTCTGCGAGGCGATCCTGCGCCTCAACAAGCCCGTGATCGCCGCCGTCAATGGCTATGCCCTGGGGGCCGGCGCCGAGATGGCGGTCTCCTGTGACTTCCTGATGATGGCGGAGGATGCCCAGATCGGCTTCCCGGAGACCGGTATCGGCACCTGCGTGGGCGGCGGCGTCTCCAAGCTCCTGCCCGAGCTGGTGGGCCTGGCCCAGGCGCGCCGGCTGCTCTTCACCGGCCGGCGCATCGATGGCGAGGAAGCCGCTCGCATCGGCCTGGCAACCTCCAGCTGGACCACCGACTCCCTGCTCGACGAGGCCCGTTCCCTGGCCGGCGAGCTGGCGAAACAGGCCCCGGTCTCCATCGCCATGCTCAAGCGGCTGGTCAACCAGGGCAGTGATACCCATCTGGAGAGCCAGCTTCAGCAGGAACTCGATGCGGTCTTCACCTGCTCCACCACCGAGGACTGGCAGGAGGGGGTCGACGCCTTCGCCGAGAAGCGCCCCCCCCGGTTCCAGGGCAAGTAAGCCGATCTCCCGTGACCGGCCGTCTGCCGGTCACGTTATCACCGTTCAACGACCCTTGCGGTCAAGGTCAGCAGCACATGAATCCCATCGAAGGACACCTCCCGACGCGCAGCCCGCTGCACGACATCCTGGCACCGGCCGGCATCGCGGTGGTTGGGGCCTCCGCCGATCCCACCAAGCGCGGCTACAAGGCGATGGTCGGCCTGATCAAGGACGGCTATCGCGGCGACATCTATCCGGTTAACCCCAAGGCTGACATGATCCTCGGGGTCAAGGCCTGGCCCTCGGTCACGGCGATCCCCGGCAATCCTGAGCTGGCGCTGATCTGCACGCCGGCGGCCACGGTGCCGGGGCTGATCGCCGAGTGTGGCCGTCGCGGCATCAAGGGGGCGGTGATACTTGCCAGCGGCTTCGCCGAGATCGGCGGTGAGGGGGCTGCGCTCGAGCGCGAGATGATGGCCAGGGCCGAGGCGCACGGGGTGCGCATCATCGGCCCCAACACCTCGGGCGTGTTCAACCTGCACCACCACTTCAACCTGCTGGCGCTGGACAACGTCAGGCCGGGTGATGTCGGCATCATCTCCCAATCCGGCAACATGCTGCTGTCGCTGGCCCTGGAGGCCCAGCACAACGGCCACGTGGGCTTCTCCACCTACGTGGGCCCCGGCAACCAGAGCGACATCGGCTTCAACGACTACCTGCGCTACCTGGGCGAGGATGAGCACACCCGGGTGGCCACCCTCTACGTGGAGGGCTTCCGCGACGGGCGCAAGTTCCTCGAGGTAGCCCGCGACGTCACCGCCATGAAGCCGGTGGTGGTCTACAAGTCCGGCTCCACCGAGCAGGGCCAGAAGGCCGCCAGCTCCCACACCGGAGCCCTGGCCGGCAGCTACGCCATGACCGTGGATCTGTTGAGACAGTCCGGGGTCAGCGTGGTGCAGTACTCCGACGAGATCCTGCCGGTGGCCGAGGGCCTGGGGCTGCTGCAGAAGTCCCGTGGCAAGCGGGTGGCGGTGATCTCCGATGGCGGCGGCCAGGCGACCATCGCCTCCGACCGCCTGGCCGAGGCGGGCCTGGAGCTCGCCGAGCTCTCCGAGGGCACGCGTCAGAAGCTCCGCGAGGTGCTCTTCCCCCAGGCGTCCACCGTCAACCCGGTCGACGTGGCCGGCTCCACGGATGCCAATCCCTCGCTGCTCGCCACCTGCATGGAGATCGTCGCCGCCGACGACAACGTCGACAGCGTCTTTCTGGTGGGCATGTTCGGTGGCTACAGCATCCGTTTCGCGGAGTCGCTGCTGGGCGACGAGATGCGCGGCGCCGAGGCGATGGTGGACCTCTCCAACGTCACCGAGAAGCCGCTGGTCATCTATAGCCTCTATACACCGATCAAGCCGCCGGCGCTGCGTCGCCTGCACGAGGCGGGCCTGCCGGTCTACGCCTCCATCGAGCAGTCGGTCCGGGTGCTCGCGGCCCTGGGCGAGCGCGGTCAGTACCTGGCTCAGACCCACGACCAAGCCCGCGAGAGGCCGGTGGAGGCCCGTCACGAGCTCTCAGCCATGTTCCAGCGTGCCCGGTCCGAGAAGCGTGACCTTCTCGAGTTCGAGGCCAAGCAGCTGCTGCGCGATCACGGCGTCGAGGTCCCGGAGGAGCGGGTCGTCAGGAACGAGGCCGAGCTTGCGGCGGCAGCGGCAGCGCTTGGCGAGACGCCGCTGGCCATGAAGGTGGTCTCGAAGGACATCCTGCACAAGTCCGATGCCGGAGGCGTGAAGCTCAACGTGGTGGGCGAGGCGGCCATGCAGGAGGCCCGCAATGCGATCCTCGACGCCTGCCGGGCGTACGACGCCAACGCCGAGATCGAGGGCGTGCTGGTGACGCCCATGGCGAAGAAGGGCGTGGAGGTGATCGTCGGGGTGATCCGTGACCCGATCTTCGGCCCGGTGCTGATGTTCGGGCTCGGTGGCATCTTCGTCGAGATCCTCGAGGACGTGGCCTTCCGTGCCATCCCGCTGTCGCGCCATGATGCCCGCTCCATGGTGGAGCAGGTCAAGGCGAAGCGGATTCTCGACGGGGTGCGCGGCGAGTCGCCCGTGGACAAGGAGGCGCTGGTCGACCTGCTGCTCAAGGTGTCGAGCATCGTCGCCGCCTACCCGGACCTCAAGGAACTCGACCTCAACCCGGTGATCGTCAATGCCGACGGCTATGCGGTGGTGGATGCCCGGGTTATCGTAGATCGCGCTGACACCGAAAAGGACGCCCGAGCATGAGCCTGACCCAACCGCAACTGACCGATGCTCGCCTTGGCCTCGAGGGGCGGGTGGCCACCCTGACGCTGGACCGCCATGACGTGCGCAACGCCCTGACCGGCACCGCCCTGGTGGATGACATCGTGGCCGTGGCCGACTGGGTCAATGCCTGCGACGATGTCTCCGTGCTGGTCATCACCGGAGAGGGGTCGGCCTTCTCCGCGGGGGGCAACGTCAAGGACATGGCCGAGCGTGGTGGCGACTTCGCCGGCGACGTGGCCGAGGTCGCCAGCCGCTACCGGCGGGGCATTCAGCGGATTCCGCTGGCCCTGCAGGGCGTCGAGGTGCCGATCATCGCCGCGGTCAACGGCCCGGCCATCGGCGCCGGCTTCGACCTGGCCAACATGGCCGACGTGCGCATTGCCTCCCGCAAGGCGAAGTTCGGCGAGACCTTCCTCAACCTGGGGATCATTCCCGGGGATGGTGGCGCCTGGTTCATGCAGCGCCTGATCGGCTACCAGCGTGCCTTCGAGCTGACGCTCTCGGGCCGGGTGATCGATGCCCAGGAGGCGAAGGCGTACGGCATCGTGCTGGAGGTCACCGAGCCCGAGGCGCTGCTCGAGCGAGTCGGTGAAATGGCAGGCCAGATGGCGGCCCAGCCGCCCAAGGCGACCCGCCTGACCAAGCGGCTGATGAAGATGGGCAGTCGCATGGAGCTGCCCGACTTCCTCGACCTCTGCGCGACCTTCCAGGGCATGTGCCATAACGAGCCCGAGCACCTCGAAGCCGTCAACACCATGCTGGAGAAGATGGCCAGGAAGTAGGCCTCGCGATATCTCAGCCCGAAGAACCCGGCCAATGCCGGGTTCTTCATGTCCGGTCGGGGCGAAAGGGCTGGCTTTTCTGTCCAGCGGCTGGTGTGCTTGAGTCTCCATGAAGTGACAGGGAGGTGTCATGGCCGACAGCACGCTGGTCTTCACTGTCCTGGGGTTGACGCTTGTTGCCTTCGTCTGGGGACGCTTCCGCTATGACCTGGTAGCCCTCTCGGCGCTGCTGGGGTCGGTCATCCTGGGGCTGGTGCCGGCCGAGGAGGCCTTTCTCGGCTTCGGCCATCCGGCGGTGGTTACCGTGGCCGCGGTACTGGTGCTCAGTCGCGCCTTCGAGCGCTCCGGCGTGGTGGACGTGATCGCCCAGCAGGTACTCAGGGTCGGTGAGCGGCTCTTCCTTCAGCTGGCCGCGCTGACCGGCACCGTGGTGGTGCTCTCCGGCTTCATGAACAACGTCGGGGCCCTGGCGCTGCTGCTGCCGGTGGCCATGCGCCTGGCCCGGGAGCATGACACCTCGCCGTCATTGCTGCTGATGCCACTGGCCTTCGGCTCGTTGCTGGGCGGGCTGACCACCCTGATCGGCACCCCGCCCAACATCATCATCGCCAGCTATCGGGGCTCGGTCACCGGCGAGTCCTTCGGGCTCTTCTCCTTCTCTCCCGTGGGCGTGGCGGTGGCCCTGGCCGGGCTCGTCTTCATCCTGCTGATCGGCTGGCGGCTGGTACCCCAGCGTGCCGGCAAGGCCTCCACCGAGGAGATGTTCGACACCGCCAACTACCTGGTCGAGCTCGAGGTGGACGAGGAGGCGAAGGCCAACGGCTGGACGCTGCGTGACCTGCACGAGGCCCTGGAGGAGACCATCCCGGTGCTGGCCGTGGTACGCGACGAGAAGCGCCGCGCCGGCCATGCCTTCCACGGCGAGCTGCGGGCCGGCGACATCCTGCTGCTGGAGGCCGGCCCCGAGGAGATGAAGCTGCTGGAGGACAAGGCGGGACTTCGCGTGGGCAAGCAGCCCGAGGAGAAGGACGAGGCGACGCAGCAGGCCGAGGACGACGCGCGCGAAGCGGAAAAGGCGGCGCAGGAAAGGTCGCGTGACGAGGAGCATGAAAAGAAGAACAAGAAGGATAAGGGTAAGGAGAAAGAAAAGAAGGGCGTTGATACCGAGGGGCTCCAGCTGGTGGAGGCGGTGGTGCGCAACGACTCCATGATGGTCAACCGCACCGTCGCCCAACTGCGCCTGCACAACCAGTTCGGCCTGCACCTGGTGGCGGTGGCCCGCGACGGGGGCCGCCTCAAGCAGCGCCTGCGCGATATCCGTTTCCGTCCGGGCGACGTGCTGCTGCTGCAGGGCGGCGAGAGCGAGCTTACCGAGAGCCTGGCGACCCTGAGCTGCCTGCCGCTGGCCAGCCGTAACCTCGGCCTGGGGCAGCCGCGCCTGCTGCTGGTCTCCCTGGCCATCTTCGCCGCGGCCATCCTGGCCATTCTGTTGGGCGTGCTGCCCGCCTCGGTGGCGCTCGCCACGGCGGCCCTGGTCTCGCTGCTGGCGGGAGTGCTGCCGCTGCGCGAGGGGTACCAGGCGATCGACGGCCCTGTACTGGTGCTGCTCGGTGCCATGATCCCGGTGGGCGAGGCGCTGGAGACCAGCGGCGGGGCGGCGCTGATCGCCGAGGGACTGCTGGTTCTGGGAACCGACTGGCCGGTGGTGCTCACCCTGGTGGCGCTCTTCGTGATCTCCATGGTGCTCTCCAACGTGATCAACAACGCCGCCGCGGCACTGCTCATGGCGCCCATCGCCGCCAGTCTCGCGCGTGGTTTCGATGTCTCGTCGGATCCCTTCCTGATGGCAGTGGCGGTCAGCGCCTCCTGTGCCTTCCTCACCCCCATCGGCCACCAGTCCAGCACCCTGGTGATGGGGCCGGGGGGCTACCACTTCAGCGACTACTGGAAGCTGGGTCTGCCGCTGTCACTGCTGGCACTGGCGGTAGCCATGCCGATGATCCTGATGGTCTGGCCGCTGGAAGGGTGATTGGTGAGGGATGAGGGGCGTTTGCCACCCATCATGAAGCCCCGGGCTGGCCGGGACTTCTCTGGTTCCTCTGTCAAGATCAGGCCGCGTGGTGGCGCAGCACCTTGGCCTTGTCGGTGACGAAGGCGTCGTAGGCGAAGTCGTCCACGCTGAGCAGCTCCAGCACCTCGGCCTCGCGCTCGCGCATGAAGGTGGCATCGTCTTCGCTGATGATGCCGGCTCTGGCTGCCTCCTCCACCTTCTGCTCGGGGTGCAGGGCCTCAGCCGGGAGCTCGCCCTTGGCATGGGCCTTCTGGACCTGGCGGTAGAGCGTCTCGGCGCGCTCCTGGGTGGCGAGCAGGGCGTTGTAGCGGGCGAGGGGATTGTCCCGGCTGCCGTCGTTCTCCTGCCAGGTGGTTTCCAGCAGGTAGCGGCGCAGCGCGGTGTCGCGGGAAACGGCCTGGGCGATCTCGCGGGTCAGGGCATCCTGGGGGCGCTTCCAGCGGCGGCCTGCGGGCATCACGACGATGCGCAGCAGCCGGCCCAGGGCGCGGCTCGGCAGGTTGTCGAAGAGCTCGTCCAGGGCCTGCTCGGCGCGGCCCAGCAGGAAGCGGCAGCCATAGTGCAGCAGGGCGGCCTCGCCCTCGACCCTGTCGCCCTCGTGCCACTGCTTGAGCGTCATCGAAACGAGGTAGAGGTTGGAGAGCACGTCGCCGAGGCGCGCCGAGAGCATCTCCCGCTGCTTGAGGGTCGAGCCGAGGCTCGCCATCGCGGCATCGGCACACAGCCCGAAGCCGGCGGAGAGGCGGGCGACGTCCCGGGCATAGGGCGCGGCGACCTCGTCAAAGGGGACGTCTGCCCGGCCGAGTCCCAGGCCCTGGGTCAGGGCGCGGGCGGCGTTGCCGCAGATCAGCCCGGCGTGGCCGAAGAAGGCGCGATCGAAGGCCTGAAGGTCATCGGCGTCCTTGGCGGCCAGCTCCTCGAGCACGTAGGGATGACATCGGATCGCCCCCTGGCCGAAGATCATCAGGTTGCGGGTCATGATGTTGGCGCCTTCCACGGTGATCGCCACCGGGTTGGCGCTGTAGCCGATGCCAAGGTAGTTGCGCGGCCCCAGCGTCACCGCCTTGCCGCCGTGGATGTCCATGGCGTCGCCGAGGATCTGGCGCTGGAACTCGGTGAGCTGGCTCTTGAGGATTGCCGAGGGCACCGCCGGCTTCTCGCCGTGGTCGATGGTGTTGGCCGTCTGGTAGACCGCGGCCCGGGAGACGTAGGCCAGCGCGGCCATGCGTGCCAGGGGCTCCTGGACCCCCTCCATCTCGGCCACCGGCACGTTGAACTGGCGGCGGATACGGGCGAAGCCGCCGCTCCAGCCCAGGGCATAGCGGGCGGTGCCGGTGGCGCCGGAGGGCAGGGTGATGCAGCGGCCGATGGAAAGGCACTCCACCAGCATCCGCCAGCCCTGGCCGATCATCTCGGGGCCGCCAATGATGGTATCGAGCGGCACGAAGACGTCCTTGCCCCGGATCGGCCCGTTGAGGAAGGGGCTGCCGATGGGGTGGTGGCGGCGGCCGATCTCCATGCCCGCGGTGTCGCGCGGGATCAGCGCCAGGGTGATGCCGCGATCACTCTCCTCGCCCAGCAGGTGGTCGGGGTCGAAGAGCCGGAAGGCCAGGCCCACCACGCTGGCGATGGGCGCCAGGGTGATCCAGCGCTTCTCGAAGTTCAGGCGCAGGCCCAGCACCTCCTCGCCGTCGACCTCCTGCCGGCAGACCACGCCGGTATCGGGGAGGGCCGTGGCGTCACTGCCGGCACGGGGGCCGGTGAGGCCGAAGCAGGGGATCTCGCGCCCGTCGGCCAGCCGCGGCAGGTAGTGGTCCTTCTGGGCCTTGGTGCCGTACTTGAGCAGCAGCTCGCCCGGGCCCAGGGAGTTGGGCACGCCCACGGTGACCATCAGCGTCTCGCTTACCGAGAGCTTCTGCAGCACCAGTGACTGGGCCTTGGCAGAGAAGCCGAGGCCACCGTACGCCTGGGGGATGATCATGCCGAAGAAGCCTTCCCGCTTGAGGTAGTCCCAAAGCTCCTGGGGCAGGTCGGCACGCTCCCGGGCGATCTCCCAGGCATTGCACATGCCGGCGGCCACGCTGCACTGGTGGTCGAGGAAGGCCTGCTCCTGCTCCGATAGCCCTTCGTCGCGGTACCCGAGCAGCGCCTTCCAGTCGGGACGCCCGGTGAAGAGCTCACCGTCCCAGGCCACGGTGCCGGCCTCCAGCGCGGTGCGCTCGGTGTCGGAGACCTTCGGCGACACCTTCTTGAACAGGGCGAAGAGGCGAGGGGTCAGCCACTTGCTGCGCAGGGCGGGAAGGCCGGCCGCGGCCACCGCGAGGGCGCCGAGCAGCAGGATGACGCCGAGCACCGCGGAGGCGGCGAGCAGGCTGGCAAGGCCCGTGACGGCGAGCACCGCCAGGGCGGGCAGGGCGCCCGCCTCGCGGCGCATCACCGCGAGCAGGCCGATGATGGCCGCGAGCAGCAGGATCAGGGTGAGCATGGGGAGACTCCGGTTGTTGTCGACGGCAAGAATTCGAACAGATGTTTGAATTCTTGCAGACTAGACCACATCACTGCAAACGGCCAGCGGCATGACGCTTGGCTAAGGCTTTGCAGAGGAGCGAGAGGCGCCGGGGATAGGCCATAGAGGGGGTCCTATGCCAGGGGTGAGGAGCACTGCTCCGAACGGGCTGGCCATGGATGGCCAGCACCGGACCTGCGAGCGGAGCGGGACGCGAGAGCGAAGCAGGGCATCGGTAGCGCCCAGGGAGGGGTTCATAGCGCCCCCTCGTAGGCCTGTCGCCGGAAAAGCCTCGAGCATAATAGTCATCTTCGACTGTCTGGAATCCGAAGAAAAGCCCCGCGCTGCAGGGCAGGGCGGGGCGCATGGGTGCCGAGGCACTGGCGTCCTCAGTCGAGGCGGCGCTGGGGCTTGCCGCGGGCCGGGGCGTCGCCCGCCACGTAGTAGGGGGCGTCGCTTCGCGGCAGCGGCTCGCGGCCGCGGATGCGGTCGGCGATCTTCTCGGCGAGCATGATGGTCGGCGCGTTGAGATTGCCGGTGGGGATCTGCGGGAAGAGCGAGGCGTCCACCACCCGCAATCCCTCCACGCCGTGCACCCGGCCCTGGCCGTCCACCACGGCATCGTCGCCTTCGCCCATGCGGCAGCTGCCGCAGGGGTGGTAGGCGGTCTCGGCATGGGCCTTGACGAAGGCATCCAGTTCGGCGTCGGACTGCACGTCCGGCCCCGGCGAGATCTCCCTGCCGCGGTAGGGGTCGAAGGCGGGCTGGGCGATGATCTCGCGGGTCAGGCGGATGGCGTCGCGGAACTCCTGCCAGTCCTTCTCGGTGGACATGTAGTTGAAAAGGATGCTCGGCGCGGCCTCCGGGGCCCGGGAGGTGAGGCGGATGCGGCCGCGGCTCTCGGAGCGCATGGAACCCACATGGGCCTGGAAGCCGTGGGCCTGGACGGCGCTCTTGCCGTTGTAGCTGATGGCGATGGGCAGGAAGTGGTACTGCAGGTTGGGCCACGCTTCCTGGTCGTTGCTGCGGATGAAGCCCGCCGCCTCGAACTGGTTGCTGGCACCAACGCCCTTGCCGAACAGCAGCCATTCGGCGCCGATCTTCGGCTGGTTGTACCACTTCAGCGCCGGGTAGAGGGAGATCGGCTGCGTGCACTCGTACTGGATATACATCTCCAGGTGATCCTGGAGATGGGCGCCGACATTGTCGTTGACCAGCACCGGGGGGATGTCGAACTCGTCGAGGACCGCTTGGGGGCCCACGCCGGAGCGCTGCAGGATCTGCGGCGAAGCGATGGCCCCGCCGCACAGCAGCACCTCGCGACGCACCCGTACCTGCTGGGTCTGGCCCTTACGCTCGTAGCGTACGCCCACGGCGCGCTTGCCCTCGAACTCGATGATGTCAGTGGTGGCCCGGGTCTCGATGGTCAGGTTGGGGCGCTGCTTGGCGGTGTCCAGGTAGCCCCGGGCGGTGGAGGCGCGTCGGCCGTTCGGGGTGACGAAGCGGTCCATGGGGCCGAAGCCCTCCTGCTGGTAGCCGTTGACGTCCTCGGTCTCGGGGTAACCGGCCTGCTTGCCCGCCTCGATGAAGGTGCGATACAGAGGGTTGTTACCCGCTTTCGGGGTCGTGACACTCACCGGGCCGTCGCCGCCGTGGTAGTCGTCGGGGCCGATGTCGCGGGTCTCGGACTTCCTGAAGTAGGGCAGGCAGTCGGCGTAGGTCCAGTCCTCGAGCCCGGGTGCACCGGCCCAGTGGTCGTAGTCCAGGGCATTGCCGCGGATGTAGCACATGCCGTTGATCAGCGAGGAGCCCCCCAGCCCCTTGCCACGGCCGCACTCCATGCGTCGGCCATCCATGTGCGGCTCGGGGTCGGTCTCGAAGGCCCAGTTGTAGCGCTTGCCCTGCAGCGGATAGGCCAGCGCTGCCGGCATCTGGGTGCGGAAGTCGAAGCGGTGGTCGGGGCCGCCGGCCTCCAGCAGCAGTACCGAGACGTCCGCGTCCTCGGAGAGGCGGGTGGCAAGCACGTTGCCGGCCGAGCCGGCGCCGATGATGACGTAGTCGAATTCACGGATCTGGGACATGGTGTCTCCCGAGGCAACTTCTATACGGGGCTGTTCCGGTGGCAGGCCTTCGCGAGGGCGCTAAGAACGTACCCTCGCCATGACCTGCCCCCGGCGCCCCGGGCAGGTGGGGGTGAGGCAATAGGCGGTGCTAGTCCTAGAAGACCGATTCGAAGGGGCCCATCTCGATCTGCACCGACTTGGTCTGGGTGTAGTGGGCCAGGGTCTCGAGGCCGTTCTCGCGGCCCACGCCGGACTGCTTGTAGCCGCCCACCGGCATCTCGGCGGGGGACTCGCCCCAGGTGTTGATCCAGCAGATGCCCGCCTCCAGGCGGTGGATCACCCGGTGGGCACGGTTGAGGCGCTCGGTGAAGACGCCGGCGGCCAGCCCGTAGTGGGTGGCGTTGGCGCGGCGGATCACCTCCTCCTCGCCATCGAAGGCCAGGATCGCCATCACCGGGCCGAAGATTTCCTCGCGCACGATGCGCATCTCGTCCGTGCAGTCGGTGAATACCGTGGGGGCTGCCCAGGCACCGTTGGCCTTATCGCCGTCGTTCCAGGCCTCGCCGCCGGCCAGCACCCTGGCCCCCTCCTGCTTGCCCTGGGCGATGTAGGAGAGCACCTTTTCCTGGTGCTCGAAACTCACCAGGGGGCCAAAGTTCACGCTCGGATCCATGGGGTCGCCGGCCCTGATGCGCGCCACGCGCTCGGCAATCCTGGCCTCGAAGTCGGCCTTGACGGCGCTCTCGACGAAGACCCGGGTGCCGTTGGTGCAGATCTGCCCGCTGGAGTAGAAGTTGGCCATCATGGCGGCGTCGGCGGCGCGGTCGAGGTCGGCGTCGGCGAACACGATCAGCGGTGACTTGCCTCCCAGCTCCATGGTGACGTCCTTGAGGGTGGATCCCCCGGCGGCGGCCATCACCTTCCTGCCGGTCCCCACCTCGCCGGTGAAGGAGACCTTGTCGATGCCGGGGTGTTCGGTCATCAGGGCACCGACGCTGCCGTCGCCGTGGATGACGTTGAACACTCCGTCTGGCAGCCCGGCTTCGGTGAAGATCTCGGCGAGCCGCATGGTGGTCAGCGGGGTGACCTCGCTGGGCTTGAAGACCACGGCATTGCCGGCGGCCAGCGCCGGGGCGCTCTTCCAGCAGGCGATCTGGATGGGGTAGTTCCAGGCGCCGATGGCACCGATCACCCCCAGCGGCTCGCGACGCGTGTAGACGAAGGACGCCTCGCGCAGCGGGATCTGGCTGCCCTCGATGGCCGGTGCCAGGCCGGCGTAGTACTCGAGGACGTCGGCGCCGGTCACGATGTCCACCGCGGCCGTCTCGCTGATCGGCTTGCCGGTGTTGCGGGTCTCGAGTTCGGCGAGCTCGTCATTGCGCTCCCTCAACAGCGCCACGGCGCGGTTGAGAATGCGGCCGCGCTGCATGCCGGTCATCGCCGCCCAGGCCCGCTGGCCCTTGCGGGCGGCAGCCACGGCGGCGTCCACGTCGGCTTCGGCGGCCTGCTGCACGTCGGCCAGTCGGGATCCGTCGAAGGGGTTAATCACGGCAAAGGTCGTGTCGGAAGTGGCGGCCGTATGATGGCCGTCGATGTAGAGGGTCTGCGTCTCGAGGGATGGCATGGGGAGCTCCTTCAGGAAGGGGAAAGGGTATCTCGGGTGTCGAGCAGGCGATCGAGGTAGTCCCGGGCCAGGCGACGTGCCTCGTCGCTGTCCAGACCCTCTAGGGTCAGGGCACCGCGAAGCCACAGGCCGTCGATCAGGGCAGCCAGGGCGCGAGCACAGGCGCGTGCCTCGTCCCGGGGCATCAGGCGACGGAACTGGTAGCAGAGGTTGGCATACAAGCGCCGATCATTGACCTGCTGCAGGCGCGCCAGCTCGGGCTTGTGCATGCTGCTGGCCCAGAAGGCCAGCCAGGTCTTGGCCACCGGCCCCGTCACCTGGCTGCGATCGAAGTTACCATCGATGATAGCGGCAAGGTGATCCCTGGGGCTCGTCGTGTTGAGCTCACGACGCCGTGCCGCCACCGCTTGCCCCAGGTCGCTGAGGATCTGGCGCATGGTGGCTTCCAGCAGGCCGTCCTTGCCGCCGAAATAATGGCTGATGATACCGGCCGAGACGCCTGCATGGCGGGCAATCCGCATGACCGTGGCATCGGCCAGGCCGACGTCGTCGATTGCCGCCATGGTGGCCGTGATCAACTGCTGGCGGCGGATGGGTTCCATTCCAACCTTGGGCACCGTAGTCGACTCCTTTCCCGGGAATTGATCTTGCAACCACCCTGCGAAGCATGGTTACCATGTGCACAGCTTGCCATTTCTTTATTGAACGTTCAATCAATAAAAGGGCTGGCAGATCAATCCCGCCGCTGACACTGGTGTCGCGGCTATACTTCACGTCATGTCCAACAAGAGGAATACCTCCATGCGTACCACCCATCCGAACTCTCGCCTGGCTCTGGGGCTCGGTGTTGCTGCCCTCGGCTTCTCCCTTTCGCCACTTCAGGCGGCCGAGCCCGACAGCTGCGAGACCGTGCGATTCGCCGAGGTCGGCTGGACCGACATCACGGCGACGACGGCACTGACCACGGAAGTGCTGGACGCCATGGGCTACCAGACTCGCATCGACACCGTCTCCGTACCTATCGCCTACCAGGGCATGAAGAACAACGACTTCGACGTCTTCCTGGGGAACTGGATGCCCTCCATGGCGTCGATCAGTGACCCCTATGTCGACGATGGCGATGTCGATCGCCTGGGGGCCAACCTGGAGGGGGCCAAGTACACGCTTGCGGTGCCGCAGTACGTCCATGATGCCGGCGTCACCTCGGTGGCCGACCTCGCCGAGCATGCCGAGCAGTTCGACAGCCGGATCCACGGTATCGAGGCGGGCAACGACGGCAACCAGCTGATCCAGCAGATGATCGACGATGACGCCTTCGGTCTGGGCGACTGGCAGCTCATCGATTCCAGCGAGGCCGGCATGCTCGCCGAGCTTAGCGCTCGGGCGCCGGAAGAGGAGTGGATGGTGTTCCTCGGCTGGGAGCCGCACCCGATGAACACCAATTTCGACATGGCCTACCTGGAGGGTGCCGACGACTACTTCGGCCCCGACCTTGGCGGCGCCACGGTCTATACCAATACCCGTAGCGGCTATGTCGAGGAGTGCACCAACGTCGGTGTGCTGCTGGATAATCTCGAGTTCACCCTCGAGATGGAGAACCAGCTGATGGGGGAGATCATGGACGAGGGCGAGGATCCCCGTGATGCCGCGCGTGCCTACCTGCAGGCCAACCCCGAGGTCCTGGAGGCCTGGCTCGAGGGCGTCGAGACCCGCGAGGGCGAGCCGGCGCTGCCGGCGGTCAGGAACGCCCTCGATATCGCATCCTGAGCGGTCACGCGGGCTTGCCTTGCGGTGGGCCCACGTGCATAATTCCTCCCGCTGTCCGGCCAAGGTCGGGCAAGTCTTTGATACGGCTACGTAGCTCAGCTGGTTAGAGCACATCACTCATAATGATGGGGTCCCCTGTTCGAATCAGGGCGTAGCCACCAGGACACGTGAACGACGCCCGTCAGGCTCTGCCCTGCCGGGCGTCTTGCGTCTCGATCACCGGGTGGGGGAGGCGCCGAATCATTGCTTGACCTTGCGCTTTGGATCCGTATAATACGCCACGTGCCTGAGGTCATTCCCCGATAGCTCAGTTGGTAGAGCAAATGACTGTTAATCATTGGGTCGCAGGTTCGAGTCCTGCTCGGGGAGCCAACGCCACTTCCATGCACTGGGAGTGATGGCACTCGCAAGGCACATAGCGGCATCCGGTCATTCCCCGATAGCTCAGCTGGTAGAGCAAATGACTGTTAATCATTGGGTCGCAGGTTCGAGTCCTGCTCGGGGAGCCAGTTACGCCTGAACAGCCGCGTCCCATCGCATCGTTCCCCGATAGCTCAGCTGGTAGAGCAAGTGACTGTTAATCACTGGGTCACAGGTTCGAGTCCTGTTCGGGGAGCCAGTCTTCGATCGCCGCCCCCCTCTTCCGTGTTCCCTCTCGCCACGCCCCGGTTTCCGTCGCTCTGATGGGTCGGTGCACAATGTCGTCAGGTCTGTCTGTTTCCCTGTTCGTCCCTTGATGGCCGGGCTGTCCAGGCCCTTTTGTGGCCTCTGGGCGGGTGTCCGCTCGGCGGAGGGTCCAGAGACGCTGTATCACGACGCCGGGCCTTCGGGCCCGGCGTCGCTTGACCTTTCATCTTCTCCTCGACCTTCGAGGCTGAGCGGGGTTCCGCCTCAGTTACGGTCCGCATAGTGCCTGGTGCCTTCCAGCTGGGCGTAGTCCAGCAGTATCTGGGCTGTCTCCAGGATCTGGGCACGGTCGACCGGTTCCTCATCGCCGTCCTCGGCATCCCTGGCATCGATCCATTCCTCCAGTGGTTCCAGGCCCAGGGCACGCCGGCGCTCGTTCTCCAGCGCGAGCTGTTCCGCCTCCTGGGCCTCGACCTCGCGTTGGCGCTGCTCGCGATTGAGACTGACGCTGGTGTGCTGCTCGCGCAGGCGGCTGGCCAGCTCGGACTGCTGATCGAGGTAGTGGAAGTTCGGATGCTGTTCGGCGCGTTCGCGATGGCGGCTTCGCAGCGTCTCCAGGTACTGGCGAGGCTCGCCGTAGGTGCGATACTGCACTTCGCGCACCGTATCCCATTCCAGGGCATTGTCGAGGCTGCTCTCGCCGATCATTTCCGGGTCGATCAGGCTCGGGAAGCGGATGTCCGGCTTCACGCCGCGGTGCTGAGTGCTTTCCCCGGAAATCCGGTAGAACTTCGCGCGGGTCAGCTTGATCTCGCCATGGCTGAGCTCGTTGAGCGTCTGTACGGTGCCCTTGCCGAAGGTGTCGGTGCCCACCACCAGGCCGCGTCCGTAGTCCTGGATGGCGCCGGCGAAGATTTCGGAGGCCGATGCCGACAGGCGGTTGACCAGCACCGCCAGTGGGCCGTCGTAGAGGGTACCGCTCTCGGTGTCGCCGTAGAGGTTGATGCGGCCACGGGCATCCCGGACCTGAACGGTAGGGCCGCGATCGATGAAAAGGCCGATCAGCGAGTTGGCTTCCTGTAGGGCGCCGCCACCGTTGTTGCGCAGGTCGAGCACGATGCCCTCGACCTCCTCGGATTTCAGTCGCTCCACCTCCTTAGCCACGTCACGGGTCGTGCTGCGGTAGTCTTCCTCGCCGGCCTGCCACGCATCGAAGTCCACGTAGAAGGTGGGGATCTTGATGACGCCGAGACGGTGGGTGTCGTCCTCCCGCTTGATCTCGACAACCTCGCTCTGAGCCGCCTGGTCCTCCAGGTCCACGGTGTCGCGCGTGATCTCGATGACCTTGGAGCGCGTCATGTCGACGGCCTGTGCAGGTACCACGTCGAGTCGTACCTCCGAGCCCTTGGGGCCGCGAATCAGGTCGACCACATCGTCAAGGCGCATGCCTACCACGTTGACGATCTCCTCGCCTTCCTGACCCACGCCGACGATGCGGTCGGCCGGCTGCAAGGCGCCGTCCCGCTCCGCAGGGCCGCCGGGCACCAGGCTGGAGACCTTGACGTACTCGCCGTCTGCCTGGAGCAGTGCGCCGATACCCTCGAGCGAGAGGCGCATCTGGATGTCGAAGGACTCACCCTGGCGTGGTGAGAGGTACTCGCTGTGTGGGTCGATGCTGCCGGTTACCGCCGCCATGAAGAGCCCGAAGACGTCATCCTCGTTGGTCTGGCGCAGGCGCGATAGCTGGCCCTCGTAGCGTTGGCGCAGGTTGGCCTCCACCTGCTCGGCGTCCTGGTCGCTGATGGTGAGCGTCAGGGCCGCGTTCTTGAGCCGCTTCATCCACAGTTCGTCAAGGGCGGCCTCCCGGTCGGCCCATGGCGCATCGTCACGCTCCAGTTCCAGGCGCTTGTCGCTGTCGAAGGCGAAATCGATACCCTCGTCGAGGCGTTCGAGCAGCCATTCGTAGCGTGCCTCGGCGCGCTCGTGATAACGCTGATAGAGGGCGAAGGGGCGGGCCAGGTCGCCGTCGAGCAGCGCCTCGTCCATGCCTGTTGCCAGGTCGCGGAAGGCGGCCACGTCACCCTCCAGCAGGAAGGCACGCTGGCCATCGAGGATGTCCAGGAAGCGTGAATAGGCCCGCCGCGACCAGTCGTCGTCAAGGCTGACATCCGCGTAGTGGCCGTAGCGAAGCGACTCGGCCGCTTCCACGGCGACCTTGCGCTGGGCGTCGCTCGGTTCAACGGCGGCAAGGACCGGCGTGGCAGCCAGCAGCAGGGCCAGGGCCGCTGAGCGCCCAAGGGTGACTAACAGGCTCATCGATGAAGCACTCCCCGATTCGTGTACACTTGTTACCTATCCAGACTCCGCCCCGGCTGACGAGTTGCATGGACCGAGATGTCATTGTATCAGCTTGGCGGTGCTACCAAGACCCCTGAAATGCCCCGCAATAGAGGAATCCCATGTCCCAGGATGCCCGACTCGAGCGCCTGCTCGACTTCCTGCGTCGATCCCCCACGCCCTGGCATGCCACGGCCAACATGGCCAGGCGGCTGGAGGAGGCTGGCTACCGGCGCCTCCAGGAGGGCGAGAGGTGGTCTCTCTCTCCCGGCGAGCGTGTCTACGTCACTCGCAACGACTCTTCATTGATTGCCCTGCAGTTGCCCGGCGAGCCGCTTGCAGCACTGCGCCTGATCGGTGCTCATACTGACAGCCCGGGCCTGCGTCTCAAGCCCAGTCCTGCTCGAAGTGCTGCGGGTTGGCTACAGCTCGGGGTCGAGGTATACGGCGGTGCTCTGCTGGCGCCCTGGTTCGACCGTGACCTGGGGCTGGCTGGACGCGTTCACCTGCGCCATGCCGATGGTCGCATCGAGGGGGTGCTGCTCGATGTCGAGCAGCCGTTGGCGATCATTCCGAGTCTGGCCATTCACCTGGACCGCGAGGCCAATAATGGCCGTGCCCTCAATGCTCAGACCGAGATGGCCCCGGTGTTCCTGCAGGGTGGGGGGCGCGCCGATCTCGAGGGGCTGCTCGAGCGCTGGGTCGCCGAGCAACATGGTCTCGAGGGCTTCGAGATTCTCGACTTCGAGCTCGCCTTGCGCGACATGCAGCCCCCGTCACGGGTCGGGGTCGACGGCGAGCTGATCGCCAGTGCCCGGCTCGATAACCTGCTCTCCTGCTTCATCGGTCTGGAGGCCCTGTTGGAGAGTGATGGTCGTCAGGGAGCCGTGCTGGTGGCCAATGACCACGAGGAGGTCGGCAGTGCCAGCGCCTGCGGTGCCCAGGGCCCCTTCCTCGGTGATGTGCTGCGGCGCATCAACGCTCAGCTCGGCGAGGCCGGGGAGGAGGGCTTCATTCGGTTGATCCAGGCCTCGCGCCTGATCTCCTGTGATAACGCCCATGCCCTGCACCCCAATTTTCCCGACAAGCACGATGCTGCCCATGGTCCGGTGCTCAATGGGGGGCCGGTGATCAAGGTCAATGCCAGCCAGCGCTACGCCACGAACAGTGCCACTGCGGCGCTTTTCCGCGACCTCTGCCGCGCTGCCGAGGTGCCGGTGCAGACCTTCGTGACCCGTGCCGACATGGGGTGTGGCAGCACCATCGGCCCGATCACCGCCACCGAGCTCGGGGTGCCGACGCTGGACGTGGGGGTGCCTCAATGGGCGATGCACTCGATCCGCGAGACCGCCGGCGCCCGGGACGTGGAGCATCTGACGCGGGTGCTGACCGCCTTCTATGATCGCCCCGAGTTGCCCTGATGCTGAGCCACGCGCGGTGAGCTGACAAGGATAGGCTGACCGCCCGAAGCCCGAAGCCCGAAGCCCGAAGCCCGAAGCCAAAAAAGCCCACCTGGCGAACCAGGCGGGCTTTTCGGTATCTGGTGGCTACGCCCTGATTCGAACAGGGGACCCCATCATTATGAGTGATGTGCTCTAACCAGCTGAGCTACGTAGCCTGACAACGGGGGCGAATTCTACGGAATCTACCTCGTCGGGTCAAGCCCTTCGCGGTTCAGACATTGAAACGGAAATGGATCACGTCGCCGTCCTGGACAATGTACTCCTTGCCCTCGAGTCGCCATTTTCCGGCATCCTTGGCGCCCTGCTCGCCCCCCAGCGAAACGAAATCATCGTAGGCGATCACCTCGGCGCGGATGAAGCCCTTCTGGAAGTCGGTGTGGATCACCCCGGCAGCCTCGGGGGCGGTGGCGCCCACCTTGACGGTCCAGGCACGAACTTCCTTGACCCCGGCAGTGAAATAGGTCTGAAGCCCGAGCAGGGCGTAGCCGGCGCGAATCACCCGGTCGAGCCCCGGCTCCTCCATTCCCATCTCATCAAGGAACATGGCACGCTCTTCAGCGTCGAGCTCGGCGATCTCGGCCTCGATCTGGTTGCAGACCGGTACGACCACGGCGCCTTCCTCGGCGGCGATCTCGTTGACCACCTCCAGATAGGGATTGTCCGCGAAGCCGTCCTCGTTGACGTTGGCGATGTACATGGTGGGCTTCAGCGTCAGGAAGCCGAAGCTCTTGAGCTGGTGCTTGTCGTCGTCATCCAGGCCGAAGCTTCTCAGCGGCTGGCCTTCGGCCAGGTGGGGCTGAATGCGCTCGAGGATCGCCTTGGTGGCGATGGCCTCCTTGTCGCCGCCCTTGGCCACGCGCGCCAGTCGCTGTATGGCACGCTCGACGGTGTCGAGGTCGGCCAGCGCGAGCTCCATGTTGATGATCTCGATATCGGCGCGCGGATCGACCTGATTGGCAACGTGGATCACGTTGTCATTGTCGAAGCAGCGGACCACATGGGCGATGGCCTGGGTCTCACGGATGTTGGCGAGGAACTTGTTGCCCAGCCCTTCGCCCTTGGAAGCGCCGGCGACGAGGCCCGCGATATCGACGAACTCCATGGTGGTGGGAATCACCTTCTGAGGCTTGACGATCTCCGCCAGCCGGTCCAGACGAGGGTCAGGCATCGGCACGATGCCGACATTTGGCTCGATGGTACAGAAGGGGAAGTTCTCGGCGTCGATACCGGACTTGGTCAGCGCATTGAACAGCGTGGACTTGCCGACGTTGGGCAGGCCGACGATACCGCAGTTGAAACCCATGGACTCTTCCTGGAAAGCGTGTTCGCGAGTGGAAAGTGGCGAGTATTCTACGAGATAACAGCTGTAAGCTCTAAGCTTTAAGCTGTAAGAAACCCCCGGGCGCAAATCTTTGTCGCCATATGCTGGCTTACGGCTTACGGCTTACGGCTTACGGCTTACGGCTTACGGCGTACGGCGTACGGCTTACGGCTGGCTTTTCAGCCGGCGGCTGAAAAGCTGTGCAGCCGGTTCATGGCCTTTGCCCAGTCGCCGGCCAGGGCCAGGGGCAGGGTGGCCAGGCACTCGTCGATGGTGGCGTCTATGGCATTGCGCTCGGCCTTGCCGGGTCGGCCCAGCACGTAATTCGTCACCTGGCGGCTGTTGCCCGGGTGGCCGATACCGATACGCAGACGATGAAACCCCTTGTCGTTGCCCAGGGCGCGGCTGATGTCGCGCAGACCGTTGTGTCCGCCGTGCCCTCCACCTGTCTTGTAGCGCGCCGTGCCAGGAGGCAAGTCGAGCTCATCGTGGGCCACCAGCAGCTCGCCCGGCGTCAGCTTGAAGAATTGGCAGAGGGCTGCCACGGCGCCGCCGCTGCGGTTCATGAAGGTGGTGGGCTCGAGCAGGTGCACATCCTGGCCGTCGAGGAGAACCCTGGCATGCAGGCCCAGGAACTTCTTCTCTAGGCGCAACTCACCGCCGGCCGCCCGGGCGACAGCCTGCACCAGCCAGGCGCCGGCATTGTGGCGGGTTGCCGCGTAGTCGGCGCCGGGGTTGCCCAGTCCGATGATCGCCTTGACCTGGCTCATGTCGTGTCTCCAAACAAGCATTTGGAATGGTTTTTGACGTCGCGTTAGCGGTGGTCCGTAGGATGGCCGCCAAGGATGGACGGCCACAAAAAAATCAAGCGCCGAGGCGCTTGATCGACGAAGGGAGGGCCATGCCGCGCATGACCCTTGGGAGCCTGTCGAACTTAACGCTGATCGACGGCGAGAAGACGATCGGTCAAGTCCGCCAGGCTCCTGGCAGGCGCGCTTACTCGGCGTTGCCTTCGCCTTCTTCGCCCTCGGCGGCGTCACCTTCGTTCTCTTCCGTGCCACGGACCTTGGGCTTGCTGATGCTCAGCACGGCGTTGTCATGATCCTCGCCATGGGTGAGCTCGACCAGGGTCACGCCGGCCGGCACGGTCAGGTCGGAGAGGTGCAGGGTGGTGCCCAGCTCGACTTCGGCGATGTCGACCTCCAGGAAGTCGGGCAGGTCCTTCGGCAGGCAGCTGACCTCGACCTCGTTGGAGAGCACGTGGAGCTCGCCGCCCTCGTCCTTGATGCCCTTGCACTTGTCCTCGCCCACCACGTGCAGCGGCACGCGCAGGGTGATCTCGTGGGTGGCATCGACCCGCAGGAAGTCGGCATGGGTGATCAGCGGCTTGTAGGGGTGGCGCTGGAGGTCACGCACCACCACCTGCTGGGCCTGGCCATCCACCTGCAGATTGATCACGGAGGAGAAGAAGGCCTCGTCTTCCAGCGCCTTGTAGAAGCTGGTCTTGTCGACGGCGATGGGCTGGGGTGCCTGCTCACCACCATAGATGATGGCTGGCACGAGCTCGTTCGCACGACGCAGGCGGCGGCTCGCACCTTTCCCCAGGTCGTGGCGAACGCTGGCATTGAGAGTGTAATCGGACATGGAATGACCTCATTCTGAGAAGTAGGGAAAGCGCCGTGGCCCGCGACCAGACCAAGGCGTTTCCGGGGGCCCCGAAGGGCATGTATCCTGCACCCTGTTCCGCCGGGTGAGTCCTGCTGGACCCGTGTTCAGTGGAACATGGCGCTGACGGATTCTTCATTGCTGACCCGGCGGATCGCCTCGGCGATCAGCCCGGCGACGCTGAGCTGGCGAATCTTGCCGCTGCGCCGTGCGGTCTCGGAGAGAGGGATGGTGTCGGTCACCACGACCTCGTCGAGCACCGAGCCGGTGATGTTGTCAACTGCCGGTCCCGACAGGATCGGGTGGGTAGCGTAGGCGACGACGCGTCGGGCGCCGCGGGCCTTGAGCGCTTCGCCCGCCTTGCACAGGGTGCCGGCGGTGTCGATCATGTCGTCCACAACGACGCAGGTGCGGTTCTCGATCTCGCCGATGATGTGCATGACCTGAGCCTGGTTGGCCGAGGGGCGCCGCTTGTCGATGATCGCCAGGTCGGCGTTGAGCTGCTTGGCGATGGCGCGAGCACGGACCACGCCGCCGACATCCGGCGATACCACCACCAGGTCGTCGTAGTTCTGGCGCTCGATATCGTCAAGCAGGATCGGCGAGCCGTAGACGTTGTCCACCGGCACGTCGAAGAAGCCCTGGATCTGATCGGCGTGCAGGTCCATGGTCATGACGCGATCGACGCCGGCCTTGACCATCATGTCGGCGACGATCTTGGCCGAGATCGGAACACGCGCGGAGCGCACGCGGCGGTCCTGGCGGGCATAGCCGAAATAGGGTACCACTGCGGTGATCCGGGTGGCGGAGGCCCGGCGCAGGGAGTCGACCATCAGGATCAGTTCCATCAGGTTGTCATTGGTCGGTGCACAGGTGGACTGCAGGATGAACACATCCTTGCCGCGCACGTTCTCGTTGATCTCGACCGCGACCTCGCCGTCGCTGAACTGGCCGACCGTGGCATTGCCCAGGCGGGTATCCAGGCTCTCGGCGACCTTTCGGGCGAGTTCGGGATTGGCATTCCCGGCGAAAACCATCAATTTTGACACGCGCAGCCACCTTTGCTGTGTTGGGTCTTCAGGTATTCGGGTCGAGGGTCTTTCCGGGGCGTTCCGGGGTGCCTCGGCGCCCGTGGACGGGAGGGGTCATCGACCCAGTGCAGCATGGAGAGGTGAGCGATTCAGGCCATGTGCCTTGAAGGCCTGCCAGCCCTCGGGCACCTCCGCCAGGATCCGGTCCGCCTGAGTCTCGTTGCCGACGCGGGCAAAGACGCAGGCGCCTGTGCCGGTCAGCATGCTCGGCGCTCGAGCCGCCAGCCAGTCAAGAGCATGCGCCACTTCGGGATACAGTGACCTGACGGTGGGCTCGCAGTCATTGCGCCAGCTCGCCGCTCCCCCCTGCAGTGCGCGCGCCATGGTAATCGGGGGGGTGTGGCGTGTCAATTGTGGGGCCTTGAACACCGCCGGGGTGGAGACTGTCACGCCAGGGTGAATCACGACGAACCAGGGGGTGTCGAGCTCGACCGGGGTAAGGCGTTCGCCGATTCCCTCGGCCCAGGCGGCATTGCCGAGGATGAACACCGGGACATCGGCGCCGAGGGTCAGGCCCAGCTCGGCCAGGCGCTCCAGGGACAGTCCCAGCCCCCAGAGGGCATCGAGGCCGAGCAGGGTGGTGGCGGCATCCGAGCTGCCGCCGCCGAGTCCACCGCCCAGGGGCAGGCGCTTCTCGAGGTGGATATCCGCGCCCAGGTGGCAGCCGCTCTCGACCTGCAGCAGGCGAGCGGCACGCATCACCAGGTTGTCCTCGGCTGCCACCTCGGGCAGGTGGGGAGCAAGGCGTATCCTGCCGTCCTCCCGGCGTATCAGGTCCAGGGTGTCGCCAATGCCGAGGAACTGGAACAGCGTCTGCAGTGCGTGGTAGCCATCCGGCCGCCGGCCGGTGATGTGCAGCAGGCGATTGAGCTTGGCCGGTGCCGGCAGTTCCAGCGCCGTGGGAAGCATGTGAGGCTCTGGTGTGTCAATCATCGAGGGCCGGGCGCCAGTCCGTGACCACCAGGGTGACCCGCAGGTCGTCATACGTCATCACCAGGCGCCTGGGCAACCAGAGCTCGGCGGTGCGCGTCCAGTCGCGGTAGGCGATTTCCCAGCCATCCTGCTCGATGCGTTGGGGGAAGCCCAGTGCGTCCTCTTCCAGGCGGTGGGCGCTGTCTTCCGCTGGCAGGCCGCGGATCCAGTCGGAGAGTGCGCTGACCGGCAGTGACCAGCCGAGCTGCTGCTCCATCAGCGCCTCAGGCGTCTCGGCCTCGAAACGACCCTCGGCGGTCGTCAACGAGAAGCGGCCCTCGCGGCCCTCAAGGGTGCTGCGCCCGCTGCCGAAGGGACCGCTGATCAGCAGTCGGTAGTAATGCGGGTGCTGGCTCCAGTCCAGGTTGGCACTGGTGGAGTCGTCGGGGGTTCGCAGGCCGGCCTTGCCGATCAGCACCCAGGTGTCGAGTTCGGCGAGGCGCTCGGCCTGGGACTGCCACTGGCCTGCGGCTCGCTCGCCGTCGGGCGCGGGTGTCCTGCCGGCACACCCGGCCAGCAGTGCCAGGGTGAGCAGGGGCAGAAGCAGTCGCGGCAGTCTGGTCATGGCGATTTCCGGTCGTCAGGAGGAGTGTCGGGATGCCTGATGGTATCGAGCTCGGGGCGGCGCTGCAGCAACTCGTCGACCAGAGGGCGCTCCTCGAAGCGGCGGCGGGCCTCTTCGAGCAGGTCGCGTGCGCGCGTCTCCTCGCCGAGGACCCAGAGTACCTCGATGAGATGGGCAGCAATTTCCTGGTCGGGCATGGCCGACCAGGCGCGCTCGAGCCAGGGCAGGGCGCTCTCGGGATCACCCTGGCGAAAGAGGACCCAGCCCAGGCTGTCGAGGATGGCCGGGTTGCCCGGTTCGAGGGCACGGGCCTGTTCGATCAGCTCGCGTGCCTCCTCCAGGCGACCCTCGAGGTCGGCATCGGCGAGGGTATAGCCCAGGGCGTTGAGGGCATTGGCGTTGTCAGGGTCGTTCTCGATGATGTGGCGAAGGTCCGCCTCCATGGCCGCGAGGTCATCATCGGCGAAGGCGCGCATGGCACGTTGGTAGCGTAGTTGCCCATCATCGGGACGACGGGACAGCTCGCTGTCGAGAAGGGCATCGGCCTGCTCCTCGAGGCCGGCTTCGTCGAGCAGTTCGACCTCCAGAGAGACTAGCTCACTGCGGTAGTTGTCATGGCGCAGCCGCTCGAGGCGCAGGAAAGCACGTGCATCCAGGGGACGGTCATCGGCAATCAGCATCCGGGCCGCATTCAGGCGGGCGGTCAGGAACTGCTGTCCTTCGGGGACCTGGCGGTAGTAAAGCAGAGCGTTGTCCACTTCGCCCTCTTCCTGGGCGATATTGCCCAGCAGCAGGAAGGCCTGCGGCGGGGCTTCATCGTCACCGACCAGCGGCAGCAGCAGGCGGCGTGCCGGCGGGAAATGCTCCTCCTCCAGGAACAGCCTTGCCAGGCCGAGGCGCAACTCGGGATCGTCGCCATGGTCATCCAGCAGAGCGTCGGTGGCGGCCTCGGCGGCTCCGGTGTTGCCCAGCCGAATCTGGGCCCGGGCCAGCAGCAGCAGCAGGCGAGGATCGCCCGTTGCTTCCTCCAGACCGCGCCGTGCGGCCGATCGAGCGCTTGCGGGGTCGTCGGCTTCGAGGGCCAGGCGCGCGCGGACCTGCCACAGCTCGGGAAGCTCCGGGGCCGAGCGGGCCAGTCGTGAAAGGCGCCGCTCGGCGGCCGTGCGGTCACCGGCGGCAGCTTCGAGCAGGGCGGTAGCCAGCTCGCTGTCGTGCCGCGGCGTGTCGAGGTTCGCCAGGTGCTCGCGCATCCGGGCAAGCAGTGGTGTCGGGTCGGCACCGGCCTCGAGGGCGCCCTCCACGAAGCCGGTCAGCTCCTCCTCGGCGCCTCGCGAGATGGCAGTCAGACGCTGCGCCAGGGCAGTGTCCCAATCTCCCCGCTGAATGGCGAGGCTGGAGAGCAGGCGCGCGGGCGAGTCACTGTCCGGGGCCAGGGCCTGCCAGCGCTGTGCGGCCTCCTCCAGCAGCCGGGGATCCTCGCTGAAGCGGGCGGCCAGAGTGGCGCGTTCGGCAAGGGGGGCGGAATCATAGCGCCTGGCGGCATCGAGGAAGCCTCGGGTGGCACGCGGGTAGTTGCCGCGCTGCCCGGCCAGTTCGGCCACCAGCAGGCCGGCGAGGCTTTCGGCATCCAGGCCGCGAGCGACCGGCGGGGCTTCCGCCATCGGGTCCGCGGTGGCGTCGCTGGCCGTGGAGGTCCCGGGCAGGCCCTGGCAGCCGGTGAGCAGTGCCGCTAGTGCCAGCGGCGCCAGGGGGAGATGTCGGGTGATTTGGGGGAGCATTCCGCGGGGCATGCGCGTCTCGTGCCGGAGGACGGGTGATCAGCATAACGGCTCGGCTTCCCCGGGCAAAGCATGATCCCGATCATGGCATGTGGTGGCGCCCCGAACGGCCGGCCTGTGGTAGAATATCGCGCTTCGAGGATGGGCGGTCCGCGTCGACGGACATCACCACTGCGCCCCTGCCGGAACCACGACTCGCGAAGATGCCGAACGCATGACGCTTCTTGCCCTGGGAATCAATCACCGGACCGCCACCATCGAGGTGCGCGAGCAGGTCGCCTTCTCGCCGACTCAGCTGGCGTCAGCGCTGGCCGAGCTGCGTGCGCTGCCGGAAGTGCGCGAGGCGGCGATCCTGTCCACCTGCAACCGCACCGAGCTCTACTGCGTCATCGATCCTGTCGGCGAGCGCAAGATCCTCGACTGGCTGGGGCGTTTCCACGGGTTGCAAGCGGAGGACCTGTCGCGCTGTGCCTACCATTTCCACGAGAATGAGGCGGCTCGACATCTGATGCGGGTCGCGGTGGGGCTGGACTCCATGGTGCTGGGTGAACCGCAGATCCTGGGTCAGCTGAAGGAGGCCTATCAGGCCAGCCGTCGGGAGAAGGGGCTGGGCAAGGAGCTGGAGTGCCTGTTCCAGCACACCTTTGCCGTGGCCAAGCAGGTGCGCACCGAAACGGGCATCGGTCGCAACCCGGTGTCGGTGGCCTATGCGGCGGTGAGTCTGGCCGGTCGCATCTTCGCTGACTTCACGCGTTCGCGTGCGCTGCTGATCGGTGCCGGCGAGACCATCGAGCTGGTGGCACGTCACCTTCACGAGGCGGGGGTGCGCCAGCTTACCGTGGCCAACCGCACTCGCGAACGTGCCCAGGCCCTGTCCGGACCGCTGGGCGGCGAGGCGATCACTCTCGATGCGATTCCCGAGGCGCTGGTCGAGGCGGATATCGTGATCTCCTCCACTGCTGCGCCGCTGCCGATACTTGGCAAGGGGATGGTGGAACGGGCGCTGAAGAAGCGCCGCCATCGTCCCGTTTTCATGGTCGACATCGCCGTGCCGCGCGATATCGAGCCGGAGGTGGGTGAGCTCAGCGATGTCTTTCTCTATACCGTCGATGATCTGCAGGAAGTCATCGAGGAGAACCGCCGGCACCGTCAGGTAGCCGCCGATCAAGCCGAGTCACTGATCGAGCACGGCGTGGGCAACTGGCAGCACGAGCGGCGTATCCGCAGTGGCGGTGAGCTGATCCGCGACGTGCGTGCCCGGGGCGAGGCGATGCGCGAGCTCTCCGAGCAGCAGGCCCTGGCGCGTCTGGCCCGCGGCGAAGATCCCGAGCTGGTGGTTCGTCGCCTGGCCCACCAGCTCACCAACCGGTTGATGCACCGTCCCACCGTGGCGATGCGTGAAGCGGCCTCCCAGGAGCGTCTTGACCTGCTGGATGCCGCCACTGCCCTGCTGCTCGATGAATCCACCGACCACTCCCGATAGGATGCGCCGATGAAAGCCACCCTGCGCCAGCGCCTCGATGCCTTCGTCGAGCGCTTCGAGGAGCTCTCCGCCCTGCTGGCGGAGCCCGAGGTGATCAGTGACCAGACCCGCTTCCGCGACTACTCGCGGGAGTATGCCGAGCTCGAACCCCTGGTGGAGGCCTGGCGGGAGTATCGCGCCGTGGAGGCCGACATCGCCTCCGCCGAGCAGCTGCTTGGCGATGCTGATGCCGAGATGCGCGAACTGGCCGAGCTCGAACGGGACGAGGGGCACGACAGGCTGGATGCCCTCGAGGTCGGGCTCAAGCAGCTGCTGGTGCCCAGGGACCCCGATGACCGGCGCAATGTCTTCCTGGAGATCCGCGCCGGCACCGGTGGCGACGAGGCGGCGCTGTTCGCCGGTGACCTCTTTCGCATGTACTCGCGCTACGCCGAGCAGCACGGCTGGAAGGTCGAAGTGGTGAGTGCCAGCCATGGCGAGCAGGGCGGCTACAAGGAGATCATCTCGCGGGTCAGGGGCGAGGGCGTCTATGCCCGGCTCAAGTTCGAATCCGGCGCCCACCGGGTACAGCGCGTGCCGGCCACCGAGTCCCAGGGGCGTATCCATACCTCTGCCTGCACGGTGGCAGTGATGCCCGAAGCGGACGAGGTGGGCGACATTGCTATCGACCCGAACGACCTGCGGGTGGACACCTTCCGCTCCAGCGGGGCCGGCGGTCAGCACGTCAACACCACCGACTCCGCGATCCGCATCACCCACCTGCCCAGCGGCGTGGTGGTGGAGTGCCAGGAGGAGCGCAGCCAGCACAAGAACCGTGCCAGGGCGATGTCGCTGCTCGCAGCAAGGCTCAAGCAGTCGGCCGTGGCCAGCCAGCGGCAGCAGCAGGCCGATGCCCGGCGCAGCCTGGTGGGCTCCGGTGATCGCAGCGAGCGCATCCGGACCTATAACTACCCCCAGGGCCGGGTTACCGACCACCGCATCAACCTGACGCTCTACAAGCTCTCCGAGGTGGTCAGCGGCGAGCAGCTCGACGATGTGATCGAGCCGCTGATCCACGAGTACCAGGCCGAGCAGCTGGCGGCCCTCCAGCAGGACGCCGGATGACCCTCGACGCCCTGGTGGCCCGGGCCGCCCGGCGCCTTCTCGAGGCCGGTTCGCCGAGCGCGCGGCTCGATGCCGAGGTGCTGCTCTGCCATGTGCTGGGTGTCGAGCGCACCTGGCTCTACACCTGGGGCGACCGCGCGACGCCAGTCCTCGAGCGCGCTCGCTTCGAGGCCCTTCTGGCGGCACGCGCCCTGGGCCATCCGGTGGCCTATCTCACCGGCGAACGGGAATTCTGGGGCCTGCGGCTAGCGACGTCACCCCACACCCTGATCCCACGCCCCGACACCGAACGTCTGGTCGAGGCGGCCCTGGCGCATGGATGCTCGGAACGAGGGCGGCTGCTGGACCTCGGCACTGGCACCGGCGCCATCGCCCTGGCCTTCGCCAGCGAGCGACCCGGCTGGTCGGTGGTCGGCACTGATCTTCGCCCGGAGGCAGTGGCCCTCGCCCGGCACAATGCCGAGCGCCTTGCCATCGGCAACGTCGAGTTTCGCTCGGGGGACTGGTTCACTCCCCTCGATGGCGGCGCGCGCTTCGACCTCATTGTCTCGAACCCGCCCTATGTCGCCGCGGACGACCCGCACCTGCGCCGGGGTGACCTGCGCTTCGAGCCGCAGGGTGCCTTGGTGGCTGGCGAGGCGGGGCTGGCGGACCTGCATCACCTGGTAGTTGAGTCCCGCAGCCACCTCGTGCCCGCTGGCTGGCTGTTGCTCGAGCATGGCCATGGCCAGGGGCAGGCGGTGCGTGATGCCCTCGTCACGGCCGGTTACGCGCAGGTCGCGACGCTGCGCGACCTCGGTGGTCAAGACAGGGTCAGTCTGGGGCGCCATGGCGATGGCAGGGCTGGTGGGGAGCAACCTTGATATGGTACATCTTGACTAGAAAAAAATGCCACGTCTTGTCGCTTTTGCATGTGTGAAACCCGCCGGGTTGCCTTGGGGGGAGCGATTTTCAGGTGATCGTGCTGTCGCGACGACGTGGATTGCACACAGCTACCGGCCCGCCGAAAAAATCATGAAAGCCAAGACTCGCTCGCTCGATCGCATCGACCTCAAGATTCTGCGCTGTCTGCAGGAGAACGCCCGCATTTCCTATGTGGACCTGGCCGCTCAGGTCGGGCTCTCGACCACCCCTTGCCTGGAGCGCGTCAAGCGCCTGGAGCGTTCCGGTATCATCCGCGGCTACAAGGCCCTGCTCGATCCTCGCGCGCTGAAGGCCAACCTGCTGGTATTTGTCGAGATCAGCCTGGAGACCCAGTCGCCGGCGGTGTTCGACGAGTTCCGTCGCGCCGTGGCCAAGCTGCCGCAGATCCAGGAATGCCATCTGGTCTCGGGGCAGTTCGACTATATTCTCAAGTGCCGGATTCCGGAGATGTCCGCCTATCGCCAGCTGCTTGGCGACGTGGTGCTGACCCTGCCCGGCGTGAAGGAGTCCAAGAGCTATGTGGTCATGGAGGAGGTCAAGGAGGACTTCAGCCTCCATGTTCCCGACATCGAGGAGTTCGAGGAGAAGTGAGCCCAGCGATGGATGACCAGGCCCTGCTGCGCTTCAGCCGCCAGATCATGCTCGAGCAGGTCGACATCGATGGCCAGCAGCGGCTGCTGGCCGGCCACGCCCTGGTGATCGGCGCCGGCGGGCTGGGCTCGCCGGTAGCCCTCTACCTGGCGGCTGCAGGCCTCGGCCGGCTGACCCTGGCCGATGCCGACGAGGTCGAGCTCTCCAACCTGCAGCGCCAGATCGCCCACGCTACCGCCGACCTCGGTCGCAACAAGGCCGAGTCGGCCCGGGAGGCGGCACTGGCTCTCAATCCCGACTGCACGATTCATGCGATCACCGAGCATCTCGACGGCGCGTCGCTGGCGCGGGCGGTCGCCGAGGTGGACGTGGTGCTTGACTGCACCGACCGTTTCTCCAGCCGCTATGCCATCAACGCCGCCTGTCGCACGGCACGGGTGCCGCTGGTCTCCGGCGCGGCGATCCGCTTCTCCGGCCAGCTCGCCGTCTTCGATGCCCGCGACCCCGACGCTGCCTGCTACGCCTGCCTCTATCCGCCTGACGGCAGTGGCGACGAGGTGCTCAGCTGTGCCGAGAGCGGCGTGGTGGCCCCCCTGGTGGGGCTGATCGGCAGCTTTCAGGCCCTGGAGGCGATCAAGCTCGTCAGCGGCGCCGGCACCCCCCATCAAGGGCTCTCCACCTTCGATGGCCTCGGTGGCCAGTGGCGCCACTTCCGGGTGCTCCGCGACCCCGCCTGTCCAGTCTGCGGGCAGGATCAAGCACCGCCATTCGACCGTGATCGAGGGTCGCCACGGCGCGCTTGACTACCTTATCGCCGACGCCTGCGCACCCGCCCTGCGACCTGAAGGCAACACGCCTAAGCTATTTCGCCGTCTGGGCAGTGGTGATTAATTGATGACGTTACTTGGGCTGGCTGGATATTTTTCCGTCGCCCTTTTTTCGGAGTGTGGATTTTAAAGCTTTAAAAACAGTATTTTACTGTGTTTTTTTTCAAGTCTCTTCCTGGGTGGCAGGAAAGGTTAGAAGCATCGAAGGTATTAAATACTTGACAGGTCTTGCGGTGCTGGTGTCAAACTGAAGTGGCTTGCCCGGGCTCCTGTGCCGGGTAACGTCTCCAACAACAATCAGCGCAACGCGCATTACCTACAGGTGTCTCGCATGACGACCCCGCCGCCGCTGGAACAGCCCGCCTCCTGGTATCGTGACTCCATCGCCGTCGAGCTCGGCGACTGCCCGCCGCTCGAGGGCGAGGTGCGGGCCGATGTCTGCGTGGTCGGTGGCGGCATCACCGGCTGCTCGGCGGCATTGCACCTGGCCGAGCGGGGCTACTCGGTGGTGCTGCTGGAGGCCGGGGAGGTCGGGCATGGCGCCTCCGGGCGCAGCGGCGGCCAGATCCTGCCGGGCCTGGGCACCGACATCGCCACCGTGGAGAAGGCGCTGGGCCGGGAGCGGGCCCGGGACATCTGGGAGATGAGCCGCGAGGCGGTGCGCCTGACCGCCGAACGGGTCGAGCGCCATGCCATCCCCTGCGAGCTGGCCTGGGGCTACCTGCATGCCGCGGTCAAACGGCGACAGGTGCGCGAGCTCGAGGCCTTCCGCGAGCGCATGGCGCGCGACTACGGCTATCCGGCGCTCACCATGCTCCAGGGAGACGCCCTGCGCGAGCACGTGGTGACCGATGCCTATCCGGCGGCGCTGCATGATGCCGAGGGTGGTCACCTTCACCCCCTCAATTACACCCTGGGCCTGGCCCGGGCTGCCCGCCGTGCCGGGGTGGTGATCCACGAGCAGAGTGCCGCCGCGGAGGTCCGCCATGGCCAGCCGGCCAGCGTGCGCACCGCCGCCGGCCGGGTGACCGCCGACTTCGTGGTACTGGGTGCCAACGCCTACCAGGCGGGCCTCGTGCCCGAACTCTCCGGTCGCATCATGCGCGCCGCCAACTACATGATCGCCACCGAGCCGCTCTCGGCCGAACGGGCGGCCCGGGTACTGCCGCGCAACGATGCCCTGTCCGATGCCAACTTTGTGCTCGACTACTATCGGCTCTCCGCCGACCGGCGCCTGATCTACGGTGGCGAGGTCAGCTACGATGGCCGCGAGCCGCGAGGCCTCGAGGCGCGCATGGATGCCAAGATTGCACGTCTCTTTCCGGCGTTGCAGGGCGTGCGTATCGACTACCGCTGGGGCGGGGACGTGGCCATCACCCTCGATCGGGCACCGGACTTCGGCCGGCTAGGCCACAACGTCTACTACGCCCAGGGCTACTCCGGGCACGGCATGGCACTGGCGGGGTTGGCCGGCAAGTTGCTGGCCGAGGCCATCGCCGGCCAGAGCGAGAGGTTCGACGTCTTTGCCGCCATGCCCCATCGCCACTTCCCGGGCGGGCGGGCGCTGCGCAAGCCGCTGCTGGTGCTGGCCACCCACTTCTACAAACTGCGGGACCGGCTGTGAACCGGGCCGTCGAGAATCGAGAGGGCACCCCCATGAGTGATACCATCACGGCGGAAGCCACCGCATCACCGGACGCGCGTCCGGCAGGGGAAGCGGTACAGGGCGAGGCGGCCCGCCAGGCCTCTTCCATCGAGATGCAGGACCTGCACAAGCGCTTCGGTCGCGACACCGTGGCCCTGGACGGGGTCGACCTGACCATCGAGGCCGGCGAGTTCTTCACTCTGCTCGGCCCCTCTGGCTGCGGCAAGACCACCCTGCTGCGCATCCTTGCCGGCCTCGAGGAGGCCGACGATGGCCGCCTGGCGATCGGTGGCAAGGATATCACCGAGGTCCCGCCCCACAAACGCAGTGTCAATACCGTCTTCCAGTCCTATGCGCTCTTCCCGCACCTCTCGGTGCGCGAGAACCTGGCCTTCGGGCTCAGGATGCGCGGCCTGCCTCCCGAGGAGCGCGAGGCCCGGGTGGCGAAGATCGCCGAGTTCATCAAGCTGGGTGATCTGGTGGACCGCCGCGTCGACCAGCTCTCCGGTGGCCAGCGCCAGCGCATCGCCCTGGCCCGTGCCCTGGTCAACGAGCCCGACGTGCTGCTGCTCGACGAGCCACTCTCGGCACTCGATGCCGGCCTGCGCAGCCAGCTGCAGGTGGAATTGCTGCGGGTTCAGAAGCGCCTGGGCATGACCTTCGTCTTCGTCACTCATGACCAGCAGGAGGCCATGGTGATGTCCGACCGCATCGCCGTGCTCAACGGCGGGGTGATTCAGCAGGTGGGCTCACCTCGGGAGGTCTACGAACATCCGGTAAATGCCTTCGTAGCCCGCTTCATGGGCCATGACAATCTCTACCCGGTCACCGCCCGCCAGGGGCAACGTCTGACCACGCCGCTCGGTGAACTCGCGGCCGAGGGGGGCGGGGAGGGCAGCCTGCTGCTTATCCGTCCCGAGACCCTGGATCTGCTCCCCGGTGAGGTGGCGGGCGACAACCATCTGCCCGCCGTGGTCAGCGAGCGGCTCTATCGCGGCAGTCACGCCGAGTATCGCCTCGAGGTCGGAGCCAGCACCCTGCAGGCGACCCTCAACAACCGGGGCAGGCGGCTGCCCGAGGTGGGGGATCGCATCACGGTATCGGTGGCGCCCGAAGATCTGGTCACGCTGAGTGAATGAGGAGACGCAAATGGCCTACACCAGCGTAACGCCAACTGCCCGCAGCCGTGGCATGGTGCGCGAAGCACGCCATCTGCTGTACACCGTGGCTCCCGGGGCCATCTGGATCGTGATCTTTCTGGTGCTGCCCAGTGCCTATCTGATGGGCGTGGCCTTCATGACCAACGGCTCCTATGGTCTGCCGGAGATGCCGCTATCGCTGGAGTCGTTCCGTCGCCTGGCCGGTTTCGGCTTCCTGGGCTGGAGCCCCGGCAACCTCTATACCCTGCTGCGCTCGCTATGGCAGACGGTTGTCTCCACCGGCCTGGTAGTGATCGTCGCCTATCCCATCGCCTACTACATCAGCACCTGTCGCGCCAGATGGCGGCCCATCATGCTGCTGCTGGTGGTGGTACCGAGCTGGACCAATCAGGTGATTCGCACCTTCGGCTGGATGAACCTGCTGGCACCCGGTACGCCGCTCTCGGAGATCGCCGAGGCGCTGGGCCTGATCAACGCCAACATGGGGCTCTATCCCTCGAACTTCGCCGTCACCCTGGGCCTGGTCTACAACTTCCTGCCGTTCATGGTGCTGCCGCTCTACGCCGCCTTCGAGAAGCTCGATACCGCTCAGGTGGAGGCCGCCCAGGACCTCTTCGCCTCGCCCGTGCGGGCCTTCTGGCACGCGGTCTTCCCCCAGACCCTGCCGGGGCTGCTGGCCGGGATCGTGCTGGTGGCGATTCCCGCCTTCGGCATGTACGTGATCCCCGAGCTGCTCGGCGGTGGCAAGGGCATGATGCTCGGCAACCTGGTGGCCAACCAGTTCTCGGGCTCCGCCAACTGGCCGCTGGGGGCGGCCGGCGCGATCCTGATGCTGATCGCCACCTTCATCGGGCTGTTCGCCATGCGGCGCATCGGCAAGCGCCTGGGTGGCGGCGAGGAGGTGGTGATATGAGAAAGCGTACGCTCAAGCGCAGCCTGACCGGCTTCTGGTGGTTTACCCTGGCCTTCCTCTATCTGCCGCTGGCGGTGGTGGTACTGTTCTCCTTCAACGCGTCCAACAGTGCGGCCACCTTCACCGGCATCTCGCTGCGCTGGTATGGCCGCCTGATGGGCAACGAAGAGATTCTCTCGGCCTTCGCCAACAGCATGATACTCGCCATCACCTCCTCGGTGATCGCACTGGGTATCGGTTGCCTGATCGGCTACGGCATGTACCGTCATCGCCATCGCAAACTGGGCTGGCTGATCGTGCTGATCTACCTGCCCATCGTGTTGCCGGATATCGTCTTCGGTATCTCGGAGATGGCCTTCTTCGTGCAGATCCATCGCCTCACCGGGTTACTGCAGCCGGGCCTTTTGACCATGATTATCGCCCACGTCACCTTCCAGATCCCCTTTGTGGCGCTGATCGTCTATTCGCGTTTCGTGGGCCTGGACCCGACGCTCTTCGAGGCCGCCAAGGACCTCTATGCCTCGCCGACCAAGCGGGTGGTGCACTTCATGCTGCCGACCATCAAGCCGGCGTTGATCTCGGCCTTCTTTCTCTCCTTTACACTGTCGGTGGATGACTTCGTGATCAGCTTCTTCACCGCGGGGCCCGAGAGCGCGACCCTGCCCATCTACATCTGGGGGGCGATCAAGAAGGGGGTATCGCCCGAAATCAACGCCATCGCCACCCTGATGATCGGTGCGGTGGCCATTGCCGCCATCATCAGTCTGGCATTCAGCCGCCGCCGGCAGGCATGAGCCGGCCAAGCCTTCCCTAGGGGAAACCAGGAGAGTCCGAGATGACAATCAACAAGACCGCACTTGCCCTGTCCGTTGGCGCCGCGCTGCTGGCCGGCAGCGCCCACGCCCAGGAGAACAAGCTCTACCTGTTCAACTGGACCGAGTACATGGACCCCGAGATCATCGAGGCCTTCGAGGAGAAGTACGACGTCGATGTCGTGCAGAACTACTTCAACTCGCTGCCCGAGATGTTCGCCAAGCTCAATGCCGGCGGCGTCTCGCAGTACGATATCATCGTGCCGTCCAATTACTATGTGCCGCGGCTGATCCAGACCGGCCTGGTGCAGAAACTCGACAAGTCGAAGCTGGCGAATCTCGACAATGTCATGGCGCAGTTCCAGGACCCGGCCTACGACCCGGGGGCCGAGTACAGCGCGCCCTATCAGTGGGGAACCACCGGTATCGTCTACAACACCGAGACCTTCCCGGAGGCCCCCAAGAGCTGGTCGCTGCTCTTCGATCCCGAGGTCAATGCCGATCATCCCTTCGCCCTGATGGGCGATGGCCAGGTCAGCATGGGGGGAGCCTGCGCCTTCCTGGGCCATGGCTATGACTGCACCGACATGAATGACTGGAAGGAGGCCGCCCGGCTGCTGATCGACACCAAGGGGCGCGATACCTTCAGTGGCTTCACTGACGGCACGCCGGCGCTTCAGCAGCTGGCCCGCGGCGTCACCCACGTGGGGCTCTCCTACAACGGCGACTACCTCTTCTTCAAGGACGAAAACCCGGAGACCTTCGAAACCCTGGGCTTCATGATTCCCGACGAGGGTGCCGAGATGTGGGTGGATGCGATGCTCATCCCCGCCGAGGCCCCGAACCCGGACATGGCCCACAAGTTTATCGACTTCATTCTCGATGCCGAGGTCGGTGCCCAGCTCTCCAACTACAACTACTACGCCAGCCCCAATGCGGCCGCCGAGCCCTACCTGGATGCGGTGCTGACCGAGCCGCCTGTCCAGCCCAGCGAGGCGGACATGGAGCGGCTGCGCTTCACTCCCAGTCTCCAAGGCGATGCCCTGCAGACCTTCCAGGAGCTCTGGTCCGAGGTCCAGTCACGCTGAGCTCAGGGCTCCCGGCAACGGGCCGGGAGCCCGCCATCCCGAGCAAGGAAATTCCCATGAGTAACCGACAGGAACAGCCGCTACTCAACGACTGGTTCCAGAGTCACGGTATCACCGAGGTGGAGTGCCTGGTCAGTGATCTGACCGGTATCCTCAAGGGCAAGATCATGCCCGCCGGCAAGTACCTGGGCGGTGGTCGTCCACGGCTGCCCGACTCGATCTTTATCCAGACCGTCACCGGTGGTTATCCCGACGACGAGGACATCCGCTTCTGGAATCCCGCCGAACGGGACATGGAACTGGTGCCCGACGCGAATGCCATCTATCTGGTGCCCTGGGCCGAGGATCCCACAGCGCAGATCATCCATGACTGCTACTACCTGACCGGCGAGCCGGTGGAGCTGGCACCACGCCATGTGCTCAAGCGGGTGCTGGAACTCTATGCCGCCCGTGGCTGGACGCCGGTGATCGCCCCGGAAGTGGAGTTCTACCTGGTCAAGACCAACACCGATTCCGATTACCCCCTGGAGCCTCCCATCGGTCGGACCGGCCGCCAGGAGAGCAGTCGTCAGTCCTTTTCCATCGATGCGGTCAACGAGTTCGACCCGCTGTTCGAGGAGATGTACGACTACTGCGACGCCATGAACTTGGACCTGGACACCCTGATCCACGAGGAGGGGGCCGGGCAGATGGAGGTCAACTTCCAGCATGGCGATCCATTGACGCTCGCCGATCAGGTGGTGATGTTCAAGCGAACCCTGCGCGAAACTGCGCTGCGCCATGGCATCTACGCCACCTTCATGGCCAAGCCAATGGCCAACGAGCCGGGCAGTTCCATGCATATCCACCAGAGCCTGCTCGACACCAAGGACGGGAACAATGTCTTCGCCGATGTGGATGGCCAGCCCAGCAAGCTCTTTCACCACTTCATCGGCGGCCTGCAGCGCTATCTGCCCTCGGTGATGCCGTTGCTGGCACCCAACGTCAACTCCTATCGCCGGCTGATGCGCACCGAGACCAGCGGCTCGGCCCCGATCAACGTGGAGTGGGGCATGGACAACCGCACCGTGGGGCTGCGGGTGCCAGTCTCCGGCCCCGAGGCGACACGGGTCGAGAATCGCCTGGCGGGCGCGGATGCCAATCCCTACCTGGTCATGGCGGCATCGTTGGCCTGCGGCTATCTGGGGCTGATGGGTCGCCTCGAGCCGCGCCCGGCCATGGTCGGCTCCGCCTGGTCCGGTGGCAACAAGCTGCCCGATGATCTCGGACCGGCCCTGGACCTGCTGCACGACTGTCAGCCCCTGGCCGATATCCTCGGCGAACGCTTCATCCACAGCTATCTTGCGGTCAAGCGTGCCGAACATCGCGCCTACTTTCAGGTCATCAGCTCCTGGGAGCGCGAGCACCTGCTGCTTCGGGTCTAGGCTGGTAGCGGGGCGCCCGCGAACGGCAAGGGCCCCGGCGACCTCCGGGGCCCCTCGCCACCTGGGGCCCTACTCCGACAGGAACACGACAGGGAGAGTGACGATGCGATCATCGACCTACCAGGCCCTGCTGGCCGGCCTCGGCCTGCTGGCGTTCGCCGCCACCGCAGCCGCCGACGACGGCAAGCTGCGGCTATTCAACTGGTCGGACTACATGGACCCGTCGATCATCGAGGGTTTCGAGGAGGAGAGCGGCCTCGAGGTGGTCCAGAACTTCTACAACTCCAACGCCGAGCTCTTCGCCAAGCTCACCGCCGGCGGCGACGCCCAGTACGACCTGGTCGTGCCCTCGGACTACTTCGTGCCGCGGCTGATCGATGCCGGTCTGATCCGGCCGCTGGCCGCCGAGGGGGAGGCGCTGGAGGGCCACGACAACATCCTAGAGGAGTTCCGCGCGCCGAGCTACGACCCCGACGGCGACTACACCGTCCCCTACCTGTGGGGCGCCACCGGCATCGTCTACAACACCGAGACCTGGCCCGAGCCGGAACCGAGCTGGGGGCTGCTCTACGATCCCGAGGTCAACGGCGACTACCCCTTCGCGCTGCTCAAGGGTGATGCACAGTTCACGTTCGGCACTCTCTGCGCCTTCCAGGGCCAGGGCTTCGACTGCGTCGGGGAGACCCCCTGGCTGGAGGCGGCCCGGGGCGTGATCGAGACCCGTCGGCGGGAAAACTTCGTCGGCTTCGTGGACGCCACGGCGGCCATCGAGCAGGTGGCCAACGGGGTGATCCATGCCGGCATCGCCTACAATGGTGACCTGGCCGGCAAGCGTGCCGAGGATCCCGAGACCTATGGCAAGCTCGGCTTCTTCATTCCCGAGGAGGGCTCCCAGCGCTGGGTTGACGTGCTGGCGATCCCGGCGCGCGCGCCCAACCCCGAGGCCGCGCGGGCCTTCATCGAGTACCTGCTGCGCCCAGAGGTGGCCGCTCAGCTGGCCGACTACAACTTCTATACCACCCCCAACGAAGCGGCCCTGCCGCTCGTCGATGGTGCCCTGCGCGAACCGCCGGTGATGCCGGATGCCGACGACCGCGAGCGGCTGCACTTCACCCCCTCGGTGAGCGGGGAGGAGCTCGAGCTGCTCCAGGAACTGTGGAGCGAGGCACGCAGCCGCTGAGACCGACCTCGCTTGCCATCACGCCGCCGGAGGCCCGTCTCCGGCGGCGTTCTGTTGGTGAATATTACATGTCACCCCTGTGTGCCTTGTTCTGTTAAGCCTCTAGAGTATGGTAAAAAGGTGTTGAATAAAATTTCCAAGGGGGTCTCATGTCCGTCTCGTTCGAGCCCGATCACGCCGCGTCCTGGTACGCCGCCACCGCCAATCCTGCTCCCGAGCGCCCCGCCCTCGAGGGCGAGGTCGAGTGCGATGTCTGCGTGGTGGGCGCCGGCTTCACCGGCATCTCCGCCGCCCTGCACCTGGCGGAGCGGGGCCTTTCGGTGGTGGTGCTGGAGGCCGTGCGGGTCGGCTACGGCGCCTCCGGGCGCAATGGCGGCCAGATCGTCAACAGCTACAGCCGCGACATGGATGTCATCGAGGCCAAGTACGGTGCCGAGACCGCCCGTGCCCTGGGCGACATGGCCTTCGAAGGCAACCGCATCATCCGCGAGCGCGTCGAGCGCTATGCCATCGACTGCGACCTCCGGGACGGCAACCTCTTCGCCGCCTGCAATCAAAAGCAGCTCGAGGGGCTGCGCGAGCACCAGGCGCTGTGGGAACGCTATGGCTACCGCGAGCTCGAGCTGCTGGAAGGCGAGGCCGTGAAACGCGAGGTCAACTCCCAGCGCTATACCGGTGCCCTGGTGGATCACGGCGGCGGCCACCTGCACCCGCTCAACCTGGTGCTGGGCCAGGCGGCGGCCGCCGAGTCGCTGGGAGGGCGCATCTTCGAATACTCGCCGGTCACCGGTCTCGAACATGGTGAGCCCGTGGTGGTGCGCACCGGGAAGGGCCGTGTGCGCGCCGAGCGGGTGGTGATGGCCGGCAACGCCTACCTCAAGGGGGTGCTGCCGGAGATCGAGGGCAAGTCGATGCCCTGCGGCACCCAGATCATCACCACCGAGCCGCTGGGCGAGGCGCGTGCCCGCGAGCTGATCCCCAATGGCCTGGCGGTGGAGGACTGCAACTACCTGCTCGACTACTACCGCCTGACCCGCGACAACCGACTGCTCTATGGTGGTGGGGTCAACTACGGCGGCAGCGACCCCGCCGACATCACGGGCGTCATCCGGCCCAAGATGCTCACCACCTTCCCGTCGCTGGCCGACGTCAAGGTGGACTACGCCTGGAGCGGCACTTTCCTGATGACGCTCAACCGCCTGCCGCAGTTCGGGGTGGTCAACGACAACGTCTACTATGCTCAGGGCTACTCGGGGCACGGCGTCACCTGTACCCACCTGGCCGGGCGGCTGATCGCCGAGGTGATGACGGGCCGCGAGGAGCGCTTCGATGCCTTCGCCGGCCTGCCCCAGCTGCCGTTCCCGGGCGGGCGCCTGCTGCGGGTGCCGCTCTCGGCCATCGGCGCCTGGTATTACCAGACTCGCGACAGGCTGGGGATATAAGCATCGTCCCCCCCTCTCACCGATGCCGAGACAGCGACCGGCGCGGGAGGCGGGGGCGAGTGATTCAGGTGAACTTGCGGAACAGACTCGTCATGTCGAACAGCTCATCCAGTCGCTCATAGCGATCACGGGCTTCCGGCCAGCGCTGCTCCTGCACCGCGGCGATCATGGTCTCCAGCAGCATCATGGTCGCCACGCTGGAATCCCATCCCGAGGGAATCTCCCCCCAGCAGTTGAAGGTGAAATCGGCCAGCGAGGAGACGGGTGAGCCCCACTGGTCGGTGAACAGCACGATGTGAACATCGCGCTTGCGCACCATCTCCGCGAGCCGCAGCAGGTTGGTCTCGTAACGGCGGATATCGAAGATCAGCAGGGTCTCTCCCGGCGCCATGTCCAGTACGTAATGGGGCCAGGTGCCGGAAGACGAGGTCATGTGGGTCACGCGGGGTCGCACCGCCTGGAAGTGCGTGAAGGCGTAGTCGGCCAGCGCCTGGGTGATGCGCCCGCCGACGATGTAGAGCCGTCGGTCGGCATCGGCCAGCTGAGCGGTGGCCCGGTCGAACCGCTCCTTGTCGACATGCGCGAAGGTCTGCTGAATGTTGCCCGTGACCGCCTGGGCGAAGCGGTTGAGCAGATGGGTCTCGGGAGCTTCGGATGACCAGTTGGCGCGCCTCTGGGTGGGGCCGACCCCCGTTGCCTCCAGCTCGCGAAGCAGGGCCTTGTGAAACTCCGGGTAGCCACTGAACCCCAGCTTCTTGACCATCCTTGCCACCGTGGGAGAGGACACGCCCACGTTGCCAGCCACGATGGTGATGGAGGCCAGGCCGGCCGCCGGGTAGTTGTCGAGCAGGGCGTTGGCAAACTTGCGCTCCGCGTGGGTCAGTGACGGATAGTGCTGGCGAATCAGTTCCCGTACGGAAGCGGATGAGTCGTCGGTCGTCATGATGCCTCCTTCATAACGCGGCCTTCCTGGTAGGCACGGGTACCCGATGACGAGGGTGGATCGACGTGGAAACGGTGATTGAAAAAATATTGACACGCTGACTTTTCGGCGTCTATATCTTTACAGGACCATGGAGGAGTCCTGATGTCCAGCGCAGTCGAGCAGCCATCCCCGAGCGTCGAGATCCATCACCGTCAGGGCAGCGGCCCCGCCGTGATCCTGTGTGAACATGCGTCTCATCATATCCCCGAGCGATACCATGACCTGGGTCTGAAGCCCGAGTATCGTTGCAGCCACGCGGCATGGGATCCCGGTGCTAGGGCCGTGGCCGTGACGCTGTCGGCGATGCTGGATTCGCCCCTGGTGGCCAGCCGGATCTCGAGGCTGGTCTACGACTGCAACCGTCCCCCCGAGTCGGAAAGCGCGATGCCCGAGCGCGTGGAAGTCATCGACGTGCCGGGCAATCACCAGCTGACGGCAGATGAGCGCTTGGCTCGGGTCGAGGCGGTCTATCGTCCGTTCTGCGACGCCGTGACCCGGGTGATCGCCGAACGTGCGTCGCGCCGTACCCCGACGGTGCTGATCACTATCCATAGCTTCACGCCGAGCTTTCATGGTCAGGCTCGCACGGTCGAGATCGGCATTCTTCATGATGTCGACCGGCGAATGGCCGATGCGATGCTGGCGCAAGCCCGGCGCCTGCCCCATCGCCGGATCGAGCGCAACGCCCCCTATGGGCCCGAGGATGGGGTCACCCACTCACTGAAGCAGCATGGCATCGACAACGGGCTGGCGAACGTGATGATCGAGATTCGCAATGACCTGCTGGCCACGCCGGAAGGGGAGGACACCCTGGCCCGGGAGCTGTCGCAGCTGATCCGGCCCGCCCTGGCCAGCCTGGGGATGGCGCCAGTGGCCGGGGAGGGGCAGCAAGATGCCTAGGGCCATCCTGATCTATATCGGTGCCATCGACGCCATGAACCGTGTCATCGGTCGAATGGCGATGTACCTGATCTTCGTCCTGATGGCGGTACTGCTCTGGTCATCGACCTCCAAGGTGTTCATGACGCCCTCGGCGTGGACGCTGGAAACTGCGCAATTCGTCATGGTGGCCTATTTCGTGCTGGGGGGGCCCTACTCGGTCCAGATGGGGTCGAATGTGCGCATGGACCTCTTCTATGGCGACTGGAGCCCGAAGACCAAGGCCTGGGTCGATGCCATCACGGTCTTCTTCCTGATCTTTTATCTCGGTGTCCTGCTCTATGGCGGCTTGGTGTCGACGGCCTATTCTCTCGGCTACTTCGGCAGCGAGCCGTTCGCCTTCTATCTCGACCTGGTCGCCACCCTTGTCACCGAGGGCCCGTCGGCGGCGGCAGAGAAGCTCGGCTTCCTGGAACGCAGCCCCACGGCCTGGCGGCCCTGGCTCTGGCCGATCAAGACACTACTCTGTCTCGGCGTGTTCCTGATGATCCTTCAGTCCCTCGCCGAGTTCTTCAAGGATATCGGCCGTCTGCGCGGGGTGCTCGACTGATGCCGTACGAGATGATCGCCATCGTGATGTTCAGCGCCATGATGCTGATGCTGTTTACCGGCCAGCGTGTGTTCGGCGCCATCGGTTTCGTCGGTGCACTGGCCGGTGTCCTGCTGTGGGGTACTGGCGGAGTCGATATCCCGTTTTCATCGGCGATGAAGCTGATGAAATGGTATCCGCTGCTGACCTTGCCGATGTTCATCTTCATGGGCTATGTGCTCTCGGAGAGCCGCATCGCCGATGACCTCTACCGCATGTTCCATGTCTGGATGGGGCCTGTCAGGGGAGGCCTTGCCATCGGGACGATAGGGCTCATGGTGCTCATCTCGGCCATGAACGGCCTGTCGGTGGCCGGGATGGCGATCGGTGCCACGATCGCCTTGCCCGAACTGCTGCGGCGGGGCTACGACAAGATCATGGTGACCGGCGTCATCCAGGCGGGATCCAGCCTCGGGATTCTCGTGCCGCCCTCGGTGGTGCTGGTGCTGTACGCGATGATCGCGCGCCAGCCCGTCGGACAGCTGTGGCTTGCCGGGGTGTTGCCGGGGCTCATGATGGCGACGCTGTTCATTATCTATATCTATGTCCGCTGCCGTCTGCAGCCCTCCCTGGGCCCGGTCCTGCCTGTCGAGGAGCGCGATGTGTCGCTGGCCGAGAAACTGCGCCTGCTGAGGGCGGGCCTGCTGCCGCTGGTCATCTTTGCGGTGATGATGGTGCCCTTCGTCAAGGGCTGGACATCACTGGTCGAGAGCTCCGCCGTGGGGGCGGTGACTGCGCTGCTGGCGGCAACGCTCAAGGGGCGGATGACCCGCAAGGTATTCGAGGTATCGGTGCGTCAGACCCTGGCCATTACCTGCATGTTCATGTGGATCATCCTGGCCGCGCTCGCCTTCGGTGCCATCTTCGACGGGCTGGGCGCGGTCAAGGCCATCGAGGACCTCTTCACCGAGCGCCTGGGGCTGTCGCCCTGGATGATCCTGATCCTGATGCAGCTCAGCTTCATCGTGATGGGGACCTTCCTCGACGATACCGCCATGCTGGTGATCGTGGCGCCGCTCTATGTTCCGCTGGTCGATGCGCTCGGCTTCGACCTGATCTGGTACGGGGTCCTCTACACGATCACCACCCAGATCGCCTACATGACGCCGCCGTTCGGCTACAACCTGTTCCTGATGCGTGCCATGGCGCCGCCCGAGATCGGGCTGCGCGATATCTATCGGTCGATCCTCCCCTTCGTCTTGGTGATGACGGTCGCCCTCAGCCTGGTGATGGTCTTTCCTCAGATTGCACTCTGGCTTCCGGGCTACATCTATGGGAGCTGACCATGGCAGGAACCAACAACAAGAGCCTCACCAGGGGCCGACAACGTGTCACATCCGGTAGTTACCACCAGGAGAGCAAGAAAATGACAACAAGACGCAAGTTTCTGATCAGTGCCGCGGCCGGTGCCGCCATCGCGCCGTTGGCCTCACGGGTCATGGCCCAGTCGTCCTCCGAGCCCACCATCAAGTGGCGCATGCAGACCTATGCCGGTGCCGCCCTGGCGGAGCATGTCGCCAAGCCTGCCATCGACCTGTTCAACAGGATCGCCGGGGACCGCATGCAGATCGAGCTCTACTATGCCGACCAGCTGGTACCGACGGGTGAGCTCTTTCGTGCGATGCAGCGCGGTACCATCGATGCCGTACAATCGGACGACGACTCCATGGCATCCCCCACCGAGGTCACCGTCTTCGGTGGCTACTTTCCCTTCGGGTCACGGTACAGCCTCGATGTGCCGGTGCTCTTCAACCAGTATGGGCTGAAGGAAATCTGGGAGGAGGAGTACGCCAAGGTCGGTGTCAAGCATGTCAGCGCCGGTGCCTGGGATCCCTGCCATTTCGCCACCAAGGAGCCTATCCGCAGCCTCAAGGACCTGGAGGGCAAGCGCATCTTTACCTTCCCCACCGCGGGACGCTTCCTGTCACAGTTCGGCGTGGTGCCGGTGACCCTGCCCTGGGAAGACATCGAGGTGGCCGTGCAGACCGGCGAGCTGGATGGCATCGCCTGGTCCGGCATCACCGAGGACTATACGGTGGGCTGGGCCGACGTCACCAACTACTTCCTTACCAACAACATCTCGGGTGCCTGGATCGGGCACTTCTTCGTCAACATGGAGCGCTGGAACGAGCTCCCGGAAGACCTGCGCCTGCTCTTCGAGGTGTGTTGCGAACAGTCCCACTACTACCGCCAGCACTGGTACTGGGGTGGCGAGGCCAAACTGCGCGTCCATGGCGACAAGCTGGAGCTTACCTCGATCCCCGATGCCGAATGGGATCAGGTGGAAGCCGCCGCCCAGGAGTTCTGGGATGAGATCGCCTCGGAGTCGGAGACCAAGGCCAGGGTGGTCGAGATCTTCAAGCAGTACAACGCCGATATGCGCAAGGCCGGGCGGCCCTACCGCTACACCGATGCCTGATCGGGTCACATGCCCCGGCAGGTGCCGGGGCATCTCTATTGGGCAAGGCGACACCCTGATAAGGGTAGGCTTTGATTTCTGGATGCGATGAGGAGCGTCGGCAATGACCAACGCGCTGGCTTTGGATGCCCTTGAGGACCTGAAGGCCAAGGTGAGAAGCGGTGAAGTGGATACGGTGCTCGTCTGCATCGTCGACATGCAGGGGCGCCTGATGGGCAAGCGACTCCATGCGCGTCACTTCGTGGAGGAGGGGTGGGGCGAGACCCATTGCTGCAATTACCTGCTGGCCACCGATCTCGAGATGGAAACGCCGGATGGCTATGCCAGCACCTCCTGGAGTGCCGGCTACGGCGACTACATCATGAAGCCGGACCTGACCACGCTGCGCCCTGTGCCATGGCTGGAAGGCACGGCCATGGTGCTGTGCGATGTGCTGGATCATCACACTCATGACCCGGTGCCCCATGCCCCGCGTACCATCCTCAAGCGCCAACTCGCACGGCTGGAGGCACTGGGCTTCGATGCGGTCATGGCCACCGAGCTCGAGTTCTTCCTGTTCGAGAAGAGCCTCGACGAGATCCGCAGTAACGCCTTCCGCGATATCGCGCCAATCAGCGGATATAACGAGGACTACCATATCTTCCAGACCACCAAGGAAGAGCATGTGTTACGCCCCCTGCGCAACCATCTCTACGCGGCGGGCATACCGGTGGAAGGTACCAAGGGCGAGGCTGGTTCAGGCCAGGGTGAGCTCAATATCCGCTATGCTAAGGCGCTCGATACCGCTGACCATCACACCATCGCCAAGCATGCGACCAAGGAGATCGCCTGGCAGCAGGGCAGGGCGGTGACCTTCATGCCCAAGTGGCATCACGGCCATTCGGGCAGTTCCACGCATATCCACCAGTCGTTGTGGCAGGGAGACACCCCGGCCTTCTTTGACGAGAGTGATGCCCATGGCATGTCGGCACTGATGAAGCACTACCTGGCCGGCCTGCTGACGTATGCGGCGGACTACACCTACTTCCTGGCTCCCTATATCAACAGCTACAAGCGTTTTCAGAAGGGCTCCTTCGCCCCGACCAGAACGGTCTGGTCGGTCGACAACCGCACCGCCGGGTTTCGACTATGCGCCGATAACACGCGGGCGGTTCGCATCGAGTGTCGCATCGGCGGTTCGGACCTGAACCCCTACCTAGCCATGGCGGGACAACTCGCCGCCGGTATCAAGGGCATCGAGGAGAAGCTCGAGCTGCTGCCGCCCGCCAAGGGGGACACCTACGAGGGAGAGACGGGCCTGATACCGCAGAACCTGCGCGATGCCATGCACGCCCTGAAGGCGTCCGCCATGCTGCGCGAGGCCATGGGGGATGCGGTGGTCGACCACTACAGCCGCGCCGCCGAGGTAGAGCTCGAGGACTTCGACCGAGTGGTGACCGATTACGAGGTAGCACGCGGATTCGAGCGCTCGTGACGGCGCGCCATGCCGGCCGGCCCCCTGCGCACGGGAGCAGGGGGCGCACTTTCCACAGACGGAGAAGACCATGAGTCATGTCCTGAGATGCATCTCGCCGATAGACGGGGCGGTCTACGCCGAGCGTGAAGCCCTGTCGCTGGACGCCGCACAGCAGGCCGCCGCACGGGCGCGCGCGGCCCAGGCGAGCTGGGCGGCGCGCCCTGTCCAGGAGAGGATCGCGCTGGTGCAGGCGGGTATCGCCGCGGTAGGGGAGATGAATGACGAGGTGGTGCCGGAACTGGCGCACATGATGGGCCGACCGGTTCGCTATGGGGGAGAGTTCGCTGGCTTCGAGGAGCGTGGAACCCACATGGCGGCCATCGCCGAGGAGGCGCTGGCTGATATCGCGGTGGGTGAGGATGCCACGGTCAAGCGCTTCATCAAGCGAGTGCCGCATGGGGTGGTGCTGGTGGTGGCCCCCTGGAACTATCCCTACATGACCGCGATCAACACCCTGGCCCCGGCCCTGATCGCGGGGAACGCGGTATTGCTCAAGCATGCCACCCAGACGCTGCTGGTGGGCGAGCGCCTGGCGCGTGCCTTCCACTCGGCCGGAGTGCCAGAGGAGGTGCTCCTGAACGTCTACCTGGATCATGCGACGACCACGGCATTGATCGCCGAGCGGGCCTTCGACTTCGTCAACTTCACCGGCTCGGTAGGCGGAGGCCGCGCCATGGAGCAGGCGGCGGCCGGTACTTTCACCGGGCTGGGTCTGGAACTGGGCGGCAAGGATCCGGGCTATGTCATGGAGGATGCCGACCTCGATGCCGCGGTCGCCACCCTGATCGACGCCGCGATGTTCAACTCGGGGCAGTGCTGCTGCGGGATCGAGCGCATCTATGTGCACGAGAGCCTCTTCGAGGCCTTCGTCGACAAGGCGGTGGCGATCGTCGAGGGCTACAAGCTGGGCAACCCCCTGGCCGCCGATACCGATATTGGACCGATGGCGAATATCCGCTTTGCCCGGGAGGTGCGTGCCCAGATCGACGAGGCCCTGGCGGCCGGTGCGAAGGCGCATGTTGCCCGCCAGCCCGAGGATGATGGGGGCGCCTACCTGACGCCGCAGATCCTCACCCGGGTAACCCATGAGATGCGCGTGATGCGTGACGAGAGCTTCGGGCCGGTGGTCGGCATCATGCCGGTGGCGGACGATGAGGAGGCGATCCGGCTGATGAACGACAGCCGGTTCGGCCTGACTGCCAGCCTGTGGACCGCCGATATCGAGCGGGCCCAGCGAGTGGGAGACCGCGTCGAGACCGGCACCGTGTTCATGAACCGCGCCGACTACCTGGACCCGGGCCTGTGCTGGACCGGCTGCAAGGACACGGGGCGCGGCGGTGGCCTGTCGGTGATCGGCTACCACAACCTGACCAGGCCGAAGTCCTACTATTTAAAGAAAACAACAACATGATCAAGAAGGTGACGACATGATGCTGACCGGAAACTGGACCTATCCCACCGCCATCCGCTTTGGCGCTGGTCGGATCAAGGAACTGCCAGAGGCCTGTGCCGAGGCGGGCATGAACCGACCGCTGCTGGTCACCGACCGTGGCCTGGCGGACCTGCCGATCACCCGGGCAGCGCTGGATATCCTCGAGGCAGCGGGCCTCGGCCGCCGCCTGTTTGCCGAGGTGGATCCCAATCCGAACGAACAGAACCTGGCGGCAGGGGTCGAGGCCTTTCGGGCTGGCGGCCATGACGGGGTGATCGCGTTCGGCGGCGGCTCGGGGCTGGACCTGGGCAAGATGGTGGCCTTCATGTCCGGCCAGACGCGTCCGGTGTGGGATTTCGAGGATATCGGTGACTGGTGGAAGCGCGCGGATGCCGAGACGATTGCTCCCATCGTGGCGGTGCCCACCACCGCCGGTACCGGTTCGGAGGTTGGCCGAGCCAGCGTCATCACCAACTCCCGCACTCATGAGAAGAAGATCATCTTCCATCCCGGGGTGTTGCCCAGGGTGGTGCTGTGTGATCCCGAGCTGACGGTCGGCATGCCCCGGCCAATCACCGCCGGTACCGGGCTGGATGCCTTCGCCCACTGCGTCGAGGCGTTCTCCAGCCCGCATTACCACCCGATGAGTCAGGGCATCGCGCTGGAGGGCATGCGCCTGGTCAAGGAGTACCTGCCGCGCGCCTATGCCGACGGCACCGACCTGGAAGCGCGGGCTCACATGATGAGTGCGGCACTCATGGGGTCCACGGCTTTCCAGAAGGGGCTGGGGGCCATTCATGCGATGAGCCACCCCATCGGGGCGGTGTTCAATACCCACCATGGCACCACCAATGCGCTCTGCATGCCGGCGGTGCTCGAGTTCAACGCCGACGTGATTCGCGAGCGGTTCGACATGGCGGCCGGTTATCTGGGTATCGAGGGTGGCTTCGACGGCTTCCGGGCCTTCGCGCAGGAGCTCAATGATCGGCTGGGCATCCCGCGGACCCTCTCAGAGGTCGGTGTCACCCCGGATCGCCTCGACGACCTGGCCGCCATGGCGATCCAGGACCCCAGCTGTGGCGGAAATCCGGTGACCCTGACCGTGGAGGAGCTCAAGACACTGTTCCACCGCTGCCTGTGACCGACACCGGGCATGGGTGTCATTCGTCTGGGGCGTCAACGCCAGCCGTTCGTCGCCTCCCGCGGATGTCAGGTGAGTCCCGTGATCTCTCCCTGGTCATCGATATCGAGCCGTTTGGCGGCCGGCGAGGCGCCAAGTCCGGGCATCGTGCGGATGTCACCGGCCAGGGCATAGACGAAGCCGGCGCCGGCGGATAGGCGCACCTCGCGCACCGGCAGGCGCCAGCCGGTCGGGGCACCGAGCCGGCTGGCATCGTGGGTGAGCGACATGTGGGTCTTGGCGATGCACACCGGCAACACGCCGTATCCCTGAGACTCCCAGGCTTCCAGCCGCTCGCGGACCCCCTTGGCGAAGTCCACCCCCTCGGCCCCGTAGAGACGCGTGGCAATGCGCTCTATCTTGGCTGTCAGGGACAGTTCGGCGGGATAAAGGTAATGGAAGTCGCCGCCGGCCTCGGCCGCTTCGGCGACAGCCTCCGCCAGTGCCAGGGCGCCCTCGCCGCCGTCGCCTACATGGCTCGAGAGCTCGGCGCGTACCCCTACCGATGCGGCCAGTTCGCGGATGGCGTCGACCTCGCTGGGATGGTCGCCCGGGAAGGCGTTGATCGCCACGACCGGGGTGAGGCCGTGGGCGCGGACGTTGTCGACCTGCTTGAGCAGGTTGGCGCCGCCTTCCCGAACGTCATCCGGGGATTCCGCCAGCAGCGAGGCGGGCATCGGCTGGCCGGGCACTACCCGGTGGCGGCCGCTGTGATACTTCATGGCACGTACCGTGACGACCAGCACCGCGGCATCAGGGATGAGGCCCGACGTCCGGCACTTGATGTTGAAGAAGCGTTCGGCACCCATGTCGGCACCGAATCCTGCCTCGGTGACCACGAAGTCGCCGGCATGCAGGCCGATACGGTCGGCGACGATCGAGGAGTTGCCATGCGCGATGTTGCCGAAGGGGCCGGCATGGATCAGCGCCGGGGCGTGCTCGAGCGTCTGCAGCAGGTTGGGCTTGAGCGCTTCCTTGAGCAGCACCGTCATGGCACCGGCGGCGCCGATCTGCTCGGCGGTGACCGGCTCGCCGTCGCGGTCCAGTCCCACGATCAGGCGACCCAGGCGTCGGCGCAGATCGGCCAGGGAATCGGCCAGCGCCAGCACCGCCATCACCTCCGAGGCGGCGGTGATCTCGAAGCCACCCTGTCGGGGCATGCCGTCACCGCGGCCGCCCAGGCCCATTACCAGGTGGCGCAGGGCGCGGTCATTGAGGTCGATGACGCGCTGCCAGCGCACCTCGCGGGGGTCGAGTTCGGGCGCCAGGCGGTGGTGCAGGTGATTGTCGACCATGGCCGCCAGGAGGTTGTGGGCTGCCCCCACTGCATGGAGGTCACCGGTGAGGTGCAGGTTAATGCGCTCCATGGGCAGTACCTGGCTATAGCCACCCCCGGTGGCGCCGCCCTTCAGTCCCAGGGTGGGGCCCATGGAGGGCTGGCGCAGGGTCACGGTAGCGGTGTGACCGAGGCGCTGCAGGCCCTGTACCAGGCCGATGGCGGTGGTGGTCTTGCCTTCCCCCGGGGGTGTCGGGGTCATGGACGTTACCACCACGTAGCGACCTCGTGGACGCTCGGCCAGGGTATCGATCGCCGTCAGGTCGAGCTTGGCGATACCCCGCCCGCAGGGCTCTACCACCTCGCCGGACAGGCCCAGGCGGTGGGCGATCTCCTCGATGGGCCAGAGTCTCACCGTGCGGGCGATGCTGAGGTTGTCGACGGGCCGGTTCAAGGCCTCTTCGGTCACTTGCGGTGCCATCACCGTCTCTCCTCTGGACGTTGGGCGGTCATGCGTCAGGTTCAGTATCGCGCGCCTCGAGGGCCGCTCTTGCCTGCCGGCGTCAGCAGTCTCGGGCTCAGCGACACCCGGGGCAGCAATCCGCCCTTGCCGGCAGCTCAGAGAATGGGCTATCCATGGGGCAAGGCCGCCGTGGCCGTGTGTCGGCCAGGAGGAAGGAGGGGAAATGCAGGCTCCCGTACCCGCCAAGGACCATCACGACATCGGCTTTCTGCTGCTGCCGGGGTTCTCCCAGCTCGCCTTCTCCTCGGCGTTGGAGCCGCTGCGCATGGCCAATCATCTTGCCGGTCGCACCCTCTATACCTGGCACCTGGTGAGCCGTGACGGCACCGCGGTGACGGCCAGCAGCGGTCTGTCCGCGGCGGTGGACCAGGCGCTGGAGCCCATGCCGGAACTGGACCTGCTGCTGGTGTGCGGTGGGGTGGATGTGCAGGCACATTGTGATCGCGCGATGCTCGCCTGGCTCAGGCGCCTGGCCGAGCGGCGCATTCCCCTGGGAGCGGTGTGCACCGGCGGCTATGCACTGGCCAGTGCAGGCCTGCTTGACGGCTATCGTTGCACCCTGCACTGGGAGCATATCGGCAGCCTCCACGAAGCGCGGCGCTTCCCCGAGGTCACCTTCACCTCACAGCTCTTCGTCATGGATCGCGACCGCTTTACCTGCTCCGGCGGTATCGCTCCCCTGGACATGATGCTGACCCTGGTTGGCCGCCAGCAGGGCCTGGCCATGGCCGAGGCGATCGCCGAGGAGTTCATCCACGAACGCATCCGCGGCGTGGGCGACCGCCAGCGCAGTCCGCTGCGGGTGCGCCTGGGACATAGTCATCCCAAGCTCGAGGAGGTGGCGACGCTGATGGAGGCCAACCTCCAGGAGCCGCTGGCGCTGAACGAGCTGGCCGATTACGCCGGCCTGTCGCGTCGCCAGCTGGAGCGCCTCTTCCAGCGCTACGTGAGCTGCTCTCCGCTCAAGTATTACCTGGAACTGCGCCTGGCCCGTGCACGGCTGCTGCTGCTGCAGACCCGGATGCCGATCACCGAGGTGGCGCTGGCCTGCGGTTTCGTTTCACCGCCCCACTTCACCAAGTGCTACCACGACCACTTCGGTCACTCACCGAGTGCCGAGCGCAAGCGTCGCGAGGAGCGCCAGGCCGAACTGCTGCCCTGCGGTGGCACGAGGCCGCCACAGGGCTGAGCCGTCACCCGCGAGGTCGTGCTCCCTCGGGGTCGTAGAGAGCCCGATAACCGACGGCTGCCACCCGCATCGGGTAGTGTTCGGCGAAGTACTCGAGCAGCAGAGGCCTGCCTTCCCGAGCATGCTCCGGCGGCAGGTAGGCCAGGGCGATGTTGCGCCCCAGTGAGGGCCCAAAGGCGATGCTGGTCACGTAGGAGCGTCGTCCCAGGGCATCCACCGGCACCTCGCCGCTATCGGGGTCGAGCAGCGGTGACTGCCCGACCGGAAAACGCGGCATGCCGCTGGCATCATGATGCTCCTCCATCACCAGGGTGCACAGCGTGGCGGGCTGCTGGGCGCGGTCGCGCTGCTCCAGGTAGGCGGCCTTGCCGTGGAAGGCCACGTCCTTGACCCTGGGGCGTGCCAGGCCCGCCTCGACGAGGTTGTAATCGGTCAGCAGGTCGACATTCTGCAGCCGCAGGCTCTTCTCCAGGCGCCGGCTGCTGGCGTAGGTCTCGATGCCCACCGGTGTCACCCCGGCGTCGAAGAGGAGATCCCAGAGTGCCAGACCGTAGCTGAATGGCACGTAGAGCTCCCAACCCTGTTCGCCCACGTAGGAGATACGGAAGGCCCATATCGGCAGTCCCGCCACGCGGATCTCGCGGGCGGTGGCGAAGGGGAAGTAGGCATCGTCGAGCGTCTCCGGGGCGTCGGCCAGGGTCTGCAGGGTATGGCGGGCGTTGGGCCCCCACAGGCCCAGGGTGGCCAGGCCATCGCTGCGATCCTCCAGTCGCCAGCGGGTCAGGTCCCACTCCTCGGCGTGGCGCAGGATCCACATCAGGTCGCGATGACCGGTATCGCCACCACAGATGATTCGCCAGGCATCCGTGGCCAGACGCACGATGGTGAGGTCCGAATGCACCCCGCCGGCTGCGTCGAGGAAGTGGGTATAGACCCCCTTGCCGACGGGGGTGTTGCCGCCGACCCTGGCCACCGAGAGCCGCTCCAGCAGTGCCTCGGCGTCGCGGCCCGCGATATCGAAGATGGCAAAATGGGACAGGTTGATCATGCCGACGTCGTCGGAGAGCGCCAGGTGCTCGGCATTGGACACCCGCCAGAAGTGACGGGCGTCCCACTCTGCCGGGCGCTCGGGAACCCGTTCCAGGTAAGCGGCGAGACGCGTCTCGTTGGCCGCGTAGCCGTGGGCACGCTCCCAGCCGGCGGCCTCCATGAAGTAGCCGCCGAGCGCCTGTTCGCGTGGCCAGAAGGGACTGCGGCGCAGGTCGCGACCGCTTTCGAAGGGCTCACGGGGGTGCACCGGCGGATCGTAGATCTTGCGGGCGATCTCCCGGCAGCGGCCCAGGACGTGATGGGGCGTCTTCTGCACCGGGTAGAAGCGTGCGATATCGATGCCGCTGGGATCGATCTCGGGGTGTCCCCGAGTCAGCCAGTCGGCCAGCAGCTTGCCCATGCCGGGGCCATCCTTGACCCACACCGCTTCGCACAGCCACAGGCCGCGGGTCTCCGGCGACTCCCCCACCAGGGAACCGCCGTCCGAGGTGACCGAGAGCAGGCCGTTGAAGGAGTGCTTCTCGTCCCACCCCAGCTCGCCGAGAACCGGGGCGAGGTCGATGGCCCGCTCGAAGGCCTCGGCCACCTGGTCCAGCTCCAGGTCGCGCATGGAAGGCGAGAGGCGTGCCCGGTCGCGCGTGAGGATGGCGTGAGGGTCCACCAGCCGAGGCTCGCGGGCCTCGTAGTACCCCCACTCCAGCTGCCCACCCTCCGTAGAGGCCGGGTCGCCGGTATCGCGCATGTAGGCGGAATTACCCTGGTCGCGCAGTAGCGGGTAGCCGATCTCCTTGCCGGTGCCGGCGAAGGTCTCGAAGGGGCCGAAGAACAGCAGCGGGTGCTCTACCGGCATCAGCGGCAGGGCCGCGCCGCCCATGGCGGCGGGGATCGGCCCCCAGATGCCCGAAGTGATGATCACCCGCGGCGTAGCGACATGGCCCTTGGCGGTCTCGACGCCGCATACGCGGCCGTTGTGGACATCGATGTCCAGCGCCGGAGTCTCGGGAAAGGCGCTCAGATGACCGCTGGCCACGGCGCGTTCGACCAGCTCCCCGGCCACCTGCTGGGAGCGCGGGACCACGAGGCCGGCGTCGGGGTCCCACATGGCACCCAGCACCTGGTTGCGATCCAGCAGCGGGAAACGCGCCACTGCCTCGTCGGCGTCGGCCAGGCGTACCCGAGTGCCGAAGGCCTTGCCCGAGGCGACCTTGCGCTGCAGTTCGGCCAGCCGCGCCTCGTCGCCGACCCGGGCGATCTCCAGGCCGCCGACCTTGTGGTAGTGTCCCATCGCCTCATAGAAGCGCTGGCTGTAGGTCGTGGTATAGCACGACAGTCGATCATGGGAGGTCATGAAGCAGAAGTCGGAGGCGTGGGCGGTGGAGCCGATATCCGAGGGAATGGCGGACGTCTCGAGCCCCACCAGGTTCGTCCAGCCCTGCTCGATCAGGTGATGGGCCACCGAGGCGCCGACGATGCCGCCCAGGCCGATGATCACCGCGTCTGCTTGCGAGGGTAGCGTCGCCATGACAATCCTCCAGGGTTCACCGATTTCCTACCGCAGCATAAGGCAGTGCGGTGATGCGGCGCTGTCCTGCGGCGACGCCACCTTGCCTGGTGGCGACAGGCCGCATGGAAGGGTGTCGCCCATGCCAAAGAGCTCGACGTCCACAGCGAGATCCCCTTCGAGTTCTGGGGCTAGTGTCGAAGGCAGGTAGGCCGGCGGGTGCCGGTCCCCTGCACGACGACAGTGGAGGAAAAGGCCATGTCCCAGGCCATCGAGAACATCCAGAGCAACCTGAATCCCGTGTCGGCACCGGAGATCCTGCTCTATCCGCGTATCCGCAAGTCACCTTTCTTCTATGCGTCCCGGCGGCACGGGGTACGCAAGTACAGCGTCTACAACCACCATTACCATCCGCGCCTCTACACCGATCCGGTGGATGAGTACTGGGCGCTGGTGCAGGGCGTGACCCTGTGGGACGTCGGCGTCGAGCGCCAGATCGAGATCAGCGGGCCCGACGCCTTCGCCTTCACCCAGCGCCTGGTACCCCGCGATATGCGCCACTGCCAGGTGGGGCAGTGCAAGTATGTCTTCGTCACCGCCCCGGATGGCGGCATCCTCAACGACCCGGTGCTGCTGCGTATCGAGGAGAACCGTTTCTGGCTGTCGCTGGCCGACAGCGACATCCTGCTGTGGTGCCAGGGGCTGGCGGTCAACTCGGGCCTTGACGTCACCCTTCGCGAGGTGGATGTGGCGCCGGTGCAGGTCCAGGGGCCACAGGCCAAGGCGGTGATGGTGGATCTGTTCGGCGAGGCGGTGCTGGGCATGCCCTACTACCACCTGATGGAAGCCGAGCTCGACGGCATGTCGGTGGTCATCTCGCGCACCGGCTACTCGGGTGAGATCGGCTACGAGATCTATCTGCGCGAGGCCAGTCGCTTCGGGGAAGCGCTCTGGCAGCGGGTCTTCGAGGCCGGCCGACCCCATGGCATGCAGGTGATCGGCCCCTGCCACATCCGCCGCATCGAGGGCGGTATCCTCGCCTTCGGCTGTGACATCTGGTACGACACCAACCCCTTCGAGGTGGGCATGGGCTATGACTGGATGGTTGACCTGCGCGGCGATGACGACTTCATCGGCCGTGCTGCCCTGGAGCGCATCAAGGCCGAGGGCGTGACGCGCAAGCTGGTGGGGGTCGAGATCGACGGACCCAGCGTCGGCTATTTCACCGACGGCGCGATGATCGATGTCTTCCCGGTGTTCGATACCCGGGGAGAGCGTATCGGCAAGGTGACATCGGCCACTCGCTCGCCTCGCCAGGAGCGCAACATCGGCTACGCCATGGTGCCGGTCGACCATGCCGAGCTGGGCACGGCGCTGCGCATCGAGGCCAATACCGGCCTGCAGGAGGCCCGGGTGGTGGAGAAACCCTTCCATGACCCCAGCAAGGCGATTCCCAAGGGATAAGCCGACATGAATGATGTCAACCAAGCCGCGCTGGCCGCTATCGGTCACGGGCAAATGCCGTCAACCCGCTTCGAGCTGCTGCCCATTGCCGGCATGCAGGAGGCGGCCAGCGCCCTGCCCGAGGGTGGCGTGGTCACCGTGACCTGTTCACCGCGTCATGGTCTCGAGCGCACCCTGGGCGCCTGCGAGTGGCTGGTCGGAGAGGGCTTCCGGGTGGTGCCCCACCTTGCTGCCCGCCTGGTACAGGATCGTGCCCACCTGGAGCGACTGTTGGAGCGCCTGGCGGGATTGGGCATCACGGATGCCTTCGTGGTGGGCGGTGATGCCGAGCGAGCGGTGGGGGACTATCCCCATGGTCTGGCACTGCTCGAAGCCATGGCCGAGCTTCCGGCGCGCCCCGAGCGGATCGGTGTGCCAGCCTACCCGGAGGGGCATCCGTGGCTGACCGAGGCCGGCCTGCAGCGCGACCTGGAGGCCAAGGCTGGGTTGGCCGACTACGCGGTGACGCAGCTTTGCTTCGAGGCAGCCCCGCTGCTCGCCTGGCGCGAGCGACAGCAGCGGCTTGGCCTCTCGCTGCCGGTGCATGCCGGCATTCCCGGGGTGATGGACCCCCGGCGCCTGCTCGCCATCGCCCTGCGCCTGGGACTGGGTCCCTCGGTGCGCAGCCTGCGCCGCCAGTCCGGCTGGATGAAACGACTGCTGCGACCCTCACCCTATCGACCGGATGCCCTGCTGCAGGGGCTGGGGCCGTTGCTGGGCGATGCGCTGACCGGCTTCGTCGGTCTGCATGTCTACACCTTCAATCGAGTCGGCGCCACGCGTCGCTGGCTGGAGGCGCGCGGTGACCTGATGCCGGAAAGGCCAACGGGCGACGAGGCGAAGCTGACGCTCCGTTCTCCGCCTGGCAAGCCCCTGGCCTGATCGCCGGATCGTCGTCATTCGGTGACAGCAGGTCAGCAAATGTGAAACCCGCAGTTCCCGCCCAATGGCCTGCTGCGCGGGGCGTATACTGGTCACGATTCCCGAGCGGCGCAGGACGCGCCCTCGCCATCGCCCCCTTGTGCGTCACGCATCTCCCGGAGCCTAGTGATCATCAAGAGGCGCAGTAGCGTCCCCAGGAGGTGCAAGATGAGCAAGTCGATCGTGATAGGTTCCACCCTGGCCGTGCTCGGACTGGGCGGGCTGGCCTTCGGGGCCTGGCAGGTCCAGGAGCAGCAGCGCGGCCCCGAATACGCCGAGATCATCAACGTGGAGACCCTGACACGCAGCGTGGAGACGCCGCGCGAGGTGTGCGAGGAGGTGGTCGTGCAGCTGCCAGCGGAAGCCTCGACGGGGCAGGGTGCCAGCCATGATCCTCACCGCGTGGTGGGCTCCGCTGCCGGGGCCATCGTCGGCGGCCTGCTGGGCAACCAGGTCGGCGGCGGCAGCGGCAAGAAGATCGCCACGGTGGCCGGTGCCATCGGCGGTGGCCTGGTCGGGCGCGAGGTCCAGGAGCGCGTTGAGGCGCGTCAGCATGCCCGGTCGGCGCCGTCCCAGCCGCGCACCACCACCCGCCAGGAGTGCCGCACCGTGGTCGACACCCGTCAGGTGACCGAGGGCTACGAGGTCACCTGGCGCCACGGCGAGACGGTGGAGACCCGTCGCCTGGACAGCCCGCCCCAGGGCGAGCGTGTGCTCCTCGAGGAGGGCCGTCCCAACTGGCAGCAGACCCTGGCCGCCGATGGTTGAGGCGCTTCCCGGAATGTGGCAACGCGATCATTCGATGATCGATGCGACGGCATCGTTCAACCGTGCCAGGGCAGGCCGGACGATGCCCAGTGAGCGCTCACGCCTCATCAATGCCTCTTCCCCTGCATAGCTCAGGCTGATCAGCTGCGCGGCGAGCCAGCGGAAGGGTTCGGGTTCCCAGCGCCGCAACCCATGCGAAGGGTGGGTCTCATCCATCGCCCAGGGCATTCGCGTCAGGTCGGTATCGCGCTCCAGGATCATGTCGGCGAGTGTGCGGGCGAAGAGGTGGGACGCGGCGACCCCCTCGCCGGCATAGCCACCGGCCATGGCCAGGCCGCTGGCGCGATCGAGGAGCGCATGGGGGCGAAAGCGGCGCGACAGTCCCAGTGAGCCCCCCCAGCCATGGGTGATCGTCACGCCCTCGAGGGCCGGAAAGAGGTCCACGAGGAGGTCGCGGCGCAATGTCACGGCCCTCGCCGGAATCGCCTGGCCACTCGTAGGACGACCGCCAAGCCGATAGTTGCCCCGGGCGCCGAACAGCAGGCGATCGTCGGCAGTACGGTGTCCGTAGTTGACCAGGCGGCTGGCATCGGCGAAGACCGGTCGGCCGGCCATGCCGATCTCGGCCCAGCGAGATGCCGGGAGCGGCTCGGTGGCGATCACCAGGCTCTGGACGGGCAGCACATAGCGCTGCATCTCCGCAAGGCCCGCGCAATAGCCCTCGGTGGCACTTACCGTCACCTCGGCCCGAAGGTGGCCCGACTCCGTCGTTACCCCTCGGGGGTGACGCGATCGTACGCGACTCTGCTCATGAATCGTCACCCCCATCGCCTCGAGCCTGCCAGCCAGCCCCCGTAGCAGCTTGAGGGGGTGCACCGTGGCGCAGTCCCGCTGGAAGACGCCGCCGCGAGGGTTGCGGAAGTGCGCCCTCTCCGCCAGCTCGGCGGCATCCAGCCAGTAGCACGCCTCCTCGGCGTGGCCGAGGGCATGGAGGTGCTCGAGATAGGCCCGCTGGATCGCTTCCTGGCCCGCATAGCGGGCCGCGGCATGGATGGCACCCCCCTTGTGGAACTCGGCCTCGATGCCCTCCCGGTCCAGCGTGGCGCCGATGGCATCCACGTTGTCGGCCAGCATCCGGCAGCAGGCCCCTCGCTCATCTCGAGAAAGCCCCTCGACGAGTCGCGACAGGCCGGCCAGGCTGCCGATCACCCAGCCGCCGTTGCGACCGGAGGCACCGTGACCGACGCGCTCGGCCTCCAGCACCCGGATGGCCAGGCCTGGCGACAGAGTCTTCAGGTAGTAGGCGGTCCACAGGCCGGTGAGGCCTGCACCGATGATCGCCACGTCGGCCTCGTGGTGTCCCGTCAGCGCGGGGCGTGGGCTGGCGTCGCCGGGAGCGCTGTCGGCCCAGAAGTTGCTCAGGGGGGCGTCGTTCAAGGCGAGACCTCCTCGTTCACAGGAAGCCCAGTACCAGGTAGGCACCGGCGGCCAGGAGGCCCGCCAGTGCCGCGTAGGGCAGCTGGGTGAAGGCGTGCTGGAAGGGGGTGCAGCCGCTCGCCTGGGAGGTCAGCACCGTGGCATCCGAATAGAAGCAGGCATGGCTGCCGAAGGTGCTGGCCGACAGGGTGGCGCCGATCACCAGCGTCATGTCGGCGCCCAGGTTGTGCCCCAGGGTGGCGACGATGGGCAGGATGATCACGAACACCCCCCAGTTCGAGCCGGTGGCGAAGGAGACGAACCCCATGATGCTGAAGATGATGAAGGGCAACAGCTCGGCGGAGATCAGCGGCTCTACCGTGGTGATGATGTACTCGTTGAGCCCAAGTGCCGTATTGACCTCGTTGAACAGGAAGGCCGCCACCAGCACGGCCAGGGCATCGATCATCGACTTGAAGCCCTCGACGATATTGTCGAAGGTCTCGCTGGCAGACAGCTTCTTCAGGGCGATGAAGGTCACGATCATCCCGGCCAGGGTGACGAAGATGCCCATCAGGAAATCCAGGTCGAACCACCAGGTGAAGAAGGCCAGGGAGGCCATGGGCAGCAGGAAGGACCAGACGCTGCCCTTGTGCCTGGCATCCGCCTCGAGGTGGGCAATGTCCTCGTCGATGTGCTCGGCCCCCGGCGGCACGCATTGCCCCTGTCGTTCGGCGCGACGTTCCGCGCTTTTCATCGGCCCGATCAGCGGGAGCTTGCCGTAGATGACCAGCGGCACCATGGCCACGGCGATCCACGGGTAGAACATGAAGGGGATGGCCTGGATATAGGTCATCACGCCCTGACCGTCCGCAGCGACGCCGTTCTTCTCGATCAGGGCGCCGAAGAATACCGCCCAGGTGGAGATGGGGATCAGCACGCTGATCGGTGCCGCGGTGGAGTCGATGACGTAGGCCAGCATCTCGCGTGATGTCTTGAAGTGGTCCGTGATCTTGCGCATCGAGGTGCCCACGGCCAGCGAGTTGAGGTAGTCGTCGACGAACAGCACGATCCCCATGCACCAGCAGCCCATCAGGGCGCGGGGCTTGTCGGTCGTGTAGCGCATCATGGCCCGGGCGAAGGCCTGGGACGAGCCCGATTTCAGCAGCAGGGCGATGATACTGCCCATCAGGCCGCAGACCATGATGACCCAGGCGACGTCCTCATCGGTCATCACGCTCATCAGGCTCTCGGAGAGGCTGCTCAGCGCATTGGTGGGGTCCATCATCAGGGTGCCGGCGAAGGCGCCGAATACCAGCGGCTCGAGCGCGCGCCGGGACAACAGCGCAAGCAGCAGCACGAGCCCCGTCGGGACCAGGATCAAGGGCCCGTCGATGGTGTCGGCACCGCGGGTGCCGACCACGGCGCTGACGACGGCAGCCAATGCGGCAGCGAGCAATATCATGACCATCCAGCGATGCCACGGGCGGGTGGGCTGCTTGATCACCGTGTCGTTGGCTTCCATGGATATCTCCTCATCTTGTCATTGTGTGAGGGGGGAGGGGGTCAGCGCAGGCGTTCCAGCAGCTGGTAGTACCACATGCCGGCGGCCAGCAGGGTGTTGCCGAGACGCTCGCTGAACGGGACTCGCCAGTGACGGACATTGGCGAAGGCATCGAACTCCCGCCTGCTGCCGTCGACCGCCTCGGCGAGGATCTCGCCGACGAGGTGGGAGGTGGCGATGCCGTGCCCGGAGTAGCCCTGGGCGTAGTAGACGTGGGGCGATAGCTTGCCGAGCATCGGCACCCGGTTGATCACGATCCCGGCAAGCCCCTGCCACTGGAAGTCGAGCGCCACGCCCTCGAGCTGTGGGAAGGTATGCTCCAGCCGCGGGCGGAGCTCGGCGGCGATGTCGTCTGACGTCCTGCCCGAGTAGTTGGCGCCGCCACCGAAGAGCAGCCGCCGGTCGGCGGTGAGGCGGTAATAGTCCAGCACGAAGCGGGTATCGTAGACGGCCAGGTCCTGGGGGTTGATCGCGTTGGCGGTGGCCTCGTCCAGCGGGGCGGTCGTGACGATGCCGAGGGAGGCGGGGAAGAGCTTGCCGCCGAGCTGCCGGCGCTCGAGGTGGTGATAGGCGTTGCCGGCCAGGATCACGCTATCCGCCTCGACGCGGCCATGCTCGCCGATGACGGCCGGGGTTTCGCCATGCACTACCTCCACCACGGGGGAGGCTTCGAAGATCCTGGCCCCCAGGCTTGCCGCTGCCCGGGCCTCGCCCAGGCAGAGGTTCAGAGGATGGAGGTGCATGTTGTAGTCGTTGCGCAGGGCGCCGTGGTAGAGCCGCGTGCCGAGCACCTCCTCGACCCCTGCCTTGTCCAGCCAATGGACATGGTCGCCGATCCAGTGGGACTGGGAGATTTCGTAGTCCCGTCGCAGTGCCTTCAGATGGCTCGGCTGGTAGGCCGCCTGGAGATGCCCGTGCTTGAGATCGCAGGGGATGGCGTATTTCGCGACACGATTGCGAATGATGCGCTGGCCGCGCCAGCGGAGATCCCAGACGAAATCGGCGGCCTCATCGCCGAGGGTGCGCCGCATCTGGCGGCGCATGACATCCTCGCCGGACAGGCTGCCGGTGACTTGGCCGCCGTTGCGTCCACTGGCTCCCCAGCCGATCTTGTTCGCCTCGATCACCGCCACCCGATAGCCCCGCTCGCTCAGCTCGACGGCCGTGGCCACGCCCGTGAAGCCGCCCCCCACGATGGCGACGTCGACCCGATGATGGCCCTCGAGGACGGGGTAATCGGATTCGCTGATGATGGACGCAGAGTAGTAGGAATTGGGGCGCGACTGGGCCATGACGATGCTCGCTGCAGTTATGTGATCACATGTGTGTGATCACACTAGCAGGGCCTTGCGAACGTGGCAAACCGGGGCGGGGTGGAGCCGCAGTGGCGCCTGTTTGGGGTATGCTGGCGGGGTGTATGACGACGACATGGCAAGCCGATGGAGCAACAGACACAGGGCGAGGGGTTCTCGCCGGATACCGCTGCCACCCGACTGCATCGGGCGCTGCGGACTAGGCTCTGCGAGGGGGATTTCGCGCCGGGAGACCTGATCTCGATACGCCGCATCGCCACCGAGTACGGGACAAGCGCGATGCCCGCCCGTGAGGCCGTGCGCTGGCTGGTGACGGAAGGGGCGCTGGTGTTTGCCGACAGCCGCAAGATCCGGGTGCCCGAGCTGAGCCGCGAGCGCTTCCACGAGGTGCTGTTCGCGCGCAAGAGCCTCGAGACCGAGGTCTCCCGTCAGGCCTTCCCCCGGCTGAATGCCGCGGATCTGGCCGCGCTCGAGAGCATCGATGCGAGCATTAATGCGGCCATCGAGGCCGGCGATATGCAGGCGTACATGCGGGGCAATCATCGCTTCCACTTCCTGATCTATCGACGCAGCCACTCACGGGTGCTGCTGCCCCTGGTCGAGCTCCTGTGGCTGCAGTACGGCCCCAGCATGCGACAGATCGGCACTCGCTGGGGCGCCTCGAGCATCGCCGATGACCATCATCGTGACGTGACCCAGGCGCTCTCCCGGGGAGACAGGGCGGGCTTCTGCAGTGCCATTACCGCCGATATCGAACAGGGAATGCGCCTGCTCGAGTAAGTCGGCCGCGCCGCGCGGTCGGTGTCGAGATGGCGCGGCATCGCTCTTCCGGCGGTCATGGAGCCGAGAGCGCTCCGAGGTCACACGTGACGCAGGTACCAGTCGTACTCGAGCTTGCTGACCGCCTGCATGGCCTGGTCCCGCTCGGCCCGGCGGTTGGCCAGGAAGACCGCGAGGAAGTCCGCGCCCAGTGCCTCGGCCAGGGGCTCGCTCTGTTCCAGCAGCTCCAGGGCCTGTCGCCAGCTGTTGGTCAGGCTGGGGGCAACCTGGTCGTAGGCGTTGCCGGTGATGGCGGGCGGCGGCGTCAGTCGCCGCCGAAGTCCGTGGTCGATGGCGCCGAGCAGGGTCGCCAGCAGCAGGTAGGGGTTGACGTCGGCGCCGGCCACCCGATGCTCGATGCGCCGCGCCGCGTTGGGCCCCGAGGGGATGCGCAGTGCCACCGAGCGGTTGTCGTAGCCCCAGGTCGGGGCCATGGGCACATAGAGCCCGGGCTGGAAGCGGCGAAAGGAGTTGAGGTTGGGGGCAAAGAGCGCCATCGAGGCCGGCATCAGCTCGAGCAGCCCGGCCACGGCGTGCTGCATCCGCGGCGTGCCGAGCGGGGCGCCGTCCTCGGCCGCGAAAACGTTGTTGCCCGCCTCGTCAAGCAGGCTGATATGCACATGGGTGCCGTTGCCGGCCTCCTGGCCATAGGGCTTGGCCATGAAGGTGGCCTCGAAACCCTGGTGTAGGGCCACGCCCTTGATCAGGCGCTTGAGCAGTACCGCGCTGTCGCAGGCCGCGAGCGCATCATCGCAGTGGATCAGGTTGATCTCGAACTGTCCCGGGGCGCACTCCTTGAGGGCGGTGTCCAGCGGCAGCTGCTGGGCCCGGGCGGCGGCATGGATCTCCTCGAGCAACTCGGCGTACTCGTCGAGCTCATTGATCGAATAGAGCTGGCTCTGCGCGGCGCGCTCGCCGGTTGCCGGCGAGCAGGGCGGCTGGACCATGCCCAGGGCGTCCCGGCGTCGGTCGACGAGGCTGAACTCCATCTCCACGGCCACCACCGGGGTCAGTCCGGCGCGACGCAAGCGCTCCAGCACCCGGGCGAGCACCTGGCGGGGATCGGCGAAGAAGGGTGTCCCGTCGGCCTCGGTCATGGTCATCAGCAGCTGCGCCTGGCGGGCGTCACGCAGCCAAGGGCTGGGCATCAGGCTGCCCGCCACGGGGCGGCAGACCCGGTCGCTGTCGCCGATCGAGAGGCCCAGGCCCGTGGCCTCGATGGTGTTGCCCAGGATATCCAGGGCGAACACCGAGGCCGGCAGGTTGACCCCGTCGCGATAGGCCTTCTCGAGGTTGTCGCGGGGGATGCGCTTGCCGCGCAGCACGCCGTTCAGGTCGCTGATCAACAGGTCGACGCTATCGACGTCGGGATGGCGGTCGAGGAAGTCGCGGGCTTCATCGGCAGGGGAGGGCATGGGGCCACCTATCGGCTGGGGGTCATTGTTCGAGGCTGTCATCTTTGAAGCACACACTCATGTTGTCAAATCTTTTACGTATGCCGCCAGGCACCGATGGCTATCCAGTCGCCTGATATGACTTTTTAAGCAATAAATACAGTTATATAATGAAATATTGAGGCCTTGGGGATTCGGCAGGGGTTGGCAAGGTTAATCAACGGCGATATGTTGAGCAAAGCACAACAATCATCCCGTGTTTTCCAAGGAGACCGCCATGCGCACCCGACCCCTGGTAGGCGTGATCGCCTGCCGGCGCGAGGTGGAGGGCCACCCCGCGCACATGGTCACCGACAAGTACCTCTCCGCCCTGCGCGACTATGGCCTGGCGCCGGTGATCCTGCCGGTGTGGGAGGATGCGGTGGAGAGCGAGCTGCTGGGCTCGCTTGACGGCCTGCTGCTCACCGGCAGCTACACCAACGTTGCGCCGCAGCGTTACGGCGCCGAACGCGCCCCGGAGAATACCCGGGATGACACCCATCGTGATGCCGCAGCGCTGGGCTGGATCCCCGCCGCCCTGGATCTGGGGCTGCCGCTGCTGGGCATCTGTCGCGGCTTCCAGGAGCTCAACGTGGCCTTCGGCGGCACCCTCCACCAGGCGGTACAGCGTGTGCCGGGCATGCTCGACCATCGTGAGCCGGGGGGCGATCGCGAGGCGAAGTATGCCCCGAGCCACGACGTCACCCTGGTGCCCGGCGGACGGCTCGCCGCACTCCATCCCGAACCGGCGTCCCGGGTCAATTCCCTGCACCAGCAGGGCATCGCCGAGCTGGGACCCGGGCTCGTCGCCGAGGCCCTGGCCCCGGACGGGCTCGTCGAGGCGATCTCGGTCGCCGGCGCCCCGGGCTTCGCCCTGGCGGTGCAGTGGCACCCCGAATGGAAGCCCCGCGAGCACCCGCTCTACGACACCCTGTTCCGGGCCTTCGCCGCGGCCTGCCAGGCCCATCGCGGTGCCCGCCTTTCGCCACCCGCCGTCGACGCCTGAGGTCGTCGCCCCGCACCGGAGGAGCATCATGTCGCATTCGCTTCAGGCACTGGACCGTGCCCATCACCTGCACCCCTTCACCGACTTCAAGGCGCTTGGCGAGGAGGGCAGCCGCATCATCGAACGTGCCGAGGGAGTCTACATCTTCGACGCCGAGGGCAACCGGATCCTCGACGGCATGGCGGGCCTGTGGTGCGTCAACCTGGGCTACGGGCGCGAGGAGCTGGTCACGGCCGCCGCGGAGCAGATGCATCAGCTGCCCTACTACAACAACTTCTTCAAGACCACGCACCCGCCGGCGGTGAAGCTCGCCGAGAAGCTCTGTGCGCTGGCGCCGGCGCACCTCAACCACGTCTTCTTCACCGGCTCCGGCTCCGAGGCCAATGACACCGTGCTGCGCATGGTGCGCCGCTACTGGTCTCTCCAGGGGAAACCAGAGAAGCAGTGGGTGATCGGCCGCGAGAACGGCTACCACGGCTCCACCGTGGCCGGCATGAGCCTCGGCGGCATGGCGCCCATGCACGACCAGGGCGGCCCCTGCGTGCCGGGCATCACCCATGTGCGTCAGCCCTATTGGTTTGGAGAAGGGCGGTTCGGGGAAGGCCGTCCCGAGGGTCAGGACCCCGAGGCCTTCGGGCGAGCGTGTGCGGCGGCCATCGAGGAGCGGATCCTGGCGCTCGGTGAGGAGAAGGTCGCGGCCTTCATCGCCGAGCCGGTGCAGGGCGCCGGTGGTGCCATCATGCCGCCGGAAAGCTACTGGCCGGCGGTCAAGGCGGTGCTGGCGAAGTACGACATCCTGCTGGTGGTGGACGAGGTGATCTGCGGTTTCGGCCGGCTGGGGGAGTGGTTCGGCAGCCATCACTACGACCTCGAGCCTGACCTGATGCCCATCGCCAAGGGGCTGTCTTCCGGCTACCTGCCCATCGGCGGAGTGCTGGTGGGGGATCGCGTGGCCGATACTCTGATCGAGGCGGGCGGCGAGTTCTTTCATGGCTTCACCTACTCGGGTCACCCGGTATGTGCTGCGGTGGCGCTGAAGAACCTGGAGATCATGGAGGCCGAGGGCGTGGTCGAGCGGGTCCGCGACGAGCTGGGCCCCCACCTCTCGCGCCGCTGGGCCACGCTGGCTGACCATCCGCTCGTCGGCGAGGCGCGCTCGCTGGGGCTGATGGGGGCCCTGGAACTGATCGATCCGGCCAGCGGCGAGCGCTTCGACAAGGCACTGGCCGTCGGCAACCTGTGCCGCGACATCAGCTTCCGCCGTGGCCTGGTGATGCGCTCGGTGGGTGATACGATGATCATCGCCCCGCCTCTGGTGATCACCCGCGAGCAGATAGACACACTGGTGACCCTGGCCCGGGAGGCGCTGGACGAGACGGCCCGGCGCCTGGCATCGGGGGTCGCCGAGAAACCGCAATCCGAGGAGAGATCCGCATGAACCGTCCCCATCCCCCCGAGACACTGGCCGACTGGCGGGCCATGGCCGATGCCGTGACGTCGAGCCTGGAGGTTCGCGCCTTTATCGACGACACCTTCGTCGAGGCCGTCAGTGGCGAGACCTTCGAGACCCTCAACCCGGCGACGGGCGAGCGCCTGGCTCGGGTCGCCAGCTGCGACGCCGCCGACGCCGAGCTGGCCGTGGGCCATGCCCGGGCGGCGTTCGATGGCGGTGCCTGGTCGCGCCTGGCGCCGGGGCGGCGCAAGAAGGTGCTGCTGCGCCTGGCCGACCTGATGGAGGCCAACAAGCACGAGCTGGCGCTGCTCGACACCCTGGACATGGGCAAGCCGGTGGGAAGCTCGCTGGGCGACATGGCCGGGGCCATCGGCTGCATCCGCTATCAGGCGGAGTGTATCGACAAGCTCTATGGCGAGGTGGCTCCCACCGGGGAAGAGACCCTGGCGCTGGTGCTGCGCGAGCCGCTGGGCGTGGTGGCCTCCATCGTGCCCTGGAACTTCCCGCTGATGATGACCGCCTGGAAGATCGCCCCGGCGCTGGCCGCCGGCAACAGCGTCATCCTCAAGCCCTCGGAGAAGTCACCGCTCTCGGCGCTGCGCCTGGCTCAGCTGGCCAGGGAGGCGGGCCTGCCCCGCGGTGTCTTCCAGGTACTGCCGGGCTTCGGCCACACCGTCGGCCGCGCGCTGGCGCTCTCCATGCAGGTCGACTGCCTGGCCTTCACCGGCTCCACCGGCGTGGGCAAGCAGCTGATGCAGTATGCCGGGCAGTCCAACCTCAAGCGCCTCTACCTCGAGTGTGGCGGCAAGAGCCCCAATATCGTCTTTGCCGATTGCAAGGATCTGGACAGGGTCGCCCGCCATGCTGCCGCGGCGATCTTCCACAATCAGGGTGAGGTCTGCATCGCCGGCTCGCGCCTGCTGGTGGAAAACTCGGTTCGTGAGGCCTTCGTCGAGAAGGTGCTGGCCGCCGCCGAGCGGATGCAGCCCGGTGACCCGCTCGATCCCGGTAGCTTCATGGGGGCGATCGTGGACGATGCCCAGTACCGGCGCATCCTCGACTATATCCGCCAGGGCGTCGAGGAGGGGGCCAGCCTGCGCTGCGGTGGCGAGGCGCTGGAGGGCAAGGGGCTGTTCATCCCGCCCACGGTGTTCGACGGTGTGACCCCGGCGATGGCCATCGGTCGCGAGGAGGTCTTCGGCCCCGTCCTCTCGGTGTTCGGCTTCGATACCGAGCAGGAGGCCATTGCCATGGCCAACGACAGCGACTTCGGCCTGGCCGCCGGCCTGTGGAGTCAGGACATCGACCGCATCATGCGCATGACACGGAGGCTGGCCTCCGGCCAGGTGTTCGTCAACAACTGGGCCGGCGGCGACCAGACCATGCCCTTCGGCGGGGTCAAGCAGTCTGGTAACGGTCGCGACAAGTCCCACCATTCGCTTGAGGAGTACTCCGACCTCAAGAGCGTCTGGATGTCCCTCGCCACCTGACCCCTTCTTGCTTTCATGAAGTGGCGAAATCGGCACGATGGTGCCGGTCTCGCCATTTCATGTACATGTCTCAATATTTGTATAGTTATTGAATAGCTTTTTGTCGTTCTTGGGCGTAGCCTGAAGGTCCATTCCCTGTCAGGAGAGAGCGTCATGTTCGGTTTCCTCAAGAGTGATCCCGCGAAGAAGCTGCAGAAGGCCTACGAGCAGAAGCTCGAGCAGGCGATGCAGGCGGCACGCAACGGTGACATGCGCGCCAATGCCTCCCTGACCGAGGAGGCGGAGGCGTTGCGCAAGGAGATCGACAAGCGCAAGCAGGGGTGACGCTGGCAAGGTCCACGTCGGGTGCCCCCCCTAATGCCCGGGGCCCGCTTCATCGAGCGGGCCCGGGCGAGTGAACAGGACGAGGCGTCTAGAAGTTCTCCCATTCCGGTTCGCGCTGCCCTCGCGCCAGCCCGCTGCCGGCCCGCGAAGACGATATCCATGATGCGCTCTGAGTCCTCGCGGCAGGTGCCGTTGACGGGGACACGGTCGTGTTACCGGCGGGGAGCTGGAAAGCCGACATGGCCGACATCAGCTGCTGGGCATGCTGTTGCAGGTTCTCGGCAGCGGAGGCACTTTCCTGCACGAGAGCCGCATTCTGCTGGGTGACCTGGTCCATCTGGGTCACCGCCGTACCCGCTTCCTGTACCCCCGCTCGCTGCTCGGCACTGGCGTGGCTGATCTCCTGCATGATCTGGCTGACACGACCGATCGCGGCAACGATGTCTTCGGTGGCTTGACTGGCGTCGGCAGCGCGGTGATTGCCATGCTCGACGCGCTCCACGTTGCGCTTGATCTGGTCGGTGATCTCCTGTGCCGCGGCTGCGCTGTTCTGGGCCAGCTTGCGGACTTCAGCGGCAACCACGGCGAAGCCGCGGCCGTGTTCGCCGGCGCGAGCGGCCTCCACCGAGGCATTGAGCGCCAGGATGTTGGTCTGGAAGGCAATGTTGTCGATGGTGGAGATGATGTTGGCGATCTCGCTGGAGCTCTCGTCGAGCTCCCGCATGGTTCGAGTGACCTGGTGGACCGCCTCACCGCCACGCTTCGCTGTGTCGGATGCCCCTTCGGCTTCATGGCTGGCCTGCTCGGCATTGTCGGAATTCTGGGTCACGGTGCCGTTGAGCTCTTCCATGGCCGATGCGGTCTGCGACAGCGCGCTGGCCTGCTGCTCGGTCCGCGAGGCGAGTTCGCCGTTGCCCTCCGCGATCTGTTCACTGTTGCTGGCCACCGATTCGGCGGCGATTCGCACCTGCGAGACGATGTCTTGCAGTTGGCGAGCCATGGACACCTGGGCTGCCATGATGCTGTGTTGGTCGCCATCGCGCAGTTTTCCCGTGGTGGTAAGCTCCCCGCGTCCGATGGCTTCGGCAAAGGCCTTCACTTCATGTGGTTCGGCACCCAGTTCACGCAGGAGCTGACGCGACAGGAGGTAGGCAATAAGCCCGCCGATGATCAGAGCAGCGAGGCACAGGGTCAGCATCAGCACTTGAAAGCTGGATGCGGTTTCCCGGGCGCTGGCGGTGTCGCGGGCCGTTTCCGCTTCTTGGTGATCGATGAAGGCGTTGATGTCGTCGAGCCACTGGAAAAAGCCTGGGCCGGCGCTGTTGAGCAAGAGGTCGCGTGCCGCATTCACGTTGCCATCATCACGCTCTGCCATGATCTCGTCGGCCAGAGCGTTGGTGCGATCTGCCTGGCTGTCGATGACGTTCAGGAGTCGACGCTCTTCCCGGCTGGCGGCGTTGGCTGTCATGACGTTGTCCATTCCCTCGCTGGCAGCGCGGTAGTTGTCGGCCAGTGCCTGATAGTCGTCGCGCAACCGTTCCAGTTCGTCGCGTTGTGTGACCATCACCATGTCACGAAGCAGAATGGCCCGGTCATGAACGCTGCCCCGCCAGTCGATGGCATGACGCAGCTTGACGCCGTTGATGTCATTGATGGTGGTCAGGTCGTGATTGATGCGGTTGACTTGCGTGATGCCGACGAAGGTCAATATGACGATCAAGGCAAGCACGGTGGAGAAGCCGCCGAGGAGGCGGGCGCGGATACCGAGCTGAGCCATTCCGGCCATGAATGCTCTCATCGTGTGGCGTTCCTTCTGCGTAGCGTCAGGGGGGTGGGCATGACATTGCTGCGACCCGGCGTGCTATGCAGATTAATGCTTGTATTATATTTGTACAATTATTTTCTAATGCCAACGGGCCAGCGGGCCAGCGGGCCAGCGGGCCAACGGGCCAACGGGTTTTCCCCATGGCCAACGTTGGCAGAGTCACAGGGTGAGGGGTAGCGCGGTGCGGATGACGCTGTCTTGTAGGAATGTTGTATCGACTTTTGAGGCCGTCGGGAGTCCGCCTCAGAAGGTTCGCGCCGGGGTGGCACAGCTGACCAGCCGGCAGGGTTCGCTGCCGGGGTTGCGAAAGCGGTGGGGGACGTTGGTCTCGAAGTAGTAGGCTTCGCCGGCCTTGAGCATCCGGGTCTCGGCGCCAATCGTGACCTCGATCTTGCCCTCCAGCACCACGCCGGCCTCCTCGCCCTGGTGGGTGATCATCTCGCGGCCGGTGTCGGCTCCGGGGGGGTAGGTCTCGACCATGAAGGAGAGCGCACGATCACGTCGGTCGGCGCCCACCAGCTTGAACACTACATCCCCGGTTCCCATATCGACCAGCTCCTCGGCCGAATAGAAGACCTGTCGTCCGGACTCCAGCTCCAGGGTGAAGAAGTCACCGACGCTCATGGGGATGGCGTCGAGGATCTTCTTCAGCGAACTCACCGAGGGGCTCACCTTGCCCTGCTCGATGAGCGACAGGCTGGAGTGGGTCACGCCGCAGCGTTTGGCCAGCTCGCGCTGGGAGATGCCTCTCAGGTTACGCAGGGCGCGCAGCCGCGCGCCGACATCGTCCGACATCCTGGTCTCCTTACCTCAGTGCAGGATCAGCACAGCGCGTCGAGCTTTTCCTTGAGCAGAGCATTCACCTGCTGGGGGTTGGCGGTGCCCCGGGAGGCCTTCATCACCTGGCCGACGAAGTAGCCGATCATCTTGCCACGCTTGTCGGGCTCGGCATCGCGGTACTGCGCCACCTGGGCGGGGCTGTCCGCGATCACCCGGTCGATCATCGCCTCGATGGCGCCGCTGTCGGTGACCTGCTTGAGGCCCTTGGCCTCGATGATGGCATCGGCACTGGCCGCTTCACCGTGCCACAGGGCCTGGAAGACCTGCTTGGCGGCCTTGCCGTTGATGGTGCCATCCTTAACCCTGGCGACCAGCTCACCGAGCTGGGCGGCCGAGATCGGGCTGTCCTGGATCGGCAGGCCTTCGCGGTTCAGGGCGCCCGAAAGCTCGCCCTGTACCCAGTTGGCCGCCAGCTTGGCCTCACCGCAGACGTCCTTGACCGCCTCGAAGTATTCGGCGGTCTCGCGGCTCGCCGAGAGTACCCCGGCATCGTAGGCCGAGAGCCCCAGCACCTCCTGGAAGCGGAGGCGCTTGTCGGCGGGCAGTTCAGGCAGGGTGTCACGCAGGTGGTCGACGTAGGCCCGGTCGAGCACCACCGGCAGCAGGTCGGGGCAGGGGAAGTAGCGGTAGTCGTTGGCCTGCTCCTTGGTGCGCATGCTGCGGGTCTCGTCGCGCTCGGGATCGAACAGGCGGGTCTCCTGGACCACTTCGCCGCCGTCCTCGAGCAGCTCGATCTGGCGCTCCACCTCGAAGGCAATGGCGCGCTCGACGAAGCGGAAGGAGTTGACATTCTTGATCTCGGCGCGGGTGCCGAAGCTTGCCTGGCCGGCAGGGCGCACCGAGACGTTGACGTCGCAGCGCATCGAGCCTTCGGCCATGTTGCCGTCCGAGATGCCCAGATAGGTGACGATGGAGTGGATGGCCCTAAGATAGGCGGCAGCCTCCTTCGCCGAGCGCATGTCCGGCTCGGAGACGATCTCCAGCAGTGGCGTACCGGCGCGGTTGAGATCGATGCCGGTCATGTCGTGGCCCATTCCGTCAGAAAACGTCTCGTGCAGCGACTTGCCGGCATCCTCCTCGAGGTGGGCGTGGTGCACGCGGATGCGCTTGGTCCCGCCATCCTCCAGGGTGATCTCCACCTCGCCGGGGCCGACGATGGGGTGATACATCTGGCTGGTCTGGTAGCCCTTGGGCAGGTCCGGGTAGAAGTAGTTCTTGCGATCGAACACCGAGACCTCGGGGATCTCGGCGTGGATCCCCAGTCCGAACTGTACCGCCATGGCCACGGCCTGTTCGTTGAGTACCGGCAGCACGCCGGGCAGCCCCAGGTCCACGGCGCAGGCCTGGCTGTTGGGCTCGGCGCCGAAGGCGGTGGAGGCGCCGGAGAAGATCTTCGAGCGGGTGGCGAGCTGGACATGGACCTCCAGCCCGATCACGGTTTCCCATTGCATCAGAGGGTCTCCTCGGCAAGCGCGGGGCGACGCAGGTGCCAGTCGGTGGCCTGCTGGAACTGGTGGGCGACGTTGAGCAGCCGCGCCTCGGTGAAGTGGGTGCCCAGGATCTGCAGCCCCACCGGGCGGCCGTTCGAGAAGCCGGCCGGCACGCTGATGCCGGGGATGCCCGCCAGATTGATGGCGATGGTGTAGATGTCCTGCAGGTACATGGATACCGGGTCCTTCTTGGCCCCCAGGTCGAAGGCCGGTGTCGGCGAGGCCGGCCCCATCAGCACGTCGACCTCGTCGAAGGCATCCAGGAAGTCCTGGCGGATCAGCCGGCGAACCTGCTGGGCCTTCTTGTAGTAGGCGTCGAAGAAGCCCTCGGAGAGGGTATGGGTGCCCATCAGGATGCGCCGCTTGACCTCCTCGCCGAAGCCCTCTGCCCGGGAGCGCTTGTACAGGTCGGTCAGGTCGGTGGGGGCGTCGCAGCGGTGTCCGAAGCGCACGCCGTCGTAGCGTGACAGGTTGGACGACGCTTCCGCCGGAGCAATGACGTAGTAGGCGGGGATGGCGTAGTGAGTGTGCGGCAGGCTGACCTCGCGCACCGTGGCACCGAACGATTCGTAGACGCGGATCGCCTCGCGCACGGCCTGCTCCACGGCGGGGTCGAGGCCGTCGCCGAAGTACTCGCGAGGCAGGCCGATCTTCAGCCCGGCCAGAGGCGAGTCGAGTTCCCCGGTATAGTCGGGCACGCCGCGTGCCACGCTGGTGGAGTCGCGCTGGTCATGGCCGGCGATGGTGCCCAGCAGTCGAGCGCAGTCCTCGGCGGTACGCGCCATGGGGCCGGCCTGGTCGAGGCTCGAGGCGTAGGCGATGATGCCGTAGCGCGAGACACGCCCGTAGGTAGGCTTCAAGCCGGTGATGCCGCAGAAGGCGGCAGGCTGGCGGATCGAGCCGCCGGTGTCGGTGCCCATGGCGGCAGGCACCAGGCCAGCGGCCACGGCGGCGGCACTCCCCCCGGAACTGCCGCCCGGCACGGCGTCCCTGTCCCAGGGGTTCCGAACAGGCCCGAAGAAGCTGTTCTCGTTGGAGGAGCCCATGGCGAACTCGTCCATGTTGGTCTTGCCCAGGCTTACGGTACCGGCGGCCCTGAGCTTCTCGACCACGGTGGCGTCATAGGGGGCGACGAAGCTGTCGAGCATCCGCGAGCCGGCACTGGTCTTGACGCCTTCGGTGCAGAAGATGTCCTTGAGGGCCAGGGGGATGCCCGTCAGAGGTCCGGCCTTGCCGGCGGCACGAGTGGCATCGGCGTGATCCGCCGCAGCCAGTGAGGCATCCGCCGTGACACTGATAAAGCTGTTCAGGTCGCCGTCGAGGCGATCGATGCGCGCGAGCAGTGACTCGGTGAGCTCGCGGCTTGAGAACTCGCCGGAGGCAAGGCCGGCGGCGAGTTCCGTCAGAGTCTTGTCATGCATGGGCCCTGGGCTCCGTGATGGCTTGCCGTAAACGGATGGAAGTGGCACGGGTCATTCGACAACCCGCGGGACCAGATAGAGACCCTGCTCCACCGCCGGGGCGCTGCGCTGGAAGCGGTCGCGCTGGTCGGTCTCGGTGACCTCGTCGGCGCGCAGCCGCTGGGTGGTCTCAAGGGGGTGGGCCAGCGGCGCGACGCCCTCTGTGTCCAGGGTCTGGAGCTGGTCGACCATCGTCAGGATGCGGCCCAGGTCGTCCAGGTAGTGGGCGGCCTCGTCGTTGTCCAGGCCGAGTCGGGCCAGGTGGGCGGCCCGCAGAACGTCTGCGTGTTCAAGCGCCATGAGCGGATGTCCTCGACAGGCAGTGGGGTCATGGAAATGATCGCAGAAGGTACCACATCCGACGCCTCGCTGGCAGGGCCACGAATGCTGCGCGCCGCGGGACTTTGCTTGCTGCTGGGGGGCCGCGGTGATACCGTTTGCGTCCGCACAGGGTTCCCGGACTGCACTAGGTAACGACTCCATGTTCAAACGCTTGAGGGGGCTGTTTTCCAGCGATCTGTCGATCGACCTGGGGACGGCCAATACGCTGATCTATGTCCGCGGTCGCGGTATCGTGCTCGATGAACCGTCGGTCGTGGCGATTCGCCAGTCCGGTAACATGCGCAGCGTGGCCGCGGTAGGCGCCGATGCCAAGCGCATGCTGGGCCGGACCCCCGGCAACATCACCGCCATCCGCCCGATGAAGGACGGGGTGATCGCCGACTTCACGGTCACCGAGCAGATGTTGCAGTACTTCATCCGCAAGGTGCACCAGAGTACCTTCCTGACGCCGAGCCCCCGTGTCCTGGTCTGCGTGCCCTGCATGTCGACCCAGGTCGAGCGGCGTGCCATCAAGGAATCCGCCGAGGGCGCCGGTGCCCGCGAGGTCTTCCTGATCGAGGAACCCATGGCGGCTGCCATCGGGGCCGGGCTGCCGGTGGAGGAGGCGCAGGGCTCGATGGTGGTCGACATCGGCGGAGGCACCAGCGAGATCGCCATCATCTCGCTCAACGGCGTGGTCTACTCGGAGTCGATCCGCGTCGGCGGCGACCGGTTCGACGAGGCGATTACCGCCTACGTGCGTCGCCACTACGGTAGCCTGATCGGCGAGGCCACTGCCGAGCGGATCAAGGAGGAGATTGGCTGTGCCTACCCCGGTGGCGAGCTGCGCGAGATCGACGTGCGGGGTCGCAACCTGGCAGAGGGCATCCCGCGCAGCTTCACGCTCAACTCCCATGAGATCCTCGACGCTCTCCAGGAGACCCTCGGCTCCATCGTTGCCGCGGTGAAGAGTGCGCTCGAGCAGTCGCCGCCGGAGCTTGCCTCCGATATCGCCGAGCGCGGTCTGGTGCTCACCGGTGGCGGCGCACTGCTGCGCGACCTCGACAAGCTGATCGCCGAGGAGACCGGTTTGCCGGTGATCGTCGCCGAGGACCCGCTGACCTGTGTGGCCCGGGGCGGTGGCAAGGCACTGGAGATGATCGATCAGCACACCTTCGAGCTGCTTTCCAGCGACTGACGGGGGGACGCCCTATCAAGCCGCTGTTCTCGCATGGACCGCTGCCAGGCTATCGCCTGCTGTTATGCGTGGTCCTGGCCTCGGCGCTGATGTTTGCCGACGCGCGCTTCACCCGCATGGAACCCGTGCGGGCCCAGCTCTCCACGCTGGTGGCACCTATCCAGTGGCTGGTCAGCCTACCCAGCGATGCCCTCAACTGGGCCTCGCTGGCTCTGTCCGACCAGCGCGCGCTGGTGGATGAGAATCGCCGTCTTCGCGAGCAGATCCTGACGCTGTCGCACCGGGTCCAGCGCATGGCAAGCCTGACGGCCGAGAATGTCCGGCTGCGCGAGCTGCTCGCGGCCCCCCGTCAGCGCGATATGCCCTATATCACCGCCGAGCTGCTGTCGCTGGATCCCGACCCCTTCACCCACCAGATGGTGATCGACCGGGGACGCCGGGACGGGGCCTACGTCGGCCAGCCGGTCCTGGATGCCTCGGGCCTGGTCGGGCAGATCACGGCGACCTCGGCGTACTCCAGCCGCGTGCTGTTGCTGGCCGATGCCAGTCACGCCCTGCCGGTACAGGTCAACCGCAACGGGTTGCGCTTCGTCCTCCAGGGGGCGGGCAGGTACGATGCCCTCAACGTCACGCATGTGCCCGATACGGCAGATATTCGTGAAGGCGACCTGCTGACAACGTCGGGTCTGGGGGGGCGCTTCCCGCCAGGCTATCCGGTGGCCAGGGTCTCGTCGGTAGTCCATGATCCGGGTGAGCCCTTCGCCCGTGTGACCGCCGCACCGGTCGCGCAGCTCCAGCGTTCGCGGCATTTCCTGCTGCTGTTTCCCCCCGACCCGCCCGCCGCGCCCCCCGAGAGCGAGCTGGCTGCTCCCGCGCTCGATGCAGCTCGCCATATCGGCACCCCGGCGGCCGACGAGGAGGCGCCCTGATGGCCGCATCGCCGCCCGCTAACCTGTTGTGGATATGGTCGACCCTGCTGCTCGCCCTGTGTCTGCAGGTGATGCCGCTGGCCGATGGCTGGCAGATATGGCGTCCCGACTGGCTGGGCCTGATGTTGATCTACTGGTGCATGCGCGAGCCACTGCGGGTTGGCGTCTTCCACGGTTTCGTCCTGGGGCTGTTGCTTGACCTCATCGAGGGGGCGCCACTGGGGCAGAATGCCCTGCTGCTGTCGCTGCTGGCTTTCCTCTGCGCGCTGGTGTATGCGCGGTTCAGGGCCTATTCGCTGGTCCAGCAGGCGGTGTTGATCTTCGTGATGCTGGGCATCATCCAGCTCGCCGAGCAGTGGCTCAGGACGCTGTTCGGTCCCTTTTCGATGCATCTTTCCTTCCTGCTCTCGGCGCTGATCGGGGCGGTGCTCTGGCCCTGGCTCACCACCCTGTTCGCGGCCCTGGGGCGCCGGTTCGCTGGGCATTGATTCTTCAGCCATCACACCCTGGAGCCACCATGATGCTTGATCCCGTGCTCTGTCTGGCCTCGGCCTCGCCGCGCCGCCGCGATCTGCTCGCCTCGATCGGCGTGAGCGTCGAGGTGCGTCCCGTGGATATCGATGAGACGCCGAGCGCCGGCGAGGCAGCCCACGACTACGTGGTTCGCCTGGCCCGGGAGAAGGCGTTGGCCGGTGCTCGGCACACCAGGCTCCCCGTCCTGGGCTCGGATACCGCCGTGGTGCGTGACGGTGCGATCCTCGGCAAGCCGCAAGGAGCCGAAGACGCCGCCGCCATGCTGCGCGAGCTTTCCGGGCGAGCCCACGAGGTGCTTACCGGTGTGGCGGTCACTGGCCCCGCCGGGCTGCTGGCGGTCTGTGTGACCACGCGCGTCTTCATGAGAGACATCAGCGAGACCGAGATTGCCGCCTACTGGGCGAGCGGGGAGCCCTGCGACAAGGCCGGAGCCTACGCCATCCAGGGCCTGGCGGCGGTGTTCGTCGAGCGTATCGAGGGCAGTCACTCGGCGGTGGTAGGGCTGCCGCTCCACGAGACCGCCGAACTGCTGGGGCGGCAGGGCGTGCCGCTGTGGAACGGGGCGCTCCGGATCGGGCCTATGGCATAATGCCGGCAGATTTTTCTGGACAAGGATTTCCGCATGAGCGGTGAAGTACTCATCAACCTGACGCCGATGGAAACCCGTGTCGCCGTGGTGGAGAACGGCGTGCTGCAGGAGGCCTTCATCGAGCGGGCCCGGCGCCGCGGTATCGTCGGCAACATCTACAAGGGCAAGGTGGTCAGGGTGCTGCCGGGCATGCAGGCGGCCTTTGTCGATATCGGCCTGGACCGCGCCGCCTTCATTCACGCCCATGAGGTGATGCCTGCCGGTACGCCGGCCGATGAGCAGTCCTCCATTGCCCAGCTGCTCCACGAGGGGCAGGCTCTGGTCGTGCAGGTGACCAAGGACCCGATCGGCTCCAAGGGGGCGCGCTTGACCACCCACCTCTCGGTGCCCTCGCGCTACCTGGTCTACATGCCTGATTCGCCCCACCACGGGGTCTCCCAGCGCATCGAGGACGAGATGGAGCGCGAGCGACTGCGCGGCCTGGTCGAGGCGGCCGGCACCGAGCAGCAGCTGGAGGTGACGGGGGGCTTCATCGTGCGCACCGCTGCGGAAGGCGTCGGCGTCGAGGAGCTCGCCGCCGACATGTACTTCCTGCTGCGCCTGTGGCGGCGGGTCAGTGAGCGCAAGGCGACCGCACCGGCCCCCAGCGTGATCTACGATGACCTGCCGCTGTTCATGCGCACGCTTCGCGATGTCATGCGTGACGACATCGAAAAGGTCCGTATCGATTCCCGGGAAAACTACCTCAAGCTGATCGAGTTCGCGGAGGAGTTCATGCCGGCGGCGGTGGAGCGCATCGAGCACTATGCCGGCGAGCGGCCGATCTTCGATCTGTTCAGCGTCGAGGACGAGATCCAGAAGGCGCTGGGGCGCAAGGTGCAGCTCAAGTCGGGAGGCTATCTGGTCATCGACCCCACCGAGGCGATGACCACCATCGACGTCAATACCGGCGGCTATGTGGGGCATCGCAACCTCGAGGAGACGATCTTCAAGACCAACCTCGAGGCGGCCACCGCCATTGCCCGCCAGCTTCGCCTGCGCAACCTGGGGGGCATCATCATCATCGACTTCATCGACATGGAGGACACGGAACATCAGCGCCAGGTCCTGCGCATGCTAGAGAAGTCGCTGGAGCGTGATCACGCCAAGACCAAGTGTACCGGTGTCACCGAGCTGGGCCTGGTCCAGTTGACTCGCAAGCGGACCCGGGAGAGTCTGGAGCAGACGCTGTGCGAGCCCTGTCCGACCTGCGCAGGCCGCGGTACCCTCAAGACGCCCGAGTCGGTCTGCTATGAGATCTTCCGCGAGATCCTGCGCGAGGATCGGGCCTACAGCGCCGAGACCTATGCCGTGCTGGCCTCCCAATCCGTGGTGGACCGCCTGCTCGATGAGGAGTCCGCCGCGGTAGCCGATCTGGAAGAGTTCATCGGTAAGCCGATCCGCTTCCAGGTGGAGACTCACTACTCCCAGGAACAGTACGATATCGTGCTGATGTGAGCCCATGACCCTGTCCCGCCTGGCCCTTCGCTGGTTCTTGACCCTGCTGGCGCTGCTGCTGGCGCTGTTGGCGGTATTCACGCTCGTTCTGCGCCTGCTTCCGGTGCTGCTCGAGGAACAGACGCCGCGCCTGGAGCGCCTGCTCTCGGCCCGCTTCAATGCGATGGTGGAGCTGGACGAGTTGACGGCCGGCCTGCAGCGTCATGATCCGCACCTGGCGGTCGGTGGTCTGCAGATCCGTTCCCGGGAAGGGCTGGGCCATGTCCCGCTTCTGGAGGTGGAGCGAGCGCAGCTGCGTCTGGACAGCCTCGCCAGCCTGGCCGCTGGTGCGCCTCTGGTGGCCGATGCCAGGTTGCAGGGCGTGACCGTGCACCTCTACCAGGACGAGGCCGGGCGCTGGCACTGGCCGGCCCCCGCGGAACTTCCCCCCGAGCTGGTCCCCGAGACCGCCTTTGACTTCGAGCGCCTCGATTTCTGGGTGGGCATGTTGCTGCGCCAGAGCGCCTGGGTCGAACAGGTCAGCCTGGTGCTGCATGGTCGCAAGGAACGTGCCGTGCTCAGGGCGCCTCAGCTGGTGATGACCGGGGATGCCCGGCGCACCCACCTCGAGGGTGAAGTGCTGGTGGAGGGGGAGCGCGAGCAGGCGATCAAGGCAGTGATGGAGCTGGTTCCCGGGTCCTCGGGGCTGCGTGACTTCAGCGCGGCCCTGCAGGCAGAGATGCGACTCGACAGCCTGCTGGGACTGTCCGAGGTGCTGGGCTATGGCAATGCACTGCACCTGGAGGCAGCCAGCGGCGAGGCACGCCTCTGGGGCCGCTGGCATGCCGGGCGCCTGGCGGATCTGCGCCTGGATGTCGATGCCCCCTTGCTGGCCCTGGGTCAGCCCGAGTCGAGTGCCGGTGGGAACTCTCCACCGGCCATCGTGCTCAATCGGGTGACGGCCCGTGGCCAGTGGCTGCGTGAGGCATCGGGCTGGCAGGGCTGGCTCGAGGGCGATGCGCGCAGTGCCGACTGGGCTCGCCCCGAGGGGGAGAGCGATGCGTCGGCACCGGGGCCGGCCGTGCCTCGCTACTGGCACGCCCGCAGCAGCGACCAGGGCTGGTGGCTCAACACCAGCGAGTTCGACCTCGGCGCCCTGGCCGCCTGGCGCGAACGCTTGCCGCTGCCGGAGGCCCTGACGCGGGTGATCGACAGTCTCGATCCGCGCGGTCGGGTTACCGGCCTGGGACTGGGCCGCGAGGATGGTGACTGGGTGGCCCGGGCGTCGGCCAGTGAGGTCGCGGTGTCTCCCTGGCAGCATGCGCCTGGCGGCGGCCCCCTGGATGTCTGGGTGACCTCGAGGGGACTCAGGGGCCATGTCGAGTTCGTCGGCCGCGACAGCCGGCTGCACTTCCCTCGGATCTTCGGCTCGCCCATGGCTCTCTCCCGCGCCAGTGGCGTCATCGACTGGGCCTATGACGGTCCGCGTAGCTTTGTCAGCGGGCGTGACCTCGAGGTCGACTGGAACGGGGCGCGTGTCGCGGGCGGTTTCGGAGTCTCGATGGGGAACGGCCAGCGCGGCGGCTTCGGGCTGCAGCTCGACTTCCGCGACGTGGATGCCATCGAGACGCCGCTGATCGACTGGTTACCGGTGGGCATACTGGGGCCGGAGCTCACTGACTGGCTGGTCAACGGGGTCGCCGGCCGGGTGCCCGAAGGCTCAATGCGCCTTCATGTGCCCCTGGGGCGTGAGGAAGTTAAGGTCGAGCCGGCCCTGCAGCTGGACCTCGCGGTGCGGGAGGGGCGCCTTTCCATCGTGCCCGGCTGGCCGGACCTGGAGGGTGTCAATGGGCGGTTGCGGATGGCCGATGGGACCTTGTCGGCGGACGTGGACAGTGCCGAGAGCCTGGGGGTGCAGGCGCGTGACGGAGAAGTGCGTCTGGCGGACCAGCAGCTGTCGGTCAGCGGCGAGCTAGACGCCTCCGCCGGGGCCCTGCGTCGCTATCTGCTGGCGTTGCCCTTAGAGGGCATGGCAGCGGTGGAAGACTGGCGCGGCGAGGGCCAGGCGTCCGGCACCCTGGGCCTGGCCCTGACCCTGGGCGAGCCCGGCTCCCTTGACCTGGAGATCGCGACCGAGGCGGATTTCCAGAGGCTCGTCCATGCTCCCCTGCAGCTGACGTTCCGTGACCTCCAGGGGCCGCTTGCCTGGCGCCAGCAGGGAGAGACGGGTGGCCTGGAGGGGCGGCTGTCCGGGCGACTGCTGGGTGGGCCCGTGACCAGCGAAATCGACACTCTGGCGGGCGGGCTCGACCTTTCCGGCACCGCCGAGGCTGAGGCCATTGCCGGCTGGAGCCCCATGCCGGGTCTCGGTGGCCTGATCGAGGGGCAACTGCCCTGGCAGGGCCGCCTGACACTCGGCGACGAGACTGCCTCGTTGCGCCTTGACAGCGGCCTGGAAGGGCTGGCCATCGCCCTGCCCGAGCCGCTGGGCAAGCGTCATGAGGCACGCTTGCCCCTGCAGCTGACCCTTGACCTGGCCAGGGGCCGCCTCGACGGCCGGCTGGGCGACAGGCTGGGCCTGCGCTGGCGCGAGCTCGACGGCGGCAATGCCGGGCAGGGACAGGCATGGCTGGGGCGCCGGCCGGATGCCTGGCCGCGCGGTCCCGGCTGGAGCGTGGAGGCCTACCAGCCGCGCCTGCCGGTGGGCGACTGGGCCCGTGCGCTGTCGCCGTTGATCCCTCCTGGCGGCAGTGACGGTCGCGACGCGCCGACGCTGCCTGTTTCCGTGGCTGTTCGCACCGACTGTCTGCAGGTGCAGTCGCGCTGCCTCGGGTCGTTGGCCGTTGAGGCAAACGCTCGTGGTGGGGGCTGGGAGCTGGACCTGGATGGCAGTCTGGCCAGCGGACGTCTATCGTATCGGCCCGCCCTTGGCGAGCCGCTGGATATTGCGCTGGATCGGCTGGCGCTGGACGCGCTGGTGCCGCCGGCCAAGGGTGACGGCACGCTGCTGGACCAGCTCGATGTTCCCCCCGAGGCGACTCCGCTGCCGGAGTGGCTGACGTCGGTGCCTGATGGCCGATTGCGGATCGCCGAGATCGCCTGGCAGGGACAGCGGCTGGGCCCCTTCAACGGTCGCTGGCAGTCATCGGCCGATCGGCTGGTGGTCGATCCCCTGGGCCTGACTCTGGGCCAGATCAGTGCCCATGGAAACCTGGTATGGGAGGCGAGCGGGGCCGGCGACAGCCTGACCCGGTCCCGGCTCGACCTTGACGGACGTGACCTGGGCACGGCCCTGGCGGTGCTGGGCCAGCCGGTTGCCGTGCGCAGCGGTGAGGCCCGCGTGACGAGTCAGCTGGCCTGGCCGGGGGCCCCCTGGCAGTTTGCCCTGGCGCGCTCCCGAGGCAGTCTCGAGGTGGCGCTGCGCGATGGACGCTTTGTCAATATCGACTCGCCCTCGGCGCGGATGGTCGGCCTGCTCAACGTCGACAACCTGCTGCGACGACTGAGGCTCGATTTCTCCGACGTCACCGGGCAGGGAACGGCCTTCAATCGTGTCACCGGTGCCGCTACCCTGTATGGTGGCGTATTGGAAACCCGCGGTCCGGTGCAGATCGAGGGGCCGGCGACCCACTTCACGCTGGACGGCAGTGTCGATCTGGCGCGTCGGGAACTCGACCAGCGACTGGCCGTCACACTCCCGGTCAGCAATAACCTGCCGCTGGCGGCCGTGATTGCAGGCGCCCCGGTGGTGGGAGGTGCACTGTTCATCGCCGACCAGCTGTTCGGCGACGCCATCGACCGTGTGACCCGAATCCACTATCGCGTGCTGGGTCCCTGGACCGCGCCGCGAATCTCTCTGGAAAGTGCCGAATGACATCACAGACTCACGCCATGCTCGACGAGGCTTCTGGACTGCTGCTGACGCCCGGTGGCCTCGACCTCGCGGCCCTGGATGACGGCCTCGGCCATGCCATGGGGCCGGGCATCGACTATGCCGACCTCTATTTCCAGCGCAGCTGGCACGAGGGTTGGGTGCTGGAGGACGGTGAGGTCAAGGAGGCCAGCTACAACATCGACGGTGGCGTCGGGGTGCGCGCCCTGGCCGGCGAGAAGACCGGCTTCGCCTACTCCAACCAGATCAATGCCGATGCCCTGGCCGAGACCGGACGCACGGCCGCCGGCATCGTGCGCCGTGGCGATCGGCTGGCGGTGGCGCCTGGCGTGGCCATGGCCAGCCCGGCCCGCTACGCCGGGGTCGATCCGCTCACCGGCCTCTCCGCGGAGGAGAAGATCGCCATGCTCAAGCTTGCCGACCGGGTGGCCAGGGCGGCGGACCCCTCGGTGGCCCAGGTCAGCGCCTCGCTCACCGGGGTGCACGAAGTGGTGCTGGTGCGGGCCAGCGACGGCACTCTGGCGGCGGACATCCGCCCGCTGGTGCGCTTCAACGTCAGCGTGATCGCGGTTCGGGGCAGTCGCCGTGAGCGGGGGAGTGCCGGCGGAGGCGGCCGCTACGCCATGGCGCGGCTGCGCGACGAGAACGTCGCCGAGCACTATGCCCGTGAAGCGGTGAGGCAGGCACTGGTCAACCTGGAGGCCGTCGACGCGCCGGCCGGCCAGATGCCGGTGGTGCTGGGACCGGGCTGGCCGGGCATCCTGCTCCACGAGGCGGTGGGCCACGGTCTGGAGGGGGACTTCAACCGCAAGGGCAGCTCGGCCTTTGCCGGGCGTATTGGCCAGCAGGTCGCTTCACGCGGGGTGACCGTGGTCGATGATGCCACGCTGGCCGACCGGCGTGGTTCGCTCTCCGTCGACGACGAGGGGACGCCGGGCCAGAGCACGACCCTGATCGAGGACGGCATCCTGACCGGCTACATGCAGGACAAGGTCAACGCACGGCTGATGGGCATGGCGCCCACCGGCAACGCGCGTCGCGAGTCCTTCGCGCATCTGCCGATGCCGCGCATGACCAACACCTACATGCGGGCTGGCAGCGACGAGCCGGCGGACATATTGAAGAGCGTGACGCATGGCCTCTACGCAGTGAGCTTCGGCGGCGGCCAGGTCGATATCACCTCCGGCAAGTTCGTCTTCTCGGCGAGCGAGGCGTACCTGATCGAGAACGGACGGATCACCGCGCCGGTGAAGGGGGCGACCCTGATCGGCAATGGCCCCGAGGCCATGGGCCGCGTCTCGATGATCGGCCACGATATGGAGCTCGACACCGGCATCGGCGTCTGCGGCAAGGAGGGGCAGGGCGTACCGGTGGGCGTGGGACAACCGACGCTCAAGCTCGACGAGCTGACCGTGGGCGGGACCCAGTCCTGACGCTTGAAGCGGGAAGAGCGCCGCTTCGCGGCTGGAAGCTGGAAGAAGACGCGATGGCATGGTGGGCGTTGTTCACTTCCAGCTTCAAGCTTCCAGCTTACGGCTTCCAGCTTCAGAGCCCGGCGGTATCGCGGAGCAGGCGGAACAGCCGGCGGGCATTGGTCGGCGGCTTGCCCTGATCGCGCTCGCGGCGGGCATTGCGGATCAGCTGGCGCAGGGCCTGGCGGTCGACCGCGGGGAACTCGCTGATGAAGGCCTTCACCGCCTCGTCGCCTTCGGCGATCAGGCGCTCGCGCCACGTCTCCAGGCGGTGGAAGGCATGGTCGCGGCGTAGCGCCTCGTTCTCGATCTCGTCGAACACTGCCTGGATGCCATCGAGGTCCTCACCGCGCATCAGCTTGCCGACGTACTGCATATGCCGTCGGCGGGCTTCACGGGCCCTGATGCGCCCCGTTTCCTCGATGGCCCGCAGCAGGTCCTCGGAGAGCGGAAAGCGGGCACGCTGGACATCGCTCATGGCGATGATCTGTTCGCCGAGCTGCTGCAGCGCCTGCATCTCGCGCTTGAGTTGGGACTTGCTGGGCCGCTCGTCGGCCGGGGAGAGGTCATCCTGGGTCATGCCGGTTCCAGTTCCGTCGGGATCGAATTGCGCACCAGTATATCAGCCCGTGCCAAGGGGCTGGACAATGCATCATCGACAGGGCCGGTCCGATGGCCGGCCGAGTGAGGAGAAACGTTCATGACACAGGCTTTCGATGCCGCCGCGCAGCAGATCCTGCTCGAGAGTCGCGCCCGGATGGCTCTGGAGCTGGCCCGACGGCTGGGGGCGGATGCGTGCGAGGTAGGCGCCAGCGTCGACCAGGGCGTCGGCGTCAGCGTTCGTGAGGGCGAAGTGGAGACGGTCGAACTGTCCCGGGATCAGGGTATCGCCGTGACCGTCTACGTGGGGCAGCGCAAGGGTAGTGCTTCTTCCAGCGACGCCAGCGAAGCGTCGGTGCGTGTCGTGGTCGAGAAGGCCCTGGCGATCGCACGCCACACCGGCGAGGACCCGGCCTCGGGCCTGGCCGACGCGAAGCTGATGGCCACCGAACTGCCGGACCTCGATGTCCACCATCCCTGGCCGCTCTCCGTCGACGAGGCGACCGACCTGGCACTGCGCTGCGAGTCGGCCGGCCTCGGGATGGCGGGTATCCGTCGTTCCGACGGGGCCAGCCTCTCCAGCGGCGAGGGCGTTCGCGTCTATGCCAACAGCCATGGCTTCCTGGGCAGCCAGTGCGGCAGTCGCCACTCGCTCTCTTGCATGCTGATTGCCGAGGACGAGAACGGCATGCAGCGCGACTATGACTACACCAGCGCTCGTGCCCCTCGCGACCTGGATGCTGCCGAGGCAGTGGGCGAGAGTGCTGCCCGTCGGACCCTGCGGCGCCTGGGGGCCCGGCGACCGGTCACCGGACAGATGCCGGTACTCTTCGACCCGAGTCTCGCCGGCGGTCTGATCGGCCACCTGATGGGCGCCATCGCGGGTGGGGCCCTCTATCGCCAGGCCTCCTTCCTCTGCGATCGCCTGAACACCCCGCTCTTTCCCGAATGGTTCAGCCTCGGCGAGCGTCCCATGGAGGTGGGCGCCATGGCCAGCTCACCCTTCGACGGGGACGGCGTCCAGACGCGTGACAATGTCTTCGTGCGCGATGGCCACCTGGCCAGCTACATGCTTTCGGCCTATAGCGCCAGGCGGCTGGGGCTCGAGACGACCGGTAATGCCGGTGGGGCGCGGAACCTGCGTATCGCCGCACCGCTGGAGAGCCGCGAGGCGCTGCTTGGTCGCATGGGGAGCGGCGTACTGGTGACCGAGCTGATGGGGCAGGGCGTCAACGCCGTGACCGGTGACTACTCCCGCGGTGCCGCCGGCTTCTGGGTCGAGGACGGCGAGGTTTGCCATCCGGTGGAAGAGTTCACCATCGCCGGCAACCTGGAGACGATGTTCCGAGGCCTGGTCGGCGTGGGTGACGATACCGATACCCGCGGCAGCATCCATACCGGCAGCTGGCTGGTCGACGAAATGATGGTGGGGGGCAGCTGACCCGAGGCTCAAGCTTGAAGCTAGAAGAGCGTCGCTTCGCTCCTGGAAGCTGGAAGTCCCCGGCTTCGCCGGGAGCTGTAAGCCTTAAGCTTGAAGAGCCCGGCTGCGCCGGGAGCTTGAAGCTATAAGCTGGAAGCTTGAAGAAAAAGCTTGACTCAGGCGGTGGGGTCTCATGCTGCCTTCCAGCTTCCAGCTTAGCCATCTTCCTCGAAGCGAGCCTCGAAGAGCGCCTCGATGGCCTCCATCGCCGCGTCGGCTTCCTTCCCTTCGGTGCAGACCTCCAGCTCGGTACCGCAGGGGGCCGCGAGGATCAGCAACGACATGATGTTGTCGGCATCGGCCTGCTGCTCGCCGCGGCTCACCGTGACGCGGGCATCGAAGGGCTGGCAGCACTTGACCAGCTTGGTGGCGGCGCGGGCATGCAGGCCGCGCCGATTGGTCAGGATCAGCTTGCGACTCGGCACGCCTCAGGTTCCTTCCTTCGCGGTTTTGCCCTCGGCCTCTTCCTGGCCGGCGGGAAGAGTGATCTGCATCCCCAGTTCACGATGACGCAGGCGTACCCTGTCATGCCGTCTCGCCAGCCCGTCCGCCAGGCGTTCGGCCAGGTAGACGGAGCGATGCTGGCCGCCGGTGCAGCCGATGGCCACCGTGAGATAGCTGCGTTGGCTTGCCTGATAGTCAGGCAGCCAGCGCTCTACCCAGGCAAGGATGTCGTCGTGCATGTCGGCAACGATCGGGTAGCTATCGAGGAAGGCAATGATGCTGGGGTCGCGCCCCGTGGCATCACGCAGTGCGGGATCCCAGTAGGGGTTGGGCAGACAGCGCGCATCGAAGACAATGTCCGCATCCAGCGGTACGCCGCGCTTGAAGCCGAAGGACTCCACGGTGAGGGTCATCTGCTCGGCCTGGTGCCCGGCGACCTGGTCGGTGATGCGACCGCGCAGTTCGTGCACCGAGAGGCGAGAGGTGTCGATCACCAGATCCGCGAGGTCGCGTATCTTGGCGAGGGATTGCTCCTCGGTATCGATCGCCTCGGCGAGCGTCATGTCGCTGCCGCGGGTCAGAGGGTGCCGGCGGCGGGTCTGTGAGTAGCGTTCGAGAAGAATGCGCGCGTCGGTGGTCAGGTAGACCACCTGGTAATCGACCTGGCGATCACGCAATTGCTCGAGCAGCTCGGGGAAACGCGCCAGGGCATCGGGCAGATTGCGGGCATCGATGCTGACGGCGATCGAGGAGCGAAGCGAGTGGTCATCCTGCAGCTCGTCGACCAGCGAGCCGAGCAGCATCGCCGGCAGGTTGTCGATGGCATAGTAGCCCAGGTCTTCCAGCGCCTGCAGCGCGATCGACTTGCCGGAGCCTGACCGGCCACTGATGATCACAAGCTGCATGCGGGTCTCCTGGTCGTGGGGTGGCGGCCGGGCAGGCCCGAGGCAAAGGGTCAGCTGCCTTGGCTTCCGGACGGGGCCTGTCGTCGAATCGCTTCCATGAGGCGCTCATGGAGTTCACGCTGGCTGGTGCTGTGACGCAGCCGGGCACGGGTCTCAGCATCGTTCATCACCCCGGCGACCTGGCCGAGCAGGGCCAGATGGGCCTCGTCGGCTTCCTCCGGTACCAGAAGCACGAAGATCAGGTCGACCGGCTCGCCGTCAATGGCATCGAAATCCACCGGCTCGGCCAGCTTGAGAAAACCGGCGATGGGTGCCTTGCAGTGGGGGTTGCGGGCATGGGGGATGGCAACGCCGTGGCCGATGCCGGTACTTCCCAGCCGCTCACGCCCGATCAGCCGGCTGAAGACCTCCTGACTGTCGAGACTGGGAGTATTCTGCGCGATGAAAGTGCTGAAGAATTCCAGCACGCGCTTCTTGCTTCCCCCCGGCACATCGAAGAGGGCGCGCTCGGGGGGCAGGATGGCATCCAGTGTCATGACGGAATCAGCGGGCACCGGCGCCCTGGGCGCGGGCCTGGGCCTTTTCCTTGTGCTTCACCAGCTGGCGGTCGAGCTTGTCGGCCAGGGCATCGATGGCGGCGTACATGTCGTTCTCCATGGCCTCGGCATGCAGGTCGGCACCGGCAGCATGCAGGGTGCAGGCCGCCTGCTGGCGCTCCTTTTCCACGGAAAGCGTGACCTGCACGGTGGTAATGTTGTCGTAGTGACGCTCGAGGCGGGCGAGCTTCTCTTGCACATAGTCACGCAGGGCGTCGGTCAGTTCCACATGATGGCCGGTGATGTTGACTTGCATGACACGCTCCTTGCTCGGTCGGGTTACAGGTTGATTGTAACGCTTTTTGCCCTCCTGCATACCCCCGCGCCCATGGGGATGCAGGCGTGTCATGATGGGCAGCATTTCAATCGCTTGTGTCCGCCTCAGGGAAGGGGGCGTCGGGTCGAACAGCGGCCGCGGCCGTGATTCACCGCAACCGCTTGCGCTCACTGGAAGAGGGAATGCCCATCGCCTCGCGGTATTTCGCGACCGTGCGCCGCGCGACGCTGATGCCGGCCTCGTCTAGCAGGGTGACCAGCCGACTGTCGGAGAGAGGCTTGCGTGGTGGCTCGTCCTGGATCAGCTTGCGGATGCGTGCCCGGATGGCCGTGCTGGAATGCGCGTCGCCTCCATCGCCAGCACCACCCACCTGGCTCGAAAAGAAATACTTCAGCTCGAACATCCCTCGCGGCGTGTGGATGAACTTCTGGGTGGTCACCCGGGAGACGGTCGACTCGTGCATTTCCACCGTCTGGGCGATATCGGCCAGGATGAGGGGTTTCATCGCCTCCTCGCCGTGTTCTAGGAAGTCGAGCTGGTGCTGCATGATCTCGCGCCCCACCCGCAGCAGCGTATCGTTGCGGCTGGAAAGGCTCTTCATCAGCCAGCGCGCCTCCTGCAGGTGATTCTTGAGAAACTGGTTGTCATCGCTTTTGTCGGCCCGGCGGATCAGGGCGGCATAGTCGGGCTGGATACGCAGCCGAGGCATGGCCTCGGGGTTGAGTTCCACCTGCCAGCCATCGCGGGTGTGGCGGGCAATGAGGTCGGGGATGACATAGCCGCTGTCGTCGTCGGAGAAGGCGCTGCCAGGACGCGGGTCCAGCGAGCGCACCAGCCCGACCACCGTGTCCAGGGCGTCGTCGTCGAGGCCGAGGCGGCGCTTGAGCAGGCGGCGGTCATCGCCGGCGAGCGCCTCGAGGAACTGGCGGACCAGTCGTCGGGCCTGCGGCAGCAGTGGCGTGTCGCCCGGCAGGCTGGCGAGCTGCAGCATCAGGCACTCGCGCAGGTCGCGGGCGAGGACGCCCGTGGGCTCGAACTGCTGCAGGCGCAGCAATACCTGTTCGATTTCGCGTGTCTTGAGTCCCTCGAGGCCCTGTGATCTGAGGCCGTCACGGATCTCCTCCAGGGGCTGGGTCAGATAGCCATCGCCGTTGATGCCGTCAATCAGGCATTCTGCGATATGTCGCTGGCGTTCGCCCAGGTCGGCCATGGCCAGCTGCCAGACCAGGTGGCCCTGAAGGCTCTGACCCGAAGCCTGACGCTCGAAATCCGGGCCCTCCCCGCTGCCGCTTTGTGGCGCGCTACCCAGGTCCTGGTAGGTGTCCGACCAGTCGCTGTCGGTGCTGAGTTCGTCGGGGATTTCGCTGGCCCACTCCTCGTCGGGCGCTTCGTTGACCACTTCCTCGCTGAAGTCATCCTCGACCTCGAGCATGGGGTTGGATTCCAGTGCCTGCTGGATCTCCTGACGCAGGTCCAGGGTCGATAGCTGGAGGAGTGCAATGGCCTGCTGGAGCTGGGGCGTCATGGTCAGCTGGGTGCCGACGCGCAGTTGCAGGGACGCCTTCATGGTCATGAGAAGTGTGTCCTCGGCTTGGCGAAAGCTTCCACTCTAGACGCTGCTCGAGGGGCTTGCAAGGACAATAATTGCAATAATCGTGCCATTGGCAATTCTCATGCCGTACCTGAATAACATCAGTCATATCAGTATACTGAGGTTACAGGCGAAAGTCCTCGCCGAGATAGACCTCACGGACGCGCTGGTCAGCGAGGATCGCCTCGGCATCGCCTTCGGCGATGATGCGACCATCGCCGACGATGTAGGCAGTGTCGCAGATATCGAGGGTCTCGCGGACATTGTGATCGGTGATGAGCACGCCGATATCACGAGCCTTCAACTGGCGGATGATGCCCTTGATCTCGCCTACCGAAATGGGGTCGACGCCGGCAAAGGGTTCGTCGAGCAGGATGAAGGCGGGCTCCGTGGCCAGGGCCCTGGCGATCTCGACCCGGCGACGTTCCCCCCCGGAGAGGCTCATGCCGAGGTTGTCGCGAATGTGTGTGACGTGGAAGTCCGTCAGCAGCTGCTCGAGCCGGGCCCGTTTCCCGGCGCGGTCGAGGTCCTTGCGGGTTTCGAGGATTGCCATGATGTTGTCGGCGACCGACAGTTTGCGGAAGATCGAGGCCTCCTGCGGTAGATAACCGAGACCGGCGCGTGCCCGTTCGTGCATGGCAGCCTGGGAGAGATCAAGGTCGTCGATGCGGACCTTGCCGGCATCGGCCCGAACCAGCCCCACGATCATGTAGAAGGAGGTCGTCTTGCCGGCCCCGTTGGGACCGAGCAGACCGACGATACGGCCCTGCTCGATGGAGAGGCTGATGTCCTGTACCACGCGTCGGCGCTTGTAGCTCTTGGCCAGGTGGCTGACGTTCAGGGTCTTCATCACTGGCCCTGTTCGGGTTGAAGGGTCATGCGCACACGCTGTCGTTCCTGGACGCCCTCGGCGTCGGCGCGGGCCTGGACCACGCGACGGTCGAGGAAGTACTCCAGATAGCCGCCGTCGAAGGTATCGCCGCCCTGGTGGAGTTCCGCCTGGTCGATCAGTTCGATGCGACGCTCGGCGACATGGTAGACGATGGTGCGCCCCCAGCCGCGGACCCGCGGTTCATCCGGCGCGGGCTGCTGCTCGATGTAGGCACGCTCGCCGCTGGCGGTGGCGCGACTCAGCTGCCCCTGGGCATTGCGGCGGATCTCCACCCGGGCGCCGGTCAGCTGCATGCTGCCCTGGCGGATGTCGACGTTGCCGGTATAGACGGCAGTGCCCGACCGGTCGTCCAGGTCGAGGCGGTCGGCTTCCACCTCGATCGGGGCGCTGGCATCGCCCTCCAGGGCGTGGCTCGGGGGGCTGCCCAGCAGCAGACCGATGATGGTGAGGGCCAGCAAAGGGGGTAAAGCGAGACGCGTCATGACTCGGGCTCCTCGTGAGTGTCGGGCGGATGGTGGCCGCGGACATTGTCGGTCAGCCGGGCACGGTTGTCATGGATCCAGGCGTCGAAGCGCTCGCCCTGCATCCGCTGGGGCGGCTGGCGCAGCAGGGCCGGGGTGTCGCTCCAGGCATGTCCGCTGTCGGCATCGAAGTGGAGCACCTGGGTATCGAGTTGCCAGCGCTCGGCGGGGGCCTGCAGTCGCGCGTTGCCGGAGAGCGTCAGTGGGTTGCCTCCTGCTCCCAGAGAGCCGCGCTCGCTTCTGGCATTCCAGACCCGGCCCGAGTCGTCCAGCAGGCGTCCCCGTGGGCGCTCCAGTCGAGTGATGTCGTCATGCGGCGTATGAGCCAGGCGCGGCGTGTCGAGTTGCTGGTGAAGACGCCCCTGGGCATCGAAGCGTGTCAGCCGGGCATCCTCGAGGTAGTAGTCCGGCTCTCCGGTCGCGCCTTCCGGGACCGGGCCGGGGAGCGGACCATCGTTGATATCGTAATACGTCAGGCCGCCACCCAGGGCGAGCAGCAGCAGGATCAGGCCGGTGCGGAAGCCGGGGCGCGGGAGGTACATGGCTCAGCTCGGGCCATGGAGGTAGGTGTCGATCACGGCATCCCAGTGCCCCTGTGTCTGGAGCAGGGTGTCGCAGATTTCACGCACGGCGCCATGACCGCCTGCCGATTCGGTGACCCAGTCGGCATGCTTGCGGATATACGCTGGCGCGCCGGGAACGCTGATGCCGACTCCCGCACGTCGTATGGCAGCCACGTCGGGCATGTCGTCACCGCAGTAGGCGACCTCCTCGAGGTCCAGGCCCAGTCGGGTACTCAGTTCGCGCAATACGGCAAGCTTCTTCTCGACTCCCTGGAAGACATGCTTGATGCCCAGCGCGGCGGCACGTCGGCTGACGATCGGCGAGTCGCGGCCGGTGATCAGCGCCACCACGATGCCGGCACGCTGCGCCAGCTTGATGCCATGGCCATCGTGGGTATGGAAGGCCTTGATCTCGATGCCATCGCTCTGGAAGTAGAGGCGCCCGTCCGTCAGGACACCATCCACGTCCAGGGCAAGCAGGCGGACGTGGCGCAGTCGGTCGACGAGTTGGCGGTCAAGCAGGGAAGGATCGAGGCTCATGGGGTCTCCAATGGTCCAGGGCTGGGGGAGGATAACGCTGTCAGATGACACCGCTGGCAAGCAGGTCATGCATGTGCAGGGCGCCAACCGGATGGCCGTCGCTATCGACCACGGCCAGTGCCGAGATGCGGCTGTCCTCCATGATGCGCACCGCTTCGGCGGCCAGCGTGTCGGGGGCGATGCGCTTGCCGGGGCGTGTCATGACATCGTCGACGAGCAGTCCCGAAAGATCACTGTGCTGGTCGAGGGTGCGCCGCAGGTCGCCATCGGTATAGACACCGGCGAGGCGCCCGTCGACATCAACCACGCAGGTGAAGCCCAGCCCCTGGCGGGTGATCTCCAGCAGGGCATCGCGAAGCGGGCTGCCCAGGGCGACCCTGGGCAGCCGTTCCCCCCTGTGCATCAGGTCGCTGACTCGCAGCAACAGGCGCTTGCCCAGGCTGCCACCGGGATGGGAGAGCGCGAAATCCTCGGCGGTGAAGCCGCGCGATTCGAGGAGTGCCACGGCCAGGGCGTCACCGAGTGCCAGGGCGGCAGTGGTGGATGAGGTCGGTGCCAGGTCCAGTGGACAGGCCTCGCGCTCGACACCGGCATTCAGGTGGGCCTCGGCATGTCGGGCCAGGGTCGAGTCGGGACGACCGGTCATGCTGATCAGGGGCGTTTTCATGCGCTTGAGCAGGGGGAGCAGGGCGGTGACCTCGGCGGTCTCGCCGGAATTGGAGAGAGCCAGCACCACATCGCCCGGTGTGATCATGCCCAGGTCGCCGTGGCTTGCCTCGCCGGGGTGCACGAAGAAGGCCGGTGTGCCGGTGCTGGCGAGCGTGGCGGCAATCTTCCCGGCGATATGGCCCGACTTGCCCATGCCGGTGACCACCACGCGGCCGCGGCAGGCCAGGATTAGTCCACAGGCATGGTCGAAGGCGTCATCGAGGTGTTCTGCCAGGGCCGCGATGGCCTGCTGTTCCAGCGCCAGTGTGCGACGGGCACTGTCGCGCAGGAGCGTGGTGCCAGTTGCTGAGGGAGAGTTGTTGGTCATGGCGACGATTGTTGCCCGTTGCAAGGTTTCACTCAAGACTTAGCTGAGCGTGGAGGAGCCGGCGAAGCCGATCCAGGTCAGGTAGGCGACATAGGCCAGCACCAGCAGTCCGCCCGGCAGGCGCCCCAGGTGACCGTGGCGGTGCCAGAGCAGCAGCGCCCCCAGAGCAAGCGTCAGCATCAGCATTACCGGATAGTCGCGACTGGCCGCTGCGGGGTCCGCGGCGCCCGGTGCCAGCAGCGCCGGCACAGGAAGAACGGTCAGCATGTTGAACAGGTTGGAGCCGATGACATTGCCGATGGCCAGGTCATGGTGGCGCTTGAGGGCGCTGGCCACGCAGGCCGCCAGCTCCGGCAGGCTGGTGCCGATGGCGACGACGGTCAGCCCGATGACCAGTTCGCTGACGCCGAGGTCTCGGGCCAGCTCGCTGGCGCCCCATACCAGGGCCCGCGAACTGGCCACCATGATCACCAGGGTCACTGTCAGCCAGATCATGGCCTGGCCCAGGGCCATCGCGGGGATCTCGCCGGCACTCGCTTCATCCGGTGTGTCGGCCCGGAACAGCCACCACAGGCTGAACATCAGCAGCGCCAGGAGCAGCAGGCCGTCGAGTCGGTCGAGATGGCCGTTGGCCAGGGTGTAGCCCGCCAGGCCCGTGGCGCCGAGCAGCAGCGGCAGCTCGCGACGCACGATGGAGAAGCGCACCGGGATCGGCACCACCAGGGCGGTTGCGCCCAGCACCAGGGCGATGTTGGCGATGTTGGAGCCCAGTGCGTTGCCGATGGCGAGATCCGGGACGTCATCAAGGGAGGCCATTACCGAGACCACGATCTCCGGTGCCGAGGTTCCGAGAGAGACGACGGTCATCCCCACCAGCAAGGTGCTCATGCCGGCGCGCCAGGCGGTTGCCGCGGCCGCACCGACGAACCGGTCGGCGCTCCACAGCAGTCCGACGAAGCCGAGCATGACGATCAGCAGGGGAAGTAGCATGGCGAGGCCCGGTGCGATGGGTGGAGGGCGCACATTGAACATGGCCACCCCCGGGGGTGCAAGATGCAAGGGCGCTGGCGCGCCGGGTCAGGGTTAGGATACGATGTTCGATAATATTTTATCGGATGGTGAAGCCATGACGGACTCCCCCTTCGTGGAAGTGGAGAGCCTGCACTTCTCCCGCGGCGAGATGGCGATCTTCCGCGGCGTCGACTTGGTCATCCCGCGTGGTCGGATCACCGCCATCATGGGCCCCAGCGGGACCGGCAAGACCACCCTGCTCAAGATGATCGGTGGTCAGCTGGCGCCTGATGCGGGACGTGTCTGCGTCGATGGCCAGGATGTCCATGCGCTGTCGCGCAAGGCACTGTTCGTGCTGCGGCGGCGCATGGGAATGCTGTTCCAGAGCGGGGCGCTGTTTTCCGACCTGGATGTCTACGAGAACGTGGCCTTTCCCCTGCGTGTGCATACCGACCTGCCCGAGTCGATGATCCGTGACGTCGTGCTGATGAAGCTGCAGGCCGTCGGGCTGCGCGGGGCCCGGCAGTTGAAGACCCCGCAGCTCTCCGGCGGGATGGCGCGCCGCGTGGCGCTGGCACGCGCCATCGCCCTGGACCCGGAACTGATCCTCTACGATGAACCTTTCGCCGGGCAGGACCCCATTTCCATGGGCGTGCTGGTGCAGCTGATCAGGCGTCTCAACGAGGCGCTGGGGTTGACGGCCGTGGTGGTGTCCCACGACATCAAGGAGACCCTTTCCATCGCTGACTATGCCTACGTGATCGCCGATGGCCAGGTCATGGCCCACGGCACGCCGGCGAGCCTCGATGCGGACCGTGATCCCCGGGTCAGCCAGTTCATGCATGGCGAGCCCGATGGCCCGGTGCCTTTCCACTACCCGGCCATGGACTTTCACGCCGATATCCTCGGCAGCGGGGGGCCGCGATGATCAAGCGGATTCGCCAGCTGGGAAACCGTGGCTGCGACCTGATGGAGTCGCTGGGTCGGGCCGGCATCTTCCTCGGCCAGTCGGCAGTCGGGATCCCCTCCCGCGAGGGCCTCTATCTCTGGGTCCGGCAGATGCACTTCATCGGCGTGATGTCGCTGGCCATCGTGCTGGTCTCGGGGTTGTTCATCGGCATGGTACTGGCCTTGCAGGGCTATACCATCCTGGTCGACTTCGGGGCCGAGCAGGCACTGGGGCAGATGGTGGCCCTCTCCCTGCTGCGCGAGCTGGGGCCGGTGGTGACGGCGCTGCTGTTTGCCGGCCGGGCCGGCTCTGCCCTGACCGCCGAGATCGGCCTGATGAAGGCCACCGAGCAGCTGACCAGCATGGAGATGATCGGTGTCGACCCACTGCGGCGCGTGGTCGCACCGCGCCTCTGGGCCGGTTTCGTGGCCCTGCCGCTGCTGACCATCGGCTTCAGCGTGGTGGGTGTATGGGGCGGCCAGCTGGTCGGGGTCGAATGGCTCGGCGTCTTCGAAGGCTCCTACTGGGGTAACATGCAGGCCAGCGTCGCGTTCATCGATGATGTCGGCAACGGTCTGATCAAGAGTCTGGTATTTGCCCTGGTCGTGACCTGGATCGCGGTCTTTCAGGGCTATGACCTGATTCCCACCTCGGAAGGCATTTCGCGTGCCACCACCCGGACGGTGGTGTACTCCTCCCTGGCGGTACTGGGCCTGGATTTCGTGCTCACCGCCCTGATGTTCGGAGAGCTTTCCTGATGTTTGGAGCAAACGGATGAAGCGCAGCAAGACGATGGAGCTCGGTGTCGGCCTTTTCATGCTGGCTGGCATCCTGGGCCTGGTGTTCCTGGGGTTGAGGGTCAGTGGCGTGAGTCTTTCTCTGCCCAGCGAGAGCTTTCGACTGGAAGCCAATTTCGCCAACATCGGCGGCCTGAAGCCACGGGCGCGGGTGACCATGGCAGGCGTCACGGTAGGGCGTGTCGAGGCCATCGAGCTGGATACCGACTGGTACGATGCGCGCGTGGTGATGGAACTCGACGGTGAGCTGGAAGGTCAGCTGCCGGAGGACAGTACCGCCGCCATCCTTACCGCGGGCCTGCTGGGTGAGCAGTACATCGGTCTCTCGGTCGGCGGGGCACCGGACATGCTCGCCGATGGCGATACCCTGCGTGATACCCAGTCGGCCCTGGTGCTCGAAGAGCTCATCCAGCAGTTCGTGTCCAGCATGGCCAAGGAGTGAACGAGATGAAGATGGAGAACCTGCGTGCGATGCTCATCGGGCTTTGCCTGATGCTGATGGCCCTGCCGCTGATGGCGTCTCAGCCTGACCAGCGCCCCGAGCAGATGATACGTGCCAGCATCGATGAACTGATGACGCGGATCGAGGGGCGTGAGGACTACTTCGCCGACAATCTCGATGAGCTCGAGGCCATCGTCGACGACAGCCTCGATGACGTGGCCGATTTTCGCTATATCGGCGCCAGCGTGATGGGGCGCTACTTTGGCAACGCCTCGCCGCAGCAGCGCTCACGCTTCGTCGAGACCTTCCGCAAGACCCTCATTGATACCTATGCCAAGGGCCTGGTGACCTTCGACTATCGGGAGATCCGGGTGCTCGACACCCAGCAGGCCTCTCGCCACGAGGACCAGGCGAGCGTGGCCATGGAAGTGGTGGCCAACGATGGCAGCGTCTACCCGGTCAGCTACTCGCTGCGTCTCTCCGACGGTCAGTGGAAGGTGGTCAACGTGATCGTCAACGGCATCAATCTGGGGCTGACGTTTCGCAACCAGTTCGACCAGGCGATGCGCGACCACAATCGCGACTACGCTGCCGTGATCGATGACTGGGCACCCGAGCTTGCCGTCGAGGAGCTTGAGGAGGGTGGCGACGCGTGAGTATCCTCCTGGAGCAGCGTGACTCCCGCCTCGAGAGTGACGGCCGTCGTCTGGCGGTCACCGGCGAGGTCGGCTTCGAAGCGGCGACGGCAATGGCCGAGGCCGGCAGCAGCTGGCTAGTTGGCCGGCCTGCCGGCAGCGAGGTTGTCTTCGATCTGAGCGGCGTCGGTCGGGTCAGCAGCGCGGCGCTCAGCGTGTTGCTGGAATGGACCCGTCAGGCCCGCGATGCCGGCGTCGAGGTGACTGCCGTCAGGCTTTCCACGCCGCTCGAGCGCCTGACCCGGGTCGCAGGGCTCGACACCCTGCTACCGCTTGCCGAGTCCGCCGCCGCCTGAGCCGGACCTCCCTCCCCATCGCCAAGCGCGGTGCTTTTCTTTACCATGTCGAGCCATGACGACCCTGCTGCCGGAAGCCATTGTGTGGCCGGTGGCAGCGTGTCCCCGACCTATCGACGAACCACAGGAGTGCCGGTGCCATGCAACCAAGCGAAGTGAAGGCGCTGCTCGAGAGCCGACTCGACGGCTGCGAGTTCCATATCCAGGGGGAAGGCTGCAACTTCCAGGTAGTGGCCGTGGGCGAGGCCTTCGAAGGACTCTCGCCGGTCAAGCGCCAGCAGATGATCTATGCGGCGTTGTCCGAGGAGATCGCTTCCGGCGCCCTGCATGCGGTGAGCATCAAGACCTATACCCCGCAACAGTGGCAGACCGCCACCGACAACCAGGGGGCCTGACGGTCGACCTTCCATGGACAAGCTGATCATTACCGGCAACGGGCCCGTCGACGGCGAGGTCTGGGCCAGCGGCGCCAAGAATGCCGCCCTGCCGATCCTCTGCGCGACACTGCTGGCCGACGAACCGGTGACCATCGGCAACCTGCCGCACCTGCAGGACATCACCACCACCCTGGAGCTGCTCGGCCACATGGGGGTCGAGGCCGTGATGGGTGACAGGATGTGCATCCAGCTTGATGGCGCTCAGGTCACCGAATGTCATGCGCCCTATGAACTCGTCAAGAAGATGCGCGCCTCCATCCTGGTGCTCGGCCCGTTGCTGGCCCATTTCGGGCATGCGGATGTCTCCCTGCCCGGCGGCTGTGCCATCGGTTCGCGCCCGGTGGACCTGCACATCCGCGGGCTCGAGGCCATGGGTGCCGATATCACCGTCGAGGCGGGCTACATCCGGGCGCGGGTCGACCACCGGCTGCATGGAGCCACCATCTTCTTCGATACCGTGACCGTGACCGGTACCGAGAATCTCCTGATGGCGGCCACCCTGGCGGAGGGGACCACGGTGCTGGAGAATGCAGCCCGAGAACCCGAGGTGGTCGACCTGGCCGAGTGTCTGATCAAGATGGGCGCCCGCATCCGTGGTCACGGCACCGATACCATCGTCGTCGAGGGCGTCGAGCGTCTGCACGGCGCCTACCATGACGTCATGCCCGACCGCATCGAGACCGGTACCTTCCTGGTGGCGGCCGCGCTTTCCCGGGGGCGGGTCCGGGTGCGCAATACGCGTGCCGACATCCTCGATGCGGTGCTGGCCAAGCTCGAGGAGGCGGGGGCCGTCATCACCACCGGCGAGGACTGGATCGAGCTCGACATGCAGGGCCGGCGCCCAAGGGCGGTCAACGTGCGTACCGCGCCTTATCCGGCCTTTCCCACCGACATGCAGGCCCAGTTCGTGGCGATGAATGCGGTGGCCGAAGGCACCGCCCGGGTGGTGGAGACCATCTTCGAAAACCGCTTCATGCATGTCCAGGAACTCAACCGCATGGGGGCCGACATCGCGCTCGAGGGCAATACGGCGGTGATCACCGGCGTCGAGACGCTTTCCGGCGCGCCGGTGATGGCAACCGACCTGCGGGCCTCGGCTTCCCTGGTGGTCGCGGCGATGATGGCCGAGGGCGAAACCCTGGTCGACCGGATCTATCACATCGACCGTGGCTACGAGTGCATCGAGGAAAAACTGCAGCTGCTGGGTGCGCGCATCCGACGCATTCCCGGCTGAGCTGACCAATAGGCGAGACCATGAGCAAGCAACTGATTCTGGCCCTCTCCAAGGGCCGTATACTCGACGAGACGCTGCCGCTGCTGGCCGATGCCGGCATCGAACCGGTCGAGGACCTGGGCAAGAGCCGCAAGCTGCTGTTCGATACCAATCTCCCTGATGTCAAGCTGGTGGTGATCCGGGCCACGGATGTGCCGACCTACGTGCAGCTCGGGGCCGCGGATCTGGGCGTGGCCGGCAAGGACGTGCTGCTCGAGCATGGTGTCGAGGGCCTCTACGAGCCCCTCGACCTGGAGATCGCCCGCTGCAAGCTGATGACCGCCGGCATCACTGGGACCGAACCGGCCCGGGCCCGCCGGCGGGTGGCCACCAAGTTCGTCAATGTGGCGCGCCGCTATTATGCCGAGCAGGGGATCCAGGCCGAGGTGATCAAGCTCTATGGTGCCATGGAGCTGGCGCCGCTGATGAACCTGGCGGACGAGATCGTCGACATCGTCGATACCGGCAATACGCTGCGGGCCAACGGCATGGAGCCTCGCGAGCTGATCGCGTCGGTCTCCACCCGCCTGGTGGTCAACAAGGCGGCAATGACCATGAAGCACGAACGACTGAAGCCGCTTATCACCCGCCTGCGCGAAGCGGTGGCGGCGCGCCGCGATAGCCTCGCCGTGTCGGCCCGATAGCCAGCCCGGCCTTGCCCCGGGCCTGGCGCCGCGGCACGCTTGCCCTGGATAAATCCCCGTTTCGAGAGGAAGCTACTGCCATGAGCCAATCCCCCACCAATGGCCTCGACATCGCACGGCTGTCGACCTCGCAGGACGACTTCGATGCGCGTCTGGCCGAGCTGCTGGCCTGGGAGGGTGTCTCCGATGCTGCGGTACAGCAGCGTGTCGACGAGATCCTGGCCGCGGTCAGGGCCCGCGGTGATGCTGCGCTGGTCGAGTACACGAACCGCTTCGACCGCCTCGGCGTCGCCTCCATGGCCGAGTTGACCCTGAGCGAGGAGCGACTGCGCCAGGCCTTCGAGGGCCTGCCGGGGGAGCAGCGAGAGGCCCTGGCGGATGCGGCCGCGCGGATCCGCGCCTATCACGAGCATCAGAAGCCGGCATCCTGGCACTACACCGAGGCCGATGGCACCGTGCTGGGTCAGCAGGTCACTCCCCTGGACCGCGCGGGTATCTATGTCCCTGGCGGCAAGGCGGCCTATCCCTCCTCGGTACTGATGAATGCCATTCCCGCCCATGTGGCCGGCGTTCGGGAAATCATCATGGTCGTCCCGACCCCGGATGGCATCCTCAATGAGCTGGTGCTGGCCGCCGCCCATCTCGCCGGCGTCGATCATGTCTTCACCCTCGGCGGTGCCCAGGCGGTGGGGGCCCTGGCCTTCGGTACCGAAACGGTGCCGCGGGTGGACAAGGTCGTGGGGCCGGGGAACATCTATGTGGCCACCGCCAAGCGCGCGGTGTTCGGCCAGGTGGGGATTGACATGATTGCGGGTCCCTCCGAGATCCTGGTGGTGTCCGATGGCGGTACCGATCCGGACTGGCTGGCCATGGATCTCTTCTCCCAGGCCGAGCATGACGAGGATGCCCAGGCGGTGCTGGTCAGCTGGGACCGCGCGCATCTGGAAGCGGTCGAGGCGTCGATCACGCGTCTTCTACCGACCCTGGAGCGCGCGCCCATCGTGCGCGAGTCTCTGGCTCGGCGCGGTGCACTGATTCACTGTCAGGGGCGTGAAGAGGCAGTGGCGCTGATCAACCGCATCGCCCCGGAACATCTGGAGCTCTCGGTGGCCAACCCCGAGGGCTGGTTGCCGGAAGTGCGTCATGCCGGGGCCGTCTTCATGGGGCGCTATACGGCCGAGGCGCTGGGCGATTACTGTGCCGGTCCCAATCATGTGCTGCCCACCTCGGGGACGGCGCGCTTCTCGTCGCCGCTGGGGGTCTACGACTTCCAGAAGCGCTCCTCGATCATCCACTGTTCGGCCGAGGGTGCCGGGGCGCTCGGCAAGATTGCCTCCACCCTGGCGCGGGGGGAGTCACTGACTGCCCATGCCCGCTCGGCGGAGTATCGTCTCAAGCCGTGACACCCCGCGCCGCCGAGGACATTACTCCTGGTCGGTGCGGGGGAGTTCCGGGGTCGGACGCTCCCCGAGCTCGATGGTCACCTCCTGTCGCTCGCCACCGCGGACCACGGTCAGCGGAAGACGCGTTCCCGGGGCTACCGAAGCGATGTTGCTCATGGTTCGGCGCGGGTCGAGCACTGGCTGGCCATCAACCTCGAGCAGCACGTCGCCGGGCTGCAGGCCGGCGCGGTCGGCAGGGCCATCCGGTACCACGCCGGCGATGATGACCCCGGCCGGCGTCTGCAGGCCGAATGACGCAGCGAGCTCCTGGTTGAGCTCCTGGGCTTCGATGCCCATCCAGCCGCGGATGACGCGGCCACGAGTGACCAGCTCGTCGAGGATGTTGCGTGCCAGGTTGGCGGGGATCGCGAAGCCGATCCCCTGGGAGCCGCCGGAGCGCGAGAAGATGGCGGTATTGATACCGACCAGTGCACCCTCGGCATTGACCAGTGCCCCTCCCGAGTTGCCCGGGTTGATGGCGGCATCGGTCTGGATGAAGTCCTCATAGGCATTGAGACCCAGATGGCTGCGCCCGGTGGCGCTGATGATGCCCATGGTCACTGTCTGACCGACCCCGAAGGGGTTGCCGATGGCCAGCGAGACATCGCCGACGGCGACCCGGGTGGTGTCCGTCAGCTCGATCACCGGCAGCGAGTCCAGCTCGATGCGCAGTACGGCAAGGTCGCTCTCGGGGTCGGTGCCGATCACCTCAGCCAGGGTTTCCCGGCCGTCGCGCAGCGCGACCTGGATCTCGTCGGCACCGCGGATCACGTGGTGGTTGGTCAGGACATAGCCATCATCACTGACGATGACCCCGGACCCGAGGCTGGAAAGCATGCGCTGTCGGCTGGGCAACTCGTCACCGAAGAATTGCCGGAAGAAGGGGTCCGACATCAATGGGTGCTCTTCGCGCTCGACGACGCGGGTGGAATAGATGTTGACGACCGCCGGGGCGGCGCGCTCCACCGCCTGTGCATAGCTCGCCGGTCCCTGCTGGCGGGTGAGGGGCTCGGCCTGACGAACCTCCGGGGCCTCTCGGGACTTGTTCTCGTCGTCCGATTGCACCAGTGCAGGCGTGGCGGGGGGCGCGGGTGGCGAGGCAGGTCGGCCGATCAGCTGTGGGAAGGCATTGAGCAGCACGATGGCTGCCAGCACGCCGATGAGCACAGGCCAGAGATAGGGGAGCAGGGTGCGTCGCATGCGGCGAGGGTCCTTGTCGACGTGGCTTGGTCGCGGGCTATCCTCCCGCTGGTTACACTGGGTGGATTGTAACATTGACAACTCGACTGCGCCCGGAGGCTGCATGACGAATCGTGACGATCTGGTCGCCGCCTGTGACCGACTGCTGGAACCCCATCGTTTCAAGGACTATACCGTGAACGGCCTGCAGGTGGCCGGCACCGAGCATGTCACGCGGGTGATGACCGGGGTGACTGCCTGCCAGGCACTGCTTGATGAAGCCGTGGCCTGGCAGGCCGACCTCGTGCTGGTGCATCACGGCTATTTCTGGAAGAACGAGCCGGTTACCATCACCGGCATCAAGCGCCGGCGCCTGGCGACGCTGCTGGCCCATGACATCAACCTGCTGGCCTATCATCTGCCGCTGGATGCCCATCTCGATCTCGGTAACAACGCCGAGCTGGGTCGTCGGCTGGGGCTCACCGTGACGGGCTGTGCCGATGGGGAGCTCGGCGAGGGGCTGGTATGGCTGGGCGAGCCCCGCCCCGGGCTCGATGCCGCGGGTCTGGCCCGCGATGTCGGAGCGTGCCTGAAGCGCGATCCGCTGCTGGTCAAGGCGCCGGGAGGAGGCGAGGTCCGCCGTGTCGCCTGGTGTACCGGCGGGGCCCAGGACATGATCAGCGTCGCCCGGGAGGCGGGGGCTGATGCCTTCATTTCCGGCGAGATTTCCGAACGAACCACTCACCTGGCCCGCGAGATGGGCATTCATTACCTGGCAGCGGGGCACCATGCCACTGAACGCTACGGGGTTCAGGCCCTGGGTGAATGGCTCGCGGCGAAGTTCGGAATCGAGCACCGCTTCGTCGATGTCGACAACCCGGCCTGAGTGCTAAGCAGGTGTCCTGGCTCTCCGGTCGCGGGGCCTGGAGCGCCAGGGGTCAGAAACGCGGTGGTTGGGCCTTGGCCGCGCCGTTGTCCTTGAGGCCGAAGTCTTCCGCGAGGGTGCCGCGGTTGCCGTCGGCGTAATCCCGTGGCAGGGGAGGCTCCTGCCCGGTCGTGGCGGGGTTGGGAGAGACAGCCTCGATGGCCTGGCGGCGCAGCGAGCGGTCACCGAGTCGACTGCTGGCCTCCACGGCTTCCCGCTCGAGTTCCCGCGTCTCATGCTGCAGGCTCTCGGCCAGGCGGGCGATGCGATCGAGGCTATCACCCATGCCGTCCTTGAGTTCTGACACTGCTCGCTCACGCTCGGCAAGCTGCTGGCGGAGGCGCTGGACAGTGCCGGCGCTGGCGTTGAGCAGATGGTAACCCAGGACCCCGATACCGATACCCGCCAGCAGGCAGGCGATGGCCAGCACCCCGTTGATGTTGGTCTCGTCCACTTGTGTCGTCTCCTGGCGTATTGGGTGTCGTGCTGCGGTGAAGGCGCGAGCGTCATCGGGTCGTACCGAGTTTGTACGCCCATTATAGGGCGGGCGCGGCGCACCGGGTCAATGCAGCGGCAGTCGCTGCCAACTGAGGGTGCGATGCGTATAATGTTTCCGCGAATGATGCGAGAAAAGGCCCTCATGAATCCGATGAGCGAGACGCACACCTTCCAGGCTTCCCGCGACGCGCGGTCCTCCGCTACGCCCATGACACGCTATCGGGCGGATCTCGAACGTCACGGATTCCAGCCTGATGCCGCCCAGGAGCAGGCGGTGAAGCACCTCCAGCGCCTCTATGACGAGCTGGTCGCCACGCCGCCCTCGCGGGTGGTGCCGCCGAAGCGCGGTGGCGGGATCAAGTCGCGGATGGCAGGCCTGCTCGGCAGGCGAGACCGCGAGGTGGCGCCCGAACCGGTGCTGCCCGCGATCCACGGCCTCTACTTCTGGGGAGGGGTGGGGCGAGGCAAGACCTACCTCATGGATACCTTCTTCGAGACCCTGCCCTTCCCGGAGAAGATGCGCACCCACTTTCACCGTTTCATGCAGCGGGTGCACAACGAGCTGGAGCACTACAAGGGAGAGCGCAATCCGCTGACGCTGATTGCTGCCAAGCTCGCCGCCGAGGCCCGTGTCATCTGCTTCGACGAGTTCTTCGTCAAGGACATCACCGATGCCATGATCCTGGCCAACCTGCTCGAGTCGCTCTTCGCCCATGGCGTGGTGCTGGTAGCGACCTCCAACATTGTGCCCGGCGAGCTCTACAAGGATGGCCTGCAGCGCGCACGCTTCCTCCCGGCCATCGAGATGCTCGAGCGTCACTGCGAGGTGGTCAATGTGGACTCGGGCATCGACTATCGACTACGCGCCCTGGAGCGCGCCGAGATATTCCATGCCCCCCTGGACGATGAGGCCGAGGCCGAACTGGCGCGCAGCTTTCGCGAGATCGCGGGACATGAAGGCGAGGAGGGGGCGCCTATCGAGATCAATCATCGCGTACTGCGTGCCCGCCGTTTGCATGATGACGTGGTGTGGTTCGACTTTAGCGAGCTCTGCGACGGCCCCCGTAGCCAGAACGACTATATCGAGCTGGCTCGCGAGTTCCATAGCGTGCTGGTTTCCAACGTGACTCGGATGAATGGGTCGACGGACGACCAGGCCAGGCGCTTTATCAACATGGTCGATGAATTCTATGATCGTGGTGTCAAGCTCCTGATGTCGGCCGAGGGGCCGGCCGAGGAGCTCTACCGAGACGGTCGCCTGGCGTTCGAGTTCCAGCGTACCCTCTCGCGTCTCCAGGAGATGCAGTCCCACGACTACCTGGCGCTGCCCCACAAGCCATGACCCGGCTTCGCCGGGAGCTTCCAGCTGCAGGCATTGCCTTGTAGCCGCTCGCTCGTGTAGAATGCGCGCTCGCTCGACCGTTGCCTCCCCCTCTGGTGGTGCAGGCAACCAAGAAGAATAGGGATGGTTCCATGCCGGACGCCCGGCGGCAGAACCCAATACATCAATTGGTGATTCATCCATGAAGACGTTCACTGCCAAACCGCAGTCCGTCCAGCGCGACTGGTTCGTCGTCGATGCTGCGGACAAGACGCTCGGCCGTCTGGCCACCGAGATTGCTCGTCGCCTGCGCGGCAAGCACAAGCCGGAATATACCCCGCATGTGGATACCGGCGACTACATCGTCGTGATCAATGCCGAGAAGGTTCGGGTCACCGGCAACAAGGCCAGCGACAAGACGTACTATCGCCACACCGGCTATCCGGGTGGTCTGCGCTCCATGAATTTCGAGAAGATGATCGCTCATGCGCCGGAGCGTGTCATCGAGTCCGCCGTCAAGGGCATGTTGCCGAAGGGTCCCCTGGGGCGCGCCATGTACTCGAAGCTCAAGGTCTACGCCGGCACCGAGCATCCGCACGCTGCCCAGCAGCCGCAAGCACTGAACATCTGAGGGAGTCTTCGCCATGACACAGCAGTATTACGGTACCGGGCGCCGCAAGACCTCTACCGCCCGCGTCTTTCTGAAGCCGGGCACCGGCAAGATCACCGTCAACAGCCGTGAGCTGGACCAGTACTTCGGCCGCGTCACCGGGCGGATGGTGGTTCGCCAGCCGCTTGAACTGACCGATACTCTCGGTCAGTTCGATGTCTACGTCACGGTCAAGGGCGGTGGTGGCTCGGCACAGGCTGGCGCCATCCGTCACGGCATCACCCGTGCGCTGATGGACTACAACGAGGACTTCCGCGGTCAGTTGCGCGAAGCGGGTTACGTTACCCGTGACGCCCGTCAGGTCGAGCGGAAGAAGATCGGTCTGCGCAAGGCGCGCCGTCGCCCGCAGTTCTCCAAGCGCTGATACGCCCCGTATCGACGCAAGACAACGCCCGGGTCCAGCGACCTGGGCGTTTTTTGTTCCTGATCAAGAATTTGTCGCCAGGTTTCCCGCTTGCTCAGGGAACCTTTCCTTGTGCGGGGCGACACGATTTCTTACCATAGACCGCATTTGGTATCCGTGGTCGCGGGGGGTTCACTGTCCGTGATAGAACAGCGGGTAAGCTGATGGGAGAAACCTGATAATGGCAGATAACGGCGTAAACAAGGGTCGGCGCCGTTTCCTCGTAGGTGCTACCACCGTCGTGGGTGCGGTGGGTGCTGTCGGGGTTGCGGTTCCCTTTGTGGCTTCCTGGCAGCCAAGTGCCAGGGCAAGAGCGGCGGGTGCCCCCGTCCAGGCCGACGTATCGAAGCTTGACCCCGGGCAGCGAATGACCGTCGAGTGGCGGGGCAAGCCGGTCTGGATCATCAAGCGTACCCCGGAGATGATTGAGCGTACCGAAGGCTTCGACGTCTCGCGTCTTGCGGACCCGGATTCCGAAGAGCCCCAGCAGCCCGGTTATATCGAGGGCCCGTTGCGCTCCATCAAGCCCGAGGTCGGCGTGATGGTTGGCATCTGTACCCATCTGGGGTGTTCCCCGGTCTATCGTCCCGAACCCGATGCCGAAGGCGTGGGGACCGACGACTGGCCGGGTGGCTTCTTCTGCCCCTGCCACGGCTCGCGATTCGATCTGGCCGGTCGGGTGTTTCGCAACGTGCCGGCACCGACCAACCTCGAAGTGCCGCCCTATCGTTTCGACAGCGATATGCTGATCACGGTCGGCGAAGATGAGGAGACTGCCTGATGGGTAACCCGAACAAGGTGAAGGCGGAAAAGGGCCTGATGCGCTGGGTCGATGACCGCTTCCCGGCCACCCAGATGTGGCAGGACCACATGGCGAAGTACTACGCGCCGAAGAACTTCAACTTCTGGTATTTCTTCGGTTCCCTGGCTCTGCTGGTGCTGGTCAACCAGATCCTTACCGGTGTCTGGCTGACGATGAGCTATAACCCCTCCGCCGAGGGGGCCTTCGCCTCGGTCGAGTACATCATGCGTGATGTGGAGTACGGCTGGCTGATTCGCTACATGCACTCCACCGGCGCGACGGCCTTCTTCGTGGTGGTCTATCTGCACATGTTCCGCGGACTGCTCTACGGCTCCTACAAGGCGCCTCGCGAGCTGGTGTGGATCTTCGGCATGGCCATCTATCTGGCGTTGATGGCCGAGGCCTTCATGGGCTACCTGCTGCCCTGGGGGCAGATGTCCTACTGGGGCGCCCAGGTCATCATCTCGCTCTTCTCGGCGATTCCGGTCATCGGGCCCGACCTGACCCAGTGGATCCGTGGTGATTTCCTGATTTCCGGCATTACCCTCAATCGTTTCTTCGCTCTGCACGTGGTGGCGCTGCCCATCGTGATCCTTGCGCTGGTGGTGCTGCACATCATTGCCCTGCACGAGGTTGGCTCCAACAACCCCGATGGCATCGACATCAAGAAGAAGAAGGACGAGAGCGGCAAGCCGCTGGATGGCATCCCCTTCCATCCGTACTACACCGTGAAGGACCTCGTCGGAGTGGCGGTGTTCCTGTTCGTTTTCGTGGTGGTGATCTTCTACTTCCCCGAAGGTGGCGGCTACTTCCTCGAGAAGCCCAACTTCGAGCCTGCTGATCCGCTGAAGACGCCCGATCATATCGCGCCGGTGTGGTACTTCACGCCGTTCTACGCGATCCTGCGCGCGATCACCTTCTCCCTGTTCGGTCTCGATGCCAAGTTCCTGGGTGTCGTTGCCATGGGAGCGGCCATCGCGGTGCTCTTCGTGCTGCCGTGGCTCGACCGTAGCCCGGTGCGCTCCATGCGCTACAAGGGCTGGATGTCCAGGACAATGCTGGGGCTGTTCGTGATCAGCTTCATCATTCTCGGGGTGCTGGGCGTGCTGCCGGCCACCGATGGCCGGACCCTGGTGGCCCAGATCTGTACTGCCATCTACTTCGCCTTCTTCCTGCTGATGCCGCTCTATACCCGGCTGGAGAAGACCAAACCCGTTCCGGAAAGGGTGACTGGCTAATGAAAAAGCATCTGCTCGCACTGCTCTTCGCGCTGGTGCCCGTCACGGCGATGGCCGCGGGAGGCGCAAGCGTCCCGTACTCCATGGAACCGGATCTCGATGACAAGGCGTCGCTGCAGAATGGCATGAAGCTCTATGTCAACTACTGCATGGGCTGTCACTCTCTGGAGTACCAGCGATTTGCACGCGCCGCCGAAGACTTGAACATGCCTCAGGATCTGGTCGAGGAGAACCTGATCTTCTCCTCCGATCTGGCCTTCAACGACCAGATGCACATCGCCATGAGCGAGGAGGATGGCGAGGCATGGTTCGGGGCGGCGCCGCCCGACCTGACCCTGGAATCGCGCCTGCGCGGCACCGATTGGATCTACTCCTACCTGTTGAGCTTCTACAAGGACCCCAGTGCCAGCACCGGCGTCAACAACGCGGTATTCGATCTGGTGGCCATGCCCAACGTGCTGGAGCCGCTGCAGGGTGTCCAGGAGAAGGTCTGTGCCGAGACCGATCAGCCGGTGGAGGGCGCCGAGATCGATCCGCTGACCGGCAAGTACCAGTCCTGCGAGACGCTTCAGGTCACGCAGCCCGGCGAGATGGAGCCTGAGGAGTTCGAGGAAGCGGTCTATGACCTGACCAACTTCCTTGCCTATGTGGGTGAGCCGTCCAAACTGCAGGCCCAGTCGCTGGGGCCGAAGGTGCTGATCTTCATCTTCATCTTCGGCGTCATCGCCTACCTGCTCAAGCGCGAGTACTGGCGCGACGTTCACTGATCCGTTCCGGGTGAACAGTCAGGGGGGGGCGCATGGCCGACGACCATGCGCCCCCTGTGGTCTTTGTCCTATACCGGGCAGCATGATGGCCTCAAGGCGGGGCCGGTCGTGTTATCATCCCGGCACGAACTGATGCGAGGATTGTTACATGGGTGTAGTGGCCAAGCGGTCGTCGATGATCTTCTACTCCGGGGGGAGTGACCATTACAGTCATCGGGTGCGAATCGTGCTTGCCGAGAAGGGCGTTTCGGTGGATATCGTCGAGGTGCTCGGCGATCAGCCCCCTGAGGAGCTCGCCGACCTGAACCCCTACAACAGCGTGCCCACGCTGCTTGACCGCGACCTGGTGCTCTATGAGTCCAAGGTGATGATGGAATACCTCGACGAGCGCTTCCCGCATCCGCCGTTGTTGCCCGTCTATCCCGTGGCGCGTGCCAAGAGCCGCCTGTGGATGCATCGTATCGAGCGCGAGTGGTGTCCGCTGGTCGAGCAGATCCAGGTGAGCGCCAACAAGAAGGACATCGAAAAGGCACGCAAGGAACTGCGCGAGAGCCTGGTCGGCATATCGCCGATCTTCGAGGACATGCCCTACTTCATGAGCGAGGAGTTCACCCTGGTGGACTGCTGTCTGGCACCGCTCCTCTGGCGTCTTCCGGTGCTGGGCATCGAGTTGCCCGAGAAGCAGGTCAAGCCCCTGATGAATTACATGGAGCGCCTGTTCGATCGTGACGGTTTCAAGGCAGCGCTTAGCGAGAGCGAGCGCGAGATGCGCTCCTGAATTTCAACCCGGTGATGACCGGGCCCCGACCCAGGAGGGCCAAGTGATGCAATCGAGTCGACCCTATATTGCCAGGGCCCTTTACCAGTGGCTGCTGGACAATGAACTGACGCCCTACATCGTCGTTGATGCCGAGCAGGCGGGCGTCGAGGTCCCCCGGCAGTTCGTCCAGAATGGCCAGATCGTGCTGAACCTGGCGCCCACCGCGGTGCGCGACTTTGCCATGGAGAACGAGGCGGTCAGTTTCTCGGCCCGTTTTGGCGGCCGTCCCATGCAGGTGATGGTGCCCATCGAGGCGATGATCGCGATCTATGCCCGCGAGAACGGTGTGGGCATGGTCTTCGGGCATGAGCCGGTGATTCCGACCGAGGCAGTCGATGCGGAGGAGAAGGAGTCCCGCCTCAACGAGGTGGAGAGTGTCGATGATGTCTCGCCGGACGAGGGGCATGGCGACGAGGAGCCGCCACGCAAGGGGCGCCCCTCGCTGCGGGTCATCAAGTGATCCGGACGTCAATCATCGAGACGTGTAACGGCAGGCCATGGGCCTGCCGTTGATCTGTCTGACGGGTGTTCAGTCGAGATAGTCGAAGACCTTGACGATACGTTGCATGCCGCCGATGTCGGAGACGGCGCGCACGATGCGTTCGCCTTCGCTGCGGGTGACGATGCCCATCAGATAGGCGTTGTTGTTCTCGGTGATGACGCGGATGCGTCCCGAGTCGATCTCCTCGTTGGCGGCCAGGCTGGTGCGTATGCGCGTGCGCAGCCAGGTGTCGGAGAGGCGCTGGCCTGTCGGCAGGTTGGCAGCGATGGAGAGCTCGTTGTGCACTTCTCGCACGTTGCGCACCTTGTTGGCGACTTCCTCGGCCTGCGCCTTGAGCTCCTCGCTGGGCACCTGGCCGGTGAGCAGGACGACGCCGTTGAAGCTGTCGACGTTGATGCGGGCATCGCCCAGGCGAGCATCGGTGCGGCCAAGGTTGTGGCCGATCTTGGTCTCGATACTCTCGTCCTCGACCTGGGTGCCGAAAGTGCGCTCCCCGTAGTTCTCGTCGATGGTGCCCGGTGTGGTGATGCCGGTTACGGTGGTGCAGCCGGCAAGCCCGAGCCCGAGGATGAGCAGCAGAGGGAGGAGAAGGGACTTTGGGGTCATGGGGGTCACTCGCTTGTACCGAAGAGTTGTTCGTCGATGAGGTCGCACAGGCAGTGGATCACCAGCAGGTGGACTTCCTGGATGCGCGCCGTGGAGGTCGCCGGCACGCGGATCTCGCAGTCGTCCTGACCCAGCAGGGAGGCCATGTCGCCGCCGTCTCGTCCGGTCAGCGCGACGACCGCCATATCGCGGTCGTGGGCGGCCTGGATGGCCTGGATGACGTTGGCGGAATTGCCGCTGGTGGAGATCGCCAGCAGGATATCGCCGGGCTGGCCCAGAGCACGGATCTGCTTGGAGAAGACCTCGTTGTAGCTGTAGTCGTTGGCGATGGAGGTGAGGGTCGAGGTGTCGGTATTCAGGGCCAGGGCGGGCAGGCTGGGGCGCTCGCGCTCGAAGCGGTTGAGGAGCTCCGAGGAAAAGTGCTGGCTGTCCCCGGCACTACCACCATTGCCGCAGGCCAGAATCTTGCCTTCGTTGACCAGGCACTGGACCATCATCTGGCTGGCGACCTCGATGAAGGGCGGCAGCACCTCACTGGCGTAGGTCTTGGTGTCGATGCTGGCGTTGAAGTGGCCGAGTATGCGCTGCTGGAAATCCATGCGGGGTTCCTGGTCCTTTTCGCAGATGGGCTTGACCGGTCAGTACGCTTCGAAGGCATTCATCACCCACTCGAACTCGAGGTCGGGGGGCGTGCCGGTCACGGCCAGCACGTCGAAGCGGCAGGGACATGATAGCCGGTTGCGCTGGAGATAAAAACGCGCCGCCCGTATCAGGCGGCGCCGCTTGGCGGCGGTGACGGTCTCCAGCGGGTGCCCGTGATGGTGGTTGGCGCGGTGGCGAACCTCGACGAACACCAGGACTTCGCCATGGCGCATCACCAGGTCGATCTCGCCGCCCTTGGCATGCTGGTTGCTGGCCTCCAGCGAAAGGCCGTGCGCCATCAGCCAGCGGGCGGCGAGCCGCTCCATGGCACCGCCGCGGGCGCGGGCATCACGGGGTCCGTTCATCGCCGAAGATGCCGGGTATCAGCACGGGCTGGGGCACGCCATTGACGAAGCGTGCCCAGGGCAGTTGCCGCTGAATGCGACCATCCTCGCCGGGGCTCAGGGTGCCGGTGGCGCCGAAGAGTTCGCTGCCGCTGATGGCCTGCAGCTGGGGCAGGCGCCGGGCCAGTTCGTAGGCATCGACGCCCATTGCCATGAGTCGGAACATGGCGGGATCGGACTCCTCGCGCAGCAGGCGATAGCTGTCGAGGAAGGGCAGGGCCTCGACGCCGCCCACGGCGGCGTCGGGGATCTGCCAGGGGATATCGGCGAACTGCACGTCGTCCAGGTCGTGATCCAGGCGGGGCTGTAGGCGTCCCTCGAATAGGTGTGACGTCGCGTAGATCGGCAGGTCGCCGCTGTAGTAGTAGTCCAGGGTCGGTGGCACCTGGCGGGCATAATCCGGCAGGGCCAGCAGGAAGAGCATATCCGGCTGGGGATTGGTCACGGCGCGGCGTGTGCTCTCGGTCGCCGAGGAGTCGGGGTTGTAGCGGACCGCATTGGCGACCTCGCCTCCCTGCTCGCGCCAGGCGTTCCAGAAGGCCTCGCCGACGCGGCGCCCCCAGTCGTTGTCCGGGACCAGCAGCGATGCCAGGCGGTGACCATCGACCCAGGCGCGATGCGCGGCCTGGCGGGCCTCGTCCTCGGCGGACAGGCCGTACTGGAAGAGTCCGGCGGCCGTGTTGCGCTCCCCGCGGCCATAGTTGAGTGCCAGGGTCGGCAGTGGTACTCGATCTCGCCGTTCGAGCTCGCTGACGGCATCCTTGTCCAGTGGCCCGACCACCACCTGGGCGCCGCGTTCGGCGGCCTGCCGGTAGAGCGCCTCCAGGTCGCCCTGGCTACTGTCGATGAAGCTGAGGCGAGCGCCGCTGTCGACACCCTCGAGGTGGTGGATGCGAATCCCCTCGCGGATCGCCCCGGCAATGCCCGACAGGGGGCCGGACTCGGGAAGGAAGACCGCGATGTGGTCGACCTCCTGGCCGCGGAGCTCACCCAGGGCGGAGATCTCGCCGGGCAGGCGGCGGGCCGCCGGGTGGCCGCGATGGCGCTCGCGCCAGTCATCCAGGCGCGCGAAGAGCCGCTGGATGTCGCCCCCGCTCGAGCGCACCAGCTCGGCCAGGGACACCCAGCCCCGCACCAGGTCGCCGCCCTCCTCGCGCAGGGTGGTCAGCGAGCCACCATTCAGCTGCGAGAGCTGTTCCCATATGGGGTCGTTGAGGTCGTCGCGCTCTGTCTCGGCCTGGACCCGGATCAGGGCGCGAGCGGCAGCGCGAGGCTCGTCGACCTGGGCCAGTGCCAGCCCTAAGCGTTCACGCAGGGTCAGGGCGGCATCGCGAGGCAGTTCGGCCTCGTCGAGCAGCTGCCCGGCCTGGATCACCGCCCAGGGCTCCTCCTCGGCCTCGCCCAGCTCCGATAGCAGCAGGGCCCAGCGAGTCCTCGCCTGGCGCTCCAGTCGGCTATCGTCGATTTCCTTGGCGACCTCCATTGCCTGGGTGCGGTTGCCCTGGCGTGCTAGGATATTGGCCGCTTCCAGGCGCGACAGGGCAGCCTGGCCAGGTTCCTGCTGCTCGGCCTGCTGCAGCAGGCGTTGCGGGTCGCCGTCGGCCTGCCGCTCGATGATGCCCGGCTGGAAGCTGCAGCCCGCGATCAGCAGCGCGGTGAGCGCAGCGGCCAGCGGGCCGCGAAACGAGATCTTCATGAATCCTTCCTTGTCCCCATGTGCGAGAGCCTCCCTGGGAGCCGAGATGTCAGATACGCCAGCAGGTGCATTGTACGTGGTCGCGACGCCCATTGGGAATCTGGACGACCTGAGCCCCCGAGCCGCCCGGGTGCTGGCGCAGGTGGCCCTGATCGCCGCCGAGGATACCCGCCACAGTGGTCGCCTGCTGCGCCACCTGGGCCTGTCGCGGCCGATGCTCTCGCTGCATGAGCACAACGAGGCCGCACGAGTCGAGGCCCTGGATGCCCGTCTCGTCGCCGGGGAGGACATCGCCCTGGTCGCGGATGCCGGCACGCCGCTGATCAGCGATCCCGGCTTCGTGCTGGTACGCGAGCTGCGCTCACGTGGACGTCGCATCGTGCCGGTTCCCGGCCCCTGCGCACTGGTGGCGGCCCTGTCGGGGGCCGGGCTGCCCACCGACCGCTTCCTCTTCCAGGGCTTCCTGCCGGCAAGGGGCGGTGCTCGGCGAGGACGGCTCGAAGCGCTGGCATCCCGGGAGGAGACCCTGGTGTTCTACGAGTCCCCCCATCGTATCCGGGACACCCTGGCGGACCTGGCCACCACCCTCGGCGCGCGCCGCGTGGTGCTGGCGCGCGAGCTGACCAAGACGTTCGAGACCTTCCTGGACGGCAGCGCCGCCGAGCTGCTGGCGTGGATGAAAGAGGACCCGGACCAGGCACGTGGCGAGTTCGTGGTGATGGTGGCCGGTGCCAGCCCGCGCGGGGATGCCGATGTCTCGGCGGTGGAGGCCGATGCCCTGCTGTCGGCCCTGCTCGCCGAGGGGGTGGGGGTCAAGCAGTCCGCTGCCGTGGCAGCGAGGGTGCTGGGTGGTACCAAGAAAGTCTGGTACGCCCGTCTCCAATCACTCAAGGATGGAGATTGAGGCGCGGGTAGGGCACTGGTATCCTTGCCTCGGGAGCTGGCCAGACAGTCGCCGCCCCGCACCTATCACTGCGGACTCGCCAGTCGTGCGATCTTTCCCCAAGGATCACGGCCTGGACACCGGGGCGCAGTGATAGGTGCGGGGGGGAGGAAAGTCCGGGCTCCACAGGGCAGAGTGCCAGGTAACCCCTGGGCGGCGTAAGCCGACGGAAAGTGCAGCAGAGAGCAGACCGCCTACGTCTCCTTCGGGAGGCCGGTAAGGGTGAAAGGGTGCGGTAAGAGCGCACCGCGCGCCTGGCAACAGAGCGTGGCAAGGTAAACCCCACTCGGAGCAAGACCAAATAGGAACCCCATGGCGTGGCCCGCGTCGGGTTCGGGTAGGTTGCTTGAGGGTCCTGGTGACATGGCCCCTAGAGGAATGACTGTCCACGACAGAACCCGGCTTACCGGCCGGCTCCCCTTTACGAACATTGCCGCTGCGCGCAGCGCTTCACCCCTCGAACGAGAGCCCCATGCCGCCATCCGTTCCTGAACAGCCCGCCTGCGGCTTTCGCCATGCCAGCGTGCTGCTCGATGGCGCCGTGGAGGCCTTGATCCACGATCCCGAGGGCGCTTACCTGGATGGCACCTTTGGCCGTGGTGGCCATTCGCGCGCGATCCTTGGGCGGCTGGCGCCGGAGGGGCGCCTGCTGGCCATCGATCGTGACCCTCAGGCCGTTGCCGAGGCCGCTGCCATCGATGATGCGCGTTTTGCGGTTGAGCAGGGCGAGTTCGCCCGCCTCGGCGATATCGCCGCGCGCCATGGCCTGCATGGCCGGCTGGCCGGCGTGCTGCTCGATGTGGGGGTTTCGTCGCCCCAGCTCGATGATCCCGAGAGGGGGTTCAGCTTTCTGCGTGACGGCCCCCTGGACATGCGCATGGACCCCTCGCGAGGCGAGAGTGCTGCAGGCTTCCTGGCGCGGGCGAGCGAGGGCGAGATTGCCACTGTCTTCAAGGCCTATGGCGAAGAGCGCTTCGCCAGGCGACTGGCGCGGGCCATCGTGGCGCGACGCGGCGAACGCCCTTTCGAACGCACCGCCGACCTCGCCGAAGTGGTCAAGGCCGCGCACCCTGCCTGGGAGAAGGGCAAGCACCCGGCGACCCGGGTCTTCCAGGCGCTGCGCATTCAGGTCAATGGTGAACTCGAGCAGCTTGATGCCGCGCTCGAGGCGGCACTTGAGGCCCTCGCCCCGGGTGGCCATCTGGTGGTCATCAGCTTCCATTCGCTGGAAGACCGTCGGGTCAAGCGCTTCATTCGTGACCATGTGCGCGGCGATACCCATCTTCCACGCGGCATCCCGGTGCGCGACGACCAGCTGCAACGGCGCCTGGTGTCGCTGGACAAGGCGCGCCGACCTGCTGCCGAGGAGGTCGATGAGAACCCCCGGGCGCGTAGCGCGGTCATGCGCGTGGCGCGAAAGCGATACTGAGGCCGGTCATGGGACAGGGAAATTCCACGGCTACGTCCGCATTCGGCTTTCCTCTCCGCCTCAAGGTCTCGCCACGGCTGCTGCTGGTCGCGCTGCTGCTGGCGGCGTGTCTGGGCTCGGCCCTGGCGGTGATCACCGTCAGCCACCTGATACGTGACCAGTACGCCCAGCTGCAGCAGCTCGAGCGCGAGCAGCAGCAGCTGCAGACGGAATGGGGCCAGCTGCTGCTCGAGGAGAGCACCTGGTCCTCGCCCGCCCGCATCGAGCGCCTGGCTCAGGAGCGCCTGGAGATGCGCCTGCCCGAGATCGACGAGGTCGAGGTCATCCGGCCATGAGTGTCGAACCCCGCAGCGGCGTGACCCCGCGTCGGCCGCCGCCCATGGCGCCCATGGGCGGGCTGCGCTACGCGGTGGTGATGACGCTGGTGGTGGTGGGGCTGGCGCTGCTGGCGGGCCGCATCGTCGACCTGCATGTCTTCGATCGCCCCTTCCTGCAGGGGCAGGGCGATGCCCGGACCCTGCGGACCGACACCATCCCCGCGCATCGCGGCATGATCACCGACCGTCATGGCGAACCGCTGGCCATCTCCACCCCGGTCGTGACGCTCTGGGCGAACCCCCAGGAGTTGCCGGCCGACGACATCCAGCGCCTGATGCTGGCCAGGGCCGTGGATCAGGAGCTGGATGCCCTCAACGAGCGGATCGCGCGCTATGCCGATCACGAGTTCATGTATCTGCGCCGCCGCATGACGCCCGAGGCGGCGCAGCGGGTGCTGGACCTGCGTATTCCCGGCGTCCATGCCCGGGAAGAGTACAAGCGCTACTACCCGGCGGGGGAGGTGACCGCCCAGCTGCTGGGCGTGACCAATATCGACGACAGGGGGCAGGAGGGGCTGGAGCTGGCCTACCAGCATCATCTTGCCGGGGTGCCCGGCAAGCGCCGGGTGCTCAAGGACCGCCGTGGTCGCCTGGTGCGCGATCTGGCGCTGCTGCAGGAGGCCCAGCCGGGCGGGGACCTCACCCTGGCCCTGGACCAGCGCCTCCAGTACATGGCCTACCGCGAGCTCAAGTCGGCGGTGGCCGAGCATGACGCAGACGGCGGCATCGTGGTGATGCTGGACGCTCGCAGTGGCGAGGTGCTCGCCATGGCCAACCAGCCCTCCTACAATCCCAACAACCGCGCCGGACTCGACCCCCAGGGGCTGCGCAACCGGGCCATCGTCGACGCCTTCGAGCCGGGCTCGGTCGTCAAGCCGCTCGCCATGGCGGCCATCATGGAGAGTGGCCAGTTCGACAAGGATACCGTGGTCGACACGTCGCCTGGCTGGATGGTCATCGACCGTTTTACCATCAAGGATATCCGCAATTACGGCGAGCTCAGCCTGGCCGGCATTCTCGAGAAGTCCTCCAATATCGGCATGTCCAAGCTGGTGCTGCAGCTCGATGATCCGCTGGTTCCCGAGACCTATCGCCGGCTGGGCTTCGATGAGGCGCCGGGTACCGGCTTCCCCGGCGAGTCCGCGGGCAGCCTGCCGGCGCCGGTGCGCTGGTCGAGCAGCCAGTGGGCGGCCCTCTCCTACGGCTATGGCCTCTCGACCTCGGCGCTGCAGCTGGCCAGTGCCTATACGGCTCTCGCCAACGATGGCGAGCGGATGCCCCCTTCGCTGCTCAAGCTTGGCCAGATCCCGGCCGGGGAAGCGGCCATTGAGCCCGAGGTGGCCCATGACCTGCTGCGTATCATGGAGGAGTCCGTGCAGCCCGAGACGGGGGGGCAGCGCGCCGGAGTCCCGGGGTATCGCGTGGCCGGCAAGACCGGTACCGTGCGCAAGACCTCGGCGGCCGGTTATGAAAAGGATGCCTACCGCAGCCTCTTCGTCGGGGTCGCACCGGTCTCGGACCCGCGCATCGTGACCGTGGTGATGGTCGATCACCCGCGGGGCGACAGCTACTATGGCGGGGCGGTGGCGGCGCCGGTCTTCTCGCGGGTGGCCGGGAATGCGCTACGCCTGCTTGATGTGCCCCCCGATGCCCGGAAACCGGACTCATGAGTGCCAGCCCTGGAGATGAAGCGCGATGCATTTGACCACCGAGCGACTCGAGATGGGCCTGGCCGAGCTCTGGCCCGAACGATGCCGTGACCTGGCAAGGGGCCTACTGCCGGCCACGGTTCGGGTCGTGATCGACAGCCGTTTGCTGGCCGAGGGGGACGTCTTCGTCGCGGTGCCCGGGGAGGTAGCCGACGGGCGCGCTTTCATTCCGGCAGCCCTCGATGCCGGTGTATCACTGGTACTGGCTCACGATGACGGGTCGCCCGGACCCGACGACGCCAGGGTGCTGTGGCTGCCAGGTCTGCGCGAGGCCCTCGGTGAACTGGGCCAGTTACTCTTTGCGGTACCCCGGGAGCTGGAACTTGTCGGCGTCACCGGCACCAACGGCAAGAGCTCGGTGACCCACTACCTGGCCGAGCTGAGCCTCGCTCTCGGGGTGGATGCCGGCCTGATCGGCACCCTGGGGCACGGTCGGCCGGGGTGTCTGGCGGCTGGCCAGCTGACAACACCGGGGCCCCTGGCCCTGCAGGCCGCCTTGGGAGACCTGGCGGCGGACGGTGTACGCCGGGTTGCCATGGAGGTCTCCTCGCATGCCCTGGAACAGGGCCGCCTTGATGGCTGTCGCGTGCATGCCGCAGTATTCACCAACCTGAGCCGTGACCACCTGGACTACCATGGCAGCATGGCGGCCTATGCTGCCGCCAAGGCGCGGCTGTTCCGCCGCCATGAGCTCGCGCTCGCCGTGGTCAATGGAGACGATCCGCTGGCGCGGCTGATGCTCGCCGGCGTGCACCCTGATGTGCGCGTCCTGGCTGTCGGTGAGGAGGAGGCGGTGACCCTGCGCGTCATCGACTGGATGCCGCATGCCGAGGGGCAGCGAGCGCTCATCGCCACGCCGGAGGGAGAGCGTGTGCTCGAGCTTGGCCTGATGGGGCGCTTCAATCTGGATAACGTGTTGCTGGCCATGGCCACCCTTCTGGGCCTGGGGCACTCACTGGAGGCGCTCTTATCGGCGGCAGCCGACCTCTCGCCGGTGCCGGGTCGCATGCAGCGGCTGTCGCGGCCGGGCGCCCCCACGGTGGTCATCGACTATGCGCATACCCCGGACGCCCTTGACAATGCGCTCTCGGCACTGCGGTCGCACCTGCCCGGAAACGGGCGGCTGTGGTGCCTGTTCGGCTGCGGTGGGGATCGAGATGCGGGCAAGCGCCCGCTGATGGCCGCCGTTGCCCGGCGGCTGGCCGACGTAGTGGTGGTCACCGATGATAACCCGCGCCACGAGGAGCCGGCGGAGATCCGGGCCGGGATCCTCGCTGGCCTGGACGGCGCCGATCGTACCGGTGTCCTGGAGCTGGCCGATCGCGGCGCGGCGATTGCTCGGGTGCTGGCCGAGGCCGGCCCCGGTGACGTGGTGCTGATCGCCGGCAAGGGCCACGAGGACTACCAGGAGAGTGCCGGCATCCGGCATCCCTTCTCGGACCTGGCCGAGGCCGAGCGCGGTCTCCTCATGTGGGCACGGAAAGGGCACGGGGAGAGTCCTCGATGAGCGTGCCGGGCCTGCAGACCCTTGCCGAGGTTGCCGCGGTCCTGGGCCTGTCGGCTCCCGCTGAGGACCCCGCGATCAGGGCTATCGTCACCGATACCCGCCGGCTCGGCCCCGGGGCACTGTTCGTGGCGCTCAAGGGCGAGCGCTTCGATGCCCACGACTTTCTGGACCGAGCGCAGGCGGCCGGAGCCGTGGCGGCCGTGGTCGAGAGACCCGTGGACCTGCCGGCGGCCGGCCGGTTGCCCCAGCTGGTGGTGGCCGATACCCGGCTGGCACTGGGGCTGCTGGCGTTGGCTCGGCGGCGCGCCTGGGGCGGCCCTTTGGTCGCCGTGACCGGCAACAGCGGCAAGACCACGGTCAAGCAGATCCTGGCGAGCCTGCTGGAGCGGAGCGGGGCGACGCTGGCCACCCAGGGGAACCTGAACAATGACATCGGCGCCCCCCTGACCCTGCTGGCGCTGGAGAACGAGCACCGCCATGCCGTCGTCGAGCTGGGCGCCAACCACCTCGGTGAGATTGCCTGGACCACGGCCCTGGCCAGGCCCGGGGTGGCGGTAATCACCAATGTCACCGGGGCCCATGTGGGCGAGTTCGGTGGCATGGCCCGTATCGCCCAGGCCAAGGCCGAGATCCTGGCCGGCCTGCCGGCCGATGGCGTGGCGGTGCTCAACCGCGACGATGCCTTCTTCGCCACCTGGGCAAGCCTGGCGGCGCCCCGGGAGGTGCTCGACTTCGGCCTGGATGCGCGAGCACGCCTGCGGGCCGAGTCCCTGGCCTGCGACGCGCTGGGGCGCTATGCTTTCACGCTTGTTCGGGACGGCCGCGAGATCGGGGGCGTCCGGCTGGCGCTGCTGGGGCGCCACAACGTGGCCAATGCCCTGGCGGCCGCGGCCGCTGCGCTGGCCTTGGGGCTTGCGGAGGGCGAGGTGCTGGCCGGCCTCGAGGCGGTGACACCGATGTCGGGTCGGCTGTGCGTCGTGGAGGGCCTCAACGACTCGCGACTGCTGGATGATACCTATAATGCCAACCCTGGCGCGGTAAAGGCGGCGCTCGACGCCCTGGTGACGCTGCCTGGCCCGCACTGGTGCCTGCTGGGTGCCATGGGAGAGCTGGGGGATGAGTCCGACCGGCTGCACGCCGAGCTCGGACACTACGCGCGGGAGCGGGGAATCGACTTCCTGGCCACCCTCGGCGAGCCGGCCAGGCCGGCCAGCCGGGCCTTCGGGGAGGGCGGGGTCCATTTCGATGAACAGGAGGCGCTGATGCGCCATGTCCTCCACTATCTACCGCCCGGGGCCAGTGTGCTGGTCAAGGGCTCGCGCAGCGCCGGCATGGAACGTATCGTGACGGCCCTGCGTGCGGATGCTTCAAGGTGAACGCGATACATGCTGCTCTTTCTGGCTGACTTCCTGGCACAATTTCAGAGTGCCTTCAATGTCTTCAACTATCTGACCCTGCGCATGATCCTGGGGACCCTGACCGCCCTGGTGCTCTGCCTGTGGCTCGGACCGGTGATGATCCGACGCCTGGTGGAGCGCCAGATCGGGCAGGCGGTGCGCGACGATGGCCCCCAGTCCCACCTCTCCAAGGCCGGCACGCCCACCATGGGCGGCGCCATGATCCTGATGGCCATCGCGGTGAGTACCCTGCTGTGGGGCGATCTCACCAACCTCTATGTCTGGCTGGTGCTGGCGGTGACCCTGGGCTTCGGTGCCATTGGCTGGGTAGACGATTACCGCAAGGTGGTGGAGAAGAACCCCCGGGGATTGCCGGCGCGCTGGAAGTACTTCTGGCAGTCGCTGATCGGCGCGGCGGCCGCGGGACTGCTCTACGTCACTGCCGCCTCTCCGGTGGAGACCAGCCTCATCGTGCCGCTGTTCAAGGAGTTCGTGCTGCCGCTGGGGGTGTTCTACATGGTCCTCACCTACCTGGTGATCGTCGGCAGCTCCAATGCCGTCAACCTCACCGACGGCCTCGATGGTCTGGCGATCATGCCCACGGTGCTGGTGGCCATGGGCCTGGCAGTGTTCGCCTATGCCACCGGCAACACGGTTTTCGCCGACTACCTGCAGATTCCCTTCATTCCCGGAGCGGGTGAACTGGCCGTGTTCTGTGCCACCATCGCCGGGGCCGGCCTGGGTTTCCTGTGGTTCAACACCTACCCGGCCCAGGTGTTCATGGGCGATGTGGGGGCCCTGGCCCTGGGCGCGGCACTCGGCGTGGTGGCAGTGATCGTGCGCCAGGAGATCGTGCTTTTCATCATGGGCGGCATCTTCGTCATGGAGACCGTCTCGGTGATCCTGCAGGTGGGCTCCTACAAGCTCACCGGGCGGCGCATCTTCCGCATGGCTCCCTTGCACCACCACTATGAACTCAAGGGCTGGCCGGAGCCGCGGGTCATCGTTCGCTTCTGGATCATTACCGTGGTGCTGGTGCTGGTTGGCCTGGCCACCCTCAAGGTCCGGTGAACCTGGTGCCTCGTCACCACTCGGGCAAGGAGCAGCACATGGTCAAGGTGCCAAAGGGGGGCACGCTGGTGGTCGGGCTCGGCGTTTCGGGGCGTGCCATATGCCGCCATCTGTCCCGCCAGGGGGTTCCCTTCATGGTGGCCGATACTCGTGCCGTGCCGCCCGGCATCGACGAGTTTCGTGTCGCTCACCCCGATACCGAGGTCTACTGCGGGGCGCTTGCCGGGCTGGATCTCGCCGAGGCGCAGGAGGTGGTGGTCAGCCCCGGCGTCGACCCGCACACGCCAGGCCTCGAGGCGCTGCTGGGTCGCACTCGGGAAGCCACCGGCGAGCCTGTGCTGGTGGGCGAGATGGCACTGTTCGTGCGTGCGGCCCGAGCCCCCATCGCCGCCATCACCGGGGCTAACGCCAAGTCCACTGTCACCACCCTGCTGGGCGAGATGGCCCGCGAGGCGGGTCTTCGCGTCGCCGTGGGGGGTAACCTGGGTACGCCGGCCCTGGATCTGCTGGCGGAGGTGCCCGATGCCGAGCTCTTCGTGCTTGAGCTCTCCAGCTTCCAGCTCGAGACCACCCCGCGCCTGGCGGCCGAGACGGCCGCCTTTCTCAATCTCTCCGAGGATCATCTGGATCGCCATGGTGACATGGCGAGCTATCGGGCCGCGAAGCTTGGCATCTTCCGCGGTGCCCGGCATGCGGTGGTCAATGCCGATGACCCCCTGACATGGCCGGCGACGGCGCCGCCGGCCCTCGATCGCTTCACCTCTGGCGTTCCGGAAGGCAACGACTGGGGCATTGCACGCCGGGCTGGTCGCGACTGGCTGGTGCACGGGGGCAAGCTACTGCTGCCGGCCGACGAGGTGCGGCTGCCGGGGCGCCATAACCAGGCCAACGCCCTGGCGGCGCTGGCCATGGGGCATCGCCTGGGACTTCCTCTCGCGGCGATGGTCGCGGTGCTGCGCCGCTTCCCCGGACTGCCCCATCGCGGCGAGCTGGTGGCAGAGGTCAAGGGAGTGCGCTGGATCAACGACTCCAAGGGGACCAACGTCGCTGCCACCCTGGCCGCCCTCGAAGGACTCGGTCCGACCCTCGAGGGGCGCCTTATCCTTCTCGCCGGCGGGGTCGGCAAGGGAGCTGACTTCCATCCCCTGGCGGCCCCCCTGGCGCGCTATGGCCGCGAGGCGATCCTCTTCGGCCAGGATGCCGCACGGCTGGAGCACGTCCTGCAGGGCCGGCTAGCGGTGACACGGGTCGATGACCTCCAGGCCGCCCTGGCAAGAGCGGCGGAGATCGCCATTCCCGGGGACGGCGTGCTGCTGTCACCGGCCTGTGCCAGCCTCGACCAGTTCACCGACTACCAGGCGCGTGGCGAGGCCTTTCGTCGAGCGGTCAAGCGTCTGGCGGGGGAGGCCGCATGAGTCGGCTCTCTCGCCTGCGGCTGCGCCTCAGTACCGCCGATCACGCCTTCGACGGCTGGCTGGTGGTCGCCTCCCTTGCGCTACTGCTGACCGGTTGGGTGATGGTCACCTCGGCGTCCAGCGAGGTGGCCTCGAGCCTTACCGGCAATGCCTGGCATTTCAGCCTGCGCCATGGTGCCTTCCTGCTGGTATCGCTGATCATTGCAGCGCTGGCCCTGAGGGTGCCGTTGGCCTGGTGGAAGGTCAATGGCCCGCTGCTGCTGCTGGTGGGACTGGTCCTGCTGCTGCTGGTGCTGCTGGTAGGCCGCGAGGTCAACGGCAGCCGGCGCTGGCTCTCGGTGCCCGGGCTGCCCTTCAACCTGCAGGCTTCCGAGGCCGCCAAATTCTGCCTGATCGTCTACCTGGCAGGCTACCTCGAGCGCTTCCTGCCCCAGGTGCGCCGCCACTGGGGCGCCTTCCTGCGCCCCCTGGTCGTGATGACGGTGATCGCGCTGCTGTTGATCCTCGAGCCTGACTACGGAGCCGTGGTGGTGATGACCGGTGCGGTGATGGGCATGCTGCTGATGGCCGGTGCCCCCTGGGGACGCTTTCTGGTGCTGCTGTTGCTGGTGGGGGCCCTCGGGGCACTGGCCGCGGTGGCCGAACCTTACCGGATGGCGCGTCTGACCAGCTTCGTCGACCCCTGGGCCGATCAGTTTGCCAGCGGCTACCAGCTGACCCAGGCGCTGATCGCCTTCGGGCGCGGTCACTGGCTGGGCATGGGATTGGGCAACAGCGTGCAGAAGCTGTTCTACCTGCCGGAAGCCCACACGGACTTCGTCTTCGCGGTACTGGCCGAGGAGCTCGGCCTGCTGGGTGCCATGGCCGTGGTCGGACTCTTCGCCCTGCTGATCTGGCGGGCGATGGCAGTGGGGCGGCGGGCCGAACTGGCCGGCCAGGCCTTCGCCGCCTACCTAAGCTATGGCATTGCGCTGGTTATGGGGGCCCAGACCTTCATCAACATCGCGGTGAGCACCGGGATGCTGCCGACCAAGGGGTTGACCCTGCCCCTGCTTAGCTATGGGGGGTCCAGCCTGGTGGTGAGCTGCTCGATGATAGCGCTACTGCTGCGTGCCGATATCGAGACGCGACTGGCTCAGCGCAGCGCCAGGACGGCATCCCCGGCATCGTCGCCTGACAAGACACGAGGACGCCCATCATGAAGCGCCGCGAGGAACGCCGGGTACTGATCATGGCTGGCGGTACCGGGGGCCATGTCATCCCGGCCCTGTCGCTGGCCCGCGGGCTGGCGGCCAGGGGCATCGAGGTCGCCTGGCTGGGTAGCCCTCGCGGCATCGAGAACCGCCTGGTTCCCGAGGCCGGCATTCCGTTGCACCGTATCGCAGTGAGCGGGCTGCGGGGTAACGGTCTGGCAGGCTGGCTGCTGGCCCCTTTCAACCTGGCCCGGGCGGTCTGGCAGGCGGGGCGGGTGATCCGCGATGTCGACCCCCAGCTGGTGGTCGGGCTGGGCGGCTTCGCCAGCGGGCCCGGCGGCGTGGCGGCCTGGCTGGCTCGCCGGCCCCTGGTCATCCATGAGCAGAACGCCGTGGCGGGGCTCACCAACCGGGCGCTGTCGCGCCTGGCACGCCGCGTCTATGCCGCCTTTCCCCAGGCCTTCCCTGGCCGAGCCGAGGTGGTCGGCAACCCAGTTCGCGACGAGATCGCTCGGCTCGGCGAGGCGCCGCGGTCCGCGGCTGAGATGGCCGGGCGGCGGTTGCGGTTGCTGGTGGTGGGCGGGTCCCTGGGGGCCCGGGCCCTGAATGAGCGGTTGCCCGAGGCGCTCGCCCGGCTCACCGAGGAGCAGTGCCCCGAGGTCTGGCATCAGGCCGGCCGCGACAAGGAAACGCCCACCAGTGAGGCCTACGCTGCGCATGGCGTGGTCGCGGAGGTATCGGCCTTTATCGACGACATGGCCAATGCTTATGCGTGGGCCGACCTGGTGGTGTGTCGCGCCGGTGCCCTGACCGTGGCGGAGCTGGCGGCCGCGGCCAAGCCGGCGCTCTTCGTTCCTTTCCCCCATGCGGTGGACGACCACCAGACGGCCAACGCCCGGGCACTGGTCGATGAGCAGGCGGCGCGACTGATGCCTCAGCATGAAATGAGTGCGGTGATGCTGGCCGAGTGCCTGGCGTCGCTGCTAAACCCGGACACTCTCGCCACCATGGCGGCCAGGGCGCGTGGCTCTGCCCATCTCGATGCCGTCGAGGCCCTGGTGGCCGGTTGCATGGAGACAGGCTTTGAGCGATGAAACTCTCGGACCGGTTCCCGGTCAGGCCATCCACCCGCATCCCGGGCGGGGATTGGGCATGCGTCGTATCCGGCGCATCCATTTCGTCGGCATCGGCGGTGCCGGCATGTGCGGCATCGCCGAGGTGCTGGCCAACCAGGGCTATGCGGTCAGCGGCAGCGACCTGAAGGCCTCCCCGGTAGTGGCCCGCCTGCGCCGTTGCGGCATCCGCGTGGCCATCGGTCATGCCGCCGAGCATGCCGCCGACGCCGACGTGGTGGTGGTCTCCACCGCGGTGGACGAGGCCAATCCCGAGATCCGCTGGGCCCACGAGCATCGCGTGCCGGTGGTGCGCCGCGCCGAGATGCTCGCCGAGCTGATGCGCTTTCGCCATGGCATCGCCGTGGCCGGCACCCACGGCAAGACCACCACCACCAGCCTCACCGCCACCCTGCTGGGCGAGGGCGGGCTGGATCCCACCTTCGTGATCGGCGGACGGCTGACCAGCGCCGGCACCAACGCACGTCTGGGAGAGGGCGACTTCCTGGTGGCGGAGGCCGACGAGTCGGATGCCTCCTTCCTGCACCTGCAGCCCATGGTCGCCATCGTCACCAACATCGATGCCGATCACATGGCGACCTACGGCGGTGACTTCGAGCGGCTCAAGGGTACCTTCATCGAGTTCCTGCACAATCTGCCATTCTACGGCCTGGCGATCCTCTGTATCGACGACGCCCAGGTGCGTGGCCTGCTCGACCGCGTCAGCCGCCAGTTCGTCACCTACGGCTTCAGCGAGGATGCCGACTATCGCATCGAGGGCTTCGTCCAGCAGGCCGGCGCGGTGCACTTCACCGCGGTGCGCCCCGAGGGGCTGGCACCCCTCGAGGTGCACCTGGCCATGCCGGGGCGTCACAATGCCCTCAACGCCCTGGCGGCGATCGCCGTGGCCAGTGACGCGGGGGTCGACGACAACGCCATCCTGCGCGGCCTGGCGAGCTTCGAGGGGGTGGGTCGACGCTTCCAGGTGCATGGCCACTTCCCGGCCCCGCAGGATGCGGGCGAGGTGATGCTGGTGGATGACTATGGCCACCATCCCCGCGAGGTGGCGATGGTGATCGATGCCGTGCGCGCCGGCTGGCCCGAGCGGCGCCTGGTGATGGTCTACCAGCCGCATCGCTACTCGCGCACCCGCGACCTCTACGAGGACTTCGTGCGGGTGCTGGCCGGGGTCGACACCCTGCTGCTGCTCGATGTCTACAGCGCCGGGGAAGCGCCGCTGCCCGGCGCCGACGGGCGCACCCTGGCGGGCTCGATCCGCCAGCGTGGGACGGTCGACCCGATCTTCGTCCAGGACAAGAGCGAACTGCCGGGGCTGCTCGCCCGGGTGCTGCGCCCTGGCGATATCCTGATTACCCAGGGCGCCGGTGACGTGGGGGGCATTGCCCAGCAGCTGGCCGATGCGGCCCTGGCGCTCGACGAGGTGACACTATGACCCACGATGTCGGCCGGGTGGTGGTGCTCCTCGGCGGTGACTCCGCCGAGCGCGAGGTATCCCTGAAGAGCGGCGCCGCCGTCCTTGCGGCCCTGGCGCGCTCGGGGGTGGAGGCCATCGGTTATGATCCTGCCGAGGGGGGCCTGGTGGGGCTGGAAGCCCTGGCACCTGACCGGGTCTTCATTGCCCTGCATGGCCGGGGCGGCGAGGACGGCACCCTGCAGGGGGCGCTGGAACTGCTGGGCATTCCCTACACCGGCAGCGGCGTGCTGGCCTCGGCGCTGGGCATGGACAAGCAGCGCACCAAGCTGATCTGGCAGGCACTGGGGCTGCCGACGCCGGAGAGTGTGATGCTTGGTCCCGAGGCTGACTGGTCAGACGTGGTCGAGCGCCTCGGCCTGCCGCTTATCGTCAAGCCGGTTCACGAGGGCTCGACGCTGGGCATCAGCATCGTCGACAGTCGTGATGCCCTGGAAGCGGCCTACCACGATGCGGCCCGTTTCGATGCGCGGGTGATGGCCGAGCGCTTCGTTCGAGGCGAGGAGTACACGGTATCGCTGCTGGCGGGCGATGTCCTGCCGGCGATCCGCGTCGAGGTCCCCAGCGGCTTCTACGACTACGAGGCCAAGTATCTCTCCGACGAGACGCGTTATCACCTGCCGTGCGGGCTGTCCGGTGCACAGGAAGCCGATCTCGCCGCGCTTTGCCGCGCGGCCTTCGAGGCCATCGATGCCGACGGGTGGGGACGCGTCGACGTGATGCGCGACGGCGAGGGCCGTTTCTGGCTCATCGAGGTCAATACCGTGCCGGGGATGACCGACCATAGCCTGGTGCCTCAGGCGGCGGCCCATGCCGGCATCGGCTTCGATGCCCTGGTGCTGCGCATCCTCGCCACGGCCGGGGAGCAGCACTAGCCCATGGCCACGCGTGGAAGCCTCGTCGGCGTGCTGCTGCTGGCCCTGTTGCTGGGGGCGGGGGGGCGAGCGCTGTGGATCTGGCTCGATCGGCCGATCGAGCGTGTCTCGGTGAGAGGCGAGCTTCAGCATGTCAGTGCCGACTACCTGCGCAGCCGTCTGGCGCCGCTGATCCAGGGGCAGACCTGGCTCTCGGTCGACCTGCCCGAACTTCGTCATGAGGCACGTCAAATCGGCTGGCTGGCCGAAGTGCGTGTCAGCCGCGAGTGGCCCGATGCGTTGCAGTTCGACCTGGTTGAGCAGGTGCCGGTGGCGCGCTGGAACGACGACCGCCTGCTTAACCCGCAGGGGGAGCCGTTTGCCTTCGGCCCGGTAACGCCACCCGATGATCTGCCGGACCTCGCCGGCCCGCCCGGCAGCGGGGCCGAGGTACTGGGCTACCATGCCCGGCTCGACGCCCAGTTCGCCACCCAGGGCATCGAGGTGCGCCAGCTGCGCCTGGAGCCTCGTGGGGCCTGGCGCTTTCAGCTCGATAGCGGTGTCTGGGTGATGCTGGGGCGCAATGATCGCGCCGCCCGCCTGGGACGCCTGACCGCCGCCTGGCAGCGTGAGCTGGGGCCTCTGGCGTCGCATATCCGCTATGTCGACCTGCGATATCCCAATGGGGTCGCCGTTGCCTGGCACGGTGAAACCGAGCCGGTGGAGGCCGAGTCATCGGCGGATAGCTGAAGCCTCTCTGATGCAACGTCGCGGCTCGAGCGGCATTGTGGGTGTTTCTTTCGCGGCAAATTCGCCGTATCGTGACGGGTGTTTCGGCAATCGGGCTGGTGGAGCAAGTGATGTTGTTCCTATAATTGCCCCAGGCCATTTTTTCAGGATTTTTTTCCCCTTAGGGGACAGGTTCGAGGAGACTTCCCGGCTCATGGCAGGTCCATCCAATGCGTCCAATATGGTAGTCGGGCTGGATATCGGAACATCCAAGGTCGTGGCGATCGTGGGGCAACCCACCGATGATGGCGGGATCGAAATCGCCGGTATCGGCTCTCATCCGTCTCGCGGCATGAAGAAAGGCGTGGTGATCAACATCGAATCCACGGTTCAGTCCATCCAGCGTGCCGTGGAAGAAGCCGAGCTGATGGCCGGCTGTGATATCCATTCGGTCTATGTGGGTATTGCCGGCAGCCATATCAGCTCGATGAATTCCGACGGTGTGGTGGCCATCAAGGAGCGTGAGGTCGGTGCCTCGGATATCGACCGCGTCATCGACTCGGCCCGGGCGCGGGCCATCTCGGAAGGTCAGCGCGTCCTGCATGTCCTTCCTCAGGAATTTGCCATCGATACCCAGGGGGGGATCCGGGAGCCGCTGGGCATGTCCGGTGTGCGCCTGGAGGCACGGGTCCACTTGGTCACCGCCGCCCTCAATGCCGTTCAGAACATCGAGAAGTGCGTGCGCCGCTGTGGCCTCGAGGTGGACTCGATCATCCTCGAGCAGCTGGCCTCGAGCCATGCGGTGCTCACCGAGGACGAGCGCGAACTCGGCGTCTGCATGGTGGACATCGGCGGCGGCACGACCGATATCGCGGTGTTCACCGAAGGCGCCATTCGCCATACCTCGGTGATTCCCATTGCCGGCGATCAGGTGACCAATGACATTGCCATGGCGCTGCGCACGCCCACCCAGCATGCCGAGGAGATCAAGGTCAAGTATGCCTGTGCCCTGACCCAGCTCGCGTCCAGCGACGAGATGATCAAGGTGCCCAGCGTTGGCGACCGGCCGGCCCGGGACCTCTCGCGCCAGTCCCTGGCCGAAGTGGTGGAGCCACGTTACGAGGAGCTCTTTACCCTGGTGCGAGACGAACTGCGCCGCAGCGGCTACGAGGATCTGGTAGCCGCCGGCGTGGTGCTCACCGGTGGCACCGCGCGCATGGAGGGGGTGGTCGAGCTGGCCGAGGAGATCTTCCACATGCCCGTGCGTATCGCCTGCCCGCAGAGCGTGCGTGGGCTGGCCGACGTGGTTCGCAATCCGATTTATTCGACGGGTGTCGGTCTGCTGCATTACGCTCTACTGGAAACCCGTCAAGGGCATGGCCGCCAGGGGCCTGGAGGCATTGTACCGGCGCAACCGAAGCGTGATGACATCACCCGGCGTGATGCGGGGGAAGGGATTCCGGCGCTGGCAAGGATCAAGGGCTGGTTCAAAGGAAATTTCTGACAGGGCCGCGGTCGCGGTCCAGGAGACGGGACTTATGTTCGAACTGGTAGATAGCGCACCCTCAAGCAGTGCGGTCATCAAGGTCATCGGTGTCGGGGGCGGTGGCGGTAACGCCGTCAACCACATGGTCGAGAGCAACATCGAGGGCGTCGAGTTCATCTGCGCCAATACCGATGCCCAGGCCCTCAAGCGGGTTGCCGCCAAGACGGTGCTCCAGCTCGGCAGCGAGATCACCAAGGGCCTCGGGGCCGGTGCCAGCCCCGAGGTCGGGCGGCAGGCCGCCATGGAGGATCGCGAGCGTATCGCGGAGCTGCTCGGTGGCGCCGACATGGTCTTCATCACCGCTGGCATGGGCGGTGGTACCGGGACCGGCGGGGCGCCCGTCGTTGCTCAGGTGGCCAAGGAGCTGGGTATCCTCACCGTAGCGGTGGTGACGCGGCCCTTCCCCTTCGAGGGCCCCAAGCGCATGCGTGCCGCCGAGGAGGGGATGAAGGAGCTCTCCGAGCACGTCGACTCGCTCATCACCATCCCCAACGAGAAACTGCTCTCGGTGCTGGGCAAGAGCGCAACCCTGCTCACCGCCTTCAGTGCGGCCAACGATGTGCTGCTGGGGGCCGTGCAGGGGATTGCCGAGCTGATCACCAGCCCGGGGATCATCAACGTCGATTTCGCCGACGTGCGCACCGTGATGTCCGAGATGGGCATGGCGATGATGGGCACCGGCGGGGCCACCGGCGAGAACCGCGCGCGCGAAGCGGCCGAGAAGGCCATCCGCAGTCCGCTGCTCGAGGATATCGACCTGCACGGTGCCCGAGGCATCCTGGTCAACATTACTGCCGGCCCGGACCTGTCCATCGGCGAGTTCAACGATGTGGGTGCCACCGTCCAGGAGTTTGCCTCCCAGGATGCCACCATCGTGGTCGGCACCTCGATCGACATGGACATGACCGACGAGCTGCGCGTCACCGTGGTTGCGGCGGGGCTCGAAGGCAACAAGGCGCAGAAGCCCGCCTCCCGCGAGACGGCGCGTCGTGCCGAGGCCGGCAGCTATCGCCAGCGGCCACAGGCGGCGGCCAGTCGTGGCCAGGCGGCGGCGTCCAAGTCCGAGGAGGCCCCGCGGCCGCAGCCCGAGAAGCGCAAGTCCCAAGAACTCGATGACTACCTGGATATTCCGGCCTTCCTGCGGCGGCAGGCCGACTGATCCGGTCTTTCAGTGGACAGGAGGCGCCGGGTGAGCTTTCTTTGTTGAAACATCCGTTCGGTGTTATAGTGAACGGTGTTTGATAATTACTGACTGCCTGGCGACCGACCATGATCAGACAACGTACCCTGAAGAATGTCATCCGCGCCACCGGCGTCGGCCTGCACTCCGGCAAGAAGGTCTACATGACGCTTCGGCCGGCACCGGTGAATACCGGCATCGTCTTCGTGCGCACCGACCTGGAGCCCGAGGTGCAGATTCCGGCGCGCGCCGCGCATGTCACCGACACTACCCTGTGTACCGCACTCTCAGCGGGAGGGGCCAAGGTTGCCACCGTTGAGCATCTGATGTCGGCCTTCGCCGGGCTGGGTATCGACAATGCCTACATCGATGTGAGCGCGCCTGAGGTGCCCATCATGGACGGCAGCGCGGGGCCCTTCGTCTTCCTGATCCAGTCGGCGGGGATCGCCGAGCAGGCCGCTCCCAAGCAGTTCATCCGCATCAAGCGCGAGATCGTGGTTCGTGAAGAGGACAAGGAGGCGATCTTCCTGCCTCACCAGGGCTTCAAGGTCTCCTTTGCCATCGATTTCGACCATCCTGTCTTCGAGGAGCAGTCGCAGACCGCCATGGTGGATTTCTCCACCACATCCTTCGTCAAGGAGGTGTCGCGGGCTCGTACCTTCGGCTTCATGCGTGACCTGGAGTACCTGCGTGCCAACAACCTGGCACTTGGCGGCAGCCTCGACAATGCCATTGTGGTCGACGACTATCGCATCGTGAATGAGGGCGGCCTTCGCTATGATGATGAATTCGTCAAGCACAAGGTGCTCGATGCCATCGGCGACCTCTATCAGCTCGGCCACAGCCTGATCGGCGAGTTCCGCGGCGTGAAGTCCGGTCATGCCCTGAACAACCAGCTCTGCCGTGCCTTGTTGGCTCAGCCGGACGCCTGGGAACTCGTGACCTTCGAGGGCGAGGCCGAGACAGCGCCGATCTCCTATTCCGCGCCAGCCATGGCCTAGCCGGGAGCTGTAAGTTGGAAGAGCGCCGCTTCGCGGCTGGAAGCTTGAAGGAATACAACCCCGCTGGGCCTGCCAGCGGGGTTGTTTCATAACAGGCTGAGGCTATGCTGCGTTCCAGCTTCCAGCTTCCAGCTTCCAGCTTCCAGCTTCCAGCTTCCAGCTTCCAGCTTCCAGCTTCCAGCTTCCAGCTTCCAGCTTACGGCTTACGCTCGGCATGGGAGGCGAGCCGCTCCAGTGCCTGGCGCAGCCGCGGGTCCTCGACGTCAGCCGCGCAGCTCGAGATCTCGTCGGCGGCCTTTTCCGGCAGGCGGCGGACCTGGCGCAGGGGAGGGCGGGGTGGTCGCACGGGGCGGACCTTGAGCGTGAAGCCGGTCACTGACTCGAAACCGGGAAGCTGATGCAGAAGCTGGAGAAGGCGGGGCTGGTCGTAGCGCAGCCGGGTCAGCCAGACGGCGCGATCGGTGATCAGGGCCAGTCGGCCCTGGTGATAGCCGCCGACGAAGAGGTGCTCGCGCATCTCCTCCGGCAGGTGGTCCCGCAGGTGTCGCTGGGCGCGTTCGATCAGGGTGGCCATGCGCATCAGTGACCCCAGTTCGCCGCGACTCTCCAGCAGCCGGGACATGGGCTGTGCTCTGAACCGCTTAACCTTTATACTCATCTGCTTGTTTCTCGGGGGGCGTGCCCCTGACGTGACGCGTCGGCCGCCACTGCAGTGCGGCCGTTGAATGCCCAGAGCCTAGCACGCACGGGAGGCCGTCGACAGCATGCCAGCTGCCATCACTGACAACGGCGCCGCGGCGAACGGAAGCCGGCGCAGGCGCCGCACAACTCGCTGGTGGCTCGCCGGATTGCTGGTGGGTTGCCTGCTGCCGGCCAGCCTGGCTCAGGTCGAGTCCTGGCGTCCCCTGGACCGTGTCACTCAGGTCAGCATGCTTGCGCCGGCGCTGCTGCGCGTGCGCTACCGCCGCTATGCCCGACGTCGTGCCCTCGTGCGCTGGTTCCGTCGAACCGTCTGCTGGCCGCGGGTGGGAGCAAGGGCGCTGACCTATGCCCCCCTGGTGCCCTGTCTCCCGGTCGCCGCTCATGATGTCCTGACGCGGCGTGGCCCTCCCTGCCGCCGATGAAGACGCTGCTCGGAGAGGCCGTGGATCGCTGTCCACGACCCGATGCCACACGCTGAAACTGGATTTCTCATGATCAACAACCTGTTACGCAAGGTCGTCGGTTCCAAGAACGACCGCGAAGTCAAGCGCATGAGCCGCCTGGTGGCCGATGTCACCGGCCTGGAGAGCGAACTGGAGGGGCTGGAAGAGCCAGCGCTGCAGGCGCGGACCGCGGCGCTGCGCGAACGCCTGGAGGGTGGTGAGTCCCTCGATGACCTGCTGCCGGATGCCTTTGCCACGGTACGCGAGGCCAGCAAGCGCGTCATGGGCATGCGCCATTTCGATGTACAGATGGTCGGTGGTATCACCCTGCACCGCGGGCGTATTGCCGAGATGAAGACCGGTGAGGGCAAGACCCTGGTGGCGACCCTGGCCGTCTATCTCAATGCCCTGCCCGGCAAGGGTGTTCACGTGGTCACGGTCAACGACTACCTGGCACGCCGCGATGCCGAATGGATGCGTCCGCTCTATGAATTCCTCGGCCTCTCGGTCGGCGTGATCTTCGCTGGACAGACGCCGGAGGAGAAACGTCATGCCTATGCCTGTGACATCACCTACGGTACCAACAACGAGTTCGGCTTTGACTATCTGCGCGACAACATGGCCTTCTCGCTGGAGGAGAAGGTGCAGCGTGAGCTGCACTTCGCCATTGTCGACGAGGTCGATTCCATCCTGATCGATGAAGCCCGGACGCCGCTGATCATCTCCGGCGCAGTGGATGAGAACACCGAGCTCTACAAGGTCGTCGACCGTCTATCGTCGAGCCTTGTACCCTGCAGTGACGAAGAGGACCCGGAGAGCGGCGACTTCATTCTCGACGAGAAACAGAAGCAGGTGGAGGTGACCGAGGTCGGCCACCGCAAGGTCGAGGAGCTGATGCGAGGTGAAGGACTACTGGGTGAGCAGGACTCCCTCTATGCCGCCCAGAACCTCAACCTGCTGCAGCACATGCACTCGGCGTTGCGCGCTCGCCACCTCTACCACCGCGATGTGGACTATATCGTCAGTGATGGCCAGGTGGTGATCGTTGACGAGCATACTGGCCGCAGCATGCCGGGTCGCCGCTGGTCGGAAGGCCTGCACCAGGCGGTGGAGGCCAAGGAAGGCGTGACAGTGCAGCGCGAGAGCCAGACACTTGCGTCGACCACCTTCCAGAACTACTTCCGCCTCTATGACAAGCTCTCCGGCATGACCGGCACGGCGGATACCGAGGCCTTCGAATTCCGCCAGATCTACGGCCTCGACGTGGTGGTGATACCCACCAATCGGCCGCTGATCCGCGAGGATCTCAACGACCTGGTCTATCTCACAGCCGAGGAGAAGTACGAGGCAATTCTCGAGGACGTCAGGACCCAGACCGAGGCGGGGCGGCCGGTGCTGGTGGGGACGGCCTCCATCGAGACCAGCGAGTACCTGGCCAACCTGATGAAGCAGGCCAGCATGCGCTTCAACGTGCTCAACGCCAAGCAGCACCAGAGTGAGGCGGAGATCATCGCCCAGGCGGGGCGTCCCGGGGCCATCACCATCGCCACCAACATGGCCGGTCGGGGTACCGATATCGTGCTGGGGGGGAACTGGGAGGCCGAGGCCGCCAAGCTGGAGAACCCTTCCGAGGCCCAGATCGAGCAGCTCAAGGCCGAATGGCAGACGCGTCACGAGGCGGTGCTCGAGGCCGGCGGCCTGCACGTGGTCGGTTCCGAGCGTCACGAGTCACGGCGCATCGACAACCAGCTGCGTGGTCGTGCCGGTCGCCAGGGGGATCCCGGGTCGACCCGCTTTTTCCTCTCGCTGGAAGATAACCTGATGCGCCTGTTCGGCTCTGACCGCGTGCAGCGCATGATGAAGGCCCTGGGGCTGGAGCGCGGCGAGGCGATCGAGCACAAGATGGTCTCCAACGCCGTGGAGCGCGCTCAGAAGAAGGTCGAGGGCCGCAACTTCGATATCCGCAAGCAGCTTCTCGAGTATGACGACGTGGCCAACGATCAGCGTCGTGTCATCTATGAGCAGCGCAACGAGATACTCGCCGCCGAGGATGTCTCCAAGAACGTCATGGGCATTCGCGAGGAGGTTCTGGATCTTGCCATCAGTGAGTTCGTGCCGCCTCAGAGCCTCCCCGAGCAGTGGGACCTCCCGGGTCTGCAGGACCACCTGAAGAGCGAATTCAACCTCGAGGCGCCAGTGGTCGAGTGGGCAGAGCAGGACGAGCGCTTCCACGAGGAGCAGCTGCGCGAGCGACTGCAGGCGATGCACCGCGAAGCCTACCAGGCCAAGGTGGCAGAGGCCGGCGAGGCGCTGATGCGACGTTTCGAGAAGCAGGTAATGCTGCAGGTACTCGACACCCGCTGGAAGGAGCACCTGCAGTCCATGGACCATCTGCGTCGAGGCATCCACCTGCGCGGTTATGCCCAGAAGAATCCCAAGCAGGAGTACAAGCGCGAGGCCTTCGAGCTGTTCCAGAATCTGCTGGGCAATATCAAGTCCGATGTGACCCGCATTCTCAGCCATGTCCAGGTGCGTCGTCCCGAGGAGGTCGAGGCCCTGGAGCGCCAGCGTCGCGAGGCCCTGGAGCGCGAGAAGGCTGGTGCGGCGAGCCGTCATGACGAGCCATCGGTGGCGGCCGGCGAGCAGGACGATGCCCCGGCTGCCCCGGCCCCGGGAGCTGACGGACGCCCGATGCGACGCGAGGGCCCGAAGGTCGGCCGTAATGACCCCTGCCCCTGCGGGTCGGGAAAGAAGTACAAGCAGTGCTGTGGCAAGCTCAGCTAACGGGCTGCGGGCTGCGAGCCAGGCGTTGCGGGGCTCGACGGTGAAGATGCCATGACGCTCGAAGCGCGAAGCGAATCCCATACAGGAGAGAAAGACCATGGCAGTGGGTAAGTTACCTTTTCCGGCAATGCCGGTAATCGAGGGGGTGCGGCTGGGTACCGCCATGGCAGGGATCAAGAAGCCCGATCGCCGCGACCTGGTGGTGATCGAGGTCCCCCAGGGAGCCAGCGTGTCCGGCACCTTCACTCGCAATGCCTTCTGTGCGGCGCCGGTGAGAGTGGCCCGTGAGCACCTGGCTGCCTGCACGGCTCACGGTGAGGGGGCACGTTATCTGGTGATCAACACCGGCAACGCCAATGCCGGTACCGGTGACAAGGGCCTCGAGGACGCGCGTGCCACCTGTGCCGAGCTGGCGCGGCTGGCCGGGGTGAGCGCGCAGAGCGTGCTGCCGTTCTCCACCGGGGTGATCGGTGAACCCTTGCCCATGGAGCGCCTGCTGGCAGGCCTCCCCGCTGCGCTGCAGTCCCTTGACGATGGCGCGAGCGCCTGGCGTGAGGCCGGGGAGGGGATCCTGACCACCGATACCCAGGCCAAGGGTGCCAGCGTGTCCCTGGCACTGGGTGACGAGACGGTCACCATCAATGGTATTGCCAAGGGGTCCGGGATGATTCGTCCCGACATGGCGACCATGCTGGCTTTCGTGGCCACCGATGCGGCGCTGGAGCCGAGGCTGCTCGACCAGCTGCTGCGGGAAGCGGTGGAGCGCTCCTTCAACTGCATTACCGTCGACAGTGATACCTCCACCAATGATGCCTGCATGCTGATCAGCACCGGCCGCGGTGCGGAAGTGGCCGATGACGCGGCTCTGACGATCTTCCGCAACGGCCTGCAGCGGGTGATGATCGAGCTGGCCCAGGCAGTGGTGCGCGATGGTGAGGGCGCGACCAAGTTCGTGACCCTGCAGGTCGACGAGGCGAGCAGCCGCCGCGAGGCACTGGATGTGGCCTTTACCGTGGCCCATTCACCGCTGGTCAAGACCGCCCTCTATGCCTCCGATGCCAACTGGGGGCGGATTCTGGCCGCGGTGGGGCGTGCCCCCGTCGAGGCGTTCGACGTGGACCGGGTCGTCATTGACCTGGGTGAGGTGCGTCTGGTCGAGCATGGCGGGCGCGCCCCGGGCTACACCGAGGAGGCCGGCAGTGCAGTGATGGCGCGTGATGAGATCGTCATCCGTATCGCGCTGGGACGCGGCGAACAGAGCGCCAGCGTATGGACCTCGGACCTGTCCCATGACTACGTGACCATCAATGCCGATTATCGCAGCTGACCAGCGGTCATGGTTGGCAGCAATACAGTAACCTTGCGCGGTGGCAAGGCCGCGTGGACCAGTGGGTAGGAGTCAATGAACGCAATGGTGAAGAGAAGGGTGCATGTGGCGGCGGCCGCCATCATCAGTGCCGATGGCCGCGAGGTACTGCTCGCCCGTCGGCCCTCCAATGTCGATCACGGTGGGCTCTGGGAGTTCCCCGGCGGCAAGCTGGCACCCTACGAGACCGGACTCGAAGCCTTGAAACGTGAGCTCCACGAGGAGCTCGGCGTCGAGATTCGGCGTGCACAGCCACTGATTCGCATCCACCACGAGTATTCCGACAAGCATATCCTGCTGGACGTTTGGCAGGTGCATGATTTTGCCGGCGAACCTTTCGGTCGCGAGGGGCAGGCGGTGCGCTGGGTGGCCATGACGGAGCTGGCGAACTATCCCTTCCCGGCAGCCAACCTGCCGATCCTGCGTGCCGTGATGCTGCCCACCGAGTATCTGATCACTGGAGAAGAAGCCGACCAGACGCAATTTGCAGCGCGTCTGACTCGAGCCCTCGACGAGGACGGGGTGCGCCTGGTGCAGCTGCGTGCCAAGTCGCTGGGTGAGGCGGATTTTCTGATGCGTGCCGAGCAAGCCCTGGCGCTGTGCCATGAGCGAGGGGGGCGCCTGATGCTCAATGGTGAGCCGTCGCTGCTGGAGGCCGTGCCGGCCGACGGTATTCACCTGACCAGTGATCGCTTGATGAGCCTGGAGCGGCGCCCGGTGCCCGAGAGCAAGTGGCTTTCCGCCTCGACCCATGATCGTCGCCAGCTTGAGCAGGCGCGCCGCATCGGCTGCGACTTCGTGACCCTGTCGCCGCTGCGCACCACGCCCTCCCATCCGGAGGTGGCGCCGATCGGCTGGCATGATTTCCAGCAGCTGGTAGAGCTCGCCGGCATGCCGGTCTTCGCCCTGGGCGGCATGACGCGATTCGATGCACATCATGCCCGCGCCGTTGGTGCCCAGGGTATCGCCTCGATCCGCGATTTCTGGAAGTGACCGGCTTTGCCGGAGCTGTAAGCCTTCAGCTTGAAGCTTGAAGCCATAAGCTGGAAGCTTGAAGAAAAAGCTTGACCCAGGCGGTGGGGGTCTCATGCTGCCTTCCAGCTTCCAGCTTCCAGCTTCCAGCTTCCAGCTTCCAGCTTCCAGCTTCCAGCTTCCAGCTTCCAGCTTCCAGCTTCCAGCTTCCAGCTTCCAGCTCCGCGCGAAGCGCGGCTAGTCCCGATAGCGCCGCGTCAGGTCGCCATAGGCATCGATCCGGCGGTCTCGCAGGTAGGGCCAGATCCGTCGCACCTCCTCGCCGGCACCCATGTCCAGTGTCACCAGCATCCGCTCGGCCTCCTGCCCGCCATGGGCGAGCAGCTCGCCCTGGGGGCCGCAGATGAAGCTGCCACCCCAGAAGTCGATGCCCGGCGTCGCGCCGGAAGGGTCCGGCTCGTGGCCGACCCGGTTGGCAACGACCACGGGCAGGCCATTGGCCACGCCATGGCTGCGCTGGATCAGGGTCCACGCCTCCTTCTGTCGCTGCTTCTCCAGGGTGTCGTCGGGCGGATGCCAGCCGATGGCGGTGGGGTAGAGCAGCAGCTCCGCGCCGGCCAGGGCCATCAGCCGTGCCGCTTCCGGGTACCACTGGTCCCAGCAGACAAGCACGCCCAGGCGTCCCAGCGAAGTGTCGATCGGCTGGAACCCCTGGCCGCGATCATCGTCCTGGTCCCCGGGCGTGAAGTAGAACTTCTCGTAGAAGCCCGGGTCGTCGGGGATGTGCATCTTGCGGTAGTGGCCCACGCGGCCGCGGTCACGGTCATAGACCACCGCGGTATTGTGGTAGAGGCCGGGCGCACGCCGCTCGAAGAGCGAGCCCACCAGCACGATGTCGAGCGCCTTCGCCAGGGTCGCCAGCCGCGTGCCGGTCGGCCCGTCGAGGGGCTCGGCCAGGTCGAAGACCGCGGTCTCCTCGGTCTGGCAGAAGTAGTGAGTGGCATGCAGTTCCTGGAGCAGTACCAGCTCGGCACCGGCGGAGGCCAGCTCGCGGATGCCGGCCTCGCTCTCGGCAAGACTCCTGGCCTTGTCGGGCCAGGCGGGCTGCTGGACCAGGCCCACCTTCAGGGTGCGGGACATATGTGAGTCTCCTCGTTTATCAATGCGCGAGGCTAGCCCGGCGACAGCGTATGGCCCCTGTGCAGCCTGTCCCCGGCGCCTCGTACTCAGGCAGCGGTGATATCCTGGGTAGACAGGCTGCCCTGGGGTAGCTGCATGGTCAGGCAGTGCAGGCTGCCGTGCTGGCGGATCACGCTCAGGCAGTCGATGGGGATGATGTCGCGGCCCGGAAAGGCCTCGCCCAGGGCGGCCAGTGCTCGGCTGTCGGCGGCGTCGCCATAGCTCGGAACCAGCACGGCGCCGTTGATGATCAGAAAGTTGGCGTAGGTCGCCGGCAGTCGGTGCCCATCCACCGGGTCATGGCAGGGGCGCGGCCAGGGCAGGGCGACCAGCCGGTAGGGCTCGCCGTCGGCGCGCCGCAGGGCGTGCAGCTCGGCCTCCAGGGCGGCCAGCGCCGGGTAGTGGGGGTCGTCCGGATCGTCGCACCTGACATAGGCCAGCGTGCCCGGATCGCAGAAACGCACCAGAGTGTCCACATGGCTGTCGGTATCGTCACCCTCCAGGTGGCCATTGGCCAGCCACAGCACCCGCGAGACGCCGAGCTCTGCCTTCAGGCGCGCCTCGAGAGCCGTCCTGTCGAGGCCGGGGTTGCGGTTGGGGTTGAGCAGGCACGCCTCGGTGGTCAGCAGGGTGCCCTCGCCATCGGTCTCGATGGCGCCACCCTCGAGGACCAGGTCGCGGGATTCCACCGGGCAGGCGAAGGCGCCGGCGTCCGCCAGGCGCCGCGTCAGGGTATTGTCGCGGCTGGCCTCGAACTTGCCGCCCCAGCCGGTGAAGACGTAGTCGAGCAGGCGTGGCTCGCCGTCATGCTCCACGCCGATGGGACCATGATCGCGAGTCCAGGTGTCATCGGCAGGCGCGACCACCAGCCTCAGGCGGCCGGCCTCGACACCCAGGCAGGCGAAGCGATGGGCCAGGTGGCTGCGGGTCGCGGCATCCGGCACGGCGACCAGCACGGCCTGGTAACGCGCGATGGTGACCACCATGGCCTCCATTGTCGCCTCGATGCGTTCGAGCAACGGGGCCCAGTCGCTGCGGGGGCTGGGCCAGGTGAGGTGCACGGCATCCTGGGGATGCCATTCGGGGAGCAGGCGATGGGCCATGGGCGGGTCTCGTGCAGGTCGTCTCGGGGCTTGCCGGCGCAATGTAGGCCGATGCCGGCAATGATGCAATGATCGCGCAAACGGGGCGTGTCGGCGATGCAGTAGATGCCAAAAAACCGTACCATGGGCGCCCGCCGACAAGGAATGCGCCCATGTTCGACCGACTCCCCTTCCTGATCGGGCTGCGCTACGTGCGCGCCAAGCGTCGCAACCACTTCATCTCCTTCATCTCGCTGACCTCCATGCTGGGGCTCATGCTGGGGGTCGCAGTACTCATCCTGGTACTCTCGGTGATGAACGGCTTCGACCACGAACTGCGCACCCGGGTGCTGGGCATGGTGCCTCATGCCAAGATCGAGGAACCGGGCGGGCTCACCGACTGGCAGCCGCTGGCCGAGCGCCTCATGGAGCGCGAGCGGGTGATCGGTGCGGCGCCCTACGTCGAGCAGCAGGGCATGTTCTCGGTGGGTGGACGCAACGAAGGTGCCATGGTCAACGGCATCGAGCCCGAATGGGAGAGCCGGGTGTCGATCATTGACGAGAACATGCGTCATGGGAGCCTGGAAGATCTCGCGTCCGGCGAGTGGAACATCGTGCTCGGCTCGATCCTGGCGCGACGGCTGGGCGTTGATGTGGGCGACCGGGTGACCTTGCTGGTGCCCGAGGCCTCCATCACCCCGGCAGGCGTCTTTCCGCGACTCAAGCGCTTCAACGTGAGCGGCATCTTCAGTGTCGGCGCGGACCTGGATGCCTCCCTGGCCTATGCCCATATCGACGACATGCAGACCCTGGCGCGGCTTGGCGATGCGGTGGGCGGCCTGCGGCTCGAACTGGACGATCTTTTCGCGGCGGGCAACGAGACCCGCGCGATCATCGATGAGCTGGGATCCGGCTACCGGGGGCTGGACTGGACCTACTCCCATGGCAACCTCTTCCAGGCGATCCAGATGGAGAAGCGCATGATCGCGCTCCTGCTGACGGTGATCATCGCCGTGGCGGCCTTCAATATCGTCTCCACCCTGGTGATGGTGGTGACCGACAAGCGGGCCGATATCGCCATCCTGCGCACCATCGGTGCCACGCCACGTGCGATCATGGGAATCTTCATCGTCCAGGGGCTGGCGATCGGGGTGATCGGCATCCTGGTGGGGGTCATCCTGGGTGTGCTGATGGCCTGGACGGTGTCGGATCTCATCGCCTGGGTGGAGGGCGCCTTCGGCATCCACTTCCTCGATGCCGGGGTCTATTTCATCAGCAATCTGCCGTCGCGCCTGATCTGGAGCGATGTGGTCAATATCGTGTCCGCGGCCTTCGTTCTGACCTTCCTCTCCACCCTGTACCCGGCCTGGCGCGCCGCCCGGGTGCAGCCTGCCGAGGTGCTTCGCTATGAGTGAGACCGCCACCCCCCACGGTAACGTGCCCCCCTCCCGCCCGGGGGCGGTGATGCTCGAATGCCGTGATCTGACGCGTGTCTATCAAGAGGGGCCGCGAGACCTCACCGTGCTCGAAGGTCTGACAATGCAGGTACTGGCCGGTGAGCGGGTCGCGGTGGTCGGCAGTTCCGGCTCCGGCAAGACGACGCTGCTCAATCTGTTGGGCGGACTGGATCGCCCGAGTCGCGGCGAGGTGCGAATCGCCGGGGAGTCGCTGCTGGCGCTGGGTGATGCGGACCTGGGGCGTTTCCGCAATCGTCGGATCGGTTTCGTCTACCAGTTCCACCACCTGCTGGCGGAATTCACCGCTCTGGAGAATGCCGCTCTGCCGCTGATCGTGCGGGGACAGCGAAAGCGGGTCGCCGAGGAACGCGCCCGCCAACTGCTGCAGCGAGTCGGCATGGCCGATCGCGCCGATCACAAGCCTGGCGAGCTCTCGGGAGGCGAGCGTCAGCGGGTGGCCATCGCTCGGGCGCTGGTCACCGACCCCAGTCTGGTGCTGATGGACGAGCCCACGGGTAACCTGGATCAGACCACCGCGGCGAGCATCCTGGCGCTGATGGACGAACTGGCGAGCAGCGCGGCATGCGCCTTCGTGATCGTCACCCATGACCCGGCACTCGCCGCCCATCAGGATCGCGTCCTGCGGCTCGATGGCGGTCGCCTGGTGGCGCAGGCGGACGCCGATTGAGCGGGCATCTCTCCCGGGGCAGCCGGTCACCGGAACGTCGCCGCGTTCACGGCGGCGTCACTCCCCCGGGGCGGTCTGCCGGTGCCGCCGACGTCGACGTGCTCGTGCCTTCCAGCTGCGCGACACCTGCCAGCGCCAGATAAGACGTATCACCAGGTTGGCGAGAGCGGCAACCAGCAGGGCCGCGACAAGTGATCCCAGCGCCAGGGTTGGCAGGATGTCGACCAGCTGCTCGGCGATCCAGCGGGTGGAGACCTGATCCGGCGCTTGTAGAACCGGCATGCCCAGCAGCCAGGCCCCCAGGCGATAGTTGCCGTAGAAGATCAGCGGCATGGTCAAGGGGTTGGTGATCCACACCAGGCTGATGGAAAGTGGCAGATTGCAGCGAAACAGCCAGGCCCCGAAGGCGGCTACCAGCATCTGGAAGGGAATCGGCAGCAGGGCGCTGAACAGCCCCACGGAAAAGGCATTGGCCACGTTGCGCCGCGTCAGCACCCACAGCGAGGGACTGCCGATCAGGTGGCTGACGAAACGCAGGGAGCGTCGTCTCCTGATGGCATCGGGGTGGGGCAGGTAGCGCTGCAGCAGTCGGCGCGACATGGACAAGGGGGCTCGCGGGTTCCAGACCCGAGCTATTATCCATACAAGTCGCTTGCCTCGCCATGACGCCCCTCGACGCCACCTCGCTGTGGATCGGGCGGGTGGCCATGCTTGTCCTACAGGAACGATGCCATGCAACTGGGCCTGGCCATTCCCCTGGCCGTTGCCGTGCTGGCCGGCGTGCTGGGGGGACATCTTGCCGTTCCCGGGACCATCGAGGCCCTGGCGGTCGGCCTGCTGGTGATGCTGGCCGGACGTCGGCGGCGATGCGCCATGGGGCTGCTGGTGGTGACCCTGGTGATGGTCCAGCTGCTGATGGTGCGCGGCGGTGAGCTTGCGCCCGGCCTGACCCGGCAGGATCTGCGGCTGGAGGGGCGTCTTGTCTCGGTCTCGAGGGAAGAACGCGTGGCGCGGTTGACGCTGGAGGTCAGCGCGTGCCGTCCCCTGGCAGAGACATTGCCCGACTGTCGCGGCCTTGGGCGCGTACGGGTCTCCTTCTTCGACGCCCCGCCCATGGTGCCCGGGGAGAAGTGGCGGCTGACGGTTCGTCTGCGGCCGCCTGCCGGCTTCGCCAACCCCGGGACCTTCGACTATCGCGGCTGGCTGTGGCGCGAGGGCATCCAGGCCAGCGGCTATGTACGCCGCGAGCCAGCCCCTCATCGCCTGGTCGGCGCGGCCTTCTCGCTGCGTCGACTGGCGCTGACCCATCTCGATGAACAGGCACTGGAGGCACGCCATCGGCGCTGGCTGGCGGCCCTGACCCTGGGGGCGAGTGAGCGGCTGGAGTCACGTGACTGGGAGCTGCTCAATACCACCGGCACTACCCACCTGATGGTGATTTCCGGCCTGCACGTGGGGCTGGTGGCCGTCTTTGCCCTGTGGCTGGGGAGGGGGCTGGCTCGACTTGCCAACCCCGGTGGCTGGCGGCTGGCGGTCTGGCCCTGGTGTCTGGCGGCCGTGGCGGCCGTGGGGTATGCCGTTCTGGCCGGCCTGGAGCCTCCTGCCATGCGTGCCATGGTCATGACCCTGGTCGGGCTCTGGGTGGCCAGTGGACGCCATGCCCCCGGTCCCTGGCAGGCCTGGTGGCTGGCCCTGGCCCTGGTGCTGCTGGCTGACCCCCTGTCGGCCTGGCGTCCCGGCCTCTGGCTGTCGTTCGCCGCTGTGGCGCTGCTGATCCTTGTCTGGCAGGGGAGGGCACGTCCGCAAGGGCCGAGCGGGTGGTGCCAGGCGCTGATCCGCTCCCAGCTGCTGCTGGCACCGCTGATGGCCGCGGCGGTGCTGCTGGCCTTCGACCGCCTGGCCCCGGCGGCCCCCCTGATCAACCTGGTGGCCGTTCCTCTAGTGAGCAGCCTGCTGGTGCCCCTGGGGCTGCTGGGTTGGCTGACCGCCTGGCTGCCACCTCTCTCGACGTTGTGCTGGGACCTGTTCGGCCTGCTCGCCGATGCGCTGGTGGCGCTACTGGGACTGGCCGCCAGCTGGCTGCCCCTCTGGCAGCCGGCCGTGGCGCAGGTCGGCCCGCTGGGACTGGCTCTGGGAGTGGCCGCCCTGCTGTGGGCGCTGCCCGGCCTGGTGCCACGCCTGCGGCTGATGGGTACCGCAGCGCTGCTGCTGGTACCGCTGGGCCTCTCCTCGTCATCCCCGGTGCCCGCCGAGGGACTGCTGCGCGTCCGTGTCCACGATGTGGGGCAGGGTCAGCTGGTCGAACTGCGCACCGCTGGCTATCGCCTGCTCTATGACACCGGACCGCGCTTCGGTTCCGGCTTCATGCCTCTCGGCTCGCTGTGGCCGCCGGGGCAGCACTTTGACGAGGTCATCATCAGCCATGCCGACCAGGATCATGTCGGCGGCCTGCCTGCCCTGCGCGAGCAGCACCGGGTCTCGCGCTTCCGGGCTCCGCCCGGGGCGACCCTCGAGGTGCCCACGGCACCCTGCACGGCCGGACGGTCCTGGCGTCGCGACAACGTCCGTTTCCACCTTCTCTGGCCGCCGGCCGACAGTGGTGAGCGCTCATCCAATGACCGCTCCTGCGTGCTGCTGGCGAGTGCCGGCGAACACCATCTGCTGATTACCGGCGATGTGGGACGCCACGTCGAGCGGCGACTGCTGGCGGGGCTGCCCTCGACGGTGACCCTGTTGGTGGCGGGGCACCATGGCAGCGCCACCAGCTCCGGCATTCAGATGGTTCGGCGGCTGGCGCCGCGGCATGTGGTCTTCAGCGCGGCCCGCGACAATGCCTTTGGTCACCCGGCGGACCGCGTCGTGCGACGCTTTCGCGATGTGGGCAGTTGCCTGTGGAGCACCGCCCGGGACGGTGCCGTGACGCTGTGGCTGGGCGGGGATGGCCGCCGGCGTGTCCGCACCGCCCGCCCTGCCAGCTGGGGGCACGGCGGTGTCGAAGCTGGCTGCCTTGCGTTAGAATCGCCCCATTGATTGCCGGCCCGGGGCCGGTCACCTGCAGGGGGAAACGGCGTGGACATGATGGATGCCCTGATGGCCGGCGGCTGGCTGATGGTACCGCTACTGGGCTGCTCGCTGGTGGCCACGGTCATCATCATCGAGCGGTTATGGACCCTGAGGGCGCGCCGTATCGCCCCCTATGGCCTCGGCCAGGAGGTATGCCAGCTGGTGTCGCGTGGTCAGGTCAACCTCTACTGGCTGGAAGGGCACTCGCCGCTGGGCGGCGTGCTCGCCGCGGGATTGCGCAATGCCCGGCTTGGCCACGAGCAGGTACGCGCGCGGCTTCAGGAGGCGGCCACCGCCGTGATCCATGACATGGAGCGTTTCCTGAGTCCGCTGGGCACCATCGCTGCGATTACGCCGTTGATCGGTCTACTGGGTACCGTGGTGGGCATGATCGAGGTCTTTGCGGTGATCGTGAGCGGCGACGGGGTCAGTCGCACCGCCGACCTGGCAGGGGGCATCTCCCGCGCCCTGGTCACCACCGCGGCGGGGCTCACCGTGGCGATCCCGTCGCTGATGTTTCATCGCTACTTCCAGCGTCGGGTCGAGGACATCACGGTGCGCATGGAGGAGCAGGCCGGTCAGGTCGTCGAGTACCTTGCCCACTACCCGGGCGAGCTGGCGTTCGCCGAGCGACACGCGAACGAGCCCCAACCGGGGGGACGAGGTGACGCGCAGCGGGAGGCTGATGGGCGAACCATGCCCCGGGTGAAGCAGCCGTGAAGTTCCCTCGGCGGCGGCGAGATGCGGTGGAGGTCAACCTGACCCCGCTGATCGATGTGGTCTTCCTGCTGCTGATCTTCTTCATGGTCTCGACGACCTTCGAGACCCGCCAGGCGCTGGAGCTGCAGCTTCCCGAGAGCGAGAGTGGTCAGGCCATGGAGGCCGCGCCCGTGACCGTCGTGGTCACTGCCTCGGGTGACTATCGGCTGGGCGAGCGGGTCCATGGCGCCGGGATGCTGGGCGAGGCCCTGGCGGCCGAGGCCGAGCAGGCCCGCAAGCATGGCCTGGTCGTCGAAGCCGATGGGCGTGCCGCCCATGCCGAGGTGGTCCGGGTCCTGGATCGTGCCGCCGCCCTGGACATCCGACGCGTACGCATTGCCACGGCGGCGGCTGCCCCCCCTCAAGCGGAGACAGAGTGATCGAACATTCCGGCTGGACCCTCTACAAGCGCCTGCTGGGGTACGTGAAGCCCTACTGGCGGGCCTTTGCCCTGGCGATCTTCGGCTATGCCATCTATGCCGCTTCGAGTACGGCACTGGCGGAGATGATGAAGCGGCTCATCGACGGCATCCAGAACCCCGATGCCGCCTTCCGGTTCTTCCTGCCGCTGTTCGTGGTGGGCATGTTCGCGACCCGTGGCCTCGGTACCTTCCTGGGTACCTACTTCATGAGCAGTGTTGCCCGTAACCTGGTTCATGTCCTGCGCTGCGACGTCTTCAATCATATGCTGCACCTGCCGGGGCGTTTCTTTGACGACCATTCCACGGGGCATTTGATCTCGCGGGTCACCTACCATGTCGAGCAGGTCACCGGGGCCGCCACCAAGGCGGTGACCATCCTGCTGCGTGAGGGGTTCTTCGTGATCGGCCTGGTGATCTACCTGCTGTGGACCAACTGGATGCTGACCCTGCTGTTCCTGGCCGTGACGCCGCTGATCGGCGGCGTGGTCAGCTACGCCAGCAAGCGGTTTCGTCGCATCTCGCGCCGGATCCAGCGCTCCATGGGTGATGTCACCCATGTGGCCTCCGAGGCGCTCTCCGGCTACCGGGTGGTGCGCACCCACGGGGCCGAGGCCTTTGAAAAGGCGCGCTTCGCCGAGGCCAGCGAGGTCAACCGCCGACAGAGCATGAAGGAGGCATTGACCAAGGCCACCAGTACCCCGGTGATCCAGCTGCTGGTGGCGCTGTCGCTGGCGATACTGGTGTGGCTGGCCATGTCGCCGGCCCTGATGGACGCCATGACTCCCGGCGAGTTCGTGGCCTTCGTCACCGCCGCCGCGCTGATGGCCAAGCCGGTGCGTCAGCTCACCGAGATCAACAGCGAGATCCAGAAGGGCATCGCCGCCGCCGGTGAGCTCTTCGGCCTGCTCGAGGAGCCTCCCGAGCGTGACGAGGGCCACCATGACCCGGGCCGTCTCGCCGGGCGGGTCCGCCTCGAAGGGGTACGTTTCGCCTACGGCGAGGATCAGCCCGAAGTGCTCAAGGGCATCGACCTGGAGGTGGCGCCCGGCGAGATGGTCGCGATCGTCGGCCGTTCCGGCAGCGGCAAGTCGACCCTGGTGGGCCTGCTGCCGCGCTTCTATCGCCCGACGGCGGGGCGTATCCTGATCGATGAGGTGCCCCTGGAGGCGTTCCGCCTTCAGCCGCTGCGTCGTCAGATTGCCCTGGTCTCCCAGCAGGTCACCCTGTTCAATGCCAGCATTGCCGACAACATTGCCTACGGGGTCGACGATCCCGATCGGTCGGCGATCGAGGCCGCGGCACGCGCCGCGCACGCCCACGAGTTCATCGAGCGCATGCCGGGCGGCTATGACGCCGTGGTCGGCGAGAACGGCGTGATGCTCTCCGGCGGTCAGCGTCAGCGCCTGGCCATCGCCCGCGCGATCTTCAAGGACGCGCCGTTGCTGGTGCTCGACGAGGCCACCTCGGCGCTGGATACCGAGTCGGAACGCCATATCCAGGCCGCCCTGGAGGAAGTCTGCCGGGGACGCACCACCTTCGTCATCGCCCACCGCCTCTCGACCATCGAGCGCGCCGACCGCATTCTGGTGCTCGAGCAGGGCGAGGTCGTCGAGCAGGGCAGCCACGCCGAGCTGCTCGCCCGGGACGGCGCCTATGCAGCCCTGCACCGGCTGCAGTTCCAGGAGCCGGCCTGAGCCATGGCGGGCCGCATCGGAGAGCGCTGGCTGGCAGCCGCCTATCGGGGCGATGCCTGGCTGATCGCCCTGCGCCCGCTCGAGGCCCTCTATCGCCTGGCTGTGAGGCGTCGCGCCGCGGCCTTTGCGGCGGGCAGGCGGGTGGTCTGGCAGTCGCCGGTGCCGGTGATCGTGGTCGGCAATATCACCCTGGGCGGCACCGGCAAGTCGCCGCTGGTCGCCTGGCTGGCACGCTTTCTCGCCGAGCGGGGTTGGTCGCCCGGCATCCTGTCGCGGGGCTATGGCGGCCGCAGCAGTCGCTATCCGCTGCTGCTGGATGCCGATACGCCGGTCACGACCTGCGGCGACGAGCCGCGCATGCTGGCAGACCAGACGGAGCTTCCGGTGGTGGTCGACCCGGACCGCCCCCGGGGTGCGAGGCGACTGCTGGCGGCGGGGTGCGATATCCTGATCGGCGATGATGGCCTGCAGCACCTGGCGCTGGGGCGTGACCTGGAGCTCGTGGTGGTGGATGGACAGCGCGGTTTCGGCAACGGGCGCTGCCTGCCGGCTGGGCCCCTGCGCGAACCGCTGTCGCGTCTCGATGGGGTGGATGCCGTGGTGATCAACGGCGAGCCGGCCTTCACGGCCCCGGATGGGGCCCATGGCATGACCCTGGTGGCGTCGGGCTGGCGCCGTCTTGCGGATGGCAGGCGGGTGCCTCCCGGCTCGCCCCCCTTCACTGGTCCGGTACACGCCCTGGCTGGCATTGGAAATCCATCGCGTTTCTTCGCCATGCTGGAAACGCTGGGCGTGGAGTCGATCCCCCACGCCTTCGCCGATCACCATCGTTTCTCGGCGGCCGACCTGGCCTTCGCCGACCATCGGCCGCTGGTGATGACGGCCAAGGACGCGGTCAAGTGTCATGAGCTGGCACCGGTCGGCAGCTGGTTCCTCGAGGTGGAAGCCCGGCCCGACGATGCCTTCATCGACTGGCTGCAGGCGCGGCTGGTGTCACTGTCAACCCGGCGGCGCGGCGAGTAGCCCGGGCCGCCACCTGAAACCCATCCTAGGGGGAGTCATGGACAAGGAACTGCTGGCGATGCTGGTCTGCCCGCTGTGCAAGGGCAAGCTGAAGTACAACCGCGAGGCCGGTGAGCTGGCGTGTCGCTACGACGGCCTCGCCTACCCGATTCGTGACGGCATCCCGGTGATGCTGCCCGAGGAGGCCCGCGTGATGGACGTCGACGAAAAACTGCACACGTCTTCCGGTCACACCGGCGAGGCCTGAGGAGGTTCCATGCAGGAGTTCATCGCCGTCATACCGGCACGCTTCGCTTCCTCGCGGCTGCCCGGCAAGCCGCTGGCCGAGATCGGTGGCGAGCCCATGCTGGCTCATGTCTGGCGACGCGCACGGCAAAGCGCTGCCGCCCGGGTGGTCGTGGCCACCGATGACCGGCGCATCGTCGAGGCGCTTGGCCCCTACGGTGCCGAGGTACTGCTGACGGCTGACGACCATCCTTCAGGCACCGACCGTCTGGCCGAGGTGGCGCAGCGGCTGGGACTGGCCGATGACGCCGTGCTGGTCAATGTCCAGGGCGATGAGCCGCTGATCCCGCCGCTGCTGATCGATCAGGTGGCGGCTCGGCTCTTCGATGATCCGGACGCTTCCATCGCGACCCTGGCCGAACCGATCAGCGACGTCGATACGCTGTTCAATCCCAACGCGGTCAAGGTGGTACGCGCGCTCTCCGGTCGCGCCCTCTACTTCTCGCGGGCCCCCATCCCCTGGGACAGGGACGCCTTTGCCACCCGTCCCGAACTGCTCGAGACCGATGCCTGGCTGCGCCATATCGGCCTCTACGCCTACCGGGCAGGCTTTCTTGCCGACTACCGTGACTGGCATTCCTCACCGCTGGAGCGCCTGGAGCAGCTCGAGCAGCTGCGTGCTCTCCACCATGGCCATGCCATTCAGGTCGCCCTGGCCCGGGTCCCGCATCCGGCGGGCGTGGACACCGAGGAGGACCTGGCACGGGTCAGGGAACTGATACTCGCCACGGGAGGCCACTGATGCGCGTGCTGCTTGTCTGTCTCGGCAATATCTGCCGCTCGCCCACCGCCGAGGGCGTCTTGCGCCGCCTGCTAGAGACGCGTGGGGTGTCCTACCGGGTCGAGGTGGACTCCTGTGGCATCGGGCCCTGGCACGTGGGCAAGGCGCCCGATCCACGTGCCCGCGAGGCCGCGGCCCGCCGGGGGGTTGACCTCTCGTCACTGCGCGCCCGGCAGCTCGCCGATGAGGACTTCGACCGCTTCGATCTGCTGCTGGCCATGGACCATGACAACCTCGCGGCCATCGAGGCTCGGCGCCCGCCCCATAGCGGAGTGCCAGCACGGCTGTTCCTGGCATATGCGGGCGATCCTGACCGTGCCGTGCCCGATCCCTACTACGGCGGTGAACAAGGCTTCGATGAGGTACTGGATCTCGTCGAGGAGGCCTCCCGGGGCCTGCTGGAGGAGATCGAGGCACGCCTGGAGCCGGGGCCTTGAGCGTGGCGCTCCGCGCCCGCCATGACCTCTCCCGGTCCAATACCCTGGGCCTGCCCTGCCAGGCGGAGCGCTTCGCTGCACCTGCCGGCCTCGATGAGTTGCTGGCGGCACTGGAGCTGGCCCACCGCAACGGCTGGTCGCTGACCCTGCTGGGCGGTGGCAGCAACCTGATCCTGCCGGAGTGGCTTCCAGGCCTGGTGGTGCATCCCGCCATGGCGACCTGGTGGATTGAAGAACTGGGAAGCGATGTCCTCGTCCATGCCGAGGCCGCGGTGGCCTGGCATGAGCTGGTCATGGCGATGGCGGCAAGGGGCCTCTGGGGCATCGAGAACCTGGCGCTGATACCCGGACACTGTGGTGCCGCACCGATCCAGAATATCGGCGCCTATGGCGTGGAGCTCAGCGATGTCATCGAGGCGGTGCACCTGGTGCATCTCGACGATGGCCGTGAGGCGGTACTCGCGCCGGAGGCGTGTGCCTTCGGCTATCGCGACAGTATCTTCAAGGGGGCCCTGGAAGGACGCGTGGTCATCACCCGGCTGGTACTTCGCCTGTCGCGCCTGCCGCGGCCGCGTCTCGGCTACGGTGACCTGGCCGACCGGCTCGGTGCCGAGCCCTCGGCGCTGGAGGTGGCCGAGGCGGTCTGCGCGATCCGCCGCGACAAGCTGCCCGACCCGGCTGTGCTGGGCAATGCCGGAAGCTTCTTCAAGAATCCCGTGGTGACGGCTTCCCTGGCGAGGAAGCTGGTGGAAGCCCATCCGGCGATGCCGCACTTCCCCCAGCCCGATGGCCGGGTCAAGCTGGCGGCCGGCTGGCTGATCGACCAGTGCGGTCTCAAGGGGTGGCGGCAGGGGCACTTTGGTGTACATGAGCGCCAGGCCCTGGTGCTGGTGCACTTCGGCGGTGGCAGTGCGGAGGAATTGCTCGACGTCGCCGGACGGGTGGCCGAGACCGTGCACGAGCGTTTCGGCGTGACGCTGGAACACGAGCCCCGTCTGGCCGTGCCGGCCTGACCCTGCCCGGGGCTTCCCGTCCCCGAGACGACAGCGCCCGCAGCCATGGCTGCGGGCGCTGTCGTTCGTGCCGGAGCGAAGCGGGGCCTCAGCCCTGCTTGTCCTTCTGGGCCTTGGCCTCCTGCTCGCGACGGCGGATCTCCCGCGGGTCGTTGTGAGCGCGGCGGCGACGGCGGCTGGCGCGGCTCTCCGTCGCTTGCTCCTCGTCCTGCGCTGCCGGCTTGGCGTCGGCTTGCGTCTCCCCGGACGTCTTCTCGGGCGTCGGGGCGTCGGCCTTGGGCTCTGCGGCCGTCTGCTCGGGCGTCGTTGCCTCGGCCTTGGCAGGCTCTGCCGCCTTCTGCTCCGCCTTGGCTGCAGCCGGCTGGGCCTCGGCCGCTGGCTTGGCCGGCTTCTTCTCGACCTTTGGCAGATCCGGCTTGGCCTCGGCCGCTGGCTTGGCCGGCTTCTTCTCGACCTGTGGCAGATCCGGCTTGGCCTCGGCCTTCGCTTCGGCAGGTTCATCCGCCGGCTTGGCTGCCTCGGTATCGGTCTTCATTTCGGCTGCTTTCTCGACAGGCTCCTGCTCGGCCTTGGCCTCGGTCGGCTGCTGAGCGGCCTTCGGTGCCTCGGCCTTGGCTTCAGCAGGCGTCTCGGCTGTTTTCTGCTCCGCCTTCGACGCACCCGGCTGGGTCTCGGCCTTGGTTGCAGCGGGCGTCTCGGCCGTTTTCTGCTCCGCCTTCGACTCGGGTTCAGCCTTTGCGGTCTGGGCGCTTGGCGGCTTGGCCGCTTCCGACTCGGCCTTCGCTTCGGCAGCGTTCTCAGCCGGCTTCTCGGCCGCTTTCTTCTCCGCCTTGGGTGCATCCGCCTGGGGTTCGGCCTTGGCGGCCTGGTCGCTTGGCTGCTTGGCCGCTTCCGACTCGGCCTTCGCTTCGGCAGCGTTCTCAGCCGGCTTCTCGGCCGCTTTCTGCTCCGCCTTGGGTGCATCCGCCTGGGGTTCGGCCTTGGCGGCCTGGCCGCTTGGCTGCTTGGCCGCTTCCGACTCGGCCTTGGCTTCAGCAGGCGTCACGGCGGCCTTCTTCTCCGCCTTCGGCTCGGGTTTGGCCTTGGCGGTCCGGTCGCTTGGCTGCTTGGCCGCTTCCGGCTCGGCCGGCGTCTGCCCAGGCTGCGGCGCCTCGGCGGGCTTCTTCTCCGCTTCGGGTGTATCCGCCTGGGCTTCGGCCTTGGCGGCCTGGCCGCTTGGCTGCTTGGCCGCTTCCGGATCGGCCGTTGCCTGGACGGGGGCTTCGGCCGGCTGTGCGTCGGCTTTTACCTTGGCGTGCTGGGGCTCACCCTGGGTCGCCTCGGTGTCGGGGCCGGTTTCGGCCGCCTCGGCGAGCAGCCGCTGCTGCTCCGCCGCAGCCTTCGGGTTGATGGCATGTTGCCGGCTGCGCTTGCGCGGATTGTTGCGGGTGCGCTTGGGCTTGCCGTCATCCACGGGGGGCTCGGCAGCGGCAGCCGGTTTCTGGTCACGCTTGTCGGCTGGCTTGTCGCTACGCTTGTCGGTCGGTTTATCGCCACGCTTGTCAGTCGACTTATCGGCCGGCTTATCACCTGCCTTGTCGCTCCCTTTCTGTCGGCGTGCGTCATCGCGGGACTTCTGACCGCGCGACCGGTCGTCACGGGGCTTTTCGTCACGTGACTTCGCTGTCTCCTGCTGACGTGTCTGACGGTTCTCGTCCGTACGGCCACCGCGGCCTCGACCGCCACGATTGCCGCGGGTGTCATTGCCGGCAGGTTTGTCGTCGCCACGCTCGCTGTCCGCGCGTGACGAACCACGACGTTCGTCGTTGCGCGCACGGCGCTGGCGATCAGTGTGTTCCCCGCGCGTGCTATCGCGTTGGCCGGACCTTCCTGCGGCTTGTTCAGCGCGGGGGTCGTCAGCGCGAGAGGTCGCTTTCTGCTCGGTGGTGGCAGGCGCTTCCTCGCTGCCGAGCAGCTTGGCCAGGCCCTTGACCAGTCGGCCCAGTACGCCGGCCTGGGGCTCGGGGACTGGCGGGGTGGCCGGCGTCTTGGCCGCTGACCGGGTCGGCGCCGGGGCAGGGGGCTCCTCCTGCAGGGACGCGGGCGCCGGCTCATGGTGTATTACCGTCTTCACGGCGGCTTCGGCGCGCTGGACCGGCTTGCCGAAAGCGGCCTCCGGCTCCTTGCCCACCTCCGTCTCGGTGGAGAGTTCGTAGCTGGAGAGGGTCGCTGTTCCTTCCTCGTCCACATGGTCGTCGCGCAGGCGCTGGACGTCGTAGTGGGGCGTGTCCATGTCAGGGTTGGGCAGCATCACCACGCGTACGCCCTGGCGCCGTTCGATCTCGGCCAGTACGGCGCGCTTCTCGTTGAGCAGGTAGGTGGCCACCGGGACCGGCAGGATGGCACGTATCTGGGCGCTGCGCTCCTTCATGGCCTCCTCTTCGATGAGGCGCATGATGGAGAGCGAGATGGAGCGCACGTCGCGGATGGTACCCTGGCCATCGCAGCGCGGGCAGACCACGCCGCTGGTCTCGCCCAGCGAGGGGCGCAGACGCTGGCGCGACATCTCCATCAGGCCGAAGCGCGAGATGCGGCCGATCTGTACCCGGGCGCGATCGAGCTTGAGGGCATCGCGCATGCGGTTCTCGACTTCACGCTGATTGCGCGCCGGGCTCATGTCGATGAAGTCGATCACGACCAGGCCGCCGATATCGCGCAGGCGCAGTTGACGGGCGATCTCGTCCGCTGCCTCCTGGTTGGTCTGCAGCGCCGTCTCCTCGATATCGCTGCCACGGGTGGCGCGCGCCGAGTTGATGTCGATGGAGACCAGCGCCTCGGTATGGTCGATGACGATGGAACCGCCGGACGGCAGCTTGACCTCGCGCTCGTAGGCGGTCTCGATCTGGGACTCGATCTGGAAGCGCGAGAAGAGCGGAACCTCGTCGACGTAGAGCTTGATCTTCTGCTGGTAGGAGGGCATGACCTGGCGGATGAAGGCCAGAGCCTCCTGATGAATCTGCTCGCTGTCGATCAGTACCTCGCCGATGTCCTGACGCAGGTAGTCACGCATTGCGCGGATGATGACGTTGGATTCACGGTAGATCAGGAAGGGCGCCGGATGCTTGCCGGCCTCCTCCGTGATCGACTCCCAGACCTGCACCAGGTAGTCAAGGTCCCATTGAAGCTCTTCTGGGGAGCGGCCGATGCCGGCCGTGCGCACGATCAGCCCCATCCTGTCGGGTACGGTCAACTCGCTCATGGCTTCCTTGAGCTGACTGCGCTCTTCTCCCTCGATGCGTCGGGAGATGCCCCCGGCGCGAGGGTTGTTGGGCATCAGTACCAGGAAGCGGCCGGCAAGGCTGATGAAGGTGGTCAGGGCCGCGCCCTTGTTGCCGCGCTCCTCCTTGTCCACCTGCACGATGACTTCCTGGCCCTCCTTGAGCACCTCCTTGATGCTGGGCCGGCCCGAGGGCTCCTTCAGGAAGTAGTCGCGAGAGACTTCCTTCAGGGGCAGGAAGCCGTGGCGGTCGGCGCCGAAGTCGACGAAGGCCGCTTCGAGGGAGGGCTCCACCCGGGTGATCTTGCCGCGGTAGATGTTGGCTTTCTTCTGTTCCCGGGCACCGGACTCGATGTCCAGGTCGTAGAGGCGTTGTCCATCGACCAGTGCGACCCGCAGCTCTTCAGGCTGGGTCGCATTGATGAGCATCCGTTTCATGTCGTCTCGCAAGTAGGGACGCACCGGACGGCGGTCAATGACGGAGGCGAACCACTGGTTGCTGCGTGCTTGTGCTCAGCGCATGTCGCGGATGCGGTAGTGCGCCCGGCCGTCCCGGGTCATCCTTGCACGATGGAACCGACACGGCATGATCATGTTGAGTACGTGGCGGAGGCAGGACATGTCTCGGTGGGACATCGCCCATCCGGCCCTGCGGTCACCGCCAACACCTGGCATTCATCGATTCGCCAACGCCGGCCTCCGGCACGTTGTTGTACGTATCCCGTGATCTTCGGTCGTGCTGCAGGGAGCGCGACCGAAGCCGGGCGTGGCGTTGTATCGCTTGCTTGTCGGCGGCGGGACCTCGGATTGGCGAGGATCGTCGCGGCCTGATCTTTTCGCTCCGGCCTGCGTGTCTGCCGTGCAGGCGCTCTGGAGGATCATGACAACCCATTGGAGCGATTCGTGAATATACCAGTAAAGGGGGACGCCAGCAATTGGCGCAGGATTGCCTGCACTGCGGTAGAATGCGCCTTTCCAGCAGGTTTCGAGTGGAGTGGCGGCATGGCCGAAGGGCGCGACGTGCAGTGGGTGGAAGTGACCGAGGGCCAGGTCGGCCAGCGGGTCGACAACTTCCTGTTGGCGCGCATGAAGGGGGCGCCCAGGGCGCTGATCTATCGTATCGTCCGCAAGGGTGAGGTACGGGTTAACAAGAAACGCGTCAAGGCCGATACGCGCCTGGCACTGGGTGACAGGGTGCGTATTCCCCCGTTGCGCCTCACGCCCCGTGAGGCGGTCCGCGAGGTCAGTGATAATCTGCGCAACCTGCTCGCCGGCAGCGTCCTGCTGGAGGGGCGCGACTGGCTGGTGATCAACAAGCCCTCGGGGCTCGCCGTGCATGGTGGCAGCGGTGTGAAGATCGGCCTGATCGAGGCGTTGCGCCAGGTGCGCGAGGACCTCGATTTCCTCGAACTGGTGCATCGCCTGGACCGCGATACCTCGGGCTGCCTGCTGCTGGCCAAGTCGCGCCCGGCCCTGCTGGCGCTGAATGCCTCGCTCAAGGAGCGCCAGATGGACAAGCAGTACCTGGCGCTGGTGGCCGGGCGGTGGCCGGCACGACGTGACTTCGTCAGTGCCCGACTCGACCGCTACGAGCTCCCCAACGGCGAGCGGCGTGTGCGGGTCGAGCCGGACGGCAAGGTGTCGCGCACGCGCTTTGCGGTGCGCGAGACCTTCGATAGGGCCACCCTGGTCGAGGCCGAGCCGGTTACCGGGCGGACCCACCAGATCCGCGTGCATGCAGCCCATGCCGGCCACCCCCTGCTCGGTGATGACAAGTACGCTAGCCGCGAGAGCCAGCGGCTCTCGGCCCGCCTGGGTCTGTCGCGCCTGTTCCTGCATGCCGCGGCCCTGACATTTCCGGAGCCCAGCAGTGGCCGGCCGGTGAAGATCAAGGCGCCGCTTCCGGGTGATCTCGACGCGGTGCTTGATCGCGCCCGCTACGCCCGCTGACAGGGAGGTTTCATGCGCTATCGACTGGCCATCTTCGATTGGGACGGCACCCTGATGGACTCCATCGGCCGGATCGTCACCAGCATGCAGGCGGCATCTCGGGAAGCGGGCTGGGGCGAGCTGGAGGCGCAGGCGGTCCGCAACATCATCGGCCTGGGACTGCCCGAGGCCATCGCTTCCCTCTGCCCCGGCATCGACGCCGAGCGCGCCGAGCTGCTACGGGCGCGCTATGCCTTCCATTTCGTCGAGGGTGATACCGGCCCCATGTGCTTCTACCCCGGGGTCGAGGCCGGTCTGTCGCGGCTGAGGGGCCGGGTGGATCAGCGACTGGCCGTGGCCACCGGCAAGAGCCGCCGGGGGCTGGATCGCATCTTCCGCGAGAGCGGCAGCGGTGGCTGGTTTCATGCCAGCCGCACCGCCGACGAGACGTTCTCCAAGCCGCACCCCCGCATGCTCGAGGAGCTGCTGGCCGAGCTCGATATCGAGCTCGGCGAGGCGGTAATGATCGGCGATACCGAGTACGACCTCGAGATGGCCCGGGCGCTGGGCATGGATCGGGTGGCAGTGACCTGGGGCGTGCATGCCCCGGACCGCCTTTCTGCCAGCCGGCCGGTGTTCACTGCCGAGGCCGTGCCCGAACTCTTCGACTGGCTGTACGGCTAGCTGACCAAGGGACAGGACGACCATGAGTGACGATGACAAGCGTGATGATCGCTGGACCAGCGGGCCGGAGCTGACCCCGGAGCAGGCCTGTCATGAGCGCGAGGCGCAGCGGGGCGATGCCGCGCCGCCTCCCGCCGAGGATGCCGATACGCTGCGCGAGCGCCAGCGTCTGGCTCAGCTTGAGATGATGGACCGCTGGGTTGGCGGAGTCCTGGCAGAGCAGCGCCGTTCCCGGCGCTGGAAGCTGTTCTTCCGCTTTTTCTTTGCGCTGCTGATCCTGGTCTCGCTCTCGATCACCCTCTACGGCATCCTGGGCGCCCCGGGTGCCGGGGCGCCTGCGCGGCCGCACCTCGGGATCGTCGAGGTCAAGGGGGTGATCGACAGCGACTCATCGGCGAATGCCGAACGCATCATCGAAGGCCTGGAACGGGCCTGGGGCGTGGCTGAGGTCGAAGCGGTGGTGCTGCATATCGACAGCCCCGGGGGCAGCCCTGTGCAGTCCCAGCGTATCTTCGAGGCGGTGATGCGGCTGCGCGAGTCGGGCGACAAGCCGGTGCTGGCGGTGATCGAGGATATCGGGGCCAGTGGCGCCTATTACGTTGCTGCGGCAGCCGACGAGATCATCGCAGCCCCGGCCAGCCTGGTGGGCTCGATCGGGGTCATCCATGCCGGTTTCGGCTTCGAGGAGGCCATCGGGCGCCTGGGTGTCGAGCGGCGCGTCTTCACGGCCGGCGAGAACAAGGCGTTCCTTGACCCCTTCTCCGAGATCGCCCCGGAACAGCGCGATTTCTGGCAGGAGGTGCTCGAAAGCACGCATGAGCAGTTCATCGCAGCGGTGCGCGAGGGCCGCGGCGAGCGTCTCGTCGACGATGAGCGTCTGTTCAGCGGGTTGGTCTGGAGTGGCGAGCAGGCTCTGGAGCTGGGGCTGGTGGATGGCCTCGACAGCCTCGACGGCGTGGCCCGTTCTCGGCTCGGCGAGGCGCGGCTGCGCGACTACACCCCGCGCCTCGACCCCTTCGAGCGAATCTCCCGCCAGTTCGGCCGGGTGGCCATGGAGTGGCTCGGCCTGCCGAGGGGCGAGTCGCCGGTGCGCTTCCAGCTTCACTAGCTTGAAGCTGGAAGAGCGCCGCTTCGCGGCTGGAAGCGGGAAGAGCCCGGTTGCGCCGGGAGCTGGGCCGAGAGCTGGAAGCCATAAGCTGGAAGCTTGAAGAAAAAGCTTGATACCTGATTGGGTGGCAACATGCTGCCTTCCAGCTTCCAGCTTCCAGCTTCCAGCTTCCAGCTTCCAGCTTCCAGCTTCCAGCCTACGGCTCGCCGAGCGGGTCCAGTCCGGCGTTGCGCAGCATCTCGCAGAGCCGGATCAGTGGCAGGCCGATCAGGGTGTTGGGGTCATCACCCTCGAGCTTCTCGAACAGGGCAATGCCCAGCCCCTCCATGCGGAAGCTTCCGGCGCTGTCCAGGGGTCTTTCCCTTTCCACGTAGCGGGCGATCTCCTCCTCGCTGAGCTGGCGGAACTGCACGTCATAGGTCTCGTGACAGACCCGGTGGCGGCCCTGTTCGGTGTCGAGCAGGGCCAGGCCGGTAAGGAAGCGCACGTGCTGGCCGGAGAAGCGAGCCAGGTTGGCGCGGGCGGTGGCTGCGTCACCGGGCTTGCCGAGAATCTCGCCGTCGAAGAGCGCCACCTGGTCCGAGCCCACGATCAGGTGGGCGGGAAAGCGTTCGGCCAGCCGCTCGGCCTTGCTCAGCGCGAGGCGGTGGACCAGGGCCTCGGGGTTCTCGCCGGGGCGTTGCGACTCGTCGATATCGGGGCTCGCCCAGGTGTAAGGGATCGCCAGGCGGTCGAGCAGCTGACGTCGCCAGGGTGAGCTCGAGGCGAGGACCAGGTGGGGCATGAGGATTCTCCAGGTAGGGTCGCTGTCAGCGCCGAATCGGCACGGCCGATTGCGACGTATCCCACATGGTAACCCGAGACGATGGCTGCTTTGACAGGGGCAGGGGGAGTGCCTATCATTGCGCGCCTATGTTGACCTCAAGACTCCCCGGCAGGGTCGAGCCTTACAAGCTCGTGGCCCGTGCCGAACACCTGGAAGGCCTGGTGGCACTCGCCGACATGGCGCGGCTCGCCGAGGAAGTCGGTGCCCAGTCCGGCGACGTTCAGGTTTGGCTGGACTTCGCCATTGACACTCAGGGGCGACGGGAGATTCGTGGCCACCTGAAAGCCGACCTGCTGTTGCCTTGCCGGCGCTGTCTCGAGCCCATGTCACAGCAGGTCGAGAGCGATTTCCGACTGGGGATGGTCACCAGTGACGCTCTGGCCTCGGAACTGCCGAGCACCCATGAGCCGGTGCTGGTGGAAAACGAACAGCTGAATCTGCTGGCGGTGGTGGAGGATGAGCTCATCCTCAGCCTCCCCCAGGTGGTTTACCACGACGAGGCCGAGTGCTCGGTCTCGCGCGACCAGCTGAGTACCGGAGAGGCGGCCGAGGCGTCGGACACCTCTCCGACGAGCCCTTTCGATGTGCTGAGGCAGATCAAGGGCAAACCCTGATACACCCTCGTTTCACTCTGGAGTGATAACCCATGGCAGTTCAAAAGACCCGCAAGACTCGTTCCAAGCGTGGCATGCGCCGCAGCCACGATGCCCTCACCGCGCCGACCCTGTCCCAGGACAAGGAAACCGGTACCACCCACCTGCGCCACCACGTCTCCGCGGATGGCTTCTACCGTGGTCGCAAGGTCGTCGACGTCTGACGCGACGGAGTTCCGGGTGGTAGTGGCTGGCCGTTGACGTGCGGATTGCCATCGATGCCATGGGCGGGGATCTCGGTCCCCGTCCCGCTGTCATGGGGGCTGCATCCGCTGCCATGGCTGATCCTGAGCTTGAGCTGTGGCTGTTCGGCCCTGCCGGCCTGCTCGAAGACGAGATAGCTTGCCTGCCGCGGCAGCTCGCCGCGGCGGCGTCGCGTCTAAGGGTCAGTGATGCGCCGGCGGTCGTGCAGCAGTCCCAGCGACCCAGCGAAGCGTTGCGACACGGGGGCGCTACCAGCATGGCCAGGATGCTCGACTGTGTAGCCGGTGACGACGCCATGGCCGGCGTCAGCGCAGGCAATACCGGTGCCCTGATGGCGCTGGCCAGGCGCGCCCTGGGGACGGTAGCGGGGATTCCCCGGCCGGCCATCAGCACCGCCATCCCTACCCGTGACCAGGGGCGTTGCTATCTGCTTGATCTTGGCGCCAACGTCGAGGCCAGTGCCGAGCAGCTGGTCGACTTCGCCCTGATGGGAGAGGTCATGGCCCGCCATGTGGATGGCCTGCCGGCGCCGCGCGTGGCGCTGCTCAATGTCGGTGTGGAAGGCACCAAGGGGACACGCAGCGTCCGCGATGCCGATGCCCTGCTGCGCCGGCATCCCGATATCGCCTACCTTGGCTATGTGGAAGGCGACGGAATCTTCAGCGGTGACGCCGATGTGGTGGTCTGCGACGGTTTCGTCGGCAATGCCGTGCTCAAGGCCAGCGAGGGGATGGCACGGATGCTGGTCGAGCGAGTGCAAGCGACCTTCGAGGCCTGCTGGAGCGGCCGGTTGGTCGGCTTGCTGGCACGTCCCGCGCTGCGGCGCCTCAAGGGCGAGCTCGATCCGGTTCGCTACAATGGCGCCAGCCTGCTGGGGCTGGACGGCATCGTGATCAAGAGTCACGGCAGTGCTGATGCCACGGGTTTCCGCTATGCGGTGCAGCGGGCAGGGAGTGAAGTGATGCGTGATCTGCCGGGGCGGCTCGCCGCCGAGCTGAATCACCGCCGGTCCCCTGTCGATTCGGCCGCCAGCGGTCGAGCCGAGAGCGGATCCAGGCCCGATGGGCCGGTTATGCCGGGCGTTACCGGCAATGACGACAGTCAACAAGCGCAAAGGTGATCGACATGACCCAACCCCTTGCCCTCATCTTTCCCGGGCAGGGCTCCCAGCAGATCGGCATGCTGCGTGAGCTGGCAGAGCGCTATAGCGTGGTGCGTACGACCTTCGAGGAGGCCGCCGACGCCCTAGGCTACGACCTCTGGCAGGTAGTGCAGGAAGGGCCGTCGGATGCGCTCAATGCCACTGCCTGTACCCAGCCGGCATTGCTCACGGCCAGCGTGGCGGTCTGGCGCGTCTGGCAGGAACTCGAGGGGCCACGCCCCGGCGCCATGGCCGGGCACAGCCTGGGGGAGTACAGCGCCCTGGTGTGCGCGGGGGCCCTGCCGTTCGGTCAGGGTGTACGGCTGGTGAAGTTGCGCGGCGAGGCGATGCAGGCGGCCGTTCCCGCCGGCGAGGGTGCCATGGCGGCGATTCTCGGCCTCGATGACGAAGTGGTGGAGCAGGCCTGTGCCCGTGCTGCCGACGGCGACGTGGTCGCGGCGGTCAACTACAATGCCCCGGGCCAGGTGGTGATCGCCGGAAGCAAGCCCGCCGTGGAGCGGGCCATTGCCGCCTGTCAGGAGGCTGGTGCCAAGCGCGCGATGCCGCTGCCGGTCTCGGTACCGTCCCATTGTGAACTGATGCGCCCGGCTGCCGAGCGTCTGGCAGCGGCCATGGAGGAAGTGGAGCTGCGGTCGCCTCGCTACACGGTGTTCCAGAATGTCGATGCCCAGGCTCATGCCGACGTGGAGACCCTGCGTACCCGGCTGATCGAGCAGCTCTATCAGCCGGTGCGCTGGACCTCCTGCATCGAGGCGATGAGTGCCCGGGGTGCCGAGGTCTTCATCGAGTGCGGGCCGGGCAAGGTGCTCACCGGGCTCAGCAAGCGAATCGCCCGGGGCAGCAAGGGACTGGCGGTCAACGATCCGGATAGCCTCTCTGCTGCCCTCGAGCTGGCCAGAAGTGCCGTCGGCCAGTCACCGTCGGCCACTGGCTGACCCATCTCCCGGAGCTAGACGGAAGAGACCATGACAATCGAGCGAAGAGTCGCCCTGATCACCGGGGCCAGTCGCGGCATCGGCCGTGCCATTGCCCACGAGCTTGGGCGCCAGGGGCGTATCGTGATCGGTACGGCCACGTCGGAAGCCGGTGCCGAACGCATCGATGCTGATCTTGCACAGGCAGGGATCGAGGGGGCCGGTCGCCTGCTGGATGTCACCGATCAGTCCAGCGTCGATGCCCTGATCAAGTCGGTCACCGAGGCATTTGATGCCCCGACCATCCTGGTCAACAATGCCGGCATCACCCGCGATAATCTATTGATGCGCATGAAGGAGGATGAGTGGGACTCGGTGATCGATACCAACCTCAAGTCGGTCTACCGTGTCAGCAAGGCCTGTCTGCGTGGCATGACGCGCGCCCGCTTCGGTCGCATCGTTTCGGTCAGTTCGGTGGTGGCCACGATGGGCAATCTCGGGCAGACCAACTATGCTGCCGCCAAGGCGGGCATGGAAGGGTTTACCCGGGCGCTGGCCCGCGAGGTCGCCTCGCGAGCCATCACCGTCAATGCGGTGGCGCCGGGCTTTATTGCCACTGACATGACCGAGTCCCTGCCGGAGGAGCAGCACAAGGCGCTGCTGGGCCAGATTCCGCTGGCGCGACTCGGCAACCCTGACGAGGTTGCCGCTGCGGTGGGCTTTCTGACCGGGGATGCGGCGGGCTATATCACCGGGGAGACCCTGCATGTCAACGGCGGCATGAACATGCGTTGAAGCCTCCCGGGGGAGGCGGTTGCGCCGACCCGGGGGCGTCTATAAACTACCCCGCAGCTTCCGGCTAGCGGACATGGATCTTTAACGGCTGGTTCTCCGAACGGCCAATGTGAACGACTGGAGTACGTCATAATGAGCACCATCGAAGAGCGCGTGAAGAAGGTTGTGGCCGAGCGTCTGAACGTCAAGGAAGAAGACATCCAGAACTCCTCTTCCTTCACCGAAGATCTCGGCGCCGATTCCCTGGATACCGTCGAGCTGGTGATGGCGCTCGAAGAAGAGTTCGACACCGAGATTCCCGACGAGGAAGCCGAGAAGATCACGACCGTTCAGGAGGCCATCGACTACGTCAACGCCCACCAGTAAGGTGGCAGTCGATACCGCTTGCTGATGCGTCCGGGGCCGAGACCCCGTGGAGAGCCGTCCTGCCGAGGCAGGGCGGCTCTCGTGCTATGTGCCACGGGAACTTGTCGAGCCCGCACAGGTCGGGAAGACTCAGGTATAATGCGCGCAATGGCGACTCCTTCGAGGAGTCGTGTCAACAAGGTTGTCTGGAGGAAAGCTGATGGCTCGTAGAAGGGTTGTGGTGACTGGCCTCGGTCTGGTCACGCCGGTGGGTAACAGCGTGGAGGAGAGCTGGGCCAGCATCCTGGCCGGCAAGAGCGGTGTTGCGCCCATCGAAAACTTCGATGTCAGCGCCTTCAACACGCGTTTCGGCGGGTCGGTGAAGGGCTTCGACATCAGCCCGTACCTCAATCCCAAGGAGGCCCGCAAGATGGACCTCTTTATCCAGTACGGAATGGCGGCGGGGGCCCAGGCGGTCGAGGATGCGGGGATCGAGTGTCACGACGGCAATGCCGATCGCATCGGCGTGGCTATCGGCTCAGGGATCGGCGGCCTGCCGATGATCGAGCAGAACCATAGTGCCCTGCTCAAGGGCGGCGCTCGACGGATATCCCCCTTCTTCGTGCCGGGCTCGATCATCAACATGATCTCCGGCAATCTGGCCATCCAGCACGGCTTCCGCGGGCCCAACATCGCCATCACCACCGCCTGTACCACAGGGACTCACAACATCGGCTACAGCGCTCGCACCATCGCCTACGGCGATGCCGACGTCATGGTCTGCGGGGGCGCGGAGATGGCCACCACGCCGCTGGGCCTAGGGGGATTCTCGGCGGCCCGGGCACTCTCTACCCGCAACGACGACCCGGCCGCGGCGAGTCGCCCCTGGGATCGGGACCGCGACGGCTTCGTGCTCTCCGACGGTGCCGGCGTGGTTGTCCTGGAGGAGTACGAGCAGGCAAAGGCCCGCGGGGCGACCATCTACGCCGAGCTTTCCGGCTTCGGGATGAGCGACGATGCCTACCACATGACCGCGCCGCCGGAGGATGGCCACGGCGCCGCCCGCTCGATGCGCAATGCCATCCATGATGCCGGCATCGACCCCGCGGCCGTCGACTACATCAATGCCCACGGTACCTCGACGGCTCATGGCGACCTGGCCGAGAGCCGTGCCGTCGAAGAGGTGATGGGGGAGGCGGCGAAGAGAGTGGCGGTCAGCTCCACCAAGTCGATGATCGGCCACCTGCTGGGGGCCGCCGGGGCGGTCGAGGCGGTATTCAGCGTGCTGGCCATCCGTGACCAGGTGGCGCCGCCGACCATCAACCTGGACAATCCCCAGGAAGGCTGCAATCTCGACTACGTGCCCCATACCGCACGCGACATGAAGATCGACGTCAGCCTGTCGAACTCCTTCGGCTTCGGCGGCACCAACGGCACGCTGGTCTTCTCCCGGGTGTGACCCCCGGACCGGAGACGGCGGCAATGGCAGGCGCCTGGTCAGAGGGCTGGCCGCTGGATGATCGCGGCGTCGCCTACGGCGATGGTCTCTTCGAGACCGTTCTGGTACGTGATGCCGTGCCGCGGCTATGGGAAGCCCACCTCGCCCGCCTGGCCCGCGGTTGTCAGGCACTCGGGATTCCCCGGCCTTCCCGGGATGAACTGGAGCGCCCCTTGGCCGACGCCGGCCCGGGGCTCGCCGTTCTCAAGCTGATTCTCACCCGCGGCAGCGGTGGGCGTGGCTATGCCAGTCCCGCGGCAGCTGCTCCGCGGCTACGCTGGTGGCTGTCGCCCTTCGCACCGGACGAGATTCGCTGGAATCACGGCGTGCGCGTGCGCCACTGTCGCCTGCGGCTCGGAATTCAGCCGGCACTCGCCGGGGTGAAGCATCTCAATCGCCTGGAGAACGTCCTGGCACGGAACGAGTGGTCGGGAGCCGATATTGCCGAGGGGCTGCTCTGCGACAGCGAGGAGCGGCTGGTGGAGGCGACCTGCATGAACCTCTTCTGGCAGCGCGAGGGGCGGCTCGAGACGCCGCGCCTGGATCGCTGTGGCGTCGCCGGTACGCTTCGCGAGGTACTGCTCGAGCGCCTTCCCATCGTTGAGGTCGATGCCTTTCCCGGGGTGCTGGCCAGTGCCGAGGCGGTCTGGCTCGGCAATTCGGTGCAGGGACTCTGGCCGATGGCAAGACTGGACGGTGCCGGGGGAGCAGTCCTGCATCGCTGGTCCATCGGCGCGGAGCATCGCCGCTTGCAGGCAGTGGCCCATGAGGCACTGGGCTATCCGACACGGTTTGACGATTGAACGAGGACGACCCAGATGGGGCGTGTGCTGAAGATCTTGCTGGTCCTGATCATCCTGGCGGCCCTGGCGGCGTTCGCCGGGCATCGCTATTGGCAGTCGCGACTTGAGGCGCCCGTTGCCCTCGACGAGCCGACTCTCTACGAGGTACCCGAGGGCGCCGGTTACCACCGGGTGGTGAGCGAGCTGGCCGAGCAGGGGGTCCTCGCCGACGAGTGGGCCTACCGGCTGCTCGCCCGCCTGGAACCCGAGGCGCTGCCACGCTTGCGCCCCGGGGAGTACCGCCTAGAGCCCGGCATGAGCGGACGCGAGCTGCTCGCCCTGCTGGGCAGCGACGACGTGGTGACCTACCCGCTGACCATTCCCGAGGGCTGGACCTTCCGCCAGATGCGCGAGCTGCTGGATGCCGCACCGAAGCTCGAGCATCAGACCGAGGGGCTCTCCGATGCGGAGGTGATGGCGCGGCTCGGCCGCGAGGGACGACACCCCGAGGGCTGGTTCTTCCCGGAAACCTACCATTATCACAAGGGTCTCAGCGACCTGGACATACTGCGCCAGGCCCTGGAGCGCATGGAGACCACCCTCGACGAGGTCTGGGACAGGCGCGACGACGACCTGCCCCTGGAAAGCCCCTATGAGGCCTTGATCATGGCCTCGCTGATCGAGCGCGAGACCGGCGCCCCCGAGGAGCGGTCCGAGATCGCCGGGGTGTTCAAGCGGCGCCTGGAGCAGGGCATGCGGCTGCAGACCGATCCCACCGTGATCTACGGCATGGGGGAACGTTACGAGGGCAATATCACCCGGGCCGACCTGCGCGAGGCCACGCCTTACAACACCTACGTGATCGAGGGCATGCCGCCCACGCCGATCGCCCTGCCAGGGCGGGCCTCTCTGGAGGCGGCGGTGCAGCCGGAAGAGGGCGAGACGCTCTACTTCGTCGCCAAGGGTGATGGCACCCACCATTTCTCGCGTACCCTGCGCGAACATAACAATGCGGTAAACAGGTATATCCGCAATCGCTGACTGGAGCAGGCATGTGCAATAACGACCCCGGTTGGCCAGCGAGTAACGCCGGCGCCTGTCGCCGGGAACGCCTCGAGCGGAATGGCCATCAAGGAAAAGGGCGCTTGATCACCCTGGAAGGGGGAGAAGGTGTGGGCAAGTCCACCAACCTGGCGCTGGTGGTCGACCACCTGCGCGCGCGTGGGCACGAAGTGGTCGCGACCCGCGAGCCCGGCGGCACGCCACGCGCCGAGGCGATGCGCCGCCTGCTGCTCGATCCGGCCGAGGAAGACCCTCTCGACCCGGATGCCGAGCTGCTGCTGGTGTTCGCCGCCCGCGCCCAGCACTTGGCCAGGGTAATCCGCCCGGCGCTCGAGCGCGGCGCCTGGGTGGTCTGCGACCGCTTCACCGATGCCACCTATGCCTACCAGGGGGGCGGGCGTGGCATCGAGGTGGCGCGCATCGCCGAGCTCGAGGCCTTCGTCCAGCGGGGGCTTGCGCCCGACCTGACGCTGTTGCTGGATATGCCCAGGGTCGAGGCGCAGCAGCGGCTTGACGGGCGCCTCCTGGGACAGGGCGGCGAACGCGACCGCTTCGAGCGGGAACGCGACGCCTTCTTCGACGCGGTGCGAAGGGCTTACCTGGCGCGTGCTGAGGCAGCGCCCGAGCGCATGGTGGTGATCGACGCCGGTGCCAGCCTGGCCAAGGTACAGGCCGAGCTGCTGGCGCGGCTCGACGAGCGCCTGGTGGCCTGGTCATGAGCGAGGTCGAGGTTCCCCGTCCCTTTCCCTGGCTGCAGTCGCGCTGGCAGGAACTGGTGCATCTGGCCGAGGGGGGGCGACTGCCCCATGCGCTGCTGATCTCCGGTGCCCATGGCATCGGCAAGCACTCCCTGGCCGAGGCGCTGGTGGCACGCACCCTCTGTGCCTCTCCGGGCCAGCTCGCCTGCGGCCGCTGCCACGCCTGTCACATGCTGGCCTCGGGATACCACCCGGACCTGCTGCGCGTGGTCCCGGAGGAGGGCAAGCGGCAGATTCGTATCGGCCCGGTGCGCGAGGTCAATGCCTTCGTCGCACAGACGGCTCAGCAGGGTGGCTATCGCGTGATCGTGATCTCGCCCGCCGAGGCCATGAACGTCGCGGCGTCCAATGCGCTGCTCAAGAGCCTCGAGGAGCCCGGTGGCCGGACGCTGTTCGTGCTGCTCTCGGACATGCCCTCGCGGCTGCTGCCCACCATTCGCTCGCGCTGCCAACACTGGAGCCTGCCCGTGCCGATGGAGGCCGACTGTCGGAGCTGGTTGGCCTCGCGGCTGGAGGGCGAGGAGGAGGCGCACTTCTGGTTTCGCGCTGCGGGCGGCCTGCCCCTGCGGGCGCTGGAGCTCGCCGCGCCCGACGCCCGCGCGCTGCGTCAGCAGCTCGTTGATACCTTCGAAGCGCTGGTCAGGGGGGCCGAGCCGGTAGCCGAGGCAGCCCGCCTGGAGCGTCAGTCCATCGATGCCATCCTGTGGTACGGTATTGCCTGGCTCGAGGACCTGATCCGTCTGGGGCTCTCGGGCGATTCCGGCGAACTGCGCAATCCCGATCTGCTGGTTCTCTATCGTCAGGCGGTCAAGAATGCCCGGGTACGTGACTGGTTTCGCCTGCTGGACTACGCCCGGGAACAGCGTCGCCTGCTCGCCGAAGGGGGCAATCCCAATCCACAGCTGGCTCTGGAAGCCTGGCTGGTCCGCTGGTCCACGCTGTTGCGCTCTTGACCCGTCGTGCTCTTGACCGAGGAGGCTCCATGGCCGCACAGAAAGCACTCTCCCTGACGATCCAGGACGTCCCGACCCTGCTCTCGGCCTACATGCCGGTGCTGGAGCGCGGCGGTATCTTCGTGCCCACCCGCGAGCGCTACGAGCTGGGCCAGGAGGTCTTTCTCCTGCTCATGCTGCCCGGGGATGCCGAGCGGGTCCCGGTCACCGGCCAGGTGGTCTGGGTGTCGCCGGAGGGCGTTGCCGGTCGGCGGGTTCCGGGTATCGGCATTCACTTCAGTGCCCAGGATCAGGCTGTGCGGGATCGCATCGAGACGCTGCTGGCCGGTCACCTCGACAAGGGTGCCCCGACCTATACGCTCTGAGAGCGCCGAGCCTACAATGTCCACCCTTTTACATCGGTTGTGTTCTGAATGTTTGTCGACTCCCACTGCCATCTCGACCGTCTCGACCCGCGTACCCATGACGGCGACCTTGCCGCAGCCCTCGATGCCGCCCGGGCCCGCGAGGTCCGCCAGTTCCTGGCCATTGCCGTGACCCTCGAGGACCTGCCGGACCTGGCCGAGATTGCACGAACTCATGATGATGTCGTGATCTCCGCCGGTGTCCATCCGCTGCACAGCGTCGCCGAGGAGCCGAGCGTCACGGCGATCAAGGAGGCGGCCGACCGCTTCTCTGCCGTGGCCATCGGGGAGTGTGGGCTGGACTACCATTACCTCGACAAGACACCGGAGAGCGTGCCCTCCCGGGAGGTGCAGCTCGAGCGATTCCGCCGCCAGCTGGTGGCTGCCAGTGAACTGGAGCTACCGGTCATCATCCATACCCGGGACGCCCGCGAGGACACCCTGGCCCTGATCCGCGAACATGCCGATCCGGCGGTGGGCGGGGTACTGCACTGCTTCACCGAGGACCTGGACATGGCCCGCGAAGCGGTGCGGCACGGCTTCTATATATCGCTGTCCGGCATCGTCACCTTCCGCAACGCCGAATCGCTGCGCGAGCTGGCACGACGCCTGCCGCTGGACCGTCTGCTGATCGAGACCGACAGCCCCTACCTGGCCCCGGTGCCGCATCGTGGCAAGCCCAACGAGCCGGCCTGGGTGGTCGAGGTCGCCGAGTGCATCGCCGATGCACGCGGCATCAGCGTCGCGGAGGTGGCCGCGCAGACCACGGCCAACTTCTACCGGCTGTTTCGCGCCGCGGCGCCCGAGGCGCCGGCAGAAGTGCGCGAGGCGCTGCGCTCTGCCGGACTGGTCTAGGCTATCGTCAATATCCTGTCGTCCGCGGCCCGGGGGAGGGCATACCATGCAACTCGATCCGCTGCTGGCCCAGATCGATCCCGAGGGCGAGATTCCGCCCGTGGATCGCTGGCATCCCGACCACCTCGCCGACATGGACCTCACCATCGTTGCCGACGGGCGCTGGATCCATGCGGGCACGCCCATCGCCCGTCCGCGACTGGTGCGCCTGCTCTCGACCATCCTGCGCCGTGAACCCGACGGCGACTATGTCCTGGTGACGCCCGCCGAACGGCAGCGTATCCGCGTCGAGGACCGCCCCTTCCTGGTGGTCGATGCCGAGCGTGACGAGACGGGTTGCTGGTGGCTGACCACCAACGTCGGCGACCGCCTGGCCCTCGACGAGGCGCACCGGCTGGTGCTCAGCGAGACGCCGGACGGCGCCACGATACCGGAGGTCGCGGTGCGCTTCGGGCTCGCCGCACGGCTGGGTCGCAACGTCTACTACCGACTGGTGGAGCAGGCCGAGACCCGGGAGCTGGGCGGAGGCGACCTCGAGCTGGGCCTGACCAGCCGGGGCACCTGGCAGCCTCTGGGACGGCTCGAAGCCGCTGCGTCAGCTGATGGCGAGGCGCCATGTCGCTGATCCGTCAGCTGACGCCCGAGCAGCGTGCCGTGGTCGCCCACGGCCGGGGACACGCCCGGGTCGCGGCCGTGGCCGGCGCCGGCAAGACCACGACCATGGTCGCCCGGGTGCTGCACCTGCTCGCGCAGGGCGTGCCGCCGACGCGGATCCTGGTGCTGATGTTCAATCGCTCGGCCCGGGAAGACTTCCAGGCCCGCCTGGCCGAGATGGCGCCGGCCGGTCAGGCATTGCCCGACGTGCGCACCTTCCACTCCCTCGGCCATCGGCTGACGGCGAGCCTGACCCGCTGGGGGGCACTGGCGCCGCGTCGGCTGCTCACCGCCGACTGGCAGGTCGAACGGCTGCTGCGCCAGGCCACGTTGGCCGCGCTGGGCGAGGCGCCCGAGGCGCACGAGACGGCCCTGGAAGCCGAGCGCCTCGAGGCGCTGGCCCATTTCTGCGGGCTGGTGAAGGCCGAGATGGCCTCGCCTGCCGAGCTTCATCGCCGGGCCGACTTCGGCGAGGAGACGGGCCATTTCGTGGCCGCCTTCGAGCATGCCGAGCGCCTGCTGGCCGACCAGGGACTGATGACCTTCGCCGACCTGATCTATCGGCCGCTGCGGGTCCTGGAGGCGGATGACGGTCTGCGCGGCCGGGTCCAGGGCTTCCTCGACCATGTGGTCATCGACGAGTACCAGGACATCAACACCGCCCAGCAGCGGCTGCTGGCGCTGCTCGCCGGTCGCGATGCCGAGGTGATGGCGGTAGGCGATGCCAACCAGTGCATCTACGAGTGGCGTGGCGCCCATCCCGATACCATGCTGGAAAACTTCACCGCCACCTTCGGGGCGGCCTGCGACTACCCGCTCTCGACCACCTTCCGGCACGGTCATGCGCTGGCCCTCGCCGCCAATCACGCCATCGCCGCCAACCGGCGGCGTCCCGACCAGCTCTGCCTGGCCGCGCCGGGCAATCCCGCCACCGGCCTGGCCGTGGGGCAGGGCAGCCAGGGGCTGCTGGCCGAGCTCGATGGCTGGCATCATGGGGGCCGCGGGCTGGACGAGGCCTGCCTGCTGGTGCGCAGCTGGGCACTGTCGGTGCCGCTGCAGCTGGCACTGCTCCGCGCAGGGATCCCCTTTCGCCTCGCTCGGGAGGATCGTTTCGTCTTTCGCCTGCCGCTGGTCGAGGCCCTGGCGGGCTACCTGCGCCTCGCCGTCGAGCCCCGCCGGCTCCAGGATCCGGGGCATCTGGCGATGCTGCTGGCGCAGCCCACCCCCTTCGTGGCCCGGGAACGGATCCTCGCCCTGGCCAACCGGCTGGCCGAGACCCAGCACTGGCCGGCGCGTCATGACCCGCTGCTGGAGGGGCTCAGGCCCCACCAGCGACGCACCCTCAAGAAGCGCTGGGCGCTGCTCCGCGAGCTGCCTAGCCGATCGGCTTGGCCCCCCGCACGGCTGCTGGAGCATGTGGTCGAGGCCGTGGAGGCCGAGAAGGTGCTCAAGCGTGCTGCCGCTCGGCGGGACAAGGGAGACGAGGACGTGCGCCTGCTCGACGTCCTGATTGAACAGGCCGGTGAACTGGGCAACGACACCCAGGCCTTCATCGAGCTGCTCTCCCGGCCGGTGGAGAACCGTGTTGATGGCGTGCTGATCAGCACGGTGCATGGCGCCAAGGGCCTGGAGTGGCCGCTGGTCCTGCTGGCGGGCGTCAACGAGGAGGACTTTCCCCATTACACGCGTGACAATCCCCTGACGCCGGGGCGTCTGGAGGAGGAGCGGCGACTCTTCTATGTGGCCATCACCCGGGCGCGGGAGCGCCTTGTGCTGCTCCACGACGGCGGTGAGCATCGCCCCAGCCGGTTCATCGCCGAGACCGCCTGGGAGGATGGCCAGCAGGTGGCTCGCCGGCTCGAGCAGGCGACGGCGGGCGAGGCGAAAGGTCCTCTGGCCGTCTCCGACCCCGACCTTGTGCGGCGCTACCTGGCCGCGCTGGGACAGGCACTGCCAGTGATGGCGGCGCGTCCGGACGATCGAGTCGGCCCCGTCGAGACTCGGGCCGAGGCTTTCCAGGTCGGCCAGCGCCTTCGACACACCGTGTTCGGCGAGGGCCGAATCCGGGTGGTGGAAGGCGACCCGGACAATCCGGTCATCGAGGTGAACTTTCAACACGCCGGCCGGCGGCGGCTCATCGCTCGCCAGGCCCCCATCGAACTGCTGGAGGACGTCAACGCATGAAAACCCCGCTGATCGCGGCCAGCGCGCTGGCTGAGGCACTCGAGGGCGCGAACCCGCCCCGAGTCCTGGACTGTCGTGCCCGGCTGGGTGAACCGGATGCGGGTCGCCAGCTATGGTCGGACGCCCACCTGCCGGGCAGCGACCACCTGGACCTGGATCGTGACCTGGCGGGCCCACCGGGGGAGAGCGGTCGGCACCCGCTGCCGACACATGCCGTCTTCACCCGGGTGGTCCAGCGCCTGGGCATCGCGCCGGGACAGCCGGTGGTGGTCTACGACGACAGGGGGGGCCAGCTCGCCGCCGCACGGGCCTGGTGGATGCTCGCCTGCTGGGCGGGCCATCCCGATGTGCGTGTCCTCGACGGTGGCATCGAGGCCTGGCTGGCGGCTGGCGGCCAACTGCTCGAGGATGGCGCCCCCGAGGCCATGCCGGCTGGCTCCGACTGGCAGCCAACCTACCATGACGAGAGCCACGTCTCGGCCGAGGAGCTGCTGGCGGGCTCCGCGACCCTCATCGACGCCCGCGCCAGGGAGCGCTTCCGGGGCGAGGTGGAGCCCATCGATCCGGTGGCGGGCCACATCCCCGGTGCCGTGTGTCGGCCCAGTGCCGACAACCTCACCGGTGACGGCCACTTCAAGTCCACCGGGGCGCTGGCCAGCGAGTTGCCCGAGGGCGAGTCGCCGATTGCCTACTGCGGCTCCGGGGTCACCGCCTGCCACAACATCCTTGCTTATGCCGTCGCCGGCCGGCCACTGCCAAGGCTCTTCGCTGGCTCCTGGAGCGAGTGGATTCGCGATCCTGACCGGCCCATCGCCACCGGTGACTGACCCCGGGCTACGCCCGGAGCTGTAAGCCATACGCTTGAAGCTGGAAGAAAACCTCCCCGGCTGCGCCGGGAGCTTGAAGCTATAAGCTGGAAGCTTGAATAAAACCTCCCCGGCTGCGCCGGGAGCTGTAAGCCTTAAGCTTGAAGCTGGAAGAAAACCCTTGACCCCAGCAGG